>NZ_QTZJ01000001.1:0-1144905 GCF_003462625.1 Roseburia sp. OM03-7AC
TCCCTGATACTGACCGGAGGAATGGCAGCAAATGCAGCAGTAAGTGCAGGAACATCCATCGGCAGGGCAGTAGTAACAGAGTATGCAAAGCAGGGACTGACGGTGGCAGCGAGCAGCTATGTGGACAAGAGAATGACAGAAGCAACCAACAGTCCACTGGCAGGCTTTGTAGTTGGATCACTAACCGGAATGGCAACATATGGAACGCTCAGTGAGACAGAGCTGGAAGTAGTAAATAATGTAAAAAGACCGCAGCAGTTGGGAAATGTTGGGGAGAGTGGTACTTCTTTAACAAAGAGACCATCTTGGAGACAAGCTGAATTAGATGCAGCAAAAGATTTCCCAGATTATTTAGAACAAAAATCATTCATAAAGGGAAAGGAAGTTCCATATGGAACAAAAGGAAGTGTTAGACCGGACTTGTATAAGGATGGATTCAGTATAGATGTAAAGAATTATCAAATTGAAACTGCATCTGGTAGAAGCAACTTGGCAAGAAATATTGAAAAACAATATTATCAAAGAATAGGTAATTTACCAGAGGGAACAGAACAGTCAGTATTAATTGATATACGAGGTCAAAATATATCGCAAAATAATCTTAATGCTTTATATAATGATATTGTGGAACGAACAAGTAATGGAATAAAAGTGAGATTTAAGGAAAGTTAAAGGAGTATATGATATGGCAGTTGGATTTAAAGTTGGTTTTTTATGGTATCAAATAGGTAGTGGAGATTTTTTACATTGTTTTTTTTCGACAGTTGCTGTAAATTTAGAGAATAATAGTTGGGGAAGTAGATTTCCGCTGATAATGAATCAATTGTATCAGGGAAGTCTTGAGAGTGAAAATGTAAGTAAAGCGTTAATAGAATTGAATACAATTAAAGAAGAATTAAGGAAAATATCACCTAATAAAGTAATTTGGGATATAGATGATATTAAAAAACTGCCACCATGGGGCGATAATATTAGTAAGGACATAACTGATTTATCAAATTATTTTGTGACGAGTGATGGTGAAGATTTTTTAACATTGTTTAAACATGCCTTAGAGAAAAGTCAGGAGTTAGGATTACCAATAGAGATAGAGTCGTTATAGATGAAAATGGTTTTATAAGTAACAAAACTATCAGAAAACTTGATTAATATAAAATTCAGATGGTTATAATAGACAGGCAATTAGAAAATGATATGTAAAAAATGTAAAGGAAAAATGAAATGAAGTATCGAAGGTGCTACGCAAGGCTGGAGATAGGTTTGGCGGTTCACCAAATTTGGATAATATAGTATCTCAATCAAAAGATGTTAATTTGAGTCAATATAAGAAAATAGAAAATCAATGGGCAAAAGCTATAAGCGAGGGAAAAAAGTAAAGGTAGATGTTAAGGTTAAAACGCATTGTTTTCAGGAAAGATTGATATTATGAGAACGATGCGTTTTGCTTATCTGGAATTATATTGTAATTTTGGTCTCCTTGATAGTGAGTGGTGTGATAAAGTTCGAGAATTAAAAAATGAACATTACAATAGATTGGAAATAGAAGAATGATAGGAAATGAAGAGTTTTTGCAGTTGCGAGAGGTGGGTTAGGCGATTTCATCATTTATGATGCAGATGTTCAATTAAAAAATCAGTTGAATGAGAAATATAATGACGAAGTAAAAAGAGTTTGGAACATTATGAAAGACTATATTTAATATTGACTTCGTATAAGAATATCTGAAATCACAACGGAATATAGTTCCTGCTCTTGCTGTGTAAACTTCAAATAATCAGCATCCTGCATGTCAAAGGAAGATGCCCAGAAATATCTTGATTTTCTTGAGAATGGAAGCAAGGAAGGGCTCACAGAGGCAGAAATAAGAGGAATCGGAAAGGTAGACGAAGCACTTGCATTAAAGAAAGTAAACCCGGAGGAGCTGTTGGAACTTAGAAAACAGCAGCTGGGGAATGTAGGGGAGAGTGGTAGAAAGACTAATTTTGATAATGAAATACCTAGAAGTGGGGCTGAATGGAATGAATATTTAAAGGAAAAGTATGGTGCAGATAATGTACATTGGAATATTAATTCTGTTGATGATATTTTTAGGGATCCAACACGTTTGAAAGGATATTGCTGATGAATTGCAGAAGGTTCTTGGAAATGATTGGACAAGAGGTGTATATGGAAGCAATGGTGGCGGTTGGAAATTAATGAATGGTGATGTTTCTATATTTTATCATCCAGGCGGAGGCAAACATGGAGGTTCATATTATGGAATATCATCTGGGGCTACTGGAAAAATAAAGGTAGTAAATCCTGAAACTTATATCCCGCTGAAAGGTGATAGAGCAACTATAATTTATGATTAGAGGTATTGAGATGATAATTTCATTAGAAGAAAGATATGAAAACTTTAAAAAAACAATTCAAGAATGTGGAAGTTATTTGTTGACAGAAAGTGATGATACAATTAAACATAATCTATTTGAGGAATTTTCGATAGATGCGATTAGTTTTCTACATGAAGATACATTAAATCTTCTTTTGGATGAAGGTATGATTAATGATGATATACTAGAAAAAAGCATAGAGTTAAGAAATTCATTTATACAATTAGAAAAAAATGTAGAGTTGCTTAGTGTAGAAGCGGTAAGAACAGTTGAAGAATGGAAAAGATTATTAAGAACATCGGATGAAATAAGAAAGTTACTTTATTGGTAAGGTGATTAATTTTCTAGGTGAAAAGCTAGTTAATAACTGTGCAGAAGTATTTGCAACTAATAATGCATTGTTAGGTGGAGCCGATATTGATAATATATTTTTAAATACAAGAAATTTTGGAGTGAAGAATATGATCCACTTTGTGATAATTGTAAAATAACTTTTGAGAATTTTAAGTTGCAAAAAAATAAATAGGATATTATGTAGAAACAATCGGTAATATCACAGACGAAGCAGTACAAAAATATATAAAAGAGCAAGCAGAGGAATCGAGAAAAGAAGATTCAAGAAGTACCGCTTTATAGCGGACCAGTAAAAATGATTGCGACACCGCCCTTTTGGGCGAGCGGTAACATAGCTCTTTGGAGGGCTTATAACAAACCATCAGTTGAACTGGTGGTTGCTGACTTAGAAAAATAACGAAATAAAAAACGAAATAGCAGCGGTATTTAAAAACGAATTAAATTTTATTTGGTACACAATCGAATGGTGGAGGTAGTAAGGCATATTAATGTGCATATAAGTGTAAGAAATAGTAACAGGAATAACATTTACAGAATAGGAATGGCATCATTATGCTGATAAAATTAGATACCAATGTTTATACATCAAAGGTAAATTCTTTTTCAACGGTATCCGGTGAGGTAGAAGGAAAATAGCTTACAGTTCCGAATTTAAATGTATCAATGGACGCCATGACAGCGTACCGGGCGGGCTTTTCACAGTTAATTGGTCTGATGAGTTATTATTAGAGCCTCCTGACGCAGGATGTCGGGAAGCTTTTCACACTGCGTGATGAACTGGTTGATGCAGAAGCTTCTTTGATGAAAATGATAAAGACAAAATAGGGAGAGTGGAGAAAGTTATGGGATTTCAGGTAAAATATGAAGAAATTACCAGCATTCGGGAACTGATTCTGGCACAGATTGACTGGTGGATAGAACAGATAGATGCGGTAAGAAGAGTATTGTAGAGATTGCTATCATGTCGGAGATGCATGGAGGGACAGGAGGAGAACATTCAGGGAGCAAGATCAGACTTTGATGTGGTAGCAGAGGAAGTGGCGGATATTGAGAGAGAACTATCTGCTTATCTTGATGTGGGCAGATTTTCTACAACCTGTATGGAAAGCTGCTTTGACAATGCGCTTGCCGGAGTGCAGAATGTCCGCACACAGATAGGGGAATATGAAGAGGCACACAGCCATGCAGATATGTATCCCATCGATATGATGGCAGGCTATCTTCGCAGTATTATTGGTGGACAGTTAGGTGGCAGTAGTGCTACAATCAGTGCATATGATGCATCGGTTGTGAATGCAACAGAGTCTTTTCAACTGGCACAGATGATGGATGGAATGTTAAGTACATATCTCGAACAGGTGAAGGACAGGGTAAACTCCTGTGAGGAGTTCTATGAACTGCAGCAACAGCAGTGGCAGGAATCTATCCGGCTGAGAACAGAAGAAGGCATTGTGAAGACGATTGCCGGAGTCGGAACCATGATTCTGGGAGGAATGCTTGTCGTAGCAACCTGTGGTATGGCACTTCCACTGGTGACAACCGTTGGAGTTGTAGCAATTGGATTAGGCACAGCTTCATATGGATGTGCAAATGCAGTAGAAGGAAGTCAGGATATATATGCGGGAGTGACAGGAGACCCAAGGCTGGTATCGGTTAATCCAATCCGTGATACAGTATTTGCCAGTAATCCGGACCTCTATTATTTAATAGGAAATGTTTTGACAATCGCTGCTTCTCTGATACTGACAGGAGGAATGGCGGCTAATGCAGCAGTAAGTGCAGGAACATCCATCGGCAGGGCAGTAGTGACAGAGTATGTCAAGCAGGGACTGACAATGGCAGCCAGCAGCTATGTGGAAAAGAGCATGACAGAAGCAACCAACAGTCCACTGGCAGGCTTTGTAGTTGGTTCATTAACCGGAATAGCAACATATGGAACGCTCAGTGAGGCAGAGCTGGAAGTAGTAAATAACGTAAAAAGACCGCAGCAGTTGGGAAATGTAGGGGAGAGTGGTATAGACTTTGTATACGATATTGTAAAGGGGGTAGAGAATGGAGATGTTCCATTAAGTAATAACATTCAAAAAGGTAATTATGGTGAGATGAAGATGGATGTGTATTTTAAAAGTCAAGGATACGAGAGAATAAGTCTCGATAGAGTGACCGATTTGAATACTCCAACGCATCATGGAATTGATGGAGTATATTATAATCCAGATGGTCATCCACCATACATAATTGGAGAGGCAAAGTATGGTAGCTCAAGGTTGTCAATACTGGCTGATGGAACTCCACAGATGAGTGATAAATGGATAATTGATAGATTAGAAAATGCTGTTGGTGAAGAGATTGCCAATGATATTAAAATGGAAATGATTTTAAATCCAGATAATGTAGGTTCTACATTGGTTCATGTCTCATCAGATGGTGGAATTGATATAACAGAATTAATTGATGGAATCAAACAATAGGAGAATGAAAAATGAGAGATAGAATGAAAGATGAACATTATTTTAACACTTTAATCCAAAAGGAAAGAAAATATATAATAATGTTCGAAGATGCCGTAAAAAAAACAGCTCTTGAAAAAGGAGAATTAGATAGAAGTACTCGTAATGGATATAGTATTTTAATTAATTCCTATGAAAAAGAAATCAATTTATTATATTCTTCAGGAGAAAATTTGGAAACGATTGAAGAATGTTACAAAAAATTATTGTTTTATTATAGCAAGATGTGGGACAGAAAATATGGCTATATTGAGTTGGTAAAAGTGCTTTCATTGGGAGTATTGTTCAAAGTTAATAGGAGTGACATATTTGAATTAGAGCAGAGGCTTATATCTGAAAAGTTTGATGACTATTTAGTCAATTTCTTGATTAAAGAAATTGATTCTACTTGGGAGAGAGAAGGAGTTGAGTTTGAATTTGAAGTATACGAATGCTTAAAAAAAATTTTGGATAATGATGAAATAATAGCTTGTGAAGCATTGAAAGAGTATTTACAGGAAAAATGGTACGAAATACATAGGGAATGTGCTTGGTATGATAGTCATAAATCAAGCAAAAATGTGTATTATGGGTATTGGAGTTTTGAAGCAGGTGCTATTGCTAAAATACTAAATCTGGATGATAGTAGCTTAAAGGATGTACCATATTATCCCTATGACTTGGTTCACTATAAAAAATAAAATTTATTATGGTTGTACAAGACAGTTTCAACTTTTGTGTAAATCATATAGTGAAATAATTAATATAGTTGGTATTATTCTGAGTATTGCCCCAATCCAAAGACAGGTGCTATATCTAAAACGAAGGGTAGAGGGCATGGACAAGCCAATATTGAGTTTTTAGAAACTAATGGACTGGAATACAATATTTCCAGATGCTACGTCGCAACCATAAAATATAAGGAGAAATTTCCTGATTTGGACATAACAAAAGATATCGATTTGGCAGAAGAGTATATTTCCGGGAGCATTACCCAGCCAGAAAGTATCTAAAGGGTAAGACCGTGGAAGATTTGTGTAAGGAATTTGTTCCAGTAAGCGATAATAAATGTTCTATAAAGATTTGCGGAACAAGTCCCCGTATGTTGGAGTTGCTAGTAAAATTTTGCCGAGGTGGGAATACGAAACAAGCCTTTCTGGATGTAAAGCTGTTCCTGCGAAAACTCAGGAGATACCTTGCCAAGCAGATTGATATTACTGCTGGTATGAACCTATATTTTTTCGGTTGAGATAATGAGTATGGAAGACTTTTTATGTGGGTTGTTAAGTAAGGAGATAGTATGTCCTATTTTTCCTGATGATTTCATTTTAGAATAAATTATTATGAAACAATATAATTTTAATTATGTGAGAGTAATAATTTTTTGATATTTTCCTTAACGCTTTAAAACACCCATGTTACAATGGTATGCAACAGATGGAATATGGGGATGAAAATTTCTCATTCTACCTAAACAAAAACACATAATAGGAGAGGTTCCGTAGCTGCTATGGGCTATGGTGCATCTCCTATTTTTCTGTTACAGGGCAATCCAGATGATACAGGTATCATCAAAGGGTATACCAAGACATTCAGCTTTTCGAGCGTATTATGAGAAACGTAAAGCAGAATGTAAATCTAGCCAGCATTGATTTGTATATCCCAACGTTTAATCGGTGTTATTTATGGGATGTTAAAGAACAGTACGGAGTACCGTATGCCGATAGTGGGAAATGATGGTGGAGATAGGTAGAGAAAATAGCAAATATGTGGTAAAATTTTAGGCAGATGCAATGGTCAGCAGAAAGACAAATTGATGTTGGTGAGGTAATAGATACTCTTAAAAGCAGAGGTTTTTTATTAACTGATAAAAATATATATTTCTTAAAAAAATATGGATTATTAGAATTTGAATTGGAAAATAGAATGAATTATTTAAAGATACAGTTCATAAAAATTTTAATCCATTAAAAGCAATTGGAAAAAATCTGTATAAAGAAAGTTTAAAATATTTAGAAGATGAATATCATCATTTGTTAGCATTACAAGAAAAAATTAATACATATATATCTTTTCTTGAAGAAAAACAGTATAATGAGATATACAAAGAGGATGATATAGAGTATGGAATTATTGAAATTCATTTTTTGTATAATATTACATCGAATGCAGAGAAGTTTTTACAGTCGGTTCAAAATGTAGTCGCAGAGCTTGGCATTAAAATATAGTATTCTATTTCAGGAGAATAAATTATGAAACTTGATAAAAATCAACAGAAATTGTTAATTAGTTCAATACGTACAATTGTAAAGAAAAAGGGGTATAGAATAAGGGATAATAGTATTTATACAACTCGGGAAAATGCATATATATTTTGTGATTTTCTTATTGTTAATTCTCAGAAAATGATATATCGGATGTATATTAAAGAATATGACTATGATAATATTTTCTGGAAAATCATGCAAATGGAAGATAATGCGAAGCATAGTGATTCTTTAAGAGCATGTGGAGCATTTAGGGCACCGTCCGTATTATTGAAAAAGGGTGAAATGGAGCTTACAAATCAGTATGATGAACAAGCAGAATACCTTGTAGGGTTATTAGATGAGTATAGTCATAAGTTTATGCAGAATTATAATATTGATGAATACATAATTCATGAAGAAAATGATGTGGACGATAAAATATTGGAGTGTTTAGCATATTTGCATATGGGAAAAACGAAAGAAGCTATAGAAATAGCACAAGATTCGATTGCAAAGGGGGATGAGGGGGAATATAAAAATGAAGGAAAAACTTTTTTTGAATGGCTTTTATTAGAAGTGTAGAATATTTAATTTTCGCAACTTTTGTTACAGTGTAGATTATTACTAATTAGGATTTTAAAATATTTAAATATAAGGGAGGAAAAGCAATGAAAAAAGTGTTTGAAGATTATTTTTCAGAAATACAGGCGGATATGGTGGCAATATGCCTGTAATATGTGGAAAAAAGAGCAGAGAGGATTTATATTTATTGTTCTTGCGAAAAAGGTATGCTATCAAGTGGTTTCTTTTTTTAAGTTAATGGTAAAATTGTAAAGAAGAATCGGCTAAATGATGTTATAGTAGAGGGGCAAAAAGAATACGATGTTTCGATACCTAGACAATCGCAAGCAGTTAATATTATTAATGATGATATCGTGGCTCTCAAAAAGGTATGTCAGGAACATCAAAAGGAAATGCCAACGCAGATTAAACTGGTATATGATGTTGCAGCTAATAGATTAAATGCAGATTATAAATATGACATAATATTTAGCAATGATAAAAAGAAGACCGCATATGATGTTTTAGAAGAATGGTATCAGTTAGAAAAAAGTAAAGAGGAATAATTCTGGAAAGTTGGCACGGAAAAATGGACAATCCTCTTGATCCCCAAAGATATTGTAAACTGTTTTCCATTGTTGTAAGTCAATACAAGAATAAAACATTTATATATGCTACTGATAAAGAGGAAGTGTTTATGAAATGGTATGATGAAATAGCACACCGGAATTAAAAAATATTTTGATAGAGAGAGTATTTGTTAAACCAAAATGGTGAATACAGATACTCTTTTTTGTGCTGGAAATAAGGAGTCTATCCATTTATTTAATTATATTATTACAAATTTGGGGGAGGTTCCCCCTCTTGCATTAGAAAAATTATTAGCATTTTCGAATGGCGTTAATTATGCGTTAAATGGAAAGAGATTATTATTAGAGGAGTGTCAGGCATGAATGCATGCATGTTATCGAAGCTTACTGCTGATGAAATAAAAGCAATAGATTTAGTAATTAAAACATTTGGAGTTTATTCACCAAAAACACTTGAATTAATCAGTCATTCGCAAGCCCCCTGGATTGAAAAAAGAATTGCATATAAAGATGATGAGCCGGGGAATGAAGTAATAGATGAAACATCTTTAAAAAAATATTTTGTGGATAAGCAACTGAATACAGAAGAAAAAATAGTTTCGTATATTATGGCTACGTTAAAGATATAGTTTGAATCCCACCCCTTGACACCCATAGTATAATAAGAAGAAAACCAAGGATGAGAGGATGATAATTATGAGGCGTTCCAGACAGATGTCGGAATCAATAGAACTTGGAATCGTGCTGGCGTTGGCTGGAGGATTTATGGATGCATATTCCTATATGTGCAGGGATGGAGTATTTGCTAATGCGCAGACGGGAAATATGTTATTGCTCGGAATCAATTTATCGGAGAGAAACTGGGGAATGGCATTGCATTATCTGTTCCCGGTGCTGGCTTTTGCAATCGGAATAGCATTGGCAGATGTGGTGCGGATGCACGCAAAAGATAAGAGCCTGTTTCACTGGCGGCAGCTTTCTGTATTGTGTGAAGCACTGGTACTATTTGTGGTATGCTTTTTTCCACAGAGCATGAATCTGGCAGCCAACAGTCTGACTTCACTGGCATGTGGCATACAGGTGGAGAGCTTCCGGAAGATTCATGGAAACGGAATTGCAACCACGATGTGCATCGGAAACTTAAGAAGCGGGACACAGAACTGGTGTGACTATCATTATACGAAGAATAAAGAATCCGCATTTAAGGGAATGCTGTATTATGGCATTATCCTGATGTTTATAATAGGGGCGATTATTGGAAATGCTTTTGTGAAATTACTGGCAGAAAAGGCAATTCTGATATGTGCAGCCGTGTTGTTCATGGCATTCATTATGATGTTTGTAGACAAAGAAAAAGCTTTGGAGCAGTAGTATTACTGCTTCAAAGCTTTTTTGATTGCGGTAAAGCTTTCTTTACTGATAACATGTTCCATTTTGCATGCATCTTCTGTTGCGATTTCCTTTGGCACACCAAGACTTACTAACCAGGTAGAAAGAAATTCATGACGTTCATAAATCATTTCTGCAATTTCACGACCGGAGTCGGTAAGATAGATGAAGCCGGAATCGGTTACCGTAATATGATTCTTTTCTCTTAAATTCTTCATTGCAATGCTGACACTGGATTTCTTAAAGCCAAGTTCATTGGCAATATCTACAGAACGAACCACAGGAAGCTTTTTGCTCAGCATAAGAATAGTCTCAAGATAATTTTCTGCTGATTCATTTGTTGCCATATAACAACACCCCCATTAACGTTTTTTCTATAATAATACATGAATTTAGGTAAGTATAACATATTAAGCCGAACATATCAAATCATAAAGTGAATCTAAAAAATGTTTCTTAATGATAAAAATTTCTCAAAAACGTTCTTGACAACTAATGGTAGTTAGAATATACTAACCAATGAAATGAGAAAAAATTAACAATAGCACAATAGAAAAGAGGAGAGTATGATGCCTTTATCTATGGTAAAAGAAGGAGAGCCGAACGTAATTAAGAAGGTCGGTGGTAAAGAAGAAACAAGAAGATTTCTTGAGAACCTTGGCTTTGTTGCCGGTGGTACAGTAACAGTAGTATCTGAGGTAAATGGAAATATGATTGTAAATGTCAAAGAATCCAGAGTAGCAATTGGAAAAGACATGGCAAATAAGATTATGGTGTAACAGCCAGAAGGAGGAAATTATGAAGACATTAAAAGAAGTAGCCTGCGGTCAGACCGTAAAGGTGAAAAAGCTGTCCGGAGAGGGACCGGTAAAGAGACGTATCATGGACATGGGTATTACCAAGGGCGTGGACGTTTATGTAAGAAAGGTTGCTCCACTCGGTGATCCGGTAGAGGTGACAGTTCGTGGCTATGAGCTTTCTCTTCGTAAAGCAGATGCAGAAATGATTGAAGTAGAATAAATTTTTTTTGCATATAGGTTAGTAAATGCTAACATAAGGAATGCTAAGCTAACATTGAAACAGCCCGACTAACAAAAGAAATATCGGACTAACAGCATAGAAAGGCTCTATGCAGGAAATTCAAAAATGATAAAAGAAAGAAGAAAAGAGGAGTAAAAAAGATGGCGATTAAAATTGCATTAGCAGGAAATCCCAACAGTGGAAAAACCACATTATTTAATGCTCTGACAGGTTCTAACCAGTTCGTAGGTAACTGGCCGGGCGTAACTGTAGAGAAAAAAGAAGGAAAGTTAAAAGGTCATAAGGATGTAACAATCATGGACTTACCAGGTATCTATTCCTTATCACCATATACACTGGAAGAAGTTGTTGCAAGAAACTACCTGATTAACGAACGTCCGGATGCAATCTTAAATATTGTAGATGGAACAAATATTGAAAGAAACCTTTATCTTTCTACACAGTTAATGGAACTGGGAATTCCGGTTATCATGGCTGTAAACATGATGGACTTGGTAAAGAAATCCGGAGACCAGATACATATCGACAAGCTTTCTAAAAAATTAGGATGCGAAGTAGTTGAGATTTCTGCATTAAAAGGAACCGGAATCATGGCTGCAGCAGAGAAGGCAATCGAAGCTGCAAAACAGAAAGCCGGAGCTCCGGTACATGAGTTCTCGAAAGAAGCGGAGGACATCATCCGCAAAGCAGAAGAAAAATTAGGAAGTGACATTCCGGAAGAACAGAAACGTTTCTTCGCAATCAAACTTCTTGAGAAAGATGATAAGATTGCAGAGCAGATGAAACAGAAAGCAGATGTATCTGCAGAAATCAAAGAAATGGAAGATGTATTTGATGATGATACCGAAAGTATTATCACAAATGAAAGATATGTATATATTTCAAGCATTATTGGTGAGTGTATTACCAAGAATGGCAAGAAAGCACTTTCTACTTCCGATAAGATTGACCGTATCGTAACAAACCGCTGGCTGGCACTGCCAATCTTCGCAGTAGTTATGTGGATTGTATATTATGTATCTGTAACAACAGTAGGTTCCATTTTAACAGACTGGACCAATGATACTCTCTTTGGTGAGTGGATTATCCCGGCAGCACAGAACTTCTTTGAAAATATCGGATGTGCAGACTGGCTGACAGGTCTTATCGTAGATGGTATTATCTCCGGTGTTGGTGCGGTTCTCGGATTCGTACCGCAGATGCTGGTATTATTTATCTTCCTGGCATTCTTAGAGTCCTGCGGTTATATGGCTCGTGTCGCATTTATCATGGACCGTATCTTCCGTAAATTCGGTCTTTCCGGAAAATCATTTATCCCGATGTTAATCGGTAGTGGTTGTGGTGTTCCTGGAGTTATGGCATCCAGAACCATTGAAAATGACAGAGACCGTAAGATGACAATCATGACAACAACATTTATCCCATGTGGAGCAAAACTTCCAATCATTGCATTGATCGCAGGTGCATTATTTGATGGAGCTTCCTGGGTAGCACCAAGTGCATATTTCGTTGGTATCGCAGCAATCATCTGCTCCGGTATTATCTTAAAGAAAACAAAGATGTTCGCTGGAGATCCGGCACCATTCGTTATGGAGTTACCGGCATATCACTGGCCAACAGTTGGAAATGTATTAAGAAGCATGTGGGAGAGAGGCTGGTCCTTTATTAAGAAGGCTGGTACCATCATCCTCTTATCAACTATCGTAGTCTGGTTCTTAATGAACTTTGGATGGACAGACGGAAGCTTCGGAATGTTAAGCTTCGACGGACTGGAAGGAACCGCTCTGGAAGCAGCTCAGGCAGAATGTATCTTAGCTAAGATTGGTAATGCAGTTGCATGGATTTTCGCACCTCTTGGATGGGGCAACTGGAAGATGACCGTTGCAGCAATTACCGGATTAATCGCAAAAGAGAACGTAGTAGGAACAATCGGACAGTTATTCGGATTTGCAGAAGTTGCAGAAGACGGAGCGGAAATCTGGGGTAACCTTGCAAGCAGCATGACTGCACTTGCAGCATATTCTTACTTAGTATTCAACTTACTGTGTGCACCATGTTTCGCAGCAATGGGAGCAATCAAACGTGAGATGAACAATACAAAATGGTTCTGGTTCGCAATCGGATATCAGTGCATTCTTGCATATGTTGTATCCTTATGTATCTTCCAGATTGGTTCTTTGATTACAGCAGGAACATTTGGTGTTGGAACAGTAGTAGCATTCCTTTTAATCATCGGATTCATTTATCTTCTGTTCCGTCCTTATAAGGAAAGCCAGACCTTAAATGTAACAGTAAAAGCAAAATAATTCGCCATAACAGAAAGGAGTGATTACGGTGGGTACAGTTATTGTAGGAGCTGTAGTTGTAGCAATCGTTGCACTTATAATTCGAAGCATGGTTAAAGACAAAAAGGCAGGAAAATCACTGCAGTGTGGTGTGAACTGCAAGCACTGTGATGGACATTGCCATTAATCTAGATTGGAGGCAGGCATGACGCAGACGACACAGACCAGAGACAAGATAATTAAGATGCTGAAAGACCGGGGATGCCGGATGACAAAGCAGCGTCGTATCCTTTTGGATATTATCTTAGAAGATAACTGCTCCAGTTGTAAGGAAATTTATTACAGAGCGTCCAAGAAAGACAAAAGCATTGGAACAGCAACCGTATACCGTATGCTCAATGCATTGGAAGAGATTGGCGCAGTTACAAGAAAAAATATAATCGTAGTAAATCTGGATGACAAGGCAGAAGAAGCATAGCCCTCGTATCCGAAAAAATTTAAACAATGTAGACAATGTAGAAGAAAAGCCCGGAGCAATCCGGGCTTTTCATGTTGAACTTTTACATAAACTGCGTCATCATATCACTGGAATAGACCACGCTGAGAAGAACCACAGCAATGGCAGAAAGGATAATTCCTATGATGGAAGTAATCATTCCGGCAGTAGCCATAGAGTTATTATATGGCTTGGCTTTCTTGGAAAGAATTGCTGCAAAAATGCCCACAATACCAAGCCCAATCAGATAGCCGATGCAGGAAAGTACCAGACTGATAATGCCAAGAACAAGAGATACAATGGAAAGCATCTTAGCTTCGTGTTCATCATCATAAATCGGAACGTTGTTGTAGAGCATCTCTAAGCGGATGCGTCTGGATTTACGCAGCATGACAAACATCGGAATCGCCAGCATGATAAATGACAGGGAATTAATTGCGGAGAAAGTATTGATCTGGGACACAATATTTCCAGCATCGAAAATTCCGGTGGAAAGCAGGCTGGCAAAATCAACAAGGGCATGGAAAATGACAAGCATCCAGAAATTGCGGGTAGATGCATATATCGTACAGAATAAAATACCCATCAAAGCAGCAGAGATAACCTGAATCAGCGCACTTGTAAATTTCACTCCGGAAAGGATATTTACAAAATGCATCAGACCAAAGAGGACGCCGCCTAAAACAATGGCACCGGTAATTCCTTTTCTTGTTTTTGGAAAACTGTTCAGTAACAGATTAAAAATGACACCTCGGAAGACCAGTTCTTCTACCAGTCCAACCAGAAAAATAGCAACTATATAGAATATAATTTCCAAAGCAGGTCTTACATTTCCAACTTTTGACATACCGCAAAGATAAATCTGTGCAATAAGGCTGAACAGACAGTAAACCACAAAGAAACCGCCGGTATATAAACTTCTGAGCCAGCCGGCAACATTTTCCGTAAAGATGCGGGTATAACCAATCACAAGGGTTATAATCAGGAAAACAATCAGAATGATAAATTCTGCGATTGCCTGAAGCAGGTAGTCGTTTTGTTCATTTAATCCCGGAATTTTTCCTAAAACAAAGCCAAGCCCCAACAATAACCCGGTAAAAAGAATAACCGCTACAATAGACAGCACAATTCCAACGGGTGCTGACAGATTTTTAAATTTTTCTTTCATTGTAAAATACCTCTCCTTAGTAAATGAATCAAATATGCGTCCATTATAGCATATATTTCCGGAAGTACATAATGAAATGTAAAAGTTATATAATTCGCTTTTGTGAAAATTATACAAATACAATAGTGTGTTTTATCTAAAATGCTAATTGACAGAAAAAAGTAAAATGTTTAAGCTATTAAGTGATTGTTGAGTAAACAATGGGAGTGTGGGCTATGAAAATAACACTTACATCTTTTATAGAATAAGGAAGTTCATATATGTCGGAATTCTCCGGCAAGTATCCCAAATAATTTATAAAACAATTTAATATAACATAATTGCAAAAATAAGTTGGGAGGATTGCCTGTAAAAAACAGGCAGTTCTTCTGATAAAAGAGGAGCTTAAACATGAAGAAAAGTAATGTGGCAGGGTTAATTGTTATAGCATTATTTGTAATCGGAATAGCTGTTGCATTGATGCAGTATAAAAGAGAACAGACATATTCGGATGAACAGAAAAATGTTCTGGCGTCAGAAAAAGTAGTATTGAGTGCAGATGAGAATTTGTTTGGAATGACAACAACAGATGCACCGGAAAATTATGATATTATCAAGGATTATTATGAGAATTATGATAACGCAGGATTGGAAAAGTATGTTATTCCAATTGCGTTTATGGATGAAGAATCATACATATTTGGAATAAGAGAAACAAAGTATTGCCAGTATGTTTATATAGATGATAGTCAGGATATAGTAGTAGAAATGACTAAGGAGCAAAGGGAAAAATGGATAAGTAAGTTAAAAGAAAAAATAGATGATATATTACAGCAACAAAAAGAAAGTAAAGTATACAATTTTAATTTTGAGAAAGATTATAAAACTTTGCAAATTGATGTTACAAAAGAAGTATTAGACCAAGAGAAAATGACTTCTTTTATGTCTTATCTTACAGCATTGTTATATCATTCGGAGATATATCAGGTCCTTAATGGAAATACAGATTGGGCAGTTCAGGTTATTACAGAGGATTGGGACACCGGAAAAGAATTAATTAATATAGAATATCCGGATGAAGGATTCCGTTTATCGGATGAAAATTGGGAAAATATATAAATTGCTTAGTATGATATTAAGAATGTTTTGATATAAGAGGAAAGAAAAATATGACGAGAGATTTTTCGCCAGGGGCAAAAGAACTGTTAATGCAAATTTTTTCAGATGTGCAGCAGGTTGATACCAGATATATCGGAACAGTTGCAGGACTGGTAACAGCAGGAAATGCAATAATTACATATTTTACAGATTTAGCAGATAATATTAATCCGAATGGTGGAAATCTTGATATAGAAAAATTAAGAACAACACTGGAGGCTGACAGGGAACGATTAGACCAGATGCAGCAGAGTGTTGTAAGAAATTTAATGAAAGATGGAAAGGCAGAAGAAGCAGCAGAGTATATTATTTCCGTTTCAAGATTAAATCTGACGTATGATGAATTTGAAGCACTTTCTAAAAAGGAGCAATTAGAGTATATAAACCGTATTGCAGCATGGGTACTATCAATCATTCCGGAAGTAGAATTAGAGGATGGATTATATGAGGTTACAGTTCCACTAGGGGTAGATATGACGGCAACCTATTGTGTCAGCGTGAAGGGAACAACAAATTTTGGAAACCAATCAACGATTAACTTTGCAATAGAGAAACAACAGATAATGCTACAGTCTTTTAAAATATCAAGTGAATATTTGTTTGATAATAAACTTTCAGTAGCAGGAGAATTGAGCGAAGATGGTGAGGCTTCAGTTTCAATTATTGCAACCGAAGGAAATATGGAAGTGTCATTAGGACATGGTATATCACTAGGAACATCAAGTGTGAAGTATGAAATTGAAAAAACTCTTGAAGATAATGTAAAAGTAGCTTCATCTATTGAAGTAAAAAAAGCAAACAATACAGAAATGCCAGAATGGGAGGCAATTCCAATAACGGTAAAAGAAACAGCTATGGAAAGGAATCCTATACCAGAACATGAGTATCAGATAGATGGAGAAAAGGTTCGCGATTTAGCTATAGTTTTAGGAATAGCATATGGCTTGTATTTTTTGACAAAATGGGCAGTTGCAGTGGCATTTATGGCACCCACGGGTGGAGCGTCAATAATGGGGGCTTTGGTAGCTCCATAAGGATTAGGAAAAGAAAAATGAAAAAGAAAAACATAGTAAGAATAATCATTATAGTATTATTTGTAATCGGAATAGCTGCAGCGCTGATGCAGTATAAAAGAGAACAGACAGCATTGGAACAGCCAAAGGTTGGGGAAGAACCGGAGACAGTAGTATTAAGTACGGATGAGAATCCGTTCGGAGTAGAAATAAAAAAGATAAATGAAAATTATGACCTGACAAGGGATTATTATAAAAATTACGATGATACAGGATTGGAAGAATTTAAAATAACAGGGATTTTTACAAATGAAAGAGAATATATCGTAGAATTGCGGAAATCAGGATATTGCAAGTATGCCTGGCTAGATGAAGAAGAGCAAGTAGTATATATTGAGATGACTCAAAAGCAAAAAGAAGAATGGATTGACAGAGCCATAGATGAAATTGATAAAGAGTTGAATTCACTGGAAAGCGAAGAGCTATATAAATTTACAGTTGAAGATGATTATACAGTTATCAAGTTGGATATAGACCAAAGTGCATTGATTGATGAAATGGGAGAAGCACTAATAGTATTAATTTATGATTCTGAACTATATCAGATTTTTAATGGCAATGAGAATTGGTCGATTCATATTATGGTAAATGATATGGAGACACAGAAAGAGATGATGAATATTCAATTTCCAAAAGAAAAATTTCGTCTATCACCAGATATGTGGGAAAAAGTAAAAACAAACGAATGATAAGGAACATATATTTTGAAAATATAGAAGGAAAAGAAAAATGAAAAAGAAAAACATAGTAGGGATAATTATTATAGCATTATTTGTAATCGGAATAGCTGCAGCATTGATGCAGTATAAAAGGGAACAGACAGCATTGGAACAGCCAGAGGTCAGGGAAGAACCGGAGACAGTAGTATTAAGTGCGGATGAGAATCCGTTCGGAGTAGAGATAAAAAAGATAAATGAAAATTATGATCTGACAAAAAATTATTATAAAAATTATGATAATAATGGATTGGAGAAATTTGTTATACCTAATATTGCAATAGATGAAAGGACATATATTGCCGAGTTAAGGGAATCAGGATATTGTCAATATGGTTATATAGATGAGGAAGATAATATAATAGCAGAAATGACAGAGCAGCAGAAAGAAGATTGGATTGGCAATACAGAGGCGGTTATTCATAAAACAGTATTATCGGCTGATGGAGAAGATTTGTATAAATTTGCTGTATCAGAGAATTATACGATGATTGAAGCTGATGTATCAATTAATGCACATGCTACGAAAGTTATGGATAATATAATGCGTTTGCTGGAGGAGATTGAAATATATCAGATACTTAATGGAAACGATAATTGGACAGTTAATATAGTGACAAAAGATTTTGAAACGGGGCGAGAACTTTCTAATATCAATTTCCCTAAGGAAGAATGGAATTTGTCAGCAGAAATGTGGGATGAATAAAATAAAATGCAGTAACAGAATAATCTTAGTTTATTAAAGATAAGCGAAAGGTTTGAAATATAACAATTATATACTTTAGAAGGAAAAGAAGAATGAAAAAGAAAAACATAGTAGGAATAATCATTATAGTATTATTTGTAATCGGAATAGCTGCAGCGCTGATGCAGTATAAAAGAGAACAGACAGCATTGGAACAGCCAAAGGTTGGGGAAGAACCGGAGACAGTAGTATTAAGTGCGGATGAGAATCCGTTCGGAGTAGAGATAAAAAAGATAAATGAAAATTATGATCTGACAAAAAATTATTATAAAAATTATGATAATAAGGGATTGGAGAAATTTGTTATACCTAATATTGCAATAGATGAAAGGACATATATTGCCGAGTTAAGGGAATCAGGATATTGTCAATATGGTTATATAGATGAGGGAGATAATATAATAGCAGAAATGACAGAGCAGCAGAAAGAAGATTGGCTTAATTATACAGTAAATGATATCAATAGAATTATAGGACAAGGTGAAGAAGGTTTTTATAGTTTTAAATTTACTCGTAACTATGAAGAACTTCAATTGGAAATTTCAAAAGAAATACTAAATGGAAAAACAACAACACATACAGCACTCGTTATGTCATTGATATATGATTCTGAAATATATCAGGTATTGAATGGAAAAACAGATTGGGCAATACACATTGTTGGAAAAGATTTAGAAACAGGTGGTGAATTAATGAATATAAATTTCCCGGAAGAGGGATATCATATATCTATTGAAAATTGGGACAATATGTAAAATGGTAATTATTTTATACAAAAGATAG
Organism: Roseburia sp. OM03-7AC; assembly: GCF_003462625.1. Classification (NCBI taxonomy): domain Bacteria; kingdom Bacillati; phylum Bacillota; class Clostridia; order Lachnospirales; family Lachnospiraceae; genus Roseburia; species Roseburia sp. OM03-7AC. The sequence continues at coordinate 19,452 of NZ_QTZJ01000001.1, forward strand.
GAAAGTGAAGATACATAATAATGAAAAAGAAAAATGTAGTGGGGATAATCATTATAGCATTGTTTGCAATTGGAATAGTGGCTGCACTGATAGTATATAAAAAGATGCAGATGGTGCCGGAAAAATCACAGGTCGGGGAAGAACCGGAGACAGTAGTATTAAGTGCAGATGAGAATCCGTTTGGAATAGAGATAAAAAAGATAAATGAAGACTATGATTTGACAAGAAATTATTATAAAGATTATGACAATACAGGACTACAAAAGTATATCATTCCAGTTATTTTTACAGATAAAAGGACGTATATTGCCGAGATGAGAGAATCCGGATATTGCCAATATGGATATGAAAGTAAAGAAGAGGGACTGGTTGCAGAGATAACAGAGCAGCAGCGAAAAAATTGGCTGGAATTGACAGAAAAAGATATGAAACGGGTAATAGAGCAAAGTCAGGATGAAGAGCTATATCGTTTTAATATTAGTGATGATTGTAAAACGCTATATATGGAAGTGTCAAAAGAAATATTAAACCATCAAAATATCGCCACGATACATTCGGGTTTACTTATGACATTAACATATGATTCAGAAATATATCAGGTGCTGAATGGAAACAAAGACTGGTCATTACAGATTATCGTAACTGATATGGAAACAGGAAAGGAATTGGAAAATATAAAATTCCCAGATGAGGATTATAACTTATCAATTGAAACCTGGGACAACTTGTAAAAATAGGTGGAGTATCAATAGCAACTTCAGTGGTATTATCATAAGAAAGTGGAGAAAATAAGAATGAAGAAGAAAAACATAGCAGGAATTATAGTAATAGCCATATTGGTAATAGGAATTGTGGCAGCACTTGTAATACATAAAAGGGTGCAGACAGTACCGGAAAAAACAGAAACAGGAGAAGAAGAGGATACAATTATATTAAGTGCAGATGAAAATCCGTTTGGAATGGAAATAAAAAAAATAAATGAAAATTATGATTTGACGAAGAATTATTACAAAAATTACGATAACACAGGATTACAGAAATTTGAAATTACAGCTATATATACGAATGCAACAGATTTTATAAAAGAAATACGTGGAGCAACTGAGTATTGCCAGTATATATATTTGGATGAAGAAAAGAACATTATTATAGAGTTGAATGAAAAACAAAAGGAAAAATGGATAAAGAAAGCCGAAGAAAATATTAGTAATGAATTAGAAAAAACAGATGAAGATGAATTGTATAAAATATCGGTTTCGGATGATTATACCGAAGTTAATTGTCAGGTAGCTCAGAAGGCAAACGGACTTACATTTACGGCAGAACTAATGATTATATTTTTTAATTTAGAAATGTATCAGATATTAAATGGGAATGCAGAGTGGTCAATTCATGTTGTTGCAAAGGATTTATCTACAGGAGGAGAGTTGGTAAACATTGATTATCCGAAAGAGGTGTTTTCTATAACAGAAGAAACCTGGGACAACCTGTAAAAAATGAAATTGAATGGGAGAGAAAAATATGATGAGAGATTTTTCACCAGGGGCAAAAGAACTGTTAATGCAATATGTTGATGATGTTATTGCTTCCGGTGTATGGGAAACAATTGGGAATGGAAAAGGAGAGTTTAATTAGGCGGGACAGGACTGGTTGAGCAAACTTGGTATTTCAGACTATTTGGATAATATGGAAGGATATTATCAGAATATTATAAGCAAGCATTCTACAACAAAAGAAGAGATTGAGCAAATTTTTTCAGATGTACAGCAAGTTGATACCAGATATATCGGAACAGTTGCCGGACTGGTAACGGCAGGAAATGCAATAATTACATATTTTACAGACTTAGCAGATAATATTAATCCGAATGGTGGAAATCTTGATATAGAAAAATTAAGAACAACACTGGAGGCTGACAGGGAACGATTAGACCAAATGCAGCAGAGTGTTGTAAGAAATTTAATTAAAGATGGAAAGGCAGAAGAAGCGAGGAGGTCTACGGATTTGACGAATTTGGTAATGATATCAGGACGGCAAAAGATATCTTTAAAGATTCTTTACAAAGCTTCGGATTTACCGGTTATCAGATGGACAGCGTTGGTGTACTATACTTTGCACAGGCAAGACGATATGATGCTGGAGTTGGCAGATTTATCAGTGAAGACTTTATAAAGGGACATATTGCTGCACCATATACAATGAACCATTATAACTATTGCTGGAACAGACCGTTGGATTTGGTTGATTTGAATGGAATGGCACCAGTAATGAATATAGTAGACGAGTTTAATAATATAGGAAAAAGTAAGTCGGAAGAAAAAAGCTTGATAGATTTTCCTGACGAATTTTTGGGTGGAATGAACAAAGAGGAGAATTCAATTCCAGAGGAGTATGATATTAAGAAAATATTAGAAATCCCGATGAATGAAATCAATGAGCAGGAAAAAGCAAGTAATAATGATAATGAGAGTAATAATACGAATAAAAATGCTGATAGTGAAAAAGATATTCCAATTGGTGTGCTGGGATTATCAGGAAGTATTGGGGCTGGAGCATATATGAGTGGAAGTGTGCAAGTTGTGTGGGATTTAAATGGTAATATTGCATTACAGGTTTCTGGTGGAACTGGAGCAGAAATCGGTCAATCCGGAAATGGAAGTATTTTTTTTGGGGTGTACAAGGCACAGGCAATAAGTGAATTGAATGGTTATGGGTTAGAGGAAGGTGGAACAATAGGTGAAGGTTTAATCATTGGCGGAGGCGCATGGCAAGCGTGTGATGATAATGGAGATGTAAAACATAATGGAGGATATATAAGTGTTGGACTAGGGGAAGAGGGTACTTTGGCATCTGGTCATGTAACTATGTCTAACACTTGGACAGTCTGTTCAGGTAATATATTTGAATGGTGGAATAGTTTGTGGGAAGGAGAAGAACAAGGATGCTTAGAATAAAAAACAGGAAAGAGCAACTCATGAAAAGATTTCGTTGTTTTTCAATAGAAATAGCAATTTTTTGGACAATTATTTTAATATATACTTTAATAAGTAAACATTATGTGCAGTATTATCAGATACATTTGTCACAGGTTGCTGCAAGCATACCGAAGGAATATATGAATAGTGAAGAGTCTGAGCGTTACAAAACGGATAATGAATTTCTGATACAATCAAAGGAAAACACCTATATGATTTATGGAATTGAATTGTCCAATGTTGATGAAAGCAGCTTGATAACTTTCCTGGATGAAGAGGATTTAAAAAAGTTAAAGTCAGCAAATTCATTCAGTCAGATATTAGAGGGAATCCAGGATGGAGTAGGATTCCTGTGGGGAGATGTGACCGCAGGAAATACGGAGAAACCATCTTATATAATTTATTATTTCTCTTCGGTAGAAAAAGGGCAGGATGAAGATTATCAGGTATACATTATGTTTTATATAAAGGGAGACTTGAAATATATGGAGATATGTATAATGGATGAAGAGCATGCTTTATCAGAAAAACAGAAAGAACATATGGAATTGTTTACCAGATGATGTTAAAAGGTGACTTGGTCAGTTGCAGACTTCAATATGGAGATGAGGCTATGGTGAAAAAGGGCAAAGCAATTTTAAAACAAACAGGAGCAGGAATTTTTTCATATGTTTTGTTCTGTTTAGGTGGAGCATATGAGAGTTATTATCGTGGAGCCAATATGGGCTTTACAGCATGTATAGCAGTGTGTGTAATAGCTTTTATTATTTTGGGGGCAGTAGTTTCATTTATAAGAAAAGAATATGATTATAGAAAATACAATGCACATATATGTTTATTTATTTCGCTGGGACTTTTGATACAAATAATGGTGCAGGGAAATTTGCCGCCTGAAAAAAGCACAGCAATTTGTATTATAAGTTATGTGATTTCTATAATATTGGGAATTTGGGGGGCATTATTAACAACTGGAAAAATAGTAATAAAAAATAAAAATGTAAGAAGTACGTTAAAAATTATAGAAACAATGAGTTTATTTTTATTAACGTGTTTGTGTGTGGTAGGAAGACGATTTTTTGGACGCAGAGGAGCAGTATTATTCAATGCATTAGGAAAACAAAAAAGTTCAGTATTTTTTTGGTGTTGTATTATGATTGTAATGATGGTTGCAGCATTTATAAGTGCATTTGTAAAAGTAGATATAATTGTGAGACCAGACTTTTATAAATCCAGAAATGAAAATAGTAATTAAAACATTACTTTTATAGAATGGGGGAAAAAAGATGGTAAAGAGTAAAAGAAGAGCAAAGGTAGTTATAAGTATTATTGTTCTTATTTTTATAGTATTAGTTATATTTCTTAAAATGAAATACGGTACATATGGATTACATGATTTTAATTGTTTTTTCCGTCAAAGCAAACAGGAAATTTTAGAAAAAGAAGGTGACCCTGTTAGCAGAGAAAAACTATATGGAAACTGCGAGGATATTAAATTTGAAGATATAGAATATACCTTTATTGGAAATTATATGGAAAGTGTTAGAATTACGGATCCTGATATTCGATTTGGAATACTGCAAATTGGGGTAGGCTCATCAAAAAAAGAAGTTATGCTGGCATATGGATTAAAGGAAACTTTAAGTAATGAGGAAGAAAACGAATATGCGGTTCAAAATGGTATTTATTCAACATCATTCTATTTTGATGAAAATGACAGAGTATATAAAATTGCATGTGGAACAGGAGTATAGCGCGGAATGAATTCAAGGGAGAAGAACAAGGATGTTTAGAGTGAAATATATGGAGATATGTATAATGGATGAAGAGCATGCTTTATCAGAAAAACAGAAAGAACATATGGAATTGTTTACCCGCTGATAAAGAAAAATGCAAATACATTAGGACAAGCGGCAAGGGGATGAATGGAGATGGCAACATATTATGCTTTTGTTATTTATTGTATGGAAGTGATTGCTCTTTTAGGATGGATAATAATTTTATGTAAAGCCAATGGCGGAATTATATTTGAAGTGCAAACTTTTCGAAATAGTCAAAAAGAGATAGAGGTATCACCAAGAGGAGTCAGAATTTTTTCTAAGTGGGTTGGAGGAATATCCGGGATAATTATGATTGGCATTTTGGGAAAGGTGATTATGCCGGACATTCTATGGATACCGAATATATTGAAAGAAAAGTCTGCTGCAATGCCAAAAGAATCTGCTATGCTTACGGGAGTGATATTTTCGAATTATAAAGGAAAAATAGCATTTATTTGGATAGTAATTATTATTATGTTATTTGTTATGATAGAAAAAAGGGTGTTACGAACATTAACAAAAAGAGTGAAGGAAAAGAAAGAGTATACCGAAATCTATTTATGGGGAAGGGAATACTCAATTTTGCTTTTGCTGCAGGCATTTGTAACATCTGTATGTTTGCTTATATTGGTAGGCTGCCTTACAGGGGGCTATACAAAATCTGTTGAGAAAATATGGAAAGTTTCTGTATGGGTTGCGTATGTTCTGGTATTCATTAACGGAATGTATGCACACCAGAAATTATTCATTTTTAAGAATGGAATTGTTACATATCATAAGTATCGAAAAGAAAATTTTGGTATAAAAGAAGATTTGGAAATTGTTATAGAAAAAAGTAATAGAGTACAAGTCAAATTTAAGGGGAAAGAAATATCGATATTAGAATGTACAGCAAATTCAAAAAGAGAATTAGTAAATGTGCAGGAAATGCTGTTGGCAAGCAGAAAAGAGCGTATAGAAGAAATTGGAACAGATGCGAAAGTGGCTGCAGAAAAGGAGAATGATACAGTTGATGAAACGAAAAAGCCAGAGCGAAAAATAGATTTTACTAGTCTCCCAAATAACGGCAAAGTGCAAGTAGCAAAAGAGCGATTTATGATATACGAAGAAAAAAACAATAAGAAGATACTTTATTTATGTAAGGGAACTGAGAATTGGTATATAAAGAGTGCAAAATGGAGTATAGAGAGTAATGGTAATACTTTAAATATTAAGAAAAAAATTACATTTGCTCAAGCATTCTATATCTCCTTTATGACAGGTTATATTATAATTGCGGTATTGGCAATGATGTTGGGGATAGTTGCACTTTTTAGTCAGGATATGGTTTTTACGGAGAAAGCATTATTTGTTTGTATGGCTTTAGTAATGGATTCTTTGTGTATTTTTTTATGCTATATAGTGAATAAGACTTTTAATATAGAGCCTATTAAGTATCTATATAAATATTTGGACGATATTCAAAGGGAGTATAAAGGTGTATAAATTCAAGGGAGAAAAATTAAGCAATGCAGAACAGATATATTATTATGTTAATAATTACAACAATTGTAATGATTTTAGCATGTAGAGTGAGAAACTGTGATGAGAGATTTAGGAGAATAGTGATTAATGGGAAAATAAGGAATTTGTTTCTATTTCCAGTAGCAGTTTACAATCAAACGACAATTTTTTCCATGGTTGTTTGTGTGAGTTATGAAATGCTAATTGGTGTGGCATTATTTTCTATCTATTTGCTTAATGCAAAAGCATCAACGGTATGCTTTTTTTGGGGAGCTTTTCAAATATTTTTTGCATGTGTGGCTGCGACAGTGGAATGCTTTGCAGAGTGGAAAAAACAAGAAGAAATGAAAGAAAAAATCAAATACTTTATATTATCCATTTGTTTTATGATTGCATCCATTGCTTATTTAGTAATGGAAATTTGTGAATATTTAGAGCCGGTAAACTGAAAAATTGCATGCGGAGAGGTTAGGAGAACAAATGCAAAAGAGTAAACAAAAAGTGGGCCTTATCTACCAGAAAGATGTAATTGATGAAATAATGGAAAAATACACAGGAAATATATATATTACAAAGTCGCTATATCTAAATTTTAAAAATGAAATAGATGAAAGAGCAGCAACAAAGTCAATACATATTATTTGAATTATGATGAATGGGATGGAAATGTATTTGAAGCACAAACTTCTGTGAATAGTTAGAAGGAGATAGAGGCATCGCCAAGAGGGGCAGGATACAATGGAAAAAATACAGGCTTTTTTAAAGACAAAAAAGAAATACGAAGCTAATTTATGGAATGATCAGATAGGATTTTTCCTAATAACAATTATCTTTTTAGGGGTGCAAATATTGAATTCATGGAAGGTATTGGCAGTCTGTACCATAATAGAAATTTGTCTTCTGATTCTTTGTTGGAGGATGGAGAGGAAAAAATATGGAAGTGTATTTTGCAGTTTTGTTCATGGAGAAATTTTAGGGCTGATTTTTTTAGTAGATGGATGGTGCTTTATTGGGTTAATGAGAAAACCAAATAATTATTTAATGATAGGAATAGTGGGAACAATACTGATTGCATTGTGTTATTTTGGACGCTTTTGGTTAGTAAGAAAACGAATACATGACGGATGGTATGAAAACGGAAAGAAAAAAGGATCAAATGGTAAAGAAATTGCCGCATCAGTTGCAATAATGACTTTTATGACACTAAGATTATGCAGAAACCAAACCGGGTCGAAACTGGAAAGCATGGGTCAAAATGAGACATATGCAATTGTAGTTGTACTACTTTTTGCACTTGCAATGTTCACCTCTTTGTGGGTCGATGCTGGTATGATGTATTATTATTTCAGAAAATATGAACGGGTTAATAAAAAGTAGAAACATTTTGCCTTGATAAAAATGACAGAGTATACAAAACTGTAGGTGGAACAAGAGTATAGTTCATTTTAAAATTAGTGATTAGAGCTGGTGAAAACAGATGATGAATAAACAAAAATATTATATTTCAGTAGTATATCACAATGTAATGAGAGGGCTGGCAATATATTGTGGTCTAATTTTAGGAATAATTGTTATATTAAAACTTGCTGGTGACAGATATGGAATTGTGTCAATTCTTGTCCTGCTTGAATACGTAGGGATTGCGTTCTTATTAGTTTATGGAATCGGGTTCTTCATAGATGGATATTACATTCAGGATGAGAAAATAGTTTATTATCATAATTTTAAAAGACGAAAGAAAGATTTATCTGAAGTGAAGTCAGTTATAATATCCAATATCTATCTTTATCGACGAAATTTAAGAGTAAATATATATAAAAATGGCAAATTCGTTCATTGTCCGTGGATAACACTCTTTTTTGAAGAAATTGATGCGGGATTATTGGTTAAAGATAGAAAAGAACTAAATACACTGAAGGTTGAACATCAATTATACAAGAATTGTTCTAAATATGGTTTCATTTATAAAAATAATATGGACAAGTTTTTAATGAATTTTACCGGAGAGGTATATATAGCTAAAACCGTATATTTAAATTTTGAAGAAGAAATGAAGAAATTATTTGGAGCAAAGGTGATATATATTATTTCGGATATGGGAGGAGAGAATTAGAAGAGGAAAAGTTGTTTGGTATTTTTACAAATCAGATAAACATAGTTAAAAGAAATGGAACAGAATATCGATTCTTTTTAGAAAAAAGGAATAAGGTAGTAGAGTTTTTACAGACGAGGTGATAAAGAAAATGCACTTATTCATAAAATGTATTATGTTTTCTGTCTGGATGTGGTTTATAGTTAGGTTTTCAGAAAAACCGTCAGGCAGAAGAAAAATTTGGATAGATAATCGATTCTTATATGTATTTACCTGGTTGTGGCATTCTTATGGAGAAATTTCGATTATGGGGTTGATGTATGCGATAGGTGTACAGGTAGTTGATATTATTGGAGTCGTTTTTTATTTATTGATGCCATTAAATAGAGAAATAATATGCATTTATTGGTTAAAGTTTCTTTTGGGAGTTCTGTTTTGGGCTGCTGGAATTGGAATATTTGATATGGCAAAAAATGCAGAAGAGAAAAGAGAAAAAATTCTACTGTATTTTAGTTGTTTTTCAGTTTTAGCTTTTGGAATATGGTATGCATTATATTTAATACTGGCGGATTTTATAGGATTATTTTAGACGAGGTGATAGTATGAAATATTTTTTAATTATATTAATAATTTTAGCATTTGTAATAGGAATTTTTGATTTAAAGTTTATGCTTGAATGTAAGAAAGAGCAGAAAAATAATAAAGCAGAAGCATTTATCTATGTAGGGGATAAAAAAATAATATGGATATTTGGAATTCTGTTTTATATAATTAGCGTTTTGGAATGGGTGATTCTGTTATTTTCATTAGAAATAGCGTCACTATTTCTATTTCTTTTTTGCTGCTGTATGGTTCAACTTGGTTTTGCAACATTTTTGTGTCAGCATTTTACATATTCGGCAGTATTTATAAAGAAAAATGAAGTATTTTACTATGCAGAAAGAAAACTAAAAAATATCCCAATCGGGCAAATCACCGGGGTTAGTGCAATGCCGGGAAATGTGGCATATCTGTTTTTTAATGAAAAAAAGGAAAGACTGTTTGAACTTCAAATGAAAAAAGCTAATGCGAGAAAAATGCTGGAATATATCATAGATAGACAGCAGAACAATTAGAACAACGAAAAGGAGCCGGTTGCAATGGGAATCAGGGAAAAGTTACATCTTTTTAAGAATAAAGATAATGCAGTGGAAAATAGTTCCAAAGAAGCAGCAAGAAAGTGTGTATTAAAAGTACAGGATAAGTTCCGCCTTAGAAATACAGATGATATCGTGGTTGTAGGTGAACTGAAGGGAAAAATACAGGTGGGTGATGCTGTCTACATGAGTAATTTTTCGGATGATGATGGAGAAATACTGGTGACAGTAGTGCTCGGAATAGAAGTTGGACAGGGAAAAACTGTGCGTGAAGCAGAAAACTGTCGGGTAGGATTGAAATTGGAGCAGACTGGAACTTATCCGATAAAATGCGGAACAATGATATATTCAAGAGCGACAACTGTAGAAGAAGTACATGATGCCTATATTTCTGGTCTGGGAGATACTTATGTATCGTCAAAACAACTGGTACTTTCACAGAAAGAACTTGATGAGTTAAGCATTACGGATTGTTCAGAAATCTGGCGTTTGTATGCGTGGTATAAAACGAAAGTAATTCCGGCAAAGGATGATGCTGAAAAAGAAGAAGTCCGAAAGAGGATTGGTGTAATTGCAAAAGCCCTTGTTCAAAAGGTATTGGAAGCACCTGCTATTTATTGCGTATACAGTAAAATCACAGGAGAGCCGGCACTTTTTTCCCAGACAGTAGACCGACAGGATGGCACATATATGTGTACACCACCTGATATCTGGATTCTGACTAAGGCATATAAGGATATGTTTAAAGTCAGATTTCCAGAAGAACGGTATGAAATCAGAGAGATTAAAAACGATGATTCCCATAAGGCAATTTACAATTTCCTTGGATACTGTTTTTATATGAACGGTGCCTGTGGAGTCAAAGTGGTAAATGAAAATACGGCAATAGCAGCACCGGAATTTGTTCCGGAGCCGGACTACAGCAATATACCGGAAATTAGCATTCCGGTTACCAACCCTGACCTGGTAAGATGGATGCTTCTGATTGCCCAGCTTGGACAGCCGGCAACAGACGAGCAGAAACTTATTTACAAATTATATTTTAGATTTCTGTCCATAGAAATGACAAAAGCCAGGTTTATTATTCCAACTAAAACGTCAGAAGATTTTCCGGAGCCGGATGAAAATGGCATGACAGTACTGAAAAAGGATATGCAGATTTCACTTCCGACTATAGAAGGAAAGCACAATAATGCAGCGGTCAGAATGTATACGGACTGGAAGCGGCTGCAGGATGCTATGGGGGATGGCTGGAAAGGAATGGTACAGTCGATAGAAGGAATCATTGACCAGTTTGACTGTGCCATCAATCTGACGGAGCATGAGAAAGCCGGCTGCTATGTAGACAAGGAAATGTTCCGGGAAATGCAGTCCTTTGAGAAAGATTTCCAACAAAATAATTGACAAGAAATGACAAAGAGAGTAATCTATTAACAGAAAAAGTAATTTGATGAATGGGAGTATGAGTTATAAGCGATAGTTAGTACAAATATCACATAATTCAAATATGTTGGAATTCTCCAACAGTTATCCCCATTTGAGACTAAACTAAAATACATAGGTAGTGTAACTGATGCTGTGAAATATAGTTCAGTGTTTATTTGTGTATTTGGAAAATTTGTATTCAATAATAGCCAGATGAGTGGAGAGAAATCGTTGAGGGGTCTGGTTGATATGAAAATGATGGATAATCCGGTATTATCTGTTGAATTTCATAGAGCTGCTAGATAATAAGATTTTTTTCTTTGTGTTGTTTTAGATGTGGGTGTTATGCCGAGCAATAAGGATGTAAACAATTGTAAATTATCTATAACATGTACCGAAAATTAAAATTTAAGTTACTAATTGCTAATAGAAAAGAGGGATAAACTATTAAACAAAATATTAAATATTATAATGAATCTATAAAACATTTTATAGACTTAAGTACTAAAGATGCTACTGCTAATATAGCAAAAGAACATGGGATTATAGGGCTTACGCGTTTAAATATCTGTATGGAAAAATTGGACTTAGATATTTCAAACAATTTTTTCATTGCATTGCCTGATTTCACTTATACAAGAAACGCTCTACGCTGGAATGCAGGGTTCCCGTATGGATGTATTATCAATATAGGGCAGACTATACCATTTATACCAATTGATTTTCGGCCAAATTGTTGTGGTATTATTTTTGCAGAAGTCCCAAATCAGGATTACGATATTGAACAAATCCAAAAAAAATATTTAGAGATTATAAATTCATATGATGATATTAATCCAAATGATTTTAATAAGCGTAATCATTTCTTTGGACTTTATTATAACGCAAAGAAAAATACATATTACTTCTTAATACATGGTTCTTTCTCTTTTGCAAAAAAGTCCTTATATAGCGAAAAAAATGACGATTTAATGGCAAAGGTTTGCAGCATTGATATCTTAGGCACACCTTTTCATTTTTTAAAAAATGATGACGCCTCTTTATATTATAATAAATATTTGTATTTTGAAAAAAAGTCTATGTATTACCGTGAACTAATTTTAAAAGAATTGTTTCCTGAAGCACAAATCTTATTTCATCGTACGCATGAAGGCTTTATGGATATGGGAACAATCCTCCTAGGAGCATATGCAGATAATCTTCCTTTTATGTGCCCAATTATGTTATCGCCAGAAGAAGATTTACCTATAACTAATATAAATGAACCAGTTGAAATATCCCCTAATAAAATATTGTTTTGTGCTCCTCATGGCGGGGGATATGCATTATCTTCTGTTATCAGTTCCGAAAAATGTAATGGGTCTGCTAATAATTATATAGTGACATATACCAACAAATCAAAGATGTTGACCAATAATATTATTGATATGCCTTTTTATTATAGAGGCGATTCTGCCTATAAATGGTGCAACGAATATAAAAAAGGAGTTATTGTTGACAAGCTAACACCTGTGTTCAACTTAAAAATTTAACATGAAAAAGAAATTATATGTTCTTAGACATTGTAAGACGTTATTTAATGAAAAAAATATTGTTAGCGGGCAAACGGATTGCCCGCTACTAGAGTACTCTGTTAACTACTCCATTTTAAGCAAAGAAAGTCAGTTGGAATCATATATACTGATCTCTTCACCATTAAATCGATGTGTCTTAACAGGAAAAATACTACAAACGCAATCCGGGCTTCAAATCTCTTCTTCTACAGATTCGCGTATTATTGAAAGAAATATGGGGATTCTGGAAGGTAAAAAACGATGCGAATTATTTAAAGAATATCCAGATTACTTTTTTAATGGGCATTTTAAAGAATATATGACACCTCCTATGGGAGAAAGTTTTGATGAATTCAAATTTAGAATTACCTCTTTCTCACATTCTATAGAAAAAATGCTTTTAAAAAATAATATTATAATTTGTTCACATAATCAAGCATTAAGAATGTTAACTGCTATTATAAAGGATAAGCAGTTCGAAGATATTCCTAAATATCCTAATGGATTAGTTCAGAAATTATTATAAATCATCTACATTTATTCTCAAATTTTTTAGCTCCGAAGTTATGATGCCTGCTTCTATTAGCAAGGTAGATGTAATAGCTTTATTATTATTATGTAACCGCTCAAATAAATTTTTTATGTGCTTAGATAAATATTTGCTGTATATATCACATTGTTCTAATACACTACGTTCTAAGAATTGTTTAGTCAATTCATACTGCTTTTTTGATTCATTATGTAAATCAGTATAGGTTCCTTCTGATAGGCGAACAATGGTATCAATTCGAAAAAGCAACTTTTCATTTGATGCAATACATAAACAATCATATAATAATTCTTCGATATTGATTTCTTTATAATTTATCTCATATTTCATTATATTTTTAACTAAAGTCAAATTGACAGCTACTACTTCTTTAGCTAATCCAAGTTCTTTTGCAATATTCTGTGCCTGTTCTATATAAAATATCGCATCCACAAATTCATGTCTTTTAAAATATACGTTAGCCATTAATTTATACGCATACATAATTCCTCGTTTATCGTTATAAGACTCTTTAATCGAAATACTTTTTTGTAAATAGTCTATACTCTCATCTAACTCATCCAATGCAAAGCAACATTTAGCAATACGATAATATGCAAACGATTTTCGCTTTGGGGTTATTAGTGTTTCCAATTCCGCTATTTTTAAAAAGGTGTTTTTACTTTCTGGATATAATCCTTTGCAACATTCTATCATCGCAATTCTATGTATTGTTTTTACTGCTAAAGAAGTATTATTATTAGAAATCGCAAATTGATAACTAAGCAAATATATCGTGAGAGAAGTTTCCAAATCTCCTCTAATATAGTAAACTCTTCCTATAAGAAGCAGAATTTGTATTCGAAGTTCTTCTTTCATCTGTTCAAAAATATATTTTCTGTTATCATAAAATGAGAGTAATAATTTGTCATATAAATCACAAAAATAGAAGCACCTTAATTGAACATAATATATGCTTTCCCATTGTAAAGAACAAAAATCAATATCCTTTTCTATTATTGTCAGATATTGAACACATAAATCATATTGCGACAGCCGCTCTAATAAAATTATTTTCATTTTACATAATTCTATTAAATACTCATTGTCAGTCGAAATTTCTTCCATTTGTTGAACAAGTTTTAATGTTTTCTTAATCAGCTGATGATGTAAAAGTCTAGGAAATGATTTTTCCAAAAAACAGTATGCATTTTGTAGTAGCTTATGCTCATTGTATATGCTAATAATGTCCAATACAATATCAATCTCGGTTTCAGATATTATTGTAAGATCATTTATAATTTCTTGAAAATCTTCATTATTCAAAGTATAACTTTTAAAAAATGGTTTATATTTGTCGTGAACATGATAACTATTCCCTCTATTCTCAACTAATCTTTTTTCCACTAACTGTGATAAGTTTTCAAGTAAATTCAATTTAGAAAAGTATTTTTTTTCAATTGGCAATGATGCATAAGTCAAAATAAACAATACCCTTTTCTCACTTGGGCTTAAATAATCTATAAAGCCATGCAAGTATGTATCATTTGATTCAAGATTGTTTTGGTTTGTTTGACTATCTACCAATATGGCATAACCAGGCAGACCATTATACTGATTTTTGATTAAAGCCGCAATATCTTTCCTTGATATCCCAATATGATGAATAATTATTGAATCAAGATCCTTCTCTTCTAAGCCCTCTAGTACCAATATTCTTAGATTGTTTTTAATGTTAACTGTTTTAGGAAAAATATTAAACCAACCAATAAAATAAATTCTATTTGTTTTAGCCGTTATAATAGTTTCAAATGTATTTTTTAAAATCATATTCTCGAAAGAACATTTATGAACATTATCTATTATAATAATCGGACGAAAAAGCTTTAACAAATACATTAATATGCTTATTAATTCATTTGATAAATAAAAACCATGGTTCTGTAAATAATTTTTTAGATTGCAATCATTGTAGTGTATTTCAAAAAAGTGAGATAAAGAAAAGAAAAAGGAACTGATTTGCCGTTCACTTTCTTCATCATAAATAGTATGCCAAAAAATATTTTCTCCATTTTGGTTATATACATAAGCTATATTTTTTAATAATTGTGTCTTTCCACATGCAGAAACTCCTTGAATATAATAAGCTAAATAGTCGTTCCCCATTAAAATATTTCTTTCCCATTCACGATCCGCAAGATAGTGATCTGTATATACAATTTGATTATCGTATTCTAATTCTACTAAATTCGTATGGTTTGAATTTTTTAACGAATCTATAATACGTTCCTTTAAATTAACTAAAATATCTGATTTTTCTTTTTCTAATTCTTCATTATATTTTTCTATATTTAATTCTTCTTCAAATAAAACTGAAATGCCATATTCTTTGCAAAATAAATTAATATAATCTTTAGTGGAAGGCGTTAAGTAAGG
This sequence comes from Roseburia sp. OM03-7AC, assembly GCF_003462625.1. Lineage (NCBI taxonomy): Bacteria > Bacillati > Bacillota > Clostridia > Lachnospirales > Lachnospiraceae > Roseburia > Roseburia sp. OM03-7AC. The sequence goes on from NZ_QTZJ01000001.1 coordinate 34,918, forward strand.
TTTAATCCATAAATATAATAATGCAGGTCGGTGGATTTTTGCCCAGTCTAGACTTGACATTATATTTTCTTTATTTACAGACTGAGCATAACATTTACATTCGACAATAACATCATAAATCATTGTCCCGATTTTATATTGTAATAATATATCCCTTCCGCGATCTGGTCCCCCATCATAATGAGAAATGGAATAAGGATTTGTGGTATACAATATTTGACATACATTACTTTCAAATTCAGTTCCTTTATCAACTGTTATCATTTTCAATTCCTCTACCTTCTAAAGCAAAGACACACATCCTACATATTTGGATAATTTACAATTGTTTACATCCTTATTGCTCGGCATAACACCCACATCTAAAACAACACAAAGAAAAAATTCTTATTATCTAGCAGCTCTATGAAATTCAACAGATAATACCGGATTATCCATCATTTCAAGCCATAACAATCCATAATTAACAATTCCAAACGGCACTCGTTTAAATTCCACTATCCTCATCTGTCATTTCGTGTTACAATAATTTCGCACAGAAAAATCCACATGAGAGGATGTGAACATCATGTGTAATTTGAGTCAGGGAATAAAAGAAGATGGGATGGCAGAAATCTTTGCACGCATGAGCAGAAAAGGTTATTCACCAGAGCAGATTGCAGAGATGACAGATACAGACGTAAGAGAAGTAAAAGCACTCCTGCAAAGAATAAAATAGAAATATAATATAGAAATATAATATAGAATAAATATCCCCCCTAAAAGGACTGTTAGAAAGGCAAAAACACCGTAAAAATACTGCCAATTCTAACAGTCCTTTTTATCTTTTACCCCACCCTGAAATCCTTCCTCGGATGCTTATTCATCAGAATGTCCCGCTGCTTTGCTGTGGAAACATGGGTGTAGATTTCCGTGATGTGGATGGAACTGTGACCAAGCATTTCCTGGATGTAGCGGATATCCACATCGGCTTCTAAGAGGCTGGTGGCGAAGGTGTGGCGGAACATATGCGGAGTGATGTGCATATCAATGGAAGCAAGGCTGCAGTATTTCCGGATGGTTCGGCGGACGTACTGGTCGGAGAGCGGACGTCCTGCCTGGTTGACGAAGAAGCGGTTGGTACGCTTAATATCAGGAAGGTAACATTTCCGGTATTCCAGCAGGGTGTGGACAACATCGTCATTGCCAATCTGGAGGAGCCGCTCTTTGGAACCTTTGCCGAAGATAAGCAGAGTCCGGTTGGAAAGGTTGATGTCATCCGGTGTGATGGAACACAGCTCAGAGATTCGGATGCCGGTGGCGAAGAGCAGCTCGATAACAGCAGCATCCCGGAGCGCATTTATACGCTGGAAATCGGTGGCAGCGTGGGAGTATTGGTGATAGATAGAAGATAAAAGCAGTTCAATCGTAGGAAGCGGGATGGTTTTGGGCAGAATCACCGGTTCCCGGAATTTGATATGCAATTTGTTAAAAGGGTTGGAGACAATGCGGTCGCGGTAGTCGAGGTAGTGGAAAAAGGCTTTGAGGGAGGCAAGCTTTCGCTTTACGGTTTTGGGCTTGAATTGTTCATGAAGGGTGGCAACATAGGACTCTAATATAGCAGGAGAGATGTCAGATATACTGGAAGCAGAAGGAAAAGCAGCCGCAAGGCTGGTACCAAACTGTGTAAGGTCGATGCGGTATGCTTTTAAGGTTTTACCATCAAGGCGTTTCTGGGTGCGGCAGTAGGTTAAATACTGGTTCATTTCAACGTTAAAATCATGCATAATAAATACTCCTTTGTATGTGGCAGGAGGCTGTCCTGCCTGAATATAGATATAAGAGTATATCATAGAAAAATTTTTTATAAAAATTTCCAACTTCATATTGACAAGTTGATATCCTAAGCGTATTATGAACATATGAACAAATGCTCATATGTTAAAACGACCTGGAGGTGAGAAGATGGCAATGAACGATGTAGAATGCTGCGAAGAAAACTGCATTCATGCAGAGCTTCTTAAGAAGGCACGGGAGAAGATGCCGGATGAAGATGAATTATATGATCTGGCAGAGCTTTTTAAAGTATTTGGTGATTCTACCAGAATCCGGATCCTGTTTGTATTATTTGGCTCGGAAGTATGTGTGTGTGATCTGGCAGAGACGTTGAACATGACGCAGTCAGCAGTATCCCATCAGCTTAAGATTTTAAAACAGGCGAAGCTGGTAAGCAGCAGGCGGGAAGGTAAATCCGTATTTTATTCACTGGCAGATGAACATGTAAGAACCATTATCGACCAGGGCAGAGAACATATTGAAGAATGAGGAGGATATTATAATGAAGAAAAAATTTAAATTGGAAGACTTAGACTGTGCAAACTGTGCAGCAAAAATGGAAGAAGCAATCAAGAAAATCCCGGGAGTCAATGATGCAGTAGTAAGCTTCATGACACAGAAAATGACCATCGATGCAGAAGATGAGCGTTTTGAAGAAATTATGGATGAAGTAGCCAAAGTATGTGCAAAGGTAGAACCGGACTGCCGGATTCTGCGATAGGAGATAGCTTATGACAAAGAATCAGAAAAAAATGCTGGAGCGTATTCTGGTTACTGCAGTGCTGTTTGTAGCACTTCTGGTATTGGAACACGTTGGTGTCTTAGAACAGATTACACAGCCAGTCCTGATTTTTATTATTTATCTGGTACCATACCTTTTGATTGGCTATGATATTATTTTTAAAGCGTTCCGGAATATCAGTCATGGACAGGTATTTGATGAGAACTTTCTGATGATGATTGCAACGTTTGGAGCATTTGGAGTACGGGAGTATTCCGAGGGTGTTGCAGTTATGCTGTTCTATCAGATTGGAGAACTTTTCCAGGGCTATGCAGTTGGAAAATCCAGACAGTCCATTGCAGATATGATGGACATTTGTCCGGAATATGCCAATGTGGAAGAGGATGGCAAATTAGTCCAGGTAGATCCGGATGACGTGGAAATCGGCACAGTCATCGTGGTAAAACCGGGCGAGCGTATTCCGCTGGATGGAATTGTAGTAGAAGGTGAGTCCATGGTCGATACCGCAGCACTGACCGGAGAATCTGTTCCAAGAAGAGCAGCAGAAGGTGATGAAATCATCAGCGGCTGTGTCAATGGAAGCGGTACTTTAAAGGTAAAAGTAACAAAAGCATTCGAAGATTCCACAGTATCCAAGATTCTGGAACTGGTGGAGAATGCCAGCAGCAAGAAAGCAAGAGTGGAGAACTTTATCACCAGATTTGCAAAATATTACACTCCGGTTGTTACCATTGGAGCAGTAATTCTTGCAATCCTGCCACCGATTATTTTAGGCGGCGGCTGGGCTGAGTGGATTCAGAGAGCCTGTATTTTCCTTGTTATTTCCTGCCCGTGTGCCCTTGTAATCTCCGTCCCATTGGGATTCTTCGGCGGTATCGGAGCATCTTCTAACTTAGGTGTTCTTGTAAAAGGAAGTAACTATTTAGAGGCAGTGGCTGAGATGACCACTATCGTATTTGACAAAACCGGTACACTGACCAAAGGCGAGTTCAAGGTATCTGAGGTACTTCCGGTAAATGGAAGCAAAGAGGAACTCTTAGAGCTTTCAGCCCATGTAGAAGGATATTCCAATCATCCAATTGCTAATTCCGTGCGTGAAGCCTATGGCAAAGAACTGGATATGAACCGGGTAACCGGAACAGAAGAAATTGCCGGACATGGAATTCATACATTTGTAGATGGAAAAGAAGTATGGCTTGGAAATGCCAAAATGATGGCAGCCCGGAATATTTCCTATACCGAAAACAGTAGTGCCGGAACCGTAATTTATGTTGCGGTAGATGGAGCATTTGCCGGAACCATTGTAATTTCCGATTCCATTAAGGAGGGCGTAAAAGAAGCTATCCATAGCATGAAGAAGGTAGGCGTGAAGAAATGCGTTATGCTGACCGGAGACCGTAAGGCAGCAGCACAGGCAGTAGCAGATGAACTGGGACTGGATGAAGTGCATGCAGAATTACTGCCGGGTGACAAGGTAAGTGAGGTTGAGGCACTTCTGAAAGAACAGCATGAGAAAGAAAAACTTGCATTTGTGGGTGATGGCATCAACGATGCACCGGTACTGACCAGAGCAGATATAGGAATTGCAATGGGAAGTATGGGGTCTGATGCGGCAATCGAAGCTGCAGATGTAGTTCTTATGGATGATGATGTGCGAAAGATTGCATCTCTTGTGAAGATTGCAAGAAAGACACTTTCCATCGTGCACCAGAATATCGTATTTGCACTTGGCGTAAAAGCAATTGTGCTGATACTCGGTGCATTTGGTATTGCCAATATGTGGGAAGCAGTATTTGCAGATGTAGGTGTATCTGTCATTGCAATTTTAAATTCCATGCGGACACTGCACATTGCAAAGAAATAGTATAAAGGCGTTTATTGAGAAAAAGAATCAGTAAACGCCTTTCTTTTACCAAACGGATAGGCTATACTAACAAAAGTTACAAAAAGCTAACAGGAAGTTGGAAATAGTACAGCATTGGGAAAGAGGGAAGCAGGAGTAACAAAATAAAAGAACTGAAAAAAGAGTTAGAAAAGAAAAAGGAGGATGAATATGTTTCTGGAGATTCAGGATTTGAAAAAAAGTTTTGGACAGGGAGAGGCAAAAACAGAAGTTTTGAAGGGAATTAATTTCTCTGTTGAAAAAGGTGAAATTTGCGTATTGTTAGGACCGTCTGGTTCCGGTAAATCAACACTTTTGAATATTATCGGAGGAATTGACAGTGCAGACAGCGGCTATATTTCCATCAATGGAGAGAAAACAGCAGATATGAACGAAAAGGCGCTGACGAATTACCGCCGCCGCCATTTAGGATATGTATTTCAGATGTATAATCTGATCCCAAACCTCAATGTGAAGGAAAATATTGAGGTAGGAGCATATCTGAGTGATAAATCATTAGACATTGACGAATTGCTTAAGACACTGGGACTTTATGAGCATCGTCATAAGCTGCCAAACCAGTTATCTGGTGGACAGCAGCAGCGTACAGCCATTGGTCGTGCCATTGTAAAGAACCCGGATATTCTGCTCTGTGATGAGCCGACAGGAGCACTGGATTACAATACATCCAAAGAGATTTTGAAGCTGATTGAGGATGTAAATCAGAAATATGGAAATACCGTTATTATGGTTACCCATAATGATGCCATCAAAAACATGGCAGACCGTGTCATTAAGCTGCGTGATGGACAGATTCGAAAGGATTACACCAATGAAGTGAAGATTCCTGCACAGGAACTTGACTGGTAAAGGCGGTGATGAAAGTGAAGAGTCCATTAAGAAAACGAATTCCAAGAGAATTGAAAACAGATTTTGGAAAATATCTTGTGATTTTCCTGTTCCTGATAGCTACTATCGGATTTGTATCGGGATTTCTGGTGGCAGGAAGCAGTATGATAACTGCCTATAATGAGAGTTTTGAAAAGTACAATATTGAAGACGGTAATTTCGAACTGATGGAAGAAGCTGACGATACGCTGCTTACAGAACTGGAAAAAGAAGGCGTAACAATTTATGAGAATTACTATCTGGAAGAAGAGGTGGTAAATGGAAAGTCAGACAGTACCCTCCGCATTTTTAAACCAAGAAACGAAGTGGATAAAGTATGTCTGATGGATGGAGAAATGCCGCAGCAGGAAGATGAAATTGCAATTGACCGGATGTATGCGGACAATAATTCCTTAAAAGTAGGAGACACCATTAAAGTAGGCGGCGAGAAAAAGACCATCAGTGGTCTGGTGGCATTATCAGATTACAGTGCTCTGTTTTCCGATAGCAAGGATCTGATGTTTGATGCCATAAAATTTGGCGTTGCCATTGCCACAGAGGATGCTTTTGATGCTTATGGCACCGGCAATCTCCATTACAGCTATTCCTGGAAATATGAAAAAACTCCGGCTGATGATACGGAAGCAAAAGAGAAAGCAGAAGATTTTATGAAAGTGCTGGGCAGTAAGGCGGTAATAGTAGCATACATACCGGCATTTTCCAATCAGGCAATTCATTTTACGGGAGATGATATGGGTGGAGACAAAACAATGGTAATGACGTTGTTATATATCCTGATAGCGATTATGGCATTTGTCTTTGCAGTTACCACCAATAATACGATTACAAAAGAAGCGGCAGTCATCGGAACGCTGCGTGCATCCGGCTATACCAGAGGAGAACTGCTGCGGCATTATCTGCATCTTCCGGTACTGGTGACAATCGTAGCAGCAATTATTGGAAATATACTTGGCTATACCGTATTTAAAAATATGGTAGCAGATTTGTACTATGGAAGCTATAGTCTGCCGACCTACCATACCATCTGGAATGGGGATGCGTTTATCCTGACAACAGTGATTCCGGCAATCATAATGATTGTTATAAATCTGCTTTTGATTTCTTCCAAACTGCGTATTTCACCACTGAATTTCCTGCGCAGGGATTTGAGCAGAAGAAAGCGGAAAAAAGCAGTAAAACTGCCGCATTTCAAATTCTTTAACCGGTTCCGTATCCGTATTATTTTACAGAACCGTGCGGGCTACCTGACTTTATTTATCGGTATTGCTTTTGCAGAAATTCTGTTAGTTTTCGGCATGATGATGTCACCACTTTTAGAGCATTATCAGGATGAAGTGCTGTCCCACATGCTTGCAGATTATCAGTATGTATTAAAAGCACCGGTTCCAACGGAAACAGATGGCGCAGAGACTTATCTTGCCGGTAGTTTAAAGACAATGCCGACAGAATTCAACAGCGAAGAGGTTAGCGTCTATGGCGTTGAAAAAGACAGTGCTTATGTTGATATTGATTTCCCAAAAGAAGGTGTCTACATTTCGGATAGTTATGCAGAAAAATACCGGCTCGCAGAAGGCGATACCATTGAGTTAAAGGAAACTTATGGAGATAAGAAATACAAGTTTAAGGTGGCTGGAATCTATGAGTATCCGGCAGCAGTGGCAATTTTTATGCCGGAAGAGGAATATCGGGATGTATTTGACAAAGAGGAGGATTATTTCAATGGATATTTCTCCGATAAGAAGATTACCGATATTGAGGATGCCTATATCATGACGACCATTACAGAAGATGACCTCACCAAGGTATCAAGACAGCTTGATGTATCTATGGGCGGCATGTTCTATCTGATGAATGTATTTTCTGTTGCACTGGCAGCAATCCTTATTTACCTGATGACAAAGCTGATTATCGAGCAGAATGCTTCATCCATATCCATGGTTAAGATATTGGGTTACAACACCCGAGAAATCGGGAAATTATATCTGACAGCCACCACCTGGATTGTGGTGATATCCGTTATCCTGGGTGAAGCAATTGCTACCGAGACCATTAATGTCATCTACCGGGCAATGATGAGTGATTACTCCGGCTGGCTGAGCATCTACTATGACCCGAACATCTACTGGAAGATACTGCTTATGGTGCTGGCAGCATACTTCGTAGTGGCATTGTTCTGCCTTCGGAAGATTCGGAAGATACCGATGGACGAAGCTTTGAAGAATGTAGAGTAGAACTTGAAAATGTAATATTGCAGCGAAACTGCTGGTATTTTTATACAAGTATATTTTCATCCCACCCAGCCAAACTAAAACCATATCAAACTAACTGAAATTCTTAATATGATAAAGAATTCTCACCACGCACATTTTATGTTGACAACAGAAATGTAATTAGTTATGATAAACACAAGTTAGGAATAGCTAACTAGAGCGAAAGGAAAAGAAGATATGAGTACAGAAATTCTGGAAATTGTACAACAGATGGATTTACACAATGCAGAGACGCAGTTAGCGTTACAATGTGCCCCATTGATCGCAGGAGTAAAGATATCCAATCTCTTAGTCGTTTCAACAGGCATGGAGGATGCGGTAAAACAGTGCCTGAGAAAATCCGGAATTTCATTCCTGCTACTGCTCAGGACCAGGGAAAAAGCTCGTTACCTTCTTTTCCGGAAGAAACCGTTGGAGGCGTATCTGATGCGTAAAGAGATACGGGAGCTGTTGCAGGAGTCCGGTTATCAGGACTTTACGCTCGGAAATATTCTCAGCACGTTTCAGAAACGTTACCAGGGTTATATGTGCGGCGAGCCGGGCTTCCCTCATGAGATGGGAGTACTGCTTGGCTATCCGGTAGAAGATGTAAGAGGATTTATGGAACAGAATGGACAGAATGCACTCTATCAGGGTTACTGGAAAGTGTACGCACATGTTCCGGAAAAGAAACGTCTTTTCGCACGCTATGATATGGAAAAAGAGACCATCATCCAGCTTCTCTCCAATGGAGTGGGAATGCGGGACATCATTGGTATTTATAATGACAGCATGCCGCAGAAAGCGGCTGTTTAGGAGGTAGAAAAAATGAGTAAGATTCAGGTAGTTTATTGGACACAGTCAGGAAACACACAGGCAATGGCTGAGGCTGTTGGAAGAGGAATTGAAGCAGCTGGCAAAGAAGCAGAGGTTGTTGATGTAAGTACAGCTGATATGGATGCATTAAAAGCTTCTTCCGTATTTGCAATGGGATGTCCTGCAATGGGTGCAGAAGTCTTAGAAGAAGGCGAGATGGAGCCATTCGTTGAAGAAGTAGAAGGCTTTGCAGCAGGAAAGAAAATCGCATTATTCGGTTCTTACGGATGGGGCGATGGACAGTGGATGCGTGACTGGGTAGACCGTATGACAAGCGCAGGAGCAACCGTTGTAAATGGTGAAGGTGTGATTTGTCAGGAAGCACCGGATGACGATGCAGTCGCTGCATGCGAAAGTTTAGGCAAACAGTTAGCAGGAATGTAAATTCCAAAAACAAAAACATTTCCGTAGGGTACAAACAAATTGTATTATATATCATAACCAGAAGAAGTCTTGCAGAAAACTGCAAGGCTTTTTCACATTTTATAAACAGCTGCATATACTGATAAGAAGGACTGGAAACAGGTGAAAGAATGAAAGTATTGAATCCGGGAGAACGCTCCGTGCTGGTACAGTATGTGCAGCTGGCATTAAACCGTGCGGGATATGATATAAGGAAAGATGGAATTTTGGGAGAGAATACCTGCAGGGCATTGCGGCAGTTTTTAAGGAAAAAGAGCGGGGAAGAATTTAACTGTAAAATAGATGATGTAGTATGGGGGAAGCTTTTTCCCTATTTAAAAGGATATACGATGCATGAAATAAAATCCGGTGATACATTATGGGGTATTGCGGCAAATTATGACACCAGTGTATCAGTGATTATGACAGCCAATCCAACAGTAAATCCGCTGGCACTGCGGACCGGAAGTATTCTTGCAATTCCATTCTCTTTTTCGCTTGTAGCAGAAGATGTGGCTTACACTTCTTATCTCAATGACTGGATATTGGAAGGGCTTACGGTACGCTATCCGTTCTTGGTTCAGGGAAATATTGGAAAAAGTGCGATGGGAAAGGAAATTCCCTATCTTCGGATTGGAACAGGAGAGCGGGAAGTCTTTTACAGTGGAGCATATCATGCCAACGAATGGATTACCACACCGGTCCTGCTTAAATTTGCGGAAGAATATGCCCATGCATTTGCAGCGGGACGCATGCTTTATACTGTGCAGGCAGCGTGGCTTTTTTATGGATTTTCCCTGTATCTTGTTCCCATGGTAAACCCGGATGGTGTGGATTTAGTGAATGGAGTATTAGAAGAGGGTGCATCCTTAGAAGAGGCAGAGCGCATTGCAGCTGATTATCCGAAGATTCCATTTCCGGATGGATGGAAAGCTAATATAGAAGGAATTGATTTGAATCTGCAATTTCCGGCGGGCTGGGAAAATGCCAGAAACATTAAATTTGCCATGGGATTTACAACACCGGCACCAAGAGATTATGTGGGAGAGGCTCCCCTTGTGGCACCGGAAAGCCGCAGTGTCTATGAATTTACAAGAGCCCATAATTTTTCGTTAATTCTGGCATATCATGCCCAGGGCGAAGTGATTTACTGGCGGTATCTTGACTATGAACCGGCAGATTCCAGAAGAATTGCAGAATATTTTGGCGAGGTCAGCGGATACCGGGTGGAAGAGACGCCCTCTACATCTGGTTATGCCGGTTTCAAAGACTGGTTTATTCAGGAATACAATCGTCCCGGTTATACCATTGAGGTGGGAATGGGGGTAAGCCCGCTTCCAATGAGTCAGTTTGCCGGAATCTATGAAGATAACCGTCTGATTTTAGAAGGCGGAATGACGGAACTTGTGCGATAACCGGGGATGTGTTATATTGTAGCAGAGAAAAGATGAGGAAACTGGAGCGTAAGATGAACACAGCATACAGCTATGAGATACAGCCGCTGGATGAATATTCCATAAGCATAGAGCGTGTATATGGGACGACACCGGTTGTTGTAATTCCAGAACAGATAGATGGATTCACAGTAAAGAGAATAGGCGCATATTGTTTTTCGGAAAGCAAACATGTTCCGGCAGATGCCGTTACCATCGGCGAAGTGGACAGTTTTATGAAGGCATTATGTGGAAATGATATCGAAGAAATTTCTTTGCCGGATTCCGTGGAACAAATCGGGAATCTGGCATTTTATAATTGCCGCAAATTACGAACACTTACCTTGGGGCGTTTCTTAAAAGAATTAGGAAGCGATGCCTTTATGAACTGCCGGAGCTTAAAGCGGCTGGTGCTTCGTTCTTCCATGGAAGAAGCCAGTGGCGCACAGCTTATCTTAAATCAGGTTCGGGCTGATTTGGAAGTGGAATTTAAGGAAGCCTTATTTTTCTATCCGGAATATTACGATTCCTATGAAGAAATCGGACCGGCACATATATTTGCACTGAATATTGCGGGGGAAGGTTTCCGGGCAAGACAGTGTTTTCACGAGCGGATGGTAGATGCCGCCGCATACGATATGATATTTGAGCGGATCTGCATTGAGGAGAAGATGTGGACTGCAGCCAGAATGGCACTTTGCAGACTGGCATATCCGGTGGAATTAAAGGAAGAAGCCCGTGAACGTTATCTTTCTTATTTAAAAGAACATGCCAGTGAGGTATGCGATGTTTTGATTCAGAAAAAAGATTTAGCATTATTAGAGTTGATATGCCGGCTTCAGGTGATGGAGCGGAGTGGAATCACTGCATTAATCGAGCAGGCGGCAGAAGCCGGCTGGGCAGAAGGCAGTGTCAGCTTAAGCAGCTGGCAGCAGAAATATTATAAGGAAGAAGCAGCTTCTTCCTGTTATGATATTGAGTGGTAAAAACAGCAGAAAATTAAGAAAATATGCAGTGGCAGAAAGGAGCAGAAGATGGCGCATATTAAGACCCAGACCGAATGGGAAAATGATATGTCTGTAAAAATCTTGCAGCATGCAAGAAGTGAAATCTATCTGGATTTGAGATATCTTGATGTGGCACTTTCTGCATTGAAGCCTCAGGCAATGGAAGGCTTAGAGACAATGGCTACGGACGGAGAGAGCCTCTTTTTCTCAGCAGGACAGGTAATACGCGTATTCCGGAATAATCCGGCATTTATGAACCGGGCGTACCTGCACACGATATTGCACTGTATTTTTTCACACTTATTTTTAAAAGGAAACAGAGATACGAAGCTTTGGAATCTTGCCTGCGATATTGTAGTGGAGCAGACCATTGACGGCATGGACAAGCCCTGTACCAGGCGCGCATTAAGCTTTCTGCGGCAGCAGACCTATGAAGCGTTGAAGGGTGAGGGGCGGATTTCTGCAGCAGTGGTATACCGCTGGCTGCGGGGAAAATCCATGGAAGAGCTTCTTACCTTAAATCATGAATTTTATACGGATGACCACCGTTTCTGGAAAGAGGAAACCGGCAATGGCGCGGCATCTGCAGCCAGAAATAAATGGAATAAGATAGCAAGGCAGACCAGTATGGCAAAGAAGCGGCATGGAGATGAGCCGGAAAAGGGAGAAGAACTTCTGATGACACAGATCAGTGCTGCGAAAAGCCGCCGGAGTTATAAGGAATTTTTACAGAAATTTTCCATACTACAGGAAGAATTAAAATGCAATCCCGATGAGTATGATTTGAATTATTATACCTATGGGCTGCGGCTTTATAAGAATATGCCCCTGATAGAACCGGTGGAGAGCCGGGAAGTAAAGAAAATCCGGGAATTTGTAGTGGTGGTAGACACCAGTTATTCCACCAGCGGCAGTTTAATCAAAGGCTTTTTAAATGAGACATTTGGCATTTTATCCCAGCAGAACAGCTTCTTTCGAAGATGCAGAATTCGGATTATCCAGTGCGATGATAAAGTGGAAATGGATGAGGTAATCAGCAGTCAGGAAGAAATGGAGCGACTGCTAAAAAGCTTTCAGGTAGTGGGCGGCGGAAATACAGATTTTCGACCGGCGTTTACTTATGTAAACCAACTAATCAAAGAAGGAAGTATCCGGCATCTGGATGGACTCTTGTACTTTACCGATGGCAAGGGCATTTATCCGGTAAAGAAGCCGGAATATAAGACCGCATTTTTATTCTTGGGAGCCTATGATGAGACGGCAGTACCGCCATGGGCAATGCGGCTGCAGCTGGAGCCGGAAGAGCTGGAACAGAATGCATGAGAGAAATAATATAGATTGGAAGAAAACAGATGAATATCAAACAGGCAAAGGAAGAAATCAAACATACCGTAACAGCATATTTGAAAAAGGATGATGAGGGCAGATATAAGATTCCTCTGATTCGTCAGAGACCGGTCTTATTAATGGGACCGCCGGGAATCGGCAAGACCCAGATTATGGAGCAGATTGCAGAGGAGTGCAAAATCGGACTGGTAGCATATACGATTACCCATCATACCAGACAGAGTGCAGTGGGACTTCCTTTTATCAAAGAAATGGAATTTGCAGGCAAAGAGTATTCCATAACGGAATATACCATGAGTGAGATTATTGCCAGCGTATACCGGAAAATCCAGGAAGGCTGTCCGGAAGGAATCCTTTTCATTGATGAGATTAACTGTGTGTCTGAGACACTGGCACCGACCATGCTGCAGTTTTTGCAGTGCAAGACCTTTGGTAATCAGGCAGTGCCGGAGGGCTGGATTATTGTTGCAGCAGGCAATCCGCCGGAATACAATAAATCGGTGCGGGAATTTGATATGGTAACCTTGGACCGTGTCCGCTGTATGCAGGTAGAGGCAGACCTTGGTGTTTGGAAAGCTTATGCCAGATCAAGACATATCCATGGTGCAATTTTAAGCTATCTTGAGCTTCGTCCAAAGAATTTCTACCGGGTGGAAGCAGATGTAGACGGCTTGCAGTTTGTCACAGCAAGAGGCTGGGAGGACTTAAGCATTTTGATGCAGACCTATGAAGAAATGGGGCTTCCGGTAGATGAAACCGTTGTAGGAGAATTTTTACACCATAAGGATGTGGCAGAGGATGCGGCAGCATATTTTGATTTATACCAGAAATATAAGGATGACTATGGAATTCCGTTAATATTGGAAGGAAAGATTCGGCCGGAAGTATTTGCCCGGATTTATGATGCAGCTTTTGATGAAAGACTCAGCGTGGTCAATCTTTTGTTGGACGGATTACAGAATCTGTTCCGAAGCTATGGAAAAGAAAAGGCTAAGACAGACCGCGACTTTGCAGCCTTGAAAGAGTACCGTAATTCCGAAGGGGCAAAGAAAGAAGTTTTTGAGGAAAAAAAGGCAGCCTTTGATATCCAGAGAAAGACATTAGAAACAATCGAAGAAAAGACCGCAGCAGCCTTAGAGCATGCGTTTGATTTTATGGAGCAGGCATTTGAGGGCGGTCAGGAAATGGTGGTATTTGTAACAGACCTTGCTACCGTGGCAGAATCCGCAAGATTCTTAGCCGAGCACAACTGCGACCGCTATTTACAGTATAATCAGGAGCTGCTGATTGGAAGCAAGCGGGCAGAGCTTTTAGCCGAGCTGAACCGGGACTAGTTGTACAGCGTAAAAAAATGTCAGAAAGGATACCTTTAAATATGAAGAAGCTGGTAATCGGAATTCTTGCACATGTAGATGCAGGAAAGACAACATTATCGGAAAGTATGTTGTATACAAGCGGAAGCATACGCCATCTGGGAAGAGTGGATAATAAGGATGCATATCTTGACAATAATGCCATGGAGCGGGAGCGTGGAATTACGATTTTCTCAAAGCAGGCAGAATTTTCCTGGAAAGATATGGCAATCACTTTATTGGATACACCGGGGCATGTGGACTTTTCTGCGGAGATGGAGCGGACCCTTAAAGTGCTTGATTATGCAGTGCTGGTCATCAGTGGAGCCGATGGTGTGCAGGGACATACCAGAACGCTGTGGCGTCTGTTAAAACTTTATCAGGTTCCGGTATTCTTATTTATCAATAAAATGGATCAGCCGGGAGCGGATAAAGAGGCTCTTTTATTGGAAATCAAGGAGCATTTGGACAGCAACTGCATTGACTTTACACAGGAGCAGAACGAAGGCTTCTATGAAGAGGCGGCTATGTGCGAAGAAGCAGCCATGGAGAAATTCTTATCGGAAGGAAGTCTTGCGTCCAATGACCTTGCACAAATGATTGCAAAGCGGGGACTTTTCCCCTGCTATTTTGGCTCTGCATTAAAGGTGCAGGGTGTGGAAGAACTGTTAGACGGGCTTTACGAATATGGCAGGACACCGCAGTATCCGGATAAATTTGGTGCTAAAATCTTTAAGATTGCAAGAGAAGAACAGGGAAACCGGCTGACTTATCTTAAAGTGACCGGAGGAACTCTTCGTGTAAAGGACATGCTTAATGGCAAAGCCGGAGAAGAAGAGTGGGCGGAAAAGGTCAATCAGATCCGTATTTATTCCGGAGAAAAATATGAGGCAGTATCCGAGGCGGCAGCAGGTACAGTCTGTGCTGTTACCGGACTGACAAAGACTTATCCGGGAGAAGGACTTGGCATTGAAGAAGAGTCCATACTTCCGGTCTTAGAGCCGGTACGCAGTGTAAAACTGGTTTTGCCGAAGGAAGTTCCGGTGGCGGTCATGCTGCCAAAATTAAAGCAGTTAGAGGAAGAAAATCCGGAATTGCATATTGTATACCGGGAAGAAACCGGAGAGATTCTCATTAAGCTGATGGGCGAAGTACAGCTTGAAATCTTACAGAAACTGGTAAAAGAACGCTACGGCGTAGTAGTGGAATTTGGAGAAGAGAAGATTATTTATAAAGAAACCATCCGCAATACCGTAGAAGGAGTTGGACATTTTGAACCACTGCGGCACTATGCGGAAGTCCACCTTCTGCTGGAGCCGGGGGAGCGCGGAAGCGGACTGTGTTTTCAGACAGACTGCAGTGAAGATATTTTAGATAAAAACTGGCAGCGGCTGATACTGACCCATCTTGCAGAGCGGGAACATAAGGGCGTATTAACCGGTTCTGCCATTACTGATATGAAGATTACCGTAGTGTCCGGCCGGGCACATCCAAAGCATACCGAAAGCGGCGATTTCAGGCAGGCAACTTACCGTGCTATAAGGCAGGGACTGATGGAAGCAGATTCTGTACTGCTTGAGCCTTATTATGCATTTCGTCTGGAAATACCGGAAGAATGTCTGGGTCGTGCAATGCATGATATGGAGCAGCGTAATAGCAGAATGGACGCTCCGCAGATAGAAAATGGAATGGCACTGCTCACCGGAAGCGGTCCGGTATCGAAGCTTTCGGATTATCAGAAGGAATTAAATACCTATGCCAAGGGGCGTGGCAAATTCTTCTGCACATTGCAGGGCTACGAGGTGTGCCAGAATCAGGATGAAGTGGTAGAAGCTATCGGTTATCAGCCGGAGGCAGATTTATATAATACATCAGATTCCGTATTCTGTGCCCACGGAGCGGGCTATCTGGTGCCGTGGTATGAAGTAAAAGAGCACATGCATATGCCATCTGTTTTAGAAGAAGATGGCGGCACAAAAGAAGAACGGATAAAAGTCCATCGTCCCGGCGTAGTAGAGGACTGGGTAGATACCGATGAAATCGATGCTATTTTAGAAAAGACCTTCTATGCCAACCGGCAGGAAGGAAAACGCAAAAACGGTGTTGTGCGAAAACGCAAAGCAGAAAACAATGCACCAACCGTCCGTACTTACCACAAGCCGGAAAAACTGGAACGCTATCTACTGGTGGATGGCTACAATGTAATTTATGCCTGGAAGGATTTACATGAACTGGCAGAAGTGAATCTGGATGGAGCCAGAGGCAAATTGCAGGACATTCTCTGCAACTATCAGGGCATCTTTGGTGGTGAAGTCATTGTGGTGTTTGATGCATACCGCCTGATCGGACATAAGACAGAACAGTTGGACTATCACAATATCCATATTGTCTTTACGAAGGAAGCAGAAACGGCAGACCAGTACATTGAACGCTTTGCCCACGAAGATCACAATCATTATGATGTAACGGTTGCAACCTCCGATGGCTTAGAGCAGATGATTATCCGCGGTCAGGACTGTAAGCTGATATCTGCCCGGGAGTTTGAACAGGAAGTAAAACGGGCGAATAGCACCATGTGGGATAATTACCGGAATGGACAGAATATTTTCTGATAAATATTGCCATGGCATGGAAAAAAAGCTATGATAGAAAAAGAGTTTCACTCGGGTGATTACGATAGAGGAAAACAGGATGCAACCATTGTATCTGCCATTTGACAGATGTTTCTTTTGTAACAGGAAATGTCATCGTTCTAAGACACTGCATTTTGCTTTTGTGATTTAGCCGGTCTTTCCAATGTTTGACAAGATATCTGTACGGTGCGCCGGAATGCGGATGCATGAAGCAGGCTGTTAGGGGCACTTGGAATTTCGTCGGCAAACCGGCAGCACTGGCACAGGGATGTGCCAGTGAGGCGCATCTTAAGCATGGATGCGAATATGCGCCGGTTGCCGGACGAATTCGTAACTTTATCGAAATTCTTAGTGCCCCTTGCAGGTTTGCTGTGGCATCCGCCTCCGGCGGACAGTGCAGATATCCCGTCAAAGCAGGTGGAAAGACAGTCTACTACAAGCAAAATGCGTATCTAAGAACGATAGGACATTTCCTGTTCATCAAAAGAAAACATCGTTAAATGGCAGCAACAATCGTTTGATCGTTGTTTTGCGTTATCGTAATCACCCGAACAGAATCATTTTTAGCAGAAGGAGAAAAGATATGGAAGGAAAAGGAAGAATAACAGGACATACAGGATTATTAGCATTAATCGGTTCCCCGGTAGGACACTCAGGCTCCCCGGCAATGTATAACTATAGCTTTGAAAAATTAGGATTAGATTATGCATACGTAGCATTCGACATAAAAGTAGAAGAAGTAAAGGCAGCCGTGGATGCCATGCGCCTTTTCCACATGCGTGGCTGCAATGTAACGATGCCATGTAAGACAGAAGCTGCAAAATATATGGATGAGCTTTCACCGGCAGCCCGGATTATCGGAGCAGTCAATACCATAGTAAATGAAGATGGAAAATTAATCGGACATATGACAGACGGTGAAGGATTTGTAGGCAATTTAAGAGACCATGGAATTGAGATAAAAGGAAAGAAAATCACAGTAGCAGGAGGCGGCGGAGCAGCCACTGCCATTCAGGTACAGTGTGCGCTGGACGGGGCAAGAGAAATCAGCATTTTCAATATCAAAGATGACTTCTTCGAAAGAACACTGGAAACAGCAGAGAAGATTAGAAAAGAAGTGCCGGGCATTGTGGTAAATGTGTATGACATTGCAGATACTGCAAAGATGACAGAAGAGATTCAAAGCTCTGACATTTTTGCCAATGCAACAATCGTTGGAATGAAACCGATGGAAAAAGAAAGCGTTGTGAAAGATACATCCGCATTCCGTCCGGGACTGGTGGTTGCAGATGCCGTTTATAATCCGGAAGAGACAAGATTACTCCGGGAAGCAAAAGAAGCAGGCTGCACCTGCCTCAATGGAAAAGGAATGTTACTGTGGCAGGGTGTTGCTGCATTCCGCCTGTACACCGGAGAAGAGATGCCGGTACGGGAAGTAAAAGAGAAGTTTTTCCAGTAGGATAAGGAGTAAGAAATGGAGCAGACGGTAGTCAGAATCAGGACATTGGAAATCGGAAGCGGAATGCCAAAGATTTGTGTTCCGGTTGTAGGAAAGACGGAAAAAGAAATATTAGAGGGCGCAGAGCGGGCGAAGGCTGCAAAACCGGATCTGGTGGAATTTCGTGTGGACTGGTATGAAGAAGCTGCAGACAGTAAAAAAGTAGTCGCACTGTTAGAAAAGCTTCGCAAATGTTTGGGAGAACTGCCGGTTTTATTTACCTTCCGAAGCAGCAGGGAAGGCGGAGAAGCTGCCTTAAGCGACGGAGCATATCAAAGCTTAAATGAAGCTGCAATTGCATCCGGGTTTGTGGACTGCGTGGATGTGGAATTATTTTTCGGGGATGCTGTTGTAAAGGCAGTAGTAGCGGCAGCACATAGCAATAATGTAAAAGTCATTGCATCCAATCATGATTTTGAAAAAACACCGGCAGCAGAAGAACTCCTTGCCAGACTTCAGAAAATGGAAGCACTTGGCGCAGATATTCCAAAGATTGCCGTTATGCCACAAAGCAGCAAGGATGTTTTAACACTGCTTACGGTAACGGAAAGCTGGAGGGAAACAGGGAAGACACCTGTTATTACCATGTCTATGGCAGGAAAGGGCTTAATCAGCCGTCTTTGCGGAGAAATCTTTGGCTCGGCAGTTACCTTTGGCGCAGCCGGAAAGAGCAGCGCACCGGGACAGATAGATGCAGAAGAACTGCGGCGGATATTGGAAATCATACATCAGAATAGCAATAGACAGTAAAAATAATAGAGAAGAATTTTAATCGATATTTGGAATCATACATATGGAAAGGAATTAGAAAATGGCAGAGAATATTTTTCTGATTGGATTTATGGGAGCCGGGAAAAGCACCATAGCAAAAGTATTAAAAGAGAAATTAAATGTTCCTCTTTGCGAAATGGATGAAATGATTGCAGAGCAGCAGAAAATGGCTATCTCTGACATTTTTGCACAGTATGGTGAAACACATTTCAGAGATTTGGAGACACAGCTTGTAAAAGATATTTCAGAAAAAGACGGTGTCATCGTATCCTGCGGTGGCGGTGCAGTGCTGCGGGAAGAAAATGTATCTTTTATGAAAGAAAATGGCAGAATCGTTCTGTTGTCTGCTACACCGGAAACCATTTATGAGAGAGTCCGCTACAGCAAGGACCGCCCGATTTTAAATGGCCATATGAATGTGGAGTACATCCGTGAACTGATGGAAAAACGCCGTAGCCGTTATGAAAGTGTTGCAGACCTTGCGGTGGCAACAGACGGCAGGAGTGCAGAGACAATCGCAGATGAGATTATTGCAAAGTTAAGAGAAGCATAATGGAAATGAGAGAGTATATAGAAGCAATCGCAGAAAGCTGCAGGAAGCTGATTATCAGTAAGCCTGCCACAAAGCAGGAAGAGTATCGTAAAATTATCGTACAGAAAAAGGAAGCCTTTTTCCAGATGGAAAAATATACGGACAAGCAGGTATTTCATGAGAATCTGTCCGTAGAAGAATTAGAGGCAGCATTGGAAGAACTGATGCAGAATCATTTTCGCCAGCTCAATGGATTTGATACAGAAGCAGAGCATATTCTTCTGGTATCCAAAAAGGGAGTGCCATCTTATAAAAGGAAAAAGCTGCAGAATGCAGTAAATGAGACTGCAACCCATAACCGGAAGAAAAATTATCTCTTAGAAGAAGGTAAGGTCATTCCGCCGTTGGTGGATATGGGAATTTTTACCACAGAGGGTAAAATTGTCCGTACCATGTATGATAAGTTTAAGCAGATTAACCGTTTTATTGAAATCATCGATGATTATGTGAAGGACTGTAAAAAAGAGAAACTTCATATCATTGATTTCGGCTGCGGTAAGTCCTATCTTACTTTTATTATGTACTACTACTTTACGGAAGTGCGCAAGATTCCGGTAGAGATTGTGGGATTGGATTTAAAGAAAGATGTCATAGAAAAATGTAATCAGGCAGCAAAAAAATACGGATATGACACCCTGCATTTTGAACTGGGAGATATCAATGGCTACAAAGCACCGTTCCCGGTGGATATTGTAGTATCTTTGCATGCCTGCGATACCGCAACGGATTTTGCCTTATACAATGCCATCAGCTGGGATGCGGAAATGATTTTCTCCGTGCCATGCTGCCAGCATGAATTAAATGAGCAGATGGAGAGCGAAAAGCTGCATCTGATGACCCGTTATGGCATTATCAAAGAGCGTTTTGCAGCACTGACAACGGATGCAATCCGTGCCAACCTCTTAGAGTGCTGCGGATACAAGAGCCAGGTCTTAGAATTTGTGGATTTGTCCCATACGCCAAAGAATCTTCTGATCCGGGCGAGAAAGGCAAAGATTTCAAAGGAGCATAAGCAGAAGCTTTTAAAAGAAGTGGATGCCATGTGCGAAGAATTCCAGTTAAAACCGTTACTCTACGGATTACTGCAAGTGGATGAAGGGAGAAATACGGATGCATTCAGAACAGGAAAATAATAGTTTCCCGGCAGAGTTTTTAGAGAGAATGAAGGAAATGTTAGGGGAAGAGTATCCTGCATTTTTTGAAAGCTTAGGGCAGGAGCGGCAGCAGTCGTTCCGGATTAATACAGGGAAAACCAGTGTATCAGAATTTTTACAACAGACAGATTGGAAGCTAAAACCGGTTCCATGGTGTGAGACCGGTTTTTATTATGGAAAAGAGATTCGTCCGGGAAAACATCCTTATCACAATGCCGGTGTGTATTATATTCAGGAGCCATCGGCAATGGTACCGGCAGAATGTCTTAAGGCACAGCCGGGGGATATCATCTTAGATCTCTGTGCAGCTCCCGGTGGAAAGAGTACCCAGATTGCGGCAGCTATGAAGGGGGAAGGAATCTTAATCTGTAATGAGATTCATCCGGCGAGAGCGAAGATTTTATCTGAAAATATAGAGCGGATGGGAATCAAAAACGCACTGGTATTAAATGAGACACCGGAGCATCTGTCAGAGCGTTTTCCAGGCTGCTTTGATAAAATCATGGTGGATGCACCATGTTCCGGGGAAGGCATGTTCCGGAAGAATGAAGAGGCCGGAAATGAGTGGAGCCTTGACAATGTGAAGCTGTGTGCCGACCGGCAGGACGGTATCTTAGACTGTGCGTATGAGATGTTAAGACCCGGCGGCAGGATGGTATATTCCACCTGCACCTTTGCACCGGAAGAGGATGAAGGGAGCGTGCACCGTTTCTTAGAACGTCATCCGGACTGCCAGATTGCAGAAGGAATTGACAGTGACGGCTTCATTCATGACAAAGAAGGCTGCATCCGACTGTTTCCGCATAAAATCGAAGGCGAAGGACATTTTGCAGCAGTGATAACGAAAGCAGGCGAAGGTTATGGCGGCTTTGGACTGACGGAAAAGGGCATAAAGGAAAAAGACTGCCCGGAATATCTTTCTTTTGTAAAAGAGAGTTTAAAAGAAAAACCTCAGGGAGCATTGCTTAAATTTGGAGAGCAGCTCTATCTGCTGCCGGAAGGATTTCCTGCTTTAAAGGGGCTGAAGGTATTACGGCCGGGACTGCATCTTGGCACCTTAAAAAAGAACCGTTTTGAACCATCCCATGCACTGGCACTTGCCATGCAGCCGCAAGAGGCATTTCATGTTGCCATGCTTTCTTCTGACAGCCAGGAAATCAGACAGTATCTGATGGGACAGACTTTTTCATGGGGAGGAGAAAAGGGCTGGTATTTAATCTGCGTAGATGGCTACAGCATCGGCTGGGGCAAGCTGGCAGGTGGAATCATGAAGAATCATTATCCGAAAGGGCTTCGTATGGTGGATATTATCTGAAAAGAGAGAATCTGAAAAAAGCTGCTTAAAATAAAACAAAATTAAGGAAATATTAATAAACACTGGGAATATCTGCTTGTGATTTAAAGGAAAATCGAATATGATTATTAAGTCGGAAAAAATAGAAAGTTAGAAAATTATGTGTGAAGAGACAAAGTTGGGAAAATTTTATCAAAAATACATAGCAAAATGGATACCATCATACGGACCACTGCCATTGGCATGGTGTGCCATTTTTAATACCATTATTTATTGGGGCACCCAGAGGCTGATGGCAAATGCAAAGCATTATGACCTGACCAGCAATCTGGACAGGAGTATTCCTTTTGTAAAAGAGTGGATTATTCTGTATGTTTTATTTTTTGCGTTCAGTTTAATAAATTATATTCTGGTATCGAGAGAAGATAAGGAAACATTTTTCCGTTTTGCAACAGCGGATATGTTGTCAAGAGTAATCTGCTGTATCTTCTTTATATTGCTTCCAACCACGAATATCAGACCGGAAGTGACAGGGCATGATTTCTGCAGCTGGCTGGTACGTTTTATCTATGCATCGGATGCACCGACGAATCTCTTTCCATCCATCCATTGTCTGGTAAGCTGGTTCTGCTTCATCGGGGTAAGAAAGAGCCGTAAGATACCGGGCTGGTACAAAGGATGTTCTTTTGTGATGGCAGCATTAATTTGTGCATCCACCCAGTTTACCAAACAGCATTACATGATTGACCTGGTAGCAGGCATTTTTCTGGCAGAATTCTGCTGGTTTGTATCAAAGCATACCGGAATGTACCGTCCGGTAATGAAAGTTTTTGATAAAATCGGAAGAAAGATATTCGGGGTGAAGCATTATGATGAGTAAGAAAAAAGGAATACTAAATGCAGTTTTTCTTATTACCGTATTTGCAATTACCATATATGCAATCTTTCATGGACAGGATTTAGGTGAATTGTTCGGCTATATCCGGAATACGGATTACCGGTACTGGCTTGTTGCGGTGGTCTGCGTGGTATTCTTTATCTGCAGTGAATCTGTTATTATATTTTATATGATGCGAAGCATCCGGCAGAAGATAAAACTTATGCATTGTTTCCTGTATTCCTTTGTTGGATTCTTTTTCAGCTGTATTACACCATCGGCAACCGGAGGACAGCCGGCACAGATTTATTATATGAAAAAGGATAAGCTGTCCATACCGGTATCGACACTGGTTTTAATGATTGTAACCATTACTTATAAACTGGTGCTTGTGGTGATTGGCGCATTGGTTGTAATCATTCGTCCGGCACAGATTATGCATTATCTTGAGCCGGTGCTGGGATGGTGTTATCTGGGACTTTTATTAAATGTCTTTTGTGTGGCATTTATGATGTTTCTGGTTTTCCATCCGACACTGGCAGCTAATATGATGGATGCCATCATAAGAGGACTTGGCAAAATTCATCTGATGAAGCGTACTGAATATTACCGGGAAAAAATGGCAAATGCCATGAAGCAGTATCAGGATGTGGCAGGATATTTCCGTACCCATAAATTGGTCGTAACCAATGTATTTCTGATTACCGTAGTGCAAAGACTGTTACTCTTTTTTGTAACATATCTGACCTGCCGTTCCTTCGGAATCAATGGAACAGGGATGGTAACCATTGTTGTATTACAGGGAATGATTTCCGTTGCGGTGGATATGCTTCCGTTACCGGGAGGAATGGGAATCAGTGAATCACTGTTTTTATCTATTTTTGCACCAATCTGCGGCACACTGACATTGCCGGCGATGGTGGTAAGCAGGGGACTCAGTTATTACACAGAATTAATTTTAAGCGCAGTTATGACAGTCGTAGCACATTTTACGATAGGAAGACCGCATAAACAGAAGAGGGAAGAAAGGTAGAGGGAAAAATGATAGGTTTTTATGATTATACAGTAGTACTTACATATATTAGTCTGATGTGTTCTGTTTTTGGAATTACTCAGGCAATTGGAGGACATTACAGAACAGCAATTATCTGTCTGGCATTATCCGGATTATTTGATATGTTTGATGGAAAGATTGCAAGAACCAAAAAGAACCGTACTGATGATGAAAAATTATTTGGCGTACAGATTGATTCCCTTTGCGATGTAGTCTGCTTTGGTGCGTTCCCGGCAGTAATCTGTTATGTGCTTGGTGTAAGAGGTATTCTTGGAACCATTGTTCTGGCATATTATTGTGTCTGCTCCGTGATTCGTCTTGGATTCTTTAATGTGTTGGAAACCAACCGCCAGAGAGTAGAAGAGGGTGCCAATAAATATTATCACGGACTGCCGATTACAACGATGGCAATCGTACTGCCACTGGCATTTATGCTGAACTTTGTAATTGCAGAGCGTGAATTCAGTGTGTTACTGCTCTTTGTTTTGGCAGTAGTTGGCACCTTATTTATTGTAGATTTTAAATTGAAAAAGCCATCCAATGCATTTCTTGCAGTTTTGGTTATCCTTGTGGCATGTGCAGTAATTGCAATCTTCCTATTCTCAAAATATCATATTTCGCTGTGCTTTCCGGGACTGGAGAATTCCATTTTAGATCGTCTGATGCGGTAGAAATTGTGTCGGATGAGACCAGCATTATGTTCAATGAGCCGGAAATGGGATGTAACGTGACAGAAAATGCGTAACATTTCCTGCAATAAGGAAAAATGAGGAGGAAACGAGGATGCGTTGTGTAGATCGGAATGGAAATGAAATTGGTGAGAATGCAGCACAGGGCAGAGTGTTAAAGGCATTGTATGAGACGGCTGCCGGAAGAATTTTACTTGGAATTTTAGTGAAACCTTTTGTTTCCAAAGCAGGTGGATTCCTTTTGAACCAGCCGGTATCAAAGGCTGCAATTGCACCATTTATAAAAAAGAATCATATAAATATGACAGATTATGAGGAACGGGAATACCGTTCCTATAATGATTTTTTTACCAGAAAAATCAAGCCGGGACACCGGAAATTTGACCGTGTTAAGGAGAATTTCTGTGCACCCTGCGACAGCAGGCTCAGTATATATCCCATTACAGCAGAGGGAAAAGTCCGCGTCAAGGATACGGAATATACCATGGAGAGCCTTTTCCGCAGCGGGAAAATCGCCCGTCATTATGAGGGCGGAACCCTTTGTATTTTCCGTCTGACGGTAGATGATTATCATCATTACAGCTTTGTGGATGATGGCAGAATGGGGTACATCTATAGGATTCCGGGTGTTTTTCATACGGTCAATCCGCTGGCGGGAGAAATATATCCGATTTATAAGGAAAATACCAGAGAATTTTCTGTGCTGAAAAGTCAGCATTTTGGCAATATTTTAATGATGGAAGTGGGCGCACTTATGGTAGGCAGAATCTGTAATGAGAAAGAAAACTGCCCGGTGCACCGTGGAGAAGAAAAAGGTAAATTTGAATTTGGCGGTTCTACGGTAATTTTGTGCCTGGAAAAAGACAGGGTAGAACTGGACGCAGATATTGTGTATAATTCCAATAAAGGAGTCGAGACGAAAGTCCGGCAGGGGGAAAAGATTGGAAGGATGTCAGAATGGAAGCGCATGAAGTATTAGAACAGGTGAAAAGCGGAAAGATGACCGTAGAAGAAGCGGAGCAGTTTTTTAAAAGGGAACCGTTTGAAGAGATGGGCTATGCAAAGATAGACAGCCATCGGAAAATGCGTTCCGGTTTTGCAGAAGTGGTATTCTGTCAGGGAAAACGGGATGAGTTTCTTCTTGAAATCTTTCAGAGAATATACAAGGATGAAGGCGAGGTCATGGGAACCAGGGCGTCTTTGGCACAGTATGAGCTGTTGCACAAGGAATTACCGCAGGTTACCTATGACCCTGTTTCTCGTATATTAAAAATTGAAAAAAAGGATAAAAAACGCAGTGGACTGATAGCGGTATGTACGGCTGGAACGGCAGATATTGCAGTGGCAGAAGAGGCTGCGCAGACGGCAGAGTTTTTCGGAGCCAATGTGGAACGTATTTATGATGTGGGAGTCAGTGGAATTCACCGTCTCCTTTCACGGCTTGAGGTAATCCAGAAAGCCAACTGTGTTGTTGCAGTGGCTGGCATGGAAGGAGCACTGGCAAGCGTTTTAGGCGGACTGGTAAGCAGGCCGGTAATCGGTGTACCAACCTCCGTAGGCTATGGAGCGAATATGGGAGGCATTTCTGCATTGCTTACCATGATTAATTCCTGTGCCAATGGTGTTGCAGTGGTAAATATTGATAATGGTTATGGTGCAGGCTATCTTGCAACACAGATAAACAGACTGGGGGTACATGATGAAGAAGCGTAGTTTATATCTGGACTGCCATACCGGAATCAGTGGTGATATGGTAGTGGCAGCTTTACTGGATGCAGGAGCAGACAGAGAAGTCTTAGAAACTGTTTTAAGGAGCATTCCGGTATCCGGCTTTGGGATTGCAATCAGCAGAGTACAAAAGGCGGCCCTGTCGGCATGTGATTTTAAGGTCATCTTAGATGCCGCCCATGAGAATCATGATCATGATATGAAGTATTTATATGGGAAGGAAGAATCGCACGCACATGGAGGGCATTTCCATTCGGAAGAATCACATACCTATGGAGAGCATTCCCATTCGGAAGAATCATACACCCATGGGGAACATCATCATCACGAACACCGCGGTCTGACGGAAATTTATTCCATAATCGATGGCACGAATATGCTTGATAGTGCCAGGACACTTGCTAAGAAAATATTTAGGATTTTAGCAGAAGCGGAAGCAAAAGCCCATGGTGTTCCGGTGGAAGAAGTACATTTTCATGAAGTGGGAGCCTTGGATTCAATCGTAGATATTATTGCAGCGGCAGTTTGTGTTGATAATCTTGGAGTAGATGAGGTCATTATTCCTGCCCTGTGGGAAGGGGAAGGAACGGTGCGCTGTCAGCATGGAATCCTGCCGGTTCCGGTTCCGGCAGTGACTAACATAGTGATGGAATATGGAATCCTGCTTGGAAAAATCGGTGAACCGGGAGAATATGTGACTCCGACAGGGGCAGCAATTGCAGCGGCTATCTGTACGTCAGGAGAGCTGCCGGAATGTTACCGGATTGTGGGAAACGGACTGGGCGCCGGAAAGCGGGACTATAAGCGGCCGGGACTGCTCCGGGCATTGTTGCTGGAAACAGAAGAACCGGTCTATGAAAGTGATTCTATTTTAAAACTGGAATGTAATATCGATGACTGTACCGGGGAAGCACTGGGCTATGCCATGGAGCTTTTACTGGAAAATGGCGCAAGAGATGTCCATTATATACCGGTCTATATGAAGAAAAACCGCCCGGCATATCAGTTGACAGTAATCTGCAGGAAAGAAGACCGGGAAAAATTGGAAGCAATTATATTTCGTGAGACAACAACCATTGGAATCCGCTATGTAGAAATGGTGCGGACGATTCTGCCAAGAAGGATAGAAAGGCGGCAGACCTCCTACGGTGAGGTGACGGTTAAAATATGTGAGGGTGAAGGAGAAGTGCGTATTACTCCGGAGTATGAATCCATCCGGGAGATATGCAGAGAGAGAGGACTTTCTTTTCAGAAGGTATATGATGATGTATTGCAGGAGTTGAAATAAGGATACGAAAAGGATGAGGTTAAAAGGATGCATACGAAAACAGATTTGTTAAAAGGCAATATTTTAAAATCTTTGATTTTATTTGCAATTCCACTTATTATTTCTAATTTATTTCAGCAGCTCTATAATGCGGCAGATACCATGATAGTAGGTCATTTTCTGGGTGATGAATCGCTGGCAGCAATCGGTGCATGTGCAGCGGTTTATGAACTGCTGGTAGGATTTGCACTGGGTTTTGGAAATGGACTTAGCATGGTAGTGGCAAGAAGCTTTGGTGTAGGAGATAAAAACTTGTTAAAGCGTGCAGTTGCAGGCTCTTTGTTAATTGGAGCAGCGGTGACGGTTGGTGTAATGCTGATTGCACAGATTGGACTTCGTCCGCTTCTGGTTTTGTTACATACACCATCAGAAATCATTGAGGAATCCTATTCTTATATTTATATTGTAACAATCTGTGTTGGAGTAATGTTTGCATATAATCTGTTGTCCGGATTGCTTCGTGCAATTGGAAACAGTTTTATGCCGCTGGCATTTCTGATTATTTCGTCCGCTATCAATATTGTACTGGATGTTCTTTTTATTACACAGTTTCAGATGGGAATCCGCGGTGCAGCAGTGGCAACGGTGGTAGCACAGGGAATTTCTGCAGTATTATGTGCCATTTATATTATGAAAAAATGTAAGATTTTAATACCGGCACGGGAGCATTTTAAAGTAGATGGACCACTTTACCTGGAACTGACAGGCCAGGGGCTTTCCATGGGCTTTATGTTAGCTATTGTATCTGCAGGAACAGTAATCCTGCAATATGCTATCAATCAGCTGGGTTATCTGATTATTGCGGGACATACAGCAGCACGAAAATTAAACAGTTTTTGTTCGATGCCATTAATGCCACTGGCAATGGCAACAGCAACCTTTGTATCCCAGAACCGGGGAGCAGACCAGCGTGACCGTATCCTTAAGGTAGTACGGTATGCCATGATACTGTCTGTTGGCTGGGCAGTATTTATTACCGTTATTGTTGCATTTGCCGCACCTTCCCTGATTGCATTGCTCTCCGGCTCATCCGAAAGTGTAGTTCTTGAAAATGGTGCCAGATATATCCGCTGGAATACACCGTTTTATTCGGTTCTTGGAATTCTGCTGGTACTTCGAAATGTGTTACAGGGACTTGGTAAAAAGGTAGTGCCACTGGTTTCAAGCATGATAGAACTGGTAGGAAAAATTGCATTTGTTTTATTGTTTATCCCAATCTTGAAATATTTTGGTGTAATTATCTGTGAGCCGGTTATCTGGTGCCTGATGTGTATCCAGCTTGTCATATCCTATTACAGAGACCCTTATATCCGTGGAAAGGAAGAAAAGAAATGAAGCTTGGAATCGTAGGAACAGGAACTATCGTAGAAGAAGTACTTCCGGTATTGCAGCAGGTAAAAGGGCTTTCCTGCTATGGAATTTGTGGAACAAAGCGCAGTGAAGCAAAAGCAGAAAAATTAAAAGAACAGTATCAGATGCAGCTTGCAGTAAGTGATTATGAAAAACTTCTGGATTCGGAAATTGATACTGTCTATATTGCTGTGCCAAATCTTTGGCATTTTGAAATGGCAAGAGAAGCTATCCTCCATGGAAAACATGTTATTGTAGAAAAACCCATGACAGCCAATGAAAGACAGGCAGAGGAGCTTTGTGCCCTTGCAAAGAAGCAGGGAGTATTTTTATTTGAAGCTATTACCACACGGTATCAGTCGAACTATCAGTTTATTAAAGAGCAGTTACCGACGATTGGCAAAATTAAAATGGCAGTCTGCAATTTCAGCCAATATTCCAGAAAGTATGACCGTTTCCAGAATGGAGAAAACATTCCTGTTTTTGATGCAAAGCAGGCAGGTGGAGCTTTGATGGATTTAAACTTATATAATATCCAGTATTTAGAAGGCTTCTTTGGAGAACCGCAGTCTGT
Source organism: Roseburia sp. OM03-7AC (assembly GCF_003462625.1). NCBI lineage: Bacteria > Bacillati > Bacillota > Clostridia > Lachnospirales > Lachnospiraceae > Roseburia > Roseburia sp. OM03-7AC. The sequence goes on from NZ_QTZJ01000001.1 coordinate 64,473, forward strand.
GCATTATACCGCAAACACGGAAAAAGGAATTGACACCAGCGGTGTTGCAATTTTATCTTATCCCGGCTTTCAGGCAGTTGCAATAGGCGCAAAGGACTGCCAGGGACAGCCGGAATATCGCATTGAAGGAAGTGAAGGCTACATTGCCCAGAACAGCCCGTGTAATGTCTGCGGCGCAGTGACCATCCATTACCGGGATGGAAGAGAGGTATCCTATGATGGAAATGGAGATGCACACCGGATGTATGCAGAGTTTGTTTCCTTTGTAAATGAGATAGCATCAAAGGACACTGAAACCTGCTACGAAATGCTCGACCACAGCCTTGCGGTCAGCCGGATACTGACCCGGGCAAGAGCGGATGCCGGAATTGTATTTCCGTGTGATGAAAATTAGTCAAGTATGATTTAGTCAATCGTACTTGACTAATTTGTATTTGACGAAGGTAATCCTTCCATCTCCACACTATCTCCATATCTATGTAATAAGATGTAACAAGTTCGTAACAACTTGCGAATGATTACATAGGAAATTGCGAGAAGAGAAAATTATTTGAATTTATTTTAGAAAATGAACAATAGCCAGACAGTCCGGCAAAGTGCGAAGGCATTTTCATGGCTGTTAGGGGCACTTGGAATTTCGTATGGGAACAGGCAACGCCGGTACATGGAAGTACCGGCGAGGCGCAGATGAACATGGATGTGAATTTGCACCGCTTGCCGGATAAAAAAGAATACAATCCGAAATTCTTAGTGCCCCTTGCAGTTATGATGCGGTCTTTGCATTTGCCGGACTGCCTGGCTATTTTGCAACTTAGCAAAAATAAATAAAATATTTCTTCCACAATACCTGATGATTACATAGGTAAGGAGACAGATATGAAATACAAAACAGTAAAAAAATTATGGCTTGCAGCCGCAATCCTGACAACCACAACTTCATTATGGACCAATGTCAATGCCATGGAGACACCAGCTGCATCCGGTGCAGGCGTAATCCGGGCACTGAATGAGCAGCGCATTTTATCTGAGCAGTATGCACTGCAGCAGATACAGACAGGAGCTGGTGAACTGGCAGAAGGTGAAGCAGCAGGCGAAGCAGAAATAAATGATGTGGCAGAACTTTCACTTGGAAATGCAGAAGAGAAAATGCCGGCAGCAGACCAGCCGGAACTTGCGGTTGCAATCGCACCGAACTATGTGAATATTCGAAAAGAACCGTCTATAGAAGGAGAAGTGCTTGGAAAACTTTACCGTAATACGGTAGGTGTGATAGAGGCAGCAGAAGAGGGCTGGTATTATATTACTTCCGGTTCAGTCAGCGGATATGTCAGTGCAGAATATGTCTGTGTGGGAGAAGAAGCAAGAGCACTTGCGGAAGAAATTGGCACACAGCTTGCCCGGGTAACTACAACAACTTTAAAAGTGCGTACGGAAGCATCCACAGATGCTGCCGTATTAGGACTGGTACCGGGAGGCGATATACTAACGGTAACAGAGACACTGGATGGCTGGTTAAAGGTTGATGCAGAGGAAGGGGAGGGCTATGTAGCAGCAGATTATGTAGAAACCTATACGGAATATCCCCATGCAGAATCCATTCAGGAAGAAGCAGAACGGTTAGCAAGAGAAGAAGCCGCAAGAAGAGCAGCACAGGAAGCAGAAGCCAGAAGAAAAGCGGCAGAGCAGCAGGCAGCAGCACAAAAGAAGGCAGCAGCGAAGCAGAGCACCAATCATACAACAGCAGGGAATGCAACATCTAAAGCTTCAACATCTGGAAATGCTGCATCCGGAAACAGCGGAACAGGGGCGTATGCATCTGATGTCGGTTTAGGCAGGCAGATTGCAGATTATGGATTGCAGTTTGTAGGAAATCCATATGTATATGGTGGAACCAGTCTTACAAATGGGGCGGATTGTTCCGGCTTCGTGCAGAGTGTATATAGGAATTTTGGAATTAATCTGCCAAGAACCTCCGGTGAGCAGGGAGCCTGCGGAAGCGCAGTGTCATCTTTGGCAGAGGCACAGCCGGGAGATTTAATCTGGTATTCCGGTCATATCGGAATCTATATCGGAAACGGACAGATTGTGCATGCAAGTTCAGCAAAGACCGGAATTAAAGTATCAAATGCAGGCTACCGGACGATTCTTTCTATCCGAAGAATTGTATAAAGAGAATAAAAATTTTTATCCGTGGAGATACTGACTACAATAGAAAAGATTATAAATTAGTAGAAAAGATTGTAGCAGGAAGGATAGAAGATATATGGGAACAAAGGGAACCATTATCATTCAGGAGTCAGAAGGAAGGATGCCCCAGGAACTCTGCCAGCAGCTTTTAGAAGAGGGCTACCGCATTGTATACGAAGAAGACAGGCGGGCAGGAAGTCAGATTGAAATTGGAACGGCCTGTATCTTAGAAGTAGACAATCATTGTATCAGAAGAGGCAGGAAAAAGATTCATCTGACACCTAATGAATATAAAATTTTATATACCATGGTGAAATCTCCCCACCGGGTATATAGCAGAAACCAGTTGATTACTTATGCGTTAGAGGATGCCTTTGATGGCTATGACAGAACCATAGATTCCTATATTAAGAGTATCCGGAAGAAAATTGAAAAGAATCCCAGACGGCCGCGTTATATCATAACGGTGCACGGAGTCGGATATAAATATGTTCCATCAGACAGTGAGGGCACTCATGGAGAATAAGAGCCTGGAACAGAGGATGGAAACAGAACCGGTGCATCGTGTGATTTTGTCACTGGCGGCACCTACGGTATTTAGTATGCTGGTAATTTCTGCTTACAGTATCGTGGATACCTTCTTTGTAACAAGATTTGGAAGCAGGGCAACCGGAGCGGTCGGAATTACATTTGCACTGGTGGCATGGATACAGGCAGTGGGCTATACTGTTGGCATGGGAGCGGGAAGCCTTGTTTCAAGGCTCCTTGGAAAGAAAGAAAAAGAGCAGGCAGAGCAGATTGCAATTTCGGCAATTATGTCAGGGCTGCTGCTTGGACTTATAAGTCTGGGGGCAGGTCTGATTTTTTTGACACCTTTGCTGAAGCTTTCCGGTGCAACAACAGAGCTGCTTCCATATGCAAGGGAATATGCCCTCTTTGTATTGCTGTCGGCACCCTTTACCATAGAGACACTGGTACTTGGTACGCTTCTTCGGGCACAAGGCAGGGCGAAAGCATCCATGGCAGGAATGGTAACCGGTGGAATTCTTGATATTATACTGACACCGGTGTTTCTGTTTGTCTTAAATCTTGGAGTAAAAGGAGCCGCATTAGCGGCATTTATCGGACAGGCAGTGGCAGCGATGGTACTGGGAGGCTGTTTCTGGCATGGCAGACTGAAATTGAATGGAAAGAAACAAAGTAAAAATTTTTTCAAAATAAAGGACTATGGTAGCATTATAAAAAATGGTCTGCCGTCGCTTTGCAGGCAGGGATTTGCCAGCGTGGCAGCCGTATTGTTAAACCGGCAGGCGGTAGGATATGGAGATGCGGCAGTAGCAGCAATGTCTGTAGACGGACGGTTATTTATGGTATTTTTCAGCCTTTTTATCGGATATGGTCAGGGTTTTCAGCCGGTGGCAGGGTATCAGTTTGGAGCTGAAAATAAAAAAAAGTTAAAGCAGGCATTTATTTTTACTTTATGGAGCAGCATCATAGCGGCGGCAGGAATTGGTCTGGCAGGATTCCTTTTCGCACCGATGACCATGAGCTTCTTTTTAAAAGAAGATATGGCAGCACGAATCGGCATTTTTACTTTTCGAAGCCAGTGCCTGATTTTTCCGCTGATTCCCATAGGAATTTTAAGTAATATGCTGTTTCAGGGAATCGGGCAGCAGGGGAAGGCGGCATTTCTATCAGCGTGCCGTCAGGGAATTGTATTTCTTCCGTTGATTTTCCTTTTACCGGAATGGATCGGGCTGGCGGGAGTTGAGATTGCGCAGGCGTTGTCAGATGGGCTGACTGCAATCATCAGCATTCCATTTGTGTTTTGTTATTTCCAAAAGAGTGAGAAAAAAAGAACAAAAAAAAAGACCAGTGACGGAAAGCGGCGGCTATGAAGCGCCGTTTGGTCAACTGGTCTACTGAACCATTTCTACCAGATAAGCTAACATGGTAACAGGTTCTTTCTTCTGTGCTTTCATCTCTCTTACATATGCTTCGTATTTTGCTACGAACCTGGAAAGACCCAGCACTGCATCCTGCTCTAAGAACATACAAATCCCTCCTTATGCAATTTATTATCTGAACAAACCTCTTTGTTCATTTAATATTATATACTTACCTTTGGTAAATGTCAACAAAAAAGATGCGAAAAAATTGTGTAAAATTACCATAAAAGAAAATTAAGTTTTTGTTAATAAAATGTAAGGAACATTTGGTGTATGATGATAAGGAATGAAATAACAGATAACGCATATAGGAGCAGATAAAAATAAATGAGACAGACCGGAAGAGGAAAGAGAAAAACAGGAAGAAAAAAATATACATATGAGAAACCACATACAGCAGCAGAATACCGGCGCAGAAGAAGACAGCAGCAGGTGCGGATTCAGAGAATGCTGCTGCTTTTAGGAATTGTTCTTGTAGTAATTTTCATATTTGTATTAGGTGGGAAATTGCTCCGCTGGATAAGGGGAAAACATTTGGCAGCAGCAGATGTGCCGGCAGCCGTTACCAAAGTGGTAGAAAATCCGCCGGATTATGATGTGCAGCTTCTTACGATAAATGATTATTCCAGACCGGGACTTGCAATTGATCAGGTAAATGGCATTGTGGTGCATTATACTGCAAATCCGGGAACCACAGCGCAGCAGAACCGTGATTATTTTGAAGGCTTAAAGGACAGCCATGAAACACATGCCAGCAGTCATTTTGTCATCGGACTGGATGGTGAACTGATTCAATGCATCCCATGCAAAGAGATTTCCTATGCATCCAATGACAGGAACAGTGATACTATTTCCATCGAATGCTGTATCCCGGACGATACCGGAAGATTCAACGATGCCACCTACCAGACATTAGTGCATCTGGTGGCATGGCTTTGTGGCAGATATGATCTGACCATGGATGATGTCATCCGTCATTATGACGTAACCGGAAAAAACTGCCCGAAATATTATGTGGAACACGAGGATGCCTGGAAGCAGTTTAAGGTAGATGTGACAGATTATATAGAAAAGAATGGAGTTGCCCCGGAAAATCTAAAAAATGACAAGGAGTAAGTCTTGCCAAATCTTCTGATTTCAAGTAATATTAAATCATTGATAGTGGAGAGACGAAAAGTCCACTGGTTGTAAGAAGGAAAAACATGTTAGAAGAGATTTGTAAGGCACTGACCGAAGAGACGAATATACGTGAAAATCTGATAGAATTAAAGAAAAGCATAAAAAATCAGGATGCATTGAAGGAATGGAAAGAATACCATGCAACGCATCCGGTTTTGTATGCTTTTTTGAGTTCCGAAGATGCTAAAATCCGGAAAAATGCAGCACTTATTCTGGGTGAGACAAATGAATCAGGGGCGGCAAAAGCACTGTTTGAGGCATACCAGAGGGAGAATACACGCTTTGTGAAAAGTTCTTATCTTACTGCAATGAATGGACTTGATATAGAGATTTATCAGGACGCATTCGGGAAGCGTTACAAGGAATTGTTAGCAGAAGTTCCGGCAGAAAGCGAAAAGAAGCACAGAACGGAAGAACTGCATGCTCTGGATAAATTGTTAGGTGGGCTGAACCAGAATAAGAAGCATCGTTTTACTGGATATGAAGAAGAGGTAGAAGTGCTTCTGACAACCAATCCTGCATATCGTGAGATTACGGCAGAACAGATAAAAAAAGATCGTCCGGTGCTGGTTCCGGCAGGTGTAAAAGTAAAGACAACACATCTCAGGGATGTGATAAAGATTCGTACTTTCCGGGAGATGCTGTTGCTGTTGTCCGGGGGACACCGGATTGCTGCAGAACCGGAAGCGGTAGCAGAGGCATATGCAAAATCAAATCTTATGGAGTTATTAAACAGGCTGCATGAGGGCAATCCACCATTTCGCTTCCGCATGGAAGTAAGGGGCATTGCTCCGGAAGAAAAAGGCAGCTTTATCCGGAAAGCGGCAGCAGCATTAGAAGATTTAACCGGACATCAGCTGTTAAATACGGTAGATGGCTATGAAATAGAATTGCGGCTTACGAAGAATATGGATGGCACATTATATCCATCCTGTAAATTATTTACAATTCCAATGCGGAGATTTTCTTACCGGAAGGAAGCAGTTGCAGCATCCATTCATCCGGCAAATGCAGCATTATTTATGAAACTGGCAGAACCTTATCTGAAAAAGGGTGCACAGGTATTGGATCCGTGCTGCGGAGTTGGTACCATGTTAATAGAACGTGACCTTCTGGTGCCGGCGGGAGATATGTACGGACTGGATATTTTTGGAGAGGCTGTGATAAAGGCAAGAGAGAATGCCAAAGCGGCAGGAAGGCAGATTAATTATATTAATCGTGATTTTTTTGATTTTACACATAAATACCTTTTTGATGAAATCATTTCCAATATGCCATTGAGAGGGAAGAAAACAAGAGAAGAACAGGATGCCTTTTATAGTCAGTTCTTTGATTGTGCAGGAAAATTCCTGAAAAATGGTGGTCATATGATTTTATATTCCAATGAGGGCGGCTTTGTAAAGAAACAGCTGCGGAGACATATGGAATATCGTCTATTAGACGAGTTCTGTATACGGGAAAAAGAAGGTTTTTATTTATTTATAGTCGGTAAAAAGGGGTAACAAAAATGAAGCAGAAGTTGGACATGCAGGGGAGTAATGAGTTAATGTTTGGAGCGGAATTACTCGACGGAAGAGTGCTTCAGGGATTACAGGACCGTTTCTGTGCCTGCAATAATTTATATTGTGTATGCTTAAGCCAGATGCAGGGGGTTGTGACCAAGGCATATGGTTCCAAGGAAGAACTGAATTATCTTCATGAAAAAGTCGGTATGGCACGCCATATTGTGCTGCTGAACAGACTGATTACCTCTGAGATGGAAGATGTAGTGGAAGAACCATTGGAAGAGGATTATTTGAAAATGAACGGTGTTGCAATCCGTGTAGGCGGTAAGATTGCAGCAATCTGGATTGTCATTGGTGTGCTTTCTGATATAGCCGCACCAGAACAGGAGATTCCGGAGAATATCCAGAAGACTACGACAAAGCAGTATTACAATTCACTTGATTTTTTAACCTATATATCCAAACAGTATTTTGCTACAAAGTTGGATGAGCTTCTGGCACAGGAAGCATTTGCCAAAAATAGGGAAAGCCAGGAGCAGATTAAGACAGAATTACAGCGTACAGAGGTCATGACTTCTATCGTGAAAATGCTGGAGAGTGAAAATGGCTTTTCCAAAATTGCAGACGAAATTCTGACAGATGTATGCAACTATCTGAAAATCAGTAATGCAGCATTGCTTCGTATTAACCGGGATGGCGAGACTGCGGATATGATAAGTGAATGCTGTCTGGAGGAAGAGGATGCATTGATTGCAAAATGCCAGGGCATTTCCACTTCAGAATTTCCTTTTACCAATGGCAAGCCTTATATGATTTCAGCAGATTCCTTACTGCCGCCCGCATTTGCACAGTTTTTTGAAAAATGGAATATTCAGGCGGCAATCAGCCTGCCGGTAGAGATTAACGGGGAAGCTGCCATGTATTTATGCTTCTTTGAACTGCGGAAACGCCGTATCTGGGATGTTTCCGATATTAAATTTTTAAATGAAGTAAAACAGATTGTGCAGAGTATTTTGATTAAGCGGATTACAAAGAATTCGCTGGCAAGTTCTTATGCATCCTTAGAGGCAATCCTTGAAAATGTAGGCTGTGGAATCTGTGTAAGGGATATGCTTTCGGAGAAGATTCTTTATACGAACCAGCAGTTTCACAGGTTATTTGCAGATGGCCGGTTTGAAAAGCAGCAGGATGAGATTTTCCGTTCCGGTAATAAGCGTTATGGAAATGGTAATTTTGTAGAATATTATTCCAAAGAGGATAACCGGTATTTTGACATTTATCATACCCAGATTAACTGGGTGGATGGCAGAAGGGTTATGCTGCTGACGGTTTATGATGTGACGGATAAAAAGCTTTATCAGCAGAAGATTGAACGCCAGGCGAATAATGATTTCCTGACGGGACTTTATAACAGAATGCGTTGTGAGCATGATGTGGAAATCTATATCCAGAGAGCCAGGGAACAGGGTGGCAAGGGAGCACTCTGCTATATTGACCTGGATGACTTTAAGCATATTAATGATGGTCTGGGACATCAGTATGGGGATATTCTGCTGCAGACGATTTCAAGAAGCCTGCAGGGAGTGACCGGACTGGATTCTACCTGCTACCGCATGGGTGGTGATGAGTTTATCATCATTGTTAATCAGGAAGAATATCAGCGTCTGGATGAGATTTTAACAGAGATTAGGAATATTTTCTCCAAGCCGTGGTTCTTAAAAGGTGGAGATTACTACTGTACCATGAGTATGGGGGTGGTACGTTTCCCGGATGACGGAGACAATGTACAGGAATTAATCAAAAAAGCAGATATTGCTTTATACGAAGCAAAAAAAGGCGGTAAAAACCGTATAGAATTCTATGATGAGAATGTAGAAGCAACATCCTTTAAGCGGCTTGATTTAGAGAAGAATATGCGTTATGCCACTACAAATTCCTGCCAGGAATTTGAGGTGTATTATCAGCCGATTGTGGATATTTCCAGACCGGGAGATCCATGTAGTGGAGCAGAGGCACTTATCCGCTGGAATTCCGAGGCAATGGGGATGATTTCCCCGTCTGAATTTATTCCACTGGCAGAATATTTAGGACTTATCAATCCAATCGGAAGCTTTGCATTGAAAGAAGCCTGCCACCGTTGTAAATACTGGAATGACATGGGACATCCGGAGTATCATGTCAATGTAAATCTTTCGGTGGTACAGCTATTGCAGAATGATATGAAAGAAAAAGTCAGGGAAGTGTTGGAAGAGACAAAGATGGATCCGGCAAACCTTACCCTTGAAGTAACAGAGAGCCTTGCAATTAACGATATGAAGCGTATGAAGAGGATTCTTTCGGATATCAAGAGCCTTGGCGTAAAGGTTGCACTGGACGATTTTGGAACAGGCTATTCTTCCTTGAACCATATCCGTGAGCTGCCGATTGACATTATCAAGATAGACCGCTGCTTTATCATTGACATTGGAAAAGATGAGTATGCAGAGGCCTTTGTAAAGATGGTATCAGAACTGGCAGAGACCATCGGAGTACGGATTTGTGTAGAGGGGGTAGAGGAAACGGAACAGGTGGAGAAGCTCCGCAGCATGAAGGTGCAGTATATTCAGGGTTATTATTATGGTAAGCCAATGCGTGCAGAGGACTTTGAAAAGAAGTATCTGTAGAAATAAAAGAATGAGTAAAAAGCTGATGGAAGGAAAGCTTTTTACTCATTTTAAGTTTAGCAGTCTATCTCTAGTTCTACCGGACAATGGTCGGAACCAGGAACTTCCGTATGAATGGCAGCTCCCTTTAACTTCTCTTTTAAGGACTGGGAAACCAGAAAATAATCAATACGCCATCCGGCATTCTTTTCCCTTGCGTGGAAACGGTAGGACCACCAGGAGTAGATGCCTTCCTGTTCCGGGTAGAAATAACGGAAGGTATCGATAAAACCATTCTCTAAAAGAACAGAGAATTTTTCCCGTTCTTCATCTGTAAATCCGGCATTTTTACGGTTGGTTTTCGGATTCTTCAAATCAATTTCTTTGTGGGCAACATTCAGGTCACCGCAGAAAATAACCGGTTTCTTTTCTTCTAATCCCTTTAAATACTGTAAAAAAGCATCTTCCCATTCCATACGGTAGGAAAGCCTTGCCAGTTCGCTCTGGGAGTTTGGCGTGTAGCAGGTGATGAGATAGTAGTTTTCATATTCTAATGTGATAACACGTCCTTCTTCATCATGCTCCGGGATGCCAATGCCATAGCTTACAGAAAGAGGTTCCTTTTTGGTAAAGATGGCAGTGCCGGAATAGCCTTTTTTCTTCGCATAATTCCAGTACTGGTAATAGCCCGGAAGGGAAAGGTCAATCTGTCCTTCCTGCAGTTTAGTCTCCTGAATACAGAATGCATCTGCATTGATTTCATGGAAGAAATCTAAAAATCCTTTATTGACACAGGCACGTAAGCCATTTACATTCCAGGAAATAAATTTCATAGTGAGTCTCCTTTTTATTGATACATATCGGTGATTGCGAAAAAGCGGTGTTTTTATTTGAAAAAGGTCTGTATTCGAAGAATTGGTGGCTTATGTGATGTGAAATGCCAGCAATTCTTAGCTGCATATTTTTCTTAATGGTAAACTGTCTTTCCGTTGCTTTGACCGGATGCCGTCACTGTCCGCCAGGTGCGGATGCCACATAATAACTGCAAGGGGCACTAAGAATTTCGAGACATATTTTGTCAGGTCCGGCAACCGGCACAAATTCACATCCATGTTCATATGTGCCTCGCTGGCACGTCCCTGTGCCAGCGTTGCCGGGTGCCGGACGAAATTCCAAGTGCCCCTAACAGCCATTAAAAGGCATCCGTACTCCGGCGGACAGTACCGGCATCTTGTCAAACATTGGAAAGACTGCTTTCTATCACAAAAAGAAAAATATGCAGCTTAGAACTGCGGTATTTCATGTCAAAGCCACTGTGCTTCGAATACAGCCTTTTGAAATAATAATTTCTTTTCGCAATCACATATTTGTTTCATTATACCCATTAGACTGGATATTCTTCAAGAAAAATATTATACTATTTCTATATATAAAAATGCAACGTATTGTGGAGTTATAAGCGAAGGAGGATATGCGATGTTAGAGAAGGTAGATTTAAACCGGAAGATGGGGAAAAAGGAATATAAGGAGTGGATGGACGATTTGCAGCCAAAGTTATCCTATCTGCAGAGAGCCTGTAAGGAACAGAAGATTCCGGTCATGATTGTATTTGAGGGATTTGGTGCAGCAGGAAAAGGAACATTGATTAATAAAATCATTGAGCCTTTAGACCCGAGGGGATTTTCGGTATACGCTACTGCAGTGGAGACCAAGGAAGAGAAAATGCATCCGTTCCTGTGGCGTTTCTGGACGAAGATTCCATCCCAGGGAAGAATTGCAATTTTTGACAGAAGCTGGTACCGGAGAGTGTTGGTGGACCGCTTTGACGGTGTGACCACAAAGGAGCAGCTTGATTATGCGTTCGGAGAAATCTGTTCCTTTGAAAAACAGCTGACGGATGATGGCATGGTAATTATTAAGCTGTTCGCAGATGTGTCAAAGAAGGAGCAGAAGAAGCGTTTTGATAAGCTTCTGGAAGATAAGAAGACTGCATGGCGGGTAACAAAGGACGATTTGGCGAGAAATAAGCATTATGAAGAATATCTTGCCATGAATGAAGAAATGCTGGAAAAGACGGATTCTGAATATGCACCGTGGCATATTTTAGAGTGCACCGACCGGGAATATGCGGCAGCAAAAATGACGGAAATCGTAGTTTCTGTGTTGGAGCAGGCAATCGCAGATAAGAAAGCCGAACAGGAGAAGAGGGAGCAGGAGAAAACAAAGGCGCAGGAAATAAAACAGGAAAAGGATACTTTGCAGGAAGCAGGAGCCGCATCACAAAAGGAGCAGGTACTTAAGAGCTCCGTACTGGCAGGAGTAGACCTTTCAAAGAAGATGGAAAAAGAGGAGTACAAAAAAGAACTTGCACGTCTTCAGGCAAGACTTTCCGAGCTTCATAATGAACTTTATAAATACCGGATTCCGGTGGTGCTGGCATTTGAAGGCTGGGATGCCGGTGGAAAAGGCGGAGCCATCAAACGGCTGACCCAGGCATTGGATCCAAGGGGGTATCAGGTAAATCCGGTGGCAGCACCCAATGATGCAGAAAAAACACATCATTATCTGTGGCGTTTCTGGAAACAGTTTCCAAAGGATGGTCATGTAGCAATATTTGACCGTTCCTGGTATGGCCGCGTTATGGTTGAGAGAATCGAAGGCTTCTGTCAGGAAGAAGAATGGAAGCGTGCTTACCATGAGATGAACGAAATGGAAGAGCAGCTGGCGCATCATGGAACCATTGTTTTAAAATTCTGGATGCACATTGATAAGGATGAGCAGGAGCGTCGTTTTAAGGAGCGTATGGAAAACCCGGCAAAGCAGTGGAAGATTACCGATGAGGACTGGCGCAACCGTGAGAAATGGGATGCTTATGAAAAGGCAGTGGATGAAATGCTGATTCGTACCTCTACCACTTATGCACCATGGATTTTAGTAGAGGCAGACTGCAAGTATTATGCCAGAATTAAAGTGCTTCGTACGGTGGTAGAAGCAATTGAGAAGCGTCTGAAAGAAGAAAAAGAACGGAAATAATTACCACTTGGTTCGTATTTCTTACCACTTATTCCAAAGGCATTTACAGAAAAATGTGTTTGTGTATAATGAGTGACATAGGAAGGAACGACAATGAAGATACGGATTGAATTAGACGAAAACTTAATAGAGGATGAAGTGCTGATTCGCTGCAGATCCTTAGATGAAAATGTAAGGAAAATACAGGAAACCGTGTCACAGGTGCTTACCGGAAAACAGCAGTTAATCTGTTATAAGGAAGATACGGAATACTATCTGTCTTTGGATGAAATCCTGTTTTTTGAGACAGAGACCAAAGAGGTATGGGTGCATACAACAGATAAGATGTATCAGACCAGATATAAACTGTATGAGCTGGAAGAACTGTTGCCGGGACATTTTATGAGGGTTTCCAAATCCACGATTTTAAATACCAACCGGATTTACTCCATTACAAGAAATCTTACGGCATCAAGTGTGGTGGAATTTATGGGAAGCCATAAACAGGTATATGTATCAAGATATTACTACAAACCATTAAAATGTAAACTGGAAGAAAAGAGGATAAGAAAATGAAAAAAGAGAGAATCTTCTGGGGACTGTTTCTGATTTTTGGAGCTGTATTCCTGATTGTAAGCAAACTGGGACTGGTGGAAGGCATTGGCTTCTGGACGGTAATCGGAACAATATTTTTCGGTTGTATTTTATTAAGCAGCCTGATAAAGCTTCGATTTACCGGAATCTTTTTTTCATTGGCATTTCTTGGAATTATTTATGATGAACAGCTTGGCATACAGGCGATTACACCATGGCCGATACTTGGAGCGGCACTGCTTTTATCCATCGGCTTCGGTATCATTTTTAAGAAGAATACCACAAAATGTTGGAAAAAGAAAAAAGATACGGACTATGAGACCATTATAGATGAAGAGGATGGTAACCGGATTTCTTTCGATACCTCCTTTGGCGCATCCATCAAATATGTGAATACGGATGATTTCCAGTCTGCTTCCTTGGACTGCAGCTTTGGCAGCATGAAAGTGTATTTTGATAATGCGATGATGCAGCAGCCACAGGCAACGATTTATCTGGATGCATCCTTTTCCGGAGTAGAGCTTTATATTCCAAAGAGCTGGGCAATGATAAATAAAGTCCATGCAGCATTTGGTGCAGTGGAAGAGAAAAATCGGAATGTACCGGATGGTGTGCACAGTGTGATACTTACTGGAGAATGTAATTTTTCCGGCGTAACAATTATATATGTATAAGAAATAGCATAGAGAAAGCTGTCAGCAAAATTTTGCTGGCAGCTTTCTCTATGCTATTTTATGCCTGTGTGCCCGGAAGCCGGAGGCTTGATTTCATCAGCAGGGCTGCAATTGCGGCAGTGAGAATTTCCGTAATCCAGAAAGCATGGAATACGCACTGTGGACCAAAGGCTTTGCAGAGAACAAAAGCAAGCGGAATGATAAAAAGGATATAACGGAGCAGTGAAATAATTAAGGACTGTCCGCCCTTTGAAAGCCCTTCCAAAGCACCGGAGGCAGTAATGGATACGGTGGAAATCAGGAAACCACAGCAGATAATCCGAAGGGCATTGCTTCCCGCGGAAATTGTGGTGGCATTGTCTGTAAACATTCCGATAAGGTAAGGTGATGCAGTAAAGCAGATAATCATACCAAGAAGCATAATGACACCGTTCATACAGAGGGTAAGATGATAGATTTTCTTCACACGCTTTATTTCACCGGCACCGTAATTGAAGCCCACCAGCGGACGCATCCCCTGGATAATTCCATTGGCAGGAAGGTAGAGGAAGGTCTGCAGTTTGTAATAGATTCCGACGACTACCACATAACACTGGTCATATGTGGCAAGGAGTCCGTTTAAAAATGAGATCAGTAAGGACGGCAGAGCCAGATTTAAGATGGCAGGGATGCCGATACCATATAATTTCAAATCAAGATGTTTATCCAGGATAAGATATTTTCTGCTAATCCGTACATTGATTGGACGCAGAAAATAGGCAAAGAGATAAAAAATAAGAGTCAGAAGCTGTCCGATACCGGTGGCAAGGGCAGCTCCGCGCATTCCCATTTTCGGGAAGAAGCCAATTCCGAAAATCAAAAGCGGGTCTAAAATGATATTGGCAATACAGCCTAGCATCAGTCCAATCATGGAGACATTCATTCTGCCGACAGACTGAAAGACCTTTTCAAAGGTTAAATTCATCATAATAATGATACTGAATACAAATACAATATTTGCATATTCTACACCTGACTTAAGAACATTACTGTCGGTGGTAAAGCGGCTTAAAAACGTAGGAATCAGGGCAATGCTTCCAATCGTTAAAATGACACCATGCAAAATAGAAAAGAAGAACCCATGGGTTGCAGCAATATTGGCTTTTTCCCCTTCTTTTGCACCAAGGTGAAAAGAAATTAAAGCATTAATTCCGACACCAAATCCAATTGCCACAGCATTGATAAAATTCTGCACCGGATAGACCAGGGAAAGGGCAGTCATGGCATCTTCACTGATTTTAGCCACAAACAGACTGTCTATAATATTATAAAGAGAATTTACCAGCATGGAGATAACCATAGGAAGTGCCATGGTAGTCAGCAGTGGTAAAATCGGTTTTTCTTTCATAAAATCTTCATTCATAATAATTGCTCCTTTTTTTCTTTTTTCTCACTAATCCAAAGTGTGAGAAAGAACAAAGAATGTGCCTTGGCACATTCTCGCGCCTGCGGCGGTCGCTTGCGACATCTACCTTATACGCCGAAGTGTGCATCCTCGCGGAGCGTTTTTTACTTTACAGGAAAGCAATTTCCTGTAAAGTAAAAAACGCCACACAATTATCGCAAGGATAATTGTGTGGCGAAAAGTAGTCAGACTAGAAAAATCCACACCAGTTTTAGCGTTATGAAAATAGCATAAATCATAGGAAAAGTCAAGATAATATCATAGAGCGGAAGAAGATGGCTTGAATATGAATTGGAACATTCAATGGAAAAATGATTGACAAATACCCTATGGGGGTATAATATAAGCATACCGGTAGGGGGTATATGACTATCGGGAAATGTGTATTGGAATGTGAAGATAGAAGGGAGCCTGACTATGGCAGAAGAAAAAGAGATGTGTCCATCCTGCTGCGAACGGAAGAAGCACAGACAGGAAGCAGAATATCAGGATTTATTAAAACGCTTGAACCGGATTGAAGGACAGGTGCGGGGTGTAAAGAAAATGTTGGAAGAAGACCGTTACTGCGTGGATATTTTAACGCAGGTGTCTGCAATTAATTCTGCACTGAACTCCTTTAATAAAGTGTTATTAGCGGAGCATATCAAATCCTGTGTGGTGGATGACATCCGTGCCGGAAAGGAAGAAGCGGTGGATGAGCTTTGTGCGACCCTTCAGAAACTGATGAAATAGAGGAGGACAAAAGTGTGAAACAGGAACGTTATGAAGTCACAGGTATGACGTGTTCTGCATGCTCTTCCCGTGTGGAAAAGTGTGTGTCAAAGATTGACGGAGTGGAAAATGTATCCGTAAATCTGCTGACCAACAGTATGCAGGTGTCCTATGACGAGAATAAGGTCAATGAAGATATCATTGTATCAGAAGTAGAGAAGGCAGGTTATGGTGCTGCACTGGCAAATGCCGGAAATGAGAAACGTACCGGCAAAGGGAAAAAGATAAATAAGGCAGAGCAGGAAATTCATGAGATGAAAATCCGTCTGATCTGGTCTGTTATTTTTCTGATTCCGATGATGTATATTTCCATGCACCATATGTTTTATGAATGGTTTGGAATTCCGGTACCGGGATTTATCAAGGCTGCATTTCACGGAGATGAGAATGCACTGGCATTTTCCTTTTCCCAGTTTTTATTGCTGCTTCCGATTATGTATCTGAACCGGAAATATTTTATTGTAGGATTTAAAAATCTTTTTGTACACAGAAGCCCGAATATGGATTCGCTGATTGCACTTGGGGCATCGGCTTCCGTTATCTATGGTGTATTTGCCATTTTCCGGATTGGTTATGGCCTGGGACATCAGGATATGGCACTGGTAAGCCGGTACAGCATGGATATTTATTTTGAGTCTGCAGGAATGATTCTGACATTGATTACAGTTGGAAAATATTTAGAGAGCCGTTCCAAAGGAAAGACCAGTGAAGCTATTGAGAAGCTGATGGACTTGGCTCCGAAGCAGGCAAATGTCTTAAGAGATGGCAAAGAAGTTATGGTCCCGGTAGAGGAACTGGTAAAAGGTGATTTAGTATTGGTGCGTCCCGGCGAGACGGTTCCGGTGGACGGAGTAATTGAAGAGGGACAGTCAAGTCTCGATGAATCTGCCATTACCGGGGAGAGCATTCCGGTATATAAGGAAGTGGGGGATACTGCAATTTCCGCAACCATTAACCAGAATGGCTTCTTGAAAATCCGTGCATCCAAGGTCGGGGAAGATACCACCATCAGCCAGATTATTCATCTGGTGGAAGAAGCTGGATCCAGTAAAGCACCGATTGCCAAGATGGCAGATAAGATTGCAGGAGTATTTGTGCCGGTGGTTATTACAATTGCCCTAATTGCTGCAATCATCTGGCTCATCAGTGGGGCAACCTTTGAATTTGCACTTTCTATTGGAATCGCGGTGCTGGTTATTTCCTGTCCGTGTGCCCTTGGACTTGCGACACCGGTAGCTATTATGGTAGGAACCGGAAAAGGTGCAGAAAACGGAATCCTGATTAAGTCCGGCGAAGCACTGGAAACGGCGCACAGTATCGATACTGTAGTTATGGATAAGACCGGAACCATAACAGAAGGTAAGCCAAGGGTTACAGATGTGAGTGTTGGAACCACAGAATTAAACGAAAAAGAATTTGTGGCAATTGCAGCAGGCGTTGAGCAGGGAAGCGGGCATCCACTGGCACAGGCAATTCTGCAGTATGCGAAAGAGCAGGAGATTATGCCCCTTGCCATGAAGAATTTTAAGACAATTCTGGGCAGAGGAATTGAGGCAGAAGACGAAAATGCATCTTATTATGCGGGAAACGAAGCCTTTATGAAAGAAAAGGGAGTGTCATTGGATGACCTTGGAGATACTCTGGACAAGCTGGCAGAAGAAGGAAAGACTCCATTAATCTTTGCGAAAAACAACAGCCTTCTGGGTATCATTGCAGCAGCAGATGTGGAAAAGAAAACCAGCCGCTATGCTATTGAAGCATTCCGTAAGATGCACATTGAGGTAGTAATGCTGACCGGAGACCATAAACGTACCGCCGAAGCTATTCGTAAGAAGCTTGGAATTCCAAAAGTAATTGCAGAAGTATTGCCGGAGGATAAGGAACGGCATATTGCCAAACTGCAGCAGCAGGGACATAAGGTTGCCATGATTGGAGACGGAATCAATGATGCACCGGCACTGGCAAGAGCTGATGTAGGAATTGCCATTGGAGCAGGAACAGATGTGGCAATCGAAAGTGCAGATGCGGTACTGATGCGGAATGATCTGATGGATGCCGTAACAGCCATCCGGTTAAGCAAAGCGGTTATCCGCAATATCAAGGAGAACCTGTTCTGGGCATTCTTCTATAACAGCATTGGAATTCCACTGGCAGCAGGCGTTTTATACCCGGCATTTCATATTAAATTAAATCCGATGTTCGGTGCAGCCGCCATGAGTTTAAGCAGCGTCTGTGTTGTTTGCAATGCTCTCCGGTTAAAGCTTTTTAAGCCGCAGCGATTAGAGCAGACGGCAGGAAATGTGGCAGAACAGATAGCGGAAAAAGCAGCAGGAAGTCAGATAGAACAGTCAGCAGAAAAAGTGACAGATAATAATGAAAATTATAAGGAGGATAATAAAATGAAAGAAACACTTAAAATTGAGGGAATGATGTGTGAACACTGCAAGAAACATGTGGAAGAAGCATTAAATGCCATGGAAGGAGTACAGGCAGCTGTCAACCTTGAGACAAAGAGTGCTGAAGTAACCATGGACAAAGAGATTCCGGAAACTGAATTTGCAGAAGTGATTGAAAAAGCAGGGTATCAGCTTACCGGTGTTGAAAAATAACAAAATAACGTTATGAAAATCAAAAAAAATTAGGAAAAATGCAAGAAAAAAATTCCCTTATGCTATAAAGTTATGTTATAATAAGTGTAATTGAAACAGCATGGGCGAAGGCAGAGGGAAGAAGTTAGGAGGACGGTTCCCGCAAAAGGAACCGTCCTCTTTTATTTACGCGAGTAGCGGGAAAAACCACAGCACATGATGGACAGACAGGAGGAACAGTTTTTATGTGGTCATATGACAGTGTATTTTATCAGATTTCAACATTGGGATTTTGCGGAGCACCAACAGAAAATGATGGTGTTCTGGCTCATCGGATAAAGAAAGTGGAAGACTGGATTCCGCATATGGTAAAGCTTGGAGTGGATGCAATATATTTCTGTCCGGTTTTTGAATCAGACCGTCACGGTTATGATACCAGGGATTATACAAAGTTAGATGTAAGACTTGGAACCAATGAGGACTTTAAAGAAGTATGTGGAAAATTACATGACAACAATATCAAAGTAGTGTTGGACGGAGTGTTTAATCATGTGGGAAGAGGCTTCTTTGCATTTCAGGATTTACTGAAAAACAGAGAAAATTCTCCATATAAGGACTGGTTCACAAATGTGAATTTTGGCTGGAATAATAATTATAACGACGGACTTTCCTATGAAGGCTGGGAAGGACATAATGAGCTGGTAAAGCTGAATTTGCGGAATGAAGAAGTAATCCGGCATATCTTTTCAGCAGTAGAGGGATGGATAAAAGAATTTGATATTGACGGACTGCGTCTGGATGTTGCATACAGTCTGGATATGGATTTTGTAAGAAGATTACGTCAGTTCGTAGATTCGAAAAAGGATGATTTTTATCTCCTGGGCGAGATGATTCATGGTGATTATAACCGTCTTCTGGATGAACAGAATATGCTGCACAGTGTAACAAATTATCAGGCATATAAGGGAATGTGGTCCAGCTTTAATGACCGCAACCTCTTTGAAATCAATTATACCCTGGAGCAGCATTTCTGTGGAATGTATCAGGGCAAACATTTATTAAATTTTCTGGATAACCATGATGTGAACCGTCTGGCAAGCACTTTAAAGGAAAAAGAACATCTTCCACTGGTATATGCAATGCTGTTTGCAATTCCTGGCATTCCATGTGTCTATTATGGCGGTGAATGGGCAGCAGAGGGAAAGAAGGAAAATGGCGGGGATGAAGCACTCCGTCCTTCCTTTGAAGCACCGGAATGGAATGAACTTACCGATTATATTTCCAGACTGGCGAAGGTTCATAAATCGGAAAAAGCACTTTGCTATGGCAGCTACCGAAAGGTATTCTTAACAAACCGGCAGATTGTATTTGAGAGAAGCTTTGAAGGTGAGCGGATTCTTGTAGCAATCAATCTGGAAGAGAATCCCTTCCATGCATCCTTTGATGCAGGAGCAGCAGAAGCAGTTGACCTGCTGACCGGAGAAAAAGCGGTATTTCAGGGTGGTCTCGATATGCCGGCATTTTCCGCAGCTTATTTAAAGATAACCGGATAAAAAGATAATACATAAGAATAAGAATAAGAGATAAGAGCTATAAGGAGGAAGTGCAGTAATGGCAGAAAAACGTAAATCTTCAGAAAAAAGTAATATAGGAAAGAAACTGGCACTTGGATTAATTGCAGTAATTTCACTCCCGATTCTTCTGGTTGGACTTGCCGGAATTATCATAATGCATCTGGTACAGAATACAGCATTAAATGCAGGTGTGGGAACGATTATTTTAATTGTGGTTTTAGCGGTATTTGTGGCAGGTTCCCTGTGGCTTGCAGTAGCAATTGCCGGAAAACTGAAAGCTGTAATTGGGAGTATGGATAAGATTGCGGATGGAAGCCTTCAGTTAGAAGAACCAAAACATAATGAAAAAAATGATGAAATCAGCAAATTGTTAGGCTCTGCCAATGATTTGGTAAGAAGCTTTGCACAGATTGTAACCGGAATCCGTAGAGCCAGCAGGGAATTAAGCGAACTGTCTACGACATTCAGCCAGTCCTTTGACACTATGAATGAAGCGTTGGATCAGGTGAGCGGTGAAGTTGCTTCCATTACAGATAATACCGTTTCACAGGCAGAGAAAACACAGCATGTACAGCAGAAAGTAGCAGAAATCGGTAATGCCATTGAAGTGATTGCCAGCAATATTACACTTCTTTCGGACAGTGCATTAAAAATGAAAGACTGCAATGAATCAGCAGAGGTGATTATGCAGCAGCTGGTGGAAATCAGCAGACAGAACAGGCAGTCTATTGATGAAGTGCAGAGCCAGACAGACAGAACCAATCAGTCTGCCTTACAGATTCGTACTGCAACAGAGATTATTGCAGGAATTGCAAGCCAGACAAATCTGCTTGCTTTAAATGCAAGTATTGAAGCTGCACGGGCAGGAGAACAGGGAAAAGGATTTGCCGTAGTTGCAGAAGAAATCCGTACCTTGGCAGACCAGTCCAGAGAGTCTTCAGAGCAGATTAATAAAATTGTTAATGAACTGATTGATAATTCTAATGTCAGTGTAGACATTACCGGAAAAGTATCAGAAGCATTTGAACAGCAGAATGCAAAGATTCGCGAGACAGAGACAATCTTTACTGCCTTGAATCATGAAATTGAAAGTGTCAGCACTTCTATTCAGGGAATCAATTCAGAAGTCGGTGGCTTGAATGAACATAAGAGTGCCATTGAAGAGAAAATGGATTCGCTTGCTGCAGCAGCAGAGACAAATACAACAAGTGCCAGAGATACATCTGAGGCAATGAATGAGTTTGAAGCTTTGGTAGAAGAATGTAAGAATGCAACTGCCAGAATTACTTCTGTAGTAGCAGAACTGGATGAAAATATCCGTAAGTTTAATGTTTCTTCCATGAAAGAAGAAGTAGAGAAAAACATGATGTAATAAACGGTATACAATTGCAAAGAGAAGGGTATTCCACAGGCCGAAGGAGTGCATATGGAATACCCTTTTGTGTATCTTTAAGGAGATTAAAATGAAAACAGAGATTTATACGATACCAATACAGGATGCATTTGCAGAGGAAAGCGAATGTCCGGTCTGCAGAATGTATCAGAAATTAGAAGAAAATGCTATCAATTATACCATTGGACCGGGTGCAAGTTATATGGAGGGAGATATCCGGGAGCAGAGCGATGAACAGGGCTTCTGTCAGAAGCATTTGGAAATGTTATATGAATATCCGAATAAATTAGGACTTGCCATGATGTTAAAGACCCATATGGATAAGACAGCTAAGGAGTTAAAAAAAGCAATGAAAGCACCACTGCCTCAGGCAGCTGTACTTTTCAGGAAAAAGAGCCAGACGGTCCATCCGGTGATTACCTTTGTGGAAGAAAAAGAGAAAAAGTGCTTTGTGTGTGATTACATTAATCACAGCTTTACAAATTATATCAATACCATTTACTATTTATATGAAAAAGAAGAGGACTTCCGCAAACAGTTTGCAGCATCCAAAGGCTTTTGTGTAAATCATTATAAAGTTCTGTTTTCCGGTGCCCCGGAATATATGGGTAAGAAATACCTGAATGAATTTCTGATGACTTTAAATGAGACTTTTATTAACGGATATGAGAGGGTGCGGGATGATTTAGAATGGTTCATCTGTAAGAATGATTACCGTTATAAGGAGCAGCCTTGGAAGAATGCAAGGGATGCACTGCAGAGAGGACTGGTAAAGGCAGGAAGTATCATGGAGGCAGAAGAAAAGAAGGAATAGGTAGAGGTAATAAAAGAAAAGGGGATAGAAGAAGACGTAAGAGCAACAGGTAAATAAAAACAGGAAAGAGAGGTATTTATGACAAGTTATATTTTACTGGTAGCAGCAGTGATTTTATTGTGCCTGTCATTGAATAAAATGTCCAACAAACTGGGAATTCCAATGCTGTTGGCATATATTCTTCTTGGCATGATGTTTGGAACAGATGGAATTTTAAAGATTCCTTTTGATAATTTTACGATTGCCGAACAGATTTGTACGGTGTCCTTAATCTTTATCATGTTTTACGGTGGATTTGGAACCAACTGGAAACAGGCAAAGCCGGTGGCTGGTAAAGCAGTATTATTATCAACAGTGGGTGTTATACTGACCGCAGTAACAACCGGAGCATTCTGTCATTTTATATTGAAAATGGATTTCTGGGAAAGTATGCTGATTGGCTCTGTAATCAGTTCTACGGATGCGGCATCGGTCTTTTCAATCCTTCGTTCCAGACGGCTGAATCTTAAGAACAATACTGCATCCATGCTGGAGGTGGAAAGTGGTAGTAATGACCCATGTTCTTATATGCTGACCGTAATTATATTAACAATAATGAGCGGAGAATTAAGTGGTTCTTCGCTGGTTGTCATGATATTCTCGCAGATTATTTTTGGCATATTAGTGGGGGTAGTTGTGGCACTGGCAGCAGCATTCATTTTAAAAAAAGTGAATTTTGCAACGGATGGATTTGATACGATATTTGTATTCAGTATGGCACTGGTATCCTACGCCGGAGCATCCATGATAAATGGAAATGGTTATCTGGCAGCATACATTGCCGGAATTATCCTTGGCAACACTCCACTTCATCACAAAAAATCACTGGTGCATTTCTTTGATGGAATCACCGGATTGATGCAGATGCTGATTTTCTTCCTGCTTGGTCTGCTGGCATATCCATCCCAGCTGCCGAAGATATTGCCGATTGCACTGGCAATTGCGGTATTTTTAACATTTGTGGCAAGGCCGGTTTCTGTATTTGCTATCCTGATGCCATTCCGCTGCCCGGTAAAGCAGCAGCTTCTGGTGTCCTGGGCTGGGCTTCGTGGAGCGGCATCTATAGTATTTGCAATTATGGCAACAGTAAGTCCGGCATATACGAAAAATGATTTGTTCCACATAGTTATTTTCATTGTCCTGTTCTCTATCAGTATTCAGGGTACACTGCTTGGACTGGTGGCAAAGAAGCTTGACATGATAGACGAAAATGGCAACGTCATGAAGACCTTCAGTGACTACTCCGATGAAATGCCGGTGGAGTTTGTTAAAATCAGCATCAAGGCGGGACATCCATGGGAGAACCGCAAGATAAAAGACCTTGCTTCCCTGCCGGATTTATTACTGGTGCTGATTCTAAGGGGCGAGGAGCGTATCATTCCAAATGGCAACACGGTAGTGCTTGCCGGAGACAAGATTGTCTTAAGTGCTTTATCTCCGGAAGAAAATCTTGGCATCTGTCTGACAGAAATCCCAATCGAAAAAGACAGCAAGTGGATTGGAAAGCCATTATCCAGAATAAAACTGGGAGAAGAGAAGCTGGTTCTTGTTCTAAAGCGGAATGAGAAGGTTGTGATACCGAACGGAAATACTGTGATTCGTGAAAATGATGTGCTGGTAATCAGCCAGTTATAAATATGTTTTTTTGAATTTTGAAGAATAGCAGGAGTGTTCGCCGAAGTGCAGATGCATTTTAAGGGCTGTTAAGGGCACTTGGAATTTCGTTAGATATTAGGCAATGCCGGCACAAGGATGTGCCGGCAAGGTGCATAGGAACATGGATGTGACTTTGCACCTTGCCGGATATAAAAATGATTTTTCGAAATTCTTAGTGCCCTTTACAGCACTTAGACAGCATCTGTATTCGGTGAAGAGTACTGCTATTTTTAAAAATTTAAAAATATATGCAACAGAATGGAATTCAGCGACACTATATATATGAGACCGGTCAAAGGAAAGGACATAGGAAGGTATAGGGTGAGCATATGGAGCAGGAACTGCAGCTGGTGCGCAGGGCACAAAGTGGGGATACTGGTGCATTTGCACAATTATATGAAGGCGTTTATCAGGACTTGTATCGCTTTGCGTTATATGTGCTGAAGCATCCGCAGGATGCACAGGATGTGGTCAGCGATACCGTGACAGATGCATTTGCACAAATCGGGGAGCTTCGAAAGACAGAAGCGTTCCGGGCGTGGATATTCCGTATTTTAAGTAATAAGTGCAAACGTAAATTAAAAGAGTATGCGACCCGTCCGGAAGAGCTGACACCGGAGCTTTTAGAGCATCTGGGAAAATCCGGAATGGATGAGCATGCAGCAGTCCGGAGCCTGTTCTTTGAGCTGCCTTCCGAGGAACGAATGATTATCGCCATGCATTTATTCTGTGGGTATAGCAGCAAGGAAATCGGAAAACTGTTAGACCTTAACGAAAATACCGTCCGCTCAAAAGAGAGCCGGGGAATAAAGAAAATGGTGGAGAAATATTGGAAGTGAGAAACGGAAGATATGCAAAAAGTCTGAAAAACAACAGAAAATTCAGATGAGATGGAGGTGCCGGTATGAATGAACAGGAGATTTTAACCCAGTTAAGAAAAGCGGCGGAAGAGATAGAAATACCAGAGACTCTGAAACCGGAACAGATAGAAAAACAATTACAGGAACAGAAAGCAAAACAGCAGCAGGAAAATCAGCACTTGGAACCGAAAAAATCGAAGAAAATAATTCCATGGCGCAGACTTGGAAGTATGGTGGCAGTGCTGGCACTGGTAGTATGCAGCGGAATTTATATAACAGTGACCCGTTTCGATAAGAATTCCGGTACAGGGCAGACGGATTCCGTAGCAATGACAGATACGCAGCAGACTGTGGGAGAAGCAGATGAAACAGGGTATGTGGATGTGGCAGCTCTTGGAACAATGTATCATCCTGCATCGGATTATAAGGAGGTATATCAGACCCTTCTTAAGGGGTATCAGCAGAATTGGATAGAAGATCTGGAAACAAGTGCGGAGACAAGCGAAGCTGCATCGGGAGCAATGAATTCCGGCAGTGACGAATATTACTACAGTGATGAAGCTAAGTACGGAAGTGCCGATGCCGATTTGCTGGAGAGCAGCAAGGAAGGCGGAAAAGATTATTCTACGACAAATCTGCAGATGGAAGGTGTAGACGAGAGTGATATTGCTAAAATTGATGGCAGTTACATTTATACGGTAGAGGATAAATACATTGTTATAACGGATATCCGGGATGGAAAATTAGAAGAAGTAACACGATTTCTCCCGAAAGACTGTGGCGCAGCAGACCGGGTGATGGAAATTTATGTGGATGGAGACCAGCTGATTCTGGTTGTGCAGGGCTATGAGACATCCTTGGGCGAAAGCAGCAAAGCTGGCTCTGATAAGGAAAACTCAGATAAAGAAAGCTCAGATGAAGAAATTGCTGTATCAGATGCTTCTGAAGACAGTGCATTCTGCTATAAAATGAATGGAAAAAGCACCACACAGATTCAGGTATACAGTATCGTAGACCGCAGGAATCCGGAATTTGAAGGAAGATTAATCCAGGATGGTTATTATAATACTTCCCGGAAAATCGGAGATGTAGTCTATCTTTTTACACAGTATCATATGACATCCGATGTGGTGGGATATGTAGAAAAGGAATATACCTCAGTGATTCCGAAGGTAAATGGAGAAAAGGTTGCCGCCGGTGAAATTTATCTGCCGGAGTCATCAGGAGAAAGTGGTATACTGGTTTCTTCACTGGATGTAAATAAGCCGGATAAAGTGCTGGACAGTAAGCTTGTAATCTCTGGATGTGCCCAGACTTATATCAGCAAAGATGCCCTGTATTTATATGAGGAAGATTATGATGGGGCAATGATTACCAATATTGCAAAATTTGCACTGGATGAGGGCAGAATCAGTGGTGTGGCGGCAACGGCAGTAAGGGGTTATGTCAGAGATACCTTTGCAATCAATGCCAGTGATGGATATCTCAGGGTATTGACCACCGATTATAGTACAGAGGATGAGGTGAATGCACTTTATATTCTGGATGAGAACTTGAAATTAACCGGACAGTTGACGGGCATTGCACCGGGAGAAGAAATCTATGCTGCCCGTTTTATGGGAAACACTGGTTACTTTGTAACCTACCGGAATACTGACCCGCTGTTTACCGTGGATTTATCAGACTCGGCAAAACCGGAAATTATCGGCGAACTCAAGGTGACCGGCTTCTCCGAATATCTGCATTTCTGGGATGATACACACTTACTGGGAATCGGCTACGAATCTGATGAGAAGACCGGAAATATAGAAAACATTAAGATTTCCATGTTTAATATAGAAAATCCGGGAGAAGTAACCGAAGAGGCAAAGCTGGTATTAAAGGATGTAGATTATAGCGAAGCATTATATGATTATAAGAGTGTCATCATTTCAAAGGATAAGAATTTAATCGGTCTGGTTTGTGAGGATTATAGCGGCAGCGGAATAAAACAGACCTATCAGATATATTCCTATGAAAACGGAGCCTTTAAGAAACAGGCAGAAATTCCGGGTATTAACGGAGCCAATTACGAGAATGTCCGTGGAATGTATAGTGGCAATGTATTTTACCTCTGGATTAATGATAACATTACATCCTATGACATGGCCGATGGATTTAAAAAGATAAAGGAGCGGGAGTGATTCTTGCAAAACTTTCCCGATAGCTTTATAATGACAGTATATGTGCCGGGTGGTGGTATGAAAATATCATCACCCGGCAACTTATGCAGAATCGGTGACTGCGAACTGGAGAAATGATAAAAAAGATGGCAATCAATCCTAAGACACGAATATTTGATGATTGATACAGAATGTATTGTAATTCTTAGGATGCGTGTGTGTCTGATGTGAGGATGTCTTACCGCTGCTTTGACTGGATACGCCTTTTGTACGCCTGTAGCGAATACTGCTCCAGCTGCAAGGGGCTCTAAGAATTTTGAAAAAGCTATTTTATATATGGCAAACGGTGCAAAGTCACATCCATGTTCCTCTGCACCTCGCTGGTACATCCTTGTACCAGCGTTGCCGGGTTTTGCCAAAATTCTAAGAGCCCCTAACAGTCTGCACAAATGTATTCGCCTACAGGCGAACAGAAGGCAGTATCTTGTCAAACATTGGGAAGACAGACGCTCATAAACAAAGACACACACGTGTCATTAGAATTACAACATTCTGTAGTATAAAGCAAATATTTGCGTCTTAGGATGAATGCGTATATTTATCATTAAGCATTTCGCAGCAGCCATAACAACAAGTGCAAGGGAGAATAAACATGCAATATAGAGAAAATCCGGGAAACAAAGACCAGCTGTCCATCTTAGGCTATGGCTGCCTGCGTTATTCTAAGAAGGGAACCGCAATCGACCAGGAAAAGGCAGAGCGGGAGATGGCAGCGGCAGTGGAAGCCGGGGTCAATTATTTTGATACCGCATATACTTACGGTGGAAGTGAAGCCTGTCTGGGAAAATTTTTGGCAAAAGGCTATCGGGATAAAGTGAAGATTGCGACCAAACTGCCGCATTATTACATAAAAGCAGAAGGGGATATGGAACGGTATTTTAAGGAGCAGTTAGAACGCCTTCAGACGGATCATGTGGAATATTATCTGATGCATATGTTAAATGATATTGCAGCATGGGAGCGTCTTACAGAACTTGGTATACAGGACTGGATTGCAGAGAAGAAACAATCAGGACAGATTGGAAATATCGGTTTTTCTTTCCATGGAGGAGCAAATCAGTTTAAGAAGATTATAGATGCTTATGACTGGGATTTCTGCCAGATACAGTATAACTATATGGATGAGCATACCCAGGCAGGAACAGAAGGCTTAAAATATGCAGCAGCAAAGGGAATTCCGGTGATTATCATGGAACCGCTGCGGGGAGGCAGACTGGTCAACGCACTGCCAAAGGATGCCAGAGCCATATTTGCATCCGCAGAACCACATCGTTCCCCGGCAGAATGGGGACTCCGCTGGATATGGAATCATCCGGAAGTAACTGTGGTACTTTCCGGAATGAATGATATTGCACAGGTAGAAGAAAATGTGCGGATAGCATCAGATGCCACAGCAAATGCACTGACAGAAGAAGAACTGGAAATTTTTGAAAAAGTGAAGAAGTCAATTAATCAGCATATGAAAGTGCCATGTACCGGCTGCGGCTACTGTATGCCATGCCCTCATGGAGTAGATATTCCGACCTGTTTTGCAGCATATAATACACGCTATACCGACAGCTTTTATTCCGGTATGAAGGCATATATTATGTGTACCACTTTAAAGACAAATCCGACCAATGCTTCAAAATGCCGTCAGTGCGGAAAATGTGAGAAACACTGCCCGCAGTCCATTGCCATCCGACAGGAATTAAAACAGGTGGCAAAGAAGATGGAGAATCCGGTTTATAAGGTAGCAAGGGCGATTTCGAAGCGCATTGGAAAGTATTAGAAAAAATATTATGAAATTTTGTAAAAAATAAAGGAAATTTGAAGGTGGACACAGAATTATAATAGCAGAGGTCGAATGACGTCCTCATAATGGTAAAGATGATGGCAGTGCATTTACATCATGAAATGGTGATGTGACAGGAAGGGAGAAGATAAGGATATGACAATTCGGGAACGGATGGAGCGCATGGAGCATGAGATGTTAAGCCCTTATGCAGCATTAAGCGAGAATTCCAAAGGACGGGATTATCCGGAGGCACCTTGTGATATACGTCCCGTATACCAGAGAGACAGAGACCGTATTCTCCACTGTAAGGCATTCCGCCGTCTGAAGAATAAGACGCAGGTGTTCTTAACACCGAAGGGTGACCATTATCGTACCCGTATGTCGCATACCTTAGAGGTATCACAGAATGCCAGAACCATTGCAAAGGCACTGCGGCTGAATGAAGATCTGGTGGAAGCCATTGCATTAGGGCATGATTTGGGACATACGCCATTTGGTCATGCCGGAGAGCGGGTGTTAAATGAACTTTGCTCCGGTGGTTTTAAACATAATAAACAGAGCGTACGTATCGTAGAGAAATTGGAAAAAGGCGGACAGGGACTGAACCTGACCTGGGAAGTGCGGGATGGCATTTTAAATCATCAGACCAGTACGATGCCGCATACACTGGAAGGCAAAATCGTCCGTTTCTCCGATAAAATCGCCTATATTCATCATGATATCGATGATGCGGTGCGTGGAAAGATAATGGTGGAAGAAGATATTCCAATTGAGATACGGAAGGTATTGGGAAAGAATTCGGCAGACCGGCTGGATACACTGATTCATGATATTATAACCAACAGCATGGATAAGCCGGATATCATTATGTCCGATGAAATTTTCCAGGCAATGCAGGATTTACGGAAGTTCATGTTTGTAAGCGTATATACCAATCCCATTGCCAAAGGAGAAGAGACAAAGGCAGAAGGATTACTCAGCAAACTGTTTACATATTATATGGAACATCCGATGACAATGCCGGCGCAGTATACCGATATGATTGCGGAAGGCGAGGAGGAAGAACGGGTAGTATGTGATTATATCGCAGGAATGACCGACCAGTATGCAATTGCCAAATTCTCAGAATATTTTGTACCGAAGGCTTGGCAGGTGAATTAAGGAATGGCATATTATTCAGATGAATTAATAGAAGAAGTACGTTCCAGAAATGATATTGTAGATGTGATTTCCGGATATGTACGGTTGACAAAAAAAGGCAGCACGTATTTTGGACTGTGCCCCTTCCATAATGAAAAGACCGGTTCTTTTTCCGTATCACCGAATAAGCAGATGTATTACTGCTTTGGATGCGGAGCAGGCGGAAATGTATTTACCTTTCTGATGCAGTATGAGAACTTTTCATTCCCGGAAGCGATGGAGGCATTGGCAGAGCGTGCCGGAATCGAACTGCCGAAGCAGGAAATGAGTGCCCAGGCAAAGAAAGAAGCAGACAAACGCCAGATTCTGTTAGAGATTAACAAGGCAGCCGGCAAATATTATTATATGCTGCTGCGGAGTGGACACGGAAAACAGGCGTATGAATATTTTAAAAAGAGAGAATTATCGGATGCCACCATGCAGAAGTTTGGGCTTGGCTATTCGGATAAATACAGTGATGATTTGTACCGCTATTTAAGAAAGCTTGGATATGATGATGCAATCTTAAAGGAATCCGGTCTTGTGTCCATTGACGAAGTCCGGGGCGGACATGATAAATTCTGGAATCGTGCCATGTTTCCGATTATGGATGTGCATAATAAAGTAATCGGATTTGGTGGACGAGTCATGGGGGATGGCGAACCGAAGTATCTGAATTCGCCGGAGACCAAAATCTTTGATAAGAGCCGGAATCTGTATGCATTGAATTTTGCAAGACAGACCAAGAAACCGCAGATGCTCTTATGTGAAGGCTATATGGATGTAATTGCGCTGCATCAGGCAGGCTTTGACAATGCAGTGGCATCCTTAGGAACCGCGTTTACCAGTGGACATGCCAGTCTGCTGAAACGATATACGAAGGAGGTTTATCTTACCTTTGACAGCGACGGTGCCGGAATTAAGGCGGCACTTCGTGCAATCCCGATTTTAAAAGAAGTAGGGCTGACAGCCAAAGTCATCAACATGAAGCCGTACAAAGACCCGGATGAATTCATCAAGGCACTTGGAGCGGAAGAATACC
This sequence comes from Roseburia sp. OM03-7AC, assembly GCF_003462625.1. Taxonomy (NCBI): domain Bacteria; kingdom Bacillati; phylum Bacillota; class Clostridia; order Lachnospirales; family Lachnospiraceae; genus Roseburia; species Roseburia sp. OM03-7AC. Next base: position 95,574 of record NZ_QTZJ01000001.1, read on the forward strand.
AGAAGCGGATTGATGCGGCAGAAAACAGCTTTATGTTTGAAATCAGGATTTTAGAGCAGAAATATGATATGAAGGACCCGGAAGGAAAGACCGCATTCCAGACAGAAGTGGCAAAGAAACTGCTTGATTTTACCACGGAACTGGAACGGAACAATTATATGGAAGCTGTGGCGGATAAATATCATATGAGCTTTGAAGCACTCCGAAATCTGGTAAACCAGCTGGGCACCCAGGGAGGACTTGTAAAAGAGCGGACACCGCTTAAGAGTGGGCTGAATGAGAAGAAGCATAAGAAAGAGGACGGCATGAAGCAGTCCCAGAAATTGCTTTTGACCTGGCTCATAGAATATGATAATCTGTACGATAAAATCAAAGATATCATTACACCGGAAGATTTTACGGAAGACATTTTCCGTAAGGTGGCAGAGCTTCTCTACGAGCAGAAGAAGTCGGGTACTGTCAATCCGGCACAGATTATCAGTTTATTTGCAGAAGAAGAGGAACAGCGGGAAGTTGCAGAGCTCTTCCATGCGAGAATTCATGAAGTGGATTCTGCTGCAGAGCGGGATAAGGCGTTAAAAGAGACGATTCTGCGGGTGAAGGATAACAGCATCTCCTATCGTTCGGCGCACTTAGAACCTACGGATATGCAGGGCTTGCAACAGATTGTGGCAGATAAGAGAACCTTGCAGAATATGGAGAAAATGCATATTTCTATAGATTGAGGACAAAATACTATTTAGTCCCGTTTATATGACGAATCATGAGAGGATGAACAAGAAAATGGATGAAAAGATGGAAAAGACTACGAAAAAGACAACAAAAGCTGCAAAAAGTGCTCCGGCAGCAAAAGACGAAAAGATGAGCATTGAGGAGAAAAAAGCAAAATTGCAGGAAAAACTCCAGGAACTCCTTGCACTGGCAAAGAAGAAAAAGAACAGCCTTGAGTATCAGGAAATCAGCGAGTTCTTCAAGGACATGGAACTGGATGCAGATGAGTTTGAGAAAATCCTAGACTTCCTTGAGACCAATAACATTGATGTGCTTCGAATCATGGATGATGACGATATCGATGACGATATCATCTTAGATGACGAAGACGAGGTAGAGGTAGAAAAGATTGATTTATCGGTACCGGACGGCGTATCCATTGAGGACCCGGTTCGTATGTATTTAAAGGAAATCGGTAAAGTACCTCTTTTAAGTGCAGAGGAAGAAATCGAACTGGCAAAGAGGATGGAATTAGGAGACCAGGAAGCAAAGAAACGTCTGGCAGAAGCCAACCTCCGTCTGGTGGTAAGTATTGCAAAACGTTATGTAGGACGTGGCATGTTATTCTTAGACCTGATTCAGGAAGGTAACTTAGGTCTGATTAAAGCTGTTGAGAAATTCGATTACCGGAAAGGCTATAAGTTCTCCACCTATGCAACATGGTGGATTCGTCAGGCAATCACAAGAGCCATTGCAGACCAGGCAAGAACCATCCGTATCCCGGTTCATATGGTTGAGACCATCAACAAGCTGATTCGCGTTTCCAGACAGTTGCTGCAGGAGTTGGGACGTGAACCGACCCCGGAAGAGATTGCAGAAGAAATGAATATGCCGGTAGACCGTGTACGTGAAATCTTAAAGATTTCCCAGGAGCCGGTTTCTTTAGAGACTCCAATCGGTGAAGAGGAAGATTCCCATTTAGGAGACTTCATTCAGGATGATAATGTACCGGTACCTGCTGATGCAGCAGCATTTACCCTGTTGAAAGAGCAGTTAGAGGAAGTGCTTGGAACACTGACCGAGCGGGAGCAGAAGGTATTAACCCTTCGTTTTGGCCTGGAAGATGGACGTGCCCGTACACTGGAAGAAGTTGGAAAAGAATTCAATGTAACCAGGGAGCGTATCCGTCAGATTGAAGCAAAGGCACTCCGTAAACTGCGTCATCCAAGCAGAAGCCGCAAATTAAAGGACTATCTGGAGTAATATATGAATAAACTTTCAAAAAGAATGCAGGCAGTTGCAGCATTGGTTCAGAATACCATCTGCCTTGCAGATGTAGGATGTGACCATGGTTATGTTCCGATTTATCTGATCCAGTCAGAACGTATTGGGCATGCCATTGCAATGGATGTGAACCGGGGTCCGCTTCTTCGGGCAGAGGAGCATATCCGGGAAGTTCATTTAGAAGATTACATAGAAACCAGATTGTCCGATGGACTTACAGCGTTGGCTCCATCCGAAGCCGATGGTGTGGTAATCGCCGGAATGGGTGGAGCGTTGACGAAACGGATTCTTACAGAACATCCGGAAGTCTGGAAGAAGATGAACAATCTTGTGTTACAGCCACAGTCTGAAATAGAAGAGGTACGCCGTTATATTTATGCGGAAGGCTTTCACATTGAAGAAGAAGATATGGTGGAAGAAGAAGGCAAATATTACGTGATGTTAAGATGTGTACCGGGAAAAGCAGCACCGTTGACGGATGTTGCTTTTCGTTATGGTGGATATTTATTACAGACGAAAAACGAAATATTAAAACAATATTTAATAAAACAGAGACAGCAGTTCTCGGAAATCTTAAAGAAACTTGAAATCCAGAAGCTTATGCCGGAGCAAACTGTATTGCAGAAACCAGAATTGCTGCAACAATCTGCAACGCAACAGGATGAATTGCAGCAGAAAGAAGATGGCAGTACAAGACGCTTTGAACGGCAGAAAGAACTGGAAGAGAAACTTGCAATGATAGAAGAAGCAGAGCGTATCATGGGAGAAAATATATGAAGTGTGAACAGATACGGGAAATATTAGAGACACTTGCTCCTGTAGCAATGGCCTGTGAATGGGATAATCCGGGATTTCAGGTCTGCAGATGGGAGAAAGAGATAAACAGTATCTATCTGGCGGTGGATGCAACCGATGAAGTAATTGCGGAAGCAAAAGAACTTAAGGCTGATATGATACTGACGCATCATCCGTTAATCTTTGGTGGAATCAAAAATGTTCTTACCAGTGATTTTATCGGCAGAAGAATTTATGGACTGGCACAGCAGGATATGGTTTACTGTGCGATGCATACGAATTTTGATATCTGCGTCATGGCGGACCTTGCAGCAGATTACCTGGAACTAATGGAGACAGAACCATTGGAAGTAACCGGGGAGTGGCAGGGAAAATCCTGTGGTATCGGCAAAGTGGGAATGCTGCCAGAGGAGATAAGTCTAGGGGATTGCGGCAGGATTGTAAAAAGCCGGTTTCAGACAGAAGCGGTAAAAGTATTTGGTGATACCAGCCGCATGGTACAGCGTGCAGCAATTTGCCCCGGCTCCGGAAAGAGTGAAGTGGATGAAGCGATTGCAAAGGGTGCCCAGGTGTTGATAACGGGAGATATTGACCACCATACGGGAATCGACGCAGCGGCCAGAGGCTTAAGTATCTTAGATGCAGGACATTATGGATTGGAGCATATTTTTGTAACCTATATGGCAGAATATTTCAAGGAAAAATTACCGGAACTGAACATATACAGCCAGAAGTTACAATCTCCGTTTTCCTATATTGTATAAATAGTAATCAAAGAAATGGGGGACTACTATGGAAGAAATTAAATGTAGAATTAATATTCATGGAAATGTAAGGGAGTATGTGCCGGAAACCACATACAAGCAGCTTGCCAAGGAATATCAGAAACAGTTTCCTGATGATATTGTCCTGGTGCTGGTGAACAACCGCCTGCGGGAGCTGCGTGAGAAGGTAGAATCGGGAAATCTTACCTTTATTACAACAGCAGACAAGGATGGAAGGAAAGCATACCGGAGAAGTACGGCGCTACTGATGCAGAAGGCAGTGCATAATCTTTATGGGGAAGAAAAGATTACGGTCCGCATCATGCATTCCATTGCCCAGGGATATTATTGCGAACTGAAGCGGAATGAGGAAAAGAACGGAACATCAGAGCAGGCAGAATGGGTAGCTGTCGATGAACAGATGTTAAGGGATTTAAAGCAGGAGATGCAGCGTCTGGTAGAAGCCGATTTTCCGATTGAAAAGCACAGTCTGCCGACGGCAGATGCAGTAGAACTCTTCCGGAGACTGGGAATGACCGATAAAGAAAGACTGTTCCGCTACCGGAGAAACTCAAGGGTCAATATCTATGAGCTGGATCATTACAAAGATTATTTCTATGGATATATGGTGCCGTCTACCGGTTATCTGAAATATTTTGACCTGACATTGTATAAAGAAGGTTTTATGCTGCTCTTTCCGGGAAAAGATACCAGGACGGTGGATGTTTTTGTTCCATCGGATAAACTGTACCTGACACTGGAAGAAGCGTCAGAGTGGGGACATACCATGGGAGTAGGAACCATAGGAGCTTTGAATGATGCAGTTTCTGCAGGCAGAATACAGGAAATTATTCTGATACAGGAAGCCCTGATGGAACAGAAAATAGGACAGCTGGCAGAGCAGATTAAAGAAGGACATCATAAGAAATTCATTATGATAGCAGGTCCGTCCTCTTCCGGGAAGACAACGTTTTCCCACAGGCTGTCCATACAGCTTGCCGCCCATGGCATGAAACCGCATCCGGTTCCGCTGGATGATTTTTATGTAGACCGGGATAAGACACCGAAAGATGCAGATGGAAAACTGGATTTCGAATGCCTGGAGGCATTGGATATTGACCGTTTTAACAATGATATGACAAGTCTTTTAAACGGAGATGCAACGGAACTGCCGGTATTTAATTTTAAAACCGGAAAGCGGGAAGCAAAAGGAAGAATGATGCAGCTTGGAGAGGAAGATGTACTTGTTATTGAAGGCATCCATGGACTGAATGACAGGCTTTCCTTCTCTCTGCCGCAGGAAAGCAAATTCCGTATTTATATCAGTGCGCTGACCCAGCTGGATATTGATGAACATAACTGCCTGCCGACGACAGATGGCAGACTGATCCGGAGAATCGTAAGGGACGCAAGAACCAGGGCTACATCAGCAAGGGAGACCATAGCCATGTGGGATTCGGTAAGGCGGGGAGAAGAAAAAAATATCTTCCCATTTCAGGAAGGTGCTGATGTAATGTTTAATTCAGCCTTAATTTATGAACTTGCTGTGCTAAAACAGTATGCAGAGCCATTGCTGTTTGCAATTGAACGGGACTGCCCGGAGTATCTTGAAGCGAAGCGGCTGCTGAAGTTCTTAGATTATTTCCTTCCGGTACCGGCAGATAATATCAATAACAATTCGATTATCCGTGAGTTTATCGGTGGAAGCTGTTTTAATGTCTGATATAGAAGCTATATGAGGGATAGACCGTGTTTCTTGTACAAAAGAGACATTTGTCTATCCCTGAATTTTACTTAAAAACACAAAAAAATAGACAAAAATTACGAAAAAAAGCGAATAAAAATAGAAATTTTGTTGAAAAGCATATAAAGAATGGCTATAATAAAATAATGATGATTTTTGTCACATCATGATATGTGAAGAATGATTTGGAGAGTGGCAGAGAATGGAAAGCAGACAGAAGAAACGTCTGGGGGATATGCTGATTGAGGAACAGATTATTACAGATGAGCAGCTCTCAGATGCATTAGAGAAGAAAAAGGGGACTACAAAGCGGCTGGGTGAGGTTCTGGTAGAGCTGGGTTATACCAATGAGACGGATATTGCCAAGGCACTGTCAAGCCAGCTTGGACTGGAAATAGTCTCGCTTAGTGGAATACAGATAGAAGAAAATGTGCTAAAGCTGGTGGACGTGGCAGTTCTGAGAAAATATGTCATGGTACCAATTGGCTTTTCACCGAATAATATGAATGAAGTCCGTGTGGCAATGGCCGACCCGATGGATATGCGTGGAATTGATGATTTTTCTATTATTACTAATCTGCAGGTCGCACCGGTAATTGCCACAACCCATGATATTATGCTTACCCTTGACCGTTTCTATGGAAGCAGTGAAGCAAGGAAGGTGGCTGAGGCATATGCACTGGAGCGCCGGCAGGAAGAGCAGAGGGAACAGGAGAAGGAGAATGATGAAGATATTGCAAATTCCCCGATTGTCCTTCTGGTAAATGCCATGATTGAGCAGGCAGCAAGACAGCGTGCCAGTGATATACATATAGAAGCATTGGAAAGCCGTGTAAGAATCCGCTACAGGATTGATGGTGTGTTATATGAGAAGGCGAGCTACGACATCCGGCTTCTGAATGCAATTACAGCACGTATCAAGATTATTGGCGGCATGGATATATCAGAAAAAAGAAAACCACAGGATGGACGAATTACCCTTGTGGTAGATCGTGTGGAATATGATATCCGTGTATCAATCCTGCCAACGGTTTATGGAGAGAAGTGTGTACTTCGTCTTGCACAGAAGAAAGCACTGACCAAGGATAAGAGGGAACTTGGATTTACCCCGGGGGAGCTGGAAAGCTTTGATCGTATGTTAAAGCATCCGAATGGAATCCTTTTGGTAACAGGACCAACCGGAAGTGGTAAATCAACGACGCTTTACACAGCACTTTCTGAACTGAATACAGAGGATATTAATATTATCACAGTAGAAGACCCGGTAGAGGCGAATCTGGACGGCGTCAATCAGGTACAGGTAAATGCCAAAGCGGATATGACCTTTGCATCTGCACTGCGTTCAATCCTGCGACAGGATCCGGATATTATCATGATTGGAGAGATCCGAGACGAAGAAACTGCAGAGATTGCGGTACAGGCTTCTATTACTGGACATCTGGTAGTAAGTACCCTGCATACCAACAGTGCGGCAGGAACCATTACCCGAATGTTAAATATGGGCGTAGAGGGATACCTCCTTGCGGATTCCGTAATTGGTGTAATTGCCCAGCGTCTGGTGCGGAGACTCTGTCCGAACTGTAAACAGCCGCATAAGCCGACAGAATACGAACGCAAGCTTCTGAATCTGGATGATTTGGATGAGACGATGATTTTTGAAGCAAAGGGCTGCCCGATGTGTGCCAATACAGGATATAAGGGCAGAATCGGTGTCTATGAGATGATGGAAATCAGCACGGAAATGAAAGACGCTATAGCAAAAGATGCTTCCACTGCCGAAATCAAACATCTGGCAGTAGAAAATGGAATGGAAACTCTTGCAGCGGGAGCCAGACGTAAAGTTTTAGAAGGAATTACTTCTGTGTCAGAGCTGGTGGGAGTATCTGCTGAGGATTAAGGAGAACTGGGGATTTTACAATGAACAGAATAGAAATGTTTTTGCGGGAAGGAAATGAAAAAGGGGCATCCGATATCCATCTTGCACCGGGAAGCCCGGTGATGTTCCGGATTGATGGAGAACTGGTTCCTGCATCAGATGAGAAGATAAAACCATTTGAAATAGAAGAAATGATAGAACCGCTGTTGACGGAAGAGCAGAAGGCAGAGCTGAAGGAAAATGGAGAACTGGATTTTGCGTATTCTATCGCAGGCTTTCACAGGGTGCGTTTTAATGTGTTCCGTCAGAGAGGTACTTATGCGGTAGCACTCCGTATACTCTCGTTTGAGATACCGGAAGCAAAGCGGCTTGGTATTCCACCATCTGTGGTTGACCTGACCAACCGCAAGCGTGGGCTGGTATTGGTAACAGGACCGACCGGAAGTGGTAAATCTACCACACTGGCGTCTTTGATACATATTATTTCTGAAACATATGCTAAGACAATTATTACACTGGAAGACCCGATTGAGTATTTGCATCCTCACAGCAAGTCAATTGTATTGCAGAGGGAAATCGGTTACGACAGTAAGAGTTATGCGTCAGCACTTCGCGCCGCATTGCGTGAAGACCCGGATGTAATTCTGGTGGGGGAGATGCGTGACCTAGAAACAATCAGTATTGCGATTACGGCGGCAGAAACCGGACATCTGGTATTTTCAACCCTGCATACCAACAGTGCAGCAGCAACCATTGACCGTGTCATTGACGTGTTTCCACCGCATCAGCAGCAGCAGACCAGGATACAGCTGTCAGGTGTTATTGAAGGAATTATCGCCCAGCAGCTTCTTCCAAAGGAAGGCGGCGGACGTGTGGCGGCTTACGAGGTCATGCTTGCCACTCCGGCAATCCGTAACCTGATACGTGAAGGAAAGAGCTTCCAGATACAGTCTATGATACAGACCAGCAAGAAGCTTGGCATGCAGGCAATGGATGATGCCATTTATGACCTTTATATGCAGAATAAGATATCCGCAGAAGATGCCGTAAGCTTCGCACAGGAGCCGGCAGTTATGCAGCAGAAGGTAACGCTATTCTAAACTGCGGAGCATCTGCAGGGAACTGTTAACAGCAGCTTCCGTGGATACCGTAGAATGAGAAAAATGGTTAACAAATTTGAAATTTAACCGATAAATATACTGTAAGGGGGATGAGAAGGTGCCCAGTTATTCATATATAGCAGTGGATGCCATGGGAAAAGAGAAGAAGGCAACCATTGATGCAGAAAATCAGGACAAGGCAGCAGCCCGGCTTAAGAAAAACGGACTTACTTTAATATCCATAAAGGAAGTCGGAATGTTGGAAAAGGATATTAAATTAAGCTTTGGGCGGAAAGTAAAACCAAGGGATTTAAGCGTGTTCTGCCGGCAGTTTGTCAGTATGATAGAAGCCGGGGTTACGGTAATTGATGCCCTTGGAATGTTAGAGGAACAGACGGAAAACAAGAGACTTTCCGCTGCACTTCATGAAGTGCGTACCGAAGTGGAGAAAGGACAGACACTATCCGAAGCCATGGGACATCAGGGAGAGATTTTCCCGGAAATGCTAGTGAATATGGTGGCGGCAGGAGAGACCTCCGGTAATATCGAGCTTTCCTTCAGCCGTATGGCAGTGCAGTTTGATAAGACGGCAAAACTGTCCGGCTTAATGAAAAAATCACTGGCTTATCCGGTAGTACTGCTGATTGTGGCAGTATTAATCGTCATTCTGATGGTAGTAAAGGTAATACCGGGATATGCAGCAACCTTTGAGCAGGCAGGCATGCAGCTGCCGGGCATCACCCGGGCAATGATGAGCATGAGCCATGTAATTACAAAATTCTGGTATCTTTTCGTGGGAGGAATCCTGCTGATTGCGCTTGGTATCCGGGAATGGCGCAAGACAGAGAGCGGAAAGCTGTTCTTTGGCAAAATAGCCATGAAGCTTCCAATGTTTGGTAAGTTAAACATAAAGACATATTCTTCACAGTTTGCCCGTACATTAAGTACTTTAATGTATGCAGGAATTCCATTGATTCATGGAATTGATGCAGTCACCAAGCTGATGAAGAACCGTCACTTCCAGCTGCAATTGCAGTCAGCAAGAGAGGAAGTGGCAAAGGGTGTTCCGTTATCAGAACCGCTGCGGAAGGGCGGACTGTTTCCGCCTATGGTAATCCACATGCTTTCTATCGGCGAGGAAACCGGTGATATTGAGGGCATGTTAGACAAGCTGGCCGATTATTATGATGAAGAGGTTGAGATGACTACCCAGACGGTTATGGCGGCAATGGAACCAATGATTATCGTAGTAATGGCAATTATCGTAGTCATTCTGATTGCAGCAATATATGCGCCGATGCTTTCTATGTACAACCAGCTCGGCAACATGTAAAACGAATTAAGATTCCGTAATAGGGGCGGAATTTTAAGATAAAATATTTATATTTATACAAGAAGGAGAATAGCATTATGAACAAGATTAGAAACAGAAAGAACAACAAAGGCTTTTCATTAGTTGAGTTAATCATCGTTATTGCCATCATGGCAATCTTAGCAGGAATCTTAATTCCTCAGTTTGTTAAGTACATCAGCAGCTCCAAAGTATCCGGAGATATCCAGCAGGCAGAGAACATCTACAATGCAGTAGCAGCTCAGTACGCAGATTCTCAGGGGAATGCACCAACAGGTATGACTTATGATGGAAACAAGCATATAGTAGACAAAGATGTTGCAGAGGCATTAGATATGGGAAAAGCAGCACCTACATGTAAAGTAGATTCCACCTATAAATTTATGTATAGCTGTGATGACAAGGGTACGGTTGCTGTATATCTTGCACCAGAAAGCTCGGATGGTTCAGCATATAGTGCTACTACCGATACCAAGATATCTCCATCCATCGAAGGTAAAGATGCAGATAAGTGGAAAAAATAATCCACTGAGTTAAGAAAGGACACTACATACCATGACACCAATGCCTGCACTCATTACAGTATTTATTTTCATATATGGAATCGTCATCGGAAGCTTCTTAAATGTCTGTATCTACCGGATACCGCAGAAAGAAGATATCGTCCGGGAGAGTTCCCACTGTATGAGCTGCGGGCACCGGTTGAAATGGTATGATTTAGTGCCGCTGTTCAGTTATCTTTTCTTAAAGGGAAAATGCCGTTACTGTGGTTCGAAGCTGTCAAAGCAGTACCCTATCGTCGAAGCACTCAATGGAATCCTTTATGTAGTTGTATTTTATGCAACAGATTTTAGCTGGGACAGTATTTTATACTGCCTTATGACTTCTGCGTTAATCGTACTTAGTGTGATAGATTACCGCACCTATGAGATTCCTTTTGGAATCAATGTGTTCCTGTTTGTACTGGGGGTTATCCGGTGCGTATTTGGGAAAGGGGACAGAGGAACCTTGATGATTGGTTTCTTTGCAGTGAGCTTGTTCTTGCTGTTATTATCACTTCTTACCAGAGGAGCAGCAATCGGTGGTGGAGACATCAAGTTGATGGCGGCTGCCGGGCTGCTTCTCGGATGGAAGTTGATTATTCTTGCATTTGTGATGGGATGTATTGCGGGCTCTGTGGTGCATCTGTTCCGGATGAAGGCATGTGGTGCCGGCAGAATGCTGGCGCTGGGTCCATACTTATCGGTCGGGATATTTATTGCCGCCCTGTGGGGGAATGGGATGATAGACTGGTATCTGGGACTTTTTATGTAGAAAAGAGTGATTATAAGTGGAAAGTGTATGAAGCATAGGTATGCTTTCCAGTTATAATCACGAAAGGTGAGTGAAGGATGAAGATATTAAGTATAGAAATAGGTGTTGATGTAACCCATGTATTGGAGATGGATTACCGGGTGAAGAATCCGAAAGTATATCGAAGCTTTAGCTTTCAGACTCCGGTAGGTGTAATTGGAGAAGCCGGTGTGCGTAAGAGTGAGGAATTCCGCACAGCCTTACATAAGCTTCTGGATGCAAATAAGATTAAGACACGGAAAACTTTATTCGTAGTTAATTCCGGTAAGATAGCAAGCCGTGAAGTGCTGATTCCGATGATAAAAGAAAACCGTATCAAGGATTTCCTGAATACAAATTCAGCAGATTTCTTCCCGGTAGATTTATCCCGGTACCAGCTGGTATACCGGAATGAAGGTGTGGTACAGCAGGACACGGTAAAGAAGAGAAAATTATATGTATTTGCTGTGCCGGGAGATCTGGTACAGTCTTATGAAGAGCTGGCAGATTTCTGCTCCCTGGAACTTACAGCACTTGATTATGTGGGAAACAGTATTTTCCAGATGATACATAAAGCGGTAGGAAATAATATCTGCTGTTCTGTAAAATTAGACAATAATGCAACCATGATTACGATTATCAATCAGGGAATGGTTGTATTACAAAGAACAGTATTTTATGGCTTTGAAGAAGTAGAGAAGGTTGTAGTGGATTCCGGTCTTTTCCCGAAGGAACAGTATCCGGCAGCGATGGATATATTACAGCAGACAGACTGTCTGGATACAAACCAGGCGGCACCGGAAGATGCCATGAATGCCATGCGGGCAGAAGCGGTAGAAGCACTGCGTCCGATGATTGGCAATATCCGGCGTGTATTAGATTATTATCAGTCCAGAAATAATGGGGCAGAAGTAAAAGAGTGTTTCCTGATTGGTAACGGAGCTTATATCAAGGGACTGGACAGGCTGATGTCCATGGAATTGAATCTTCCGGTACATTTACAGGAAAAAGATGTTTTAAACGGTTTCCGTACATCCGGAGGCAGATTTGATGCCATGTATGAAGCCTGCTATGGAGCAGCAATACAGCCATTAGACTTTGTGTTTGGTTCGGCACAGACTGCAAAGATTATAGAAGAGAAGAAAAAACGCGAATTGCTTGCGGCAAAGCTGATTGGTCTGCTTTGCGTGGCATGTGCTGTGATATTGCTGGCATTATCCGGAGTACAGAGGATTGCATTATCCCACGAACTGAATACTCTGAATAAGCAGAAGGATGAACTGGAATATATACAGGATATTTATAATGCATATGTGGATACCAAGAGCCAGTATGATGATGTGACAAAAATGAATGGCAAGACAGAGACAGTCAGTGATGCACTGGCAGATGCCATTGAAGAAATGGAAGAAAAATTCCCATCCGGTGTAAAGGTAACAAGCCTTACCAGTAATGGAGAGGGAATTTCCATGGACATTGAAGTATCTACAAAGGAAGAAGCAGCAAAGATTTTGCAGAATCTTGCAACCTTCGATGCTTTCCGCAGTGTAACGACCAACGGAATTACAGAATCCACAGATGAGAACGGTAAAATTACGGTAACATTTTCAGTGATGTGTACCTATGTAAATGGTACAGCAGATGATTCCATTGATACCGAGACCACACCGGAAGAAGATGTCGAGACCTATATGAATGGTGACCAGTATATTTATCCGGATATGGAAGGCAGTACCGAAAGTGGGGAGGCAGACAATGAATAAGGAAAATAAGAAAGTAAACGACAGGGAATTAAAACTGATATTTGTATTAGGCGGCATAGTATTATTTTTCTTAATCTACCAGTTTGGATATCTGAATGTCCAGAAGGCAAATAAAAATTTAAAGAGCCAGGTAGATGAGGTGCGTGGAGAAGTAAAGGTTATGCAGACCATGAAGCAGAACGAGGAGACTTATAAGGCATATACAGATTCCATGACACAGGAAATGCAGGAGGTAATGGATGCAATTCCATCAGAGATCCGTTCGGAGGATAAGATTATGTTTGCCAGAAGCCTTGAAAAAGAGTATGGCTTTCATGTTACCGGTGTAGGTCTTCAGTCAGACGAAATGGTTTATGAAATGAATGAAGATGGAAGCAATCCGGCAGATGATGGTAAATTGTTATATCGTACCGTGGTAAATCTTGACTGTGACTGTGATTATACACAGCTTAAGAACTGCCTGCGTGGATTAAAGAAGAATAATTTCAAGATGTCTGTGGATACAGCAAGCTTCGGTCCGGATGAAGAAACCGGAAAACTGAAAGGAAACATGACGGTAAATATGTATTATCTTTACGGAAGTGAGAAACCATATGAACCATTAACTATTGATGGGGTATCCTTAGGAACAGATAATATTTTTGGAACGGGAACGATTACTCCGTCAGCTCCATCGGATGCCGCAGGTACGGAAGATACCACAGGAACAACAGGTACTACAGGAACAGCAGGTACCACAGGAACGGATACCAGGCGGTAAGAAAAGCCGGACAGTATAGAAGAAAATGTGAAAAGCAGAAAGGAGCAGAGACAGTATGAGCGGTTATAATAGCAGAAAGTTAAAACATAAATTAAAACGTAATTTAAATAACCGGGGATTTTCATTAGTGGAAATTCTGATTGCCGTAGCGATTCTCGTACTGTGTGCAGTTCCTTTGCTGAAAGCATTTGTAACATCTGCCCAGACCAATGCCAGGGCAAGACAGAATTTAAATGCGACTACGCTGGCTGAAAATATTATGGAAGAAATAAAAGCAGCAGGTGTTGAAGGCTATGGTGTGAAATCGGGAGACACGGTTACGATAGATGGTGTGGAGCTTCCGGTTTATGAGGCTGAGTATAGCAATTACAGCTTTGATGGCAGGGCATATGATGTTAAGGCAGTAATGACACCATCGCAGGAGACCTATCTGGATGGTACGGATGAAAAAGCATATAATGCACAGGGTATCCCGGAGATTTCTGTTATGGATGACAGCCGGGATGCTGTTTATGTAGAGGACAAGAATGCAAGATTTGACATAATAGATGAAAATGCGGATTCGCTGGGCATGAAGGCGGAAGAACTGCTGAATGCATGCAGAACGGAATATCGCTTTGCAGTAAAGGAAAATCACGGCAGATATACCGTTACCCAGACGGTAACATACAGTGATGCTTCCGGAAATACAATCGGAACACCCCAGACCCTGACCATATTTGATTCGGTGCTGACCGGAGCAGATCTCAGAAGTCTTTATGTGTGCTATATTCCGGCACTTCGAACAGCCGGTGATATGTACAGAACGCAGGAGAAGGTGGTAATCGAAAACAGACAGGATATTCCGGTTGATGTATATCTTATCCGTCAGGGCTCGCAGGATACACCACTTGCAGTCAGTATTATAGAAAGTGCTCCATCAACAGTGGCAGCAACACAGATTCATACAAATCTTTCTGTAGATGATAAGACAGACATCGGTAGTATAGAACGAAATGGAAGCAGTATTACAGCAGCTACAGCTAAAAGCGCCTTTGGTTTTCAGAAGATGGGCGAGGCTGCAAAGGCAGATGCAGCCAGACTTTATACAGTAGAAGTAACCGTTAAACCGGTAGATTCGGAAAAATCAATTACCTTAACAGGAACGGCAATGAAGTAAGGCGGGAAAACAATGAACAGATGGAAGAAATCACGGGACAATCGAGGAATGTCACTGGTCATGGTCATTGGAACAGTGGCACTGGTAAGCATACTGGTGGTTATAGTACTGTCTCTTTCTCTGATGAATATACAGATGAAGTCAGTATATAAGAAGTCTGCGGATAATTTCTATGATGCAGAAGCAGCAATGGATGAGATACGTACCGGTCTGCAGCAGGATGTAGCAGATGCAGCAACCACGGCATATCTTTCTGTTATGTCACAATATTCTGCCAGCAGTTATCAGGATGCTGTGCGCCAGAGCACCTTCCGGGAATTGTACCGGAAGGAGTTAAAGAAGAAAATCGGGCAGACCATGGATGATACCCATTATGATATCGGCTATCTTGAGAATTATATCGGTGCGTCCCACCGTTATGAAGCAGCAACCGGTACCGGAGCCAGACTTACAACACAGGATGGCAAAGATGCAGATTTTGTGGTAACACAGTCCGGTCTTGTGATTATGAATCTGGAGCTTTCTTATAAGGATGCAGATGCTTATGAGTCAGTTGTAGATACAGATCTTGTATTAAGCTATCCACAGGTAAACTTTATCCAGTCAACATCAGTACCGGATTTGCTGAATTACTGTGTGGTAGCAGATGAAGGTGTCTGGGTAAACAATGGAAACCGCACACTTACCATGAATGGCAATGTATACGCAGGCGATTATTATACCGGGAGCAGCAGTGACCGGAATGGATTCCACATTGATAACAGTGGAAGTGTAATGCTTGGACTGCGCAAGACGCTGATTACCAGAGGTGGACTTACGGTAGAAAACCAAGGCTCTTTTACAACAGATACCAAAGCTACGATATGGGCAGATAATCTCAATGTTTACAGCAACGCAGCCCTGTCCTTATCCGGCAGTACATATGTATCGGATGATTTGACGATTACCGGAAGCGGTGATGTTACCTTGCGTGGAGAATATTATGGCTACGGTAATCCGGAGACTGCCAAGGCAGCGGCATCTGTAGTTACAGAAGAAGTCAATGCCAATAAGGCGGCATACAGCAGTGCCATGATTATCAATGGAATTGCAGACAGTGGCAAGGCAAGTATCCGCATGAATGGATTAAAGACATTGATGTTAGCAGGAAATGCCTATATCGGAAGCGGCAATGCCATGATGGGAGAATCCCTGGCTGTAAAGAGCAGCCAGACGGCATATCTTGCACCGGCAGACTGTTTTCTTATAAATACTACCAATCCCACAACGGTAGCGGAAGATTTTATGGCAAAGAGTGATTTTGCAGCAGCTCCGGAAAAATATATTAATTATGAAGTGTTAAAAAATTATCATGCTTTGGATATCACACCATTATATAAAGATGGTCTGGTTTATTATTTCTTAAAATTCGAGAATGCAAAGGAAGCTGCGGCATTTGACCTTGCATACTACAATGATGCAGACCATGCAGCCACAAGGCAGCAGTACCTGTCTCTTTATGTGGATGACGCAGAATTATCTATCCGGGAGAGCAGCACTGTGGAGAAGATTACCAACGGAAGCATTCTTGTCTGGGATACAAAAGGAATCCGAACCATTGAGCCGACAACCATAAGTAATGGATTAGACGATATTTACGAGGATGGTTATTATGCCGGACTGCAGAGCGGCTGGCAGGATATGTATGCTTCTTATAATATTTCACTGACAAAGGATTATGAGAGGCTTACAACGGAGCAGAAAGCAGCCACTGTGTTTGAAAATCTGGTGGATGTAGACGGACTGAAAAAAATTACCGGCACATCCGGAGCAGTAGAATTTGAATTTACCGATGGGGATGGAGTCCGGCAGGTGGCATACGTAACAGATAATGAAGGTGCATCAGCATTGGAGGTGGATGCTTCATTTCTGGGTGGAAAGAATGTACCGCTTATCATTGCAACCGGAGATGTGAAGGTTACAGCAGATTACTCCGGCACAATTTTAAGTGGTGGCCAGGTGACCTTTGGCATGCCGGGAAGCAGCAGTTCAACAGTGTCATCTGATATGCAGGATGCTGCCAGAGTCATTCAGAATGCCGAATATAAGAAGGGGTCAGATACCTATATTCTGTCACAGGTATTGAAGAACAGCCAGTACTATGTAGGCAGTATTGGAAAGGCATATACCGGAGAGGATGCCGTGGATGTAACGAAGCTTGTAACCTATCAGAACTGGTCAAAGGAGTAAAGATAAGATGCAGAAAGGGAATCGTATAAGCGGAAAAAAGAATAGTGGATTTTCGATGGTAGAGCTGATTGTTACCGTGGCGATTCTTGCAATTATTTCTGTGGGAGCGTTTCTGCTTACCGGCTCACAGAATGGATGGAAACTGCGTCATGCTGCGGAAAGACTGGATTCGGCACTGGATAAAGCTATGGTTCAGTCTATGAGTAAGAGTGATACTGCAGGTCTTATTGTCTATGAATTAAATGGAGAATATTATGCAGCAATGATAAAGGAATCCTGCCGGGACGGAAATATTTACCGTGTAACTGAGGACAAGGTGCTGGAAAAGTATTCACTTGGAAAAGAACCGTTGACGATTACGCTAAGTTATAAAGGAAAAGACGGGACAGCAGTATCAGATGTTACATTATCCAATCAGGGCAGTGAGAGTAATTTAAGCAGTGCGGCAGAATTTCTCTATGACAGAAGTACGGGGGCGGTTAAGACCGTAAAGGTAAACAGTGTGGAAAGCTATTATACTGGTATATATTTGAAGTTGTCAGACCGTGATATGCAGATAAAAATAAGTGCTGCCACCGGCAGACATGAGATACAGTAAGCAAAAAGCAGGGAGGAGGAAAACAAAGTGGACCACAGGAAAGCTTCAAAGAAGTATTGTGAAATCAGAAAATGCGGGATATATGATAATAAAGGATTTACGCTGGTTGAACTGCTGGTGGGAATTGCGATTGTGGCAATTGTCGGTGGATTAATCGGCACATTTTTGATTTTCTCCACAAGAACATATGGAAAAGTAACCGATGAAGCAGACTTACAGGAGGATGCACAGATTCTCCTATCCCAGATGGATAGTTATATTATCGATACAGACAGTGCACTTCGTTATTATGCAGATGTATCAGAGAGTGGAAGCGGCACGGAAATTTTAAAGGACAGCCTTTATCCGGGTGGAGCAGCAGGACTGACCAGAAAATGGCTGGAGATTTATAAGACCACCGATACCGGATATACAAAAGAGACCGTTTTGTGGACAAAATCCACAGAGAAGCTGACATATAAGCAGGAGACTATTGATGCGGCAGGAACGGTAACTGAAAATATAGAAGAACAGGATCTGGCAACGCATGTAACAGATTTTTCCATTGATCTGACGAAAGTAACTTCACTGCGTCAGGTAACAGTGTCTGTTGCTCTTGCCAGTGGAGAGAAAAGTTATGGAGCGGATACTACAGTGTATCTGCGTAACCAGATTGTAGTAAATGGGGAACCTTATACACCGGATGCAGCACCGGTCATTTCATCCGTACTCAGCGTTAAGGTTCTGCCACAGACGGTTATGATGCGGCCTGGCGGAAGAAAGGCATTTCAGGCAATTGTTTATGGTAATAATTCACCATCCCAGGAGGTAACCTGGAGTCTTTCCGGAAATACGTCTTCCCTTACCACTATTTCAGCGGATGGACTGCTGTGGATCAGCATGGATGAGAAGGCAAAGACCTTAACGGTAACAGCAACATCGGTACAGGATACCACCAAGTCAGGAACGGCGGAAGTAACAGTAGTACATGGCAAGAAGCTGTCTTTAGGCCAGATTCGGAAATACTGGCTGCAAAGAGGAAAATCAATGTATATCTATGCAAGGGTGAATGGAACATTAAGTGGTTCTATTACCTGGGAAAGTAATCCATTGGATTTACTTTCGGTGAATCCCGCAGATTCTGTAACAGTTGCAGGAGGATATCCATCATTGGATTTGATGAATGCGAGATGTGTGAAAACAGAGTATCCGGGGACACCTTTAGGAGAATATACAGTGAAGATTAGCGGTATAGTAGATGGTCAGCCGTATGAAGATATGGTTTATATAGAGGTGGTGGATTCGCCTGAAATAGCTGGAGCAGGTGATGTTGTATATTTTGATAAATCAAATGGTTTGGATTATTGGGTACATCCTGGAGACACCGTGAATTTGTCTACAGCATTAAAGAGGTTCGATATTGGAACAAAACGTAGTTATGAATTTAAAGAAGGCGGGAATATAAATAAGGATTCCTATACTTTTGAGACCTCTGGAACAGATGATGAAAAGATAAAAATAAGTATTGATGAAACAGCTGAGGATGGTGAAATTTATGTTACAGTCAAAGCTGGAAATCAATGGCATACAGGCTATGATTCTGTTACAATTCATGTGGCGGAGGAATTGGATTTCCCATATATTGTGGAAACAACATATTTTCCAGATCAGGAGAACTGGTTCTGGTCAAGTGTACATTGCAGGGGACCGGTAATGATAGCAGATTCAACATTACAATTTACGAATCTTACTTCCGGAATCAATGGGTTGATAGCAAATACCGGCGAGCCGCATAAACTTACACCATCGGAGCAGCATACAGGTGAGAATGAGCGTACGCTGTCTGGCGTAAATGAATTTACACAGGACGGACCGGGAAGGTATGAAAGTTCTAAGATACTTAATTTAGAGGGAATTATTATTATTGATAAAGATGTTGAACTTGATGCACCTTTTATTTGTTGTAATAGTGATACGGTGATTTATATAAAGGGAGAACATAGCTTGAAATTCAAAGGAATTACTACTTTTGACGGGCTGATTTATGCACCGGAAGGAGATGTTTATTTTGAAGGTCAGGCGGGTTATTGCCGGGGTGTTGTAATAGCAAAAAATTTGCATGTAAATAGTCGGGGAGACAGGGAGTTCTCCTTTATGGAAAAAAGCAGTGTAATGGATCTGGTTAATACATTGAAGGCAAACTAGCTTGTTGAGAAGTAAAAGAGGACAGGATATATGAAACGGAAGAATTCTTTGAAAAATTCCAGAAAGAGAATCATTCAGGCAACGGTAGCAGCAGTAGCAGGTATAACAGTTGCGGTTGCTGCATTCCGGCCGGTAGAGACTTCAGCAAACGGAGTACTGCCGGGGGTGGAAAGTATCGTTGCACAGAAGATGGCAACAGAAGATAAGACCTATCGGATTTTAGAGATTATGCCGGATGGAGCAGAAAGTGAAATGGGCTATCTTGCAGCGGGCAGTG
Organism: Roseburia sp. OM03-7AC; assembly: GCF_003462625.1. Classification (NCBI taxonomy): domain Bacteria; kingdom Bacillati; phylum Bacillota; class Clostridia; order Lachnospirales; family Lachnospiraceae; genus Roseburia; species Roseburia sp. OM03-7AC. The sequence continues at coordinate 115,501 of NZ_QTZJ01000001.1, forward strand.
AGCCGGTAGCCCTAGCAGCAGATGGAATGCTGGCTTACTTTGCAGAGAATGGTATCGAAAATACGCAGCAGGAGAGAATGAATTATATCAACAGCTTAAAGCAGCGTTTGGAGGACGGGAAGATAGCTTCCGGTGATACATCTAAGACACCACTTTATGCAGAAGCTTATGAGGAGACTTTTTTCCCGACAGAGGAGCAGCAGAAGGACTACAAGAAGCTGGTATTTCCGGAAGAACAGTATGAGACAATTACTGCTGAGGGACATTATGCTTACCGGCAGGATTATGACGGAAACTATAATCCCAATGTAGTTTCCTTCTCTTATAATGCAACTGGGGATTATGCAGTAGAATTTGAACGGAGAACACCACTTAGGGATGAAGCACCATATAACCAGCCATATGAGTACCGGGATAATGGAACAGATGGTTATTATGAAGCAGTTGAAAATCCTATGACAGGTGGTAATTATTACTATATTTCAGATTTTTACTACGTTGGAGCAGATTCAGAACATGGGCATTATCTGGCACAGTTAGATGCTGTAAAACCATATTCATATACTGCATCAGGGGATGGTGCATTTGCATTTGTACCGGGAACAGCGGAAGAGGACAGTGCAAATCAGTCCTGTCAGGTGGAGATGGGTTCTGTCTGGTATACCGGTGGACTTTATAATAATAACCTGTTCCGGGACTATGTATTAGGAGCATTGTCCAAGGATGATTTAAAGGTGGAAGTAACGGCAGTGACAGAGTCTGGACTTGCTTCTGTAGATGTATCCAGTATGGATTTTATTTATATCGGCGGACAGGGTTATGATACCGGAATGAAATATCAGCTTTCTTCTCCGGAGCTTCTTGCACAGGTGGATAAAATATATAAGAAAATTTTAGGAAAAGCACCGGTTCTTATTGATTCCACTGTCTTAGAAAGTGCACTTACTGATTATAATACTTCTGATATTGCAAAGCTTGTGGTGTGGAGCATCCAGAAGGAGTTAAAGGATGACCCGCAGTCTGTGGATGCGGCAGAATTATGTGATACCGCTTCTTTAAACAGCAATTACACCGGCAATGATACTAATTATGCGGAAAATAATGTTTACTGCATGAAAATGACAGATGCAGACGGGGTACGTCAGCATGTATTTACCGGTCTGCTGGAAGCTTTTCCACAGGAGCTGCAGGAGGCGGAGGGATTTGCATCCGTCCGGGCATTGATTGAACAGGAGAATACCCTCCGTACATCAGCGGATGCGATTGATACCACGCTTTCAAAGAACATGGTCTTACAGTATATTTTAAATTATCCGTATGAGAGAACCTTTAGTGATAAAGAGGAGCTGCGGGTGCTGGATATCGAACCGGCAATGGGCGCACTGTATCTTGATGAAAATACAGCTGATGACAGGATTCTTACCAAAAAGAAGCTGGCAGACTGGACAGGTGTTGCCATTGAAAATATCAGCATTACCCGGATGACTTCAGCGGAGTTTATTGGTAAAATCGAAGACATGAATATGAAATACGACCTGGTTTACTTTGGGCTTGGTTATGCCGGAGAGAATGGAAATTCTGATGCAAAGCTTCAGGGGGATTATATGAACCGTGATGCTGAAGGAAATACGGTTTATAATGATTCGCTGATGAACGGACTGGTCTATGCACATACCGGGGATGCATTCTTAAGAAAGGCTATTCTTGGCGGACTTTTAGATACCGATTATGTAGATAATAATACATCGAATTATCTCTATGGAGGCAATCCGGACAGCTCAAGAGACCCATACGGTGACCGGGATGAGTGGGACAGCGGATTAGGTAAGCTCGTTACCGCAACAAAGACCATCAGTGGTTTCCAGTATGATAATCCAAAGAATAGAAATGACCGTCAGGAAATTACCGTTACAGTAGGAAATGTAGGAGTATACCGTGCCAGCGGAAATGATATAACAGAGAGCAAGAAACGTGATCTGGAAGAATTCCTCGGAGCGAAATATCCGGTTCTTTTTGCACAGAATTTTGTGACCACAGAAGGTGAAATCAATGCAAAGGTGGTAGATAATTCTTCTGTTTTATATCAGTTCGCAAAGGAAAATCTGGCACAGGATAATGTCTTTTACCTGGATACCGAAGGCAAGCCAAATGATGAGAGCAGCTTCCGGTACTATATTAATATGCCAAAGGTTAAACTTGCCATGCTCAATCCGTCTACCGGAGTAGAAGAGAGTGATACGGCATTAAGTACAGGAACAGCACGTACTACGGATAACAATTATGGCAATAAAATAGTAGAAATCCGTACCGATAAGAAGGATTCCGGAGTCTATACGCTGCGTTACCGCTTCCGGATTGACAGTTCCGTAGATGCCAGTGCGGCTACGGTATATCATGCAGGACTTTATTTTGATATGAATGCCGATGGTAAATTTATCGAAAATGATACCTATTCCGAACGGCAGAAGGACTGCATCATTTTTGATGCTTCCGGCAATGAAGTCAACCGGGATGCAGCAGGAGAATATCAGTTAAGCAGCGGACAGGAGTACTATCTTGAGAAAGACATTCCAGGTGACTATCGTGGTATGCTGACCTGGAAACTGGAACTGACCCAGACCACCAATGCCTATATCCGTACGGCTAAGACAGGTTATACGATTGTATCAAGACCAGCTGGTGATGACAGTGTACAGGTTGTTAAGGTACTTCAGATTATGGGAAATAATAATGAATGGGGCGGTTACTTTAATCTTTCTCAAGATAGAGACATGCAGGATTTTATCAGCAATTTTGAAAATACAGAGGGAGTCCGGTTTGAAATTACCGCCATTCCAATGCGCAATTTCGATGGCAAATATACATCCTTTGAACAGCTGAAGGATTATCAGATGTTAATCTTTGGTTTCCAGGACAGTTATTCGGATATGACCAATGCTGACACGCTGGCAGCAGTAGATGATTATATAGTCAGCGGACGGAGTGTATTGTTTACCCATGATACCTCTTCCTTTGTCAATGTGGCAACCGAGCAGATGTACTGTCAGGATAATCCGGATGGCGATAATGGATGGAACCCGGGCTGGCTTAGCAACCAGGGTAATGCAGGAGATTTTAACCAGGTAGAACGTCACTGGGGCTATACGGTAAACCGGAAATTCCGTGGTGTTCTTGGAATGGACCGTTATGGAATTACTTATAATGAGAGGACTTCCAAAGACCCGCAGGCGGCACAGCTTCGTTCCCTGCTATTAAAGGAAGGACAGCTTTTAGACATCAGTACTACTACAGATGCCTCCGGCAATGAGATAACAACCGGAACCATTGATACGGCACATGGTGGTGTAACGACACGGGAGAATCCGGATGGCAGCGGGGCACTGACTTCTGCAGTATTAGGAAGTGATAAGGATATTGCGTATGTACCGGGAACGAATCAGAAGCAGTCCTATGGACAGTCACAGGGTTATACTTATGGTGCAATCAATTTCCATTATTATTATAATGCTCCGTGGCAGTGTACAACGGAAGCAAAGTATGCTTATAACCAGTACATGATGTGGCGTACACTTCCGTTACCAACACAAAGAAATGATGTTTCTCTTGGAAACCTGAAAAACAATGCCAGCATGTATGCAACCCAGGTAAATGATGGACAGATTACCCATTATCCATATGAGATTGGCAGTCAGATTACGATAGCTAATACCCATTACCAGTATTATCAGCTGAATATGGATGAGGATATGGATGGAGATGAAAACAGTGATATTGTAGTGTGGTACTGTCTGGGTGCATCCGGTGATGGTTCGGCGATATATACCAGTTCCCCGAATGATGTGCGGAACAATTATTATATTTACAACATTGGAAATATTACCTATTCCGGTGTGGGACACAGTACAATAAGTAACGTGAATGAGAAGCAGTTATTCTTTAATACCATTGTTGCAGCGTACAAGACAAGAATCAAAGATCCGGTAGTAAAGCTTTTAGAGAATGGAAGCCGTACTTCAGCAGAAAAGGAAGCTGTTTATGTACATACTGATAATGCCATCGGAAATAAGGCACTGGAAAATGAAGTAAATTTTTATTATACCGTAACAGATTCGAATCTCGTCACATCAGATAAGGAAATCAGTGTGGATTATTCCATGGTAGATAAAAATGGCAGCAGTATTGCAATTCCGGTACAGGTAGCAGAAAATCAGGTGTATATCACAACAGAAGCAGTAAACGGAGATACGGTTACGACAGATTCTGCCGGAAGACTGAGAGGCTTAAAGAGCGGGGAAGTGTATAAAGTCACAGTTCATAATCTGACGGATACAAAAGTACAGGAGGCAATTACCAATGGTAATATGCGGATTGCAGTTCATGCAGTCAGTACCTTTGACTATTATGGAGACAGCTATGGTCTGGGTGAAAATGCCCAGGGCATTCCACAGAGCAGTGCATCTATGAAAATATTAGGAACAACGCTGTTTGATTTGGATTAGAACAAAAGAAAAAAATTTTATTGGAAAAATGGGAACGAAATCGTATAAGACCGGAAAAGCAATTCGTAAAATCAAAAAAAGGTTGAAAAACTGGTAACGTTACCATATAATAAAACCATGAAGAACCAAGTAGGGTGAATGGTCGCGGCTGCATTGTCGAAAGACATACAGACGAGGAAAGTCCGGGCTTCGCAGGGCAGGATGCCGGATAACGTCCGGTGGAGGCAACTCCAAGGAAAGTGCAACAGAAATGTACCGCCAGGTAACTGGTAAGGGTGGAAAGGCAGTGTAAGAGACTACCGCATCTCTGGTAACAGAGATGGCTCTGTAAACCCCATTCGAAGCAAGACCAGATTTAAGCATTGACGTGGCCCGCCAGCTTAAGGTAGGTTGCTTGAGGCGGTTGGCAACAGCCGTCCTAGATAGATGACCATTTTCAACATAACCCGGCTTACAGCCCTGCTTGGTTTCTTACTATCAAATCTAATGTAATTCTAAAATGTTTCTTAAAAGACAATAACTCTGTTGACACAGAAAAGCAGGGGACTTAAGATGAATATCAGGGTATGGTGATATGTGAACATACATATCACCATATTTTTGCGTAAGCATCCGTAAGGAACTGCCGGTGGCAGGTGCGTAGATATAAAAAGAAGAGAGGTCTTATATTTGAAAGAGAAGTTAGCGAGATTTATGTCAGGAAGATATGGAGTAGATCAGTTATCAAGATTATATCTTGGAATTGCACTGATATTACTGGTAGTTTCAATTTTTAGTCACCTTGGTATATTTTATATAGCTGGAATTGTTCTTCTGGTGTATACTTATTATCGTATGTTTTCGAAGAACATTTCCAAGATGTATGCACAGAATCAGAAGTATTTGAATGCAAAATATCGTGCGGTGGTAAAAAAGGATGCATGGAAGAAACAGTGGCAGCAGCGTAAGATTTACCGGTTTTATCGTTGTCCGGGATGTAAACAGAAGGTTCGTGTTCCAAAAGGAAAAGGTAAAATCTGCATTACCTGTCCAAAATGCAGAATGGAATTCATAAAGAAAAGTTAAGCTGTAGCTATTTGGAGGAAGCAGTATGTTTGGATATGTAAATATCAATCGTAATGAATTATCAGATGAAAATAAAAAGATTTACCAGGGTTATTACTGCGGACTTTGTCAGAAACTAAAGGAGGTTTCCGGCCGTAAAGGCCAGATGCTTTTAAACTATGACATGACATTTCTGGTAGTGCTTCTGACCGGACTTTATGAGCTGGAGGATAAAAGCACAGATTTTGTATGTGCGCTGCATCCGACGAAAAAACGGACAGCCAGAATCAATGAGGCAACAGAATATGCTGCTGATATGAATATTATTCTTTCCTACCAGAATTTTGAAGATGACTGGAGAGACAATCGTTCTTATTCGAAAAAAGCATTTGCCAGAATGCTGGGAAAAGATTATAATCGCATCATGGCAAAATACCCAAGACAGGTAAAGGCAGTAGAAACCTATATCGAAGAACTGGGTAAGGCAGAGGATGCACAGGAATCCAATATTGATAAAATATCAGGACTGACAGGAACCATGCTGGGCGAAATTTTTGCATGGCGGGAAGATATATGGGCAGAAGAACTCAGATATTTTGGATTTTATTTAGGAAAGTTTGTTTATCTGATGGATGCCTATGAGGATTTTGAAACAGATAAGCGTAAAAATGCATACAATGTTTTCAGGGTACAGCGGAAAGAGGATATGCAGAATCTGGATACCTTTGTGAAGCTGTTGCTGACCAGTATGATGTCAGAGTGTGCCAAGTCCTTTGAACGTCTGCCAATTCTTATGCATGCAGACATTCTGCGGAATGTATTATATTCCGGAGTCTGGACGAAATATGAGTACAACAGACTGAAACGTGAGCGGAAGCAGCAGAGGCTTCTTGAAAAACAGAAAGCCGAAAAACAGAAGGCAGACAGGAAAAGTGCAACAAAGTGAAGTTAAGAATTAAGAAGGAGTAAGTAGTATGGACCCATACAAGGTGCTGGGCATAGCTCCGGGAGCAACAGATGAAGAAATCAAACGGGCATACCGGAATCTGAGCCGCAAATATCATCCGGATGCCAATGTAAATAATCCTGACCGTGCACAGGCAGAAGAAAAATTTAAAGAAGTACAGATGGCTTATGACCAGATTATGAAACAGAAACAGCAGGGTTACAGCTATGGAAGCGGTTACGGCGGCGGTGGCGCCTACGGTTATGGTGGTTTTGGCTATGGCAGAACCAATGGTGCATATGGAAACAGCGGTTATGGCAGCAGTGCTTCCGGTGAATCGGTAGAGATGCAGGCGGCTGCAAATTACATCCGGAATCGTTGTTTTAAAGAAGCGTTGCATGTGTTAGATGGCATTTCGGACAGAACGGCACGCTGGTATTATTACAGTGCAATTGCCAATGCCGGAAGCGGTAATAATGTAACGGCAAAGGAGCATGCCAGTCAGGCTGTCAATATGGAACCGAGTAATATGGAATATCGTCAGCTGCAGCAGCAGTTAGAGTTTGGCGGAACCTGGTATCAGAGCAGAGGCGGTGAATATGAACGGCCATATTCCGGCAGCAGCGGCTGGTGCATGAGTATGCTGTTATTGAATCTTTTATGTAACTGTTGTTGTTTCAGACCATATTAGAAAATCATATTTTAGAAGTTCTTTTTTATTTGCAAGAATGAAAACTTCTGCTATACTGTAGAATGAAAAAACAGAAATGGAGATTAGAAATGAGAATTTTAGCTGAAAATACATCATGTATCGTAATTGACTATCAGGAGAAGATTTTGCCGGCAATGTCAGGCAGAGAGGAACTTGTGGCAAATTCTGCTGCATTATTAAAGGGATTGAACTTATTGGAAATTCCGATGGTATTGACCACACAGTATGCCAAGGGATTAGGAAATAATATTCCAGAGATTTGTGAAGCAATTGGAAGTGATGTGGCATATGACAAGACCACATTTTCTGCATATGAAACAGAAGCTGTATATGAAGCAATGGATAAAGAGCGTAAAAATGTCCTGATTTGCGGAATTGAAGCACATATCTGTGTACTTCAGACAGCCATTGATTTAAAGGCAGCAGGATATCAGCCGGTTATCGTAGCAGACTGTGTATCTTCAAGAAAAGAACTGGATAAGGAACTTGGTTTAAAGAGAGCAGAACAGGAAGGCATTCTGATTACATCTAAGGAAGCTATTTTATTTGAATTGACACGTAAGGCAGGCGGACCGGTATTTAAACAGATTTCTGCACTGATTAAATAAAGGAGACAGGATATGCTGCAAAGATTTTATCCCGATGAATATCTGGATTCTACCTATGTCATAGACTTTGATAAACTTTATGAAGAGGGATACCGGGGCATTATTTTTGATATTGATAATACGCTTGTTCCACACGGAGCACCGGCGGATGAGCGGGCAAAAAAGCTGTTTGCTCATTTAAAAGAGCTGGGTTATCATTGTATGCTGTTATCGAATAACAAGGAACCACGGGTGAAGATGTTCAATGATGCGGTAAATGTTTCTTATATTTACAAGGCAGGAAAACCGTCAACGAAAAATTATCTTAAGGCAATGGAAGAGATGGGAACCACCACGGAGAATACGTTATTTGTGGGAGACCAGATATTTACGGATGTGTATGGGGCAAACCATGCGGGAATCCGTACAATTCTGGTAAAACCGATACATCCGAAAGAAGAAATACAGATTGTTTTAAAGAGATACCTGGAGAAAATTGTGTTATTTTTTTATACAAGGAAGAGAAAGAAGGAAGAAAAATTATGAAAATCGGAATTGGAAATGACCACAGTGCAGTCGAAATGAAATTCGCAATTAAAAAGTATTTAGAGGAAATGGGACATGAAGTTGTAAATTACGGAACAGATTCTACCGAGAGCTGTGACTATCCGGAGTATGGTGAAAAAGTAGGACGTGCAGTTGCAGCCGGAGAAGTAGACTGTGGCGTATTAATCTGTGGTACCGGGGTTGGAATCTCTTTGGCTGCCAATAAGGTAAAAGGTGTCCGTGCAGCAGTATGTTCTGATGTAACAACTGCGCATCTGGTAAAAGAACATAACAATGCCAATATCATCGCATTTGGAGCAAGAATTGTTGGAATCGAGAAGGCAAAAGATATTGTAAAAGCATACCTGAATGCAGAATTTCAGGGTGGCAGACATGAAAAACGTATTGCCATGATTCACGAAATTGAATCAAGATAGGGTAAAGTCACAAAAAAAGGTTGAAAAATGGCTTGTTTTATTATAGAATAGAACGAGTGAGTGACAAGTTTGGAATGAGAATTTTTTCCAATACCCGTAAGAACCTGCCGATGGCAGCGTCTTATGGTGCTTAGCAACGAAAATTAGGAGGAATATCGATGATTTCAGCAGGAGATTTCAGAAACGGAATTACAATCGAATTAGAAGGAAATATTTATCAGATTATTGAATTCCAGCACGTTAAACCTGGAAAGGGTGCTGCATTTGTCAGAACCAAATTAAAGAATATCAAGAGTGGCGGTGTAGTTGAGAAAACTTTCCGTCCAACAGAGAAATGCCCACAGGCACGTATCGACCGTAAAGATATGCAGTATTTATATTCTGACGGAGATTTGTATTACTTCATGGATGTTGAAAACTATGAGCAGATTGCTTTAGATAAGACAACCATCGGTGATACCTTAAAATTTGTAAAAGAGAACGAAATGTGTAAAATCTGTTCTCACAATGGCAACGTATTTGCTGTTGAACCACCATTGTTTGTTGAACTTCAGATTACAGAGACAGAACCTGGATTCAAGGGTGATACTGCAACAGGTGCAACAAAACCTGCAACTGTTGAGACTGGTGCAACTGTAATGGTTCCATTATTCGTAGAGCAGGATGATGTCATTAAAATCGATACAAGAACTGGTGAGTATTTATCCAGAGTATAATTTCATGCGAAATATGTGGGAGTTTCAAAACAGTTGTTTTGAAACTCCTTTTTCTGTTGCCGGGTATTTAGGAAAGAACTGTCAGTGGCAGTACCAGCAGGTTATGGCAATGAGAATGGAAAGTTGAGGAAACAGGTTATGCAGGAAGAAAGCAGAAAAGAGAAAAATTTCATAAAAAGGATTTATCATGCAGAAGCACCAAAGTGGTTGAAATATGCGATATTATTCGGATATCCGGTTCTGCTTTTTTATATTACTGCATTTATGACATATAATCCTTTTGTAAGAACCAGGTGGAGAGCACAAATTCTAAATCTCCTTTTATTTGAGGCTTTTGTGTGGCTGCTGCTGGCGATTACCGGAAGTGCAGTGATTGCACTTCGCATGGAGACAATTCTTGGAATTGCACTGAGCATTGCGAATTATTATGTCATTTCCTTCCGTGGTTCTCCGGTGGTTCCGTGGGATTTATTGTCTCTTGGAACGGCAGCCAGTGTTGCCGGAGGCTATGATTATACTTTGCCGCCCCGTCAGATTGCATTGATTCTTCTGATGCTCTTTCTGGCATTTACGGAGTGTTATGCAAAGATTCATATTTCACGGAAAAAGATATTGCTCCGTGCAGGCAGTGCTGTGATTTCTATTGCCTGTATGGCAGGAATTGGCTGGATGGTACAGGATGATGCAATGGTAAGTGAATTACAGCTTTATCCGTTCCTTTTTACGCCTACAGTCATGTATGAACGAAATGGCTTTGCAGTGACGTTTCTTATGGATATGCAGTATCTTAAGGTGGAGAAGCCGGAAGGATATTCTGTTGAAAAGGCAAAGAAATTATTAGAAAATGAGGATGGTCTTGAATGGACGGCATCTGACCAGAGAAATAATGTTGGAAAGGAATTCGCAAATCAGAAAGAAACAACAGGCCAGCTTCCGAATGTTATCGTCATTATGGATGAAGCCTTTTCCGATTTGGGGGTCCTGTCCGATGAGGCACTTCCGGTAAATGAAGACTATATGCCATTTATTCACAGCCTGCAACAGGGGGCAGAAAATACCCAGACCGGATATTTGAATGTATCGGTGAAGGGTGGAAATACAGCAAATACGGAATTTGAATTTTTAACGGGAGATACCATGGCATTTCTTCCGGCTGGTAGTATTCCGTATCAGCAGTATATTACGAAGGACACACCAAGCATGGCATCCTATCTAAAGAGCTTGGGCTATGAGACCTATGCCATGCATCCGTATTATGCGTCCGGCTGGAACCGGGATAAGATATATCCGCTGCTGGGATTTGACAGCTTTTATTCTTCCACGGATTTCTATGGTTCCACCTATGAGCGGGGCTATATTGATGATTCATCCTGTGTGGATAAGATTATTGAGACATATGAGAAGAAGGATGCAGGAACGCCGGCATTTATCTTTAATGTAACCATGCAGAATCACAGCCCATATACCGACGGCTATCAGAATCTTCAGGGAAATGTTACAGTAGATGGAACGGTATCTGCCCAGTTATCGGAATATCTGACACTGGTAAAATTATCGGATGCTGCATTGGAAAAGCTGATTGATTATTTTGAGACACAGGACGAACCTACGGTTATCGTATTCTTTGGTGACCACCAGCCGACAGATGCAGTGGTGGAGCCAATCTGGAATTTAGAAGGCAAATCATCCTCTGATTTAACAGAAGAAGAAAATCAGCTTCGTTATAAGGTGCCTTATGTTATCTGGGCAAATTATGATATTGATGAGGCGGTAAATCAGGAGAGCAGTGCCAACTATCTGGGGGCACAGATGATGGAAGCAGCAGGAGTTCCGTTGTCGGATTATCAGAATTATTTACTGGAACAAAAGAAGGAGATGCCATTGATTTCCACGCAGCATACGGAAGCAGAAGGCAGTGATGCATGGCTTAATTATCAGACGCTGCAGTATTATCTTTTATTTGACTGGGATGGAGAAAAATAGAAATGAAGGAAAGATTACTTCGAATCAAAAACAATAAGAAGATGCCGTTAATACTGGCTTTTTGCATTCCGTTTTTTCTTGCACTGGGAGTCTGTATCGGCCATGAGATTTATCCTTTTGGCGATCAGTGTTTTCTGCATATTGATATGTATCACCAGTATGTACCGTTTTTTACGGAATTCATGAATAAGTTAAAGAGCGGAAGCGGGTTATTATATACATGGAATCTGGGGCTTGGTACAGATTTTGTATCCCTGATGGCATATTATCTTTCCAGTCCTTTTAACTGGCTGTTATTATTATGTCCGTCTAATCTGGTAATCGAATTTATGACGGTATTGATTCTAATTAAGATTGGACTTAGCGGACTTACTTTTGCATTTTACTTAAACCGGCATTATAAAGATAATGGATATCGCATTGCTTTATTTGCGGTATTCTATGCGTTATCCGGGTTTATGTGTGCTTATAACTGGGATATTATGTGGCTGGATACGGTGGTGTTATTGCCGCTTATTTTGCTGGGTCTGGAAAGATTGGTAGAAGGAAAGAAGATGACGCTTTATGTGGTAACACTGGCGGTTTCGATTCTTTCAAACTACTATATTTCCATTATGGTCTGTATCTATCTGGTGCTTTATTTTGTGATTCTGATATTAGAGCAGAAAAGCGGAATAGGAAAAGCAATTCTTAAATTTGCGACCGGCTCCATCCTGGCAGGCGGTATGGGAGCAATACTGATTCTGCCGGAGATTGTGGCGTTAAGCGGGAGTGGTTCCGGTGGAATCTCTTTTCCGGAAAAAATGGAGTGGTATTTTGGCCTGCTGGATGAAGCAGCAAGGTTCTGCATTGGTGTCGAGCCGTCTTCTACGGTAGGACATATGCCAAATCTTTACTGCGGAGCGGCAATTTTATTATTATTATTCCTTTATCTTTTGAATCGCAGGATCCGAATTGGTGCAAAGATTCCAAGACTCTTACTGGTGGCCTTTTTCTTTGTGAGCTTTGCAAATAATAAACTGGATTTTATCTGGCATGGCTTTCATTTTCCGGATGGACTTCCGGCAAGACAGACCTTTTTATTTGCATTTTTACTGTTGACCTTAGGTTATGAAGCAGTGCGGGAAGAAAGAGGCAATAGCATTTTTAAAATCCTATTTGCATTCCTGTTAGCGGAGCTGGTATTGGTTTTATGTTTCCGGTTTACAGATTTAGAGCAGGTGACACCGGAGCAGATGCTTTTAACAGGACTTTTGATTTTAGGTTATGCACTTCTGCTGTTATTCTATCGGCGGAAGGATAAGACGATGCGGACTATCGTATCGATATTTGCGGTGATTCTGGTATGTGCCGAGGCAGGCGTAAATCTTGACACGACCAGTATTTCTACTACCAGCCGGACGCTGTATACCCAGCATTTAGAGGATTATAAAACACTGGCGGAGACAGCAGGAGCAGAGGGTGACGGTTTCTTCCGTATGGATAAGTTTAACCGGATGACGAAGAATGAGTCGGCACTTTCAAACTATGCATCCGCATCTATTTTTTCTTCTCTTATAAATAAAGATGTGGCAGATTTCTACCGGGAGATGGGAATGGAAGGCGGCAAGAATTATTACTGCTATAATGGTGCAACGATGCTTACTTCCTCGCTGCTTTCGGTAAAATATATCCTGACGGACAGTGCAGAAGAGGAAAGTCCGTATCGAAGTCTGATATCAGAACAGAATGGCATATACTTATATGAAAATACTTATACACTGCCACTTGGTTTTATGGTAGATAGTGATTTGACGGAAAAGTGGGATTTTACCCTTGGAACACCGATAATGGCACAGAATGAACTCGCCTATGCCCTTGGTGCAACGGAGAATCTTTTAGAGCCGGTGGATGCAGAATTACATGATGGCAAAACCGTGATTCAGGTAACGGAAACCGGCTATTATTATGGTTATTATACGATGAAGGATGCCAAAACCATTACCGCAACCACTGGAAACCGCACGCGGACATTTTCTAAATGTGACCATGTCTATTTACTGGATTTGGGCTATTGTGAGGCTGGGGAAGATATTACGCTGACTTCTGCCGATACGGATCAGATACTGGTGCAGGGCTACCGGTTAAATGATGCAGCATTTCAGGCAGCATATCATACATTATCCCAGCAGACCATGGAGTTAAAATCCTACAGTGACAGCAGAATCGAAGGCAGCATCAACGTAAAAAAAGCCGGAACTCTTTTGCTGTCCGTGCCGGATGATGAAGGCTGGCATGTCTTTGTGGATGGGGAAGAAGTGGATTATGAGCATTTCTGCGATGCGTTTATCAGCATTCCATTAAAAGAAGGCAGCCATGATATTATATTAAAATATACAACACCGAATCTGAAACTGGGAGCATTGCTTTCCGGTGGAGCATTGTTCTTATTCCTTTGTATTACCTGGATACCGGTTGTTGTGAGAAAACGAGGAGAGAGGGCATGAAGAAAAAAATAACATTTCTGATATTTACGGTACTGGCGCTACTTTGTGTTGTTTATTCGGGGATGGTACTGGCAACGGGTTCCGGAACATCATTTTTTCTTGTGTGGATTGGGCTGGCGGTACTTTTCTTCCTGTTTGGGTATTCTGTCTGGAAATCTTTCTGGAAGAAAGTTCCCCGGCTGGTTAAGGGAATCTGTATTGCTGTCGTTGCAGTGGGATTTACAGCATTTTTCATCGTAGAAGGCTGTATCATAAGTCAGATGCATGAAAAAGGCGAAGCGGGACTTGACTATATTATTGTGCTGGGGGCACAGGTGAGGGAAAGCGGACCAAGTGCTGCGTTAAAATACCGACTGGATGAGGCAGTGGAATATTTAGAGGATAATCCAAAGACAATCTGTATCGTATCCGGTGGACAGGGTGCAAATGAACCATATTCCGAAGCCGAAGGAATGGCACAGTATTTAAAAGAACAGGGGATTGATGCGTCCCGGATTCTCTTAGAGGATAAGTCCTTAAATACAGAGCAGAATATGGAGTACAGCAAGGCACTGATAAAAGATGGGGCATCCGTTGGAATTATCACCAATGATTTTCATCTGTTCCGGGCAAAGCAGATTGCACGAAAATATGGACTGGACAATATCTGTGGGATAGCAGCAAAGTCTACACCGGTTTATCTTCCAAATAATATGCTGCGGGAATTTTTAGCAGAGATAAAATTTTTGCTGTAATTATGCGGATGAATGGAAAAGTCAAAGACTGACCGGAGACTTTGATGTGTGCCAAGGCACATTCTTTGTTCTAAATGGGCTTGCATCGGGTGGAAGAATAGAATAGTATAAAAAGTAACAGGAGTTTTATGGAGAAAGGGCTTATATAGCTATGGAGATTAAATGCGAATACTGTGGCTCCATCATTAAGGAAACAGATGAGAAATGTCCTTACTGTGGAGCCACCAATCAGGCAGTAAAGCGTACTGCAGACCATACGCCAAAGACTATTGAAGAATTGCAGCAGTGGTATCAGGCACGGAATCTGCCGCCGTATGAAGTGACGAGATTCTTTATCGGAATCAATTACACACAGCCCAAAGCCTTTGGTATTTACCGGGAAGGACAGAATGTTATTGTCTATAAGAACAAGGCAAACGGCGAGCGGGCAATCCGCTATCAGGGAACGGATGAAGCCTATGCGGTAAATGAACTGTATCTTAAGTTAAAAGAGGAAATCTTAAACCAGAAGGAACATAATCGGGCTGGAAATGTAAGAAGCAGTTATGGAAATAACAGAAAGCCAATGTCAACAGGAAAGGTAATAGGAAGAACCTTTGCCGGGATTGGAGCATTCTTTCTTTTCTTCTTTGGATCCTTTGTACTCTTTGTGTTAGATACATTATACCGGGGAATTGGAACTGCACTTTTTATTGCACTGATTGCCGCAGCACCTGTGGCAGTGATATTAGACCTTATTGTTTGTGGGTTAAGGGAAAAAAGCATGGTATTTGAAAAGATATATCAGGGATTTTCCGGAAAGAAATTCTTAACCTGTGCCGTTTGTTTCCTGATGTGCTTTTTAATCGTTCTGATTCCGATACATAATTACAAGAAGGCAAGTTATTACCAGTACCAAAATACGGTCTATGTACACAGCCACAATAACTGGTTCGAGTATGATGGTTATGACTATGATAAGGTAGACAGTGATGAGGTACCGGATGATATTTTAAATAACCGTTCTGATTATGAAATGACTTATCAGAATGGCTATGACTGGGATAACAGCATTACCAATTTTGAAGACAGCAGATATTATGAAGAGCATTATGGCTCAGACAGCTCGGACAGCAGTTCAGACAGTGGATATGACTGGGATTCCAATGACAGCTGGGATTCTAATTCATCTGACTGGGATAGCGACTGGTAAATATTAATATATCATTTAGAAATTTATTTTTCTGTTAAGAATAATCTAAGAAATGAAATAGAATATCTTTAAGAACACTCTTTTTTCGTGTGCTTTACTAAGAGTAAAGAATGAAAAAGGGGTGTTTTTTATGATGCAGTCAGAACAGGAAGGACAACGAAATTTACAACAATCAGGAGCAGCCGGACAGCGGAATACACAACATGCAACGAACATAAAAAAGCGGAGCATGCGCCGGAAAAAAGCAAGAAGAATGCGAAGAATCAAAAGAATATTTGTGGCAGCAGTAATTCTGCTGGTAGTTTTTTCCGCGGGCAGAACATCATTTGTGCAAGGCTTCTTAAATCACTGGAATGTAAAATCAGAGGCAACACTTACGGCAGAGGGGTATCCGGAAAGCCTGGTACAACTTTACGAGAAAAATGAAGAAGCAAGACAGTTTGTGCTTGATTATAAGAAGAATGGAAACAACGAGCAGCCGATTGATATTTCATCGGATGTAACAGATGGTAAAATACCGCTTTTCCTTCAGTGGGACGAGCGTTGGGGCTATAGAACCTATGGAGATAATTTCCTTGCAATTACAGGATGTGGTCCGACGGCATTGTCCATGGTCTATGTGGGACTGACCGGAGATACTTCCATGAATCCTTATGCCGTTGCCCAGATGGCACAGGAGGATGGCTTCTATGTCAATGGAAGCGGATCTTCCTGGAGTATGATGACGGAACTTGCCACAAAGCTTGGCTTATCCGCGCAGGAACTGAGCTTAAATGAAGACAGCATCCGGCAGGAATTATCCCAGGGACATCCGATTATCTGTATCATGGGACCGGGAGATTTTACCACATCCGGACATTTTGTTGTTTTAACAGGAGTAGATTCCGAAGGAAAAATAACAGTGAATGATTCCAATAGTAAAAAGAACAGTAATAAGGCATGGAAGATAGAAGACCTTATGAGCCAGATCCGGGATTTGTGGGTGTATCAGTAGAAGTGGCATTCTTTACGAAAATCTGCTATAATTCTTGATAAAATGATTCGAAAGGCGAGTGGGAAAGAGACTGGTGGTAATCTTTCGACGGTAGTGTTTGAATATCCACAGCATTTGCCGGATGTGAATGTTGCATAAAAACTGTAAGGGGTACTAAGAATTTTGATTTAAATTTTATTTTTTTTCTGGCAACCGGTGCAAATTCGCATCCATGCTCAGATGCACCTCGCTGGCACATCCCTGTGCCAGCGTTGCCTGATGTGAGACAAAATTCCAAGTGCCCCTAACAGTCTTTATCATGCATCCACATTCCGGTAAATACTGTGGATATTACATCACATTCCGCCGGAAGAAAACCGGCATCACATTTCCCACTCCTTTACAAATATTTTAACAAGAAGGGAGCTATAGAATATGGGAACATGGTATTATGAAGTTGTATCCATCGATGGAGACTATGCAAATTTAAAGAGGACAGACATTGCTTCAGATGATTTGAAACTTGTGGCAAGAGCGCTTCTTCCGGCAGAAATTATGGAGGGAAGCAAGTTAAAATACGAACTGATGCAGTATGAGATTATAGAATAGAGGATAAAGGAGTTAGGGAAGATGAAAATCGAAGCATTAAACTGTCCGAACTGTGGAGCACCATTTCAGCCGGAGCAAAAAAACTGTGCGTATTGTGGAAGCTATATTATTGTGTCTGAGGAAAACTATGTGGATTTAAGCAATGTTGCGATTCATACAGAGATAAAGCAGCAGGAAAAATACCCTGGGGTATATGTGTATGGACGTTTATTGGGACAGGGAGAGAAACCACTGGCACTTGGTGCTGCAAATTTTTCTTCCGGGCTTGTATCAACCGGTGGCAAATTGCTGCTGACCACAGAAAGCCTGTCTTTTAGTGCACATGCATTTAATATTGGAGAAAAGGCAGTAACGATTCCATTGAAGCAGGTTACAGAGGTGAAAATGGGAAGCAATTTCCTGATTTCACAGAGTATTCTTGTGTCAACACCGCAACAGCAGTATAAATTTGTGGTATATCATGGAAAAGAATGGGTGGCAAAAATCGAAGCGGCAAGGCGGGAGGTTTAGCAAAAATTATGAAAAAGGAAAAGGTTATTGGAATTGGGGTTCTGCTTGGAGTCATTATTCTGGCAGTGATTGTAGTTGTAGTGGCAGGAAATCGGGGAAAAAATAAAACGAAGACTGAGACAGGAAATAAAACGGAAACAGAGACGCAGATGGAATCAGACTCAGAATCAGAAACAGAAACTGCACCTGCGGATAAAGAGCCTTTGGACGCAGACGAGCTGGTAGAAGAGAACTTTCGTCAGGCTGGAATTACAGAATATGAAAAAATAGATCTGGAAGATTATGAGAGCCAGGCAGGAATCGATTTATCAGAATATGTATCTTATCGGTTTTATTATGATAGCGATGGACTGAAAATTGAAGGATATTTCAGTGCACCAAAAGATTTACTGGATGGACAAAAGACTTCCTGTCTTATTTATAATCATGGTGGAAATCAGGATTACGGAGCATTGGAAAATATAGAAACCTGCTTTTATGCCTATCAGCTTCATACCATTTGCATTGCATCAAACTACAGGGGATGTGGAAGCAGTGAAGGAGAAGATCAGTTTGGCGGAGCAGATGTGGATGATGTTATCCGGCTTTTAGACTTGTGTAAACAATTTTCCTATATTGATAAGGATGCCATAAATATGATGGGTATTTCCAGAGGCGGAATGATGACTTATGAAGTGTTAAGAAGGGATGAGCGGGTGCATAAGGCAGTTGTCGTATCTGGCCTTTCCGATTGCTTTATGTCATATGAGGAAAGAAGTGATATGCAGACCATATTCGATTCTTTGGTAGGCGGTTCCCCGGAAGAGATACCGGAGGAATATGAGAAACGTTCTGCAACCTATTGGGCGGATGAAATTAATACACCGCTGCTTATCACTCATGCCACCGGAGATGAAAAAGTATCCGTTGCACAGGCAGATAAATTAACGGAAGCATTAGAGCAGGCAGGAAAGACCTACGAATATATTACCTTTGATGGAAATTCCCACGGAGAAATCCGGGCAGAAGATGGTGAGAAGATAAAGGCGTTTCTGGAAGGACAGGAGCAGGAAGAAGATAGTGAAAAGAATAATGTAAAATAGTGAAAAAATAGTGTATTATTTCCTTCGCATGGTACTGTTGTATTCAAATAAGGTTTGTGAATTGCCGGAGAGCTCAAACAGCGAAAAATTGGAGGGAAGCCTTTCGTATCTAAAAAGTAGAGAAAAAGAATTGCTCTTGCTGCTCATGAAGAACTACAAAAGAGAGTTCACGCCTATCGAAGTCAGCAAAGAACTTAAGGTTACCAATAAGACGGTAACAAACTATGCAAAATGGGATGATTGATTTATATGTGAGAGGTAATAATTCTGTAGCTTATTCAGAGATATATTCATCGTTTGCATCAGAAAAAAATAGTTATATTTCTGATTTGTTGTTGCTGGTTATCAATAATGACAGCTCTAAGGTACGAAAACATGGAGAAACATATGAAGTTGCAGGTGTTCGATTTACAGCAGACCAGATTCCTAAAATAGATACAAATAAGTTATTAGAAATAAAAGCTTGTAACAATATAATTGATTTCGGACAGAATCATTACTTCAAATATGTTTCTTCAGACGGAAAAGAGCATGCATTATTTACAAATGACAAGGGTGTTGGGGTTCCCTACTCGGAACATATGCGGGGAGCAGAGCATGATGCAGTTGCTCAGAGATATGCTCTTTTTTGGCGGTATATGATGAACGATGATCCTGTATATGTAGGATTGACTTATTCTAATGATGATATTGATGAATTTATGAAACATGCAGGCATAGAAAATGGCTTCTTTACTGTTAGAATGGGGAATCAGGAAGCAACACAATATTATACCAAAAGCGAAAACCATACTTTGGATATTCCATAAGGAGAAGATTTGTGGTGTTTGGAATACCCGTCAAATTATAGATTTTGGGAAAAATTGATTAATCTCTGAGAGTCTATTTATATGTGTTGTAGTTATCAAGCAAAGGGATACTTATATCGTGTTACAGGACATGGTGTAGGTATCCTTTTTGCATATTATCTATAATCATTACATAAAAAAGTGCAAATGCACAAAAAATAGTAATGGTTATTGAAGTGAAAATAATTTAGTGATAAAATAACATTACCAAAATTCGTGCAATGCACAAAAATAAGGAGTGACACTATGGAGATTAAGAGAGATTCATACCTTGAACAGTTAAAGATAAGAAAAGATAACGGAATGATTAAGATTATCACAGGAATCAGGAGATGCGGCAAATCATTCCTGTTATTTGTGTTGTTTAAGAAGTATTTACTGGAGAGTGGCATAGATAATGACCACATCATTGAGATTGCTTTAGATGGCATTGAAAATGAGGAACTGAGAGATCCAAAGAAGTGTTATCAGCATATTAAAGAACGGGTGGAAGATGACCGGAAGTATTATCTGCTCTTGGACGAAGTACAGTTTATGCCACGATTTGAGGAAGTGCTGAACAGTTTGCTTCGTATCAGTAACATTGATGTGTATGTAACCGGCAGTAATTCTAAATTTTTATCTAGTGACATTGTAACTGAATTTAGAGGCAGAGGAGATGAAATAAGAATTTATCCGTTGTCTTTTGCAGAGTTCTATGCGGCTTATGATGGAGATTATGATGATGCTTGGGAAGAATATATGATATACGGTGGTTTACCACAAGTGGCACAATTTTCTGTAGAACGCCAGAAGGCTGAGTATCTTAAAAATATTTTTACCAATGTTTATATCAAGGATGTGGTAGAGCGGAATAAAATTCAAAATGTTGATGAGATTGGAACTTTGGTGGACATTCTTGCTTCTGCCATAGGAGCACCTACCAATCCAACAAAAATATCAAATACTTTCAAAAGTGAGAGAGGTATCAATTACAGTAATAAAACTATATCCAATCATATTGATTATTTGGCAGAGGCATTTTTGATTTCTAAAGCGGACCGGTATGATATTAAGGGGAGAAAATATGTAGGAGCCAATCTGAAATACTATTTTTCGGATATAGGACTTAGAAATGCCAGACTAAACTTCAGACAGCAGGAGCCGACTCATATTATGGAGAACATTGTTTATAATGAGTTGCTTGTGCGTGGTTACAATGTAGATGTTGGTATTGTGGATGTATTTGCAAAGAATAGTGACGGAAAGAGAGTTCATAAGCAGCTAGAGGTTGATTTTGTAGTAAACCAGGGCAGTCAGAGATATTACATTCAGGTGGCTTATGATATGACTTCTGAGGAAAAACAAACACAGGAACTTAATTCACTCCGAAATATTCCGGATTCATTTAAGAAGATTGTTATAGTAAATGGAACAAAAAAGCCTTGGAGAAATGAGGAAGGCTTTGTGATCATGGGCATGAAATATTTTCTGCTCAATGAGGATAGTTTGGAGTTTTAGTATGGAAGGAGATGATAAGTGTTCTTTGGTGATAGATCCGAAATAAATAATAGTAAGTACTTTGAGATTTTGGATAAGGAAATAATGAGAAAGGTAAGTGGAGGTTACAATTTAGGCATGGCTTACGTTGAAAATTGCATATATGGTGGAACATGGGATGAGTATAAAACGAGAGAAAAATAATTTGACTTTTTCCAAAAAGAAAAATATAATGACTTTTGAACGAGTAGCAAAATTGCGTAAATCCAGTTTTGCTGCTCGTTTTTGTAATTTTATAATGCAATGAAAAAGTGTGTAGCTTATCAGCGTAAGTCCAACTTATAAGATAGGTGCGCACTTTTTATATTGCCAAATATCCGTAAGAAGCTGCCAGTGGCAGCTTCTGCAGGTGGAAAAAGGAGGATTAAGTTAAGATGGCAGAAAGTAACAAGATGAAGGAAATGCCGGTAAATAAGCTTATGGTGCAGATGGGAATACTGATGATTTTATCTATGGCATTGCAGGCGGTTTATAACATTGTAGACAGTGCCTTTGTAGGAAACATGAAATCAGGAAGTGAGGCAGCACTTAATGCACTTACACTGGTGTTTCCGGTTCAGATGCTTATGGTAGCAGTGGGAATCGGAACAGGTGTGGGAACCAATGCACTTCTCGCGAGAACACTGGGAGAGGGAAAAAGTAAAAAAGCTGCAAAAGTTGCAGGAAACAGTTTATTTCTTGGAGTGATTATTTATGCAGTATGTCTGCTGTTTGGAATGTTTGGAGTAAAAGCATACATCTCATCCCAGACCGTTGATGCGGAAGTCATTGCAATGGGGACAAGCTATTTAAGAATATGCTGTGTGATTTCATTTGGAATTATTTCCTTCTCGCTATTTGAGAAACTGTTACAGGCAACCGGGCGTTCCATTTATTCAACAATTGGTCAGGTTGTGGGAGCAGTGGTAAATATTATTCTTGACCCAATTATGATTTATGGCATCGGACCGGTTCCTGAAATGGGAGTAGAAGGCGCAGCCTATGCAACCGTAATCGGACAGGTGGTATCAGCAGCATTGTTATTTATTTTCCATGTAAAATTAAATAAGGAATTTGAGCATGGTGTAAAGTTTATGAAACCAGAGGGCAGAATTATCAGGGAAATCTATGCAATCGGACTTCCGGCAATTATTGGACAGGCGCTTATGTCTATTATGGTTTATGTGATGAATCTGATTTTAAAATTCAGTCCTTCGGCTCAGACCGCATATGGATTGTTCTATAAAGTACAGCAGTTTGTACTCTTCCTTGCCTTTGGACTTAGAGATGCAATCACGCCGATTATTGCATTTGCCTATGGAATGCATAGCAAGAAGAGGATTCAGGATGGAATCAGATATGGCTTAATCTATACGATTGTGCTTATGATTGTGGGTGTGGCGATTACAGAAATTTTCCCTGGGGCTTTTGCAACTTTATTTAATGCAGGACAGTCAAGGGAATATTTTATCGGAGCCATGAGAATTATTTCTATCAGCTTTATTTTCGCCGGAATCAATGTAGCATATCAGGGAATTTATCAGGCATTGGACGGTGGCATGGAATCGCTTGTGATTTCACTGCTCAGGCAGCTTGTAATCATATTGCCACTGGCAGGTGTTTTCTCCAGTTTGGTCAGAAATGGACAGATGGACGTTTCCTTAATCTGGTGGGCATTCCCGATAACAGAGATTGCTGCATGCCTTGTAGGATATGTATTTTTAAAGAGAATCCGGAAGAATAAAGTGGAAAGTTTAAGTTAAGGAGGAGTCAGCTATGGCAAAAAGAATCATTACAATCAGCAGAGAGTTTGGAAGCGGCGGTCGATTTATCGGGGAAGAAGTGGCAAAAAACTTGGTACTGTATTTTTGCAGTACCTTTTCTTTTTCTGGAAAGTGAAGTATGATACAGAGGAAGAGTAGCTGCTTGACGACAGAAGAATTGGGTAACATAAGAAAAATGTGGAGGTAAATAAAAGGCATGCTGAATGTGAAAAATGCTGAAATAGCAGATTTAGAGCAAATTATTAAAATTTACAGATATGCACAGGATTATATGATAAAGTCCGGAAATCCGACTCAATGGGGACATTTTTACCCGGATGCAGATCTGATAAAATCTGATATTGATAAAAATGCATGTAAGGTAATATATGACAAGAATGGAATCCACGGGGTATTTGCATTGTTTGATGGTACAGAACCTACTTATAAGCATATTGAGGGCGGTAACTGGCTGAATGAAGAACCATATCTGACGATTCACAGGCTTGCCGGAGATGGTCAGGTACATGGCTTGTTTCCGTGTGCTTTAAACTATTGTAAAAAGATTTCTTTAAATATCAGGGTAGATACTCATGCGGATAATAAAACTATGCAAAGGCTGATTGAAAAGAATGGTTTTATAAAATGCGGTACGATATATGTAAAAAATGGAACAGCAAGAATAGCATATCAAAGGACTGATTTTCGGGCAGCAAGATTTGCAAGCATATCACTTAATACCACTAGGTCTGCGGCAAGAAGCGTAAGCTCATCGGTCGACAGGCATTCGGACAACTGGCAGGAAATTGTGGAGAGGTAAAAAAGATTTGTACAGTTTGACATAGTGGTTGTCCATAAGATATTTAGCGTTAACGGATCGTCCCTTTACAAACAGAATAAAAAAGCATATAATTCTTTTATAAAATATTTAATAAAAGAGGACAAAAAAACGGAAAATAAAGATAAAAGAAATATAGCAAGAAAAAAAATCATCAATTATGTGCTGAATCATCCGGTTATGTCCAAAGCGGAGCTCGCGAAAGAATTAAATCTGAGTATGCCGACTGTGTTAGCAAACGTAAATGACCTGTTGGAGAAAAGACTGTTAGAAGAAGTGGGCGAGTATGCGTCGACAGGCGGACGAAAGGCAAAAAGTATAGGAATTAATAAGTCATATTGTCATGCAATGGGGCTTTTGATCACTGCGAATCATATCGAAATGGTACTGGTAAATCTTGGAGATGAGATCGTAAAAAAAGACCGCATCCGTTTAAAATTTACGGCAGAATTATCCTACTGTACAGAGGTGGCACAAAAGGTTGAAACTTTTCTGGCAGACGAGCCTGCGAAGGAGACACTGCTTGGAATTGGTATTGCGATCCCGGGAATTATCGATCAGAAAGAACGGATTGTTTTAAAATCCCACGCGTTAGGGATAGAGAACTATAGTCTCCGCTTTTTAGAGCAGGCTGTAGGAATGCCGGTGTATTTTGAAAATGATGCCAATGCAGCCATGCTTGCAGAAAAAAAGCAGAAGTATCCCAATGCGATATATCTGTCTTTGAATCATACATTAGGCGGTGCTTTCTGCATAGATGGAAAGTTGTATCGCGGACAAAACCAGAAAGCAGGAGAGTTTGGTCATATGATACTTGTTCCCGGTGGAAAAAAATGTTATTGTGGTAAATCAGGATGCGCGGATGCATATTGTGCTGCAAGTGTACTGACGGAAGATAACAGGCAGTCGCTGGATGCATTTATGGAAAATCTTGAAAGTGGAGATAAAAAGGTTTTACAGATATGGAATGAGTATCTGGATCATCTTGCTGTTTTGATATCAAATCTACGGATGGCATATGATATGGATATCATACTGGGGGGCGATGTCGGAGGTGTACTCTCAGATTATATGATACCTTTGGGAGAAAAAGTGATGGCATATAATGGTTTTGAACATGATGTTTCATACCTGAAGAACTGTTCGTACAGGAAAGAAGCGTCGGCTGTTGGAGCTGCGAAATATTTTTTTGCGGAACATATGATGGAAATATAAATTATTATAGTGTGAAAACAGAGTGAAGTGTGAGCAAAAAAACGGAAAGGAAACGATAAGTGAGGTTTTCTTTCCGTTTTTTTGTGCGTTGATTAGAAAATATATACAAAAAGCATATCTGCAAATTGTGCAATGCGTAAAATTGAGAGAAATATATTGACAAAATATGTTTAAAGGATGATAATGTAATTACTTTAATAAAACATTTAATAAAACATAAAATAAAACAATACAAAAAAGGAGGAAGCAATTATGTTACAGCAGGTAATGACAAATCCAGGAGAAATTATTTTCAGAGAGGTTCCGGTTCCGGAGGTAAAGGAAAATCAGGTTTTGGTAAAGATTATGAATATTGGTGTCTGTGGATCAGATATTCATGTTTATCATGGAAAACATCCGTTTACAAAATATCCGGTAACACAGGGACATGAGGTTTCCGGTGAGATCACAGAACTTGGAAAAAATGTCACAGAGTTTCATGTGGGACAGAAGGTGACGATAGAGCCACAGGTATATTGTGGACACTGCTATCCATGCCGTCATGGAAAGTATAATCTCTGTGAGGAATTAAAAGTAATGGGATTTCAAACGACAGGAACAGCATCTGAGTATTTTGCAGTGGATGCATCTAAAGTAACACCTATTCCAGAAGATATGTCCTATGAAGAAGGAGCTATGATCGAACCTCTTGCTGTGGCAGTTCATGGTGTAAAACAGATGGGTGATGTGGCTGGCATGAATATTGCAGTCCTTGGAGCGGGACCGATCGGAAATCTTGTAGCACAGGCAGCAAAAGGAATGGGGGCAGCGAAAGTGATGATCACAGATATCAGTGATCTTAGACTGGCAAAGGCAAAAGAATGTGGAATTGATGTGTGTGTGAATACCAAAGATAAAGACTTTGGTGAGGCAATGATCGAAGCATTTGGACCGGATAAGGCGGATGTAATCTACGACTGTGCCGGAAACAATATCACAATGGGACAGGCAATTAAATATGCAAGAAAAGGAAGCACGATTGTACTGGTGGCTGTTTTTGCAGGAATGGCAGAAGTAGATCTTGCAGTGGCAAATGACCACGAACTTGACATTAAGAGCACGATGATGTACCGCCATGATGATTATATAGATGGAATCAGACTGGTAAATGAGGGCAAAGTTCATTTGAAACCGCTTATCTCAAAGACATTTGCTTTTAAAGATTATCTGAAGGCATACCAGTATATTGATGATAACCGCGAGACAACGATGAAAGTAATTATCAACGTCAGTGAAAAGTAAGGAGTTCGTATGGAAAATAAATATGGAATTGTCGGAGTTGCCCATGTCGGGCTTCCGACAAACGATTTACAGAAAACAGTTGAGTTTTATAGGGGTCTTGGATTTGAAGTAATTATGCAGACTTATAATGAAAAAGCAGGGGAAAAAGTGGCATTTTTACAGATAAAAAATTACTGTATAGAGACTTTTGAAAATGGGCAGGCGGCAATGTCAGACGGTGCATACCAGCATGTTGCTCTTGATGTGGAAGACATTGAGAGTATATATCAGAAAATCTGCAATGAAAAATACACAGTTATCACAGACGGAATCGAAGAACTGCCATTTTGGGAAAATGGTGTGAAGTTTTTTATGATTAAGGGACCAAATGAGGAAAGAATAGAGTTCTGTCAGAAACTCTGATAAAAACAGGAGGGACATATGGGAAGCGAAAACAAAAATGGAAAAGTACCGCTGATCAGTAAGATTGCATATGGGTTTGGTGATGTTGGATGTAATTTCAGCTGGATGTTTGTCAGTAATTTCCTGATGATATTTTATACAGACGTGTTCGGAATCAGTATGGCGGCTGTGTCAGCACTTATGCTTTTTTCAAGATTCTGGGATGCAATCAATGATCCAATCGTCGGGGGACTTACAGATAAAACAAAATCGAGATGGGGACGGTACCGTCCATGGTTGTTAGTAGCGGCACCAATCACAGCGATTCTTCTTGTTATGACATTCTGGGCAAGACCCGACTGGCCGCAGAATGGAAAGATTATTTATATGGTAATTACATATTGTCTGCTGGTTTTGGGGTATACCTGTGTGAATATTCCATATGGAACCTTGTGTGGTGCTATGACACAGGATATTGATGAACGTGCAAAAATAAATACATCCCGTTCGGTTGCAGCGATGATTGCAATTGGTGTGTTAAATATTATCACAGTTCCACTGCTCAGCAAATTCGGCAGTCATAGTGCAAAGACAGGATATCTGACGGTTGCGGTCATATATGGATGTATTTTTACAGCCTGTCATTTCTTCTGCTTTGCGAAGACGAAAGAGGCAGTGATTACTCCGGAAAAAGAAAAAATTTCTGTAAAGGTTCAGTTGAAAGCGGTTATGCAGAACAGACCATATCTTCTTGCATTGGCAGGACAGATATTATTTGGATTTACACTGTACGGTAGAAACGCAGATATTCTGTATTACTTTACATATGTGGAAGGGAATGCCTCCTACTACACAACTTATTCGATGTGCATCATTATTCCTTCTATCATCGGGGCAGCCTGTTTTCAACCATTATTCCGCAAGTTGAATAACAAAGGAAGAACAGCATCTCTCTTTGCTTTATTTACAGGAATTTCCATGTTGTCTATGTTTTTCTTTAATGCCAAAGAATCACCGGCTATTTTTTATGCTTTATCTGGTCTGACACAGTTTTTCTTCTCTGGATTTAATACTGCAATCTATGCAATTATTCCAGACTGTGTGGAATATGGGGAGTGGAAAACCGGACTTAGAAATGATGGTTTTCAGTATGCATTTATTTCACTTGGAAATAAAATCGGAATGGCAGTTGGAACAGCACTTTTAGCAGGATTACTTGGAAAATGTGGCTATATTGCAAATCAGACACAGAATGCGGCTGTACTTTCAATTATGAAACATGCATTTACGACGATTCCGGGTGCACTGTGGATTGTGACTGCGGTTGTATTATTTTTCTACCGGTTAAATAAAAAACGTTATAACGAGATTGTGGAGGAACTGAAAAATGGAAGAAAAAGTTGATATCGTGGCATTGGGAGAATTGCTGATTGATTTTACGGAAGCAGGACACAGTCAGGATGGGAGAAAATTGTTCGAACAGAATCCCGGCGGTGCTCCGGCAAATCTTCTAACCGTTGCAAGCCACTTTGGGTATCGCACATCTTTTATTGGAAAAGTTGGAAACGATATGCATGGTAAATTTTTAAAGAAGACATTGCAAAAGGAAGGAATCAATACAGATGCTATTGTTGAAGACCCGGGTTATTTTACAACGTTGGCATTTGTGGAAATCGGTGAAAGTGGAGAACGGAATTTTTCTTTTGCAAGAAAACCAGGTGCAGATACACAGTTAAAAAAAGAAGAACTGGATCAGACATTAATTTCAGGTTGTAGAATTTTTCATTTTGGATCATTATCGCTGACAGATGAACCGGCAGAAAGTACAACGATTGAAGCGGTAAAAATGGCAAAAGCAGCGGGTGCACTTATTTCCTATGATCCGAATTATCGACCGTCTCTTTGGAAGAGCAAAGAGGATGCAGTGAAAAAAATGAGATCTGTCATAGAATTGGTAGATGTCATGAAGGTATCGGATGAAGAGAGTATTTTGTTGACAGAGGCCGAAAGTTATGAGCAGGCCGCAGACCAACTCCTTGCTATGGGACCAAAGCTGGTAGCCATTACATTGGGAGAACAGGGTGTTCTTATGGCAACAAAAAGCAGAAAAGAAATCATCAAAGCATTTCAGATACATGCGGTCGACACGACTGGGGCAGGTGATTCATTCTGGGGAGGCGTATTATGCAGTATCCTTTCCATGAATAAGAATGTTGAAAAAATGAAATGGGAAGAAATCAAAAAGTGTGCTGTTTTGGGAAATGCAGTTGCTGGATTGTGTGTGCAAAAGAGAGGTGGCATCCCTGCGATTCCGACAAAAGAAGCAGTGTTTGAATTTATGCAGAAATAATGAATGTATATGACAAAATTGGGGCTATAAAAACGCCCCTATTTTTAACAAAAATATAAGCAGGACAACTTTCGATATTTGCTCCTGCTTGTATTTTATGTAAATTACGATAAGTTTTATTCCCTGTGTTCTTCGCCCCATGTACAGTCTGATTCTGGTGTAGTCTTTAAATGCTTTTCTGATTCCCAACAATCAATGCGGAGCATATAGCCAGCAGATATATAAACATCAATACTATTAAGCTGTGGATTGTATTCTGCAAATATTATTCTCGTCGTATTTTATCTCCTTATCATTCAATCAATCATTTGTTACAAAAATCAGAAGCATTTCAATCAGTTCACCATGTCACTTTCATTTTGTGTTATAATGTGTTATCAGATTTCTTGGTCTCCGCTGCCGCTTCGGTCGGCACAGAGCAGAGGTCCACTGGACCTCTTGTGCCCTTGTATTTGCCCTTATCAGAGTTCGTAAACACTGGTGCGATGATATAATACAAGGGAAACAATAAGGGAAAGCTCACCTGCGATAAATTCAGTATTTTCAAGGGTTTGCGGAGAATTTAATAACAAAATATAACAGTTATTAAATCTCTTAAAACAGGTGAAATCTCAATTCCAGTTTGGAGAATTGAAAAAAACGGAATTTACCTATTAAGACATATAAACTCTTGACAATAAAGCTCCTATATAGTATGTTTTTAATAAACTACTATATAGGAGCTTTTGTATGGAAATGAATGGAGGATTTCTTGTCACCAAAATAAAACAGCTTGGAGACCGGATTTTCGAGAAGATTCTCAGTGAAAAGGATATTGATGCGTTTAATGGAGCTCAGGGACGTATTCTTTATGTGCTGTGGCAGGAGGATGGTATCTCAATCAGGTCACTCTCGACTAAATGCGGATTAGCGATAACATCTCTTACTACGATGCTGGAAAGAATGGAAAATCAAGGGCTGATAAGCCGTGTTCAGTCTGAAACGGACAAAAGGAAAACACTCCTGTTTCTGACTGAGAAAGCACATGCCTTAAAGGGCGAGTACGATTCTGTATCTGATGAGATGGGCAGTATTTACTACAAAGGTTTTTCAGAGGAAGAAATTACCCGGTTTGAGGAATGCCTTGACCGCATCAGAAAGAATCTTGAGGAGTGGCAGAAGTCATGAGTATTTGTATCAAAGATCAGATTCAGAACATGAATATCGTCATTGGCTGCACAGTGGGGTGTGCATATTGCTATGCCCGCAACAACGTGAAACGCTGGCATATGATTGATGACTTCACTGACCCTGAATTCTTTCCGGGTAAGCTCAAGATGATGGAAAAGAAACGTCCGCAGAACTTTCTTCTTACCGGCATGAGCGATCTCTCTGGATGGAAGCCGGAATGGAGAGACGAGGTATTTGCAAAGATCCGTGAAAATCCACAGCATCAGTTCCTGTTCCTTACCAAGCGACCTGATTTGCTGGATTTTGATACCGATCTGGAAAACGCATGGTTTGGCGTTACGGTGACGAGGAAAGCAGAACGGTGGCGTATCGACGCCCTTCGGAAAAACGTTAGAGCAAAACATTACCATGTTACCTTTGAGCCGTTATTCGATGATCCCGGCACAGTTGACCTTTCTGGAATCAAGTGGATCGTTGTCGGCACCATGACCGGAGCTCAGAGCAGGAAGATTCATACGGAGCCGGAATGGGCATGGTCTCTGACGGACCAGGCACATAAGCTCGGCATTCCGGTGTTTATGAAGGAAGACCTTGTCCCTATCATAGGGGATGAAAATATGATTCAGGAAATGCCGGAAGAATTTAATAAAGTGTTAGAGGTACAGAAATCATGGAAGAAGTAATAAATGGAATCCTCATTCGTGAGGTGGAAACAAAGAACATCATGACTAAGTCTAGTCTGCCGGTAGGCGGTTACTCGGTCAATCCCTATGTGGGCTGTACACATGCCTGCAAGTATTGCTATGCTTCTTTTATGAAGCGCTTTACCGGGCACAAGGAGGAATGGGGCACTTTCCTTGATGTGAAGCATTGGCCGGAAATTAAAAATCCGAAGAAATATGCCGGACAGCGGGTGGTCATCGGTTCTGTGACAGATGGCTACAATCCACAGGAGGAGCAATTCGGGAATACCGGAAAACTTCTGGAGCAGCTGATCGGCAGTGACGCAGATATTCTGATTTGCACAAAGTCGGATCTTGTGGTACGGGATATTGATCTGCTGAAGAAGCTTGGACGTGTAACCGTTTCATGGTCGATCAACACACTAGATGAAAATTTCAAGAACGATATGGACTCTGCTTCGAGCATTGAGCGCCGTATCTCTGCTATGAAGCAGGTATATGAAGCAGGTATCCGTACAGTCTGTTTCGTATCCCCGGTATTCCCCGGTATCACGGATTTTGAAGCAATCTTTGAGCGGGTAAAGAATCAGTGCGATCTGTTCTGGCTCGAAAATCTCAATCTTCGAGGCGGTTTCAAAAAGACAATTATGGATTATATCGCCGGAAAATATCCTGATCTTGTACCACTTTACGACGAGATCTATAACAAGCATAATCGCAGCTACTTTGAAGCACTTGAAGTAAAAGCTGAGAAAATGGCTAAGAAGTATGATTGTGCCTTTGTGGATAATGAAATGCCTTATGGCAGAGTCCCGCAGGGGCATCCGGTGATCGTAGATTATTTCTATCATGAGGAAATCCGTGGGACAGAGAATACCGGAAAAAGAAATCGCTAAATTCCAGTTTGCCGAAATATATTTCTAACTTTCCCTATTTTACAGACATTCCAGCCCATTCATTAGTGAAATGATATGTATTTTCCCTTATTTTTGCCCTTATGAGATAATCGTAAGGGAAATAAGGGAAAGTTTTATTTAGTCGTTGCCTGCCACTTTATCAAGTAACTTTGCGGATTCCCGCTTGGCTTTTCTTGTGGAATGGGCGTAGACATTCATTGTGGTACTGACATCTGAGTGTCCTAACAGTTCCTGTACATCTTTCGGAGCTGCTCCATTTGCCAGAAGGTTGCTTGTGTAGGTGTGTCGCAACTGGTGAAAATGAAATCCTTCAAATCCATCCAGTTTCTGAGCAATCTTCCTGCAAACAATTCCTAACGTGCTTGGCAGTTCCAAACTTCCATCCGGTCTTAAGCAGACAAAGGATATTTCCTTATAATCTTCTGGAACATTCTCTGTTCCGTCCAAATGATAGAACTCATAGTAAACTCTGTTTTTGTCTTTTACTTCTCTGTAGTAGTTTTTGTGGTAAAGTTCTCCGTACTGCATTCGGTTTTTAAGCTGTTCCTTTTGGGCATTACGAAGAATCTCTGCCAGTGTATCTCCAAAATCAACAATCCTTACCTTTTTTCGTTTGGTTGGTCCGATGATATTCTTGTGCCTTGAACCATCATAGCGGATACTGCGTCTGATTGTAAGGCACTGTTCTTCAAGATTTACATCCTGCCATGCCAGACCACAGGCTTCACCGATACGAAGTCCTGCATAATAAGCTATCTGGATTGGAAGTATTGCCGGTGGATTGTAATCCTGTAGAAATTCAATCAGTCTTTCATAATCCTCTCGTGGAATTGGCTGTATATCGCCATCCATGTCATCATCAGAAAACAGGTCAACCTCATCCGTCTGGTATTTCAGCTTAATATACTGCATCGGATTGAAAGTGATATATTGCTTTGGTGATACTGCAAACCGGAATGACTGCTGTAATACTGCCGAGAAAGAACGAATGTAATCTTTGCTATAACCTTTTCTTTCTGAACCATCTGGATAAGTGCCACCAAAGGAAAGCAGATCGAAGAAGGCTTGTAAATGCTCAGATGTTACATTTTTCAACTTTCTCTCTGAAATTGGATGCTTCTTGATGTTGGTAATTGCACCGAGGTAATTCTGGACTGTCCCATTACTGAGAGTACCGGTCTTTAATTCTTCCTCTGCCCATATATCAAGTAATTCTCCAACTGTAATATTTTCCGACTTTGCAATGAATTTTTTGCTTTCGTAATCGTCCATTGCCTGACGGAGCAGTTTTTCCGTTTCACTTTTGCTTTCTGTTCCAGCGTATTCTTTCTGAACTAGATTGCCGCTTGCATCTTCTACATAGAAGCGGTAGTACCATTTCTTTCCTTTTTTTCTTACAGATCCTTTTGCCATAATCGTGTGTCTCCTTTCGATATCAGACAATCGGAACTGATGAAATGCTTCTTGCGTGTAAGTATATCATAACTCCGGTTGTCGTTCTATACCGAATCGGAATCTTCATACAAAACTTCTGATAAAAGATTTTCAAGCCTTTGTTCTGCCATTTCCGGTTTCTTGGAATAGAGCCTTACAATATCTGCCATGTCATTAAAGGCATTAACAGTATGGGTGATCTCCCGGAGAAACATAATCTCGTTATATTCATCATTCGATTCAAACCCCATTACCTTTGCAATATCCGATTCATTCGTGCTGCCCTTGTAATTCTTGCAGGCAAACTGGAATGATTCCAGAAACAGGTTATATTGCTTTAACATTAACAGCAGTAAATCTTTTGAAAAAGCATCTTCCTTTTTACTAAGGTCGAGAGGTAGCTGTTTGAGAATATCGCCCATTGCATCACGAATCTGTAATTCTTTCTTATCCGTAATATCGGTTTCGTATTCATCGGTTTCACCTCTGAGCCATTCAATAGATACATGAAGTGCTTCCGAAAGACCTTCCAGCACCATCTTTTTGGTATTGTCAATCGAACCATTCTCATAACGCAGGATTGTGGAAGCTGTAACTCCCATCTTCTCTGCAACATAAGGCTGTGTCAGATTTAATTCCAGACGACGCTGTTTTGCCCTGCTGCCTATCAGCTTGCGTAGTTCTTTATCTTTCATGCTGATTGCCTCCTTTTTCGGTATGTATGAATTATAGCATGTACCTCACATAATTGCAATATGCAATATAATAATTATTTTTAAAATTTCATAACGCTTGACAACACAATATAAAACCGCTATACTAACAGCACAACAAAAATTGCATAATGCAATTTATAAGGAGGTGACAAGATGACGGAAAGAAAGATTGCATTATCCATCGAGGAAGCAGCCGACTATACAGGAATTGGCAGAAACACTTTGAGAAAGCTGGTTGAATGGAAGAAGCTTCCGGTATTAAAGGTCGGAAGAAAAGTCCTTATTAAAACTGACATTCTGGAAAAGTTCATGGAAGCCAACGAGGGGCGTGATCTGAGGGATAAAGGAAATGTAAAAGCTGTCACAAGAAATGTGGCAACTTAAAAAGGCGGCTTCCTAAGAAACCGCCAAAGGTTCTATCAGACCGAAGCCATGATATACCTACACGCAAGAGGATTATACCATGTGCTTCTCCTGATATGCAACCGGGAACTAATGTTTATCTTGCCGGAAAAACATCGACAAGATAATGCTCCGCAAGGATGCACCACGATTCTGATTGGAATTATGTCAACAGAGCTGACCAGAATCGTGTGCCAAATCTTAGCAGAGCAAGATTTGATTATAAGAGAAAGGATGAAGACGATATGGCGAAATCAACAAAGACTTATGAAGAAAGAATACGTGCATTAGAGAAAAAGGAACAGGAAAGCATCGAAGCTACCAAAAAGCTCATTGCACAGCGAAAGGAACTGGAAAAGAGAAAGAAAGCCGAGGAAAGTAAAAAACGAACCCACAGGCTCTGTCAGATTGGCGGTGCGGTGGAATCGGTTCTTGGCTGTCCGATTGAAGAGGAAGATTTACCAAAGCTGATAGGCTTCTTAAAAAGGCAGGAAACAAACGGAAAGTTTTTCTCAAAGGCGATGCAAAAAGAACCATTTACAGACATGGAGGAAGTGTGATGGCAGATGGAGTGGGTTTTCCATTCCCTTCATTGCTTTTGAATGAAGGGCGCACTTATGGACAACCAGAGGTCGTCCTTATAAGTTTGCCACAAGTGGCAACCGGTCTGCGCTTACGCTTGCCGGGCTCGTTCCGTCGGCGGGGCTTTCAGCCAGACCTGCTCATGCCGCAGGAGGCACTCTTGCGCAGAGGGCGTTTCGACAGCTTCACTCCTGCAAAACCAGAAGAAGATGCTGTCGGAAATCAATGCCGGATACGGCAGAAAGGGGGAATCGTATCATGGCGATATTTCACTTTACAGTAAAGATTGTCGGACGCAGTAAAGGAAAATCTGTCATATCCGCATCTGCATATCTTAACGGAGATGTAATGAAAAATGAGGAAACAGGCAGGATCAGCTACTACACTTCCAAAAAGGAAGTCGTCTACACCAGTCTGATGATGTGCGAAAATGCACCTCTGGAATGGCTGCAGGTATCGGAAGAAAATATAAAAAGGTTTCAACAGTCTATCCGTTATAAAAGGGCAGGCGATAAGGAAGCCGCACTGGAAAAGTTTAAAATCACATTTCAGAAACAGCGGTTATGGAATGAGGTATTGAAGATAGAAAAAAATGCAGATGCACAGCTTGGACGCTCATTTGAATTTTCCCTGCCGAAAGAATGGAGCAGACAGGAACAGATTGATTATACAACCGAATATATTCAAAAGACTTTCGTGGACGAGGGAATGTGTGCCGACTGGAGCATACACGATAAGGGCGACGGGAACCCACATGTGCATTTACTTGTAACCATGCGACCATTCAATCCAGACCACTCATGGGGCAACAAGGAAGTCAAGGACTGGGATTTTGTCAGAGATACTGACGGAAATATCGTGGTTGATGAATCCCACCCGGACTGGTGGCAGGATAAGAAAAATCCAGACCGTCATGGAATCCGTATTCCGGTACTTGATGAAAACGGAGTACAGAAAGTCGGGGCAAGAAACAGAAAACAATGGAAAAGGGTTCTGACTGACGCTACCGGCTGGAACAATCCAAAGAATTGTGAGTTATGGCGAAGCGAATGGGCAAAGATGTGTAGCCGGCATTTATCCATAGACAATCTGATTGACCACCGCTCTTATGAAAGACAGGGCAAATTGAAAGTCCCTACGATTCATGAGGGTGCAGATGCAAGGAAGATTGAGGAAAAATATCTCACCGGGCAGATAAGGAAAGGTTCATGGAAGATCGAGGAAAACCAGATGATAAAAAAACAAAATGCACTGCTGCAAAAGGTAATTGCAACCTTTGGTAAGGTATCCGGTGCATTGTCGATGTGGAGGGAGTGGTTGAATGACATTAGAAGAAAGCAAAGAAGTAATTCCCATGATGGAAGCAATGATTACACAGATAGAGGAACAGCAGAATATCATGGCAGAGATGCTTCAGGAGATACAGGAAAAGGACGAGAAGCTGATGTGCTTTCAGGAGCAGGAAGAACGATTGCAGCAATTAGAGAAAGAATTGTCAGAGCTGCTACAAATCTTACCGGATACAGAAGAACTGTTGATGCTTCTGGAAGAAAAGACAGACCAGATACAGAAACTCACAGACGAAAATCAGCAATGGCAGGAATTGGCACAGAAATTAAACAGCGAGAACCGGCTATTGCAGAAACAGAACAGCGAATTACTGAACTTGAACAGCAATTAGAGAAAGGAAGGTTGATTGATGAACGAATTAAGAAACTCAAAGAGCGACGATCAACTGGAAGAGTTGCTTCTGCTGACAGAGCAGATGCAGGAAGAACTCGACCAGAAAGACCGGACTATCAGGGAACTGAAAGTGCAGCTCGACGAATCGCTGACCTTGAACGAGAAGTTAAACAGCGAGAACAAAACAGAGAACATTCAAGCCTTAAAGAACGACTTGAGGAAAACAAAAGAATTGTTGCAGAGCGAGAAAGAGAAAACACACACCGTCCAAGCCATGATAGAGGAATGTCGAGATAAGCAGAGACAGGCAGAACAGGAACGGGATTATGCACTCTCCCATCAGAAAAAAGTAGAGATACCGGTTGAAAAGCCGGTACTCTATCAAAAGTGCGGGAATTGTAAACAGACAGCTTATCTGAAAGCTAAGGAAAAGTATGATATGCAGAGGGAAAAACTGGCAGGCAGATATAAAACAAAAACAGCCATGTATGAAGCATTGATGTTTCTGCTGATATGGTATTCCGTATCAACTACTCTTTTTCAGATGATAAGGTCAAAAATATTTATTTCTGATTGCGTGGTATTCTTTGATACAATCGCAACTTTCACACAGACCATTGCTGGCTGGGTTGTACTGGCAGGAAAGAACGTGGCACAGATTAGTGATGGAATATCCAATCCTGTCGTTGCCGGAATTATAAACTGGCTGATAAGAATATTGATTTGCGGTGGATGTCTGGTGGGTGTGGGAATACTTTTGGCATTTATCGAAATAAAGATTGCAGGGCTATATAAGAAATACTGTTGGGATATGATTACCATAATGGTGATACTTGTAAGTATGGCAATAGCTATCTACTTTGGGGATTGGATAAAGGAAGTATTGCCAATCAATCTGCTATTTCTCTTATTATTCGTGCAACTGGTATATGTTGGAATCAGGTGGTATGTAAAGGGATGGCGGGAAAACAGAGGTTATGTTTAAAAATAAAAAAATTGTCTGAGACGCAGCGAAGTAAATAAAATGAGTAGTATTATAGGAAGTCAGCAGTGCGTGAATAAACTGCTGGCTTCTTTTTTGATAGATACAGTCACTCCCAGAGAGTGTGCAGGATAGTAAAGTAATAATATCAACATGACGATATAGAAAATGCAGGGAACAGGCAAAGGTACAATACGAATACTATTTGACGCAGACAAAAAAATATGATCAAACCGTCCACATATTACATGATGTAAATAAGCATATTAAAGCAATCGAAGGATTATATGGTGCAGAGCAGGGGAATACGGCAGGAGAATATGCAGCGGAAATCAGAGAACTGTTAAAGCCACTCATTCCGGTTCAATACACAGAAAATCCAATATTAAACATTCTTCTTACCGATAAAGAATCCGTTATGAGGGAAAAAGGTATTTCAGTAACCATAAAGGTGGATAATGTGAATCTGAATTTCCTTGCACCAATCGACATTACAACTATTTTTGGAAATTTATTAGATAATGCGATTGAGGCAGCAGAGAAGCTGGAAGGAGAGAAATATATTTCGATTAAGATTGGCTCATACCATAAAATGATAGCTGCCAGCATCGAAAATAACTGCGGAGAGGTAAAGTGGAAAAATGGTTTTCCGGTATCAGCGAAAGGAAAAGGCGGTGGAATAGGACTGCTGAATGTTCAGAGCAGTGTAAAAAAATATGATGGAAATTTAATATTGAAAAGTGATGGAAATAAATTTATTGCTGAGTTATTCCTCAATTCATAAAAAGTCTTACTTCGTGCAAAAAAATCGTACTTGGTGCAGAAAAGGTAAAATATCAGAAGGAGTGTGTCGATATAAAAAATAAAATGGATGATACATATAAAAAATTTAATGATGGGAGGTTTCGCTTATGTCAAGAATTACGGACTACGGTTTTTTATTTCAAACGACATTTGGAACATCAAAAACAAATTTAGTCAACAATATTCAGTTGTCTCAAATGAACAGCAGTTCTGTACAGAAACAATTAAAAGCAGCAGGGATTGACACAAACAGTAAAAAGTATAAAGCAGCATTGAGTGAGATGATGAAGAATGGAAACGGTGCAATGTTTACAAATGTTCAGACAATTAAGAACCTGATGAGCCAATATGACAAAAATGGAGACTGGATTGATCCGAATACCGGATTAACAGGACTTGCGGTAACGGATGAGAACAGAAACAGTTATAAACATATCATTTCTATTCCAGAGAGCAGCCGGGAAGAAATGTTTGAACTGGCAAAGAAAGAATTCTTAAATGAAAATGGTACTCTAAATGGTGATACTACCAAAAGGGAGAGTGTATATAACAATTTATACAGAAAAATGGATAAGGATGACCGCTTATCAGCAGGCTGGACAATGGAACAATATGAACATCAATACAGACAGGCATTTGCAAAAGCAGCAAAAGCTGCTGATCCTACATGGAAAGCGGGTAAACCAATACCGGCTGGTGCATTGGATGGTATTACGAGAGAGTCTGTTGAGAGTGGAAAGAAGTCAGTAGATATAAAGTTATAGATAGATTTATTTGTGAGCCACGAGGTGAAACTAAGATAATGGGTTTTAAGGAGGAAAAATAGGATATGAAAATATCTAATTACATGAATAATACGAATTCAATAATGGAAAAAAATACTGATAAAGTACAGAAAGGAAATAGTCAGACAAACGAAAAACATACAGTGGGGCAATCAGTGAAGCTTTCGATTTCTAATGAGGGATTGGAGTATTATCGTAATCGTATACAGCAGAGTGGACAGGAAAAATATGATGATGTGGTTCAAAGAAAGGAACTGTTAGCGAGTAAAAAAATCAGTGATATTGATTATAGTTATGAAATTCAAAAGAAGGCAGCACAGCAGAATCAAAATGTTGATACAGGAAAAAGTGCCTTAAATATTACTGACAAGGCAAATAATTATGTTAAAGCATACGCAGAATTATATGATGAAATTGTGAAGGGCTATGAAAATGGAACCAGAGAAATATATGTAGCTGATGAAAATGGACCTCGTAAGCTTACAAAGGATGAAGAGTTAAGCAATTTAGATGCTGCATATAAAAAAACAGTGGATGACTTTGTGACAATGGAGACAACCAATCAGCATGCCCGTGGAATTATTGGTGAAGAAATGAATAAAATTTCAAAAATTACCACAAGGTCAACTTTGGCATCGGCTTACATTGAGGAGCAAAAAACCAGGGGAAAGGACGAAATCCCAGAAAATTTAACTGAGAAAATGTATGGTGCAATTACCTCATTTAAGGAGAAATATACAATGATTCAGCCTAATAGAGAGCAGTTATTGATGAGCATTAAGATTTGATGATGTTAGTACTATGATTTACAAATAAAAATAGTAATTACATATCATATTGAGGCTGAGAGAAATTAAATATCCAAGTCGTTCAATATAATAGAAATTATTTTAAGTTTCAATAACAGGGAGGTAGGATTATGGCAATTACAGGTATCAATAACAGCAGTTGCACATCGTATTATGCTTCAAATTACAAGAATACTGTTAAAAAAACAGATAGTGAAAAGGATAGTACAAATACAAAAGACGGCAACGTGACAACAAGTACAGTTGAATTAAAAACATCACGTCCCGGTGTGACAAAAACAGAGCAGATTAAGACAGGGTATAGCAATGTAAATGATTATTCAAAATACTTGCAAGGAAAATACCATTATATGAATACGGGAACGACTTCAATGCAAGGGGTTCCGACAACAGTATCCGTTTCAAGTGCATTTTTACAGAAGTGTATGAATGATCCAGAAAAAGCAAAGTATCTGGAGGAAAACTTAGCAGCCATTCCAGATTGTGCAAAAAGTGCGGTGAATGGATGTTTGGGCACTTTGACAAATCTGAGTTATATGATTGATGCAAACGGAAATATTTCGGTGGCAATATCTGGTACAAATGATCCAGATGGGAAAATAGCGAAAGAGAATGCTGAACGAAAGGCAAAAGAGAACAGAGAAAAAGAGGAAAAGGTAAAAGAAAAAAGAGCTGCTAAAAAAGCAGAGGAAGAAAAAGCTGCAAAGAAACGTGCAGAAAAATCGGCAGAAGGAAAAGAAACGGGTGATTATACCTTATCCGTAACTGGTAATGATGTAAAAAGTATGACACAGAGTCTTGTAGCAGAATCTGTGAGTATTTCTGCACCTGATAGATCAAGTTTTGATATTAAGGCATAAGAGGATTCGATAAAAGGAAAATATCAAATTGGTGCATTGGATGGCATCACCAGAGAGTAGAGTGGCAGAAAGTCAGTAGATATAAATCGTTTTATTGGTTCATTGAGCAATGACAGTGATGTAGATTACCTGAAAATAGATGCAGGTTCTTTGACATCGAGCAAGATAGATAAAGAAGTATAGAAAGTGTGGACTAACTTAAGGAGGTTGCTATGAAAGTTCAAGGAAATAGGTATATTAATAATCCAGAGATGATAAAAAATAAGGTTGAGAAGAAAACAACTGTTCCTCAGAATATTATTTCGGAGGATGATGTGAAAATCAGTGATTCAGCAAGAAAGTTAGTTGAGACTGCTCGTAATAAGGTATCGGATTTTCATACAATGCATTTTTCATCTATTATGGGAGAGATAAGAGAGATACCAGCAGAATATAAATGTGAAAATTTATTCAAATTAGATTTGAAAGCAGCTTCCATTTCTGGAGAACAAAGTGCGTTTGAAGGCTGTTCGGAAAATCAGTCAGAGGTTTTTGAAAAATGGCTGGACGAAAATGCTTCTGAATATTTGACAGAAGATGAAATGAAAGATTTAAAAGAGAAGATTAATGCAATGACAGCAGATGTAGATTCTTTGAATGCTCAGGAGGGATATAGAGGAACTTCTTATGAATCTGTATTTTTGTTAAGTGCAAGTGAAGCTGGGCTAAGGAAAGTAAATGAAATGTATGTTCCAGAGCAATTTCAAGCTGGTTTTTCAGACATGATTGACGAATATGTTCATTTTAATGATTCAGCACGTAATTCCATCATGGAGAGAATGACACCAGATTACATGGTTGTTGGAATTGGAAGCAAAACAGAATCTTATAAGTACAAGTCAGAAATAATCTCAGATGAGACAGCTTTTTATACAAATGAGAAGAAAGAGATAAGTGGTATCTGCAATCAGTTTTTAAATGGTAAAACAGATCAAAAATTATTTTGTAATGAGATGAAAGACCGTTTAAATGATTACTATGGAAGCAGGTATGAATTAAGGAATCAGCCAGAAGCTGTTGAAGGCAGAGTAAATAATATGCTGGACAAATTGCAGCATATGTTTGGCGTTTAATGTTGAAAAAGGGTTTGGAGAATAATTATGAAGACAGTAACAGATGTAAACACAGTAAACCAGCTGTTGACATATTCAAAGCAGGCAGAGGCAGGAATACACCAAAAAGCAATACAGATGTTGCTTGGAGCAGGAAATAATAAAAAACAGGACAGTTTAAGTATTTCTGATGCTGCACGAGGCTTTTCAAAGCA
The DNA here is from genome assembly GCF_003462625.1 of Roseburia sp. OM03-7AC. Lineage (NCBI taxonomy): Bacteria > Bacillati > Bacillota > Clostridia > Lachnospirales > Lachnospiraceae > Roseburia > Roseburia sp. OM03-7AC. The sequence goes on from NZ_QTZJ01000001.1 coordinate 157,884, forward strand.
ATCCATAGCTGCACTGATAGATAAAAATGCGAATATTTCTAACAGTGAATTAGCTTATTATTTTGCAAACTATAATAATTCAAGTGCTATTTTGGATGCAATCAATTTTGGGGAGAATCAGGGATTTCGCTTTTAACTTTTTTATCTATGCATTTTTATAAATAATCCAGTTATCAGCATTCCATCTGCGGTTACCCTTCGTTCCTAGTCAATACGCGCAAAATTCCCCCTGCTTTTTCCCTATATATTTTTTCTGCTGATTTTCTATCCGCCTTTTTCACATAAAATCTGTTTCACTTTTTCTGTTAGCAGATCATCGCAAAAAATCCGGTTTATGCTCTTTCGGCTTATACCACTTCCTGCAAAGTTCCGGCTTCTTCGGTACAAATATAACTCTCTTACATTAAAGCCTATGATTATCAGATTAAATATGGTTTCAACCGCATCTCGACAGTAACAGTGCTTTGCGTGGTAATACGTTTTCAATTGATGGAAACCATTCTCCTCAATGTCCCACCTGCGGTGCATCATTTCCCATAAGACTCGGTAGTCTGCCGCTTCCAGAGTCGTTACAAGCCACATGAAACGCTCTGTTTCTTTTCCATTTTCTTCCCACTGCTCATGATACCGCACCACACGCAGTTTATATGGACACCCTTCCATCTTAAAACCAGAAAGATCCCATACTTCAATCTTCTTTTTCCCTTTCCAGAAAGATGCCTTTTTTCCCTCATCCTGTTTGAACAGACGCTCTGCATCCTGAAAAATCATTCTTCTTTCGTCTTTCAGGCGTATCACCCCTTCCAGACCATTTTCCTTCAGAGTGTTGATAAATGGAGCATTCAGATATAACGCATCCGCCACAATCACATCCGCAAAATGTCCATGCCGTTTCTTCAGCCGCTCAATCAACCTTTTTCCGCCTGTCAGTTCTCCTTCGTCTTTCCCAGAACCATCCCTTGGTTTTAACATTTCCTGCCCCAGAATTACGTGTGGCGATTTACCTATAATCATGCACACCACACTCCGGTAAAAGTATTCGGTTTCCCCTGTGTGTTTTTTTCGGCTCAGACAGTTCGGACAGGATTTTTTTGTACTGCTGAATAATTCCACACCATCGAGACCTGCCACAACATATCCGCCTATCGTTCCTTCCCGGAATACCCGGTTACGTTTTATGATATCAATCATTTCTTCATGTATGCTGCGTATTTCATCCGGGTTTATTCTGGAGAGAAGGTCGCGGACTGCATCAACTTTTGGAATCCTTCCACTGATACAGTTTTTCAGTCTTTTCGACATGCTTTCAGGGGCTGAAAAAATGGTATGGAAACTTTCATACTGCAGCATCAGAAAAAGCAGTACCGGCATGACAATGTTAAACAATGGAATAGATTTTCTTTTTCTTTCGTCCGTTAAACACTTGATTTTTTGCGGGATTTTATATACACTCTTCATATAAGTTAGCAGTTTCTTCAATGCTAATTTTTCATTCAGGACACCTTCTTTCGTATGTTTTGTTCCATAACATAATTATACAATAAAAGGTGTCCTTTTTGAGTGATTATACAGAAAAAAACAGTAATTTGATACCCAAAATTGATATCCCCTGCTTTGCCTGGAATTCACAGGCAGAACAGGGGCTTTTATTTTTTAAAGCGAAATCTCTGGGGGAGAATGTTTCCTGTGGATATAATTCTGATTTTAAGGAGTACGGGGTTATTTCCTTTGACCTTAATGGGAGCAGACAGGTAGTACCTAATTATGCAGTACCGAAAATGAATACAAGCACCATGTCAGGCATTTGTGCTGCGAATAATTCTCTGGTACTAAGTAATAAAAGTTATTATGCATGGACAACATCAAGTGGCGGTAAATATACATGGACGGTCAATAATGGAAGAATAGGCTGGGCAGCCTCGGAATCGTTGCTTGCAGAGAATACAAATCAAAAAGGAACAAATTATAAGTGGGAAATGTGTAAGGCAGGCAATATCCTGTCTGATCTGGCACAGGGAAAGAGTGTGTGGGGGTATCTCTACAGCAATGAGGAGGTATTGTCCGTCTGTGAGAAAGTCGGGATTTCTCCGGGATTCTTTTCTATAGATGCGGGAGCAGGAAAACACACTTATTTATTGCAGGAATCAGGAAATACCATAAATGTTGACGCAAAGATAAAACAGTTAAATGATATAAACTGGATAGAAATCGGATATAAAGAAGGAGATACGTTTTCCGTTTATGGTAAAGAGTATGCTATTGACAGCAGTGGGCATATCAATGTTTCGGCGGAAGATGAATTTACATCAACGGAAATTAAATATCCAAGTCGTTCAATATAATAGAAATTATTTTAAGTTTCAATAACAGGGAGGTAGGATTATGGCAATTACAGGTATCAATAACAGCAGTTACACATCGTATTATGCATCAGGTTACAAGAACACGGTTAAAAAGGCAGCTTGTGATATTCAAAAAACAAAGGAAAATTCACAGGTGAGCAAAACAGAAGAGAGTCAGGAAGATTATGTAAAAAAATTGCAGGAAAAAAATCCTCAAATAGATATTGTGGCAGGAAGTTCGGATAAAAATGTAAAAACAGCTAATCGTACAGGAAAAACAGATGTGAGGATTGCTCCTGAGATTTTAAATAGGATGATGAGTAATCCAGAGGTTGCCACAAAATATGAAAATATGTTGTCAAAAATTCCAGCATTAGATAGATGGGCTGACTCAATGATTAAATCAATGACTGGTAGTGAAGTTAAGTATCGTCAGGTATGGATAGATAAGGATGGTAATATGGGCTCCATGGTTATTACAGGACCAAGCGAAGAACAAAAAAAGGCTGATGAAGATAGAAAAATCGAGAAAAAGAAAGAAAATGAACAAAAACTTGCAGAACGGAGAGCTGAAAGAAAAGAGCAGATGAAGAAAATTCAGGAAGATAGACGCACAATATTTGCAATTGGTACGGATATGAAAAGCATTACAGAGAATGTTGTAGCACAGGCAGTAGGTACAGCTCCATCTATCGGAGGAAGTTGTGATGTTAAGGCATAAAAGGATTCGGTAAAAGGGAAATATCAAATTGGTGCATAGGATGGCATCACCAGAGAGTAGAGTGGCAGAAAGTCAGTAGATATAAAGTTATAGATAGATTTATTTATGAACCGTGAGGTGGATTTATGGGAATCTCTTTTTCAAATATAGGAACAGTTGGAAGGGAAGGATAGGCAATTAAGCGGTTTTTTGGAAGTGCTTGTTTCCTATCATGGCATATCCAAGCTAACGATAGCAAAAATGGCTGGTGTTGAGGAAAATGATATTGACAGGCTTTTAGCCAATCCACCAGAAAAGATTGAAATCGAAGTAAAGTATAAAATTGTTGTGACGGTTATGGAGGGAGTATCCCAAACAATATTAAAAAAGGTAATCTTAGTGCTGTTGAAAATAAGCCGGATGATCAAGAGTAAATGTACGTTCAGATTTTCTGGGTGCTCTTGACATACCGGCTTATTTTTGCTATTAAATAAACAACGGCTTAACAACAGAAAACTGCTGTTAAGCCGCATCAATTATCATAGAAGATCTGAATTTACAGAAAAAATTTCACACCGTCGAAAAATCACCATAGTTCTAATGAATCTTCTGCATCTACCCACATCTGCATATTCCCGTCCAAATATAATCGTACATATTCAAGTGGTTCATCAATAGCAAGTGCGTTTAATGCACAGTCTGATCCGGGTGTAGTTTTTAAATTCTTTTCAGCTTCCCAGCAATCAATGCGGAGCATATAGCCAGCAGAGGTGTAAACATCAATACTATTGCGCTGTGGATTGTATTCTGCAAATATTGTTCTCATCGTATCTTATCTCTCCTTATCATTCAATCAATTATCAGTTACAAAAATCAGAAGCATTTCAATCAGTTCACCATGTCACTTTTATTTTGTGTTATACTGTTTTATAGATTTTTCTTGCCCTTGTATTTGCCCTTATCAGAGTTCGTAAACACTGATGGGACGATATAACACAAGGGAAACAATAAGGAAAAGCTCACCTGCGATAAATCCAGTGTTTTCAAGGGCTTGTGGAGAATTTAATAACAAAATATAACAGTTATTAAATCTCTTAAAACAGGTGAAATCTCAATTCAAGTTTATGGAATTGGAAAACCGGAAGTTGTATGTTTTATCAATTACAGGTTCTAAAACTGAATAAATCAGAAATTAAGAGTAGATAACCTGAAATATGGTTATCTATTTTTAATCGTCTTGATTTTCTTTACCATTGAATTTTTTATGGGAAGATATGATATACTTGATTTAATTAGATGAACGAAAGCGAGGATATTGTAATGGATATATTAGAAATTATGAAAGAAAGACACAGCGTAAGACAGTATAAAAATCAGACTATCGAACCATCGAAAAGAGAAGAAATCAACTCTTTGATAAATGACGTCAATGCTGAGAGTAAATTATCAATTCAGGCTTTTTATGACGAACCGAAGTGCTTTAATTCCTTTATGGCTCATTATGGGAAGTTTGAAAATGTGAAGAATTATATTGCCATTGTTGGAAATAAGAATGATCAGGAAAAGGCGGGATATTATGGTGAGAAGATTGTTTTGAAATGTCAGGAACTTGGTCTTAATACCTGCTGGGTAGCAATGACGCATGGTAAATCAAAAGCAGAAATAGAAAGAGGACAGAAACTGTTAATCATTATTTCACTGGGATATGGAAAAACACAGGGAGTTCCACATAAAAGTAAGAGTATAGTGGAACTTGGAAAGGCAGACCAGAGTACAGAATGGTTTGACAGAGGTATGGAAGCAGTAAGTCTTGCACCTACTGCCGTAAACCAGCAGAAGTTTCAGTTGGAACTGAAAAATGGAAAAGTTACAGCAAAAAATCTTGGAGGATTTTATTCTAAGATAGATCTTGGAATTGTCAAATATCACTTTGAAGCAGTAACTGGACATGAGGTAAAATGATGCATACAAAGAAAGATATAGATAAGCTGGCGGCAGATTTTGAACAATGCCAGAAAATTCTGCTTGCACTGGGAGATGAAAATAGACAGCATATGATTTTGGAAATGATGAAAATGGGGGATTGTAACGAGGTGCGTGTAAATGAGATTACAGAGGAGTTGAGTAAAGTAGAAAGTCTGATTTGGAGGTAGGAACTATGCTATATATGGTAATTGAAAAATATAAAGACAAAGAAGCTGTTTACAGGAGATTTCATGAAAAAGGGCGGATGATGCCAACAGGTGTAACCTATGTCAACAGTCGGGTTGCAGAAGACGGTAATACCTGTTATCAAATCAATGAAGCTGAAAGTTTGGAAGTGTTGCGGGAGTGGGCTTCGAATTGGAATGATGTTACTGATTTTACATTTATACCGGTAATAAGTAGCCATGAAATGAGCGAAAAAATGAAGAAGTAGACAATTCAGGTTTGGAGGAACAATATGGTACGAAAAGCAGAAAAATAGGATTTAGAAATACTGGCAAATTTAGCAGTACAAATGTGGGACAGCCATTCGGTCAGTGAACTGATTACTGAATTCTCAGAAATTATGGAAAAAAGAAACACTCAATTTTTTTGAAATATGAAAATGATATTCCAATTGGCTTTGCACAATGCCAGTTGCGGTATGATTATGTAGAAGGAACAAAAACCAGTCCGGTTGGATACTATAGATAGTGTTCTATTTCATAAAGCAATGAATTTTACAGAAGCAAACAGAATTATTTGCTTTACCAAGACATTATAAAAGAATGCAGAGAAGTAGTTTATAGAGATACTTCTCTGCATTTTTGCTGTCGGGCATCCGAAAGAGGCTGCCGGTGGCAAGTCCGGTAGGTAAGTTATGGTACATCTTCCGCAGAAGCAGCAGGCTCACAGATTGATTTCCGGGTGGCAAGATTTGCAAGCATATCACTTAATACCACCAGGTCTGCAGCAAGGAGCGTAAGTTCATCGGTCGACAGGCATTCGGACAACTGGCAGGAAATTGTGGAGAGGTAAAAAAGATTTGTACAGTTTGACATAGCGGTTGACCATAAGATATTTATGATATGGTATGCAACTGTCAGAGAAAATGTGTATAATAAAAGAAATAACTTCCGATAGATAATTGGTAAAAGGGAATGAAAGGAATCAAATATGAAAACACTGATTGTAGTAGATATGCAGAATGACTTTATCGATGGTTCACTTGGAACCAGAGAGGCACAAGAAATTGTACCGAAGGTAAAAGAGAAAATCAAAGAGTATCAGGAGCGTGGGGACGAGATCATTTTTACCAGGGATACCCATCAGTCAGATTATCTTAGTACACCGGAGGGAAAGAAGCTTCCGGTGGAGCATTGCATTGAAGGAACAAAGGGCTGGGAGATTGCAGAAGGCTTGGAGGTGCCGGGATGCAGCTGTATTAATAAACCGACCTTTGGATGGACACACTGGTCGGAGAGAAACTTTGAAGAAATAGAATTATGCGGTCTTTGTACGGATATCTGTGTGGTATCCAATGCCTTGATTTTGAAAGCAGAATTTCCGGATGTAGAGATTACGGTAGATGCTACATGTTGTGCCGGAGTGACGCCGGAATCCCATGAGGCAGCGCTTACCACTATGAAAATGTGTCAGATTCAGGTAATTGGAGAGTAGAAAGGCGTAATAATTCGAAAAGAATCCCTTCGACGCTTGAACGTCGTTCGTTTTTTGAGTATAATCGTTTCGTAAGGAAGGTGACAGATATGAAGGATACAAGAGTTGATATTTATCATGGAGTAACACCAATTAAGGTAAAACCGTATGAGCATAATGTAAAATATTATGAGACAGACCAGATGGGGATTGTGCATCACTCCAATTATATCCGTTGGATGGAAGAGGCACGCATGGACTTGATGGATCAGATGGGCTTCAGCTATAAACAGATGGAAGACCAGGAAATTATCAGTCCGGTGCTGTCGGTACAGTGTGAATATAAGAGCATGGTGCGATTTGGGGATACCGTTGTCATTGAAACAGCCATTGCAGGTTACAATGGAATCAAACTCAGTGTCCGCTATCGTATGACAGATAAAGCGACCGGAGAGCTTCGTACCATTGCAGCCAGTGAGCACTGCTTCTTAGATCGTAATGGTAAGCCGATTTCCTTGAAACGGTCATACCCTGAAATAGATACAAAATTCTTCCAGATGATGGATGAGGAAAGTTAGGATAAGATGAGCGAAAAATTAGTTCTGATCGATGGACACAGTATATTAAACCGGGCATTTTTTGGATTACCGGATTTGACCAATGCAGAGGGACTTCATACCAATGCAGTATATGGTTTCTTAAACATTTTATTTAAAATATTAGAGGAAGAGCAGCCGGAGTATCTTACGGTTGCTTTTGATGTGCATGCACCAACATTCCGTCATAAGATGTTTGATGCATACAAGGGAACGAGAAAACCGATGGCAGAAGAATTGCGGCAGCAGGTACCGCTGATGAAAGAAATGCTGCGTGCCATGGGAGTTACGGTAATTGAAAAAGAAGGCTTGGAAGCAGACGACCTATTGGGAACCATAGCAAAGCGCAGTGAAGCAGCAGGCTATGAAGTGTCTGTAGTGTCCGGAGACCGGGACTTATTGCAGCTTGCCAGTGACCACATTAAGATCCGGATTCCAAAGACCAGGCGGACCGGAACGGAAATCGAAGATTATAATACCAAAGAGGTATTGGAAAAATATCAGGTTACACCATTGCAGTTTATTGATGTAAAGGCGCTGATGGGCGATACCGCAGATAATATTCCGGGTGTACCGGGAATCGGCGAAAAGACAGCCACGAACCTGATTGTGGCGTATGGCAGCATTGAAAATGCATATGCCCATGTAGAAGAGATTAAGCCAAACCGTGCGAAAGAGATGTTAAAAGAGCATTATGATATGGCACAGTTGAGTAAGACACTGGCGACCATTAAGATAGATGCAGACATCCCATATGATATCAACGAGGCAAGAATTGGCAATTTATATACACCGGAAGCTTATATGATGTGTAAGCGTCTGGAATTTAAGAATCTTTTGAAACGGTTTGAAGTGGACACACCGGTAAATACCGGAGAGGAAAACTTTAAACGAATCGAGGATTTTGCTGGGGTAGAAGATTTTTTTGCAAAGGCAAAGAAGCAGCAGGCAGCAGGCGTCCAGTTGATTTATGAAAAGGATGTTGTGCTTGGACTTGCAGTTGCATGCACAAAAGAAGATGTGGCATATATTCCGGTTGCGGGATTTGTGACAGAGCAGTATCTATTCGAACAGAGCAGACAGCTTCTTGCAGCAGGCACAGAGATTCGCACCTTTGATTTAAAACCACAGCTTAAATGGATAGAAGCCGATGAAAAGAGTCATATTTTTGATGTGAAAATAGCAGCTTATTTATTAAATCCATTGAAAAATGACTATGCTTATGAAGATATTGCAAAAGACTATCTTGATTTGATGGTGCCATCGAGAGAGGATTATCTTGGAAAGAAAGATTTTGTCACATCATCGGAAGAAAAGCCGGAAGAATTCTTGAAAATGGCATGTTATCAGGCATATATTAATTTAATGGCAAAAGAGCCGCTGGCAAAGCAGTTAGAAGAAGAGGGCATGAAAGAACTCTTTGATAAAATAGAAATGCCGCTGGTATATACCTTATCTGATATGGAAAAGGAAGGTATTGCTATTGATGCAGATGCCTTAAAAGAATATGGAGAGAATCTTGCAGTATCCATAGATGAAATTGAAAAAGAAATCTATGAAGAAGCCGGTGAGACCTTTAATATCAATTCACCAAAACAGCTTGGTGTGATTCTTTTTGAAAAATTGCAGATGCCAAATGGCAAGAAGACCAAGACCGGATATTCTACTGCAGCAGATGTACTGGAAAAGCTGGCACCGGATTATCCGATTGTATCAAAAATATTAGAGTACCGTCAGCTGACCAAATTAAAATCCACATATGCCGACGGACTGGCTGCATTTATTGCAGAGGATGGACGGATTCACAGTACATTCCAGCAGACCATAACAGCCACCGGACGTTTAAGCAGTACAGACCCGAATTTACAGAACATTCCAATCCGGATGGAATTGGGACGGCTGATTCGTAAAGTGTTTTTACCGAGAGAAGGTTATGTATTCTTAGATGCGGATTATTCCCAGATAGAGCTTCGTCTGCTGGCACATATGTCAGGAGATAAAAATCTGATTGATGCATATAAGCATGCAGAAGATATTCATGCGATTACTGCATCCAAGGTATTTCATGTGCCGTTCGAAGAAGTAACACCACTGCAGCGAAGAAATGCAAAGGCGGTAAACTTTGGTATTGTCTATGGAATCAGTTCCTTCGGATTAAGTCAGGATTTAAGTATTACAAGAAAAGAAGCAGAACAGTATATTAAGAGCTATTTTGAAACCTATCCGGGAATCAAGACATTCTTAGACGGACTGGTAGAGGATGGCAGGACAAAAGGCTATGTCACAACAATGTTTGGCAGAAGAAGACCGGTGCCGGAGTTATCCTCCAGTAATTTCATGCAGCGTTCCTTTGGAGAACGTGTGGCAATGAATGCACCGATTCAGGGTTCTGCAGCAGATATTATTAAAATAGCCATGATTCATGTGCATGACCGCCTGAAAGAGGAAGGCTTGAAATCAAAACTGATTTTACAGGTACATGACGAACTTTTGGTTGAGACCTGTAAAGAAGAACAGCAGCAGGTAGAGAAGATTTTGAAAGAAGAAATGCTTCATGCAGCAGACCTTGCGGTAACCTTAGAGGTAGATATGCATGCCGGAAATAACTGGTACGAAGCAAAATAGGATAAGGCAGAAATTATGAAATTTATCGGAATTACCGGAGGCGTAGGAGCCGGAAAAACAGAAATATTAAAATACCTTGCCGGCAGAGAAGATACGAAAGTAATGCTGGCGGATGATATCGCAAGAGAACTTTCTGAGCCGGGACAGTCCTGTAACGAAAAATTGCAGGAGCTGTTTGCGGGAACAGATGTTTTTGATGAAAAGGGGAAGATGAACCGTCCGAAGGCGGCAGCCATTATTTTCAAGGATGAAGCAAGGCGGAATGGAATGAATGAGATTTTGCATCCGGCAGTAAAGGAATATGTGCTTCATGTATTAGAGCAGGAAAAGGAAGAAGGCAGGCTTCGTTATCTGGTATTGGAAGCGGCATTATTAATCGAAGAACATTATGATGAAATTTGTGATGAATTATGGTATATTTATACTTCAGAGGAGAATCGCAGAGCAAGGCTGAAGCAGTCGAGAGGCTACAGTGATGAAAAAATCAGTGAAATGTTTGAAAGCCAGCTTTGCGAGAACGAATATCGCAGACATTGCAAAGTGGTAATTGATAATAATGGTACGACGGAAGAAACCATTGCACAGGTAAGAACGATAATAGAGAATGAGGGAGAAAATACCAATGGATAATGCAGAACAGAATGCAAATCAATTTGTATTTGGCTTGGATATCGGAACAAGAAACGTAGTTGGAACAGTTGGATATCGGGAAGGCAAAGACTTCTATGTGGCAGCCCAGTATATGAAAGAGCATGAAACCAGAGCTATGCTGGATGGTCAGATTCATGACATCGGAAGAGTAGGCAGAACAATTGCAGAAGTAAAGGCAGAATTAGAAGGGCAGTTAGAGGCCAAGCTTACCGATGTCTGCATTGCTGCCGCTGGCCGTGTACTGAAAACCGTGACCACCAGCGTGGAATATGAATTCGTAGAAGAGACCGTAGTAACTGCAGAACATATACATACTCTGGATTTACTGGGAGTAGACCATGCCCAGCAGATTTTAAAAGAGAGGAATGATACCCGTTACAAATTTTACTGTGTGGGATATTCCGTTGTAAAATATTATATCAATGATGAAGTCTTTTCCAATATCGAAGGACATAAGGCAGAGAAAATTTCGGAGGATGTTATCGTAACCTTCCTGCCGGAGGACGTTGTAGATGGTCTGTATTCCGCAGTAGGGCAGGCTGGATTAAATGTTGCCAATCTGACTTTGGAGCCTATTGCTGCAATCAACGTAGCAATTCCGGAGGCCTTTCGAATGTTAAATATTGCACTGGTTGATGTGGGAGCCGGAACATCCGACATCTGTATCACCAGAGATGGAAGCATTATTGCATATGGCATGATTCCTTATGCCGGAGATGAGCTGACCGAATTAATTGTACAGCATTATCTGGTGGATTTTAATATGGCAGAACATATGAAGCTGACATCCGGTATGGCGGATGAAGTGGAATTTACCGATATCATGAGCATTACCCATACGATTCCATCCGAAGAAATCTGGGATTTAACCCATGATACGGTAGATAAGATTACTACTGAGGTAGCAGAGAAAATCAAAGAGTTAAATGGTGATAAATCGGTCAGTGCAGCCTTCGTAGTTGGCGGCGGCGGCAAAATCCACGGATTTACGGAAATGCTTGCAGACAAGCTTGAAATTCCAAGAGAGCGTGTGGCATTACGTGGAGAAGAAGTTTTAAAAGAGGTTCATTTTGCACAGGAAGAGATTAAGAAAGACCCATTACTGGTAACACCGATTGGAATCTGTCTTAATTATTATGACCAGAAGAATAATTTCATTATGGTCCGGTTTAACGGAGAACGCTTAAAGCTATATGATAACAGCCATCTTACCATTGTGGACGCTGCATTGCAGGCGGGCTTCCCGAATGAAGCACTGTTCCCAAGACGGGGCAAGGCAGTGGAGTTTACCGTAAATGGAAAGCCGAGAATCGTCCGTGGAGAACCGGGAGAATCAGCCATTGTTAAAGTGGACGGAAGAGTAGTCAGCATCAATACACCACTGGTTCCGAATTCCGAGATTACCATAGAAGCCTCTACCATTGGAAAAGAAGCCGTATCTACGATTGAACAGTTAGATGAATATACATCCTCCACCATTACCTTCCAGGTCAATGGCATCAATATTACCTGCCCGAAATTTGTTCAGGTCAATGGAAGCCTTGAACCTTCTAATTATGTTATTCAGGAAGGGGACGAAATCGAAACCAGAAACTTCTATACCATTGGACAGCTGGCAGAGTTTATGGATGTGCGGATTGATGAAGAAGCCGGAATTATCTTAAATGGAAAACCGGCAGATATGGGATCTCTTTGTTATGAGAACTTTGAAATCGAATGGAGTGCTTCTGCCTATGAAAGCGGTGAACGTCATATTTCCTATGGACAGGCAGACCACAGATTTGATGCCGGACCGGAAGAAGTTTCAACAGAAGAAAGCGCAGACAGTGCAGCTGAAGTTCATGAGACAGAAGCTTCTGTGGCAGCTGAATCTGTGACAGACGAAAATGCTGCGGATGAAAATGCAGCAGATGGCATTCAAACGGCAGGTGCAGAGCCGGCAGTTGAAACGAATACAGATTCTGCAGCAGAAGCAGCAGCCGATGCACCGGTGCAGAAACCGACAGAGCCGGAAAGCAAAGAATTACATATTATTGCAAACAATCAGGAAATTACTTTAAGTGGCAAAGAAGAATATGTATTCGTGGATATTTTTGATTATATTGATTTTGATTTGTCAGCATCCCACGGAAGAGCAATTGTAACTTTAATCAATGGCGTGGATGCCCAGTATACACAGGTATTGCAGGACGGCGATAAAATTGAAGTGTACTGGAAAGAGAATTACTAAATAGAAAGAGACATAAGAAAATGGAATTATGCAGTATTGCAAGTGGAAGCAGTGGAAACTGTATCTACGCAGGAACAGAAAGCAGCCATCTGATGATTGATGCCGGAATCAGTGGAAAGCGCATTGAAGCAGGATTAAACAGTATCGGTTTGAAAACCGCGGAAATGCAGGCACTGCTTGTGACCCACGAACATTCAGATCACATTTCCGGTCTTGGCGTGGTAGCAAGAAAATATGGAATTCCAATCTATGCCACGGCAGAGACCATTGAGGCAGTCAAAGGGATTTCCAGTGTAGGAAAAGTAGATGAGACATTGTTTCATCCTATCGAAGCCGGAGTGGAATTTCAGATTGGAGATATTACGGTGGAGCCGGTATCCATTTCCCATGATGCCGCAAATCCGGTGGCATACATCATGAAACAGTCAGATAAAAAGATGGCGGTCATTACCGATTTAGGGAAATATGACAATTATCTTATAGACAAGCTGCAGGATTTAGATGTATTATTGTTAGAAGCAAATCATGATGTGCGTATGCTTCAGGTGGGCAGTTATCCTTATCCTCTGAAACAGCGGATATTAGGGGACAGAGGACATCTTTCCAATGAGAGCAGTGGACAATTTTTAGGGCAGCTTCTGCATGATAAGTTTAAAAAAGTAGTATTGGGGCATCTGAGCAAGGAAAATAATCTGGCAGAACTGGCATATGAGACAGTGCGCCAGGAAGTAGAACAGGGTGAGAACCCGTACCACGGAAATGATTTTCCAATCCAGGTAGCAAAGCGGGACGAAGTGTCTGAGCTTATCCGGATTTAAGAATATTAAGAAAGCAAAAATAAGAGGAGAACAAAATGGAAAAGACACAGAGCAAGACAATTATTACTGTAGTAGGAAAAGATACTGTAGGAATTATCGCAAAAGTTTGTACTTATTTATCAGAACAGCATATCAATGTACTGGATATTTCACAGACTATCATTGACGGATTCTTCAATATGATGATGATTGTTGATTTAAATACATCCAAAACACCATTTGCTGAGTGTTCTGCAGCACTGGAAAAATTAGGTGAGGAAATCGGTGTTACCATCAAATGTCAGAGAGAAGAAATCTTTGATATGATGCACAGAATTTAATACGACTTACATAAAAGGGAACTGCTGTTGGCAGGTCACTAAGGCGTATCAATGAAAATACAGGAAATGAGCTGCGTAGAAAGGCAGAATATAGGAGACAAAAAATGATTAATATAATGGAAGTAAGCGAAACCAATAAAATGGTGGAGCATGAGAACTTAGATGTCCGTACCATTACCATTGGAATCAGTCTTTTGGATTGTATTGATTCTGATTTAAAGAAGTTAAACGATAACATTTATAAGAAAATTACTACAGTGGCAAAGGATCTGGTATCAGCAGGAAATCAGATTGAGCAGGAATTTGGAATCCCAATCGTAAATAAAAGAATTTCCGTTACACCAATTGCACTGGTTGGCGGGGCAGCCTGCAAGACACCGGAAGATTTTGCAACCATCGCAGATACTATGGATGCAGCAGCCAAAGCAGTAGGAGTAAACCTGATTGGTGGATATTCTGCACTGGTATCCAAGGGAATGACAAAGGCAGATGAGCTTTTAATCCGTTCTATTCCAATGGCACTTTGCCGTACCGAAAGAGTCTGCAGTTCTGTAAATCTTGCATCCACAAAAACCGGAATTAACATGGATGCTGTAAAATTAATGGGAGAGATTCTCTTAGAGGTGGCAGAGCAGTCTAAGGACAGAGATTCTGTAGACTGTATGAAACTGGTTGTATTCTGTAATGCACCGGATGACAACCCGTTTATGGCAGGCGCATTCCATGGTGTAACAGAGGCAGATGCGGTAATCAATGTTGGTGTCAGCGGACCGGGTGTTGTAAAGACTGCATTGGAAAAAGTCCGTGGAGAGAACTTTGAAGTATTATGTGAGACCATCAAGAAGACTGCATTTAAAGTAACCCGTGTAGGTCAGCTTGTAGCACAGGAAGCGTCGAGAATTTTAAATATTCCATTTGGTATTGTAGATTTATCTCTGGCACCAACTCCTGCAATCGGAGACAGTGTAGCAGATATTCTTTGTGAAATTGGTCTGGAATATGCAGGTGCACCGGGAACGACAGCAGCCCTTGCTCTTTTAAATGACCAGGTTAAGAAGGGCGGCGTAATGGCATCTTCTTATGTCGGTGGTTTAAGTGGTGCATTTATTCCGGTCAGCGAAGACCAGGGAATGATTAATGCAGTACAGGCAAATGCCATTACACTGGAGAAATTAGAAGCAATGACCTGTGTATGTTCCGTAGGTCTCGATATGATTGCAATTCCGGGTGATACCAAGGCAACTACCATTTCCGGTATTATTGCAGATGAAATGGCACTTGGAATGATTAACCAGAAGACTACAGCAGCCCGTCTGATTCCGGTAATCGGAAAGGGAGTAGGCGATACTGTAGAATTTGGTGGATTATTCGGCTATGCACCGATTATGCCGGTAAACCAGTATTCCTGTGATGCATTTATCAACCGTGGGGGAAGAATTCCTGCACCAATTCACAGCTTTAAGAACTAGGATTTTTTGAAATGGAGAAAGAAAATGAGTGATATCCGTAAACTTGTGTTTTTTGAACGAGGCGTAGAAACATTAACTTATTTTTCACATGAGATGGCAGCGTCATTTCGCAAGATGGGATATCAGATTTTCTTCTTTGACATTCAGGCAGAATATGCTGACACAAAACGATTAAGCCGCTTTTTAAAAAGTGGCGAGACCGCAGTCATTACCTTTAACTTTATCGGATTAAGCGGAGAGGAGTTCCTGTTGGAGACAGAGTCTCAGTCTGTCTTTGCCAGCAGAAATATTCCGGTCTATTGTATTCTTGTGGACCATCCGTTGTATTATCATAAGCAGCTTGATGAGACAATTCCGAATCTGACTGTGTTCTGCATCGACCGTCAGCATATTTCTTATATGAAACGGTTTTATAAAGGGATTCCCTGTCATTTTTTACCATTGGCAGGGAATTTTCTGATGGATAAGGAAGAACGTATTTCTACAGACTTTATTCCATATGAGAACCGGGAATATGAAGTGGGTTTTATCGCAAACTATGTGCATCTTCCGGCAATTGAAGAGCATTTTACCAGCCAGACGAAGGAATATATTGATTTCTATCATGAGATATTAAATTATCTCCGCCTGCATCCGTCAGAGCCGTTAGATTCTGCCATGGAGCATTTTGTCCGCCGGGAGATTCCGGAAGTAACGGAGCGGGAGCTGATGGCATGCTTTGCAGGAATGCTTTTTTTGGATATGTATAACCGGACTTATTTCCGTGGAGAAACGGTGCGGACATTGGTAGACAATGGAGTACGGGTACATGTTTTTGGCAAAGGGTGGGAGAATCTTAAGGTAAAACATCCGGAGAATCTTATTTTAAACGGAAGGCAGCTTGATTCTGCCGAATGCGTAAAAATCATCCGGAATACCAAGATTGCATTGAATACCATGCCGTGGTTTAAGGATGGAGCCCATGACAGAATTTTTACAGCCATGTTAAATAAAGCAGTATCCCTGACAGATGGCAGCATTTATTTAAAGGAGTGTTTCTGCGATGGAAAAGATCTGGCATTTTATGAGTTAGAGCATCTGGATGCATTGCCGGAACAGGTATTATCCATGCTGGGACATCCGAAGAAAATGAAAGAAATCATAGAATATTCTTATGAACGGGCACTTAAGGAAGATACCTGGGCGAACCGTGCAGAACGTCTGAGAGAGTTCTTATAGGAAGAATTCCTTGACAAGTGTTTTGGAATATGTTTTACTAAATTCAGGTCATATGACTGACGGAACCGTGGGAATAACCACATGAAGTATGACCTGAGAAAGCCGACCGTCTGGGCAGTTAAGCTCGGGATACGTGTCGGTATTTTTTATGCATGCAAACAGGAAAAGTCACAGGAAAAATTCGAAAGAGAAAGAGACTTTGACGAAAGCTGCAGCAACTTTAAAAATTACATGGAGCGTAAGAAGGAGGAACAAAAATGAAGATGACTTCATTAGCAGAAGAACTTGGAAGCACTACTTATCCGGGAAGAGGAATTGTAATTGGAAAGTCGAAGAATGGAAAGTATGCGGTAACTGCTTATTTTATCATGGGAAGAAGCGAGAACAGCCGTAACCGTGTATTTGTTGAGGATGGAGAAGGAATCCGTACCCAGGCATTTGACCCTGCAAAATTAAGTGACCCAAGTCTTATTATTTATGCACCGGTTCGTGTACTGGGCAATAAGACCATTGTAACCAATGGAGACCAGACAGATACCATTTATGAACTGATGGATAAACAGCAGACCTTCGAACAGGCATTAAGAACCAGAGAATTTGAGCCGGACGCACCTAACTATACACCGCGTATTTCCGGAATCATGCATGTAGAAGATGGAAAATACAATTATGCAATGTCTATTTTAAAGAGCAACAATGGTAATCCGGATGCCTGCAACCGTTATACATTTGCTTATGAGAATCCGGTAGCAGGAGAAGGACATTTCATTCATACTTATATGAATGATGGCAATCCATTACCAAGCTTTGAAGGCGAACCGGTACTGGTTGATATCGGAGATGACATTGATGCATTTACCGAGCTGGTATGGAATAACCTGAATGCAGACAATAAGGTATCCTTATTTGTAAGATATATTGATATTGAAACCGGAAAATATGAAAGCCGCATTGTAAACAAGAACAAATAGGATTTTGTGAATAAGATTCGTGCGAGAGAGGAAAATAAAATGAAAGAATTAGAATTAAAATATGGTTGTAACCCAAATCAGAAACCATCCAGAATTTACATGGAAAATGGCGAATTGCCAATCAAAGTATTAAATGGTAAACCAGGTTATATTAACTTCTTAGACGCATTCAATGGCTGGCAGTTAGTAAAAGAATTAAAGAAAGCAACCGGACTTCCGGCAGCCACTTCTTTTAAACATGTTTCTCCGGCAGGTGCAGCAGTGGGACTTCCACTTTCTGAAGTAGAGCGTAAGATTTACTGGGTAGATGACATGGATGTAGAATTTACACCGATTGCCAATGCATATGCAAGAGCAAGAGGCGCTGACCGTATGTCCTCTTTCGGAGATTTCATTTCTCTTTCTGATGTCTGTGATAAAGCAACCGCACTTTTAATTAAAAGAGAAGTATCTGATGGAGTCATTGCACCGGGCTATGATGATGACGCATTAGAAATTTTAAAAGCAAAGAAAAATGGCAATTACAATGTCATTGAAATTGATCCTGACTATATTCCGGACCCAATCGAGCGGAAACAGGTATTTGGCGTTACCTTTGAGCAGGGAAGAAATGAGTTAAATATTGACGAGCATTTCTTTGACAATATTGTAACAGAAAACAAAGAGCTACCGGAATCAGCAAAGAGAGATCTGGCAATTTCCATGATTACTTTAAAATATACACAGTCTAACTCCGTATGTTATGTAAAAGACGGACAGGCAATCGGTATTGGTGCCGGACAGCAGTCCCGTATCCACTGTACCAGATTAGCAGGCTCCAAAGCAGATAACTGGTGGTTACGCCAGTCTCCACAGGTACTGAATCTGCCATTTTTAGATAAAATCCGCAGAGCTGACCGTGATAATGCAATCGACCTTTACATTGGCGAGGATTATATGGACGTACTTGCAGATGGCGAATGGGAGAAGATATTTAAGACCAGACCTGCTGTATTTACGGCAGAAGAAAAACGTGCATGGTTAGATAAGAATACCGGAGTATCTCTTGGCTCTGATGCGTTCTTCCCATTTGGAGATAACATCGAGCGCGCCCACAGAAGTGGCGTGCAGTATGTAGCACAGCCGGGCGGATCTATCCGTGATGACCATGTAATCGAAACCTGTAACAAATATGGTATGGTAATGAGCTTTACCGGAATCCGTCTGTTCCACCACTAAGAGCTGGAAAATCAGATAGGATTTGAAAGATAAGATTTTGTTTTGTGAAAGGACATTTAGTTCCTGCTATAAAATTCCGCAGTTACTAAGCAGTTTGTTTTTCTTTTTGAGATAAAAACAGTCTTTCCAATGTTTGACAAGATGTCTGTACGGTTCGTCGAAGTACGGATGCATAATAAAGGCTGTTAGGGGCACTGGGAATTTCGTCTGGCAACAGGCAACGCTGGCACAGGGATGTGCCAGCGAGGCGCATTTGAACATAGATGTGAATTTGCGCCGGTTGCCAGATAATGTGATGTATTATCCGAAATTCCCAGTGCCCCTTGCAGGCTTTATAGAGCATCCGTACCCGACGGACAGTGCAGACATCCGGTCAAAGCAACGGAAAGACAGTTTACATTCAAGAAAAACAAACTGCTAAGAACTGCTGAAATTTTACTGCCAAAGAACTAAGATGTCCTTTTACAATCAAAATCTTAGTTCTTATCAAACGCTCTTTTGATTTTTCCACCAACCAAATGGTGGAATCAGACGGCACGGCAAATTCACACCCTTACAATATTGCGTACAAACTCGCTTCTGGCATCCTGCCCGGTTTTTCCGGACAGGATGTTTTCATATAATTCTCCGGCAAAGACATCCAGATCAAAAAGGCGTGCAGCATCAGAAGATAGCATAGAGGCTGCGTTGGCACTCTTAGAAATCATCGGAACATCCGCATAATTGCTTAAAATCGTGAGGAGCCGGGAGGCGTCTTTACGGAATCCTAAGATACGAAGATAAGGAATATAATCTAAAGATTTTCCCAAACGATAATCTTCAGATGTAATCTGAAGCAGAAGGTGCGTGAAAATCCGGCTGATTCTGGTATAAGTCATATCCTTTGTTTTCAGTAACTGGCAGAACTGCTCAAAGGAATGAAACTGTTTTTGCATATTTTTTATCCGGCGGGCAATTGCTTCAGTGGAATCACCATAGGAAGCCAGTTGTGCTTCACTCTGCTGTAACAGAAGGTAAGAGAGCGGAGCAGAAAAATCATTGGCAGAAACCGGCGGATAAAGATTAAGATATTCTTTTAAAATAGAATAAGCAGCTTCCGGCAGATATGGATTTAATGCAGTGATGTCATTCCAGCTGTTTGAAAGAAGCTCTTTTCTTATGGCAGTGGCAGAGGAAAGACTGCTGTTAAGTGCCGCTTCGTGATAGCTGTCTCCGGTCCGCTGAATCAGATAAGGGGTGATGGCGGCATTCTGAGCCTGAATCGCTTTTAAATATTCAATAGCAAGAATATTATTTGGCTCATTTAAAAGGCAGGCAAGTTCATCTGCCGGGATTTGCTGGTTGGCTTCTTTTAAATAGCTGCATACCGCCTGACTTCTTGCGGCAGGATAGGACATTCCTTTTTTGAGACAGGAAGAGAGAACTTCTTTGTAGTCCTCTGGTTCGGATACGAGCAGGGAAGCAACTTCTTTTAATAAAGAAAGCTTGTCTGTTTCTGCACCAAAGCAGAGGGTGTCTACACAGCCACATTTACGCATGAGTGCAACACCTGCAGAAGCAAAAAGTTCGGCAGAAGCAGTTGCCCAGAGGGCTGGCAGCTCAATTACCAGGTCAGCACCGCAGCTTAAAGCCATTTCTGTTCGTGCATATTTGTCAATAAGAGCCGGTTCTCCCCGCTGGACGAAATTTGCACTCATGGCTGCGATAACGAAGTCAGCCTGGGTCAGGGAACGGATTTTTTCTATCTGGTAAGCATGACCGTTATGAAACGGATTGTATTCTGCAATGATTCCTATGATGCGCATAAGTCCTCCAAAGTTACAAATAATATAGTTCTATCATAGCATTATTCCCATATTTTTGGCAAATTACTTATGGAAAGCATTCATAAGAAGAATTTCGAAAAAATATTTTTCTTTGCATTTTTTCAGACACTGTACTTGAACACCATTTAAAATAGGCGTATACTAAACATACATATGCGGATTTGTAACAATGAACCGTAAAAAAATAGCAGTGAGGAGAAAACAGATGAACGTATTAGTTATTAACTGTGGAAGTTCTTCTTTGAAGTATCAGCTTATTAATTCAGATACAGAAGCTGTACTGGCTAAAGGACTTTGTGAAAGAATCGGAATTGATGGAAGATTAGTATACCAGCTTGCTGGCCATGATAAAGAGATAACAGAAGCACCAATGCCGACCCATAAAGAAGGTATCCAGATGGTACTGGATGCACTGGTAAACCCAAAGACAGGTGCGGTAAAGAGTCTTTCTGAAATTGATGCAGTAGGACATCGTGTCGTACATGGTGGTGAGAAATTTGCCCAGTCTGTTGTATTAAATGAAGAGGTATTAGCAAAAGTGGAAGAGTGTAATGAGCTTGCACCACTTCATAACCCTGCAAACTTAATTGGTATTCGTGTATGTCAGGAACTTATGCCTGGTGTACCAATGGTAGGTGTGTTTGATACCGCTTTCCATCAGACCATGCCGCAGAAGGCTTATCTTTATGGTCTGCCATATGAATATTATGAGAAATACAAGGTAAGACGTTACGGTTTCCACGGAACAAGCCACAGCTTCGTATCCAAACGTCTGGCTGAGTTCTTAAATCTTGATTATAACAATTCCAGACTGATTGTTGCCCACCTTGGAAATGGAGCATCCATCAGTGCTGTATTAGATGGTAAATGTGTAGATACCTCTATGGGACTTACTCCATTAGAGGGACTTGTAATGGGAACACGTTCCGGTGACATTGACCCGGCAATCATGGAATTCATTGCAAAGAAAGAAAACCTTGACATCGACGGAATTATGGATGTATTAAATAAGAAATCCGGTGTAGAGGGACTTTCCGGTGTATCCAGTGATTTCCGTGACCTCGAGGCTGCTTATCATGAAGGAAATCCAAGAGCAATTGCAGCATGTGAAGTATTTGCTTACCGTGTAGCAAAATATATCGGTGCTTATGTGGCTGCAATGAACGGAGTAGATGCCATTGCATTTACCGCAGGAATTGGTGAGAATACATCTTTCATCCGTGAGAAGATTCTTGCATACTTCGGATATCTTGGAATTACCATGGATAAGGAAGCAAATATGGTTCGTGGAGAGGATAAGATTATTTCTACTCCGGATTCCAAAGTAACCGTATGCATTATCCCGACCAACGAGGAACTTGCAATCGCAAGAGAAACCGTAGCTTTGGTAGGCTAAAAAAGGAAAAATATTGTTGACAAAAGCTATAGTGCTATGTATAATTGTTTAGGTGTGAAAAGGAGACAAACGTGATATTAGATTTAACCGATGTATGTTCATGTGAAAATAAAGAGCTTACGAAAGAGGCTGTAATTGAATTGACATCCTTTGATTCAAAGTTAGGTGTGTTTCCGTTCATAGAGAAAAAGCCATTCGAGCTGCGTATCGTTAATGAAGAGAATAAGGATTTACTGATTCACGGAGAAACGGACGTAAGGATAGCAATACCATGTGACCGCTGCTTGGAAGAAGTTCCAACAGATTTCCACCTTGTATTCGATAAGAAGTTCCCATTGGAAGATGCGGATGCTTCGGAAGAAGAGATGGATGAGGCAGACTACATGAAAGGATTTCAGCTTGATATTGATAAAATGGTCTATGATGAAATCTTGGTGAACTGGCCAATGAAGGTTCTGTGCAGAGAGGATTGCAAGGGGATTTGTAAGAAATGCGGTACGAATCTGAATGTCAAGACTTGTGACTGCGAGAAATCTGAGCTGGACCCGAGAATGGCAGCAATTCAAGATATTTTCAATAAATTTAAGGAGGTGTAACCAGATGTCAATTTGTCCAAAGAACAAATCTTCCAAAGGAAGAAGAGATAAAAGAAGAGCAAACTGGAAAATGACTGCTCCAAGTTTAGTAAAATGCAGTAAGTGCGGCGCTTTGATGATGCCTCACAGAGTATGTAAGAACTGCGGTTCATACAACAAGAAAGAAATTATTCCTCAGGACTAATTAAGAAGTGACCGGGAGTGTTTGCAAAAACACTCCCTTTTTACTTTATGAAAAAGATAGGCATTTGCAGAACAATTCAGGTTTTGCGAATGCCTATTCATAGAAAAGGAGAAGGTATGAGCAATATTTTTAATTATAATAATAAGCTCTTTAGTGCATTTGATAAAGTGATTAACATATTCTGCCTGAGTTTAATCTGGTTCATGGCATGTATTCCGGTTTTTACCATTGGAGCATCCTGCACTGCACTTTATTATGCAGTGAATAAAGTAATCCGCCATGGCAGAGGATATATCTGGAAAGAGTTCTGGTCATCCTTCCGTTCTAATTTCAAACAGGCAACCGTAATCTGGCTGATTTTCTTACTGATTGGTCTTGTTATGGGAGCAGACTGGTTTATCATGTTCCAGTTTATGAAAGCCGGAGCAGCGTGGGGCAAGGCTTTTGTGATTTTCGTTGTTATGCTGGTATTTGAGATTGCAATCTGGTTATATGTATATCCGAACATTGCCCGTTTTGAAAATACCAATAAAGCAATTGTAAAGAATGCGGCACTGATGTCATTTGCACATCTGCCAAAGACCATTCTTATGCTGGTGATTTTGCTGGTAATTGCATTTTTAGTATATCTGATTCCATTTTTATTAATTTTTGCACCGGCGGCATTTATTGCAATTCAGAATGGAATTATGGAGAAGATTTTCTTGCGTTATATGTCAGAGGAGGACATTGCCAAAGAAGAGGAACGGAACCGGGAATATTTCAATTAGTTTTCTGTTGATTTCTATGGAAAGTTATAGTATATTTCAATATAGGCTTAATGTGATGGCAGATTTACAGGAGGAATGTATATGCAGGAAGTCATTAGAGTGGCAGTTGATGCAATGGGAGGCGACAACGCGCCGGGCGAAATTGTAAAAGGTGCCATCGAGGCAGTAAATACACGCAGAGATATACAGGTTGTACTGGTTGGACAGCAGGAGGTTATTGCTGAAGAATTGAAAAAGTATACCTATGAGAAAGACCAGATTGAAATTAAGAATGCAACAGAAGTAATTGAGACTGCGGAACATCCGGTAAATGCAATTCGTAAGAAAAAGGATTCATCAATTGTTGTGGGAATGAATATGGTAAAACAGAAGGAAGCAGATGCATTTGTATCGGCAGGAAGTTCCGGAGCCGTATTAGTTGGTGGACAGGTGATTGTAGGAAGAATCCGTGGTATCGAGCGTCCGCCTTTGGCACCGCTGATTCCGACCGAGACAGGAGTATCCCTGCTCATTGATTGTGGAGCAAATGTAGATGCCCGTTCTTCACATCTGGTACAGTTTGCCAGGATGGGTTCCATTTATATGGAAAATGTTGTGGGAATCAAGAATCCGAGAGTTGCAATCGTAAATATCGGAGCAGAAGAAGAAAAAGGAAATGCACTGGTAAAGGAAACATATCCTTTATTAAAAGAATGCAAGGATATCAATTTTGTGGGAAGTATTGAAGCAAGAGAGATACCACATGGCGGAGCAGATGTCATTGTCTGTGAAGCGTTTGTAGGAAATGTAATCCTTAAACTTTATGAAGGACTTTCCAGTACGCTGATTGGTGTAGTAAAGCAGGGAATGCTCAGCAGCCTAAAGAGTAAGATTGGTGCAGCATTGGCATTGCCGGCACTGAAGAGGACATTAAAATCTTTCGATGCATCCCAGTATGGCGGGGCACCATTGCTTGGACTGAATGGACTGGTGGTTAAAACACATGGAAGCTCCAAGGCGAAGGAAGTAAAGAATTCCATCATTCAGTGTGTTACATTTAAAGAACAGGATATCAATAATAAAATCAAAAAAAATATAGTAATTTCTGAAACAGAAGAATAGAAAGGAAAAGATTATGGAATTTGAAAAACTGAAAAAAATTATTGCAGAAGTCCTGAATGTGGACGAAGAAGAGATTAGTATGGAAACTACTTTTGTAGATGACCTTGGCGCAGATTCATTGGATGTTTTCCAGATTATCATGGGTCTGGAGGAAGAATTTGATATTGAGATTCCAAATGAAGAAGCAGAGAAAATTGTTACTGTAGGCGATGCGGTAGAGCAGATAAAGAGTGCGCTGAACTAAAAGCAGAATAGATAGTATTCTTCAAAGGAAGCATATTGTGCGAAAGAGTCCGGCATGCCGGATTCTTTTTTGCTTTACAGGAAATTTCTTTCCTGTAAAGTAAAAAACGCTCCGCGAGGATGCACACTGCGGCGTATAAGGTAGATGCCGCAAGCGACCGCCGCAGGCGGCTTGCAAAGCGTGTTTCCCGTAGTTTGCGGGCAGCATCGACAGTTAGAAGGAGAAAACAGTGAGCAGATTACATGAATTTGAAGAAGTGATAGGATATCATTTCAACAATCAGGGATTATTAAGACAGGCATTAACCCATAGTTCCTATGCCAATGAAAGACATATGAAGAAGCACTCAGATAATGAGCGGCTGGAATTCTTAGGCGATGCAGTGCTTGAGGTTACATCCAGTGAATTCTTATACCAGAAGTATCCGGATTATTCGGAAGGTGAACTGACCAAGCTCCGGGCAAGCCTTGTGTGTGAGCCGACACTGGCATTTTGTACCAGAGCAATTGATTTGGGAAAATATCTGTATCTGGGAAAAGGAGAGGATTTAACAGGAGGAAGAAATCGGAAATCCATTCTTTCGGATGCATTGGAAGCAGTAATAGGAGCAATTTTTCTGGATGGTGGTTTTGCTAATGCAAAAGAGTTTGTGTTAAAATACATTCTGACAGACATTGAGCACAAACAGCTCTTTTATGATAGCAAGACTATCCTGCAGGAGATAGTACAGGCAGGATATAATGAAGAACTGAATTATCAGTTGATTCGGGAAGAAGGACCGGATCATGATAAGCGGTTTGTGGTAGAAGCCAGAATCGGAGAAAAGTCCATTGGAGAGGGAATGGGACATACAAAGAAAGCAGCAGAACAGGAAGCTGCATATCAGGCGCTGCTTAAGCTGAAACAGCAGGAGAATAAGCGCTCTTAAACGGAGGAAGTTATGTATCTCAAAAGTATTGAAATTCACGGTTTTAAATCATTTGCAAATAAAATTGTATTTGATTTTCACAACGGAATCACAGGCATTGTGGGGCCAAACGGTAGTGGAAAAAGTAATGTTGCGGACGCAGTGCGCTGGGTATTGGGAGAACAGAGTGCCAAGCAGCTTCGTGGCGCAAGTATGCAGGATGTTATTTTTGCGGGAACAGAGAATCGTAAGCCATTAAGTTATGCATATGTTGCGATTACATTAGACAATGCAGACCATCAGCTTGCGGTAGATTATTCAGAAGTAACGGTAGCCCGAAGAGTATACCGTTCCGGAGAAAGTGAATATCTTATCAATGGCAATCCATGCCGTCTGAAGGATGTAAGCGAGCTTTTTTATGATACCGGTATCGGTAAAGAAGGTTATTCTATTATCGGACAGGGTCAGATTGAGCGAATCTTAAGCGGTAAGCCGGAGGAAAGAAGAGAACTTTTCGATGAAGCGGCAGGAATTGTAAAATATAAGAGAAGAAAAGTAACCGCCCAGAAGAAATTAGAAAGTGAGCGGGAGAACCTGGTACGTGTCAATGACATTTTGACAGAGTTGGAGCGTCAGGTAGGACCGTTGGAGAAACAGTCAGAGACCGCAAGAATCTATCTTAAGAAAAAGGAAGAGTTAAAGACCTTGGATGTTAACATGTTCCTTTTAGAGATGGAGCGGATTGAGACCCAGACCAAAGAAGTAGAAGAAAAGTTTAAAATTGCAGATACCCAGTTAAAAGAAGACAACGAGGCATACGAGAATATCAAAGCGGAGTATGAGAAAAAAGAGCAGGACATGGAAGAAATGGATGCGAAAATCACAGAAATCCGCGAAGAACTCAGCAATACCAATGTCATGAAGGGAAAACTGGAAGGTCAGATTAATGTATTAAATGAGCAGATTAAGGCTGCACAGATGACAGATGACAGCTTAAAAGCACGTTTGGAACAGTTAGAAAGTGACCGGAAAGAAAGAAAAGAACAGCAGGAGCATTATCTTGCACAGAAGCAGGAAATTGACAGCCAGGTAGCAGAGATTGAAGCACGCAAGCAGGCAGCTTCTGATGAGTTAGAAAAGATTCAGAAGGAAATTGCCCGCTGTACACAGGGCATCGAAGAAGGCAAGAATGAGATTATTGAGATTCTGAATAATAAAGCTTCCACAAAAGCAAAATTACAGAAATTCGATACCATGGCAGAGCAGGTAAATATCCGCAAAGCCCAGTTGAATCAGCGTCTCTTAAAGCGTAAAAGCGAAGAAGCAGATTTGCAGAGTGTATTGTCAGAATATCAGGACAAATTAGCAGAAGTAAGTCGTGAGATTGAAGCATTAAAGGCAAAAGAAAAAGAGACCGCAGACTTAATTCAAAGCTGGCGTAAGAAAACAGCAGAGAACCGGAGTGCCTTAGAAAAAGCAACTATTGATTATAATAAGGGAGAATCCCGTCTTGAGACCTTAAAAAATATTGCAGAGCGTTATGAAGGCTATGGAAACAGTATCCGTAAGGTAATGGAGCAGAAGGATAGGGAAGGCGGAATCCTCGGCGTTGTGGCAGACCTTATTCAGGTGGACAAGAAGTATGAGACAGCCATTGAAGTTGCACTCAGTGGAAACATCCAGAACATTGTTACGAAAGACGAGCAGACAGCAAAGAAAATGATTGCTTATCTGAAACAGAATCGTCTGGGACGTGCCACATTCCTGCCGTTGACCAGTGTTACCGGTAAGGATAACAGCAAGCAGGATGTATTCTTAAAAGAAGAAGGCGTAATCGGAAAGGCAGATACGCTGGTAAAACATGATGCAAAATTTGACGGTGTAATGTCCTATCTTCTTGGAAGAGTCTTTGTTATGGACACCATTGACCATGCGTTGGCACTGGCGAAGAAGAGCCATTATTCTTTACATATGGTAACCTTGGAGGGTGAGTATTTAAGCCCGGGTGGTTCCATTGCCGGTGGTGCCTTTAAGAATACCGGTAATCTTCTGGGAAGAAAACGCGAAATTGACGATTTGACGAAGAGACTGGAAGAACTGAAGAAAACCATTGCATCCTGCAAGGAGCGGAGCGAAGAAATCCGCACTGCACAGGAACTTGCCATGCAGGATATGGAAAAGGTACGGACTGATTTACAGGAACAGTATTTACAGCAGAATACAGCCAGGATGAATGTAGACCGTACCTTGCAGCAGAAGAATGAAAGCGAGAGCGTATTTGAAGGCTTAAAGAATGAGAGCCAGGATATTGAAGAACAGTTGACGGATATTAAGAAGGGCAAGGAACGTACGGAAGAGGAAATCAAAGAAGCAGAAGTACGGGAAGAAGAAATCAAAGCCCAGGCAGAGCAGTTCCAGGTAATTTTAGAAGAACAGATGAAACTGGAAGAGGCTGCAACTGAAGCTGTTTCCAAGGTGCAGTTAGAGGAAGCCGGATTCACACAGAAACAGGAATTCATACAGGAAAACTTAGAACGTGTGGAAGAAGAGTTAGAGCGTGTATACAAGAATCAGGAGTCTTTGAAGAATCAGTCAGCAGAATCCAAAGAAGATGCAAAACGTCATGAGGCAGACATTGAAGCCATCCGAAAGACCATTCTTGCATCCGATGAGAATTATGCGGCATTGAATCAGAAGCTTTCTGAGAGCATTGTTGCAAAAGAACAGATGTCAGCAGAGTATAAGGGATTCTTTGAACGAAGAGAAGAGATTTCCAAGCGGATTGCAAATCTTGACAAAGAGATTTTCCGACTGAACAGCCAGAGAGAGAAGTTAGAAGAGGCAGGTGAATACCAGACCAATTATATGTGGGAGGAATATGAGCTGACTCCGCATAACGCATTGCTGCTTCGCAATGAAGAATATCAGGATTTGCCGGAACTTAAGAAACAGATTTACGGTATCAAGGATGATATCCGAAAATTGGGTGATGTCAATGTCAATGCCATTGAAGAATATAAAGAAATCAGTGAACGTTATACGTTTTTAAAGACGCAGCATGATGATTTAGTAGAAGCAGAGCAGACGCTGGTGGGTATCATTGAAGATCTGGATACCGGAATGCGCAAGCAGTTTACCGAGAAGTTTGCGGAAATCCAGCATGAATTTGACAAGGCATTTAAGGATCTCTTTGGTGGTGGTAAAGGAACCTTAGAGTTAGTCGAGGATGAGGACATCTTAGAGTGCGGCATCCGTATTATTGCGCAGCCACCTGGAAAGAAGCTGCAGAACATGATGCAGTTGTCCGGTGGAGAGAAATCGTTGACAGCCATTGCACTGTTATTTGCAATTCAGAACTTAAAGCCATCCCCATTCTGTCTTTTAGACGAGATTGAGGCAGCGTTAGATGATTCTAACGTAGGACGTTTTGCAAAATATCTGCATAAATTAACGAAGAATACGCAGTTTATTATCATTACGCACCGAAGAGGAACCATGGCAGCAGCCGACCGCCTGTACGGAATTACCATGCAGGAGAAGGGTGTATCCACACTGGTAAGTGTAAATCTGATTGAAGAAGATTTAGATAAATAAGAGAAATGAACAGAGAAAGAAGTGACAAGATGGAAGAAGAAAAGAAAGAGAAAAAAGGCTTTTTTGCCCGCCTTGTATCAGGATTAACCAAGACAAGAGATAACATTGTATCCGGTATTGATTCTGTATTTCATGGATTTTCACATATTGATGATGATTTCTATGAAGAAATCGAAGAGATTCTGATTATGGGAGACCTTGGTGTACATGCCACAGAGGCAATTTTGGACAAGTTAAAGGAACGTGTCAAAGAAGAAAAAATCAAAGAGCCGGCAGACTGTAAAGAGCTTCTGATTCAGAGTATCAAAGAGCAGATGGATGTAGGCGAGACTGCATACCGCTTCGAGGAAGAAAAATCTGTCGTTTTAGTCATTGGTGTAAACGGAGTCGGAAAGACAACCTCTGTTGGCAAGCTGGCAGGTAAATTAAAGAGTCAGGGTAAACGCGTGGTTTTAGCTGCGGCAGATACCTTCCGTGCAGCGGCAGGAGACCAGTTAAAGGAATGGGCGAACCGTGCCGGAGTAGACATGATTGGCGGCCAGGAGGGTGCTGACCCGGGCTCTGTGGTATACGATGCAGTAGCAGCTGCAAAAGCAAGAAAGGCAGATGTCCTTTTGTGCGATACTGCCGGACGGCTTCATAACAAGAAAAACCTGATGGAAGAGCTTCGCAAAATCAACCGTATTCTGGAAAAAGAGTATTCCGATGCATACCGCGAGACCTTGGTAGTATTGGATGCTACAACCGGACAAAATGCACTGGCACAGGCAAGACAGTTTGCAGAGGTGGCAGACATTACCGGAATTATTTTAACGAAAATGGACGGAACCGCAAAAGGTGGTATCGCAGTTGCCATTCAGTCAGAACTTGGCATCCCTGTAAAATATATCGGTGTCGGTGAAACCATAGATGATTTACAGAAATTTGATTCCGGGCAGTTTGTAAATGCATTGTTTGATGTAAAGGAAGATTCGGGAGAAGAAGGAGAGACAGAATGTTAACATTAGATAAATTTGAAGAAGCAAGTGAAAAAGTAAAAGAAGTAACTTTGGAGACCAAATTAATTTACAGCAATTATTTGAGTGAGCAGACCGGTAACAAAGTATATCTGAAACCAGAAAATATGCAGTTTACCGGAGCATATAAGGTACGTGGTGCCTATTATAAAATCAGCACTTTATCCGAAGAAGAAAGAGAGAGGGGACTGATTACCGCTTCCGCAGGAAACCATGCCCAGGGTGTTGCCTATGCAGCAAAATGCTATGGCTGTAAAGCAACCATCGTTATGCCAACCACAACACCACTGATTAAAGTAAACCGTACCAAGAGCTATGGTGCTGATGTAGTACTTTATGGAGATGTTTATGATGAAGCATGTGCACATGCTTATGAACTGGCTGAGAAGCATGGATATACCTTTATCCATCCTTTTGATGATTTGACGGTTGCAACCGGTCAGGGAACCATTGCCATGGAAATCTTTAAAGAACTTCCGCTGGTTGAGTATATTTTAGTTCCAATCGGAGGAGGCGGACTGGCAACCGGTGTTTCCACTCTTGCCAAATTACTGAATCCAAAGATTAAAGTGATTGGTGTAGAACCGGCTGGAGCAAATTGTATGCAGGCTTCCTTTAAGGAGGGTAAGGTTACAACACTTCCGGCAGTAAATACCATTGCAGATGGTACCGCAGTAAAGACTCCGGGAGAAAAAATCTTCCCATATATTCAGAAGAACTTAGACGATATCATCACCGTAAGTGATGATGAGCTGGTCGTATCTTTCCTTGATATGGTAGAAAACCATAAGATGGTGGTAGAGAACTCCGGTTTACTTACCGTTGCCGCATTAAAGCATCTGAATGTGAAAGACAAACGGGTCGTATCCATCCTGAGCGGTGGAAACATGGATGTCATTACCATGTCTTCCGTTGTTCAGCAGGGACTTATTTTCCGTGACAGAATCTTTACTGTATCTGTACTGCTTCCGGATAAGCCGGGTGAGCTTTGTAAAGTGTCCGGAATCATCGCAAGAGAGCAGGGAAATGTTATCAAGCTGGAGCATAACCAGTTTGTAACAACCAACCGTACCGCGGCAGTTGAACTTCGCATTACATTAGAGTGCTTTGGACCGGAGCATAAACAGCAGATTATCAATGCTTTGGAAAAAGAAGGCTATAAACCAAAACAGGTTCGTACCAGCCTGTAAGGGACGTTTATTGGAAAAGGATATTTTTCAATTTCTTTGCAGACAGAAGAAAAAAGTATAGTTTGTAATAAAATAGAAAAAGCCGCATTGGAGAGGAAGAAAAACTTCAGCTCTGATGCGGCTTTTGGAATGGTAGATTATAATTTCTCCGGCGTAAATACACCGATATCATTTCCGGTTCCGCTAAGTGGCATCTGATAACAGACAGAGTCATTGCCGTATTCATAGAAGTAAAGGTACTGTGAGGTGGTATGTAATGCGGTATAATTACCGGATATCAGTAATTCCTCATTGCTTCCGTCGGTGAGACAGCGGTAGATACCGGCACCCTCGCCATTTTTCTGATAATAGATATAATCCCCGGTGACGTTGTAGCAGTCAATTCTGGATGGAATGATAAGGTTGGCAGTACCGCTGCTTAAGGAATAAGTGCTTAGTCCATAATCGTTGTCTCCATCCATGTAATAAGCCGTGTCATTAATTACAGTCGGTTCATAACAGGTGCAGCTATAGAGTGTAGCAACAGAGTTGTCAGCAGTATCAAGCTGCAGGAGAGAGTGGGAATCGTTTTCGCCATTAAAGTACATATACTGTCCATTAGAGGAGCAGGTCTTATAAGGAAACTTAGAAACCTGTTCTTTTTTTGTTCCGTCGATTTTTATCCGATACAGGGTAGAAGCCGTTTCTTTGTCATAGTGGATATAGTAAATATAATTTCCGTACAGTCCGGCATAAAGACTTGGGTCGTCATCTAAAATGGTAACCCTGCCTCCATCACGGTTGATACGGCATAAGCTGTTAGTTCCAAAATTCAGAAAAGAGAAATTAGTATCCTCACTCTTGTTGTTTCGGACATAGTAAACATAGTGATCATCTGCATTGATATAAGAGACGGTATCATCGGAAAGCTTCTTCATATCAGAACCATCAGGATTCATGGAATAGAGTCGGTGGTTGTCGGAAGGATTACTGAAGAAAACAGTGCCGTTGCTTTCACAGAAAAGTCCACCGTTATAAAGATTACCGGCAGAATTTCCATTGACATAACCGGAATTCATTTTTGTGCGGTTAAGAAAATGAATCAGACAAAACACTGTAATCAGAATAAGAATAATTGCAATCGTGATAAAGAGCTGTTTTTTTCGTTTGTTTTTCATAAGAATCCTCCTTTGATGTTATATGTAATCAGACGATTGTGAAATTTGGAAATATGACAGGAAAGAACTTTCCTATAACATTTCCAAATTCCACAATTCTTACGATAAAAATTATAACTTTCTTTCGGGAAACTTGCAACCGAAATGGGAATGGTATATGATAGAAAAAAATAATAAGGTGAAAGATAACAATGAAAGATTTAAAAGAGATAAGAGCAGAAATTGACAGCGTGGACAAAGAGCTGGTGTCACTGTATGAAAAACGTATGGCACTGACCGAACAGGTGGCAGATTATAAGCTTTCTACCGGGAAAAAAGTCTTTGATAAGGCAAGGGAAGAAGAGAAGTTAGAAAAGGTAACTTCCATGGTAGATGACCCGTTTTTAAAGCGTGGAACAAGAGAACTTTTTGAACATCTGATGAGCATGAGCAGAAAACGGCAGTATCAGAAGCTGGCAGAAAAAGGCATTATGGAGCCGATACCATTTGAAGAGGTAGCGGCACTTCCGGATAAAAATATAAGAATCGTATATCAGGGAGAAGAGGGCGCATACAGCCAGATGGCAATGCAGCAGTTTTTCCATGATACCACAAATAGTTATCATGTGCAGACCTGGCGGGATGCCATGGAAGCAATCGCAAAAGGAGAAGCAGATTATGCAGTGCTTCCGATTGAGAATTCTTCTGCCGGAATTGTGTCAGAAAATTATGATTTGCTGGTAGAATATGATAATTGTATTGTGGGAGAACAGATTATTCCAATAGACCACTGCCTGCTCGGAACGAAAGGCTCAAAGCTATCTGATATTGAACAGGTATATTCCCATCCGCAGGCACTGATGCAGTGTGGCAGATATTTGGACGAGCATCGGAACTGGGAAAAACACAGCTTTAAGAATACTGCCATGGCAGCAAAAAAAGTAAAAGAAGATGGTCTCCTAAGACAGGCAGCCATTGCCAGCCGTCTTACTGCCGATATTTACAGGCTTGATATATTGGACGAGCATATCCAGGATAACAGCAATAACTGTACAAAGTTTGTCATTGTAACCGGCCGTAAGATATTCTTAAAGAATGCCGGAAAAATCAGTATCTGCTTTGAAATTCCGCATGAAAGTGGATCTCTTTATCATATGTTATCCCATTTTATTTTTAATGATTTGAACATGAATAAGATAGAATCAAGACCATTAGGAGAGCGGAACTGGGAATATCGTTTCTTTATTGACTTTGAAGGAAATTTAAATGAGAGTGCAGTAAAGAATGCATTGCATGGAATCAAAGAAGAAGCTGAAAACTTTAAAATTCTTGGAAATTATTAGAAAGACAGGTAAGACATTAAGATGAAACATTCAGGAGAATTAATTTTATATAAGAACTTTGAAAATGGAGAATTATTTTATAATTTTACATGGATTTTGGAAAACTATGATAGTGAATTTTACAATCGGTCTGATATAGTAGAATTGTATTATAGATGTTTGAACCAACTGATTGAACTGGCAGTGAGCCACGGTTTTGAAGGAAATCTGTGGCACTGTTTTCTTGCGTTTATTATGGTAAATAATGAAAATGCCTACAGTACCGCCTGCGAAATGAAAGGAGCAGTAAACGGAAGTATCAATGCGATTGCAGCCCATGATTTTGCTATTTTAAAAGAAATGTTTGATTATAACTTAAATGAAGTGGCAAAGACTCTGGAAATTGATGATATGGATGTGCTTCAGAATTTCAAGGGACCGGATGATAATGGAAGCGTATTTAACAAACGTATCCGTGACTGCATCTGTGAACTGGCTGTAGAACTGGCAGGAGCAAAGGATACCAATGCATTTCAGGACAGCGTAACCGGATTCTATGCAAGATTTGGTGTGGGAAATCTAGGCTTACATAAGGCATTCCGTATCCAGAATACCAATGGTGTTGTAGAACTGGCACCGATTACCAGAATCGCTCATGTGAAACTCGATGACCTGGTAGGCTATGAAATTGCCAAGAAGAAGCTGGTGGATAATACAGAAGCTTTTGTAAAGGGAAAGAGTGCCAATAACTGTCTGTTGTTTGGTGATGCAGGTACCGGTAAATCAACCAGCATAAAGGCAATTGCCAATCAGTATTATGAGCAGGGACTTCGCCTGATTGAAGTTTATAAGCATCAGTTTAAAGATTTGAACACGGTTATTTCCATGATAAAGAACCGTAATTATAAATTTATTATATATATGGATGATTTATCTTTTGAGGAATTTGAAATTGAATACAAATATTTGAAAGCTGTAATTGAAGGTGGGCTGGAGAAGAAACCGGACAATGTGCTGATTTATGCAACCTCAAACCGCAGACATCTGATTCGTGAGAACTTTTCAGATAAAGAGGAAGTGCGTGAGGATATGCATACTTCTGACACCGTACAGGAAAAACTTTCGCTGGTATATCGTTTTGGTGTATCTATTTACTTTGGAGCACCGACCAAGAAAGAATTCCAGCAGATTGTAGTAGAACTGGCAGAAAAGCAGGGAGTACATCTTCCGGCAGAAGAGCTTTTAGCAGAAGCCAACAAATGGGAGTTAAGTCATGGTGGACTTTCCGGAAGAACCGCACAGCAGTTTATCAATTATATGTTAGGACAGGAAGTGTAACAGAAGATTTACACAGGAGGAGGAGCACGGATGAAGACTTTTGCAGCAATTTATATCGGGTCTTATGAAATCAGCATGAAAGTGTTTGAGCTTTCCATTAAGAGAGGAATCCGGGAAATTGACCATGTCCGCCATAGAATAGAATTGGGAAGGGATGTTTATTCCCAGGGATATGTTGGATATGAAACAGCGGATGAATTGTGTCAGGTGCTGAAAGAATTCGTGGGGATTATGGAGATGTATCGGACGGATGAGTATGAAGCATATTCAGGTCTTGTCATCCGGGATGCACAGAACGAAGCATTTATTTTAGACCAGATACGGATTCGAACCGGACTTAATGTGAAAGTGCTGAGCAATTCGGAACATCGTTTTATCAGTTATAAGACGGTGGCATCCCAGAAGAATTTTGAGGATATGACCAGTCAGAATGCAGCAGTAGTTGATGTAGGTGGTGGCAGTATGCAGATAACACTTTTTGTAAAAGGAAAGGTAGTTACCACGCAGCATCTTCTGATTGGAATTATGCGTGTACAGGAGAAACTCTTTGACCTTGGCATGCAAAGCAGCGGTAATTATGAGCAGCAGATACAGGAAGTCGTAGATAAGGAATTAGAGGTCTTTAAAGCTCTTTATCTGCCAAAGGATGGCATCCGTTATGTTATTTTTATGGGAGATTATATCTCTGCATTTATGCCGAAAATCAGTAAAGAAAATGGCAAATGTATGGTAGATGCGGACAAGTTCTATCGTTATACGGAGAAGCTGAGAGCCAAGAATACAGGACAGATTGCAAGAGAATTAGGAATCACCAACGAGAGTGATGCATTGCTGATTCCGGCACTGGTTATCTATCGTCAGTTAGTTGCTGCATTAAATGCGCAGAATGTTGTTGTTCCGGGTGTGAATGTAAATGATGGTATAGCATATGATTATGCACAGCGGCATAATATGGTGAAAGCAACACATGATTTCGAAGAAGATGTAATATCTGCGGCGGAATGTATGTCCAAAAGATATTTCGGCTATCAGCCACATCTTGAAGCATTAGAGCAGATGGCAGTCCGGATATTTGATGCCATGAAGAAGATTCATGGATTGGGAAACAGAGAGCGGCTGATGCTAAGGACAGCAGCCATTCTCCATGACTGTGGTAAATTTGTCAGTCTGGTTAATGGACCGCAGTGCTCCTATGACATTATTATTTCTTCAGAAATTATTGGATTGACTCATCTGGAGCGTGAAATTGTGGCGTCTACGGTACTTTATAATACACTACCGATAGACAGCTATGACAGACTGGCAGATAAGATGGATCATGACAGTTATCTTACCGTAGCCAAGCTTGCAGCTATCCTTAAGGTGGCAAATGCCATGGATAGAAGCCACAAGCAGAAATTTAAGAATGTAAAGACATCTGTTTCCGGAAGAAATCTGATTATTACCATAGAGACGGAAGATGATGTGACCTTGGAAAAGGGACTGTTTGAGTCCAAGGCGTCCTTCTTTGAAGAAGTATTCAGTATGAAACCGGTGATTAAAGTGAAAAAGGTCTATAGTTAGGAGAGTATGCGAATGGAAAAATTAAAAGAATATACGAATCCGGAATATTATGAAAACCGTGAGTTGAGCTGGATTAAATTTAATGGCAGAGTATTGAATGAAGCAAGAGACAAATCCATTCCGCTGCTGGAGCGGTTAAAATTTGTCAGCATTACTTCTTCAAATCTGGACGAATTTTTCATGGTACGTGTGGCTTCTTTAAAGGATATGGTACATGCGGGCTATAAGAAAACAGATATTGCCGGTATGACAGCGTCTGAACAGTTAGCAGCCATTAATCATGATACCAGGGAATTGGTAGAACTGCAGTATTCTACTTATAACCGTTCCCTGATTCCGCTATTGAATGCAAGAGGAATCTATATTGTAGATGCCTATGAAGATTTGGAAAATTTTCAGGCAGAATATGTAGACCGTTATTTTGAAGAAAATATATATCCGGTACTGACACCGATGGCAGTGGATGCATCCAGACCATTTCCGTTGATTCGCAATAAGACATTAAACATTGTAGCTTTACTGGAAGAAAATCCGAAGAAGGATGACCTCCTTGGCAAAGAAGAAGAGAAGAAGCTTAAGGCAGAGGGGAAGAAGGGCGGAACCATCTATGAATATGCAACCGTTCAGGTGCCATCTGTATTACCAAGGCTGATTCCAATTCCATCCGTAAAGGAAGGCGAGAAATCCTTTATCCTGTTGGAGCAGATTATTGAGAAGAATATTTCCAAATTGTTCTTAGGCCATAAAGTGGTCTGTGCTTATCCGTATCGTATTATGCGTAATGCGGACCTTTCCTTTGATGAGGACGAAGCAGAGGATTTACTGAAAGAAATTGAAAAATCCCTAAAGAAACGGCAGTGGGGCGAAGTTATCCGGCTGGAAGTGGAATATGGCATTGATAAGCGTCTGCTGGCATTTTTAAAGGATGAACTTCGGGTAGAGTCAGAGGATGATATCTTTAAAATCAATGGACCGATTGATTTGACTTACCTGATGAAGATGTATGGACTGGAAGGCTGTGATGATTTACGTTACAAACCATATACGCCACAGCCGGTGCCGCAGATCCAGCAGGGAGAGAGTATCTTTGATGCGATTAAAAAAGGTGATATTTTACTGCATCATCCATACCAGACCTTTGATCCGGTAGTCGAATTTATCCGTCAGGCAGCCAAAGATCCGGATGTACTGGCAATCAAACAGACACTTTACCGTGTCAGCGGCAATTCGCCAATCATTGCATCGCTGGCGCAGGCAGCAGAAAATGGCAAACAGGTATCTGTTCTGGTAGAATTAAAAGCCCGTTTCGATGAGGAAAATAATATTGTCTGGGCAAAAAAATTAGAGAAAGCAGGCTGCCATGTCATCTATGGTCTGGTGGGCTTAAAGACCCACAGCAAGATTGCACTGGTCGTAAGAAGAGAAGAAGAAGGCATCTGCCGTTATGTACATCTTGGAACCGGAAACTATAACGATTCCACTGCAAAGCTGTACACAGACTGTGGTATCTTTACCTGTTCGGAAGCAATCGGAGAAGATGCAACAGCAGTATTTAATATGTTATCCGGTTATTCTGAACCGCTGTCCTGGAACCGGCTGGTGGTAGCACCAATCTGGCTGCGGAAGCGTTTCTTGAAATTAATTGAGCGTGAAACAAAATACGCCAGGGCGGGAAAGACAGCCAAAATTGTTGCCAAGATGAATTCTCTTTGTGACCGTGATATTATTGCAGCTTTGTATGAAGCATCAGCAGCGGGAGTGCAGATTGATCTGGTGGTACGTGGAATCTGCTGCCTGAAGGTAGGCATTCCAAAGATCAGTGAAAATATCAGAGTGCGTTCCATTGTAGGAAATTTCTTGGAGCACAGCAGAATTTTCTATTTCTATAATGATGGACAGGAAGAAATTTACATGGGAAGTGCTGACTGGATGCCGCGTAACTTAGACCGCCGTGTAGAGATTATTTTCCCTGTAGAAAATGAAGAGTTAAAGCATAAAGTAATGCATATTCTGGATGTGGAACTGGCAGATAATACGAAAGCACATCTCCTTCAGAAGGATGGCACCTATGAAAAGGTTGACAAACGTGGAAAGGTACTGGTGAATTCACAGCTGCAGTTCTGCAGGGAAGCAGAAGAAGCAGCACCAAAGCCTGCAGATGTGGTAAAAGACCGTATTTTTATTCCGGCAGAACCGGTAGAGGACTAAAGAAATCAGACACTTTTGCCGATATATAATATGAAACCATTGAAATAAAGCTCCAGGGAGGGGATTGTCGCATACGGATATGACGGTTATTTTAAGGTTCCGGTTGTTTTGCTCGTTCATGAGCAGGAAAGACAGCAGAATAGAGGGTATTCGGATGAATCCAGCCGGAAAAAATGTTCCGAAAATGAATTTGAA
Source organism: Roseburia sp. OM03-7AC (assembly GCF_003462625.1). NCBI lineage: Bacteria > Bacillati > Bacillota > Clostridia > Lachnospirales > Lachnospiraceae > Roseburia > Roseburia sp. OM03-7AC. The sequence continues at coordinate 197,252 of NZ_QTZJ01000001.1, forward strand.
CGAATCTTTCGAAATGCATTAGACGAGGTGAAAGACAAAAAATAGAAAGTATCTATAAAGAGGGACTGTTGTTTTACAGAAATTGTAAAATGACAGTCCCTCTTGGTGTACATGAGTAGTAAGCTATCTGCAATGCAGCGCATTTTTAATATCCGATAAAATATAATAAGGAATCGGCATATGTCTCGTTCCGTTTCCCATGGAAATATAAGGTTTGTTACTTCCGTGGAAGTCAGAGCCACCAGAAATAAGCAGATGATATTTTTGTGCAAGCTTCTTGATGTTCTGTTCGTCACCAAGCTGGTAGCTGGAATAGACGGCTTCAATACCATCTAAATGGCTTTCTTCTACCAGTGTCTGAACCAGAGCGTCCAATCGGTCTGCATTCATGCGATAGAGTACCGGATGGGCTAAAATGGCAAGACCACCGGCATGATGAATCAGGGAAATACCTTCCTGCGGAGTGATTTTAGGACGGTCTACATAATAAGGACAGTCATCCCCGATATATTTACTGAATACTGCATTCATATCTTTGGCAAGACCATGATTTACAAGGTATCTTGCAATATGTGCCCTTGTAATGACTGCATCCGGAAATTCTCTGATAAGACTGTCATAATCAATGGCAAAGTGTGCCTCCTGCTGCAGTTTATCAACCATCAGGCGGTTGCGGTCTGTGCGGGAAGAACGGAATGCATTTAATTTATCATTAAATACTTTATCGTCCGGGTTAATATATAGCCCGACCATATGGATTTCACGATCATCCAGTTCACAGGAGAGTTCAACACCGGCAATGACTTCCGGTGCATCCGGGGAGTTAAGCCGCAAGGTTTCTTCCTGTGCTTCTCTAATACCATCGATACAGTCGTGGTCAGTAAGGGCAAAGGCATATATCGAATGACGTCTGGCTTCATGAACCAGCTCAGATGGAGTAAAAGTTCCGTCAGAGCAGGTTGAATGTACATGTAAATCAATAAATCCTGTTTCCATGGTATAATCCTTTCTAACAGCTCGAAACAATTATTTTTTAGAATTATTTATGAATATGATTATAAGAGTAATCTTTCGTTTTGACAATCCGGAAGAAATGAGAAAAATCTTTTGCGTATAAAAACAAAGTCCTTTATACTGCAATTAGGAAAAATAATCTGCAGGGGGGCAGGAAGCATGAAAAAAATTTTAGAAGTAAGTATGCTTGGAACATTTCGAATGCAATATGGAAATCATTCCTTTATCATAGACCGGAAATCAACGACAAAGACGAACCGGCTGCTTCAGATTATTCTGCATGCGGGTACAGAAGGGGTAACAAGGGAAGAACTGGTGGGAAGACTATGGGAAAATGAGGAGGTCGCAAACCCATCCAACAGTTTCCGGGCAATTCTTTTCCGGGTGCGGAAACTGCTTAAGGAGCAGGGACTGCCGGAGAGCGATTATATTATAAGCCGAAAGGGAGTTTATTACTGGACACCGGAAATTCCGTATCGTTGTGATTGCATTTCTTTTGAAGAGAAGGCAGAGCATGCATTGAAACAGGCGGAAGATTTTGGAAAAACAGAATTAGAGGAAGCAGTCAGGCTGTACCGTGGAGAATTTTTGCCGGCACTGGGAGCATCGGAATGGGTAATTTTCTGGGCAACGAAATACCGGAAATTATATATGTCCTGTGTAAAGAGACTGTGCGGAATTTACCGGGATGAGCAGGAGTATCAGAAATTATATGAGATAGCAGAAAAAGCAGCGGTTCTTTATCCACTGGATGACTGGCAGGTATACCAGATGGAGGCATTGATTGCCATGAAGCGTTCCAAAGAGGCGGTGGCATTATATCATAAGACAGAAGAAATGCTGCTGGCAGAGCTTGGCAGTGAGCCTTCAAAGTCTATGCTGGAACAATTAAAACGAATCAGCAGCTGTGTTACGGAGGATGATGCCACTCATATTCAGGCAATACAGGAGAAGCTGGAAGAAGAGAGAGAGGAAGGAGCATTTTACTGTTCGTATCCTGTTTTCATTGAAAATTACCGCTTTGCAAAACGGGTTTTGCAGCGTACGGGAAAGAGCGCGTGGCTTCTTATGAGCACCATTACCGATGGGAAGGGGTATGCTTCTGAAGGCGGTGTTCATTTCGAATACATCCGGGCAGAACTGGAGCAGGCATTGAAAAACTCCCTGCGCAGCGGTGACCTGTATACCAGATACAGCACAAACCAGTATCTGATACTTTTAATAGGTATTGAAGAAGAAAATTGCGGACTTGTGATAGAAAGAATCAATGACAACATGGAACGGACGGCTGGAAAGAAATATGTGAAATATCATAAAGTATTGGTGAATGGAACAGACGAGTAGATACGAGGAGAAATACAATACAAACAGGAAGATTTAAGTACAATTCGGAAGAATAAAGAAAAAATAGAAAAATATAACGCTTTTTATAACACAGAGTAGGCTATGATTGGTTATACAATTCATAAATCAACAGGAAATGGATAAAATGAATAAAAGGAGAAAAAACATGAGAGTAGCCAAAATGTTGGGAAAAAGAATTACAGCTTTTGTAATGGCGGCATTGATGGTATTGTCCTTATCCGGAATAACCGGGATGACAGTAAAAGCTGCCGAAAAGGATGATACAATTAAGATGCAGCTGCAGGATACGAAGAAAATCGAGTGTTCTGCATGGATTGCTTACGAAACCAAATGGAGTGTTACCAGTGGAAAAAATAAGGTAACATTAAAGAATACAAATAAGAAAGAGGTATCTGTAACTGCAGATAAGACAGGAACAGTTACTTTGAAGTGTAAATATAAGAACTGGCTCCTTCAATGGGAGACAGAAGAGTATACCATTAAAATCAGTAAGAGAACTCCGGTATTTGAAGAGAGCATTTCAAATCTGACTTATAACGGAAAAGTCCAGACACTGAATGCAAAGAACTTTGTAAAGGATGGTCCAAAGAGTGGTATTGCTGGAACCTGTGACAAAGAGATTTTAAATGCAGGAACTTATACTTATACGGTTACAACACCGGCAACAGATGTATATGAGGCAGGAAGCAGGACTTATACGGTAACTGTAAATAAGGCAGAGGCAGTAATTAAGGAAAAACCATCTGCAACAATCAATCATATGTCCGGAAAACTGAGAGAGTCCCATCTGAATGGCGGAATGGCAGTAGCGGTCAATGATGAGAACCAGGAACTGGAAGGCCATTTTGAGTGGCAGAGCCCGGATGAGACACTGTGGTTTAATACTACTGGAACTGCAATCTTTGAAGATGTAGACCATCATGTAGTATTTGTGCCGGAAGGAAATGCAGCAGAGAACTATAAAGAGACTGTATTTATTGTACCGGTAAGAACCTATTTAAAAGCATTGTATGCAAATCTTACAGCCAGTGATTTTGAATATAATGGCAGTAATGATGAGAAAAACTTAAGCTGTGATGCGAATGCATACAGCTGGGGAATTGAGAAGAATCCAAGCATTTCCATCACGTATACTTATTTTGATGAGGCAGGAAATAAATTAAGCAAAGCACCGGTGGATGCAGGAACTTATACGGTAATTGCAACAGCCAGTGCAAAGAAATTTGAATCCGCAGACAGTAATGAAGCAACCTTTACTATCCGGCAGAAAACGTTGACGAATGAAATGGTAACTGCAAAGGATACTGAGTATACTGGAAACACAGTTGCAGTTGTGGTAAAGGATGGAGACAAAACATTAGTAGAAGGAAAAGATTATACTGTAATATACAGTGGAAGTAATCCAAATGCAGGAGAGGCATCAGCAGCAATTACCGGAATCGGTAACTATAAAGGAACGGTAAATACAACCTATACCATTCTTCCGAAAGAAGTGGAAAATGACAGCGTGATTGCAGCTGCAAAGGAAAAATATTATACCGGAAAAGCAGTAACACTCAGTGAAGAAGATGTGACCGTAACTTATAATGGAAAAGTATTAACAGCAGGAACTGATTATATTGTTGGTAATTACAAAGATAATGTAGAAGAGGGAACTGCTCTGGCAACCGTAACCTTTACCGGTAACTATAGTGGAACTGTAAATGTAAGCTTTGGAATCAGTAAGATTCGTGCAAAAGTATATGCCAAATATGGAAATGGAAAACTGCTGCTGTTAAGTGGAAACTGTATTTTAGACCCGGCTGTATTAGAAGAAGCAGCAGATTATGCAATCACAGAGGAAAGCGTAATCCAAGGATTCATCTTAGAGGATGAAAATGCAGGTGTAGTGACAACATATACAAAACTTTTCCGCAATACAGAGGGTTATAACGTATATGTAAAAGTAGCAGATACATTTACACAGAAGGCAGAGTTCTACATCCGGAAAGCAGGAACTGTCCGTCCGGAAGGAACAGTTGGTGATGCAACAGCAAATTATGACTATATAGGAAGAGCAGCAGTTTCTTTAAATCAGCTGAAAGTGACAACGGATATGTCTGGTTTTACTGCACCAGCCTCTTTTGATGCAGAAAAGAATTATGATGGAAAGATGCCGGTAACACTTGCATCTGTTTTAGATGCATATGCAGCGAACAGCGGCATTGCAGGGGATGATGCAAGATTCTACCGCATCGAATGGTACCGGATGATTAATCCGAATTCCTGGCATATTGATGGAGAAATTGTTGATAACAGTTATACCGTTACTTTTATGGTAGACGGAAATGTATATCAGGAAGTACGTGAAGTAAAGGGAACGGAAGTTTCTGTAACAGATCCTGTAAAGGCAGAGACAGAGACAACAACCTATGAATTTACCGGCTGGACTTTAGAAGATGGCAGTAAAGTAAATGTTGCAGATTTAAATGATAGTACCGTAGTGTATGCTTCTTTTGATGAAAAGGAGAAAGGAACTGAGCCGACCGAGCCAGTTGGACCGACCGGACCAACCGAACCAACCCAGCCGACTGAGCCAACTGAGCCGACTGAGCCAACCGAACCGACTGAGCCAACCGAACCGACTGAGCCGACCGAGCCAACTGAGCCGACCGAGCCAACCGAACCAACCCAGCCGGCAGAATCAACGGAACCGGCACAGCCGGCAAATCCAGCCCAGCCAGCATCATCAGAAACAGCGGTAACTCCGGCAGATAACAATACACAGCCGGAGACAGCCGTACAGACACCGGTAATCCAAGCACAGACTCCGGTTACACAGACCCAGGTGGCACAGACACCAGTCAGACAGCAGCAGGCAGCACAGCAGCCACAGGATGCAGAAGAACCGGTGGTATTAGAAGATGAAGAGGTTCCGCTGGCGAATGTAACGGACGATAATGCAAAACAGGAAGTAACTGCATTAGAAGATGAAGCAGTTCCTCTGGCAGCAAATCCGGCGGGAGAAGATAACTGTATCATCCATTGGATTATGATGATTCTTACGATTGTATTTGCAGGATATAATGTAGTAAGGGCAGTACTTCGTCAGAAGAGAAATGCATAAAGGCAGGAGGCAGAAAGTATGAAAATAGTAGATGGAATCATTGCTGTTATATATGTAATTGCTATGGCAGTGCTGTTTTTCTTGAGAGACTGTGAGAAAGATCTTCCAATGGGAATTCTGGCACTGGCTGTTACCGCAGCTGCAGTAGCATGTATGGTTATCCAGAATAAAAAGCGTGATAGCAAAGCAGCAAGAGCTTAAAAAAATAATATAAATAAGTATTGCAGGCAGGACGATAGAAAATGAAAATACATTTTGTCGTCCTGCTGTTTTTAGTTGCCAGCCATTTGAAGAAAGCTTTCACTTGACATTATTTTGAAATTGAGTTATTGTATTAATTAAATAATACAATAATAATTGCAAAGAAGAAAAGGGAGATTAGGTATGGCAAAGAAAAAGAAGAAAATGGAGTTTGAAACAAAGCAGATAAAGCTGCCTCATGTAAAGGGGCTGTCCATTGTACTTCCGGTTATTTATATTTTATGGGTGGCAGTGATGTATTATCTTCTGCTTCCGGCACTGAATATTCATTCCAGAGGTTTATGGCTGTTTGTATTAGGCGTTATGTTATTCCCGTTAGGAATAATAGGTGCGTTGGTATCGGCAGCCAGGAAGGCGGAAGGTAAGTCCGCAGGAAAGCTGGAAAAGCCGGTAAACGGTATTTTTGCAGCAGTTGGAGTAATCGGAATTCTGTTCCTGATTCTTTTATTTTATGGCAGCAAAATGTTCCATGCACAGGCATATGCAGATATCCTGACCATCGAAGACAGTGACTTTAACAGCGATATCAATACAGCATCTTCTGTATCAAAGATTGCGTTAATGGATACGGACAGTGCAGTATTGCTGGGTAATCGTGAAATCGGAAGCCTTTCAGAAGTGGTGAGCCAGTATAATGTATCGGAAGACTACACACAGATTGATTATCAGGGGGCACCAACGAAAGTATCTGCATTAGAGTATGCCGGCTTCTTTAAATATATGGGAAATAAGGAAAATGGTGTTCCAGGTTATATAACTGTTGATCCGGTAGGACAGAAGGCGCAGTATGTTCCGGTAAAGGAAGGAATGATTTATGTTCCGTCTGCTTACTTTGGCAAGGATTTAAGAAGGCATATCCGTATGAATTACCCGGATAAACTTTTCGGAAATCTTCATTTTGAAGTGGACGAAGATGGAAAACCATACTATATTGCCAGTGTATACAAATACACCATCGGTTTATTTGGTGGAGAAACTGTTGAGGGTGCAATCAGCTGTGACCCAATCAGCGGAGACTGTCAGTATTATGATGCATCAGAAGTGCCGAACTGGATGGATGATGTCTTTGACGGGGATCTTCTGGTGGAACAGTATAACTGGTATGGAGAATTATCTAATGGATTTATGAACAGCATCTTCGGCAAAAAAGGCTGTAAGAAATGTACGGAAACGGTAGTAGAGGATGAAGACGGAGATGAGGAATCTTACGAAGCAAACTTCGGCTATGTTGCCAAAGACGGGGATATCTGGATTTATACCGGAGTTACTTCTGTCAATGATGATGCCTCCAATATCGGGTTTATACTGGTAAATGAGCGGACTTCAGAAGCACATTATTACAGTATTGCGGGAGCAGATGAAAGCTCTGCAATGGCTGCTGCAGAAGGAGAAGTGCAGGAGAAAGGATACCGTGCATCTTTCCCGTCTTTGATTAATGTAGATGGTCAGCCGACTTATATTATGGTATTAAAAGATGCCAGCGGCATAGTGAAGCTTTATGGCATGGTAAATGTAGAATCTTATAATATGGTAACAACAGCAGCCAGTCTCGATGAGTGCTTTGCAAAGTATCGTAAGATGACAGGCAGTGATGGTACAGAAAACACTGGGAATCCGGAAGAGGCAGAAAATTCTTCCGGGGACAGCAACAGCACTGCAGGTAATGCACAGACAGCAGCCAAGGGAAAAATAATTCCGGAAGGTGAGACAGAGACAAGAAGTTTTGTAATCAGTGAAGTGCAGTATGTTGAGATTGCAGGAGAGACTTATGTTTATCTGGCAGGAGACGACGGTATGGTATACTGGCAGAAGTTTTCTGATAATGAACAATTGATTTTCCTGCATGCGGGAGATACCGTTACTGTAAATGGAATTAAGGATAAAGATAATATTTACTGGATAGATACCATTGGAATCATGCAGTAGGAAGGCGAAGAAATGGAAGCAGCAATCCTTGTAGTAATTATGATTGCAGGATTTACTTATTCAGCAATTAAGACAAAAGAAAGTTGGAAGAACCGCTGCAAACGGACACTGAAAGAAAAATATGGAAAAGAACCTGAGAAAAAGGAATTCAAAAGAGAATTGATAAGAAATTATCTGGATACTGTGGGTGGAACACAGCAGGTGGATGAGGTCACATGGAATGACCTTAATATGGATGATGTGTACCAGAGAATCAACAACTGTGATTCCACTATGGGAGAAGAAATTTTATATGCAAAGCTTCATTATGCGAAGCAGACGAAGGAAGAAGAGGAGCTTTTAGAAAAAAGAATAGCTTTTTGTGAAGCAGATGATGAAAAACGCTATCATCTGGAAGAAACTTTGTCAAAGCTTGGAAAGAGAGACGAGGCTTACTATATTCCATCCTTTATCCAGACAGTAGAGGATTTTGCAATTTCAAATCTCTGGGTTTATCAGATGCTCCGGATATTGCTGATGGTAGTTGTTGTGGCGGCAGTCGTATTTCATAATATATATGCTCTGTCAGCTTTGGTGGTAGTATTTCTTGTGAATTTGTCGGTGTATATCTTTACGGTCCGGCTGAAGTTTGACCAGGAGATTCATATGATGGGAACGGCGGCATACCTGATTACGGTAGCACGAGAACTGGAGCAGGAATACCGGAAAGACAAAATATGTGAGGAACTGGCACCGCTGCTTCCGGTATTTGCCAAAATGGATAAGAAGGCATTTCTGCTAAATATCCAGAGCAGAAATGCCATGGGAGATGTGTTTGAAATGCTGCAGGATTTCCTGCTAGGAGTAACCCAGTGGCATATCCTTACTTATATGAAAGTATTGAATCAGTTTATGGATAACCAGGATGCTTATCTTAAGATTTACCGGGTGGTAGGAGAACTGGATGCAGCGGTCAGCACAGGCTCTTTCCGAAAGAGTCTGCCTCTTGTGACAGTACCGGAATATGAGGAAGCAAAGCAGCTTGAGATGGAAGAAATTTATCATCCGCTGCTTCATGGAGCAGTGACCAATTCTATGGAACTTCAGCATAACTGCATTATCACAGGCTCCAATGCTTCCGGTAAGTCAACCTTTATCAAGACCATAGCTGTCAATGTGATACTGGCACAGAGCATTCATACCTGCACCGCAAAAAGAATGCATCTGCCTCATGCAAAAATGATTACTTCCATGGCGGTAAGAGACGATATTTTATCCGGTGACAGTTATTTTATTAAAGAGATTAAATATTTAAAACGTATCCTGGATGCTTTGTCGGAGGATGAACTGGTTATCTGTGTTATTGATGAAATCTTAAGAGGAACCAATACCCAGGAGCGTATTGCAGCTTCAAAAGCAATCATGGAATATCTGGCACATCATAACTGCATTGCAATTGTGGCATCCCATGATAAGGAATTGACGGAGCTTGAAAAAATTGGTTATGACAATTATCATTTTTCCGAAGAGTTTGGAGAAGCGGATATTGTATTTGATTATAAATTGCAGAAGGGACCAGCAAATTCCCAGAATGCAATTCGCCTGCTTTCCTTTACCGGGTTCCCGGAAACGATTATTGAGAGGGCGGAAAATATCAGAAGCGAATATCGGTAAAAATAATGCTTGACGAACGAAATGACATATGGTACTATAAGCAAGTTGAAGAAAGTAGAGTATCCACTCTCACCTTAGCACAATCAAGTGACTAAGTGTTTATAATGAGTATGCAATGAGCGAATCATTTTGAAGTGGATAGTCTGTCTATCCACTTTTTTTGCGGAAATAAACGGAAAGTTGTCTGGCAAAGCTGTGGTGAATTTAATTTTGGAGGTGTACGACCATTAGCGAGTTAATGATCAATGAACAAATCAGAGATAAGGAAGTCCGCCTGATTGGCGCGGATGGTGAACAGTTAGGTATCATGTCGGCAAGAGAAGCATATAAGCTGGCACAGGAAGCAGAACTTGATTTAGTAAAGATTGCTCCTGGAGCAAAGCCACCTGTATGTAAGATTATCGATTACGGTAAATACAGATATGAGCTTGCAAGAAAAGAGAAGGAAGCACGTAAGAAACAGAAAACGGTTGAATTAAAAGAAGTTCGTCTTTCTCCAAATATCGATACCAATGATTTGAATACCAAAATGAATGCCGCAAGAAAGTTCATTTCCAAAGGAAATAAAGTAAAAGTTACACTTCGTTTCCGTGGCAGAGAAATGGCACATGTACAGGCAAGCAAACATATTCTGGATGATTTTGCAGAAGCACTTGCAGATATTGCAGTAGTGGAGAAAGCACCAAAGCTGGAAGGCAGAAGCATGGGTATGGTGCTGGCAGAGAAAAGATAATGATTTTAAGGAGGAATAAATTATGCCAAAACAGAAAACAAGCAGAGCAGCAGCAAAACGTTTCAAATTAACAGGAACAGGAAAATTAAAGAGAAACAAGGCTTATAAGAGACATATCTTAACAAAGAAAACAACTAAGACTAAGAGAAATCTTAGAAAACCTGCAATGACAGATGCAACAAATGTTAAGAATATGAAGAAGATTTTACCATATTTATAAGAATTGGTTAAGGAGGAATAGAACATGGCAAGAATTAAAGGCGGCTTAAACGCTAAAAAGAAACATAATAGAACATTAAAATTAGCTAAAGGTTACAGAGGAGCACGCTCCAAACAGTATAGAGTAGCAAAACAGTCTGTCATGAGAGCCTTAACAAGTTCTTATGCAGGAAGAAAACAGAGAAAGAGACAGTTCAGACAGTTATGGATTGCCCGTATTAACGCAGCAGCAAGAATGAATGGATTATCTTACAGCAAATTTATGTATGGTTTAAAATTAGCTGGTGTTGATATGAACCGTAAAATGTTAGCTGAGATGGCTGTAAATGATGCAGAAGGATTTGCAACATTAGCAGAGCTTGCAAAAACAAAACTTGCTTAGTTTTAAGAAGTGGACAAGTTATAAAAGAGGATTGTGGTTATTCGCAATCCTCTTTTTTGATGTTTGGTTCATTTGAAGTTTTTGCGGAAGCATCCTGCCCGGAAGCTTCTTTTTTGATGGAATCCAAATCTTCTCTTAAAGAGTAATGATTCTTAAGTAAGCGGTATACCATGGTATAAGCCCAGATGAGAACCGGGACAACCACAGTGGCATAGATGGAAGCCTTAAGACAGTTTGTGGCAAAATCGCTTCCAATCAATGCAAAAACAAGAGTGGAAACATAGAGGGCAACTAAGAGTACAACACCGATAATTGCAAGAATCTGTTTTGTCTTTTTCATATATGACCTCAACTTTCTTTGATGACCTGTTTTTAGAAAAAAGCAATATACATTATTTTAACATTTGACAGCAGATAGTCAATCAGAAAATGTAAAGTTGCAGAGGATAAATACTTGAAAAAAGCACAAAATATGCTATACTGAAACAAGCGTTATACGACTAAATATGGATTAAAGGATGGATATGAACAATGGCATTATTAGAAGAATGGCAGAAGATTGCTTATGATCAGCAGGCAGATAGAGGAAAATTACAGAAGTTCTGGCAGAGATATTTTATGTTAGAGAAGGGCGTATATGAGAAGCTTTTAGCAAACCCGGATGAGAAGGTAGAAGGAACTGTAAAAGAGCTGGCAGAGAAATACGACCTCAGCATTATGGATATGACTGGATTCTTAGATGGAATCAATGACAGCCTGGTAACACCAAACCCAATTGATACTATGGAAGAGGATACCAAGGTAAGCCTTGCATTCGATAAAGAAAAATTATACAAGAACATGGTAGATGCCAAAGCTGACTGGCTCTATGAATTACCACAGTGGGATGAAATTTTTGATGCAGATACCAAGAGAAAGCTTTATTTAGAGCAGAAGAAATCCGGCACTGTTGTAGTTGGAAAGAAAGTCGGAAGAAATGATCCGTGTCCTTGTGGAAGTGGAAAGAAATATAAATTCTGCTGCGGAAGATAAGAATAAAATATTTTGGAAAACATTTGGAAAATATTTCACAGAAAAACTCTTTACATAGCAGAAAAAAGAGTATACAATAGCTTTTGTCAAAAGGACAAAACAAAGAAGAGACGAGTAGCATAACAGGAAGTCAAAGAGAGGAATACATCTGGTGAGAGTATTCTGATGGAGCGTAATGTGAAGACCAGCTCTGAGTGACCCCAATCCGGTCCGGTGATTCCGTTATCATCAGAATGAGCGGTTGTACGATAAGTACAGCAAGCAGGGTGGAACCACGATAGAGTATCGTCCCTGATGCATAAATTTTATGCATCAGGGATTTTTTACTTTGCAGTTATTAATACTAATATAATAAGAAAAGGAGACTTGAACATGAAAATCACATTAAAAGATGGCTCAGTAAAAGAGTACAGTGAAGCAAAATCAGTCTATGATATTGCAGCAGATATCAGCGAAGGCCTTGCAAGAGTTGCATGCGCCGGTGAAGTAGACGGAGAAGTGGTGGATTTACGAACCGTTCTTGACAAGGACTGCAATTTAAATATTATAACAGCAAGTGATGAAGAAGGATTAAAGGTAATCCGCCATACTGCATCCCATGTGCTGGCTCAGGCGGTAAAGAAATTATTCCCGGATGCAAAGATTACGATCGGACCGGCAATTGAAGATGGATTCTATTATGATTTTGATCATGCCCCATTTTCAAGAGAAGACCTCGATAATCTGGAAGCAGAGATGAAGAAGATTATCAAGGAAGGTCATGAATTAAAACGATTCACACTTCCAAGAGAGGAAGCAATCAAATTCATGCAGGAACGTAATGAGCCATACAAAGTAGAACTGATTGAAGAATTACCAGAGGGAGAAGAAATTTCTTTCTATGACCAGGGCGGCTTCGTAGATTTATGTGCTGGCCCACATCTGATGACAACCAAGGGCGTAAAGGCATTTAAGCTGACATCATCTTCCATGGCATATTGGAGAGGTAATTCTGACAAAGCAAGATTACAGAGAATTTATGGTACTGCTTTTAATAAGAAGGAAGAGTTAAAAGAATACTTAGAGAAATTAGAAGATGCCAAACGCCGTGACCATAACAAACTTGGTCGTGAAATGGGATTATTTACCACTGTTGATGTTATCGGACAGGGACTTCCTTTATTTACACCAAAGGGAACCAAGATGATTATGAAACTGCAGCGTTGGATAGAAGACTTAGAGGATAAAGAGTGGGGTTATGTACGTACCAGAACTCCGCTGATGGCAAAGAGTGACCTCTATAAGATTTCCGGACACTGGGATCACTACATGGATGGAATGTTCATTTTAAATAAGGACAGCGACGACAAAGAGACAATGGCACTGCGTCCGATGACCTGTCCATTCCAGTATTATGTATACATGAATGAACAGCACTCTTACAGAGATCTGCCATATCGGATGTCAGAGACTTCTACATTGTTCCGGAATGAGGACTCCGGAGAGATGCATGGACTTACCCGTGTCAGACAGTTTACTATTACAGAGGCACATATTATTCTTTGCCCGGAACAGGCGGAAGAAGAACTTACCAGATGTACTGAGCTTTGCCATTATGTAATGACTACACTTGGTATCGATGGAGATGTTACTTACCGTCTGTCCAAATGGGATCCGAACAACAAAGAAAAATATCTGGGCGACGAAGCATATTGGAACAGTACCCAGCAGTATCTGCGTGATGTTATGGATAAGAATGGCATCAAGTATACAGAAGCAGATGGGGAAGCTGCATTCTACGGACCAAAGATTGATATTCAGGCAAAGAATGTATATGGAAAAGAAGATACCATGGTTACCATCCAGCTTGATTGTGCAAGTGCAGAGAAGTTTGGCATGTACTATATCGATGAGAAGGGTGAGAAAGTACTTCCTTGGATTATCCATCGTACATCCATGGGATGTTATGAGCGTACCCTTGCATGGCTGATTGAACATTATGCAGGAAAATTCCCAACCTGGCTTTGCCCGGAACAGGTAAGAGTATTGCCGATTTCTGAAAAATATGCAGACTATGCAGAGCAGGTAAGAAAAGAATTAGCAGCTCATGATGTAGATGTAACGGTTGATAACCGTTCTGAGAAAATCGGATTCAAGATTCGTGAAGCAAGACTGGATAAGCTGCCGTACATGCTGGTAGTTGGTCAGCAGGAGGCAGAGGACGGAACCGTATCCGTAAGAAGCCGTTTTGCAGGAGATGAAGGTGTAAAACCTTTAGGAGAATTCATTGATGCAATCTGCGAAGAGATTCGTACAAAGGAAATCCGTAAGGAAGAAGTTGCAGAAGAAAAATAAAAATGCAATAAAATCTAATTTTTAATTTTATAATTTACATGGATTCAAAAAGACTGTTGCTGGCAATTTGCACCGGACAACAGTCTTTTTTACTTTACAGGAAAGCAGCCGCCGCAGGCACGAGAATGTGTCAAGGTACATTCTTTTTTACATGAAGTTGGTAACATAAAAAGATTTCCTTTGGAGATACTAAACATGTAACGAAAGAAAGGAGATGATTTTTGTGACAGAATTAAAATGTTCTGTAAGAAGCTGCAGTTTCCAGAAAGATGATTGCTGTTGCCGTGGAAATATTACGGTAGAGGGTGCACATGCAAACCGCAACAGTGAGACAAGCTGTGGAAGTTTTGAAGAGAAGAAAAACTGTGGATGTGCCAATTCGACCGGTAAACCGCCTAAGATGAGCGATGTTACCTGTGAGGCAGTAAACTGTAAATTCAATGAAGGAAGAAAATGTCATGCAAAAGACATCCAGGTAGCCGGAACGAATGCCTGTACCTGTATGGAAACAGAGTGTGCCAGCTTCTGTTGTTCCTAAAAAGTGGAATATCAGTAAGTTTTAGCAAAATATTTCTGTGTCTACTCTTAACAGATTGGACACAGAAATTTAGAAGAATCTTAAGAAAAATACTATTGTAAATGAGATGAAAGAAAGTATAATGTGATTGAAGCATAAATAAAGCAGAAGTAATGTGTAAGGTGTAGATGGTAAACAGGAGGAAGCAAATGAGAAAAAAATCACATATTTTGCTGGCACGTTATATTGCAAAGAATACAGAGGATGAAGAACTTAAGAAACATAGACTGTCTTTTTATATTGGCAGCATCCTGCCGGATTGCAAACCATCTTTTGTATATAAGAAACATGAAATCAATGGGACGTTTCCGGATGTGAAAAAGATGGTGAATCAATTGATTTTCGGTAAACAGCAGGGGAAACTGACCCGTAAACGCCGGTATTATATGAATCTCGGGCAGGTAACGCATTATGTAGCTGATTATTTTACTTATCCGCATAACAAGATTTATCCGGGAAACTTAAAGGATCATTGTTCCTATGAAGAACAATTGAAGCGAAGCCTTAAAAATTATATTATGAGCCGGAATATGGAAGCAGGAGAAAAAGTGCAGGCTGATTTTTCTGATGCAGAGGCACTGTATGAATATATTTTAGAGAGGCATAAACAGTATCTTGGAAGAAAAATTAATATAGAAACAGATATTCGGAATATAGTAGCAACCAACCGGATGCTGGTGGAGGCCATTGCCGATTTGTTTTATAAAACACAGCATAAGGAAAAAATGCCGCTTGCTGTCGAATATTGACGAAAAAAGATGTTATATTTTGTTTGATTTTTGGTGATGAGCAGAGTAAAATGAATTTACAAAGAACAACACAGAGATGGGACACAGCATAGGAGAAATGCTTATGGATGAAAGGGAAGCACTTCGCATTGCGATTGAACGTGCAAGAATCCGACTGGATGAAGCACTGGAACGAGCGAAAAGTATGGATGAATGCTATGACCTGAGCCTGGAAGTGGACAGACTGATTGAGAACTATGTATCGCTATGTGAGCAAAAAGAACTTGTACCAATAAGATAAAAGTAAAGAGTAAGTGGAAAGAAGTACATTGAGAAATGTGCTTCTTTTTTTGTGCATTTTTATGTGTAGTATATTGATTTTTTCCCAAAAGTGGGGTAATATGTATTCATAAGTGGAGGAAAGTGGTTGAAAATGGCACAAAGTGGTGGATAAGTTGATAACTTTGTGGATAAATAGCAACCGGACTGAGGTGTTTGACAATGTTCATGGGAGAGTACAGTCACAACATAGACGCCAAGGGCAGAATGATTGTTCCTTCCAAATTCAGAGAACAGCTCGGTGATGAGTTTGTAGTAACGAAGGGTTTGGATGGGTGTCTTTTTGTGTACCCAAATGAAGAATGGCAGAACATTGAAGAAAAATTCCGCAACGTACCACTTACCTCAAAAGATGCAAGAAAATTCTCACGTTTCTTCTTTGCAGGAGCAACAACCTGTGAAGTGGACAAGCAGGGAAGAATTCTTCTTCCGGCAGTGTTAAGAGAATTTGCCGGATTAGAGAAAGAAGTCGTATCAGTCGGAGTCTTAAAGCGAATTGAGATTTGGGACAAGAACAGATGGCAGGATACCAATACTTATGATGACATGGATGAAGTTGCAGAGCACATGGCAGAACTTGGCTTGAGTATCTAAAGGAGTGAACATGGAATTTAAACACACATCGGTTCTCTTGCATGAGACCATAGACAATCTGAATATTCGCCCGGACGGAATTTATGTAGATGGAACGCTCGGTGGAGCGGGACATTCTTCCGAAATTGTAAAAAGGCTGAATGAGAACGGAAGGCTGATAGGAATTGACCAGGACGAAGATGCAATTGCAGCAGCCAGTGAGCGGTTAAAGGATTATTCTGATAAAGTAACCATTATCCGCAGCAATTACTGCAATATGAAAGAAGAATTGAATCGTATCGGAGTGACGAAGGTAAATGGAATCCTTCTTGATCTGGGAGTATCTTCCTTTCAGTTAGATACACCGGAGCGTGGATTTACCTACCGGGAGGAAGATGCACCACTGGACATGAGAATGGATCAGCGTCAGACATTAACGGCAAAAGATATTGTAAATGATTACAGTGAATCAGAGCTGTATCGTATCATAAGAGACTATGGGGAAGACCGGTTCGCAAAGAATATTGCAAAGCATATTGTCGCAGCCCGGGCAAAGAAACCAATTGAGACAACCGGAGAGCTGACCGCAATTATCCGGGCATCCATACCGATGAAAGTGCAGAGTACTGGCGGACATCCGGCAAAGAGAACGTTTCAGGCAATTCGTATTGAACTGAATCGTGAGCTGGAAGTCTTATCGGATACCCTGGATGAGATGATAGACCTTTTAGAGGAAGATGGAAGAATCTGTATCATTACCTTCCATTCCCTGGAAGACAGAATTGTAAAGAACATCTTTCGCAAAAATGAAAATCCATGTACCTGTCCGAAAGAATTTCCGGTGTGTGTATGTGGCAGGAAACCAAAAGGAAAAGTAATCACTAGAAAACCGATTCTTCCAACAAAATCTGAAATGGAAGAGAATCCGAGAGCAAAAAGCGCAAAATTAAGAGTATTTGAACGGCATATCAATGACTAGGGAGAGACGTGAAAATGGAGAAGACAAGAAGAAATTATCGAACACAGACTTACATAGATGGAAACACTGTCCGTAAATTAGAAGCTGCACCGGATTATCGCAGAGAACAGGAAGAAAAGCAGCGGGAGGAAATCAGACAGCGCAACAGACGTATGGCGCAGAAGAATCAGGAGAAGTCAGCACATATGGATTTGGGTTATGTGGCATTTTTATCTGTATCGCTGCTGGTTATGTGTGTGGCAGCAGTACTGTATATCCGTCTGCAGTCTGGAATTACAACGCATTTAAAGACAATTTCTGCATTAGAAAGCCAGGTAGCTGAATTAAAGGCAGATAATGATGCGGCAGAAAAAAGAATCGAGACAGCAGTAGATCTTTCAACCATCAAGGATATAGCAATGAACCAGCTTGGCATGAGCTATGCGGGACCGGACCAGATTATACATTATACGGTTGATAAAGAAGATTATATGAATCAGTTTGAGGATATTCCGAATAAGTAGGAAACAAACGTGGTGGTAAAATGGCAGGAAAGAGACGCGGCGGAAAGAAAATAGCAAAATTTAGTAAGAAAATGCAAAAGAAACTTGTAGTGCTGTTTGTAATAATAGCACTACTTTTGTTGGGATTAATTGTAAGATTGATGTATATTGAACACACCAGTGGAAAGAAATACGAAAAGAAAGTATTATCCCAGCAGAAATATGACAGTACGGTCATTCCTTATCAGCGTGGAAATATTACAGACTGCAAGGGAACGATACTTGCAACCAGCGTGGATGTATACAATGTGATATTAGACTGTAAGGTATTAAACAGTGATTCGGCAGATATTGACCCGACCATCGATGCACTGATAACCTGTTTCCCACAGCTGAATGAAACCGATTTACGTAATCTGATTACGGATAAGCCAAAGAGCCAGTACAATGTTCTGGCAAAGAAATTAAGCTATGAAGAGATTCGGGCGTTTGAAGATATGCAGGCGGCAGAAAAGGAAGCTTCCGATAAGAAGAGCGGCGATGCAGAGAAAAAAGGAAAAATTAATGGAGTCTGGTTTGAAAAAGAATACCAGAGAGAATATCCATATGGTTCTCTAGCCAGTGCGGTAGTAGGATTTACTACCAGCGGTAATCTGGGAATGAATGGAGTGGAAAATTCCTATAACAGTGTTTTGAATGGAACCAACGGAAGAGAATATGGTTATCTGAATTCCGACAGTAATTTTGAGAAGACAGTAATCGATGCCCAGAATGGTAATGATGTTACACTGACCATTGATGCAAATATCCAGAAAATCGTAGAAGATAAGATTGCTGCATTTGAAGAAGAATACAGGGATGCAGCAAGAGAAGGTGCTGGAAGTAAACATGTGGGAGTTATTGTAATGAACCCCCAGAATGCTGAAGTGCTTGCCATGGCAAATTATCCAAATTATGACAGTAGTAATCCAAGGGATTTGTCTGCCTATTATACCCAGGAAGAAATTGATGCTATGGATGACGATGCAGAACTGGATGCTTTAAACCAGTTATGGTCTAATTTCTGCATTACTTATACTTATGAACCGGGCTCTACCGTAAAACCTTTTACCGTAGCCTGTGGTCTGGATACCGGAACTTTAGACCCGAACCGTACTTTTATCTGTGATGGATACGAGACGATTTCCGGTCATGACATTCACTGTGTAAATACCAACGGACATGGACTTGAAACAGTAGAAGATGCCTTAAAGAATTCCTGTAATGATGCCCTGATGCAGATGTCTTATGATATCGGACCTGAGAATTTCTCCAAGTATCAGCAGATTTTCGGCTTTGGTACCAAGACAAACATTGATTTACCGGGAGAAGCTAGAACTGATTCCTTAATTTATACCGAAGACCAGCTAAGCACCATTAACCTGGCTACCAATTCCTTTGGACAGAACTTTAATGTTACCATGATACAGGTGGCAAGTGCTTTTTGTTCCATTATTAATGGTGGTAACTATTATCAGCCACATGTGGTAAAGAAAATAACAGATGAAAATGGGAATGTCATACAGGAAGACAATGGAACCTTGTTAAAGAAAACAGTGTCTTCATCTACCAGTGAATTATTAAAACAGTATCTTTATGCAACGGTTTCCGATGGTACCGGAAAATATGCAAAAGTGCCGGGATACTCTATGGGTGGAAAGACCGGAACAGCACAGAAGCTTCCTCGAGGACAGGGAAATTATCTGGTTTCCTTTATCGGTTTTGCACCAGTAGACAATCCGCAGCTTTTGGTATATGTAGTAGTAGACGAACCAAACGCAGAAGAAGAGTTTCACAGTACCTTTGCACAGGAAATCGCAAAGGGAATTTTCGAAGAGACATTGCCTTATCTTAATATTTATCCGGATGAGGACATTGTTGTAACAGAAGAGACAGACCCGGCAGAAGCACCGGCAGATGGAACAACAGATGTTCCGGATTCTGCACCGGAGGATTCTATGGTAGACCAGACACCGGATATTGCAGAGGAAACAGTACCACCGGAGGATGGTTTACAGCCACAGGATGTAGCACAATAGAGAAAACAACATAACCTTGTAAAAGTTGTAATAGATTATAATAACTGCTTTTATGAGGTTATGTTTTTATGTTTCAGCAAAAAATGCAGGAGGAAGAAGAAAACAGATTTTGCATCTATCGGAATAAAACCTTTAACCGACGAAAAATTATGATTATTTTTGTGGCAGCATTACTGCTGATGGTATTTCTGATGGGACGACTGGTGTATCTTATGATATTCTGTTCAGAATACTATGGGGTCCGGGCGGAGAATCTCCATGAAAGAGAAAGGGATATCAAGGCGGCAAGAGGAAATATTTATGACAGAAATGGTGTGGTTTTAGCAGAAAATAAGACGGTATGTACGATTTCTGTGATTCACAGCCAGATAGAAGACCCGGAAAAGGTAATTGCAGTTTTAACAAAAGAGCTTGGCATGTCAGAAGAGACAGTGCGGAAGCGGGTAGAGAAGGTTAGTTCCATTGAACGGATTAAGACGAATGTGGAGAAAGAAACCGGAGATGCGATTCGATCTTATGAACTGGCGGGCGTGAAGATCGATGAAGATTATAAACGGTATTATCCTTATAATGAACTGGCTTCTAAAGTAATCGGATTTACTGGCGGGGACAATCAGGGAATTATCGGAATAGAAGTAAAATATGATGAATATCTGGAGGGCATCAATGGAAAGATACTTACATTGACAGATGCCAGAGGCGTAGAGATCAAAAATGCCGGAGAGCGGCGGAGTGAGCCGGTAGAAGGAGATGACCTTTATTTAAGTCTTGATTATAATATCCAGATGTATGCAGCGCAGGCGGCAGTAAAGGTGCGGGAGGAAAAACAGGCAGATAGTGTCAGCATCCTTGTGATGAACCCACAGAACGGCGAAATTCTTGCTATGGTAAATGAACCGGAGTTTAATCTCAATGAACCTTTTGCCTTAAATACGGAGAATGACACGGAATTGAGCGAAGAGGAGAAGCAGGATGCTTTAAATAAAATGTGGAGAAACCAGTGCATCAATGACACTTATGAACCGGGATCCACTTTTAAGATAATAACAGCATCCGCAGCCTTGGAGGAGGGAAAAGTAAGTCTTTCTGACCAGTTTAACTGTCCGGGATATAAGATTGTGGAGGACAGGAGAATCCGATGCCATAAAGTGGGAGGGCATGGGGCAGAGGATTTTACCCATGGCATTATGAATTCCTGCAACCCGGTGTTCATAGAAATCGGACTTCGTATCGGTTCCGACCGCTTCTGCGATTATTTTGAACAGTTTGGTTTATTATCCAGGACAAATATAGATTTACCGGGGGAAGCATCCACCATTATGCATAAAAGAGAAAATATCGGTCAGGTGGAGCTTGCAACCATGTCCTTTGGGCAGTCCTTCCAGATTACACCGATTCAGCTTGCAACTACGGTTTCCTCTATTATAAATGGAGGAAACCGTGTGACGCCGCATTTTGGCGTGGAGACGAAAAATGCAGAAGGAGAAGTGACACATACTTTTGTCTATGGACAAAAGGAACATATTGTAAGCGAAGAAACTTCCACCACCATGCGCTATTTGCTGGAAAAAGTAGTATCTGAGGGCAGTGGAAAGAATGCGGCTCTTGAAGGCTTTTCTATTGGCGGCAAAACCGCAACGTCCCAGACGCTTCCACGTAGTGAAAAAAGGTATATTTCTTCTTTTTTAGGCTTTGCTCCGGCTGACGATCCGCAGGTACTTGCCTTAATTATTATCAATAATCCACAAGGCGTTTATTATGGTGGAACCATAGCAGCACCGGTCTGCCGGGATTTGTTTTCCAATATTCTGCCATATCTTGGCATTGAGCAGGCACTGGTTACAGAAGATGCGGAAATTCAGGAAAATCCGTGAAACTTTGGGAAGATATCTTGCAGGAAATCTCTAAATAACGTATACTAGATAAGTTGAAATGATATACAAAAAGAAAATAAAAAGAGGTGCAGTTATGACGTATCATGTTATTCTTCCGGTTATTATCGCTTTTGCAGTGAGTGCATTGTTAGGACCGGTCGTAATTCCTTTTTTAAGAAGATTGAAAGTTGGTCAGACGGAGCGGAAAGAGCTTGAATCCCATCAGAAGAAAATGGGAACCCCTACCATGGGTGGATTGATGATTATCGCAAGTATTATTGTAACCAGTCTGATTTATGTAAAAGATTATCCGAAGATTATTCCGATTCTCTTTATGGTAGTAGGATTTGGCGTAATTGGATTTTTAGATGATTATTTGAAGGTTGTACTGAGACGGTCGGATGGACTGCTTGCATGGCAGAAAATGTTATGCCAGCTTGTAGTGACCACTGTTTTTGTGGTATACATGGTGAAGTTTTCAGATGTTTCCCTTACAATGCTGCTTCCATTTTCCGGTGGAAAATACTGGAATATTGGCTGGCTTGCAATTCCGGTCATGTATTTTGCAGTAATCGGAACTGTAAACGGAGTCAACTTTACCGATGGCTTAGATGGTCTTGCTACCAGCGTAACCATTATCGTAGCAACCTTCTTTACTGTAGTTGCAGTGGGAACCAACAGCGGAATCGAACCGATTACCTGTGCTGTAGTAGGTGCATTGATGGGATTCCTTCTGTTTAATGTATATCCGGCAAGTGTATTTATGGGAGATACCGGTTCTCTTGCACTGGGTGGATTTGTGGCAGCTACCGCATATATGCTTCAGATGCCAATTTTCCTTCTGATTGTGGGACTGATTTATCTGGTAGAAGTATTATCTGTTATCATTCAGGTAACCTATTTTAAAAAAACAGGTGGAAAGAGAATTTTCCGTATGGCTCCGATTCATCACCACTTTGAATTAGGTGGCTGGTCAGAGACCAGGGTAGTGGCAGTATTTTCAATTGTAACAGCAATCTTATGTCTGGTTGCATTGATTGGATTATAAAGAGACAGGAGTGAATAAAATGGAATTTCAGGAGAAAAATGTACTGGTATTTGGCTCTGGGAAAAGTGGAATTGCTGCAGCAGAGCTGTTAGAAAAACAGAATGCGAATATTTTCGTTTTTGAAGGAAATGAAAAGCAGAGTGTAGCAGAAATCAAAGAAAAATCGGAGAGCTTTGCCAAGGCAGAAATCTATGTGGGCACCCTTCCGGAAGAAGTGATGGATAAACTGGATTTTGTTGTGTTAAGTCCGGGTGTTCCAACCGATTTACCATTGGTAAATGCCATGCGTGATAAGAAAATTACGATTATTGGTGAGATTGAGCTTGCTTATCAGGTGGCAAAAGGAAAAATCCTTGCAATTACAGGAACGAATGGCAAGACGACAACCACTACACTGGTGGGAGAAATTTTATCCAATTACTTTAAGGATGTAAAAGTCGTAGGAAATATTGGAATTCCATATACATCGGTAGCGGCAGATACCACAGAAGAAACGGTAACAGCAGCAGAAATCAGCAGTTTCCAGTTAGAGACAATTGTAGATTTTGCTCCGGATGTATCTGCTATTTTAAATATTACACCGGATCATCTGAACCGTCATCATACCATGGAAAATTATATTAAGGCAAAAGAGGACATTACAAAGAATCAGAAAGCAAACGATGTCTGCGTCTTAAATTATGAGGATGAAGTACTTCGCAAATTTGGGGAATCCTTATCCATGAAAGTGCTCTGGTTTGACAGTAAAAAGCCGGTACAGAATGGATGTTATTTAAGTGGTGAGAAGATTATTTATGTCTCTGAGGGCAAAGAGGAAGAAGTCATTGATGTCAATGAGCTAAATATTCTTGGAACCCATAATTATGAAAATGTTATGGCGGCAGTTGCCATGACCATAAGTATCGGAGTACCGATGGATGTCATTGTAAAAACACTGCGTGAGTTCCAGGCAGTAGAGCATAGAATTGAATATGTTACGGAGAAACGTGGCGTAAAATTCTATAACGATTCCAAGGGAACAAACCCGGATGCAGCGATTAAGGGAATTCAGGCAATGAACCGTCCGACACTTCTCATTGGCGGTGGCTATGATAAGCAGTCTGAATATGATGAATGGATAGAAAGCTTCGATGGTAAAGTAAAGAAATTAGTATTAATCGGAGTAACAAAAGAGAAGATTGCAGACTGTGCAAAGAGACATGGATTTACAGAGTATGTATTCGCAGACAGTCTCGAAGAGGCCGTAAATATCTGCTATGACAATGCAGTTTCCGGTGATGCCGTATTATTATCACCGGCATGTGCAAGCTGGGATATGTTTAAAAGCTACGAAGAACGAGGAAGAATATTTAAGGATTTGGTGCGCAATTTAAAGGAGTAGTGATTTATGGGCCGCAGACCGGGAAGAAAATCAGGCACAAAAGAAAAGACAATTAAATATTTTGACTATACACTTTTGTTTGTTATTATTTTCTTAGTGTGTTTTGGTCTGGTTATGCTGTACAGCACCAGTTCTTATAATGCACAGATTGAGTATGGCGATGGAACTCATTATCTAAAGCGGCAGGCATTTGCATGCTGCCTTGGATTTGCTGCCATGTTTGTGATTTCCAAGATTGATTATCATGTGTGGAAGAGACTGTATGGTGTGGCATACATAGGCGCATTTTTACTGTGCGTTTCCGTTATCTTTTTAGGATCGAATGGAAATGGTTCTACCAGATGGTTCCGCCTTGGTCCGCTTTCTTTCCAGCCATCTGAGTTTGCAAAGCTTGCTGTCATTATTTTTCTTGCAACGGTAATCAGCCGCATGCAAAAGAAGATTGGCGATCTGAAGGAACTGATGAAGGTAATGGTTTTACTGCTTCCGCTGGTTGGACCGGTTGCTTATACGAACTTAAGTACCGCGATTATCATTGTGGGTATCGCAGTGGCAATGGCGTTCGTGGCAAGCCCGAAATATGCGCAGTTTGTGGGAATGGCAATCGCAGTATTCGCTTTCGGAGCAGTCTTTATTGTACTGGCAAGCTATCGTGCAGAACGTATCAAAATCTGGCTCCATCCGGAGAATTATGATAAAGGTTATCAGACCATGCAGGGCTTATATGCCATTGGTTCTGGAGGACTTTTTGGAAAAGGACTTGGTGCCAGTATGCAGAAGCTTGGGTTCGTACCGGAAGCGCAGAATGATATGGTATTTTCCATCATCTGTGAGGAACTTGGATTATTCGGAGCAATCTGCCTGATTTTGCTGTTTATCTTAATGCTGTGGCGTTTTATGGTAATTGCCAATAATGCGAAAGATTTATATGGTGCATTGCTGGTGGTTGGTATTATGGCTCACATTGCCATTCAGGTAATCCTTAATATCGCCGTTGTAACCAACAGTATTCCAAATACCGGTATCACACTTCCTTTTATCAGTTATGGTGGTACTTCGGCATCATTCCTCTTAGCAGAAATGGGACTTGCGTTAAGTGTTTCCAGAGGAATTCAGTTGGAGGGATAGGATATGATACGAGAAGAACGCAGAAAGAAGAGAAGAAGAAAACATATCCTGATTGGATTTCTGACTACACTGTTGATTCTGGCACTGGCAGCACTCATTGTAATCAAGGTATTTACCGTAAAAAATGTCGAAGTAGAAGGCAATAAATTATACAGTGATGAGCAGATTAAGGAATGGGTCTTAAATGATGACTATTCCTGGAATACATTATATGTATATTTTAAATATCGTTTCTTTGATACACAGAAAGTTCCGTTTATTGATACGATGGAGGTGAGTGTCAAATCACCGCATACCCTTCATGTAGAAGTATATGAAAAAGGACTGCTGGGCTACTTATATATGGATTCCCTGGGACAGAATGTCTATTTTGACAAAGATGGCTTTGTAGTGGAAATGTCTACAGATGTCATCGAAGGAGTACCGCAGATTACCGGACTGGCTTGTGGGGAAGCAGTACTTTATGAAAAGCTTGACGTAAGCGGAAAAGATACCCTAAAGGATTTGCTGGCAGTAACCCAGACCTTAAAGAAGTATAATCTGGTTCCGGATACCATCAATTATGATGACCAGGGAAATGTAACCCTGCAGTACGGAACGATTACGGTGAATCTTGGACAGGCAACCAGCCTTACGGAAAAAGTAGTTCGTATGGAGAAAATTATGCCAAATCTGGAAGGACTTACAGGCATTCTTCATCTGGAAGACTGGACAGAAGATACCACAGATATTACTTTTGAAAAGACGGCGTAATTTTTTCAAAAAAACAGAAAATATAGGTTGATTATTTTTACGAAAAATTATATGATAGAGTATATGAGTAAATAAAGGCATACTTTTTATGAGAAATCTGTAAAGCAGATTTCTCATAGATTACATATAGAATGAGGGAGAGAAGGAGGAACTACCTTGCTTGAAATTAAAACAACAGAAGCAGAATCCAGTGCTAAAATTATTGTAATTGGTGTTGGTGGTGCAGGTAATAATGCAGTAAATAGAATGATTGATGAAAATATTGGTGGTGTTGAGTTTGTTGGAGTAAATACCGATAAACAGGCATTACTTTTATGTAAAGCACCTACGTTGATTCAGATTGGTGAGAAGCTTACCAAAGGACTTGGAGCAGGAGCACAGCCGGAGGTTGGAGCCAAAGCTGCAGAAGAGAGTATGGAAGAGTTGTCAGCAGCTATTGAAGGTGCAGATATGGTATTCGTAACCTGTGGTATGGGTGGCGGAACCGGTACAGGAGCAGCTCCTGTTGTGGCAAAGATTGCAAAGGATCAGGGAATTCTTACCGTTGGTGTTGTAACTAAGCCGTTTAAATTTGAAGCAAAAGCAAGAATGGTAAATGCTTTAAGCGGTGTTGACAAGCTTCGTGAGAATGTAGATACCTTGATTGTAATTCCAAATGATAAATTATTAGAGATTGTAGACCGCAGAACAACCTTCCCGGATGCATTAAAGAAAGCAGATGAGGTGCTTCAGCAGGCGGTTCAGGGAATCACAGACCTGATTAATATGCCGGCATTGATTAACCTTGACTTCGCAGATGTTCAGACTGTTATGAAGGACAAGGGTCTTGCACATATCGGTATCGGTATGGCTAAGGGTGATGATAAGGCAATTGAGGCAGTCAAACTGGCTGTTACCAGTCCATTGCTTGAGACAACTATCAATGGAGCAAGCCATGTTATTATCAATATTTCCGGTGATATTTCTCTTATGGATGCCAATGATGCAGCAAGCTATGTAGAAGATCTTGCCGGCGATAATGCAAATATTATCTTTGGTGCAAAATATGATGAGACTATGACAGATGCTGCAACGATTACTGTAATTGCAACAGGACTGGAAGAGAATGCAGCAAAAACCACTGCATCTTCTAATCTTATGTCCGGATTGAAATATCCAAATACAGCAGCAACCACCAGACCGGTCATTAATTCCGGACTTGTAAACCGTACTGCTAATGTTACAACCAACAGCAGTTTCGGAGCAACATCTACTCTGGGACAGACTGCTGCACAGCAGCCGGCTCCGGCAGCTTCTCCATTTATTGGAATTACCAAACCAAAGAGACCGGAAAGCACTGTTCATGAGAAGGATATTAAAATTCCGGAGTTCTTAAAGAGTACCAAAAAATAAGAACTATCATTTTGAAAAGGATAGCAATAAAATTATAGTGTAAGAGTAGAAAAGGAATTTGAAGTTCCTGTATGATACGACGCTTAGAACATTTGAAATGTACCAGATACTGGTGACAGCCATTGTTCTAAGCGTTTTTTGCGTTGTCAGGCATCCGTAAGAAGCTGCCGGTGGCAGCTTCTGTAGGTAAGATTTGCAGAGTGCATTACGTTTCTTTTGCAACTTCCCTGCCGGGCAGTCGGATTCTGTCAATGAAATGAAAGAATGGCGGCATCTGTTTTGACAAAATATGCAGAGGAAAGTTTGTATAATGCAGGAAAGGAAGGGAGGTGGCATGTATTTATGAGATATATTTAGATGTTCTTTTTGTCAATAATTTCCTGATGGATGTGCTGAATCTGTTCCTGACAGGCATTTTTTTGCGGAATCTCATACATAAGGGCAGGATACTGCTTGCTGCCTTATTTGGAAGTGGTATGGGAGTCATTTGTTTTCTGATGCTTTCATCCTATAGATTGTATCGGCTGATTATGTATGTACCGGTTCCGCTTGGCATGGTTATGATTGCATTTTTTACGAGGAAACATACGACACAAAGAGTCGCTTTTCTGATAAAAAACTGGCTTGGCTGTTTTTTGTTTTCGATTCTGACAGGAGGCTGCATGCAGTGGCTCAATAAGAGCCTTTTTTATGGGCAGCATTTTTATCTGGCAATGGTGCTGACGGCGGGAATTGCTGTGTCAGCATCCATAATATGGCGCAGCAGAAAGGAGAGAAGCCGGCATCTTTATCAGGTGCGTCTTTGCTATCATGAACATGAATTGCTGTTAGAAGCCTATTATGATACCGGAAATCTGCTGATCGACCCCTATGTGGGAAAACCGGTCAGTATCATAGATAAAGAGCTTCTGATGCCGATTTTCCGGGAAGATGAGCCGGTAGTACGACTGTTGCCATTTAGCAGTATGGGAGAGAAAAACGGCTTGGTAGAAGCACTTACCGTAGAAGAACTTTATATTAAAGAAGGAAAAAAAGAGCGGCAGATTTTACAGGCGGTGATTGCACTTGGAAGTCCATCGTTGTTTCAAAAGAAGGAATATCAGATGATTTTAAATTGCCATCTGCTATAGGATGGAATGTGAATAAGAGAGGAAAGAGGAGTTGTAATGTATTTAAAAGTAGATATACCGGAGCATTTTCAGTTTCGCATTGTGCGTAGTTTAAAAGATATGCTGCTTCGTAAGGAGACGGAGATTCACTATATCGGAGGGGCAGAGGTGCTGCCGCCACCGCTTCCGGCGAAAGAGGAAATGGAATGTATCGGACAATTGGTGAAAGAGCAGAGTGAGACTGCAAGAAAGAAATTAATCGAGCATAATCTGAGACTTGTAGTATACATAGCGAAGAAATTTGACAATACGGGAGTAGGAGTGGAGGATTTGATTTCTATTGGAACCATCGGATTAATCAAGGCAATTAATACTTTTAATCCGGAAAAAAATATCAAGCTTGCAACCTATGCCTCCCGATGTATTGAAAATGAAATTCTGATGTATCTGCGTAGAAATAATAAGACGAAATTAGAGGTATCCATTGATGAGCCGTTAAATGTGGACTGGGACGGAAATGAATTATTACTTTCGGATATTTTAGGAACAGATGAAGATGTCATTTACCGGGATATTGAAACTGAGGTTGAAAAGAAGCTTTTGAATAAAGCAATTGAGCATTTAAGCGGCAGGGAGCGGACGATTATTGAACTGCGGTTTGGCATCAATTCGAAAAATGATAATGAACTGACCCAGAAAGAGGTGGCGGATTTATTAGGAATTTCCCAGTCCTATATTTCCAGGCTGGAGAAAAAGATTATGAAACGATTGAAGAAAGAAATTGTGCGATTTGAATAAAAAACGAATAAAATGTATACATTTTTTGTCCAATATGATAAAATGATACTATCATAAGTTCGACAATAAAGAGATGGCGAGGAGATGGTATTATGTTATTGGAGTTTTTAGGGGCTGCACATGAAGTAACTGGAAGTTGTCATTTTCTGCAATGTCAGGATAAGCGGATACTGGTGGATTGTGGTATGGAGCAGGGACCGGATTTATATGTGAATCAGGAGATTCCGGTGAATGCATCTAATATTGATTATGTGTTTGTAACACATGCCCATATCGACCATTCAGGCTTACTTCCATTGCTGTATAGTCATGGATTCCGGGGACAGATATTTGCGACAACAGCAACCAGCGAACTTTGTAATATCATGTTAAAGGACAGTGCACACATCCAGATGTTTGAAGCAGAGTGGAGAAACCGTAAGGCCAGGAGAGCCGGATTACCGGAAGTAGTGCCTCTTTACGATATGGATGATGCACAGGGGGTTTTAGAGCATTTTGTACCATGTGATTACAATAAAATCATTGAAATCTGTGATGGAGTAAAAATCCGGTTTGTAGATGCAGGACATCTTCTTGGTTCATCCAGCATTGAGGTATGGCTGACGGAAGAAGATAAGACTGTGAAAATTGTATTTTCCGGAGATATCGGTCATGGCAATAAGCCATTGATTAAAAATCCGCAGTTTATCGATGAAGCAGATTATGTATTGATTGAATCAACTTATGGTGACCGGATACATGCAGATCCGCCGGATTATGCACCGGAACTTGCGGCAGTAATTAAGCGGACATTTGCAAGAGGTGGTAATCTTGTCATTCCGGCATTTTCTGTAGGTCGTACACAGGAAATGCTATATCATCTGCGACGGATTAAGACAGAACATCTGCTGCCGGAGTTTGAAGATTTTGAGGCCTATATCGACAGCCCGCTGGCTGTGGAAGCAACAAATATTTTCCATAAGAGTGTAGAAGACTGCTTCTCTGATGAGGCAAAGAAATTAGTGGAGCAGGGTATTAATCCGATTGGATTCCCGGGACTGAAAACGTCTGTTACCAGTGATGAATCCAAAATGATTAACTTCAGCAAGAAACCATTGGTTATCATTTCTGCTTCCGGTATGTGTGAGGCTGGCCGTATCCGCCATCATTTAAAACATAATTTGTGGAGACCGGAAAGCACGATTCTGTTTGTAGGATATCAGGTACCTGGAACCTTGGGTCATGCACTTTTGAATGGAGCCAAAGAAGTAAAACTTTTCGGTGAAAATATTCAGGTACATGCAGAAATTTTAAATCTTCCTGGTATCAGTGGCCATGCAGACCGTGATATGCTGACAAAATGGGCATCTGCATTTAAAAATCCACCAAAGCGTGTCTTTGTGGTACATGGTGAGGATAAGGTCTGTGATGAATTTGCAGAGCATCTGCATACGGAATTAGGCTATCAGGCGGTTGCACCATATAGTGGTGATACCTATGACTTATTAGAAAATGTCTGTGTTCATGAAGGAAGCCGTGAACTGGTTGAAAAGAAGAAAGACAAACCGGCAAAGGCATCCTCTAATGTGTTTGCAAGACTGCTGGCGGCGGGTCAGAGGCTGCTTAGTGTCATTCAGAAGAATGAAGGTATCCCAAATAAAGATCTTGCGAAATTTGCTGACCAGATTAATTCTCTGGCAGATAAGTGGGACAGATAGGAAGTTGAAAAGGAACTTGGAAATAAAGAAATAGAAAAGTATCATGAAAAGTAACCAGAAAAGACATTCGTATCCGGGAAAATGCCGGTGCGGATGTCTTTTTTTACTCGAGAAACTCGCAAAGCGTGTTTCTCGCTACTTGCTGTCAAGCATTTACAAATGACTATGGAAAAAGAAGAAATATTCCGATATATAAGTGTAAGATAAAATGCAAGGAACAGATTACGAAATCAGGAGGAGATGCGATGGCAGTCAGACTGAATTTATTTTCCAATACGGAGCAGGATACAAAGAAGGTATCTACGGTGGAGGAATTGCCGCAGTATATGCTGAAATGCATTTATGATAATAATGTGGCAGAAGAAAGTGAAGAAGCAAAACAGGAAAAAATGGCGAAAATCAAACGGAAATTAGAGGCTGGAAAGAAGCTGACCAAAGAAGAACTTTCATGGCTTCAAAGAAATGACCCCATTGCATATGCCCATGCGATACGGATTCAGATGATTGCAGAGGAAGTGGAGAACGAGCTGAAAACTGCAAAGAGCAAAGAAGAAGCAAACCGTATTGTATCCACCGCTGTTTCCGGTATATCGGACAATGATCCGGATAAGGAATATATTGTAGCAGCAGTAAACAGGGTGTCAGATGAATTCCATAAATCCGGTGCCTATAGCAGACTGCCGGGAACTCAGGAAAGTGCAGAAAAGAGAAAGCAGAAAAAGGAAAATGGGATTTCTTTCAAGCGAGAGGATGAAAAGGAAGAACTGATGAACTGGAGTCCGTTGCAGGAAGTCATTGAGAAACTACCGACATTTACAGCCGGAGCATAGGATAAAATAAAAATCCGCATATCAGAGTATATCTGGTATGCGGATTTTTTTATGAAATCGTATTAATATCCTAATTCCTCTCCGATGAGAATTACTTTGATTCTTCCCGGAATACCACTTCTTCTGGTGATAACAACCTGATTACAGATACACTCCGGTGAGAGGCAGTCGGCACATGTTCCGGTGAGTGCACATGGCGTTTTCTTGCTAAGGCGGATGCAGTTGGCAGGAGTAGCAGTATTATGTACCCGGTCAAGAGCGTCGTCAACTGTTTTTACAACCTTATTCATACCGGCCATAACGATGACTTCCTTCGGGCCATAGATGAGTGCTGCAACCCGGTTGCCATTTCCGTCAATATTGACAAGCTGTCCGTCAGAAGTGATTGCATTGGAACTCATAAAATAATAATCTGCATTCAGACACTGATGATAAATTGCAGTTGTTTCTTCCGGTGTGGCAGCTTTGCTTCTGTCATAAAGAGTGATGTCAGTCTTATTTTGCAGAGCAGCCATCATACCACTTTCGGTTAAAGTCATGGAACCGCCAAAACCAACGGTTGCCTGTGTCGGCAGCATGGAAGTGGCAAGTGCAACGGCTTCTTCTTTGGTGGCACAGTAATATGCGTCAATCTGTCTTTTCTTGAATTTTTCAATCATGGACGTAGCGAGTGTTTCATAAAATTGTTTCTTTGGATCCATAAAGATACCTCCTTGATGCGTAAGTGTATGGTGAGAAAAATTCTTAATATACACCATACAAAATATATTACATCATAGGATGGGGATTTGGCAATCCGAAAAGTCAGATAGATTGTTTCATTGACAAAAAACATAAATGAGCACAAAATGGGTACAAATAAAGGATAAAAGATACATGTAAGAAAAGAGGAACCAAATGCAAAATAAAATTACAATAGAAGAATGCCAGAAATTATTAGAGCAGAATCCCTTTGGAAGTCTGCTGCAGATGAAGATAACAGAGGCAGAACTTGGAAGGGTAAAGGCAGAACTGCCATTCAAAAAAGAGTTTACAAATATCTATGGAGATTTGCACGGCGGAGTACTGTATTCGGCAGTGGATACCATATGCGGAATTGCGGCAGGAACCTATGGATATTATGTGACTACTGTGGACGGACAGATCCGCTATTTAAAAGCGGCGCGTGCAACAGAATATGTTACATGCACCGCCAAAGTGGTAAAACCCGGAAGGAACCTCACAGTAGTAGCATTTGAAATTACAGATGCCAATGGAATGCTTTTAAATACCGGTGATTTTACCTTTTATAATCTGAAAGAAAAAGAGATTTTATAAATTTTCATTTTTTAATGCATCCATGATATTTTCAGAAGAAAGCTTACGCATGGAATAAATCATGGTTGCAGCAACGACGACAAACACACTGCCAATGGCAATGACAAAGCTATACCATGGAATAAAGAATCCAAAGTCGATTCCATCACTGACTGCCCGATAAATAAGCCAGGTGATTCCAATAGAAGCCGGAAGTCCGTAAAGGAGTCCCTTGCAGCCATAGAGCAGACATTCAAACTGCATCATTTTTCGGAAGCCCTTCGGAGAAAGACCGATGGACTTTAACATGGCAAATTCACGTTTTCGTAAAATAATATTGGTAGAAATCGTGTTAAATACATTGGCTGCCGCTATCAGGGAAATTAGTGTAATAAATCCATAGGAAAAAATATTGATAACGGTAATCATGGCACGCTCATTTTCAATGGAATCCATATAATCATAGATATCAGCAGAAATATTTTCGTTGTCAAAGAGTGTATTTAAGTCGGTCTGTACCTGTTTGTGATTATCTGTTTTTATATAGTATGAATTTTCCAGTGAACTATCCGGGTTCTGGCTGAGTGCCTGCCAGAGAGCATCCTTACAGGAATATGGAAAAATAAATTTTGCATTATCGGAAGGAGCACTGACACCGAAAGGAATGGTATCACTGAAAGCACCAGCGGTGACGGTGCAGGTATTTTTCACATCTTCGTCTAAAGCGGATAATACAATATCCTGCGAAGAAGGATTGGCGAAAATATTAATGTCATAGTATTTGTCATTGAATACATGAAGCCGGTCAATCAATACACCCGTTGGATGATCAGAATTCTGATAATCGGAAGGATTTTCCCCGATTTCTTTTAAATAATCTTCAAATAAATGATCCTCCACGAAATAAATCAAAGTGGTAAGCTCACAGGAGTCATCTGCCAGGAGTGTATTGCTGTAATAAGCCTGTTCATAATCAGAATAGAAACTTTCAAATTCTTTCGAACAGTCTTCTTTGGCTACAGTAAAGCAGGCAGCGAAGCTGGCACCGTAAGAAGCCTTATCTACACCATCTAAAGCGCGGATTTTTGTTAAAAGCGTATCCGGGTCATAGTTATTTTCGGAATATATCGTGCAGGAAAGTTCATAGCCGTTTCCGTTATAAATGCTGCCGGCGGAACGTGTCAGATAAGCACAAAAGCTGCTGGCAGAAATAAACAGTACAATACTTAAGAAAAGTGAGATAACAGTAGCACGGTATTTGCTGCGGCTTCGTTTATAGTTTTTGGCAGCAAGCATTCCTTCAAAGCCAAATAATTTTTCCGTAAGTGGAAATGTATGCACTTTTTTGGAACGGATGTTAATATCACTGGTCTGCCGGATGGCTTCTAAGGCAGATAACTTCATGGATTTCCGTGCCGGCAGGTAAGCAGAAATCAATACCGTAATAAAAGCGAGGGTGACGGCAAGCAAAATTCCGGCAACGGATGGCTGCAGGGTCAGGTGCAGTGTGGTTTCGCTTCGGTACAGCATGGCAAGAGTATCACCAGTGAAATAGAAGGTAATGCCAATGCCAACTAAACCGAAGAAGATTCCAAGCGGAATACCGATAAGACACAGGAAAGCCGCTTCAAACAGGATGCTGTGAATCATCTGGTGTCTGGTTGCACCAAGGGATGAAAGCAGACCAAATTGTCTGGTTCGTTCGCTGATAGAAATGGAAAATGCATTATAAATCAGTGAGATAGACCCAAGTACGATAATTGCAATCAAAATAACCGCAAGACTGGTGACGGTGCGGTTTAAGGAATCCTCCATGGATGCTCCGTCAAGCCGCAGTAAATCATAGTTCATGGTATAAGAATATGGTGCATTCTGCTCTAAAAAACTGGATACATCCTTGCTGTTATGAAGACAGAAGTAAATATCCTGATAGGATGTCCGGGCAGAAGAAAGAGTCAGTGCTGTATAACCCGGAGCATGAAAGCTTTCAAAGGAAGGTCTGCTGTAAAAACCTACCACCTGATAGGTTTTTGGTTCCGTATTTGTGATGGTTTCTAACGGAATTACTTTTCCGTCTTTTGCTTTTTCTGACTTATTACCAAGCAGTGAAGTGTTATTATCTAAAACAAAACCGTCTTCATCGACACGTTCTCCGACATCCAGGGTAATTTCATCATTTAAGTTATAAGCAATGCCTCCGTCATAGGCAAGGTGCTCTGGAAGCAGAAGCTCAGAATCGTTTTCCGGCATCCGTCCTTTCGTGATGTGTACCGGAAGAAGAGTAGTAACATCATCCGTTACACCGCAGATATAAAGGTATGGTTTGTATTGGTTGGCAGAATCGGTAAGATTGGCATATCCAATATATTTTAAAGAAACAGAAGACTCGATTTCGTCATGGGAGAGGAAATCTTTTGCTTCTGATGGGGTGACATGAAAAGCGGCACCCTGCCAGCAGCCTTCTGTATCAATGGTATATTCCTTCATAAATGCATGAAGGGAACTGATGCTGCTGGTAACTGCAGTAAACATGGCAGTAGAGAGAATAATTCCGATAATCGTGACGATGGTACGGGTTTTATTCTTTTTTAAATTGGTGAGTGTGATTTTGTGAAAGATATTCATGCACGAATCACCTCGTCCCGTGTAATTTTACCGTCTTCGATGGCAATGATACGGTCTGCCTGAAGGGCAATGTTTTCATCATGGGTAATGACAATTAAGGTCTGGTTAAATTTCTGGTTGGAATATTTTAAGAGTTCCACAATTTCCTGGCTGTTTTTGGAATCTAAGTTTCCGGTAGGCTCATCGGCTAAGACAACAGCAGGAGCGTTCATTAAAGCACGGCCGATGGAGACACGCTGCTGCTGACCACCGGAAAGCTGGTTTGGAAGATGATTTTCCCGCCCTTTTAAAGAGAGAATTTCCAGCAGTTCATTTAAATGCTCTTTGTTGACCGGGCGTCCATCCATGCGGACAGGAAGTGTCATATTTTCAATGACATTCAGTACCGGAATCAGATTATAGAACTGATAAATCAGCCCGACCTGCCGTCTGCGGAAGATGGCAAGCTGTTCCTCCTTTTGCGCGTAGACATCAGTGCCCTCCATATAGACTTTGCCGGAGGTTGGTGTATCGACACCGCCTAAAATGTGAAGCAGTGTGGATTTGCCGGAACCGGATGGCCCGATGATAGCGAGAAATTCGCCTTTGTTGACAGAAAAAGAAACGTGGTCTAGGGCAACCACCTGATTTTCTCCTGTTCCATAGATTTTGGTAAGATTTTCAGCTCGTAAGATTTCCATAAGTAACTCCTTTCCATTTGATGCGATTCTAATGAGAAGTATAAGCATCCCGGATGACAGGAGCATGACTTTTCAGTGACAGTTCTGTCACTTTTTATAGAATTTCAGGATAAAACGTGCACCGCCTTCTTTACGGTTTTCTGCTTTTAAGGTTCCGTTTTCTTTGGAAACAATCATACGGGAGAGGGAAAGACCGATGCCAATGCTCTGGCCGGTGGCATTTTTTCCTTTGTAAAAGCGTTCAAAAAGATGCGGAATATCTTCTGGCAGAAAACCACTTCCATTATCTTCAATCACGATAGAAACATAGATTGGATTGTCGGTAACCGTAACATCAATCCTGCCACCGGAAGGCGTGTGCTCCATGCAGTTCTTTAAGATATTTCCAAGGGCTTCCGCCGTCCATCGTAAATCCGTAGAAAAAGAAAAATCCTTCGGCTCTATGGTTTCATGATACTGGATGTCGCGAAGCTCTAGTGGAATGAGCAAAGGTGCAGCCGCAGCGGAGAGCAGTTCTTTGACAGAGGTTTTGGTCTGGTGAAAAGTAATGGTTCCTGCGTCCATGGAAGATAATTTCAGCAAAGTTTCAATGAGCCAGTCCATCCGGTCAATTAGCATGGATAATTCCCGCAGGGATTCCCTTCGCTTCTCATCGGAAAGAGCCGGCTCTTTTAAGAGAGTCAGCAAAAGGCG
Source organism: Roseburia sp. OM03-7AC (assembly GCF_003462625.1). NCBI lineage: Bacteria > Bacillati > Bacillota > Clostridia > Lachnospirales > Lachnospiraceae > Roseburia > Roseburia sp. OM03-7AC. Next base: position 234,337 of record NZ_QTZJ01000001.1, read on the forward strand.
GATGGAAGTAAGGGGAGAGCGGAGCTGATGGGAAATATCAGCCATGGCATCCGCAAGATATTTTTTATCGTTTTCAAGAGCCTGATTCTGTTCCGCAAGGCGTCTGGTCAGCTTGGCAAGCTCATTTTGTAAAATTGCAAGTTCTCCTTCCATATAGTCGCTGAAATCACCACTGCTGTTACTGTGCAGCATCGCATCTAACTGCTGACTTAAGGATTCCACCTTCCGGTAACGTTTTCTGGTGAAAATAATAAAAATAAGAATGAAAATAAGTGATGAAAAAAGGATGATTACACCACAGATGGTATCAAAATAAAATCCGATGCCTGCAAAGATAAAGCATACAAGCAGTTGCAGAAACAGGCATTTTTTGATTTCGGGATTGCGTAAAAATTTCATATAGACTCCTTTGAGAAAATACATTTTCATCGGTTATTATGGTACTCATATTTATAACAGTCATTTTCTGCAGTTCAATTAGTCACCAAGCTTATAGCCCAGTCCGCGGATGGTTTTGATATATTCCGGGTGTGCCGGGTCGGCTTCGATTTTTTCCCGGAGCCTTTTGATGTAGACGGTAAGGGTATTATCATTTACAAATTCCCCTGCCATATCCCAAAGTTCATCTAAGAGCCGGCTTCGTGTAAGGACAATGCCCTGGTTGGAAAGAAAGAGTAGGAGCAGCCGGTATTCCAAAGCAGAAAGCGTCAGTTCCACATTATTCTTATAGACCAGTCCACGTACGGTATCAGCTTTCAGTTCATGATATTCCAACGGCTGGCTGCCGCGGTGATAGCGACGGAGAACACTGTTCATTCTGGAAATCAGTTCTCTCGGCCGGAAGGGCTTGGAAATATAATCGTCGGCACCAAGGTCAAGCCCGGCAACCACACTATATTCATCATCCGATGCTGTCAGAAAAATGACAGGAATATCAGAGTTTGCCTTGATGGCACTGCACAAAGAAAAGCCGCTTCCATCCGGTAGGGAGACATCAAGCAGCGCTAAGTCAAAGTGATACTGCCCGGAATCTAATAAATCGATGGTTTCCTTTTGGTTATTCGCAGAAGTAACCTGAAAACCCTCCTGATTCAGGAAAGTGCGTAAATTGGAAACGATACTTGTATCATCATCTACAAGAAGTACATATGTCATGTTTTCTTCTCCTTACAATTATTTTATAGAAGGCGTGGATTGACAACGGGAGCACTTGCTAAAATAATTCTGTTATCCAAAGGATATTTGTTTTGGATATAAAATACCGTAGTTCTAAGCTGCATATTTTGCTTTTGCCTGTAAAAACCGTCTTTCCAATGTTTGACAGTCTATCTGTACCGTCCGTCGAAGTGCGGATGCCTAAGAAGGGCTGTTAGGGGCACTTGGAATTTCGTCCGGCAACAGGCAACGCTGGTACATGGACGTGCCAGCGAGGTGCATATGAACATGGATGTGAATTTGCACCGGTTGCCGGACAAAATATTTTGCCTGCCGAAATTCCTAGTGCCCCTTACAGGTCTTATACCGCATCCGCACCCGGCGGACAGTGCAGATATCCGGTCAAAGCAAGCGGAAAGACAGTTTATCATCAAGCAAAACATGCAGCTAAGAACAACTGGCATTTTCCATCCCATAAACAAATATCCTCCGGATAACCGAAATTATTTTATGCAGGCAGCTTTTTCAATCCGCCACGTTTATAAAAGTCATTGTAGCATAAAGAAACTTGCATTTGCAAAAGAAACAGTATAAGATGGACAGTTGTGATGAAAAATAAGCTGGTAAAGGCAAGAGGGATAGACAGATGAAGCAGAATTTAAAGAAAATGATTTCTTATTATAAACCATATCTTGGCGTATTTTTTACCGATATGTTTTTTGCATTGTTAGCAGCAGTGGCGGCACTGGTGATTCCGCTGATTGTGCGTTATATTACATCAACCGTGGTATATCTGCCACAGCAGGATGCAGTAAAAACAATTGGAGAACTTGCACTGTTTATGGTAGTGCTGGTAGCAGTCCAGTGTTACAGCAATTATTATATTTCTAATAATGGTCATGTAATGGGTGCAAAAATAGAATATGATATGCGGGCAGAAATATTTGCACATTATCAGAAACTGTCCTTTGCATTTTATGATAATCAGAAGGTCGGACAACTGATGGCACGGATTACCACAGACCTTTTTGATATCAGTGAACTGCTGCACCATGGACCGGAAAATATCGTGATTTCCCTGATTAAGATAATTGGTGCATTTGTTATTATGATGGGAATCAGTCCGAAGCTTACAGTGGCGGCATTTGCACTGGTACCGTTTATGATAGCGTATGCATATTTCTTTAATAAGCGTATGAAAAAGGCGTTCCGGCAGAACCGTATTAAGATAGCGGATATCAACAGCCAGATTGAGGACAACCTTTCCGGTATCCGCGTAGTAAAATCCTTTGCTAATGAAGAAGTCGAGCAGGAAAAATTCAGCCGCGGAAACAAAGGTTTCTTAGATGCCAAGAAGAACAGTTATCTCTTTATGGGCGGCTATCAGGCGGGACTGACTGCATTTACCACGTTGATTACCGTAGTAGTGGTGATTGCCGGAGCACTGTGGATTCCGGGCGGCAGTGTGAGTATTACAGATTTGATTACGTTTCTTTTATACATCAATGTATTTACCGAGCCGGTTAAGACACTGATTGATTTTACCGAGCAGTTCCAGAATGGATATTCCGGTTTTGAACGGTTTATGGAGATTCTTTCCATTGAACCGGATATTTCGGATGAGGAAAATGCCATTGTCATGGAAAATGTGCGGGGAGAAGTAGAATTTCAGGATGTTTCCTTCCGGTATGAAGAACATTTAAGCCGCGTTTTAAGGCATATAAATCTGAAAGTTCCGGCAGGAAGCTATGTGGCACTGGTGGGAACTTCAGGTGCCGGAAAGACAACCCTTTGCAGCCTGATACCAAGATTTTATGATGTGTCAGAGGGCAGAATTTTAATTGATGGCTGTGATATCCGCCACTATAAATTAAAAAGTTTAAGAGACCACATTGGCATTGTCCAGCAGGATGTTTATTTGTTTGCCGGAACCATTTTTGAAAATATTGCTTATGGCAAACCGGATGCGACAAGGCAAGAAGTCATTGAGGCAGCAAAGAATGCCAATGCCCATGAATTTATTTTATCACTGCCGGATGGTTATGATACAGATATCGGACAGCGGGGTGTAAAACTTTCCGGCGGTCAGAAACAGCGGCTCTCCATTGCCCGGGTATTTTTAAAGAATCCGCCGATACTTATTTTTGATGAAGCAACATCGGCACTGGATAATGAAAGTGAAAAAGTGGTACAGGAATCGCTTGAGAAACTGGCAAAGAACCGGACAACATTTGTAATTGCCCACAGGCTTTCTACGATAGAAAATGCAGGGCGTATTCTGGTGCTGACTGAGCAGGGAATCGAAGAAGAGGGCACCCATGAGGAGCTGCTTGCACGGAATGGAATTTATGCAGGGCTTTATCATACCCATTGATATTGAGAAAAGCTATTTATAAAATTTGTATGAAGTTCACGCGGTTTGCTTGAGAAATTTTACTTTTTCTGCTATATTGCAATAGGTAGACAAATCAATTCAGTGTGAAATACACTTTAATTATTAGAAAGAAGGATGTTAAAATGACAAAAATTGATATTATTTCAGGCTTCTTAGGAGCTGGAAAGACCACATTTATCAAGAAAATGATAGAAGAGGCTTTTGTTGGTGAGAAGCTGGTACTGATTGAAAATGAATTTGGTGAAGTCGGTATCGACGGCGGATTCTTAAAGGATTCCGGCATTGAGATTACCGAGATGAACTCAGGATGTATCTGCTGTTCCCTGGTAGGAGACTTTGGAAAGAACTTAAATGAAGTAATTACTAAATTCCATCCGGACCGTATTTTAATCGAGCCGTCAGGAGTTGGTAAACTTTCTGACGTAATGAAATCTGTTATTGATGTGGAAAAAGAGCAGGATGTGAAATTAAATGCACTGGTTACAGTTGTAAATGCAAAGAAAGCATCCAAACAGATGAAAGCCTTTGGCGAATTCTTCAATAACCAGATTGAATTTGCAACAACAATCGTATTAAGCAGAACCCAGAGCACAACACCGGAGCAGTTAGAGCTTTGCGTAAAACAGATGCAGGAATTAAATGGCAAGGCTGCAATCATTACAACTCCTTGGGATGCCATCAAAGGTGAGCAGATTCTCAAAGTTATGGAAGGACAGGATTCTCTTGAGATGAAACTTCTTGCAGAGGCACATCATAAAGCAGAAGAGGAAGAACATGAGCATGAACACCATCATGACCATGACCACGAAGAGCATGAGCACCATCACGACCATGAGGAGCATGAGCATCATCACGATCATGATCATGAGGAGCACGACCATGACCATGAAGAGCACGAGCATCATCATGAACATGATGAGAACTGCACCTGCGGATGCCATGACCATGACCACGAACATCATCATCACCATCATGCAGATGAGGTATTTACAAGCTGGGGCAAAGAGACTCCGCATAAATTTACCCGTGAGAAGATTGAAGAGGTATTAAAGACCTTATCCGAGAGCGAAGAGTATGGTATGATTCTCCGTGCAAAAGGAATGGTAGAGGATGTCAATGGTTCCTGGATTTACTTTGATATGGTTCCAGGCGAGTATGAATTAAGAGACGGAGAGCCGGATTACACCGGAAGACTCTGTGTCATTGGTTCTAAGATTGACGAACACAAGATTGAAGAATTATTCGGCATTGCATAATGCCCGTCAGATAGGAAAGGGGAAACCATGCAGGAGATTCCAGTATATTTATTTACCGGATTTATGGATAGCGGTAAGACCACATTAATCAAAGAAACACTTTTTGAAAATGATTTCGGCGGGGACAACCGTACGGTAATTATTGTCTGTGAAGACGGTGATGAAGAATATGATGAAGCAAAATTAAATACCATTAATGCGAAGGTTGCGATGATTGAGGAGCAGGAAGATTTTACAACAGAAACCTTGCAGAAGATTCAGGAGACATACAAACCGGAGCAGATTTTTATTGAGTATAACGGTACCTGGGATATTGCTACGTTGCTTGAGACAAAGATGCCGGATGGCTGGGTAATCGTACAGTCTTTGGCAACCGTAGATGCCACTACATTTGAAATGTATCTTGCCAATATGCGTGCCATGATTATGGAGCAGTTATTTAAGGCAGACGTAGTAATCTTTAACCGTTGTGATGACAATACACCAAAGGGCAAGTTCCGTCGTGCAGTAAAAGCACAGAATCGTCCGGCACAGATTGTATACGAGCGTGCCGATGGAACGATTGATGAGAGTGCCGATGAAGAACTGCCATTTGACATCAATGCAGATGTCATTGATATTACCGATGCAGATTATGCAATCTGGTATATGGATGCACAGGATAATCCGAAGAAATACGATGGCAAGAAAATTAAATTCCTTGCGTTGGTATATAATCCGGAAAAGATGAGCAGGAAGGGCATGTTCGTGCCGGGACGTTTTGCCATGACCTGTTGTGTAGAGGATGTCCAGTTCTTAGGATTTAAATGCAAATATCCGAAGTCGGAAGAAATCGGTCACAAATCATGGATAAATATTACCGCAGAAGTTCATGTGGAATTTGCCAAGGAATACAGAGGAAAAGGACCTGTCCTTTATCCGGTATCCATCGAGCCGGCAGAAAAGCCGGAAGATGAACTGGTATATTTCTCATAAAAAAGTGTTGACAATGAGAAAGAAAAGTATTATTCTAACTTCAATAAGAGAAACCGTTGAGAAAGAGTAGTAAGCTTGATTGGAAATCAAAGAGAGCTGCAGGTGGTGGAATTGCAGTATGGAAGATTTTGCTGAATGGACTTTCGAGGGTGGCCTGAATTAACAGTAGGCGTCACCGGGAACCGAACCCGTTACCAATCCGGCATGTATGATTCGTACATGAATGAGTGGACAATTCGTCAATATGAGTGGTACCGCGATAATAAGATTTTATTACCGTCTCAAGCATAAGCTTGAGGCGGTTTTTTACTGTTGGAAAACAGTAAAAGCGCTTTCTCTTATGAACAACAATAAATCATATAAGAAAGAAGAGGTAGTAATTATGAAGAAGAAAATGATGGCAGCAGTATTAACAATGGCTATGGCAGTAGCAGCAATGGCGGGATGCGGAAGCAACAGTGCATCCAATGATGCAGCAACAACAGAGAAGGCTGCAGCAGATGGTAAAGTTTATAAAGTAGGTATCGTACAGTATGTAGATGATGCTTCTTTAAATCAGATTGAGAAAGCAGTAGAAGCAGAGCTGGATGCAAAAGCAAAAGAGCTCGGTGTTACTTTTGATTATAAAGATTATACTTACAATGGTCAGGCAGATTCTTCTACCTTAAACCAGATTGCAACAGACCTGGTTGCAGAAGATGTAGATGTGATTATTCCAATCGCAACACCAACCGCAATGATTATGCAGGCAGCAACAGAAGAAAATCAGATTCCGGTTGTATTCTCTGCAGTCAGTGATCCGGTTACCGCAGGACTTGTTGAAAGTATGGATAAACCTGGTTCCAATATCACCGGAACATCGGATGCATTAAATACAGAAGCAGTAATGGACTTAATGTTTGCAGCAAATAAAGACATTAAAAAAGTAGGTCTTTTATATAATAAGAGTCAGGATTCTTCCACTGTTCCAATTCAGGACGCAAAAGATTATCTTGATAAAAAAGGCGTTGAATATGTAGAAAAAACAGGAACAACCAATGATGAAATTTCTCTTGCAGCAGATGCATTAGTTGCAGCCGGTGTAGATGCCGTATTTACACCAACCGATAACACCGTAATGACAGCAGAACTTGCAATTTATGAGAAATTTGCAGAAGCAGGCATTCCGCATTATGCAGGAGCTGACTCCTTCGCATTAAACGGAGCTTTCTGTGGATTCGGTGTAAACTATGTTGACCTTGGTACTGCAACAGCAGATATTGTAGTAGATATTTTGGTAAATGGGAAAGATCCTGCAACAACAGCAGTACAGACCATGAGCAACGGAATCGCAACTGTAAATACAGATGTGGCAAGCCAGCTTGGAATTGATTACAGCGTATTTGACGGTATGTGTGAAAAAGTAGTAGAGATTCAGACCGCAGAAGAGTTTGAATAAAAAGATAAAACGATAGTATGATAAGATAGTCAGGGGGATTAAAGAATGGGCTCCATATTTACAATATCCATTTTACAAAGTGCATTAGAGCTAGGGTGTATATACGCCCTGGTTGCACTGGCATTGTTTGTTTCATTTTCCATATTAAATATTGCAGATTTGTCAACCGATGGCTGCTTTACCTTAGGCTGTGCCGTATGTGCCATGGTAACGATACAGGGTCATCCGATTCTGGCACTGGCAGCAGCAATGTTAGCCGGTGTATGTTCCGGATTTATCACAGCATTTCTGCAGACAAAGCTTGGAATTGAATCAATTCTGGCAGGAATCATTGTAAATACGGGACTCTATACCATTAATATTGCAGTCATGGGATTTGCTTCCCAGGTGAACCTGTTTAACTGCAATACCATATTTACCATGGCAAAAAATGCCATTGGTGGTGGCTGGTATAAACTGATTGTGGCAGCATTAATCGTACTGGTAATCGGCGTGATTTTATCCGCATTTTTAAATACCAGATTAGGTCTTTCCATCCGGGCAACCGGTGATAATGCTGACATGGTAAAAGCCTCCAGCATTAATCCATCCTTTACGATTACCGTAGGTCTTTGTGTAGCCAATGCAATGACTGCATTATCCGGCGGTGTACTGGCACAGTACCAGAAATCCTGCGATATCAACCTTGGAACCGGTATGGTAACCATCGCACTTGCCAGCCTGATTATCGGAGAATCCATTATCGGAAAAGGCTCCATGTTCCGCAGAGTATTAGGCGTTGTATTAGGAAGCTGCCTGTACCGTTTCTTAGTAGCCGTTGCATTAAGACTGAATGTTCCGGCAGAGGCACTGAAACTGGTTTCTGCAATTATCGTAGCAATTGCAATTGCATTCCCGTTCTTAAAGAAGAAGGTAGCGTTTGTCAGACAGAAGAGCGCAGCACAGAAGAAATTAAAAGACAATATGCGTCTGGCGGAAGCAAATACAAAGGAAATGGGAGGTGACCGATAATGTTAGAAATGAAGCATGTATCTAAGACATTTAATCCGGGAACCGTAAATGAAAAGAAAGCATTGTGTGATTTGAACCTGGTTCTTGAAGATGGAGATTTTGCTACAATCGTAGGAAGTAATGGGGCAGGAAAATCAACTACATTTAATGCGATTACAGGTGCGTTCTATGTAGATGAAGGACAGATTATTCTAGATGGAGAGGATATTACATATAAGAAAGAATTTTTGCGCAGTAAAGTCATTGGTCATCTGTTTCAGGACCCGTTAAAGGGAACAGCACCACATATGACCATTGAAGAAAATATGGCACTGGCATATCTTCGTGCATCCGGAAAAGAAAATGCATTTTTCAGCAGAATCCGTAAATCCGATAAAGAAAAATTCAGAGAACTGTTATCCCAGCTTGATATGGGTCTGGAAGACAGAATGAAGCAGCCGGTGGGATTGTTATCCGGCGGTCAGAGGCAGGCACTTACCCTTCTGATGGCAACGATGGTGACCCCGAAGATTCTTCTTTTGGATGAGCATACGGCAGCACTTGACCCTGCAACCGCAGAGAAAGTATTGGAACTGACGAAAAAAATTATTGCAGAGCATCATATTACCTGTCTTATGGTAACCCATAATATGCATCAGGCACTAGAGCTTGGCAACCGGATTCTGATGATGGATTCCGGAAATATTGTCCTTGATTTAAAGGATGAAGAGAAGAAGAAAATGACGGTAGACAGCCTTTTGGAGCAGTTCCGCATCCAGGCAGGAAAGCGTCTTGACAATGACAGAATATTGATGTCTGCACAGTAAAAATTGAAATTGGTAAATTTTTTTTAAGAAACAAGTGTCGGAAAATGTTGATTTTCTGACACTTTTCCTATATGATTAAATCTAGTGGTCTGGAATTCCACGAGTTGATGTAAACAAAGTATGGAGGTATAGTATGTATCCTATTATAAAAAAGGAAAAGCTGGCAGATAAGATTTATCTTATGGATGTCAAAGCAGAGCGTGTTGCAAAGTCTGCAAAGCCAGGACAATTTGTAATCGTGAAAATCGATGAAGAAGGTGAGCGTATTCCGCTTACTATCTGTGATTATGATGAAAAAGCAGGAACTGTAACAATTGTATTCCAGACAGTTGGAGCTTCCACAGAGCGTATGGCATATTTAGAGGAAGGAGATGCATTCCAGGATTTCGTTGGACCACTGGGCTGCCCATCCGACCTTATTGAGGAAGATATAGAAGATTTAAAGAAAAAGAAGATCGTATTTATTGCAGGTGGTGTTGGAACTGCACCTGTATATCCGCAGGTAAAATGGCTGCATGAGCATGGTGTGGACTGTGACGTTATTATGGGTTCTAAGACAAAAGACCTTTTGATTCTGGTAGAAGAAATGCGTAAGGTTGCAACCAATCTTTATGTAACAACCGATGATGGTACTTATGGCTTCCATGGAATGGGAACCAACCAGTTACAGGAATTATGGGATAAAGGTGTCCGTTACGACCATTGTGTTGCTATCGGACCAATGATTATGATGAAATTTGTTTGTAAACTGACCAAGGAGCTTGGCATTCCAACTATTGTATCCATGAATCCGATTATGGTAGATGGAACCGGAATGTGTGGAGCATGTCGTCTTATGGTTGGCGGCGAAGTAAAATTCGCATGCGTGGATGGACCGGAATTTGACGGACATCAGGTAGATTTCGACCAGGCAATGAAGAGACAGCTTCAGTATAAGACAGAAGAAGGCCGTGCAATGTTAAAATTGCAGGAAGGCGATACCCATCATGGCGGATGCGGTCAGTGCGGAGGTGACAAATAATGGAAGGATTAACAAGAGTACCTGTACGTGAACAGGAGCCAGAGGTACGTGCAGCAAACTTTGAAGAAGTTTGTCTTGGCTATAATGAAGAAGAAGCAGTAGCAGAAGCAAAACGCTGCTTAAACTGTAAAAATGCACAGTGTATGAAAGGATGTCCGGTTTCCATTAATATTCCGGCATTTATTGCACAGGTAAAAGAAGGCAACTTCGAAGAAGCTTATCATATTATCAGTGAATCATCTGCACTTCCTGCTGTATGTGGCCGTGTATGTCCACAGGAGAGCCAGTGTGAAGGAAAATGTATCCGTGGTATCAAAGGTGAGCCGGTTGCAATCGGTAAGTTAGAGCGTTTCGTAGCTGACTGGGCAAGAGAGCATGGAATCAAGCCTAAGAAAGCAGAAAAATTAAATGGACATAAAGTAGCAGTTATCGGTTCCGGCCCTGCAGGTCTTACCTGTGCCGGCGATTTGGCAAAGCTTGGCTATGATGTTACTATTTTTGAAGCATTACATGAAGCCGGTGGAGTATTAATTTACGGTATTCCGGAATTCCGTCTTCCAAAGTCAAAAGTAGTTGCAGCAGAAGTAGAAAATGTAAAAGCTTTAGGCGTTAAGATTGAGACCAACGTTGTCATTGGTAAAGCAGTTACCATTGATGAATTAATGGAAAAAGAAGGATTCGAAGCTGTATTTATCGGTTCCGGTGCAGGACTTCCAAGATTTATGGGAATCCCTGGCGAGCAGGCAATGGGAGTATTCTCCGCAAACGAATTCTTAACCAGAAATAACCTGATGAAAGCATTCCGTGATGACTATGACACACCAATTAAAGCCGGAAAAAAAGTTGTTGTAGTTGGTGGTGGTAACGTTGCAATGGATGCAGCCCGTACCGCAAAACGTCTCGGCGCAGAGGTACATATCGTATACCGTCGTGGCGAGGAAGAACTTCCTGCAAGAAAAGAAGAAGTACATCATGCAAAAGAAGAAGGCATTATCTTTGACCTTCTGCAGAACCCTACTGAAATCTTAGTAGACGAAGACGGCTGGGTAAAAGGCTGTCGTGTCATTAAGATGGAATTAGGTGAGCCGGACGCATCCGGAAGAAGAAGCCCGGTAGAGATTCCAGGTTCTGAATACGAAATCGAGGCAGATACCGTAATCATGTCTCTTGGTACCTCTCCAAACCCATTGATTTCATCCACTACCAAGGGTCTGGACATCAACCGCAGAAAATGTATCATTGCAGAAGAAGAGACCGGAGCAACCTCCAAAGATGGCGTATACGCCGGTGGAGATGCAGTAACCGGAGCAGCAACCGTTATCCTTGCCATGGGTGCAGGAAAAACTGCAGCAAAGGGAATTGATGAATTCTTACGCAATAAATAAAGCATAATAATATAGCTTAAGGGACGCAGGATTTTTCTGCGTCCCTTTTTTACTTTACAGGAAATTGCTTTCCTGTAAAGTAAAAAACGCTCCGCGAGGATGCGCACTGCGGCGTATAAGGTAGATGTCGCAAGCGACCGCCGCAGGCGCGAGAATGTGCCAAGGCACATTCTTTGTTTTAAGCAGGTTACTAAGTGACCACCTTATTGGTTACTGGTGTCCACCTGGTGGCCACTATTTCTGACATGAGGAATAAATTAAGGATTGGTAATGAAAATCCTCTTGACAAATCCGTCGTAAGAATATATTGTATTACTTATATAGTACAAAAATACGGAAAGGGGTGATTGCATGGCATGGGAATTGGATTCGGATCGTCCTATTTTTATTCAGATTGTGGAGCGGATTCAGATGGAAATAATATCCGGTAAATATGGTCCGGGAGATAAGCTGCCTTCCGTCCGGGACTTAGCGGCGGTAGCTGCTGTAAATCCGAATACGATGCAGAAAGCACTGACAGAGTTAGAGCGGACAGGACTTGTGTATTCCCAGCGTACAAGCGGGAGATTTATAACGGAGGATGCAAAAATGATTGAGGAGTTAAAGAATAATCTGGCGCAGGAACAGATTAAGGAATTTTTGGAAAATATGAGCAAGCTTGGCTATAAGAAATCAGAAACCTTATCTTTGATTCAGGAGATTTTGGAGGGAGAGCAGGCATGAGTACATTATTGGAAGTAAAAGATGTATGCAAGCGATATGGAAAGAAAACTGCGCTTGACCATCTGAACCTGACTTTAGAGAGCGGACATATTGTTGGCCTCTTAGGACCGAACGGAAGTGGAAAGACAACACTGATTAAGCTGATTAACGGAATCCTTACTCCGGATGAGGGCGAGATTTTGGTGGAAGGAATGAAGATTGGTGTAGAGACAAAGAAGGTGGTTTCTTATCTGCCAGATCATACGTATCTTAACATGGGGATGCGGGTACGTGATATTTTAGATTATTTTGAAGATTTTTATCAGGATTTTGATGTGGTAAGAGCTTATGATATGCTGGCAAAATTATCTATTAATCCCAATGATAAATTAAAATCCATGTCCAAGGGAACCAAAGAAAAGGTGCAGCTTATTTTAGTAATGAGCCGTCGTGCGGACTTATATGTTCTGGATGAGCCGATTGCAGGAGTAGACCCGGCGGCAAGAGATTATATATTGCGGACGATTCTTACCAACTATGATGAGAATGCAACGATTCTGATTTCAACCCATCTGATTGCAGATGTTGAGAATGTATTAGATGAGGTAGTCTTTATCCAGAATGGAACAATCAGCCTGACTTCATCAGTAGATGATATTAGAATTAATCAGGGCAAATCGGTGGATGCTTTGTTCCGGGAGGTGTTTAGATGTTAGGAAAAGTAATGAAACATGAAATGAAAGCAACCTGGAAAGTATTATTTCCACTGGCAATGGTTTTAGTCGGCGTTACGTTAATTGGCATGCTGATGATGAATATGCAGGTTTTCGAAACAGATATGGGAGCCTTAGTCGGTCTGGCAATGCTTCTTTTGTATATCATTGGGCTGATTGCATTGAGCGTTACGGCATTTATTTTTCTGCTGGTTCGGTTTTACCACAGCATGTATGGTGCAGAAGGTTATTTGTCACATACCCTTCCGGTAACCACTTTTTCCTTGATTAACGGAAAGCTTTTGGTGGCGGTATTCTGGGATGCAATTACGACAATACTTGTTTATGTTTCGGCATTTTCATTGATCGTGACAGCTGGATTGAATCTGGGTAATGAAGGGGAAAGAATCAAGCTGGGAGAATTGCTGCAGCAGCTGGGAGATATGATAGGAATTTCGATTCCGGCACTTTTTGGCTGGGCAATATTATATAGTGTGATTTCTGCATTTTCAGCTATGCTTATGGTATATGCCAGCATGGCAATCGGTCAGTTGTTCCGCCACAAAGTTGCAATGTCTATTGTAATGTATGGTGTATTATATGCGATTCTTCAGATTATATCTTTTGTGATATCCATTAATTCAGCAAATGGATTTGTTGAGAAACAGGCTGCAATGGGAGATGACAGCTTCTTTACCCTGACCATTGCAAATATGTATGGAAATATATTTTCAAAGAGCATGATACTTTCCATCGGGGTATCAATTGTATGCTATATCATAACAGCAGTGATTACCCATAAGAAATTAAATCTGGAGTAAATGAGAAAACTACTTGTTGCGTATCTTCGCAGAGCGTTTTTCGCTTTACAGGAAAGCAATTTCCTGTAAAGTAAAAGGCGGAACCAATCAAAAATAGACTGGTTTCGCCTTTTTACGTCGTCATGAATTCCATAGAAACTGTTAGTGGCAGTTCCGGCTGGCACAGATTAGCGGAGAAAAATAAGAAATTACTTCGAAAGAAGACAGTCAATCAACTTATCATTCATCTCCGGCATCATAAAGCAGAAGCGGATGTATTTGTTATCTAAGAAAGGAAAAGTAGAGCAGTCGCGAATCATCATATTCTTCCGGATTGCTTTATCAAATAAATCCGCAGAAGTAATGTCCTCTCTTAAGATTTTAAGAAGCATGAAGTTGCCGGATGGCTTGTATGGTTTGAAATCCGGGTGATTTTTAAAGATTTCATAAATCCGGGCACGCTCTGAAGAAATAAGAGATTTTGTCTGCCGGATGTATTCCTCATCGGTAAACATCAATTCTCCGGCAATTACGGCAAGAGAGTTAATGGTCCATGGATTTTTTCTGGTATTGATGGATTTGATTAAATCCTGATTGCCGCTGATAGCATAGCCAAGGCGGAGCCCAGGAGCAGCAAAGAATTTGGATGTTCCACGCAGGATAATAATATTGTTATAGTAGTGGGTCAGTGGAACTGCGGTAATTTCATCCATGTTATCGGCAAATTCCACATAAGTCTCATCCACCATGACAAAGATATCATATTGCTTGCAGATATCTAAAACCCGGCGCATATCCGTCCGGTTGATGCAGGATGAGGTAGGGTTATTGGGATTGCAGAGTACTAAAAGGTCGATGCTTTCATTTAAGTGAGCGGTAAAATCATCCACATCAAGGACGAAATCGTCCTTTTCACGGAGTGGATAGTAGAGTGTAGTACCACCGCCTAAGGAAATTTCGCGCTCATATTCCGAATAAGTCGGACCGAGAATCATGGCTTTTTTCGGATGCTCAATCTGAATAAAAAGAGAGATTAATTCCGTGGAACCATTTCCTACAATGACCTGGCTGGCATCGGTGCCGGTATAGGCAGCAATACATTCTCTTAAAGAAGTATATTCCCGGTCCGGGTAGGATGTAATGGCATCAATATGGGAAGCCAAAGTACTTCGCAGCAGCGGAGATACGCCTAAGGGATTGACATTGGCGGAAAAGCTTGTAATATCCTCTTTTTTGATACCGTAAACGGCTTCTATTTTCTCTAAATCACTTCCGTGAAAATGTTCTTTTGGTGTTATCATGAAAAAGACCTCCTGTTAAAATACAACGGAAAGAAAGTTGCATGTGTGTTTTAAATAGTTTATAATCTATTATAACTGTAATGAGAGAAAAAGCAACAAAATCTCATATCGGAGAAGGAAAAGCAGGTGACATTTTGCGTAGACGGATTCAGAGACTTGCAGCAGGAAAATTTGAACAGGAACAGCCGGTTTTATCTCTTTCGGAAGAGAAGATTGAAATTGAGGTATTAGAGGGACAGGATTATACGGGAGAATTTGTGATTGAAGTATCCAACCATGTTCCGGTAAAGGGGCTGATTTATTCCTCTAATCCATATATGGAATGTCTGACACCGGAATTTGAAGGGGAAGAAGTCCGAATCGGATTTCAGTTCCACAGTGAAGGTTTCCGGGTTGGTGATATACAAAAGGGTGAATTCTGTATTATCTGTAATCAGTTGGAATACAGCCTTTCTTTTGTTGTGTCCATAATCCGGCCTTATGGAAATGCATCTACCGGAAGAATCCGAAATCTCAGTGATTTTATCAAACTGGCACAGACGGATTATATGGAAGCTTACCGCCTGTTTGCTTCCCAGGGCTTTCAACATGTATTAAAAGAAGAAAAAGGAAAAGAACTATTATGGTATGCCGGCTTTGGCGGACCGGGAGCATTGATTTCCGGTATGGAGGAGTTCTTGGTTACGATCAATGCCAAGCCACGCATTGAGCTTGCGTTAAAAGAACAGGAAATTACCTATCAGGATATCAAAGAGGAGCAGAAGGAAACGCTTTTTGTGCAGAAGAATGGCTGGGGGTATATAAGCTTTGAAGCACAGACAGACAGCAGCTTCTTAAAACTGGAAAAGAATGTTTATACTTCAGATGATTTTACCGGAAGTATCTGCGACCTTATTTATTATATTGACCCGGCAGAACTTCATACCGGAAAAAATTATGGAAGAATTACTTTAGAAAATATTTATCAGCATCTTACTTATGAGATTACCATAATCAGGACGCCGGAGCGCAGAGAACAGGAGCATATCGATTATCTGGAAGAGCAGAGAACACTTGCACATATCACCGGAATCTATCTCAATTATCGTATGAAAAAGATTGGTGCAGGGCTTTTTGCATCAGGAATGTTAGATGCACTGAATCATCTGATTGCAATGCGGCCGGAAAATGACTGGTATCTTCTGATGAAAATACAGGCATTACTGGTAAGCGGACAGAGGCAGGAGGCAGAGTGGTTATTTGATGAGTTCCGGCGGAAAGAGGAAGCAAAAGATACACCGCTTTATGCATATTTCCTCTATCTCCGTACGTTGTGGGAGCGGGAAGAATCCTATGTGAACCGGCTGACTGCAGAGATTGAAGAAATTTATCAGAAAACAGATGATATCCGGGTGTTCTGGATGCTGCTTTTCTTAAAGAAAGAATATTGCGAAAATGATACCAGGAAAATCCGGGCAATTGAGAGCCAGATGTTAGACGGCTGTAACAGTCCGTTTCTCTATATCGAAGGATTCTATTTATACTGGCAGAATCCGTATCTTTTAACGAGACTTACTGATTTTGAAATCCGCATTCTTTACTGGGCGGCAAAAAAAGGTGTGTTGACCAGTGACCTTGCCATGCAGATTACGACGCTGGTATCGGAAAAACGGGTATTTCATCCACTGCTTTATAAGACTATGTGCGTGGCATATGATAAATTTCAGAATAATCAGATGTTGTCAGCAATCTGTGCTTACCTGATAAGAGGACAGCGTTTTGGATTGCATTATCATATCTGGTTTGAACGTGGCGTGGAAGAAGATTTGCGGCTGGCAGGATTAAATGAAGCATATTTAATGTCCATGGATTTACTTGCCATTAAGAAAATTCCACGGATGATACAGATGTATTTTCAGTATAACAGCAGCATTCCATACAAACAGAAGGCGGCTCTGCTTGCAAATGTAGCAGCGTTAAAGGAGAAAGAACCGGAGGTATATTCCAGTTACCGGAAGCGGATGGAAGAATTCGCAATTGCCCAGATAGAAGAAGGTCACATCGATGATAATCTGGCGATTATCTATTCTGATTTATTAAATAAAGGCATGATACAAAAAGAGATGGCAGGACCATTGGCGAAGATTCTCTTTACCCATAAAATGAACTGCTTTGTACCGAATATTGTGCGGATGTATGTTTTGCATGACCAGCTGCGAAAAGTGCAGTGTGTGCCGATAGTAAATGGCAGTGCTTATTTTGAGTTATACAGCAAGGACTATGTCATTGTATTTGAGGATACGAAGGGATACCGGTATGGCAGTGAGATTTCATACCAGCTGGAAAAGCTGATGAGGCCTGGTGCCTTTTACCGTACCTGCATGGAATATGCACCATATGAGATTTCGTATCTTTTGTATCATTTTACATCCAGGGATACCCACCGTGCGTTTATGCCGGAGGACAGTGAGTATTTACGCATCTTTTTAAAAGAGGAAGCATTGCGGGAAAGTTACCGGGCGGAGCTTTATGCAAAGGCAGTACATTTCTATGAGCAGGAAGATAATCAGGATCTGGTGGAAGAGTGTCTGCGTTGTGCACCGCTTTCCGCCATGAAGCGTGATGACAGAGCCTATCTTTTGAATCTGATGTTGGAATACCGGTTATATGAGATTGCATATCCGGATATACGGGAATTTGGCTGGGAAGGCATCCGTCTGGAGAAACTGACGGCACTTCTGACTTATGAAATAGAAGAAGCGGATTATGAAAGTGATGATTTCCTGCTGGCACTTTGTGCAGTGACTTTTCAGGCGAAGAAATACAGTAAAGAGATGCTGCAGTATTTAGCACAGTTCTACTGCGGTCCGACCCGTGTAATGGCGGCGGTCTGGTCAGCAGCGCAGACCTTTGATATAGATACCAGAGACTTGGAAGAACGGTTATTGATGCAGATGTTATATACGGCAGAATTTGTGGAGCAGGTGCAGAGCATTTATGAAAGCTTTGTGTCACACGGAGCACCACATCTTCTGCGGAAAGCATATGTAAATTATTTTGCACATTTCTATTTTGTGCATCAGGGCATTGTACCGGAAAATGTCATTAAAGGCTTAAAGAAAAATTATGAGGAACGGGAAGAATTAAGCCAGGTGATGAAGCTGGCGCTGCTTTATGCTGTTGCGAAGAGGGATTTGTCCATAGAAGAAAAAGGTGTAATGGAGATGACAGAGCAGCTTCTACAGGAGCAGCTGGTTCAGAATCTTTATTTCGCATTTTATCAGCAGATGCCGGAAGAGATTCGCTATCGATTTCATTTTTACGACCGGAAGTTTGTGGAATACCGGACAAATCCGAGCAAGCGTGTAGTGATTCACTATCAGAAAGGTGAATCCTATGTGGATGAAGATATGAATGAGATGTATGAGGGCATTTTCGTAAAAGAATTTATCGTATTCTTTGGAGAAGAAATTCCGTATTATATTTCAGAGGAAGCACCACGGGAGTCCGTTGTGACTGAGAGTGGACGGCTTTCCTGTAAGGATGTCTGTGGCAGGGAAAACGGAAGCACCTACGATATGCTGAATGAAATGGAATTAGAATATACCTTAAAGGATTATGAAAAATTAGAACGTCTTTTACGGAAATATGACAGTATGAAGAAAAGGAATGAAGAACGTTTTCAACTGATGTAATAACAGGGAAAACAATAACAGGGTGATGGTATGAAGGAAAAAAGCCTTTCAATAGGACTGGATTTTGGAAAAAAATACGCATTAGTATCATATTGTACATCCGATATGTCAGAGCCGGATACCATCAGTACCGTGGCAGGCAGTGAATTGTATCAGATTCCGCTGAGTCTTTGCAAGAGGAGGGGAATCGGACAGTGGTATTACGGAAAAGAAGCAGAGACTGTCATGAAAAATGGTGAAGGAAGCGGCTGTGACCGGCTCTTCAGCCGGGCACTGGCAGGCGAACCGGTTACCGTGGAAGGGGAAACATATGATACGGTAGAACTGTTAAGTCTCTTTGTCCGTAAAATTCTTACGGTACCGCAGAAATTCGGCACATCCATGAAGCTGGCAAGAATTACCATTACCATGGACACTTTAAACCGTGAGAAGATGGAATTGATTGAAAAATTAGCCGGACGGATGAAGTGGACAAAAGAGCAGTATCATGTCATCGATTATGCAGAAAGCTTTTATTACTATGCTTTAAGCCAGAAGGAAGAACTGTGGCTGCATGATGCGGTATTATTTGATTATTCGAAGAACAGCATGCGCTTTTATTACATGGAGCGGAATCTGAATTCCACACCGCAGCTGGTACACATTTACCTGAAGGACTATGGTCCATTGATTGGTAACAAAGATACTGCATTTTTGGATGTGGTAACGGATGCCATTTCCCGGAAAATCTATTCATCCGTATATCTGACCGGGGATGGGTTTGATGGAGAATGGATGAGAGAATCCTTAAAGTTTCTCTGCAATGGAAGGCACGTATTCCTAGGCAAGAACCTTTATGCCAAAGGAGCCTGTTATGCATCCTGTATCCATGCAGGAATGCAGCCGTGGCAGTTTGTCTATATTGGCGAGAATGAGATGAAGGTAAATATCAGCCTTAAAGTAAAAGACCGGGAAGAACTTATTTTCCATACACTGGTAAGTGCAGGAGAAAACTGGTATGAAGCAAAGAATCAGTGCGAGATTTTACTGGCAGGTACGAATACCGTTGATTTCTGGCTGCAGCTTCCGGATAGCAGGGAAGCAAAGATAGAATCTTTAGAGCTTACAGATATTCCAAAACGTCCGGAACGTATGACCAGACTTTCTGTTATGACAGAAGCACTGTCGGATTCCGCTGTAAAGGTTACCATACGGGATCTTGGATTTGGAGAGATTTATAAAAGCTCTGAAAAAGTGTGGGAATATAAAATGGAACTGTAGGAGGAGACTTCATGGGAGAATTGATTTTATGCAATCGGAAAGAAACCGATGTGCCATATTATTTAGAACAGAATATGATAAATATCTATTCCCTGGAGGAATTGAACTGGTATATTTTAAACCACACGGAATATCTTGACGATTCTTTTGTGTCGGATGATTTAATCAGCTGGATTGCAGAGGAGTTAAAAGACCTGGAGTTAGCCGGGCAGTTAAAAGAGGCTGTCCGAAAGAAAATAACGCTGGCAAAGAAAGTCCGGCTTCTGATGGATGCCTGCGGCTTTTGCACAAAGAAAGAAAAAGATGAAATCGAATATGCACTGGCAGAAGTAGAAAATAAATCAGAAATTGAATGTATGAAAATCAGGGCAGACAGAAGCCTTATGAATCATCGGTATGTCATGGCTATCAGGGAATATATGCGTCTGCTGCAGAAGGAAGAGGCGGGGAAGCTTGATGCTTCTGTCATAGGAAATATATGGAATAATATTGGAGTTGCACATACCGGATTATTCCTGTACCGGGATGCGGCACGATGCTTTAAGAAAGCTTATGACTATAATAACAATCCGGCATGCATGCGGGAGATGGAAGAAGCATGGCGGATGGCAGCACCGGATGAAAAGGAACAGGTTTATGAAGTATCAGAAGAACTGCAAAAGACATTAGAGGATATTCATAAGCAATGGAATGATGAGGAAGAAGTACTGGAAGCATTTCGAGATGTGCTGGATAAGAAAAAATATATTTACGAAAGCAATGGACGGTGGGCATAACATTGATAAAATTTTTTAGAAGAAAAAGGAAACCAAAGAAAACAATCGAAGAGGTCTTAGAATGTATCACAGAGGATACGTTATCGGAAGAAGACCGGAAGGATGAACATAAAGTACAACATTATGTTCTGGGTCACTGTGAACAGATGATTGACACCACAAAGACCCTGGAAAATGAAAAGTCTGAATATCGTGTGGTGACTTCTTATTTAAAGGATATCCAGATTATTGAAGAACTGCCGGAAGATGAGGCAGCTGCTTTAAGAGATACTGCAAACAGTATTCTTACACTGGATCAGTCCCGTTCCGATTATCTGAAAGCAACCAAGAAGCTGACAGATACGCAGTATGCACAGATGGAACAGGAAGAGGAGACTCTGACGGAATCCATCCGGACCCTGCAGGCAAATGAGATGTATCAGGCGGCCGTAAAGCGTGATATGAATTACCTGGAAGGGGAGAAGAATGAATGGGCTTATTACCGGGAAGAGTTAATGGAAGAACAGAAGATTCTGCGGAAGGCATCCTATGTAGTATTTGGCATGGTACTGGCATTCCTTGCAGTCATATTGGTTCTTCATGTGGCATTGGAAATGGATGTACGGATTCTATTTACGATTCTGATGGTAGCTGCGGCAGCCAGTGGATTCTTTATGCTGTTCCGGAATCAGAATAATACAAGAGAAATCAAGCGGGCAGAAGTGAACATGAATCATGCCATTACTCTTTTGAACCGTACTAAAATAAAGTATGTAAATTCTACGAATGCGGTGGATTATGCCTGTGAGAAATACCATGTGCATAATTCCTATGAACTGACCTATCTCTGGGAGCAGTACTTAGAAGCCAAACGGGAAAGAGAGAAATTTGAGCGGAATAGTGATGACTTGGAATATTTTAATGGAAAGTTAGTACGCATGCTGCAAAAATATGAACTTTATGATGCAAAGGTCTGGATTAGTCAACCCAATGCACTGGTAGATAAGCGTGAAATGGTGGAAATCAAGCATGAATTATTGAGCCGGCGGCAGAAAATCCGGGCATCCATTGAATATAACATGGATGTAGTATTAGAACAGAAGGAAGAAATTGAAAAACTCATGAAAGAGTATCATGAGGAAATCCCGGAAGTCCGTGAGATTATTAATTCTGTGGACCGGCTCTGCGGAACCGGAGAATGAAAATAGCGTATCATCGATAGAAAATATCGGTGATACGCTATTTTTTACTTTACAGGAAATTGCTTTCCTGTAAAGTAAAAAACGCTCCGCGAGGATGCACACTGCGGCGTATAAGGTAGATGTCGCAAGCAACCGCCGCAGGCGCGAGAATGTGCCAAGGCACATTCTTTTCTATCACAGTTTTATTTGCAGCCGCAGCTCTTATCGAAAGCCGGGTTACATGCATAGAAGTTCTTGGAGTCAAGGTGTTCCTGTACCATCCGGAGTGCTTCGCCAAAACGCTGGAAGTGTACGACCTCCCTGGCACGCAGGAAACGAATCGGATCTACAACGTCCGGGTCTTTTACGACACGAAGAATGTTATCGTAAGTGGTGCGGGCTTTCTGCTCTGCAGCCATATCTTCCATAAGGTCAGTAATCGGATCGCCTTTGGACTGGAATTCACAGGCATTCTGTGGAACACCACCGGCAGCCTGTGGCCATACGGCAAGGGTGTGGTCAATATAGTAAGGACCGAAGTTAGAGGCTTTGATTTCCTCCGGAGTCAGGTCTCTGGTAAGCTGGTGCACGATGGTTGCAATCATCTCAAAATGGGCAATTTCTTCTGTCGCAATATCGGTAAGCAGTCCGGCTACTTCACGGTAAGGAATGGAATAGCGCTGGGAGAGATAACGTAAGGATGCGTTGATTTCTCCGTCAGGACCTCCGTACTGGCTTAAGATATACTGTGCGGTTTTCGGATCGGTCTGTTTGATGTTGACCGGATATTCCAGTCTTTTTTCATACTGCCACATTTAACAATTTCCCCCTTCCCATGGATTTCTCATGCTTCCCCAGCTCCAGTGACCGTCTGTGTCGGCACCGTCTAAAGTCAGGGGACCATATTTTTCTTCATACATTTTCACTGCTTTTAACCGCAGGGTACGGTAGTGGTTATAGAAGGAAAGTGCTTCTTCATCATAAGGATGGGTGTCAAGGTAAAGGGCAGTATCATAAGCTACAAAGCTGACCTGATTAATCCAGTCTAAAAGCTGGGACTGGTTCATTGGCATATTGTTCATCAGAATCTGCCTCCTTTCATGGAACCATGGAAAGGTTTATTTAAATCCTGAAAGACTGTGCCATTACGCAGAGCCTGGTCAGGTTCGTACAGATTGCCGAACTGCTGCCATGGAACATAAGCCATGGCAAGTTCCTGATTACAGGCAAACTGTTTCGTATAAGGTGTCGGAACAGCCGGACGGCTGCTTTGTGGCTGACAATTACAGTTGTTCATATGCTGACCTCAATAAAAATATTCATATTAATATATGTGCAGATGAAAAGGAATGTGAGATTTTATATTGTGAAAAAAAGAATCCTGCGGTAAAATACTTAATTGAGAAAAAATATCAATAACAAGAGAAGAGGAAAATAGATGACACTGGATGAACTTGAAATTGGAAGAGAAGCGGTAATAACCAAAGTAGGGGGAGAAGGAGCACTGCGGTGTAGATTTTTAGATATGGGGCTGATTCCAAAGACAAAGGTGCAGGTGCGTAAAGTAGCACCTATGGGAGACCCGATTGAACTCCGGATTCGTGGATATGAACTGACCATACGAAAAGAAGATGCCGGAAAAATTGAAGTAGAACCGGAGGAGAACTAGAATGATATTTGCATTAGTAGGAAACCAGAACTGTGGTAAGACCACATTATTTAATCAGCTCACCGGTTCCAACCAGCATGTTGGAAATTTTCCGGGTGTAACGGTTGACCAGAAAATGGGAGAAATCAGAGAACATAAGGATGCGTCGGTAGTTGACCTGCCGGGAATCTATTCTCTGCGTCCATATACCAGTGAGGAGATTGTAACAAGAGACTTTATTTTAAATGAAAAGCCGGATGGAATTATCAATATTGTAGATGCAACAAATATTGAGCGAAATCTCTATCTGACCCTGCAGTTGTTAGAAATGCATATTCCGATGGTATTAGCTCTGAATATGATGGATGAGGTGCGTAACAACGGCGGAAGTATTGATGTAAAACAGATGTCTTTAGAACTGGGAATTCCGGTCATTCCAATCAGTGCGGTAAAGGGAGAGGGAGTGGAAGACCTGGTACACAGCGCCATGAAGGTGGCAGGACAGAAGATATATCCAAAGGTAACGGATTTTTGCGAGAAAGGTCCTGTGCACCGCTGCATTCATGCGGTATCCCATCAGGTAGAAGACCATGCACAGAATATCGGAATGTCACCACGTTTTGCAGCAACGAAGATTGTAGAGCAGGATACAGACATTATTGACAGACTGAAGCTGAGCCAGAACGAACTGGATATGATGGAACACAGTATTGAAGAAATGGAAACAGACCATCATATGGACAGAAATGCCGCTCTGGCGGATATGAGATATACCTTTATTGAAAAGGTGTGCAGTAAATCAGTAACAAAGTGCCATGAGAGCAAAGAACATATCCGTAGTGTAAAGATAGACAACGTATTAACGAATAAATATCTTGCTATCCCGCTGTTTCTTCTGATTATGCTGCTGGTATTCTGGCTGACCTTCGGTGTTATCGGAGCATTTTTAAGTGATTATCTTGCAGTTTTTATTGCATACATAACGAATCTTGCTGACAAGGGGTTGACTGCTTATGGAATTAACCCGGTGGTTCACAGCCTGATTATTGACGGTGTATTTGCCGGAGTCGGAAGTGTGTTAAGCTTCCTGCCGATTATTGTGGTTTTATTTTTCTTCCTGTCTATTCTGGAAGATTCCGGTTATATGGCAAGAGTTGCCTTTGTTATGGATAAACTGCTGCGTAAGATTGGACTTTCCGGACGAAGTTTTGTTCCAATGCTGATTGGATTTGGTTGTACGGTTCCGGCAGTAATGTCAAGCAGAACTTTAGCATCCGAAAGAGACCGGAAAATGACCATTATGCTGACACCATTTATCAGCTGTTCAGCAAAAATTCCGATTTATGCGGTATTTACAGCAGCATTTTTTAAAAAGTATCAGGCACTTGTTATGATTGCACTTTATGTTGGTGGAATGGTAATGGGAATTCTAGTGGCACTTTTATTTAAACATTCCGCATTCCGTGGAAAACCGATGCCTTTTGTCATGGAACTTCCGAATTACCGGCTGCCATCTTTTAAGAGCGTGGTACTCCTGATGTGGGACAAGGCAAAGGATTTCTTAGAGAGGGCATTTACCGTTATTTTCCTTGCAACGATCATTATCTGGTTCTTACAGTCTTTTGATACCAGACTGAATGTAGTATCTGACAGCGCAGACAGCCTGCTGGCATTAATCGGCCGTGTGATTGCACCGGTTTTTGCTCCGCTTGGATTTGGGGACTGGAGAGTATCCACTTCTTTGATTACCGGATTTACTGCCAAAGAAGCAGTAATCAGTACCATGAGTGTACTTCTTGGAACCAGTGTGACTGCTTTGGGAAACAGCCTTGGAATTCTGTTTACGCCGGTATCAGCAGTCAGCTTCCTGGTATTTACGTTACTTTATACACCATGTGTAGCAGCAATTGCAGCAATCAGACGGGAGATGGGCTCAAAGCTTCAGGCACTTGGTGTTGTGGTAATGCAGTGCGTGGTTGCATGGATTGCAGCATTTGTTGTCTTTCAGATTGGCAGCCTGATTTTTTAGGAGGCAGATAGTATGGGCGTTAATGATATTATTTTGCTATTACTGATTCTTTGCTGGTGCGCCTTTGCGGTATATGCTATGATGAAAAAGAAAAAAGAGGGAGGCTGCATTGGCTGCAGCGGATGTAGTGGAAGGATAGATACGGATGCGGTCTGCAAAGAATGTTCCCAGAGGAAAAAGTTGTAAAAAGTATTTATTTTAGAACATAGGAGCAGGCTACTTGTATTATTGAAAGTGGTGTGCTAGATTATTGTTAGCATAGTGTTATATATTGATAATACTGTGCGTGGTTATGAACAATGATATAATACAATTTTTTTCTAGGAGGAAACGATGAGAGGACTACGTACACCAGTATCAGATTTGAGAAAAAGCATTTTTACGGAGGTAGCAAAAATTGCTTATGAAGCAGACAGTGCAAACCTGAACGATGCCGTTGAGGCAGTTCCATATACAGTTTGCCCTGGAGATGTTCCTACATACCGTGAAAGTATTTATAGAGAACGTGCGATTGCAGCAGAAAGAGTAAGACTTGCTATGGGTATGTCTTTACGGCCACAGGATAAACCGGTACATGTTACCAGTGGCCTCGAAGAGAGCAATGTGGCAGAAAAATATTATGAGCCACCTCTTATGCAGGTAATTCCATCTGCATGTAATCTGTGCGAAGAAAAGAAATATGAAGTATCCAATATGTGCCAGGGATGTATTGCACATCCATGTATGGAGGTATGTCCAAAGGGAGCAATCTCCCAGGTAGATGGCAAATCTGTAATCGACCAGGAGAAATGTATCAAATGTGGAAGATGTAAAGCAGCCTGCCCATATGATGCAATTTCCAAGAAAGAAAGACCTTGTTCCATGGCTTGTGGAATTGGAGCAATCGGAACAGATGAATACGGAAGAGCAAAGATTGATGCAGATAAATGTGTATCCTGTGGTCAGTGTATGGTAAGCTGCCCATTCGGAGCAATTGCAGATAAATCACAGATTTTCCAGTTGATCCGTTGTATGAAAGAAGGCGGAGAAGTTATCGCTGAAATTGCACCTGCATTTGTAGGTCAGTTCGGACCTGGAGCTACTCCAAAGCATGTAAAGGCAGCTTTATTAGAACTTGGTTTCTCAGAAGTTGTTGAAGTTGCACTTGGGGCTGATATCGGTGCAGTAGCAGAAGCACATCACTATGCAAATCATGTTGCAACAGGAGAGCTTCCGTTCTTACTTACTTCCTGCTGTCCTGCATGGTCCATGCTTGCAAAGACACAGTTTCCGGATTTAATCGAGAGCGTATCTTCTGAGCTTACACCTATGGTTGCTACAGCAAGAAGCATTAAGAAAGAACATCCGAATGCAAAAGTAGTATTTATCGGACCGTGTGCTGCTAAGAAACTGGAAGCAAGCAGAAGAACTGTACGAAGCGATGTTGATTTTGTAATCACATTTGAAGAGTTAGACGCTATGTTTGCAGCAAAAGGAATTGATCCGAACCAGACAGAGGGTGAAAGCTCCATGCATGATGCAACTGCTGCAGGTCGTGGATATGCATGTGCCGGTGGTGTTGCAGATGCCATTGAAAAATGTGTACATGAATATTATCCGGATGTGGATGTTAAGATTGAACATGCAGAAGGTCTTGCTGAATGTAAGAAGATGCTGATGCTTGCCAAGGCTGGTAAGATGAATGGATGTATGATTGAAGGAATGGGATGTCCTGGCGGATGTATCGCCGGAGCAGGAACTATTCTTCCGATTCCGAAAGCAAAACAGGAAATCGAGAAGATTAAGAAAGCTTCTACCAAGCAGCTTCCTCCAAAGGAATTACGGGAAATCGAATTAAATTAATAGTAAGAAAGCGGGTTAATAGAATGAGCAAGGTTAGAACCAGATTTGCACCAAGTCCTACAGGAAGAATGCATGTAGGAAATCTGCGTACAGCACTTTATGCATATTTAATTGCAAAGCATGAGGGCGGAGATTTTATTTTAAGAATTGAAGATACAGACCAGGAACGTTATGTTGAGGGAGCGGTAGATATTATCTACCGTACCCTTGAGAAGACTGGATTGTTACATGATGAAGGTCCGGACAAGGATGGCGGTGTTGGCCCATATGTGCAGAGTGAACGTCAGGCACAGGGAATTTATCTGGAGTATGCGAAGAAACTCATTGAAAAAGGAGAAGCATACTATTGTTTCTGTGATAAGGAGCGTTTAGAGAGTCTGCGTCAGACTGTTGCAGGTAAAGAGATTATTGTTTACGATAAGCATTGCCTGCATTTAAGCAAGGAAGAAATAGAAGAAAAGCTTGCTGCAGGTGTTCCATACGTTATCCGTCAGAACAATCCTCAGACAGGAACAACAACCTTTCATGATGAAATCTATGGAGATATTACCGTTGATAATGCGGAGCTGGACGATATGATTCTGATTAAATCAGACGGATATCCGACTTATAACTTTGCCAACGTAGTAGATGACCATTTGATGGGAATTACACATGTAGTAAGAGGAAATGAATATCTTTCTTCTTCTCCAAAGTATAACCGTCTGTATGAAGCTTTTGGCTGGGATGTGCCGGTGTATGTACACTGTCCGCTAATCACCAACGAAGAGCATCAGAAGTTAAGTAAACGTTGCGGGCATTCTTCCTACGAAGATTTGATTGAACAGGGATTTTTAACAGAAGCAGTTGTAAACTTTGTGGCATTACTGGGGTGGAGTCCGGCAGATAACCGGGAAATCTTTTCCCTGGAAGAGCTGGTAAAAGCCTTTGATTATCATCATATGAGCAAATCACCGGCTGTATTTGACTATACAAAGCTGAAATGGATGAATGGCGAATACATCAAGGCAATGGATTTTGATTCGTACTTTGAAATGGCAGAGCCATATATCCGGAAAGTAATTACCAGGGATTATGATATCCGCAAGATTGCAGAGATGGTGAAGACCAGAATTGAAATCTTCCCGGATATTGAGAATCTGATTGACTTCTTTGAGGAACTTCCGGAGTATGATACCGCAATGTATACCCATAAGAAGATGAAGACCACAGAAGAGAGCTCTTTGGAAGTCTTGACAGAGATTCTTCCGGTATTAGAGGCTCAACAGGATTACAGTAATGATGCACTGTATCAGACACTTTGTGATTTTGTGGCAGAGAAGGGCTGCAAGAATGGTTATGTATTATGGCCGGTTCGTACAGCGGTTTCCGGTAAACAGATGACACCGGCAGGTGCAACTGAGATTATGGAAATTATTGGTAAGGAGGAGTCCTTAAAACGTATCCGTACCGGAATTACACTTCTTACGAAAGCACTTGAGAAATAAAAGTTACGAGGCATTTCATGCAATTTAATGAAGCACAACAGGAAGCTGTTGATTTTTATCAGGGTCCCTGCCTTACACTGGCGGGGCCCGGTTCAGGCAAAACTGCCGTAATTACCCATCGAACGAAAAATTTAATAGAAAAATATGGGGTGTCACCATCAGAGATTCTGGTGGTGACATTTACAAAAGCAGCCGCTATGGAGATGAAGGAGCGTTTTCTTTCGCTAACGAATCAGACATCCACAACGGCTACTTTTGGTACTTTTCATGCGGTGTTTTTTACGGTATTAAAGTATGCTTATCATTATCGGGCAGAAAATATTATAAGAGATGAGCAGAAGGTGGTATTTATCCGGAATCTTTTACGTCATTTTCCGATTGACTATGAAGATGAAAATGAATGCATCCAGACTCTGTTATCTGAAATCAGCGGTGTAAAGAATTCGAACATTCCCATTGAACATTATTATTCTTCTAATTTTCCAGAGCATACATTCCGGGATGTATTTATGAATTATCAGAAGATGCTACAGAAGAACCGGCTGATTGATTTTGATGATATGTTAGTTTATACCTATGAACTTTTCAGCCAGCGGAAGGATATCTTAGCACTCTGGCAGAAGAAGTTCCGGTATATTTTGATTGATGAGTTTCAGGATATCAATGGATTGCAATATGAGATTATAAGGATGCTTGCAGCACCGGAAAATAATCTCTTTGTGGTAGGGGATGATGACCAGTCTATTTACAGGTTCCGCCAGGCAAGACCGGAGATTATGCTGAACTTTGAGAAGGATTATGCTGATGCAAAGCGGATTGTATTAAATTATAATTATCGTTCCGATGGAAATATTGTGGCAGCGGCAGGAAGACTGATTGCCCACAATACAGGGCGGTTTGCAAAGGATATTAAGGCATTTCATCCGGCAAAGGAAGCGGTAGTATGTAAGACTTACCGGACGCAGCGGGAAGAAAATTTAGGATTGATTCATGCACTTAAGGAATATACCGCAGCTGGTGGTGACTGGTCGGACGCAGCGGTGCTGTTTCGCACTAATACACAGCCAAGACTTCTGATGCAGCAGTTGATGGAATATAATATTCCTTTCCGTACAAGGGATAATATTCCTAATATTTATGAGCATTGGATTGCAAAAGATATGGAAAGTTATCTTCGGATTGCCCATGGAAGCAGAAGAAGGGCAGACTTCTTACAGATTATGAACCGGCCGAACCGTTATATTGGGCGGGACAGCCTGGAAGAGGATACTGTAGCATTTGATGTCTGGGCAGATTATTATGATAAAATGGAGCAGTCCTGGATTGCACGAAGAATCGACCGGCTTTATCATGACTGCAAAATGTTAGCCGGAATGAAGCCTTTTGCAGCGGTGAATTATATCCGCAAGGGAATCGGCTACGATGACTATATCAAAGAATATGCAGATCAGAGAGGTATGAATGAGGAAGAACTTTTGGATATTCTAGAACAGCTTACCGATATGACCAAAGAGTTCGATAGCTTTGATGACTGGCAGAAACAGAAAGAGAAATATTTAAAAGAATTACAGCGTGCCATGGAGAAGCAGCGGACGAAGGGAGAGGGCGTTGTCTTATCAACCTTACATAGCTCGAAGGGATTAGAGTATGATGTGGTATTTTTGATTGATGTAAATGAGAAAATCATGCCCTATAAGAAAGCTGTTTTAGATGCGGATCTGGAAGAGGAACGCAGAATGTTCTATGTGGGGATGACCAGAGCAAAAAAACAGCTCTACCTCTTCTCGGTAGAGCTGTTGAATAATCACAGTGCAGAACCATCCCGGTTCTTAAAAGAATTGCAGGAAACGTAATGGATGATTAGTTGTCCATTGCGTCAAATTCTGCTTCATCTAATAATTCATCAAAACGGTCGGAGACAACTTCGTATTCTTCGTCACTGTCAATATTATCTAAAGAAGGATTTCCATCCTCATCCTCGGAGTAACGATAGATATATACTTCACCATCTGCATTTTCATTTCCCTTTTCATCTAAGGGCATCAGCGCAATATAATCCTGTTTTCCTGCTTCAAAGATAGTAAGAATTTTGCATTCCACATCCTGCCCATTGTCTAAATTCAATGTCACCATGATATCGTCTTCCTCTTTTAACTGTTTGTTTTCCATAAAATACCTCTTTCTTTATATAATTGTCTGAACGTAGAGTTCCGGACGTTTTTCCAGATTGATAAATATACTGTCTTCTAACCGAACCACCGGACGGGTCAGGCGATGCTTGTTAATCAGCACAATTTTACCGGTCATGCCATTACTTAACATGACATCATTGTTAATATATGTATTGGCAATATGCTCCAGGAAGCTGGTAATAAACTGGGGTTTGTATTTACCCAGACCCTCCCGCTCAAAAGTGGCAATGACCTCAAACGGGCAGACGCCGCGGCGATAACAGCGGTCAGCAGTCATGGCATCGTAGACATCTGCAATAGCAACGATATTGGCAAAATCATCAATATCATCTCCGATAAGTCCGATTGGATAGCCGCTTCCATCACAGCGTTCATGATGGGTGAGAGCAATTTTTTTGATGCGGACAGATACATTCTGATTTTTCAGCAGTTCATAACCATATTCGGAATGTTTTTTCACCAGTTCATATTCTTCCGGGGTCAGGCGTCCTGGTTTATTAATGATTTCCGGTGGAATTTTACTTTTACCTATATCGTGTAAGAGACCACCCAGAGTCAGAGTTTCTAAATCATCTGCATTATAATTCTGCCACATACCAATCATTCGGCTGATTAAAGAAACATTCAGACTGTGGGCATAAGTGGAATCGGTAATTTTGCGCATATTGTGCAGCATATCGAACATGGAAATTGTAGTGGAATGTCTGGCAAAAAGATCTAAAGCGCAGGATAAAAGAGCCTCCTGATCAAAAGGAATGTTTTTTGTGACAAAATCATTGATGGATTTTTCTAAAAAAGGTACTTTTTTTTCGTAATTTGCTTTAAAAACTTTGAATTCTTTACTGTTTCTTACCCGTTCAGAATACCGGTCAACTGCTTCCTTTTCTTCAGCCATTGACTGAATGGCATCAACAGGCAGAACACCGTCTATTATTCTGGCACTCTCAATTCCATAAAACTCAAGGTGCGCAATCATCTGGGTTGTCAGCATTTTGTGTTCTTCTACAATCATCTGCCCATGCCTGCTCATGACAGGAGCGGCAGTCACCATGCCAGGTTGTAAATCCTTTGTTGCAACTGTATGCATGAATATACCTCTTATATCACTAATTAACAATACACTATACTATAATTATAAAAATTTACATATCAATTGTCAATGAATCGTGTTATAATCTTTTCAAGAGACTTGAATATAGGAAAGTGCAGGATGATGAAATGAAATACAATGTTCGGGAAGGCGATTACAGAACCATGGGAGCAGTTGTGCATAGTGATGGGGTTGTATTTACCTTTGAGGGGAGAAAAGAGCAGAAATGCAGTATTGTACTGTATGAAAAGAAAACAGGGAAAATTGAGAAAATACCGGTTCCGGATACTTACTATGTGGGTGCACTTCGCTCAATTATGGTAATGGGCATTGAACCGGCTTCTTTTGATTATAATTTTGAAATAGACGGTAAGGTTATGCCAGATCCATATGCCAGAAGAATTGTAGGCAGGGAAAAGTGGGGAGAAAAGGAACGCTTTGGTATGGATTATCAGGTGAAAAGCGGTTTCTCCACAGATGTTTTTGACTGGGAAGAGGATGTGGCACCGGAAATTGCCAAAAAGGATATGGTCATGTACAAACTTCATGTGAGAAATTTTACCATGGAGGGTAGTAATGGCGGAGCAAGAAAAGGAACTTTTGAAGCAGTAGAGAACCGGATAGGATATCTTCGTGATATGGGCGTTACAACCGTTGAATTTATGCCTTTTTATGAATTTGAAGAACTGATGATACCGGCAACCTGTGAACTGCCGGATTATGTGACCTGGAAGGAAGAACAGAAGACGGATACAAAGAAGCTGCCGGAAGTTGAGAAGATAAATTGCTGGGGCTATACCGAAGGCAATTATTTTGCGCCGAAGGCTGCATTTACCAGAAGCAGACAGCCGGAGCATGCCTTGAAATCATTAATTAAGGCATTGCATAAAAATGACATGGAATGTATTATGGAAATTTATTTTCCTGATACCATCAATCAGAATCTGATGTTAGAAGCCCTGCGCTTCTGGGTGATGGAATATCATGTGGATGGATTCCGACTGATGGGAGCAAATCTTCCGATTCGTGCTATGGCACAGGATTTGATTTTGTGCCGCAGTAAGCTGTTTGCAGATACGATTCCGGAGGATTTGCTGGAACAGGATTATGCATATCCGCATTTATTTGTTTACCGGGATGAATTTTATTATCCGTTGCGGAAAATGTTAAATCATAAGGAAATCTGTCTTACCGATTTTGTAAACCAGATGCGTAAGCAGAAGAAATATGCCGGATTTGTGAATTATGCAGCATCTAATGATGGTTTTACACTGGCAGATGTATTTATGTACAGTGAGAAACATAATGAAGCAAATGGGGAAAACAATGCGGATGGAAATGACTGGAATTACAGTGACAACTATGGCATTGAAGGACCAACCCGCAAAAAATATATAGAAAGCCTGCGTAAAAAACAGCTTCGAAATGCGATTACGGCAGTATTTTTAGCACAGGGTATTCCACTGCTTGCTGCCGGTGATGAGATTGGTAATTCCCAGAGGGGAAATAATAATGCTTATTGCCAGGATAATGCAGTTGGCTGGGTAAACTGGAAAAATGATAAGAAATATGCTTCCTTACAACAGTTTGTAAAGAAAATGGCAGCCTTTCGTAAGGCACACCCGGTTCTTCGGATGGAAGAGCCGATGCGGATGAATGATTATAAGGGACTGGGATATCCGGATCTTTCTTTTCATTGCGATAGTGCATGGACTGTGGGATTTAGCCCGAACCGCCAGTCGGTTGGGATGCTTTATTGCGGACTGTATGCGGATTGTGAGGAAATGATTTATGTGGCATATAATTTTCACACCGGAAAACAGTTCCTTGCACTTCCGAAATTGCCAAAAAGCAAAAAATGGTATAAAGTAATGGATACAGGAAATGAAAATGGTTTTCTGGAGAAAGAAATGATAATGGATGCAGTCCAGGTAGAAATTGCCGGGATGTCCATTCAGATATTAATAGGGAAATAAAGTAAGATGAAAGCATGGAAACATTTTTGCACAATTAATCATCACAAGATGTTGGTCATGAAAGGCTGTTTTAAAGTAGGACTTTACCGCCAGGGTTTATTGCATGATTTGTCGAAATATTCACCAACGGAATTTTTAGTGGGCTGTAAGTATTTTCAGGGAAATATGAGTCCCAACAATGCCGAACGTGAGGATAAGGGGTATTCCGCAGCCTGGCTGCACCATAAGGGCAGAAACAAGCATCATATGGAATACTGGATTGATTACGGACCGGATAAATGCACCGGAATTACTGGAATGAAGATGCCAACAAAATATGTTGTTGAGATGTTTATTGACCGGGTGGCAGCAAGCAGGAATTACCAGAGAGAAAAATATACCGACGAAAGTCCTCTGGCTTATTACGAACATGGAAAGCAGTATCATATTATTCATGAGGAATCAAGAGAACTTTTAGAGTGCCTTCTTCATATGCTGGCAGAATGCGGCGAAGAAGAGACTTATGCATATATTCGATATGAAGTATTGAAAAATAAAAGAAAGAAGGATAAATAAATGTTAGACGGAAAGAAGATTTTATATAGTGGAATGCAGGCAACAGGAACCCTTACCCTTGGAAATTATTTGGGAGCATTGAAAAACTGGGTAAATCTTACAAATGAATATGAATGTATCTATGGTGTTATGGATTTACATTCCCTT
Source organism: Roseburia sp. OM03-7AC (assembly GCF_003462625.1). Taxonomy (NCBI): domain Bacteria; kingdom Bacillati; phylum Bacillota; class Clostridia; order Lachnospirales; family Lachnospiraceae; genus Roseburia; species Roseburia sp. OM03-7AC. Next base: position 269,131 of record NZ_QTZJ01000001.1, read on the forward strand.
ACCTTAAGACAGGTGCCGGCAGAGTTCCGTAAAAATGCCCGTTCTCTTTATGCATTATATGTAGCGGCAGGATTAGACCCGGAGAAAAACTGTATTTATTATCAGTCCCATGTATCCGGACATGCAGAATTAAGCTGGATATTAGGCTGCTTTACTTATATGGGAGAGTTAAACCGTATGACACAGTTTAAGGACAAGGCTGCAAAGCATGCAGATAATATCAATGCAGGTCTTTATACCTATCCGGTATTAATGGCGGCTGATATTTTATTGTATCAGGCAGATGTGGTTCCGGTTGGAGTAGACCAGAAGCAGCATCTTGAGATTACCAGAAACATTGCACAGCGTTTTAATGCTATTTACGGAGATGTATTTACAATTCCGGAGGCATATATCGGAAAAGCAGGTGCAAAGATTATGAGTCTGCAGGAGCCGGAGAAAAAAATGTCAAAGTCCGATGAGAATCCAAATGCAACTATCCGCCTTTTAGATGATAAAGATACCATTATCCGCAAATTTAAACGTGCAGTAACCGACTCCGGCAGTGAAATTGTATATCGTGAAGATAAACCGGGCATTAGTAATCTGATTGATATTTATGGTTGTGTAACCGGTAAGACAAGAGAAGAAACCGAAAAAGAATTTGACGGAAAAGGCTACGGTGATTTCAAACTGGCAGTAGGAGAAGCAGTTGCTGCAGAGTTAGAGCCATTGCAAAAACGTTATGGGGAACTGATGGCAGACAAGACCTATCTTGACAGCATGATTAAAATGAATGACGAAAAAGCAGCTTATTATTCTAATAAGACCTTGCGTAAGGTACAGAAGAAAGTCGGACTTACCGAAAGAATCCGTTAATCCGAAAATAGATTGTCCAAATCTGGAACATGAAATTCAGGGAACAGCATTTGCATATCGGCAGGAAGTGGAGCTGTAAAGCAGAGCTGTTCCTTTGTGATTGGATGTTCGAATTTTAACTGGCAGGCATGAAGAGCCTGCCTTTTTGTCAGGGAAAAATCCGGGTTATAAAGGAAATCTCCAATTAAAGGGTAGCCGAGGTAGCTCATATGGACACGAATCTGGTGGGTTCTGCCGGTGTCAAGCCGCAAAGCAATAAGGGAGAGTGCATCCGGTGAAAGAGGCTCCCTTGAAAAAGTATTTTTTGGAAAAATTTTTTTCACAGCTAGTCTGCGGTAATGGGTGCAGGCGTATTCACCTTGTCCAAAATCTACCTGACGCTCTAATACAGAACCTTCCTTTCTGCCGATTGGCGCAGTAATGGTACCGGATTCCGGGGTAATACCACGGACAATGGCAAGATAGGTGCGGTGGATTTTCCGTTCATTCATCTGTCTGCCTAAGATACCGCCACTGAGACTGTTTTTTGCAAGGATTGTGATACCGGTAGTATCCTTATCCAGCCGGTTGATGCAGCGGAAAGGACCGGCTTCGTTTTTGCTGCCCAGATAATAAAAGACAGCATTGGAGAGGGTATGTTCGTAATGTGTCATGGATGGGTGGACAGGCATATGTGCCGGTTTATTGATAACGAGAATATCTTCGTCTTCATAGAGGATGGAAAGGGGAATGTTTTCCGGTGCAGGATAGCTTTCCGGCATAGATTCTTCTAAAATAATCTTTAATTTATCAGAAACCTTCAGCCGGTCACTGCTGTGCCCGGTATCACCGTTTCGGAAAAGAACATCTTTGGTGCGGAAAAGATGTGCCCGGAGCCCTTTCGGGTATCCTTTTTCCGTAAGAAATTCTCTTATCGTATAGTTTTTGTATTCATTTGTTATGGTATAGTCTAATATTCGCTTCATAAGGATAATTATAAAGGAAAAAGACACAGAAGAAAAGGATAGAGATAAAAAAAGGAGGAAAGGCACGAAGAACCTGGCAGACGCATAGAATATAATAAATCGCTTTTTAAGGGTGCTGTATTGAAAACATTTTTATCTCCATTGACTATACAGGAAGAGAAGCAATATTTAAAGCAGCTTGGGGAAGGCAGCCTTGAAGCAAAACATATTCTGATAGAACATAATATGCGTCTGGTAGCACATGTGGTAAAAAAATATCAGAATGTGGAAGAGGATATGGAAGATCTGATATCGATTGGAACCATTGGATTGATTAAAGCAATCGATACCTTCCGGGTAGAAAAAGGAAATAAGCTGGCAACTTATGCAGCGAGATGCATCGAAAATGAACTTCTGATGTATCTGCGCAGTAAGCGTAAAATTGCCAGGGAAGTGTCTCTTTATGAGCCAATCGGAACAGATAAAGAGGGAAACCAGATACATTTACTGGATATTGTAGAGCATAACGAACCGGATGTGGTGGAGCAGATGGAGTATGACAGAAATGTGAAGACATTATATGAAATACTGCCCCGGGTACTAAACAGGCGGGAACAGATTATCATAAACCTACGCTATGGTTTGAAAACGGACTGTCCGGTGACACAAAAGGAGATTGCAAAAAATTTAAATATCTCGAGATCCTATGTTTCACGAATTGAAAAAAGGGCATTGGAGAAGCTGAAAGCTTATTTTGAAAAAGGTTACAATTATTAAATTTTTATAATGTGTTAAATTGGTATTTGAAAAGGATGGATTTCATGATATGATGAGTCCATCTTTTTTATCGAAATAAATGATGAATAGCCCATCTTGGGGCTGCTCATGTAAATTGCAGAGTTCTTCTGCAGAAAAATCCCGGACAAACAAAATGAACAGAGAAAATGAAATAATTACAAAAAACAGAATAATTGCAAAACAGAAAGGTGAAATTTAATGTACAGTATTGTATCAACGGCAATCGTGCGTGGCATTGAGAGCATTCCTATCCGCGTGGAAGCAGATGTGACGGATGGTATGCCAGTGTTTGAAATGGTAGGATTTTTATCGGCAGAAGTGCGGGAGGCAAGAGAGCGGGTGCGGACAGCCCTTAAAAATTGTGGATACCGTCTCCCACCAAAACGGATTACGATTAATCTCTCGCCGGCATATGTAAGAAAATCCGGTTCGTCCTTTGATTTGCCGGTAGCAGTGGCAGTGCTTGCTGCAATGGGGATTATTCCGAAAGACAGGCTGGAACAGCTTCTGATTGTAGGAGAAGTAGGACTGGATGGAAGAATAAAACCGATTCATGGAGTATTGCCCATTGTGACAAAGGCTGCACAGGAGCGGATGGACGCCTGTATGGTGCCGGTGGAAAATGCCAAAGAAGCTGCATTGGTAAAAGGAATCCGTCTGTTTGGTGTAAACACACTGGAAGAAGTGATAAAAGGCTTTAATGATGAAATAAAATTCTGGGAGCCTGAGAAAGAAGAAATCGGGCATGAGAAAAAGGTTAAGAGAAAAGAAGTACCGGATTTTTCAGAAATTAATGGACAACAGTTTGTGAAAAGAGCCTGTGAGATTGCGGTAAGCGGCAGACATAATCTCCTGATGATTGGACCACCAGGCGCAGGAAAGACAATGATTGCAAGGAGAATTCCGGGTATTTTACCGGAGATGACAGAAGAGGAGGCCCTGGAGGTAACAAAAATATACAGTGTAAGGGGACTTCTGACGGAAAGTGAAGCATGGATGGCGGAACGTCCTTTCCGTAATCCACATCATACCATAACACCACAGGGACTGGCAGGTGGTGGAATGGTTCCGGGACCGGGAGAAATCAGTCTCGCCCACCATGGTGTACTCTTTTTAGATGAGCTGGCGGAGTTCCGGCGGGAAACCTTGGAAATTTTAAGACAGCCTATGGAAGAACACTGTGTAAAGCTTGCAAGGCTTGCCGGAAATTATGAATTTCCGTCGGATTTTATACTGGTGGCTGCTATGAATCCCTGCCGGTGTGGATATTATCCGGATTTGAACCGCTGTCATTGCACGAAAGGAATGGTGGAACAGTATTTAAAGAAAATCAGTCAGCCTTTATTGGACAGAATTGATATCTGTGTAGAGACAAAGCGTGTGGAATATCAGGATTTAATTAAAGAAAATCCGCATCAGGAGACTTCGGCAGAAATTAGAAAAAGGGTGGTTGCAGCTATGGAGCGGCAGCAGCAAAGGTTTGCCGGAACTAACATTCGCTATAACAGTAGAATTCCGGCGGCATTACTGACAAAATATTGCAGATTATCGACAAAACAAAAACAGTATATGGAAAGCATTTATCAGAAGCTGGAATTGACAGCCAGATCTTATCATAGGATTTTGCGGGTGGCGAGAACCATTGCAGATATGGACGGTTCAGATGAAATCCTAACCAGACATTTAAGTGAGGCGGTCTGTTATCGGAATGTAGATAAGAAATTCTGGGAGGGATAAATGGAATGAAATATAAATACTGGCTGGCGTGTATGGCACAGATGGCAGAAAACATTGGAACCGGAAAAGTGGAAAAACTGTTTCGTTTTGCCGGAAGTGCAGGAGTCTTATATGACATGTCAGAAAAGGAATTAATGCAGATTCCGGGCATTACCGAAGCAGATGTGAAGTCTGTTCTTACCTATAAAAAAGCATGGAACTTAGAAGAAGCATGGGAGAATTTAAAAAGAAGCGGACTGTATCTTGTAACAAGAGAGGATGAAAACTATCCGAAACGTCTTTTATATATCAATAAGCCACCTTATGGAATTTTTTATAAGGGCAGTCTGCCACCGGAAGATAAGAAAAGTATTGCTATTGTGGGAGCAAGAAGATGCAGTGAATACGGTCGTTACTATGCAAAACATCTGGCGGAACTGGCAGTAAAAGCAGGCTGCATTATAATCAGTGGACTGGCTGCAGGAATTGATGGAGCAGCCCACAGTGGTGCCATGGCGGCAGAGGGAGAAACTTATGCTGTTATGGGATGCGGGGCAGATTACTGTTATCCCAGACAGAATCAGAGTCTTTATCAGACTATGACACAAAAAGGCGGAATTCTATCTGAATATATGCCACAGACAAAACCTTTGGGAAAGTTGTTCCCGCAACGGAACCGGTTAATCAGCGGGCTTTCAGATGTGGTAGTTGTAATAGAAGCAAAGGAGCGGAGCGGTTCATTGATTACGGCAGACTTTGCCTTAGAGCAGGGAAAAGATATTTATGCACTTCCGGGGCGTGTTGGAGATGTGTTAAGTGGAGGCTGTAACCGCCTGATACGGCAGGGGGCTGGCATCATAGTGTCTCCGGAGGAATGGTTTAAGGATCTTGAAATTGATCTTGCCAATATAGTAGTTTCCAATGCTTTTTCAAAAAAGGTACTTGAAAAAGATGAAGGGGTGGTGTATAGTGTTCTCGATTTGCAACCGAAAAGTGCCCAGCAGATTTTGGAAGAAACAAAGCTACCGGTAGACCGGATGTGTGAGATACTGCTGACGCTGGAAAATGCAGGTTTTATCAAAGAAGTATATAAGAATTATTATATAAAAATACATGAATAACCGCATAGAGAGAACAAAATAAAGGAGCAGGGTTATGGCTAAATATCTTGTTATTGTTGAGTCACCGGCAAAAGTTAAAACAATTAAAAAATTTCTTGGGAAAAATTATGAAGTGGATGCATCCAATGGACATGTGCGTGATTTACCGAAGAGTACCTTAGGATTTGATGCAGAGCATGGATTTGAACCAAAGTATATTACCATCCGGGGAAAAGGTGATGTACTTGCAAAATTAAGAAAAGAAGTGAAAAAAGCAGATGTCATTTATCTTGCAACTGACCCGGACCGTGAGGGAGAAGCAATTTCCTGGCATTTATATCAGGCACTGAATCTGGCAAATTCTGATAAAAAGGTTTACCGGATCAGTTTCAATGAGATTACCAAGAATGCAGTAAAGACCTCTTTAAAAAATCCGAGAGACATCGATATGGATTTAGTGAATGCCCAGCAGGCGCGCCGCATGTTAGACCGTATGGTGGGTTACCGGATCAGCCCGTTATTATGGGCAAAGGTAAAAAGAGGCTTAAGTGCAGGACGTGTACAGTCTGTGGCATTGCGTTTGATCTGCGATCGTGAAAGTGAAATCAATGCATTTATACCGGAAGAATACTGGACCTTAGATGCAAGCCTGAAAGTAAAAGGTGAGAAGAAACCACTAACTGCGAAGTTTTACGGAACAGAAAAAGAAAAAATGAATATCACCTCAAGAGAACAGGCAGATGCTATTATGGCAGAGCTTGAAAAAGAAAAATTCGCCGTAACAGATGTGAAAAAAGGTGAACGTAATAAAAAGGCTCCACAGCCGTTTATCACCAGTACCTTACAGCAGGAAGCATCCAAGGTATTGAATTTCTCCACACAGAAAACCATGCGTTTGGCACAGCAGTTATACGAAGGTGTGGATGTAAAGGGAATCGGAACGGTCGGTCTGATTACTTACCTGAGAACAGATTCTGTCCGTATTTCAGAAGAAGCAGATGCTATGGCACGCAGTTTTATCGCAGCACAGTATGGCGAGAATTATGTTTCTTCCCATGTACAGGAAAAGAAGAGCAGTAACAAGATCCAGGATGCCCATGAAGCGATTCGTCCGTCTGATATTACAAGAACACCGGTAATGGTAAAGGAATCATTATCCAGAGACCAGTTCCGCCTGTACCAGTTAATATGGAACCGTTTTACCGCAAGCCGTATGAGTGATGCAAAATATGAGACAACATCCGTAAAAATCGGTGCTGGAAAATACTGTTTTACCGTAGCAGCATCCAAGCTTGTATTTGAAGGATTTATGTCTGTATACACCAATGAAGATGAAGAAAAGGGCACACAGAATGTAATGCTTAAGTCCATTGATAAGGATACAGAATTAAGTTTTGATGCATGGGATGAAAAACAGCATTTTACACAGCCTCCTGCTCATTATACCGAGGCATCTTTGGTAAAGGCATTGGAGGAACGTGGAATTGGAAGACCAAGTACCTATTCTCCGACCATAACCACCATTCTTGCCAGAAGATATGTGATTAAGGAAAATAAAAACCTTTATGTTACCGAGCTTGGTGAAGCAGTAAATTCCATTATGACAGAAGCATTTTCCAGTATCGTGGACGAACATTTTACCGCTAATATGGAGTCGCTGCTGGATAGCGTGGAAGAAGGAACCGTAAACTGGAAGACTGTAGTAAGCAATTTCTATCCGGATTTGGATGCGGCAGTAAAGCAGGCAGAAAAAGATCTGGAAAAAGTGCAGATAGCGGATGAAGTGACCGATGTAATTTGTGAAGAGTGCGGCAGAAATATGGTAATCAAATACGGTCCGCATGGTAAATTCTTGGCGTGTCCTGGATTCCCGGAGTGCCGTAATACCAAACCGTATTTTGAGAAGATTGGTGTTGCCTGCCCGAAATGCGGCAAAGATATTGTACTACGTAAAACCAAGAAAGGCAGAAGATATTACGGATGTGAGAATAATCCGGAATGTGATTTCATGTCATGGGCAAAGCCGTCATCTGAGAAATGTCCGAAGTGCGGAAGTTATATGGTAGAAAAGGGCAATAAGCTTGCCTGTGCCAATGAGCAGTGTGGCTTTTCAGAGGAAAAACCAAAAAAGGATGAAAAGAATTAAAAGTACAATTCAAATTCTTGAATTATCAGAATAAACATGATAAAATATTAAACAGTCTAGTTATTCTGAATATAGCGTGGAGGATATAAGTATGAGCGTTCAGCTGTTGGATAAAACAAGAAAAATAAATAAGCTTTTGCACAATAATAATTCGTCAAAGGTTGTGTTCAATGATATCTGTGAGGTTTTGACAGAGATATTGGATTCCAATATCCTTGTTATCAGTAAAAAAGGAAAGGTACTCGGAAGCAGCCAGTGCCGTGGAATTGATGAGATTCATGAACTGATTGTTGATGAAGTAGGCGGGTTTATTGATTCTATGCTGAATGAAAGACTGCTTGGAATTCTTTCCACAAAGGAAAACGTCAATCTGGAAACATTAGGATTTGAATCAGATATTAAGAAATATTCTGCAATTATTACACCGATTGATATTGCTGGTGAGCGGTTAGGAACATTGTTTGTATATCGTTATGATAACCAGTATGACATTGATGATATTATTCTCAGTGAATATGGAACAACAGTTGTCGGACTGGAAATGATGCGTTCTGTGAATGAGGAAAATGCGGAAGAGACCAGAAAAGTACAGATTGTGCGTTCAGCAATCAGCACACTTTCTTTTTCAGAGTTAGAGGCAATTACTCATATTTTTGATGAGTTAAACGGAACAGAAGGTATTCTTGTAGCCAGCAAGATTGCAGATCGTGTAGGAATTACACGTTCCGTTATTGTAAATGCATTGCGTAAGTTCGAAAGTGCAGGAGTCATCGAATCCCGTTCTTCCGGAATGAAGGGAACTTATATCAAAGTTGTAAATGATGTGGTGTTTGATGAACTTGCCAGAATACGAAAGGCAGATTAACCATAGAAATATAAACAAACAGAATATAAAGAAGAGCACACGGATGGTGCATCGGATAAAGGGATTTATAGTGGGAAAAAGCTGTAAATCCCTTTTATATTGTGTGGCCAATTGGAAAAAAACACTAGATAATGTAAAAATAAGAAAAAAATACTTGTGTTTTTTACAAGATTATTTATAATAAAATATGATGCGATAACAATATGGATAACTATGGAGGTGCAGTATGATAAGTTCAAATGCGTTTGACTATATGAATGTGCTGAATAAGGCCGCAAGTGCGAGCTGGGAAAGAGAACAGTTAATATCAAATAATATTGCAAATGCTGATACACCTGGATATAAACGCCGGGATTTGGATTTTGAAAGTACATTGGAATCCGAACTGGGCAAAAGCAAATATGTTTCACTGGATGACAAGGTGGCAAATATCCATATGGACCATCTGAATGCAAAGACATATATCGACAATGCCTCTTATTCTTACCGTCTGGACGGCAACAATGTTGACCCGGAGCAGGAGAATGTAGAGCTTGCCTCAGAAACAATCCGTTATCTGGGATTGACCAACAGTATCAGTCAGGAAATATCACGGTATAAAACCGTTATTAAATAAAATTGTGTGGGAGGAATAAAGAATGGCATTATTTCAGTCGTTTGATATCAGTGCGTCCGGTATGACGGCGCAGCGTTTTCGTATGGATACCATTTCTGAGAACGTAGCAAATGTAAATACAACCAGTACAGAGAATGGAACACCATACCGCAGAAAAATTGTAACTTTTTCGGAAAAAGGTGTAACTCCGTTCAGCAAAGTGCTTTCTGATTCCCGGGAAGGCTATGTGGGAAACGGAGTAAAGGTTTCTTCAGTGACAGAAGATTATTCTACTGATTTTACTATGGAATATGACCCATCCAATCCAGATGCGGATGAAAATGGTTATGTGTCATATCCGAATGTGAATATAGTAACAGAAATGACGAATCTTATTGATGCCAGCAGAGCATATGAGGCGAACGTAACAGCTTTTGATGCAAGCAAACAGATTGCACAGGCAGGATTACAGATTGGTAAATTATAAAAGATATTTGGAAAGGTGAGATAAACGATGAATGTTAATGTATTAACAGGAGTTTCGTCAGATGTTTTTAATACACAGAATGCAGCTGCAACACAGCAGTCAAACAGTGCGGAAAGCTTTGATAATATTCTTGCAACGGCAATGAACATGGTGAAGGAAACAAATAATTATCAGAACAATGCAGAGGAAGAGGAAATTAAATTTGCATTGGGAGAATCAACCAATACCCATGAATTGCTTGTGGCACAGGAAAAGGCAAACATTGCATTATCGTATACAGTTGCAGTAAGGGATAAAGTAATAGATGCTTATAAAGAAATTATGAACATGCAGATTTAGTATAGGTAGGATGAGTAGATTATGCCAGACAGATTGAAAGCAATATTAGAAAAAATAAAAGAGTGGTGGCTGAAGTTTACAACAAAGCAGAAGACGCTTCTTATCAGTATTACGGCTGTAGTAATTCTTGCATTGGTGATACTGGCTGTCGTGATGACGAAACCTACGATGGTTCAGCTGATAACCTGTGAGGATGCAACGCAGGCATCGTCTGTAAAAGACCTTTTGGATGGAAACAGCATAGATTATGAGGTTTCTTCTGATGGAATGACTTTTTCGGTAAATGCAAAGAATCAGGCAGATGCAAATATTTTGCTTGGTTCAAACAGTATTCCGACCAACGGATTTACCATTGATGATGCATTAAGCGGCAGTATCAGCACAACGGAAGCTGATAAGAGTAAACGGTATCAGGTTTTTTTGGAAGATAAATTTGCAAAAGAACTGGAAAATATGGATTTGATTAAGTCGGCAGATGTTAACTTAAATATTCCGGAAGATGATGGAACCTTAGTTACAAGAAATCAGGAGTCCTATGCCAGCGTTAAGCTGGAACTGAACGGAGAGATGTCCGAAGACCAGGCGGCATCTTTAGCAAGATATATAGCAACTGAGATTGGCAATTCTTCCACGGATAATATTACGATTATTGACTCTAATTCCAACCTTTTATTTGCGGGTGGAGAAGAGAGTACAGCAATCGGAACTGCCAGCACACAGCTCAGTTATCAGACAAAGAAAGAAACACAGGTGAAGAAGGCTGTTACAGATGTGATTAAGGGAACAGACCTTTATGATACGATTGATGTAGGATTAAATTTAAAGCTGAATTTTGATCAGGTTACGACTAATGAGACAAATTATTCTGCGCAGGGAGACAGGGATGAAGGACTGATTACCCATGAGGACCGTTATCAGTCAGACTCAACCGGTGGTACGTCGGGAACACCGGGAACAGACTCTAATGGAGATGGAACAACTTATGTACTTCCGGATGGAAGCACATCAGAAAGCTCTGTTACAGATGATTCCATTGACCGTGCACTGGATGAAAAGAACACCCAGACCATTGGCTCTGTAGGAGATATAGAATATGACCAGTCATCCATATCTGTAACGGTAGCCCGTTATGTGACTTATAATGAGGATACCTTAAAAGCAGATGGTACTCTGGACAATATGACCTTTGATGAATTTGTAACACAGAATAACAACCGGGTAAAGGGAACGGTAGATCAGGATCTTTATACTATGGTATCCAATGCAACCGGTATCCCGGCATCTAATATTTCGATTGTCAGCTATGATATTCCGATGTTTGAATATTCTAAGGGCAGCGGCAGAGGCTTTCAGGATTACCTGCAGATTATTCTTGCGGTTCTGATTTTTGCACTGTTAGGATATGTGGTATTCCGCAGTACCAGAAAAGAAAAAGAAACTGAGATTGAACCGGAGCTTTCTGTAGAATCGTTGCTTGAGACAACCAAGCAGGCAGAACAGGAAGATTTGGAAGATATTGGTTACAATGAGAAGTCAGAGATTCGTGTCCTGATTGAAAAATTCGTAGATGAAAATCCGGAGGCTGTTGCGTCGTTGCTTCGTAACTGGCTGAATGAGGAGTGGGAATAAATGGGAACAGAAGAATATAATGGCATTCAGAAAGCGGCAATATTGCTGATAGCATTAGGACCGGAGAAGTCGGCCAGTATTTTCAAACATTTAAAAGAAGATGAAATAGAAGAACTGACACTGGAGATTGCAAATACCAGAAGCGTGTCACCACAGACCAAAGAAAGCGTATTAAACGAATTCTATCAGGTATGCCTTGCACAGCAGTATATTGCAGAAGGTGGTATTGGCTATGCCAAAGAACTCCTGGATAAGGCATTAGGCAGCGACAAGGCACAGGAGGTTATTACAAAACTGACAGCATCCCTTCAGGTTCGTCCGTTCGAATTTGTACGAAAGACAGATCCAAGTCAGGTGTTGAACTTTATTCAGGACGAGCATCCACAGACCATAGCCATGATTTTGTCATATCTGTCACCGGCACAGTCTGCAATGATTTTAGGAGCCCTGACACCGGAGAAACAGGCAGATGTTGCAAAACGTATTGCCAAGATGGACAGGACTTCACCAGATGTAATCAAAGAGGTAGAGCGTGTGTTAGAGAGAAAACTTTCTTCCCTGATCAATCAGGATTACACAATTGTGGGTGGTGTAGATGCTATCGTTGGTATTTTGAATACGGTAGACCGTGGAACAGAGAAACATATTATGGAATCCTTAGAAATCGAAGAGCCGGAACTTGCAGACGAAATCCGCAAGAAGATGTTTGTGTTCGAAGACATCCTGTTGCTGGACGACCGTGCAATCCAGCGTGTGCTGCGTGATGTGGACAACAATGACCTTGCTGTTGCACTGAAGGGTGCCAACGAAGAGGTTCAGAATGTTATCTTTAAGAATCTGTCCAAACGTCTTGCTGCCATGATTCGTGAAGATATGGAATTCATGGGCCCGGTAAGAATGAAGGATGTAGAAGAAGCACAGCAGAAGATTGTTGGTATTATTCGTAAACTGGAAGACTCCGCAGAAATTGTAATTTCCCGTGGCGGAGGTGATGAGATTATTGTCTAATTTATATAAACAGCGTTTTATCACGAATGAATCTGAGAGCCGCGTGATTAATTCCAATACGCTGGCGTATCGTATTTTAGAAGAACAGTCCCGGGCTCTTGCAAAGACAAGAGAACCGGAACAGCCACAGGCAGAGTCAGGTGGATTTGTAGAAGGAATTGCTGCACCGCAGGTGGAAACAATTGATTATGAAGCAGAGGCAAAGGAAAAAGCAGAAGAAATTTTAGCACAGGCAAATGCCGAAGCAGACGAAATCCGAAAAGCAGCCCGGGAGGAAGCAGACGAAATTCGTAAGCAGGCACAGGAACAGGGACAGGCAGAAGGTTTGGAACAGGGAATGCAGGAAGGTGCTGCGGTTTATGATGCAAAGTTAGAGAGCATTGGAAAAAGGGAACAGCAGCTGCAGGATTCTTATCTGGAACAGATGCGGGAACTGGAACCGAAGCTTGTACATACAATTACAGATGTGGTTTCCCATGTTTTCCATGTGCAGTTCCATGATAAGGATGAGATTGTACTTTATCTTGTAAAACGGGCAATGGAATCCATTGACGGACCGAAAGAATTTACAATCAAAGCAGGTCCGAAACAGGCAGCATATCTGGAAGAACATAAACAGGAGCTGTTAGAATGCGTGGGACAGAATGCAACTTTGGATTTAGTTACCATTCATTCCATGACTGAAGGAGAATGTATCATAGAGACAGATACAGGAGTGTTTGAGTGTGGAATGGATGTACAGCTGGATAATCTGATTCGTGATATACAGTCATTGTGTATGTGAGGAAAAAAGAGTGACATGTGATTTGGAAAAATATCAGTTACTTTCGGATAAGACATATTATACCTGCCTTGGAAGAGTGTCTAAGGTAGTAGGTCTTACCATTGAATCTATCGGACCGGAAGCAAAACTGAATGACTTGTGTAAAATATATCGGGATAGAGAGCAAAAAGAATATGTCATGGCAGAGGTAGTCGGTTTTAAGGATAACCGGCTGTTATTGATGCCTTTTGACAGTATTGAAGGTCTGGGTGTTGGATGTATCGTAGCAAATACGGGACATCCTTTGTCTGTTTTGGTGGGAGATGAGGTTTTAGGCCATATTCTGGATGGAATTGGACGACCGACAGATGTGGATGAGATTCATACCGATAAGGAATATCCGATTGAAGCCCCGCCACCAGATCCGATGAAGCGTGAAATCATCAGTGAGGTATTACCACTGGGAGTTAAAGCAGTGGATGGATTAATTACCATTGGAAAGGGACAGCGTATTGGAATTTTTGCGGGTTCCGGAGTTGGTAAGAGTACCCTGCTTGGTATGTTTGCAAGAAATACCAAAGCGGATATCAATGTAATTGCCCTGATTGGAGAGCGGGGCAGAGAGGTGAGAGAATTTATTGAACGGGACCTTGGCGAAGAAGGTATGCGCCGTTCGGTGGTAATTGTGGCAACTTCAGATAAACCGGCATTGATTCGTAATAAAGCAGCCAAAACTGCAACAGCTGTAGCGGAATATTTCAGGGATCAGGGAAAAGATGTACTGCTGATGATGGATTCACTGACCCGATTCTCCATGGCACAAAGAGAAATCGGACTTGCTACCGGGGAACCACCGGTTACCCGTGGATATCCGCCAAGCGTGTATTCGGAAATGCCGAAATTATTAGAGCGGGCAGGAACAGCAGAAAGAGGTTCTATTACCGGACTTTATACGGTGCTGGTAGACGGTGACGATTTTAATGAGCCGATTACCGATACAGCAAGAAGTATTCTGGATGGACATATTGTGTTATCCAGAAAATTAGGACATAAGAATCATTATCCGGCAATCGATATTTTGCAGAGTATTTCCCGTGTAATGAGTTCCATTGTTTCGGCGGAGCATAAGGCGGTGGCAGGAAAGCTGAAAAATGTACTGGCAACCTATCAGGAAGCAGAAGATTTGATTAATATTGGCGCTTATAAGAGCGGCTCCAATGAAGAAATTGATTATGCGGTTTCTAAGATAAAAGCGGTCAATGAGTTTCTGTGTCAGAGGACTGATGAAAAATTTACATTTGAAGAAGAATTGACATTGTTGGAAGATGTATTCAAGTAGGAATGAGATATGGCAAAATTTATTTACCGAATGCAGAATATTTTAGATATTAAATTAAAACTGGAAAGTCAGGCAAAGATTGCATACAGCCAGGCAAATGCAGCACTCCGGGAAGAAGAGGCAAAGCTTTTAAAACTCTTTGAGCGGAAGAATGCATATGATAACCGGGCAAAAGAGTTGGTTGAAGGCAAAATAGATTTGCTGGAAATAAAAAAATGCAGACAGGCAATTGAAAGCATGAAGGTGTTGATTCGAAGACAGATGATGCAGGTGCAGGTAGCAGAGAAAAATGTGGAAGCCGCCAGGCAGAAACTGGAAGAAGTTATGAAAGAGCGAAAGACGCAGGAAAAACTACGGGAAAAGGATTTTGAAGATTTCAAACAACAACTGGCGCAGGAAGATAACAAGGTAGTAGACGAACTGGTAAGCTATAGCTATGGCAGACCGAAAAAATAGACAGGTGGTGTAACGATGGCAGAAGAAATGGATAAGAAAGCAGCAAAGAAAGCGGAGAAGGCAAGAAAGAAGGCAGAAAAAAAGGCTGCAAAGAACATGGAAACTGATTTGGAAAATACAGAAGAAGAGGAAGGCAGTTCTTCAAAACTGGCAGTTGCTCTGGTAACATTGGTCATCATTATTGTATGGCTGGCAATACTGACACTGCTGATTAAATGGGATGTTGGAGGATTTGGCTCTACGGTAATGCGTCCACTATTAAAAGATATTCCGTATGTCAACCGGATTTTACCGGACTCTGAGGACGATCTTTCTACGGAAGAGGATTATCCATATAAGAACATGGATGAAGCGGTAGCTTACATAAAAGAACTGGAGCAGGAACTGGCACAGGCACAGCAGGGGAGCAGTGAAAACAGTGCTTATATCGCGGATTTGGAAGCACAGTCCCAGAAGCTGAAAGAATATGAAGCAAATGAGGCTGCTTTTGAAGAAGAAAAAGAAAAATTTTATAATGAGGTTGTTTTTTCGGACCAGGCACCCGATATAGAACAATATAAGGAATATTATGAGAGCATTGATCCGGATAATGCGGAACTTTTGTATAAACAGGTAGTGGAACAGCAGCAGACAGACAGTAAGATATCTGATTATGTTAAGGGCTATTCCCAGATGAAACCGAAGGAAGCAGCAGCCATATTTGACACCATGACAGATAATCTGAATCTGGTGGCACAGATATTGGAAAATATGGATGCGCAGTCAAGAGCTGATATTCTAGGGAAAATGAATTCTGATACAGCCGCAAAGGTGACAGAAATCATGAATCCTTCAGAATAAATAAAATTGAATAAAGAAGAAAGGAGGAAGAATACATGACGAGTGCAAAGATTTCGGGAATGGTATCAACCCCTGGAACTTTAGACACAGGACTTTCCAAAGTGACGGGCACTGTGGAAAAAGGGTTATGTGCAACTGCACAGGCAAGCTTTGCTTCTGTGATGGAACAGAAAACATCCGGTTATGGAAACCAGCAGCTTACCAGTGGAAATCCGGTAGGAAAAGAACCTGCAGCAACAACCACACAGCCGGCAGCTGTAGCAGACAGCGCAAAGAAACTGAATGTAAAGGAGAATTCTCCTACACAGAAAGTGGAAGAGCTGCAGAATCAACTGGAAGACACAAAGGATGCATTTGAAACTGGTGTAAAAGAAATTCTGAAAGATGAACTTGGCGTTTCGGATGAGCAGGTAGAAGATGCTATGTCTATACTGGGATTGCAGTGGATGGATTTACTGAACCCGGCAAGCCTTTCACAGCTTGTGACACAACTGACAGGAACTGAGGATGCCTGTTCACTGCTTATGAGTGAAGAATTCACAAATATTATGCAGAATACAGATGCGTTGGTTCAGAGCTTAAGTGAGACACTTGGAATTTCTAAGGATGAGTGGGTAGCATTACAGAATCAGTTGGCAGAACTGACAGCGGATTTTAACGAAACAGTGGATATGGCAGATGGCGGCGTGCAGGAAATTGCTCCACAGACTGATGCGACAATTACTTCACAGGATACAACAGTAATGGCAGCTACAGTTCAGATGACCCATACTACAGAAGAAACACAGAATGTACAGCCGGAAGAAGAGACAGAAGATGCAGCGCCGGTAATTCAGGTGAATGCGTCAGAGGATGCACAGACTGAAAACAATGTATCAGAGAATGCGTCCGGTGAAATGGGCGAGCCAGCAGCCCAGTCACAGAAAACGAAAGAGAGCAGTGTAAATGAACATGCGCAGAATATGGAATTTCAGGTAAGAGCAGAACAGCAGACTGTAGCACCGGAAGAGGTAAATAAGGTGGCATCCCGTACAACCATTGATGTGCAGGATATTATGAACCAGATTACAGAATTCGCAAAAGTGAATCTCTCCCCAGAAAATTCATCCATTGAGATGCAGCTGAATCCGGAAAATCTCGGAAAAGTATATTTACACATTGCAGCAACCAAAGAAGGAAATATAACTGCAGAACTGGCAGTAAGCAGTGAAACAGTAAAGACCGCTTTGGAAGCACAGATTGCAGACCTTCGAACCAGTTTAAACCAGCAGGGAATCAAAGTAGATGCAGTCGAAGTTACAATAGCAAGTCATGAATTTGAACGGAACTTGGAGCAGAATGCATCTGGAGAAGAACAGCAGGGCAGTCAGAGAGAAGAATCTGGAAGAACAGCCGGAAGAAGATTGTTCCGTGGAGAATTGGACGAGTTATCCGGGCTTATGAATGAAGAAGAAACATTGGCAGCCCAGATTATGAAAGACCATGGAAATACCATGGATGTAACAGCGTAGAAAGGAGCACAAAATGATAACACAGCTTATAAAAAATGGAGAGGTTGTGGATACCAGTGCAGAATCAAATTCCTCATCCTCTACTTCCAAAAAATCCGGAGGTAGTCTGGATAAAGATGCGTTTTTACAACTGTTAGTAGCACAGATGAAATATCAGGATCCATTGGAACCAACAGATAATACAGAGTATATTTCACAGTTGGCAACATTCTCACAGTTAGAGGAAACCCAGAATATGCAGGCATCCTTACAGGAGATGGAAGCAAATTCACTGGTGGGAAAACAGGTAGTACTTCGTGTTACATCTTCTGCAACAGGCGAGACATCCGATGTTACCGGAACAGTAGACAGTGTAATCCATGAGAACAATAAGACTTATCTTATGGTAAATAACAACCTTTACTCCATTGACGATTTATATTCTGTTATGGACGACAGTTACATGGATGCAATCAGCCTTGCAAAATCATTTTCACTTGCAATTGCATCATTACCTTCAGCAGATGAACTTACACTGGATAATGCAGGTACACTGACCAACCTTCGGAAAGCATATGACAGCATGACCAGTTATCAGAAGTCATTCATTAAACAGAGTGATATCGATAAACTTGTAAAACTGGAAGAGAAAATGAAACAGTTACAGGCTGCCGCAGGAGAAAACGGTGATAAGACAGAAGGTAACGGTGGTACAGAAGACAAAAAAGATACAGAAGAAACAGGGAAAACAGAGTAAACCACGGAAGGTTATTAGGGAGATGAAAGCATGAATAAGATAGCAAATCAATTCACTTCCATTGAACAGGTAGCAGACCAGTATCTCAATCCTTCGAAGAGTAATAAAACGCAGCCGGAGCAGGGAGCTTCTTTTGCGGAGGTATTAAAAGAAAAGCAAAAAGCAGCAGATGTTTCCGAAGTGAAATTTTCGAAGCATGCAAGCATGCGGTTGTCTACCCGGAATATCAGTCTTTCAGACCAGCAGAGTGAACGCTTGGAAGCGGGTGTGGAGATGGCTGAGAAGAAAGGAATCAAAGAATCCTTAGTAGTAGTTGATTCGCTGGCATTCATTGTAAATGTACCGAGCAGGACAGTTGTAACAGCAATGGACCAGAATGAATCAGAAAATAATGTTTTTACAAATATTGATGGTGCAGTAATAGCATAGCCGGACCTTATGGAGGCTGTGAGAACCCTGACTGACAGATGGGTTCTGCGTCAGATATCAAATTTAGGAGGTCATTTCATTATGATGAGAGCAATGTATTCTGCTGTGTCAGGACTTAAGACACATCAGACAAAGATGGATGTTATCGGTAACAATATTGCCAATGTAAATACCGTGGCATTTAAAGAGTCCAGTGTAACATTCAGCGAGATTATGTATCAGACAATTTCTGGTGCATCCGGAGCAAATGCAACAACCGGAACCGGTGGAATTAATGCCAAGCAGATAGGTCTTGGTGTAACCACAGGCTCTACTTCCATCGACATTACTTCCGGTGGAGCAGCCCAGACAACCGGAAAAGCATTTGACTTAAGAATTACAGACAAGGGTAATACAACAAGTTTCTTTGTTGTAAGCAACGGTACTGAAAATCTTTTTACCAGAGCAGGTTCTTTCTATATCGATGGCTCAGGAAATCTTGCCATGACATCTACCGGATACAATGTTATGGGATGGCAGGTAGACCCGACCACCGGACAGATTAAAAAAGACCAGGTATCTGCACTTCGTATCATGCAGGAAAGCAATCTTACTTCTCCGGCAGAAGCAACAACGAATGCAGTTTGTGGTGGTATTGTAGATAAAAACAGTACAGAAATAACCAGTGAAAGTGGATATGCCATGAATTTGAATTTCTTCGATGCATTGGGATATTCCTATACCGCAAAATTTGCAGTCAAAGGTGTAGATACCGATGCCGGAACTTATACCGTTGAGTTGAGTGCTATTTATGATTCTTCCAATAAGAATATCTTAGAGGAGTTTTTGGCAAATGGTGGAAATCTTTCTGATGTATTCGGAGCAAATGCCAGCGGTGGAATTACTAATGCACAGACTGCTTACAATGCAATCAGTACAGAGTGGACAGATACCGGAGCATCTAATTCCTTTGGCGGAAATACATATCATCAGTTCCGTAACAGCAGTGGTGAAATGTACTATATCAATACAACACAGAATGCCGCTACCGGACAGTATGACAGCAAAGTATATCGTGCAATTACTTCAGCCGGTGGTGTAGTAAAAGGATACGAAGCAGTAACGGACGTATCACTTTCTGATATTTATACCGGGTTACAGCCTGGTGCAACCATCAACAGCATTACTGATGGTAATCCACCTACTATTGAAGCAACAGCAGTAAATTACGAACTGAAGTTTGATACTGGTACTGGAAAAGGTAAATTTGTTTCCGTGGGTGACAGCACTAACGGCTCAGTCACATTGAACATGAAACAGTTAGGCGACCAGTTTGAAAATATTTCCATTGATTTTACACAGTGTAAGAATTCTAATAATGGTGGAACATCTACTGTTGGAATGGATGCGGGAGCAATTGATGGAACAACCGGAACAGGTAAGAAGCTTGGAGCATTAACCGGTGTATTTGTAGATACCAATGGTAAAATTTACGGTTCTTACGATAATGGTAATACTGTTCTTTTGGGCCAGATTGCATCTGCCCGCTTTGCAAATGCAGCCGGACTTGAAAAAGTAGGAGATAACTGCTACCGTACTACTTTAAACTCCGGTGAATTTGATGGAATTGGTGTCGAAATTACTTCAAACGGAAGTACCATGAATCCCGGAGAACTGGAAATGTCCAACGTAGACCTGGCTTCTGAATTTACCGAGATGATTACCACGCAGAGAGGTTTCCAGGCAAACTCAAGAGTAATTACTACATCCGATACGCTTCTTGAGGAGTTGATTAATCTGAAACGATAATAAAAATAGTCAGATATAGCGAAAAATAATATAAAAACAGTACATATAGGGGAACTATATTTGATAGTTCCCCTATATATGGTATAATAGAAAATGGAATTGTTTCTAAAATAATTGTAAAAAAAGTAGACATTTTGATGAAAGTTTAGTAAGATGATATAGAAATGAAAATGAAAATACAAAAAGGTGGGTAACAAGGACCATTTTCAAAAGAATGGTGTTCCCATAATTTTATAGAAATGTAGGTGGATAAATTGGATATAGCATCACTTATTGGTACCTTGATGGGACTTGCAATGGTTTTATTTGGAATTATTCAAAGTGCAGGTGTATCGGCAATATGGAATACATATATGGACTTCCCATCCGCTGTTATTACGATTGGAGGATCTATTGCTGGTGTTCTGGCATGTAACAGTATGGCAGATTTCATTAATGGCTTTAAGTCAGCGGGAAATGCTTTTAAGTTACATAAGAATGACCCGAGTGAGATTATTGGAAATATCATTAATCTTTCAAATATTGCCAGAAAAGAGGGGCTTCTTGCATTGGAAGAAGCAGCGAATGATATTGATGATGACTTTCTGAAAAAAGGAGTTATGCTGGTAGTAGATGGAACTGACCCGGAACTGGTGCGTGGAATTCTGGAAACAGATTTGGGCTGCATTGAGGACCGGCATAAGAAAGTAATCGGCTTCTGGGAAAAGTGGGGAGAATTAGCTCCGGCTTGGGGTATGATTGGTACCCTGATTGGTCTGATTAATATGTTGAAGGATTTACAGGATGCATCTTCCATCGGACCTAATATGGCAGTTGCCCTGATTACAACATTGTATGGTTCGCTGATATCTAACTGGATCTGTAATCCGATTGCATCAAAGATGTCAGATAATAATGCCAGAGAAATTATAATGAAAGAGGTTACCGTTGAGGGACTTTTGTCTATTCAGGCAGGAGAAAACCCTCGTGTAATAGAAGAAAAACTGAAATCATTCCTGTCACCACAGGCAAGAGAGGCTTATAATGCACAAGATGAAGCCGGAGGTGAAGAATAATGGCGAGAAAGAAGCGGGAACCGGAAGCAAAGCCGGCGGCTGGCTGGATAACCACCTTTAGTGATTTGATGAATCTGTTGCTGTGCTTTTTCGTGTTGCTTTTTTCCATGTCTACCGTTGATGCAGAGAAGTTTCAGATGGTGATAGCCTCGCTGCAGAGCAGCTTAAGTATTATGCCGGCAGGCAGTATGAGTATTGGCGAGGGAGAAATGGTGGGCAACGGAATCAGCCAGTTGCCGAATATTGATGTTTTTTTTGAAACGTCCTCAGGAGAGGATGGGGATTCCCAGGGTGGCAAAACAGAAGAGACTGAGACTGAGACAGATGTAGCAGAGCAGTATAAAGAACAGGCATTGGCGGAATCAGAACAAATGGCAGAACAAATCGAGCAGCAGATAGAGGCGGGTGGATTACAGAATCAGGTGGAAGTAGATTTTAATGCCGAGTATGTAAAACTTACATTAAATGGAGCAATATTATTTGATTCGGCAAAGGCAAATATCCGGGAAGATGCCCAGCCGCTGATTGCTAAAATAGGAACTATCCTGGAAAACTATGACAGCAATGTGATTGAAATTGAAGGACATACCGACAATGTGCCAATCCATTCGTCAAAATATGAAAACAATAATGTACTGTCCATGTACCGGGCACTTTCTGTGGCGGATTTTATCCGGGATAATACCACATTGGATCCGGCACTGATTAAATCCTCAGGAAGAGGGGAATATGTTCCTGTAGCAGATAATACTACAGAGGAAGGCAGAGCAAGAAACCGTCGTGTTGAAATTAAGGTATATAATTCATATAATTCCGGCGGCACTACAGAATAGGAGGAAATGAGATGAAGAAGAACCTTATGTCAGTGCTTATTTTGGCACTGGTTCTGGTGAACCTGATTTTGACAGGAATACTTACAATAACAATCCTGCCGCAAACAAAGAAATCCAATGAGCTGGTAAACAAGGTATGCAGTGCAATTGATCTGGAGCTGGAGAGTGGGGATGGAACTGAGTCTGCCAGCATTCCAATGGACCAGATTGTGACCTATAAAATTGAAGATGCCATGACAATCAATTTAAAAACAGGTGCAGATGGCGAAACTCATTATGTAAAGCTTACAGCATCCATTTCCATGGACAGCAAGAACGATGGATATAAAACCTATGGCGAAGATATGGCTGATCGTGAAACAATTTTAAAAGATACCATTAATAGCGTAATTAATACCTATACAATGGATGAATTTAATGCGGATCGGCAGGCGGTTAAAGACGCTATACTGGCAGAACTACAGAAGCAGTTTGGTTCAGATTTTATCATTGCAGTCAACTTCTCGGAAGTAACTGTAGTATAGGATTAAAAATAGTAAGCATGAAATATAAGGTGGTGAGAGTCCGTGAGCGAAGTTTTATCTCAGAATGAGATAGATAACCTGCTTCAGGCATTGAGCAGCGGCGAGCTGGATGTAGAAGAAATGAAGGACAATGGCGAGAAGCAGATTAAGAATTATGATTTCGCCAGACCTTCCAAGTTTTCAAAAGAACACTTAAGAACACTGGAGATTGTGTTTGAACATTATGGCAGACTGATATCCACAAATCTTCCGGTTTATCTAAGAAAAAATATTCAGGTTGAGGTGATGAACTCTGAAGCAGTTACCTATTCTGAGTTTTCAAATGCACTTTCTAATCCGGTGGTTCTTGGTATTGTTAATTTTTCTCCATTGAAAGGTTCGGTTATTCTGGAGATTGCTTCAAATCTTGCATATGCCATGGTGGATCGTATGCTTGGTGGAAGCGGAGAACCATTAGCGAAAGTCCGTGACTTTTCAGAAATAGAGTTGCTGATTATAGAAAGAATTATGGGAGTCTGCGTCGACCTGCTCCGGGAACCGTGGGAAAATGTTGTGGATTTACATCCAAGACTGGAACGTATTGAAACAAATTCGCAGTTTGCCCAGATTATTTCTCCGAGTGAAATGATTGCAATTGTTACAATTAATGTAAAAATAGGAGATGTTGAAGGTCTGATGAATATCTGCCTTCCGTATCTTACTTTGGAACCTGTTATGGACAAGTTGAATACAAAATACTGGTATTCTACCATGCAGGAAAAAGATGAACAGCGTTATACGGAAGCAATTGAAACTTTGATTTCAAAAGCACCGATACCTGTAAAAGCAATTTTAGGTAACAGCACCATATCGGTAAACGACTTCATGAATTTACAGGTGGGTGATATAGTTAGATTGGACACGAAAGTGGACCAGGAGCTGGATGTTTACGTTGGAAACATTCGTAAGTTTACTGCATTGCCGGGAGCTTCGGGTGATGACTATGCAGTAAGAGTAATGTCAGTAATTAGAGAGGAGCAGTAAGTGATGGATGGAGTACTATCGCAAGAAGAAATCAATGCCCTGCTAAATAATCCGGGTGCATCATCAGATACGGCAGATGGACAGCTGAGTGATTCAGAAAAAGACACAATCGGTGAAATTGCTAATATCAGTATGGGTACCGCAGCAACGACATTGTTTTCGCTGGTGAACCGTAAAGTGGAAATATCCACACCGGTTGTTACCATGGCAAACTGGGACGACGTGGTAAAGGCGTATGAGCGTCCGTGTGTATTTATACGAATCGGATTCACTGTTGGATTGGATGGAAGCAATATCCTGATATTAAAGGAGCATGATGTTAAGGTCATTACAGATCTTATGATGGGAGGAGACGGAACCAATACAGACGTGGAACTGGGAGAGCTTCATTTAAGCGCAATCAGTGAAGCAATGAATCAGATGATGGGTTCTGCAGCTACATCATTATCATCCATGCTGAATAAAAAGATTGATATCAGCCCGCCTGTTGCAGATCTGATTGATCTGACAGGAAATATTGATGAGGGAGCAATTGATGATTTCCTGACACAGCCATTTGTGAAAATCTCTTTTAAAATGGAAATTGGTGATCTTGTGGACAGTGAAATCATGCAGCTGTATCCGGTATCTTTTGCGAGAGAGATGTGTAAAAGTATTACGGAGACCATGACAGGTGGAAATGAACCAATACAGGAAGCAACACCACAGCCGGCACCGGCTCCTGCATCACAACCACAGGCAAGCCAGCCAGCACCACAGCCTCAGCCAATGATAAATCAGCAGCCAATGATGGGACAGCCAATGATGGGACAACCTGTAGATATGTCGGCAATGTATGCAAACCAGCAGGTAAATGTACAGCCGGCTCAGTTCCAAAATTTTACTGGAGATATGAATGGGGTATTTCCAAAGGAAAATATTGATCTTATTATGGATGTACCATTGGAAGTAACCGTGGAACTGGGAAGAACCAGTAAATCCATTCATGATATATTGGATTTTGCTCCGGGAACAATCATTGAATTGAATAAGATTGCTGGAGAACCAATTGATGTACTGGTAAATGGAAAGTACGTTGCAAAAGGTGAAGTAGTTGTAATTGAAGAAAGCTTTGGTGTAAGAATTACAGAGATTATTAAATAATTAGCAAGGAGATAACTAATATGGCAAAGAGTATTTTAATTTGTGATGATGCAGCTTTTATGAGAATGATGATTAAGGATATCCTTACCAAAAATGGATATACAGTTGCCGGAGAAGCAGAAAATGGAGTAAAGGCAATCGAAAAATATAATGAAGTACATCCAGACCTGGTACTGATGGATATTACCATGCCGGAGATGGACGGAATTCAGGCATTAAAAAAGATTAAAGAAGCAGATGCAAGTGCATGTGTAATTATGTGTTCTGCAATGGGCCAGCAGGCAATGGTTATTGAAGCAATCCAGTCTGGTGCAAAGGATTTTATTGTAAAACCATTTCAGGCAGAACGTGTTCTTGAAGCAGTAAAAAAAGTAGTGGGTTAATATGATATTACTGAGTAGCAGAACATCGGGTGTACAAAGCTTTTTCCAATTGATAGGTGTATTGCTGATATTTGTTTTTGTGCTTGCAATTACATATTATGTAACAAAATGGATTGCCGGATATCAGAAGCAACATAATTTTCAGAAGAATATGCGGGTAGTGGAGACTATGAAACTCACTACAAATAAGTATATTCAGATTATAGAGGTGGGAGAGACCTATCTCGTAATCGGAATCGGAAAAGATGAAGTGACGATGTTAGCACAGCTTACAAGGGAACAGTTAAATGATGTTTCGCTGGAAGATACGGTGAAATATCAGAATACAGGAGAAAGTTTCTCTAACATTATGAAACAGTTCAAAGAACATTTACCGAAGAGCAGGCATAAGGATGAGTAATTTTAAGAAGAAATACTGTCTGGTATCTTTTATATTTGCGGTTATTG
The DNA here is from genome assembly GCF_003462625.1 of Roseburia sp. OM03-7AC. Taxonomy (NCBI): domain Bacteria; kingdom Bacillati; phylum Bacillota; class Clostridia; order Lachnospirales; family Lachnospiraceae; genus Roseburia; species Roseburia sp. OM03-7AC. The sequence continues at coordinate 294,886 of NZ_QTZJ01000001.1, forward strand.
CAGTTGTTGTTACACTGGTGGCATTTGTACCACAGAAAGCGTATGCGGCATCTGTAAATATACCTGGGGTAACTGACAGCAGTAATAGTAATCAGTCAACTGAAAATGGCAATGGTCCAGATGGAACAGCATCCTCTGGTAATAATGGACTTTCTGTTAATATTAATAATGGAGAGGGAAATTTATCCGGGACAGTTCGGATTTTTCTGGTACTGACTGTAATTGCGTTAGCACCATCTATTCTTATTATGCTGACTTCCTTTACCAGAATTATTATTGTGCTTCATTTTGTAAGAGCAGCAATTGGAACGCAGACTGTTCCGCCAAATCAGGTGTTGATTGGACTGGCGTTGTTCCTTACCCTGTTTATTATGAACCCGGTTTTCTCACAGATTAATGAAAATGCATTGAAACCGCTGGATGCCGGTGAAATCACGCAGGAACAGGCCTTTGAGGCAGGAATGGAGCCAATCCGTGAATTTATGTTTAAACAGACACAGGCAAAGGATATCAATACATTTTGTGACATTGCCGGCGTGACTTATGAGACACAGGATGATATATCCAATACTGTGCTGATTCCGAGCTTTATTTTAAGTGAGCTGAGACAGGCATTTATTATTGGATTTGTTATATATATTCCGTTTATTGTAATTGACATGGTAGTAGCATCTGTCCTTATGTCGATGGGTATGATGATGCTTCCGCCAACTACGATTTCTCTTCCGTTTAAGATTCTGCTGTTTGTGCTTGCTGATGGATGGAATCTTGTTATCAGGGAACTGGTAGAGACATTTTACTGATGAAAGAGGTGTAGAAATTGATCACACAGGGAGAAGTTTTAGATATTGCAAGGGACGCTATTTATAATATTATTTTAACTTCGGCTCCATTGCTTTTAATATCACTTATCGTAGGCTTGATTATTAGTATTTTTCAGACGGTTACATCTATTCAGGAACAGACGCTTACCTTTGTACCGAAGATTCTGGCTGTATTTGCAGGAATGCTTCTCTTTGGAGCGTGGATGCTGAATAATATGACTGATTTTATGACGAGATTGTGGTCTGATTTTAGTTTATATATCAGTTGATATACAGGTAGAGATAAAACATGGTTAATTATAGTTTCTCACTGCTTACATTTGAATATTTTTTGCTGGTTCTGGTGAGGATTACTTCTTTTGTTTTTTCGGCTCCATTTTTTAGCATGTCGAATACTCCGGGAAGAGTCAAAATTGGTTTCTCAGTATTTGTATCCATCCTGTTGATTGGAGTATTACCTGAAAGCACGATAGAATATGGAGGAGTAATTGAATATGCCACAATTGTCGTGAAAGAGGGAATTACAGGATTGCTGATTGGTTTTGGAGCAAATATTTGTAATTCCATTGTTTTATTTGCGGGTAATATTATGGATTTAAATATGGGCTTGTCCATGGCGACCGAGTATGATCCGGTAAGTAAAACAAATTCTCCGATAACAGGTAATTTTTATAATTATCTGGTCATGTTATTGCTCATGTCCAGTGGAATGTATCAGTATATCTTACAGGCAATTGTTGATTCTTTCACTCTGATTCCGGTAAATGGTCAGAATTTTATGTGGGATTCCCTGCTTCAGACCATGGTTTCTTATATGACGGATTCCATGGTGCTTGGTTTCCGGGTGGCACTTCCTGTTTTTGCAGTGTTAATGATATTGAACTGTATTCTTGGAATCATGGCAAAGATTGCACCACAGATGAATATGTTTTCTGTTGGTATCCAGCTTAAGATATTGCTTGGATTTCTGGTTTTGTTTTTGACGATACAGCTGCTTCCGTATGTATCCGATTTTGTGTTTACTGAGATGAAACGGATGGTTACCGGAATTGCATCAGGAATGCATGGATAAGCTGGTACATGAATAGGAGATTTATATGGAGGAAAGAGATTTACTTCTGAAATATAATCTGCAGTGGTTCGCAAAAGAGGGACCTGGCGGCGAAAAGACAGAGCCGGCAACTGCAAAAAAATTAAAAGATGCAAGAGAAGAAGGAAAAGTTGCAAAAAGCAAGGAATTTTCCGGAGCAGTAGATTTAATTGTTTTATTCCTGGGATTGAAGATTTTTGGAAGCTATGTTTCAGAAAACTTAATGAATGAGTTTTCAGGTTTCTATCGGAAAATCCCGGATATTTTATTAGAAAATAAGACGGGCATGACAGTAAAATCCAGCCATATGCTAATGTCGCAGGCTGTGATTGAAATGATAAAGGCCATGATACCGTTTCTTTTAATCGGAATGGTGGTAACGTTTTTAGTCAGCGTGCTTCAGGTGGGCTGGAAAATAAGCGGGAAGCCATTAAAACCGGAATTATCAAAGTTTAATCCTATCAATGGTTTTAAACGGATGTTTTCCAAAGATTCTCTGTTTGAACTTGTAAAGTCTATTGTCAAAGTGGCGCTGGTCATGTATGTGGCGTATTCCGAGATTAAGGACAGGCAGGGAGAATTATTTGTTATCTATGATATGGAACTGTTGCAGGCAGTTGCATTGATTGCCGGACTTATTGTGGATGTGGGTTTAAAAATAAGTCTGGTTTACCTGATTGTCGGAATCGCTGATTTGATTTATCAGAAACATAAATTCAAAGAAGAAATGAAGATGACCAAACAGGAAGTAAAGGACGAGTATAAGAATACTGAGGGAGACCCACAGATTAAGGGAAGACAGCGTCAGAGAATGCGTGAGGCATCGCAGCGCCGAATGATGCAGGATGTGCCGAAGGCAGACGTAGTCATTACGAACCCAACCCATTATGCAGTTGCGATAAGGTATGATGCGGAAGTATCCAAAGCACCGGTTGTGGTTGCAAAGGGTGAAGATTTTCTGGCTGCAAAGATTAAGGAAGTGGCAAGAGAAAATCAGGTGGAAATTGTAGAGAATAAACCGTTGGCGCGTATGCTTTATGCAAATGTAAATGTCGGAGCAGAAATTCCACCAGAATTGTATCAGGCAGTTGCAGAAGTGCTTGCGATGGTTTACAATCTAAAAGGCAGAAATTAATACGAATTTAAATGAAAGGAGGAAACCGGAATGAAAAAAGCGGATTTTGGTGTAGCAATCTATCTTCTTGCTGCAGTCATATTCTTTATTATTCCGATTCCTTCTATTTTATTGGATGTCATGCTGGCGATTAATATTTCACTGGCAATGATTATTCTTTTTAATGCATTATTTGCAAAAGAAGTGCTGGATATGTCATTTTTCCCGACACTGTTATTGTTTACCACCATATTCCGAATCTCATTAAATGTTTCTTCCACCCGATTGATTTTATCTACCGGTGAACCAGGAAATGTAGTAGAGACCTTTGGAGGCTTTGTAGGTGGTGGTAATCTTGTAATCGGAGCAATTGTATTTATTGTCCTGATTCTGATACAGTTTATCGTTATCAATAAAGGTTCTGAGCGTGTATCTGAGGTAACTGCACGTTTTACATTGGATGCAATGCCTGGAAAACAGATGGCAATTGACGCAGATTTAAATACTGGTGCCATCACAGAGAAGGAAGCAAGAGAACGGAGAACTAAGATTCAGCAGGAATCTAACTTCTTTGGTTCTATGGATGGTGCAACCAAGTATGTAAAAGGAGATGCAACGGCCGGCCTTATTATTACATTCATCAACCTGATTGGTGGAACAATTATGGGGGTCATGAATGGCGGGCTGTCTGCCATGGAGGCACTTCAGAAATATGGTATATTAACTATTGGTGATGGACTGGTCAGCCAGGTTCCGTCTCTTTTGATTTCGCTGGCAACAGGTATTCTGGTAACAAAAGCATCCAGTGAAGCGGATTTTGGATCCATGCTGGTAAAACAGCTTTTTGGAATTCCCAAGGTATTGTATATTGTAGGTGCAACGATAACCTTTCTTGGAATTGCAACTCCGCTGAATCCGGTACTTTTCTGTGCGCTTGGCATTGCATTTTTAGCTGCCGGACGGAAGATACAAAAGGATGTAAAGGTGGAAGAAATCGAAGAGGAAACCAATGCAGATGAAACGGCGGCAGAAGAAATCCGGCGGCCGGAGAATGTGGTTTCACTGCTTCAGGTTGATCCTATTGAACTGGAGTTTGGTTATGGTATTATTCCACTGGCAGATGTAAATCAGGGTGGAGACCTTTTGGACCGTGTAGTAATGATTCGTAGACAGATTGCACTGGAACTTGGAACAGTGGTTCCGATTATTCGTCTGCGTGATAATATTCAGTTAAATCCTAACCAGTATATTATTAAGATAAAGGGAATTCAGGTAACAGAAGGAGAAATCCTTTTTGACCACTATATGGCAATGAATCCGGGATATGTGGAAGAGGAAATCACCGGTATTCCGACCTTTGAGCCATCCTTCCATCTGCCGGCAATCTGGATTACAGAGGGACAGAGAGAGCGTGCGGAGAGTCTTGGCTATACCGTAGTAGATCCGCCATCTATTATTGCCACCCATCTGACAGAGGTAATCCGTTCCCATATTGCAGAACTTCTTACCAGACAGGATGTATCTAATCTTATTAGTAATATCAAGGAAAACAATCCTGCACTTGTGGATGAACTTACACCGAAGCTTCTTAGTATTGGTGAAATTCAGAAAGTTTTACAGAATCTTTTACAGGAGGGCATCTCTATCCGTGACCTGCTTACGATTTTTGAAAATTTAGCAGACCATGCGGTAACAACCAGGGATACCGATGTATTGACAGAATATGTGCGTCAGGGATTAAAACGTGCAATTTCAAGTAAATACTTTCCGGCAAATGAGACAACCAGCGTGGTAACATTAGATCCGAAGGTGGAACAGGAAATCATGGGTTCTGTAAAACAGACTGAGCAGGGAGCTTATCTGACTTTAGACCCGGAGAAGACCAAGAATATTATGGAATCCTTGAAGCAGGAAGTGGCGAAGTTAGAGAATATTGGAAAGAATCCGATTGTCATTACTTCGCCAATTGTGCGGATGTATTTTAAGAAACTCACTGAGGACTATTTCAAAGACCTCATTGTGGTGTCTTATAATGAAGTGGAATCAAATGTGGAATTACAATCAGTAGGGATGGTGACAGCATAAAATGACGATTAATAAATTTCAGGGCAGAACAAGAGAAGAGGCAGTTGATAAGGCGAAAAAGGAAATGGGAGAAGCAGTTGTGATTATGAATGTAAAGGAAATCAAACCGAAGGGTTTATTCCGGGCATTAAAGAGCACAACTTATGAAGTGACGGCAGCATTAGAGGAAAAGGAACAGACAGTTAATCCTCTTCCTGCGTTACATGCTCCATTAAAGATGCATGACAGCATAAATTTTGCAGCAAATGAAAAAATTGAAATTCCGGCACCGGAACCAGCAGCCATTCATCCGGAAAGCAGTCATGATTTGGAAGAAAAGATAGAAAGTCTTTCTAATTTATTAGAAAAGAAGTTAAAACCGGAAAAAGAGGAAGAACCAAAAGAAGAGGAAAAGCCGGAAAAGGAAACTGATGCTCCAAAGGATATGAAGCATCAGCAGTCTGAGACTTTCCGTTGTATCCGCATGATTTATGAAACATTACTGGATAATGAAGTGAATGAAAGATATGTCAACCAGATATTAGATGATGTGGAGAAGAATTTAAGAGGCAGTGCAAGCATGGATATTATCTTATCCAATGTTTACCAGAAAATGGTATTAAAATTCGGGCAGCCTCAAAAGATTGAACTGGTACCGGGACAGCCTAAAATCGTATTTTTTATTGGACCAACCGGTGTTGGCAAGACAACAACCATTGCAAAAGTGGCTTCCAGATTTAAAGTGGATTATGGCAAAAAAGTAGCACTTTTAACAGCAGATACTTATCGGATTGCTGCGGCAGAACAGTTACGTACTTATGCGAATATCTTAGATACACCGCTGACAGTTATTTATTCATCGGAAGAAATGAATGCAGCCATAGAGCGTGTAAAGGATTATGATCTCGTTCTGGTAGATACCGCAGGATTCTCTTATAAGAATGAAGATCAGAGAAAAGATATGAGAAACCTCATAGAAAGTCTGGATGACAAATATGAGAAGGATGTTTATCTGGTATTAAGCGCAACTACAAAATACCGCGATTTGATGGAAATTGTAGATAAATACCATGAGATATCGGATTATAAGATTATTTTTACTAAATTAGATGAAACCAGTAGTTATGGTAGTCTGTTAAATATTCGCATGTATTCTGGTGCGGATGTTTCCTATGTGACAACAGGGCAGAATGTGCCAGATGATATTGAAATTTTCCAGTCACAGAAAATTGTAAAACAGTTATTGGGAGGCAGATAATAATATGGATCAGGCAGAAAAGCTGCGCAATGTAATTAAATTAAAGAACCAGAAGCTTCCCCAGAAAGCAAGAGTAATTACGGTTACCAGTGGAAAAGGTGGCGTGGGAAAATCCAGCGTTACAGTTAATCTGGCAATCCAGCTTCAGAAAATGAATAAGAAAGTTATTATTTTTGATGCTGATTTGGGACTGGCAAATGTAGAAGTTATGCTTGGAGCAATACCAAAACATAATTTGAGTGATGTTATATACCGGGGAATGGATATGCGGCAGATTATAACAGAGGGACCGGCAGGAGTAAGCTTTATCTCAGGCGGCTCCGGCATTGTGGGAATGAATAATCTGTCCAAGGATCAGATTACTTTTTTAGTACGTAATCTGGCACAGTTAGATGAAATGGCTGATATTGTACTGGTGGATACCGGAGCAGGAATTGCAGACAGCGTATTGGAATTTGTTATGGCTTGTCCGGAGGTCCTTCTGGTATCAACACCGGAACCAAGCTCACTGACCGATTCCTATTCTCTGTTAAAGGCACTGCACCGGAATCCGAATTTTGCCAAAAGCGGAACGCAGATTCATGTGGTTGCCAACCGTGTAAATTCTGTGGAAGATGGACAGGCAGTATATGATAAATTAAATACCGTTGTGTCACAGTTTTTAAATGGTAATCTTGAATATCTCGGCATGATACCGCAGGATTCCATGTTTGAAAAAGCAATACGCCAGCAGCAGACAGTATCTTTATATGCACCGGAGACCAAGTCGGCAAAAGCATTTGAGATACTTGCAAATAATCTTATAGAAGGTGCGCATGATATTCCGTTGATGAAGCGGGGCTTTGCCCAGTTGTTTGCTGAATTTTTTAATAACAGATAGGTGATAGAATGATTTCAAATGTTTTACGGGAAGGAATGAAAATTGATATTCATATAGTGAACCAGACGGAAAGGCCAGAATCTGCAGAAAAGGCTGCACCAGTTTACAAGAGTCAGATTTTTGAACTGTTTGAAAATGGTGAAATGGAGATAATGATGCCGATTCAGAGTGGAAAACTGATATTACTTCCACTGGGACTTCGCTATGAATTTGTATTCTATACACCGAATGGATTGTATAAAAGCATTGGTCAGATCTGGGAACGTTATAAGACGGAGAACCGCTACCTGCTCCGGATTGTATTAAATACACCACTGAGCAAATATCAGAGACGGGAATATTACCGTATGGAATGTGTCCTTGATATGGGGTATTTCCATCTGACAGACGAAGAAGCGGAAATGGAACAGACGGAAGACATCATCGCAAGTCTCAGGGATGATGATTTTTATAAAAAGCAGAAAAAGGGCACTATTGTTGATATCAGTGGAGGTGGTGTACGCTTTGTAACGAATGAGCAGTTAGAAGAGGGAAAAGCTGTTCTGATTATTGTGATGCTACAGACGCAGACCGGTGAAAAACAATATTATCTTCCAGGATATATCCTGCGAAGTACGAAGCTGTTAAATCGTGATAATATGTATGAAAACCGACTGAAATTTATTATTCGTGATGATAAAATAAGGGAAGAAATTATCAGGTATATTTTTGCAGAAGAAAGAAAAGCAAGACAGAGAGGAAAAGGATAGGGTTAAATTAATAGAATGAAAAAGAATATTCTGGTTGTTGATGACTCAGCACTCATGAGAAGAGTTATCTGTGATATAATTAATTCAGATAGTGGTTTTCAGGCAACGGATACATGCAGAGATGGCTTGGAAGCATATGAAAAATTGTGTCAGAAAGCATATGACGCAGTTGTTTTAGATGTAAATATGCCAAGAATGAACGGACTGGAACTACTTGAAAGATTACAAAAAGAAAATATAAAAGCAACAGTAGTAATGGTCAGTACATTAACGACAGATGGAGCTGAAGTTACACTCAAGGCAATGGAACGTGGTGCAATTGACTTTATCGAGAAACCAAATAATCTAATAGAGACAAAGGGACAGCGTTTCCGGGAAAAACTGATAAAAGTTCTTGCAACAATAACTGCAGCAGGAAGCACACAGACGTATCAGAAAAAAGTAATTACGAATGTGGTAAAACCGGCAGCTGTCCGGAAGATTAGAACGAAGGATGCAGCCCGGAGCAAGATTGTTGCAATTGCATGTTCCACAGGCGGTCCAAAATCCTTACAGAGTGTGATTCCATTGCTGAAATCCAATATGGATGCACCGGTTCTTGTGGTTCAGCATATGCCGGCTGGTTTTACAAAATCCATGGCAGCCCGGCTGAATGAACTCAGCCCGCTGGATGTGAAAGAGGCAAACGAAGGTGATGTCTTGGAAAAAGGACATGTTTATGTGGCACCGGGAGGAAAACATTTACTGGTACAGCGGTTAGCAGATGGAACGCACTGTATTGTTTTAAGTGATGCACCGGCAATTGGTGGATTAAGACCATGTGCCAATCTGATGTATGAGTCTTTGATGGACAGCGGCTATGATGAAATTACCTGTGTAGTTCTTACCGGAATGGGTGCTGATGGAACAAAGGGAATTTCAGAACTCCAGAAAGAAAAAAATGTATACGTAATTGCTCAGGATGAAGAAACATCTGTGGTATATGGAATGCCAAAGGCAATTGCAGAGACAGGACTTGTTGATGAAATAGTACCATTAGAAAGTGTTGCGGACACAATTCTAAAGAATGTGGGGGTAAATTAAAGATGGATGTAAGCCAGTATCTAGAAATTTTTATTGATGAGACAAGTGAGCATATCCAGAGCCTGAATGATTGCATTATGACTTTGGAAAAGGAGCCGGAAAACAAAGATACCATTAATGAAATTTTCCGTGCAGCACACTCTTTAAAGGGAATGGCAGGAACCATGGGCTTTAAGAGAATGCAGCATCTGACTCATGATATGGAAAATGTATTCCAGGAAGTTCGTAGTGACAAAGTAAAAGTCACCAGTGAAATGATTGATATTCTTTTCCAGTGTCTGGATGCAATTGAAAGTTACCTCGATACGATCAAGAGTACATCAGATGAAGGTACAGAAGACAACGAAGCACTGATTACAGCTTTGAACAAATTCTTAGAGAATGCAGAGAACGGCGGAGCAGCCGCACCTGCAAAGGAAGAGAAAAAAGAAGAAAAGAAAGCAGAAGAACCGGCAAACGGTGATGGTAAAAAGAAATACTTAGGCGTAGAATTTTCTTCCAAAGATAAAGATGCGTTAAAAGCAGCTGAAGAAAGTGGAAACAAAATTTACGGAATTACAGTAGAAGTACAGAAAGACTGCCTTTTGAAAGCGGCAAGAGCATTCCTTGTATTTAAAGCAGTAGAAGAGTTTGGACAGATTGTTGTTTACAGTCCAAGCTCCCAGGATATTGAGGATGAACGTTTTGAACTGGACTTCAGTTTGTTCTTATCATCCAATGCTGCATTAGATGATATTTTAAAAGCAGTTAAAAATGTATCTGAAATTGCGGATGCTGTTGGTGAAGAAGTGAAGACGGCAACTCTATTCCATGAGGAAAATATACAGGAAAATCTTCCGGCAAATACATCAGCAGCAAAGCCGGCAGAGCAGGCAGTACATAAAGAGAATAAACCGGCACAGACTAAGTCAAAACCGGCAGGCAAACCGGTTACAAACCGTACCGTGCGTGTGGATATCGAAAAACTGGATGCACTGATGAACCAGGTGAGTGAGCTGATTATTGCAAAAAACAGTCTGGTATCCATTGGCTCCCAGGAAGGAGGCAATTTCCAGAATCAGTCATTCCATGAGCAGATTGAGTATCTGGAAAGAATTACAACCAGTCTTCATGAATCGGTTATGAAAGTGCGGATGGTTCCAATTGAGAGCGTTGTAAACAAATTCCCACGTATGATTCGTGACCTTTCCAGAAGATTGAATAAGAAGATGGAATTGTGCATGACCGGTGAAGATACAGAGCTTGATCGTACTGTAGTTGACCAGATTGGCGACCCGTTGCAGCATCTGCTTCGTAACTCTGCTGACCATGGCCTTGAGAGTGCAGAAGTTCGTAAGGAACGCGGTAAGCCAGAAACAGGAACCATTAATCTGAATGCATTCCAGGAAGGAAATAATGTAATCATTGAAGTAAGTGATGATGGTAACGGAATTGATACAGAGAAGGTTAAAGCAAAAGCAGTAGAGCGTGGTCTGGTAACACCGGAACAGGCAGAAAAGCTGAGCCAGAAAGAAATTATCGATTTCTTATTTATGCCGAGTTTCTCTATGGCAAAACAGATTACCGATATTTCCGGACGTGGTGTAGGTCTTGACGTTGTTAAATCCAATATTGAAGCATTAGGCGGAGATGTTGAGGTAAAGAGCAAACTTGGCGTTGGAACCAAATTCGTAGTAAGACTGCCACTTACACTGGCAATCATTCAGGCGTTGATGGTAGAAATCCGCGATGAAAAATATGCAATTGCGTTAGGCGCAATTCAGACTATCGAGGATATTCCGGTTGAAGATATTAAATATGTAGAATCCAAGGAAGTAATTAATTTACGTGGTTCTGTTATTCCAATCATCCGGCTGGATCAGATACTTGATATTCCACCGAAGGATGAAGAAGTAGAAAGCCTTACTGTTGTTATCGTAAGAAAAGGCGACCGTTATGCAGGACTTGTTGTAGACAATCTTCTTGGACAGCAGGAAATCGTAATTAAATCACTTGGTAAGTATATTAATAATAATAAGACAATCAGCGGTGCAACAATTCTGGGTGATGGCGAAGTCGCATTAATCCTGGATGCAAATACATTGATTTAACAGGGGGTGTGCAGAGTGGCAGAGCAACTTGAAACAGTAGAAAATATCAGAAAACAGTATATTGTTGTAAAAATCGGAAATGAGCAGTACGGAATCGATATCAGTTATGTAGACAATATTGTCCGTATGCAGAAGATTACAAGAGTACCTAGAGTACAGAATTTCTTTAAAGGAATTATCAATCTTCGTGGAGAAATCGTACCGGTTATGAGTCTCAGAATACGTATGGAACTGGAAGAAGATGTATTTACCAATGCCAGCCGTATTATAATTTTAAAAATTGAACAGCAGAGTGCACTGGGAATAATCGTGGATGAAGTAAAAGAAGTTGTTACATTAGGAACCAATGAAATTGATAAAGTGAGTGGCGATATGAAGAATGCCAAGGTATCCTTTATCGATGGAATCGGTAAAAACGGAGATGAATTAATTTCCCTTCTGGATATTCATTCTATTATAGAAGAAAAAGAAAATGCGTAATTGTTATAGATATAGTGAGGCAAATGCCTCACTATATTCTATATCTTGAAATGACAGCAGGAGGATAAAATTGGCGGATTATACTTTGAACCAGGTAAATGACATGTATGTGGATGTCTTAAAAGAAATTGGAAATATTGGTGCCGGAAATGCAACAACTGCAATGGCAAATATGTTGAATATCCGGATTAATATGGATGTACCAAGAGTTGAATTACTGACCTTTCAGGAACTGGGTTCTGCAATTTGCCCGGAAGATGAGTCAATCGTAGGAATCTATCTGGAAGTGACAGATGATATTACCGGCAGCATGATGTTTCTTATGAAACTTGATTCTGCACATTATCTGGTAAATAAACTAATGGGACGTCCGGCAGATTATGCGGAAGATTTTGATGAGATGGATATGTCTGCATTAAAAGAAATAGGAAATATCATTGCCGGTTCTTATCTGAACGCGCTTTCTGCCATGACGCAGCTTACTATTGCACCATCGGTTCCTTATATTGCAATTGATATGGCGGGAGCTATTTTAAGTGTTCCGGCAATACAGTTTGGTAAAATTGGAGACAATGCACTTATGATTACGACAGAATTCGGAGATGAAGTGATGATAGAAGGATATTTTATTCTGTTACCTGACCTTGAGTCTTATGAGAAGATTCTGAAATCTCTGGGAATTACCTTATAAGGAGAAGGGTATCAATGGGTGAAGTAATAAAAGTTGGTATGGCAGACTTAAATATTTGCAAGGCTCCGGATACAATTACCACATTAGGACTGGGTTCCTGTATAGGAATAGCATTGCTAGACCCGGTTACAAAGATTGGCGGACTTGCACATATTATGCTGCCAGACAGTACAAAGATGAAAAATAATTCGAATATAGCAAAATTCGCAGATACAGGAATTGTAGAGCTGGTTCGCCGGATGACAGAAGCAGGGGCGGCAAAGAGCAGGCTTGTAGCAAAGATTGCAGGCGGAGCCAGAATGTTCGAGGTAAGTGGTAACTCTGAAGTGGGAAATATTGGAGCAAGAAATGCAGAAGCTTCCAGACAGAAACTGAAGGAGCTTGGTATTCCGCTTCTGGCAGAGGATACCGGGCTGAATTATGGACGTACCGTAGAATTACATTGCGATACCGGAGAATTCTATATTAAATCTGTTGGAAAAGAATTGAAAATTATTTAGATTGAGGATGTAAAGATGAAGACAAAACCGATTCCTGCAATTGTAATGTTGACCGCAGGATTTATTACCTGTATTGTGGCAATTTTTCAGAAAATGGAATTGCTTGCCTTTACAAAGACATTATTGCTGGTACTGATTATATTCTATCTGCTTGGGGGCATTGCAGCGTATATTTTGGAAAAGAATTTTAAAGCTGCAAAGGATGAAGAAAGCAGTACAGAAGAAAAAGCAGATGGTGATGCAGAAGAGTCTGCTGATGAGAAAAAAGAAGATACATTAGAAAAAGAGGAAGAGAAAAGAGCGAAAGAAGAGTAATTATAAGAAACCGGAGGCTATGGCATGAAAACAGTCGACAGGGAAAAACTGTGGGAAAGCTATCAGAAAAATCCAGTATCTGAAATACGGGAACAGATTATCATAGAATATGCTCCGTTAGTTAAATTAGTAGCGGGCAGATTGAGTATGTATCTTGGATATAATGTAGAATATGAAGATTTGGTCAGCTATGGAATCTTTGGACTGATTGATGCAATTGATAAATTTGACCGAAGCAAGGATGTTAAATTTGAGACATATGCAAGCCTTCGAATCCGTGGGGCAATATTAGACCAGATTCGTAAAATGGACTGGATACCGAGGGCTGTTCGCCAAAAACAGAAAAAGATTGACGAAGCAATAAAAAATATAGAAATGAAGACAGGAAAGACGGCATTGGATGAAGAGATTGCAAGCGAACTCGGGGTATCAGAGGATGAATACCTGAACTGGCAGTCCCAGTTAAAAGTTACCAATGTTGTTTCTTTAAATGAGTTTGTGGAGCAGGGAACAGAGCCTGCGATGGATGCGACAAAAAATTCCCATTTTGCACAACCGGAAGATGTGGTGGCAGAAAGCGAACTGAAAGAAGTTTTGGCACAAAGCCTTGAGACCTTGACGGAAAAGGAACGCAGGGTAATTGAACTTTATTATTATGAAGAACTTACCTTGAAGGAAATCAGCAGTATTCTTGAAGTATCTGAATCAAGAATATCCCAGCTTCATACCAGGGCTCTGGCAAAGATGAAAAAGAAAATGGGAAGTTATATGGATATATTGGTTGATGAAAGTTAAAAGGAGGGAAGCTATGGGACAGGCAAATGCTTATTTTCAATTTGTGATAAAGGAACATGCGACTTATATTAAGCTTTTCCCGGCAGCTCTGGAAGGAAATGTTATTGAAATTGGTGAACTGACAGAGTATCTGGAAAGGCATGGCTGCCCGGATTATAATTTAAAGGAACTGGTTGCAGCAATTAACAGCAATGAGATGACAGAGATTATGGTCGGAGATATTTATCCGATTCAGATAAATGAAGAGATGTCCGTAACAGTATCAGCAGATGCCATGGAGGCGGTGTGCAGATTTTATCCGGCTGCAGGCGGCACGAATATGAATGCACAGGAAATCTTAAGGGATTTAACTGCAAAAGGTGTCAAAGCAGGGGTTGATCAGGATGAAATTTTGAAATTTTTCCAGGATAGGGCATACTGTACCGATTTTGTGCTGGCAAAAGGAAAGAAACCGGTAGATGGTCAGGATGCCAGAATTGAATATTATTTTAATACAGATGTTAATTTAAAGCCGAAGAAAAATGAAGATGGTTCGGTAGATTACCGTGAACTGAATGTAATCAGCCATATCAAAGAAGGAGACCTTCTGGCAAAATTATTTCCGGAAGATCATGGAATCAAAGGATATGATGTACAGGGAAAAGAAATTAAACCAAAACAGGTACGCTCCCTTCAGTTAGAATATGGAAATAATATCCGGGTATCGGAAGACAAAACAGAACTGTACTCTGAAGTAACCGGACATGCAAGTCTGGTAAATGGTAAAGTATTTGTATCAGATGTCTATGAAGTGCCGGCTGATGTGGATAATTCCACCGGTAATATTGATTATCCGGGAAACGTTACCGTAAGAGGTAATGTAAAAGGTGGTTTTTCAATTATTGCAAAAGGTGATGTAGTAGTAGAAGGCGTGGTAGAAGATGCGCTGATACAGGCGGGTGGTCAGATCATTGTAAAACGCGGAATTCATGGAATGACCAAAGGAATACTTCAGGCACAGGGAAATGTTATCTGCAAGTTTATTGAAAATGCAACCATCATTTCCGGAGGTTATGTTGAAACAGATTCTATTTTACATAGTAAGGTATCTGCAGCAACGGAGGTTCGCGTAAGTGGTAAGAACGGATTCATAACAGGTGGTGTTATCCGGGCAGGCAGTCTGGTAGAAGCCCAGACCATTGGTTCCAGCCTTGGAGCAGGAACACGTATTGAAGTTGGTGTGGATCCGGAAAAGAAAGAACGTTATGTGAAAGTGCAGGAAGAACTGCTTCAGCTGAATAAGACCATTGAGCAGATTCGGACGATTCTTACTACCTATGGAGAGAAGCTTAAGAATAAAGAAAAACTGGATCAGGGAAAAATCCAGTATATTGAACAGCTTATGCGTGCTTTTAAGGAGAAGGAAGCTCAGCGTACACCATTAGAGCATGAATACGAAAGGCTGCAGAGTATATTAAATGGCAGTAGCAATGCAAGGGTGAAAGTATCAAAGATACTGTATGCGGGAGTAATTGTAAATATTACCGATGTAAGCCTTGTTGTAAAGGATGACAGAAGCTTCTGTCAGCTTTATAAGGATGAGGGTGAAGTAAAAATCTCAAATATGTAATGACATATGGTTGAGACAGGCTGGAGGTGTGTGGATATGTCAATTCGTCCGGTAGATATGAATGGAGTTATTCAGAGAACACAGGATGTTGGAACACTGAAACAACAGCAGGATATGAAACCTATGGTGGATCAGCAAAATATACAGATGGAAGTGCAAAGAGAAGAATACCGCCAATCAGAGCAGGTGACCAGGAAAGATGATTCCCAGATGGAAGAACATCGTTTTGATGCAAAGGAAGAGGGAAAGGGTCAGTACCAGCGGCAGGAACAACGGAAAAAGAAACAGAAAGAAGACCGTGTGGTTATCAAAGGTGCAATTGGCGGCTTTGATGTTAAAATATAAAAAGGAGTGTATCTGACAGATGACAGGCGTGGAAATCATCCTGATTCTGGCTGGTCTGGTTATGATGATAGGAAGCTTTATGGTAACAGAAAAGCTATCCGGTGCAGAATTAGACCGTATTGCGGAACTGAGTCAGAATGAGATAAAAAAAATACTGGAAAACAAGTTGAAAGATGCAGAAGCTGCGATAGAAGACCAGATTGACCATGCAATTGAAGATTCCACAGATAAGGTGGAGCGGGCACTGGATAAAGAGACCAATGAAAAAATGCTGGCAATCGGTGAATATTCGGATACCGTTATGGAGAAGATGAATCAGACCCATAATGAGATTATGTTTTTATACAGCATGCTAAATGACAAGCACACAGAACTGACAAAGCTTGCAGGACAAATTGGCGAGATGTCAGCCGAAATCGGTGAGAGCTTAGAAGAGGCGAAAGAGTCTGTAGTTAAAGAAACAGAAGAAGTAAAAGCCACAGAGGAACCGGTGGAGACAGAAGCAGAAGCGGCAACCGGAGAGATGGAAGAACAGCCGGAGCAGACGAATCATAACGAAAAAATCCTTGCCCTATACAGTCAGGGAAAATCGTATGTAGAGATAGCAAAGGAACTGGGTCTTGGACAGGGTGAAGTGAGATTGGTTGTAGGATTGTATAAAGGAGTAGATACAAGTGAAGTTTAAGTATTATCTGAGAGGCTTGGGAATTGGTATTCTGATAAGCACGATTATCTTATCCATATCATTTGCAATGAAGAAAAATGACCTTTCAGATGATGAAATCATTGCAAGGGCAAAAGAACTTGGAATGGTAATGGAAGATACCGGAAAGGACACCATACCAAAAGCTACAGAAACAGAAGATGAGATTCCAAAGAGCACGGAAGACGGTTTTAATACAGAACAGACAGATATGCAGCCGGGAACAACTGATTCAGGGGAGATATCGCAGGATGTGGGAACAGATGGAGCGGATGCCGTACCACCGTCACAGGATGGAACCAATATGGTACAGAAGGAATTTACCGTAGAAGTAGGAGATTCTTCTAATGCGGTTTCGCAGCGTCTGCAGGAAGAAGGTCTTGTGGACAATGCAGAAGCATTTAATAAATATATGGTAGATAATAATTATGCCAATTTTGTCCTGCCCGGAACCGTAACGATTCCGGAAGGGGCTGGCTATGAAGAAATTGCCGGAATACTTACGGATAAAACGATTCATCATTAAAAAAAGGTTGCATAGCATGGCTGAGTATGATATAATCCATGCGTTGCGATAAATTTACACATATACCGATTGTCAGATTGGTGCCGCAAGGTTGTCTGATAATAAGAAGTATATGGAAGAATAACCAAATGGAGGAAAAACAATGAGCGTTATTTCAATGAAACAGTTATTAGAAGCAGGTGTTCATTTTGGACATCAGACCAGAAGATGGAATCCTAAAATGGCTCCATACATCTACACAGAGAGAAATGGTATCTACATCATCGACCTGCAGAAATCTGTAGGCAAAGTTGATGAGGCTTACAAAGCTATGGCAGATATCGCTGCTGATGGTGGTACTATTCTTTTCGTAGGAACAAAGAAACAGGCTCAGGATGCTATCAAAACAGAAGCAGAGCGTTGTAACATGTTCTATGTAAACGAGAGATGGTTAGGTGGTATGCTTACTAACTTCAAGACAATCCAGAGCCGTATTGCAAGATTAAAAGCAATCGAAACTATGGAAGAGGATGGAACATTTGATGTTCTTCCTAAGAAAGAAGTTATCAAATTAAAGAAAGAATTAGATAAATTACAGAAGAACTTAGGCGGAATTAAAGAAATGAAGAAGATTCCAGATGCTATCTTTATCGTAGATCCTAAGAAAGAAAGAATCTGCGTTCAGGAAGCTCATTCCTTAGGAATTCCACTTATTGGTATTGCAGATACAAACTGTGATCCGGAAGAGTTAGATTATGTAATTCCTGGTAACGATGATGCAATCAGAGCCGTTAAATTAATCGTTTCTAAAATGGCAGATGCTGTTATCGAAGCAAATCAGGGAACTGTTGATGTTGACACTGAAGCTGCAGAGGATGCAGAAGAAGCTGTAGAGGCATAAGAACAGTATTTTAAACGATAAGAAACACACAACGTGTGTATAAAACAGGACAGACAGTAATTGCCTGTCCTTACCTTTAGAAAAAATAAATGGAGGAAAATGAAGATGGCTATTACAGCAGCAATGGTAAAAGAACTGCGTGAATTAACCGGCGCAGGAATGATGGATTGTAAAAAAGCATTAGGTGAAACAGACGGCAACATGGATGAGGCTGTTGAATATTTAAGAAAAAACGGACAGGCAAAAGCTGAGAAGAAAGCTGGAAGAATTGCAGCAGAAGGTCTTTGTACTGTTGTAGTAAAAGATGATAAGACAGCAGCAGTTGTTGAAGTTAACTCTGAAACAGACTTCGTTGCTAAAAATGATACATTCCGTGAGTTTGTAGAGGCTGTTGCAACACAGGCAGTAAACTCTGACGCAGCAGACATGGATGCATTCATGGAAGAAAAATGGAATGCAGATGAAAGCAAGACAGTAAAAGATGCATTAGTAGAGAAAGTTGCAGTTATCGGAGAGAACTTAAAGATTCGTAGATTCGAAAAGGTTGTAGCTGAGAATGGTTGTGTAGTATCTTATATCCATGGCGGCGGAAGAATCGGTGTTATCGTTGATGCTGACACAACTGTTGTAAATGATGCAGTAAAAGAAGCATTAACCAACATTGCAATGCAGATAGCAGCTTTAAATCCAAAATATGTTTCCAGAGATGAAGTAAGTGCAGATTACATCGCACATGAGAAAGAAATTCTCTTAGCTCAGATTATGAATGATCCGAAAGAGTCCCAGAAACCGGAAAAGGTTATCCATGGAATGATCGAAGGACGTATCAGCAAAGAGTTAAAAGAAATCTGCTTAGTAGATCAGGTATATGTAAAAGCAGAAGATGGAAAACAGACAGTTGGAAAATACTTAGAGCAGGTTTCCAAAGAAGTTGGTGCTCCTGTATCTGTTAAGAAGTTTGTACGTTTCGAAACAGGTGAAGGTTTGGAGAAGAAAAATGAAGACTTTGCTGCAGAAGTTGCTGCTCAGATAGCAGGAAACTAAGCAAAAGCTTAGCACAAATTGTAAAAGTATATAAAATTCCCCTGTAGAGTGATTTCTGCAGGGGAATTTTCTGACAAAAGAAAGAAAAATCTCAAGAAGTAATTCAATTAAAATTATTTTTTATAGTGATATTTTGTTAAAGTGTGTTACAATAGAAAAGAGATTTTATGACCGGGAGGTCACTACATGGAAGAGAAGACCACGAAGGGGTTAAAGGAACAGCGGGAAAGGCGAAAACGCATTAATCGCATGAAGACGGGGATTATAACATCTATCTTCGCCTGGATGCTGATATCGATTATTTTGTGCGTGGTATTGTTGTGCCGGGTAATTTCTTTACAGAACCAGATAGACAGGCTGGTATCAAGCGGTATTGTTTCCGGAAAGGTACAGCAGGACGAGAACCAGTCGAAAGGAGAAATGTCTACTGGAACGGAATTACAGACAGACACAGAATATCAGGATCAGAATGCAGACAGTTCGATTGTCCAGCCATTGGTGGCAGAGGATGAAAGCAACAAGGCACAGCCGGGAGATCAGCTTAAAGTATATCTTACCTTTGATGATGGACCAAGTTCCAATACGGCAGCTATTCTTGATACATTGGCGCAGTATAATGTGAAAGCAACATTTTTTGTTGTAGGAAAAGAAGATGAAGAGTCTCAGGAGATGTATAAAAGAATTGTAAATGAGGGGCACACACTGGGAATGCATTCTTATTCCCATAAATACAGTGTGATTTACGATTCGCTTGAAAATTTTGAGGATGATTTTACCAAAATACAAAATTATCTTTATGATATAACGGGAGAGGATTGCCATTATTATCGTTTCCCGGGTGGAAGCAGCAATCAGGTCAGTAATACAGATATGAAAGAGTTTATAAAATATCTGAATGATCAGGATGTTACTTATTTTGACTGGAATGTAACCAGTGGTGATGCTACATCACAGGCATATACAGCGGACGAGCTGGTAGATAATGTGTTAGAGGATGTGGTAAAATATAAAACATCGGTTGTGTTACTTCATGATGCAAATACGAAGGAGACAACGGTGGAAGCCTTAGGTCCGATGATTGAGGCACTACAGGCACAGGGAGTAGAGTTACTTCCGATTACTGAGGATACAACTGTAATACAGCATATTAGTGCAGACAGTGTTCAATAGAAAAAATGGAGGTTTTTAAGAATGAGCTTTTTTAAAGATTTTAAAGAGGATTTATCACAGGCAGTGAACGAACTGGTACCGGGTGAAGACACAACAGAGGCAGCAGAGCAGGATAACGATGTAGTAGTCAATACATTGGAAGATGAACTGGATGTGGAGTCTGAATTATCCAAATTGGACGGACTTTTAGAAAAGGTTACCAAGGATGCCAATGCTCCGGTAGAGAAGGAAGCACCGGCACAGGAAACAGAAACAAAAGTAGAGACACCAGCTGCAGAAGAAAAAGAAGATTTACATATTCAGGAGGAAAGTAAAATGAGTGAGACAACAGCAAATGAAACCATGACAATGCCAGAAGAGACAGTAACACCGGTACAGCCGGCAACTCCGGCACATTTTGCTCCGGTTCAGACATCAGATGAAGTTTCAGATGAAGTATCTGTAATCACAGAAGGAACATCCATTACAGGTAATATGGCATCTACTGGTTCTTTAGATATCCGTGGAAATATTAATGGTGATGTTCAGTGTAATGGCAAGCTGGTTGTTACCGGAACTATCAATGGAAACAGCAATTCTGCTGAATTCTTCGCTGATGCTGCAAAAGTAGAAGGTGAAGTAGTAAGCACCGGAACTGTTAAAATCGGACTTGGTTCTGTCATTATTGGAAATATTACCGCAAGCTCTGCAGTTATCGCAGGAGCAATCAAGGGCGATATCGATGTTCAGGGACCTGTAGTTGTAGATACTTCTGCAGTTGTTATGGGTAACATCAAATCCCGTTCTGTTCAGATTAACAATGGTGCAGTTATCGAAGGTTTCTGTTCCCAGTGCTATGCTGATATTGATGTGGAAAGTCTTTTTGGAGAGAATAAATAATGAAGAGAGTATTTTTAAAATTAAGTGGAGAAGCACTTGCGGGAGAAAAGAAAACAGGTTTTGATGAGCCGACCGTAACAGAAGTTGCCCGCCAGGTAAAACAGATTGTAGATGGCGGATGCCAGGTTGGAATCGTAATTGGTGGCGGTAATTTCTGGAGAGGACGTTCCAGCGAGACTATCGACCGTACCAAAGCAGACCAGATTGGTATGCTTGCAACGATTATGAACTGTATTTATGTATCTGAAATCTTCCGTTCTGTTGGAATGATGACACAGATTCTGACTCCGTTTGAGTGTGGAAGCATGACCAAACTTTTCTCAAAAGACCGTGCCAATAAATATTTTGAAAAAGGAATGGTAGTATTTTTTGCAGGTGGAACAGGACATCCTTATTTTTCAACAGATACCGGAATTGTACTCCGTGCCATTGAAATGGATGCAGAGGGCATTTTTCTGGCAAAAGCCATTGACGGTGTCTATGACAGTGACCCGAAGGTAAATCCGGCAGCAAAGAAATATGATGAGGTATCCATTCAGGAAGTGATTGATAAGAAGCTTGCAGTAGTAGATTTAACCGCATCTATTATGTGTATGGAAAATAAAATGCCAATGTATGTATTCGGATTAAATGAGCCGGACAGCATTGTAAATGCAATGAGCGGAAAATTTAACGGCACGAAAGTGACTGTATAATAAAGGAGATTATTTATGGATAGCAGATTAAACCCATATGAAGAGAAAATGCAGAAATCATACGAGAATCTTGTGGAAGAATATGCAACTATCCGGGCAGGAAGAGCGAATCCGCATATCTTAGACAGAATTACTGTAGATTATTATGGAACACCGACCCCGTTACAGCAGGTTGCAAATATCAATGTTCCGGAGCCAAGAATGATTCAGATCCAACCTTGGGAAGCATCCCTTGTAAAAGAGATTGAAAAAGCAATTTTAACATCTGATTTAGGCTTAAATCCAACCAACGATGGTAAAGTAATCCGTCTTGTATTCCCGGAGCTTACCGAGGAAAGACGTAAAGAACTGGCAAAGGATATTAAGAAAAAAGGTGAGAATGCCAAGGTGGCAATCCGTAATATCAGAAGGGATGCCAATGATGCATTCAAGAAACAGAACAAAGCAAATGAAGTATCTGAGGATGAATTAAAGGAATTAGAAAACGATACTCAGAAAATTACGGATAAATATATTGCAAAAATTGATGGTGCAGTAGAGGAAAAGACAAAGGAAATCCTTACGGTATAATCTTATCCATGTACGACACATATGGGGACATAGCGCGATTGCCGTGTCCCCTTTTATGTTGTAAACATCTGTAAAAAGGAGAACAAAGATGAAGATTCCAAAACATGTTGCAATTATTCTGGATGGAAACGGACGCTGGGCAAAGAAAAGAGGAATGCCAAGAAACTATGGACATACTATGGGGGCAAAGAATGTTGAAGTTATCTGTAAAGCAGCGCATGATCTGGGCATAGAATACGTAACCATGTATGCATTTTCCACAGAGAACTGGAACCGTCCACAGAATGAAGTAGATGCTTTGATGAAGCTTTTGAGCAGTTATCTTAAGAACTGTATAAAGACAGCGGACAAGAATAATATGAGAGTCCGTGTAATCGGGGATACCAGCCGGCTGGATGATAAATTCCAGCAGCAGATTGCTGTATTGGAAAGAGAATCTGCCCATAATACGGGACTGAATTTACAGATTGCCATTAATTATGGAGCAAGAGATGAAATGATCCGTGGAATGAAGAAAATGTGGCAGGATGGTATTTCGGCAGAGGAGATTACCGAAGAGAAATATGAATCCTATCTTGATACGAAAGATATCCCGGATCCTGATCTTATGATCCGCACCAGTGGAGAACAGCGGCTTTCCAACTTCTTGCTGTGGCAGTTTGCTTATAGTGAGTTATATTTTACAGAGGTTCCATGGCCGGACTTTACACCGGAAGAACTGCGTAAAGCAGTAGAGGATTACAGCGGAAGAGACCGGAGATATGGAAAGATAGAGGAGGAGTAATATGTTTAAGACAAGATTATTAAGTGGAATCGTGCTGGTAATTCTGGCGCTGGTATTCATTATTACCGGAAATGATTTGCTGCTGGCAGTAACCGGAATTATTTCTTTGATTGGATTGTATGAACTGTATCGTGTGTTTAAAATTGAAAAAAGCTGTGCCGGTGTCGTCGGCGGACTGGCAACGATTGTATATTATTGCAATCTGAAATTTCAGTTTATTCCGGATATGATGTTATTTGTCATCGCACTTTTGGTAGTGCTGATGTTTGTATATGTATTTTCTTATCCGAAATATCATACCGAGCAGATGTTAGCAGCATTTTTTGGTGTATTTTATGTATCGGTGATGCTTTCTTATGTATATCAGACCAGAATGCTACCGGGTGGAGCTTATATTGTATGGTTAATTTTCTTATGCTCCTGGGGCTGCGATACCTGTGCATACTGCGTGGGTGTGCTGATTGGAAAACACAAGATGGCACCGGTGCTTTCTCCGAAGAAATCCTGGGAAGGAGCTGTTGGCGGAGTAGTGGGAGCAGCATTATTAACCCTGATTTATTGCTTTGTTTTCCAGGGCTCTATGGGAAGCACCAACCGTGATATCATTATGCTTTGCATGATTTGTGCGATTGGGGCAATCATATCTATGATTGGAGACCTGACTGCATCTGCAATCAAACGTAATTATGACATTAAGGATTATGGCAAACTGATTCCTGGCCATGGTGGAATCTTAGATCGTTTTGACAGTGTAATATTTACAGCGCCAATTATTTATTATCTTGCATTATATCTGATTGGCAAGTAGGAGGAAAC
The DNA here is from genome assembly GCF_003462625.1 of Roseburia sp. OM03-7AC. Taxonomy (NCBI): domain Bacteria; kingdom Bacillati; phylum Bacillota; class Clostridia; order Lachnospirales; family Lachnospiraceae; genus Roseburia; species Roseburia sp. OM03-7AC. Next base: position 318,840 of record NZ_QTZJ01000001.1, read on the forward strand.
ATGAAGAAGATTGCAATTTTAGGTTCCACTGGTTCCATTGGAACCCAGACACTTTCTGTTGTAAGAGAACATGGAGATATTGAAGTAACTGCACTTGCGGCAGGACATAATATTGCAAAATTAGAAGAACAGATCCGGGAGTTCCATCCGGCCTTGGTTGCTGTATGGGCAGAAGAGGACGCGATTGAGCTTCGGACAAGGGTTGCAGATTTGAAGGTAAAGGTGGCTTCCGGGATGGAAGGGCTTTTAGAAGTAGCAACGGAAGAGAAAGCAGAGATTCTTGTAACTGCCATTGTGGGTATGCTTGGTATCCGTCCGACCATAGCCGCTATGAAAGCAGGAAAGGACATTGCACTAGCTAATAAGGAGACTTTAGTTACCGCAGGACATATTATTATGCCGCTGGCAAAGGAATGTAATGTGAAAATCCTTCCGGTGGACAGTGAACACAGTGCAATCTTTCAGTCTCTGCAGGGAGCCGGAGACAATAAAATTGCAAAAATACTTTTGACAGCTTCCGGCGGACCATTCCGTGGAAAGAAGCGGGCGGAATTAGAACAGGTAAAAGTGGAAGATGCATTGAAGCATCCGAACTGGAGCATGGGACGTAAAATCACCATTGATTCCGCCACCATGATAAATAAGGGACTTGAAGTCATTGAAGCAAAATGGCTGTTTGATGTAAATGCAGACCAGATTCAGGTTGTAGTACAACCACAGAGTATCATACATTCTATGGTAGAGTATGAAGACGGTGCAGTCATTGCACAGCTTGGAACGGCAGATATGCGGCTTCCAATCCAGTATGCCCTGTATTATCCGAAACGGTTACACTTAAGTGGAGACCGGCTTGATTTCTGGAAAATGAAGGCAATTACATTGGAAGAGCCGGATATGGAGACTTTTTACGGATTGAAGCTGGCTTATGAAGCCTGTAGAAAGGGCGGTAACATTCCGACTGCTTTTAATGCAGCAAATGAGAGAGCGGTAGCAATGTTCTTAGACGGAAAGATCCGTTTCTTGGAGATTCCGGAAATTGCACAGGCGTGTATGGAGCAGTGTACCTATATTGCCAGTCCGTCCGTAGAAGAAATCCTTGCAACAGAGCAGGCTGCGTATGAGTATATAGAGAGCAGGTGGTAGATTGAAAATAATCATTGCAATCTTAATGTTCAGTTTTATTATTATTTTTCATGAACTGGGACATTTTTTGCTGGCAAAGAAAAATAAAATCAAAGTAAATGAATTTTGTCTGGGACTTGGACCAACGCTATTTGGAATTACAAAGGGAGAGACAAAATATTCCATAAAACTGCTGCCTTTTGGTGGAGCATGTATGATGGAAGGCGAAGACGGAGAGTCGGAAAGTGAAGGCTCCTTTAACAGCAAGTCCGTATGGGCGAGAATAGCAGTTGTAGCGGCAGGACCGGTTTTTAACTTTATTCTGGCATTCCTTCTGGCACTGATTGTTATCGGGACAGCCGGATTTGACCGGCCGGAGGTAAAAGGTGTTATGGAAGGATATCCGGCAGAGGAAGCAGGACTTCAGGCTGGAGATATCATTAAAGAAATCAATGGAAAGAACATTCATATTTATCGTGAAGTAAGTGTTTACACGCTGTTTCATTCCAATGAGAATCTGGAAGTGACCTATGAAAGAGATGGAGAGGAATATACCTGTACCATCAGCCCAAAATATAATGAAGAAGCAGGAAGAAATCTCTTTGGAATCTATGGAAATACCATGCGTGAGCGGGGTAATATTTTTGAGACTATAAAATATAGCGTATATGAAGTGAAATACTGGATAGAAGTTACCATGGACAGCTTGAAGATGTTAGTGACCGGAAGAGTCAGTGTCAATGAACTTTCGGGACCGGTAGGTATTGTAAAGAATATTGGTGATACTTATGACGAGAGCAAGTCAGCTGGAACGCTATCGGTGGTATTGACATTAATTAATTATTCCATAATGCTGACTGCCAATCTTGGAATTATGAACCTGCTTCCATTACCGGCATTAGACGGAGGAAGACTGGTATTTCTGATTATAGAAGCCGTCAGAAAGAAACGGGTGGATCCGGACAAAGAGGGCATGGTTCATTTTGTCGGACTGATGCTGCTTCTGGCATTGATGGTGCTTGTCATGTTTAATGATATTCGAAAATTATTTTAAATAATCCTGCACAGGAGGAAAAGCAATCATGGAACGAAAAGATACGAAAGTGGTAAAAATAGGAGACCGTATCATCGGTGGAAAAAATCCAATCCTGATACAGTCAATGACCAATACAAAGACAGAGGATGTAAAAGCAACCGTAGAGCAGATTAACCGTCTGGCAGCGGCAGGCTGTGATATCATCCGCTGTGCGGTGCCGACAATGGAAGCCGCAGAAGCATTGACTGAGATTAAGAAGCAGATAGCAATACCACTGGTTGCAGATATTCATTTTGATTACCGGCTGGCTATTGCTGCCATGGAGCATGGTGCAGATAAAATCAGAATCAATCCAGGCAACATCGGAAGCAAAGAGCGTGTACAGGCTGTGGTAGACGTAGCAAAGGAAAGAAATATTCCAATCCGTGTGGGAGTCAACAGCGGTTCACTGGAAAAGGATTTAGTAGAAAAATATCATGGTGTTACTGCAGAAGGCATTGTAGAAAGTGCTTTGGATAAAGTGCATCTTATTGAAGATATGGGATATGACAATCTCGTTATCAGTATCAAATCTTCAGATGTTATGATGTGTGTAAAAGCCCATGAACTGATTGCTGAGCAAACCGATCATCCACTGCATGTGGGAATTACAGAGGCAGGAACGATTATCAGCGGAAATATTAAATCCTCCATTGGACTGGGACTGATTTTAAATCAGGGGATTGGAGATACCATTCGTGTTTCATTAACCGGAGATCCGTTAGAAGAAATCAAATCAGCAAAACTGATTTTAAGAACTTTAGGGCTTCGTAAAGGTGGTATAGAAGTCGTATCCTGTCCGACCTGTGGAAGAACAAGAATCAACTTAATCGAACTGGCAAATCAGGTAGAGAATATGGTAGCGGACATTCCTTTAGACATCAAGGTTGCTGTTATGGGCTGTGTAGTCAACGGACCGGGAGAAGCAAAGGAAGCCGATATCGGAATTGCCGGCGGTGTGGGAGAAGGACTAATTATAAAGCATGGTCAGATAGACCGTAAAGTACCGGAGAATCAGCTCTTAAGTGAATTAAGAAAGGAACTTTTGAACTGGAATAAGGAGTAGGAAAAATTATGGCAAAACTGTTTTTTGAAGTTTTTCCGACATTAAAGATTACCGGAGAGATGAGTGCACTTTTGAAAGAAACAGAGATTACAAAAGTGGCATCGAATTCCGCACAGAATGCACTGCGGATTTATTTAGAGAGTACAAGGCTAATTCCCAAACCGGAAATCTATCATATTGAACAAGAAATCAGACAACAGCTATTTCCGCACAAGGAGATAGCTGTTAAAATCATAGAAAAATTTAATTTATCCAGCCAGTATACACCGGAAAAACTGATGGCGGTATACCGGGAGAGTATTTTAGAAGAGATTCGCAATTACAGCGTACTGCTCTATAATCTGATGCGCTGCAGCAAAATGGAATTTGACCGGGAAGACCATATGATTCTTACCTTAGAGGATACCATTGTTGCCACAGAGCGGAGCAATGAACTGATTGATATCTTAGAAAAAATCATCTGCGAACGTTGTGGATTAAAATTAATGATTGAGCCACAGTATGAGAAGCCGGCAGAAAATGATTATTTAAAGAGCGCAGACAGCCAGATTGAAACAGAGGTTGCCCATATCGTGGCACGAACCGCTGCTGCAAGAACGCAGAATGCGGATGGCATGGAACAGCCTGCTGCCAATGAAGCAAACGCACAGCCGGATGCTAGAGCGTCAGAAAAGGAAAAAACACCTGCTGCCCCGGAGAAAAAACAGACTACCGGCACAGAAGGTGCAGGAGCAGCACCTGCTGCTGGAAAGAATAACTTTTCCGGCGGAAAGGATTTCAAGGGAAAATCTTCCTTCCAGAGAAGAGATTTTGTTAAAAAATCAGACAATCCGGATGTTATTTATGGCCGTGATTTTGAAGAAGATGCAATTCCGATTGAGACCATCGTAGGTGAAATGGGAGAAGTTGTCATCCGTGGACAGATAATGACATTAGATACAAGAGAAATCCGTGGTGAAAAGACAATTATCATTATGTCAGTAACGGATTTTACGGATTCCATTGTGCTTAAAATCTTTACAAAAAATGAGAATCTACCGGAACTGATGGGAGATTTGAAAAAGGGAGCATTTCTTAAAATTAAGGGTGTAACGACCATTGATAAATTTGACAGTGAGCTGACCATCGGCTCCATTGTCGGAATTAAGAAAATCCCTGATTTTACTACAATAAGAATGGACAACAGCCCGTTAAAGAGAGTAGAGCTTCATTGCCATACCAAGATGAGTGACATGGATGGTGTTACTGATGTAGGAGATCTGGTAAAAAGGGCATATAAGTGGGGACATAAGGCACTGGCGATTACCGATCATGGAAATGTCCAGGCATTCCCGATTGCAAACCATGCACTGCCGGATGACCCGGACTTTAAGATTATCTATGGTGTGGAAGCTTATCTTGTGGATGACTTAAAGGACATTGTAGAAAATTCAAAGAATCAGTCCCTGCAGGATACCTATGTGGTATTCGATATAGAGACCACCGGATTTTCACCGCTGGTAAATAAAATTATTGAAATTGGTGCGGTAAAAGTAGAAAAGGGGAATATAACCGAGCGTTTTTCCACTTTTGTTAATCCGGAAGTGCCGATTCCGTTCCACATTGAAAATCTGACCGGAATCAAAGATGATATGGTAATTACGGCACCGGTGATTGCAGAAGTTATGCCGGAGTTCTTAGCCTTTTGTGATGGTGCTGTTATGGTAGCACACAATGCTGATTTTGATATGAGTTTTATCAAATATAACTGTGACCGTTTAAGCATTCCTTATGATTTTACCATTGCAGATACCGTTGCCATGGCACGAATGCTGCTGCCGAATCTGAACCGTTTTAAGCTGGATACCGTAGCAAGGGCATTAAATATTTCGCTGGAGAATCATCACCGTGCGGTAGACGATGCAGCATGTACCGCTGAAATATTCGAAAAGTTTGTAAAAATGCTTGCTGACCGTGGCATCAATACACTGGATGAATTAAATGCCGAGGGACATGTCAGCAAAGAGACCGTTATGAAGATGCCGACCCATCATGCTATTATTCTTGCAACGAATGATCTGGGTCGTGTGAATCTCTATAAGCTGATATCCTTATCCCACCTTGATTATTTCCATCAGAGGGCGAGAATTCCAAAGAGCGAATACTTAAAACACAAGGAAGGCTTACTGATTGGTTCTGCCTGTGAGGCGGGAGAACTTTATCAGGCAATTTTACAGGGACGGCCGCAGGAAGAGATTATCCGTCTGGTGAAGTTTTATGATTACCTTGAAATCCAGCCTCTTGGAAATAATGCATTTATGATAAAAGATGAAAAAGCACCGATTTCCACCATGGATGAATTAAAGGACATTAACCGCCGGATTGTAAAATTAGGAGAAGAATTCCATAAGCCGGTTGTGGCAACCTGTGATGTGCATTTTATGGACCCGGAGGATGAAGTATACCGTCGTATTATTCTGGCGGGTAAAGGCTTTAAGGATGCCGATGAGCAGGCTCCGCTATATCTTCGTACCACAGAAGAAATGTTGGAGGAATTCAGCTATTTAGGCAGTGAGAAAGCGAAAGAAGTCGTTATCGATAATACCAATATGATTGCAGATATGTGCGAGCGCATTTCTCCGGTTCGTCCGGATAAATGTCCGCCGGTGATTGAAAATTCCGACCAGATGCTGCGTGATATCTGCTATAACAAGGCACATGAGATGTATGGAGAGGATTTGCCGGAAATCGTATCGGAGCGGTTGGAGCGGGAGTTAAAATCCATCATCGGAAACGGTTATGCGGTAATGTATATCATTGCCCAGAAGCTGGTTTGGAAATCAAATGAGGATGGTTATCTGGTAGGTTCCCGTGGATCCGTAGGTTCTTCTTTTGCGGCAACCATGTCCGGAATCACGGAGGTAAATCCGCTGGCACCGCATTATTACTGTGCCCACTGTCATTACAGTGATTTTGATTCGCCGGAAGTAAAGAAATATGGTGGACAGTCCGGTTGTGACATGCCGGATAAGCGGTGTCCGAACTGTGGCAAGCCGTTAGTGAAAGCCGGTTTTGATATTCCGTTTGAAACATTCCTTGGATTTAAGGGAAATAAAGAGCCGGATATTGATCTTAACTTCTCCGGTGATTACCAGAGTAAATCCCATAAATATACAGAAGTAATTTTCGGTGCGGGACAGACCTTCCGTGCCGGAACCATTGGTACGCTGGCAGATAAAACCGCATTCGGTTATGTAAAGAATTATTATGAAGAGCATGGTGTGCATAAGAGAAATTGTGAGATAGACCGGATTGTGCAGGGCTGCGTGGGAATCCACCGGACCACCGGACAGCATCCGGGAGGTATCGTAGTATTGCCGGTGGGGGAAGAGATTTATTCCTTTACACCGATTCAGCATCCTGCTAACGATATGACAACCGATATTATTACGACTCATTTTGAGTACCATTCCATTGATCACAACTTATTAAAGCTTGATATTCTCGGACACGACGATCCGACCATGATCCGTATGCTTGAGGACTTAACCGGAATTGATGCACAGAAGATTCCGCTGGATGATAAGTCCGTCATGTCCTTATTTAAGAATACCAGTGCACTGAGTATTACACCGGATATGTTGACAAACTGTACACTTGGAGCACTTGGAATTCCAGAGTTTGGAACAGACTTTGCGATGCAGATGTTAATTGACGCAGACCCGCAGTCCTTTTCCCATCTGATTCGAATTGCAGGTCTGTCACACGGTACGGATGTATGGTTAGGAAATGCCCAGACATTGATTGAAGAGGGAAAAGCAACCATTTCTACGGCAATCTGTACCCGTGATGATATCATGATTTATCTTATCAGTATGGGACTTGACAGTGAGGAATCCTTTACCATTATGGAGTCTGTCCGTAAGGGAAAGGGCTTAAAACCAGAGTGGGAGGAAGAAATGACTGCCCACGGCGTACCGGACTGGTATATCTGGTCCTGTAAGAAGATTAAGTATATGTTCCCGAAAGCCCATGCGGCGGCATACGTTATGATGGCATGGCGTATTGCTTACTGTAAGGTATTTTATCCGCTGGCATATTATGCAGCATACTTTTCCATCCGTGCAACCGGATTCAGTTATGAGCTTATGTGTCAGGGAAAGGATAAGCTGAATTACTTCATGCGTGATTATGAGAAACGAAAGGATTCACTATCGAAGAAGGAGCAGGATACCTATAAGGATATGCGTATTGTGCAGGAAATGTATGCAAGAGGCTATGAGTTCTGGACCATTGATTTATATAAAGCCCAGGCATCCCGTTTCCAGATTATTGATGGCAAACTGATGCCTGCCTTAAGTACGATAGATGGTCTTGGCGAGAAGGCGGCAGAGGCAGTGGTAGAGGCTGCAAAGGATGGTCCGTTCCTTTCCAAGGATGATTTCAGGCAACGGACCAAAGTTAGTAAGACCGTAATTGATCTGATGGGAGACCTTGGATTATTTGGGGACTTGCCGGAATCGAACCAGCTTTCTTTATTTGATTTTTAATACATAGGAAGGTATAATTGTTAAAAGGAGTGAGGAGCATGAACGAAGTATATGAAAAGCTTTTAAAATGTTATGCATGTTTTGAAGATAAGATTGATTTTAAACCACAGGCAGCATTGATTTTAGGCTCCGGATTAGGAGATTATGCTGACACGAATATGAAGGTGGAAGCAGTGCTTGATTATCACGATATCGAAGGTTTTCCGGTATCAACGGTACCGGGGCATAAGGGGCGCTTCGTATTCGGTTATGTAGGGGATGTGCCGGTAGTATGTATGCAGGGACGTGTGCATTATTACGAAGGTTATTCCATGCAGGATGTTGTGCTGCCAACAAGATTAATGAAAATGATGGGCGCAAAGGTACTCTTTCTTACCAATGCTGCAGGGGGAATACAGCAGGGAATGAAAGCCGGAGATCTGATGATGATTACCGGGCAGATTGGCTGCTTTGTACCATCTCCTTTAATCGGGGCAAATATCGATGAACTGGGGGAAAGGTTCCCGGATATGAGCCATATCTATGATGAGGATTTACAGAAAATAATCCGAAAAGCTGCCATTGAAGCAGATATTCCGCTTCGGGAAGGCACTTACCTGCAGTTATCAGGACCGAATTTTGAGACACCACAGGAGATTTCCATGTGCCGTGTACTGGGGGCAGATGCGGTAGGCATGAGTACAGCCTGTGAAGCCATTGCAGCAAATCATATGGGGATGAAAATCTGCGGTATTTCCTGTATTTCAAATCTTGCGGCAGGAATTTCACCATTTTCCCTGACACACCGTGAAGTTCAGGAGACAGCAGATCGTGTTGCACCATTGTTTAAAAAGCTGGTGACTGATTCTATTACCGGTATGAAAACATTTCTGTAAGAAAATGGTATAGTGGGAAGCAGCTATAGAAATTAAATATAAGAGGCAGATATCTATCAGGAGAAGGTAGAAGATAAGGAGGGGATTGCGTATGAATATACGTTTTTACAATGCCAGAATCTTAGCGCCGTCAGAGGGACATTCTTTTCAGGTGATAACCGGGGAATTGTGGGTAAAGAAGAATGAGATTATCTATATCGGGGATGGCCTTGATACGGAACGTGTTTTTGAAAAAGAGCCGGCAGGAATGATTCTTTGGGACAGGGAAATTGACGCAGAGAAAAACCTGCTGCTGCCGGGATTTAAAAATGCCCATACCCATACGGCTATGACATTTTTACGTTCCTATGCGGATGACCTGCCATTACAGGACTGGCTGACAAAGCAGGTATTTCCGAAAGAGGCACTGCTTACGGCAGATGATATATACTGGCTCAGCATACTAGGCATCATGGAATATCTGACCAGTGGCATCACTTCAAATTTTGATATGTATTTCTTTCCGGAGACAATTGCAAAGGCTTCCATAGACTGTGGATTCCGGACCATGCAGGTCAGCAGCTTCAATGATTTTACAAGCTCCATTGAAGAGATGGAAGAAATTTATCATAAAGTCAATGAAATGAGTGACTTAACCGGTTATGTGCCGGGATTTCATGCGGAATATACCACCTCAAAAGAGCACTTAAAACAGGTGGCAGCATTATCCGAAAAGCTGCATGCACCGGTATATTTCCATAATTCCGAGACTGCACTTGAAGTAGAACAGTGTAAGGAGCGTTATGGAATGACACCGACCCGGCTGATGGAAGAGCTTGGAATGTTTCAATATGGCGGCGGTGGTTATCACTGTGTATATTTTGAAGATGAGGATTTTGAAATTTTTCGAAAGAGAAATCTTACGGCAGTAACGAATCCTGCATCGAATCTGAAGCTGGCAAGCGGAATCGCACCGATTGACCGCTTTATAAAAGAGGAAATTAATCTTGCTATCGGAACAGATGGCCCGGCAAGTAACAACTGCCTTGATATGTTCCGGGAAATGTTTTTAACTACCGGTCTGGCAAAGGTCAGAGAAAAGGATGCAGCCTGTGTTGGTGCGGAAGAAGTACTTTATATGGCAACGACAGGAGGAGCTGCTGCCATGGGATTAAATGAATGCGATAGTCTGGCAGAGGGAAAGAAAGCAGATTTAATCATGCTTGATTTAAAACAGCCGAATATGCAGCCGGAAAATAATCTCGTCAGGAATATTGTATACAGCGGAAGCAAACAGAATGTAAAGCTTACTATGGTAAATGGACAAATTCTTTATGAAGATAACACATTTCAGATTGGATTTGAACCGGAAGAAATATACCGGAAAGCAAATGAAATTATTGGCAGAATGAAATGAGAGGAACGATATGAAAGTAATATTTGTACATCATAGCTGTTTTGTGGTGGAAATGGAAGATGTGGTTTTGATATTTGATTATTTTGAAGGAAACCGTGTAACCGGTTATACTTTTACCGGAGTGCTTCCGGTATTTGACAAAGACAAATCCATTTATTTCTTTGCAAGCCATAAGCATCAGGACCACTTTGATATGAATATTTTAAAACTGGCAGAGGATTATGAAGACATTCATTTTATTTTGTCAAAAGATACAAAAATGAGTCCGAATTTTATGAAAAAACACGGTATTCCGGAGCGGGCAAAGAAATGTATCGAATATGTCATTCCGGATAAGAAATATGAAATCGGAAAAGTGAAGGTAAAAACCCTTCGTTCCACGGATGCCGGTGTGGCGTTTCTGGTAAAGACCTGTGGCAAGACCATTTATCATGCAGGAGACCTTCATAACTGGAAGATGGAGCATGTGGGAGAGCTGATTAATGGCAAGATGGAGCGGGACTACAGACACCAGATACGCAAGTTAGAAGGTGAGCATATCAATGTGGCATTTGTGGTTTTAGACCCGAGACTTGGTGAGTATACTGACCTTGGTTTGGCTTATTTCATGAAAAATGTGGAAGCTGATTATGTATTCCCGATGCATATGTGGCAGGATTATTCTGCCATTGAAAAATACAAGCAAAAATGTGATAATCATTTGTATACGGACCGAATCATGGATATCGAAAAAGAAAATCAGGTATTTGATATGGACAATCTCAAATGAAATTCTTGAATTATGCCATTAATTGGTCTATACTTAATACGTTTCCTGCTTAGGGGAAGGAAACTATTTCGTTACACGGGAAATCGGTAAAAAGTGGTTCCCGTAGTTAAAAACAGGAGGAAGAATGTATGGATAATTTTCTCGCATTTGGAGGCAGTTTTTTACAGTATGTAGTTATTTTTGTGATTCTGGTTGCAATTGCAGTTCTCGGTGTATTCACAGGTATTGCACTGCGGAAACGGAAAGATGCAAAGGAACTGGCATTACATGAAGATAAAAAGGAAGAAAAATAGTTTTTTGGAGGAATTATTGTGAAGAAATACGGAGTAAATGACTTAAGAAGAATGTATCTTGAATTCTTTGAGAGCAAAGGACATCTGGCAATGAAGAGCTTTTCTTTAGTACCACATAATGATAACAGTCTTCTGCTTATCAATGCTGGTATGGCTCCATTAAAGCCATATTTTACAGGACAGGAGATTCCGCCGAGAAGAAGAGTGACAACCTGTCAGAAATGTATTCGTACCGGAGATATTGAAAATGTAGGTAAGACAGCAAGACATCTTACTTTCTTTGAGATGCTTGGAAACTTCTCTTTTGGTGATTATTTCAAACATGAAGCAATTGCATGGTCATGGGAATTCTTAACAAAAGTGTTAGAGCTTGACCCGGAGCGTCTGTATCCATCTATTTATGGAGAAGACGAAGAAGCATTTGAAATCTGGACTAAAGAAGTCGGTGTTCCGGCAGAGAAAATTACCAGATTCTATCGTGACCCGGAAACCGGAGAATGTGATAACTTCTGGGAGCATGGTGCAGGACCTTGCGGACCATGTTCTGAAATCTATTATGACCGTGGAGAAAAATATGGCTGTGGAAGTCCTGACTGTAAAGTAGGATGTGAGTGTGACCGTTTCATGGAAGTATGGAACAACGTATTTACACAGTTTGAAGGAGATGGCAAAGGTGGTTATACCGAGCTTTCCCAGAAAAATATTGATACCGGAATGGGATTAGAGCGTCTGGCAGTTGTTATGCAGGATGTAGACTCCGTATTTGATATTGATACTATGAAAGCAATCCGTGATAAGATTTGTGAATTATCAGGAAAGACTTATCAGCAGGATGCATTAGATGACGTTTCTATCCGTCTGATTACAGACCATATCCGCTCTGTAACCTTTATGGTATCCGACGGAATTATGCCAAGTAACGAAGGAAGAGGTTATGTTTTAAGAAGACTGATTCGTCGTGCTGCAAGACATGGCAGATTACTTGGAATTGATGGACTGTTTCTGGCAAAACTCAGTGATACTGTTATTCGTGAGAGCAAGGATGGTTATCCGGAATTAGAGGAGAAGAAAGATTTCATCTTCAAGGTATTATCCCAGGAAGAAGAAAAATTCAATAAAACAATTGATCAGGGACTTGCTATCTTAGCAGAGATGCAGGACAAGCTGGAAAAAGAAGGAAAGAAAGAATTATCCGGAGCGGATGCTTTCAAGCTTTATGATACTTACGGATTCCCTCTTGACCTGACCCAGGAAATCTTAGAAGAAAAAGGATTTACCATTGATGAAGCCGGATTTAAGGCTGCAATGGAAGAGCAGAGAGAGAAAGCAAGAAAAGCAAGAAAAGTAACCAACTACATGGGTGCAGATGTTACCGTATATGAATCCATCGACCCAAGTATTACAACTGAATTTGTCGGATATGAGAACAATACTTATACTTCCAAGATTACAGTAATGACTACCGAGACTGAAATCACAGAAGCTTTATCCGATGGTGAGATTGGAACTATTTTCGTAGAGAAGACTCCATTCTATGCAACCATGGGTGGACAGGTAGCAGATACCGGTGTTATCAGCAGCAAGGACGGAAGCTTTGTCTTTGAAGTAGAAGATACCGTAAAGATGCTTGGCGGCAAAGTCGGACATATTGGTAAAGTTACCAAGGGAATGATTAAGACCGGTGATGAAGTAGAACTTTCCATTGATGCAGACAGAAGACTTGCCATCGGAAAGAACCACAGTGCAACACATCTTCTTCAGGAAGCCTTAAGAGAAGTACTTGGTACCCATGTACAGCAGTCCGGTTCTTATGTAGACGAGCACAGATTAAGATTTGACTTTACACATTTCTCAGCAATGACAGCAGATGAGATTACCGAAGTGGAAGACATTGTAAACCAGAAAATTGCAGAAGCACTTCCTGTTATAACAGAAGTAATGTCTTTAGAGGATGCAAAGAAGACCGGTGCAATGGCATTATTTGGTGAGAAATACGGTGATAACGTCCGTGTTGTAAAAATGGGAGATTTTTCTACCGAGCTTTGCGGTGGTACCCATGTAAGCAATACAAGTGCAGTCCAGGCATTTAAGATTATTTCCGAGGCTGGAATCCAGGCTGGAGTCAGAAGAATTGAAGCCCTGACATCCAAAGGTGTATTTGAATATTATGACCAGTTAGAAGAAACCTTAAAAGAGGCTGCAAAATTATTAAAAGCGACACCTGCAAATCTTGTTGAGCGTGTAAATCATGTATTAGGCGAAGTAAAAGCATTACAGTCTGAAAATGAATCCTTAAAGAGCAAAGCGGCAAAGGATGCATTAGGTGATGTTATGAATCAGGTGGAGGAAGTAGCTGGTGTGAAACTTTTAGCAACCAGCGTTTCCGGTGTAGATATGAATGGTTTAAGAGACTTAGGAGACCAGCTCAAAGAGAAGCTTGGCGAAGGCGTTATCGTATTAGCTTCTGATTGTGATGGCAAAGTAAATCTTGTTGCAATGGCAACTGAGGAAGCAATGGGCAAGGGTGCACATGCCGGTAACCTCATCAAGGGAATTGCTGCGAAGGTTGGCGGAGGCGGCGGTGGCCGTCCAAATATGGCTCAGGCCGGTGGTAAGAATCCGGCTGGCATCAAAGATGCTTTGACAGAAGCAAAGACTGTTCTTGCACAGCAGTTAGCATAAAATATACTGAATTAAAAATATTTTCCGGAAAATTGGAAAAACAGCAAAAAAACGGTTGACGTACGGGAAAATTATGCTATAATCTTTGGTAGTGCAATAAAATTACCCAAACAGTTGAATATGCACAATACGCAACTGGAGGGAGGTTAGGTGTGAGACAATGTCAAATGTAATCGTAAAAGAAAACGAGACGTTAGATAGCGCTTTACGCAGATTCAAAAGAAACTGTGCGAAAGCTGGTATCCAGCAGGAAATCCGTAAAAGAGAGCATTACGAGAAACCAAGTGTTAAACGTAAGAAAAAATCGGAAGCTGCAAGAAAACGTAAGTACAACTAATAAGATAGAAAGCTGTCACATTTGTGGCAGCTTTCACTTTTTTACTTTACAGGAAATTGCTTTCCTGTAAAGTAAAAAACGCTCCGCGAGGATGCACACTGCGGCGTATAAGGTAGATGTCGCAAGCGACCGCCGCAGGCGCGAGAATGTGCCAAGGCACATTCTCTGTTCTATTGCCAAGCTTATGGGTTGCCAAGCATTCGTAAGAAACTGCCGGTGGCAGGTTTTGTAGGAGGGAAACAAATTTTAGAGCATATTTTATAAGACAAGTCATATATTAGTCGTGAGGAGAAATCCTTGCGACTTTTTTACTTTACAGGAAATTGCTTTCCTGTAAAGTAAAAAATGCTCCACGAGGATGCGCACTGCGGCGTATAAGGTAGATGTCGCAAGCGACCGCTGCAGGTGCGAGAATGTGCCAAGGCACATTCTTTTTTACGCATGTTTCTCGTAGTTACGCAAGTAGACTAGAAAGAATATATTGATAGACCGAAAGAAAGGAGTGACCCCGGAAACAATGTTAGAACAGGTACTTCAGATTTTCCCGGCAGAGCTTCGGAAAATGCTGCTTGCAAATAAAGATAAATTAAAGGAGACAGAAGAAATACGCATCCGTATAAACCAGCCGATGATTCTCTGGGATGGGAGAAAGGAATATTTTTTAGATAAGCTAAGTGGCAGATTAAGTGTGGAGGCGGAAGGAAGTTATTACATAAAGGAAAGTGATATTTCTGCGATGCTGACTTTTTTAAGCAGGTATTCCATTTATGCCTATGAAGAAGAGTTAAAGAGTGGATTCCTGACCTTAGAAGGTGGACACCGGGTAGGAGTAACCGGACAGATCCGGATGGAGGGAGAAAAGGTGGAACAGCTTGCTTATGTCGGATCATTGAACATAAGAATTGCACATCAGAAGATTGGATGTGCAAAGGAAATTCTGCCCTTTATCAGAACAGAACAGAGTGTGAGAAATACGCTTTTCGTATCTTCCGTTGGGATTGGAAAGACAACCCTGCTCCGGGACAGTATTCGTCTGATTTCCGGAGATGAGACAAGCAGAATACACTTTAAAGTAGGGGTGGTAGATGAACGTTCTGAGATAGCAGCCTGCTGCCATGGAATACCGCAGAATAATCTTGGCATACGTACAGATGTGATAGACCGGTGTAAAAAGGCTGTGGGAATGCGGATGCTTCTTCGTTCCATGTCGCCGGATGTAATCGCAGTGGATGAACTTGGCTCTATGGAAGATTTTCAGGCAGTGGATGAAGTATTGCATTGTGGATGTAGTATTCTTGGGACAATTCATGCGGCAGATATGTTGGAATTACAACAAAAGGAACAGCTTAGAAAATGGGTGGAACAGCAGATTTTTGAGCGGTATGTCATCTTAAAAAAGGATGATGGTGGAAGAAGACATTTTATGATTTATGATGGGGCATGGGAAAAAATATGGTCCGATTGATAGGAGTTGTGCTGATACTTTTGGGGACAGTTGGGATTGGTTATGACAGGATGCAGCAGATAAAGCGGCATTATAAAGGGCTTTTAGACTGGCGGGAATGTATGCTGAAAATACAGGGAGATATGCAGAGCTTAAAGAAGCCGCTGCCGGATATTATTGCAGAATTGGGGCATCATGCACCGGAAGGCTTTCAGTCCTTTTTTATGCAGGTTCATAAGGAACTGATGCAGTATGAGAACAGCAGTCCGAAAAGCTGTTGGAAGGAGGCATGGAAGTCATGGGAGAACCGGGAAATCTTTACGAAAGAGGAAGGACAACTGTTTTTGGAGTGCGGAAGACTTTTGGAACAGGGAAGCGGAGGGCTGTTTGAAAAAGAAGCAGAGATACTGATAGAAAGAATCAATATTTTGATTCAAAGAGAACAGACAGAGATGAGAGAGAGGATAAAAGTCAGCATGTACCTGTGTGCTACCGCAGGAATATTTCTGGTGCTGATACTGGTTTAATGGAGGAGAAGATGAGCGTAAACCTGATATTTAAAATTGCGGCAGTCGGTATTTTGGTGACGGTAATCAGCCAGGTGCTAAAGCACAGTGGGCGGGAAGAACATGCATTTTTAACCAGTCTGGCAGGACTTTTGATTGTGCTGTTCTGGATTGTTCCATACATATATGATTTGTTTGAAACGATGAAGTCACTATTTTCGTTGTAGAGGAGAAATATGGATATTATTCAGGTTGGATTACTGGGGATCACTGCGGTTTTCCTTGCTCTTTTTATCAAAAATTACAAAAGCGAATACAGCATTTTAATCAGCATTGTGGCATGTATTTGCATCTTTATCTTTCTGATAGGAAAATTGGAGCTTGTATTGACTTACATCAATAGTGTGGTGGAGCTGATTCCTGTAGATGGAAGGTATCTTGCCATGATTTTAAAAATGATTGGAATTACTTATGTAGCAGAATTTGCAACAGATATCTGCAGAGAATCCGGGTATCAGGCAATTGCCGGACAAATTGAAATCTTTGCCAAGCTGTCGATTCTTTTAATCAGTATGCCGGTGCTGATGGGATTTATTGAAACGTTAGGGGCTTTTTTATGAAGAAACAACCATTAAAAAATGCGTTTAAGATGCCTGTAAGAACAGCAGGATGTTTCATTATATTTTTCATGTTCTGGCTCATGCCAGGAGGACTTGTACAGGCATCCTCCGTATCGGCAGCATCAGATAACAGCGGGACAGGGACGGATAAGGATTACACCGATAATTTTATGGAACAGCTGGATTTATCAGAGATTGAGCAGTATTTAAAGGAACAGGATGCTACAGAAGAGATTAGTTTCTATGAACTGATTAAAGAGCTGGCAACCGGAAACTTTTCCTGTGACGGACAAAAGCTGACGCAGGCAGTGGGAAGGATTCTGTGGGGAGAATTGCAGGATAATAAGGCAATACTGGTAACCGTTCTTTTACTGGCAATCAGCTGTGCATTTCTTAAAAATTTCTCTGATATTTTTCATAATACTTATATATCGGAGGTCTGCTTTTTCCTGATTTATATGGAGATGACAGTCCTGCTGCTGCAGTCCTATCAGATGATGAGTGATATTGTGGTAACGGCAATGAATCAGATTGTAGATTTTATGAATATGCTGATTCCAGTATTTGGCATGTCTCTGGCATTTTCCATGGCAAATTTTACAGCGGCAGGATTTTACCAGATTGCTTTTATCGTGGTTTATATTGTTCAGTGGGGAATGCTTGCCTGTCTGGTGCCAATGACGAAACTCTTTATTATGATGGAATTTATGAATTATATGATAGAAGGGGAACGTTTTAGCAGAATGTGTGAACTGATGGAAGAAATAATCCGCTGGTGCTTAAAATGTGCGATTGCAGCAACCATTGGTCTGAATGTGGTACAGACCATGGTGGTTCCGGCCATTGACCGATTGAAAATGAGTACCGTTACAAAGACACTTGGAATGATACCGGGAATGGGAAACATTACAGGAGCAGTCAGTGAACTGATGCTTGGAGCAGGTATGGTCATTAAGAACAGTGTCGGAACAGCCGGGGTATTGATTTTACTTTTGCTGGTGATGTTTCCACTATGCAAAATGTTTTTGCTGAGTCTTATGTATAAAGTGACAGCGGCAGTAACCGAACCGGTATCGGATAAGAGGATCGCAGGAAGCATGAACGGCATTTGTCTGGGCTGCCAGCTGCTTACAAGGATTTTACTTACTTCGCTGGTTCTTTTTCTTGTGACGATTGCCATGATTACTGCGGTATCCGGATTCCTTATGGGATGAAGGAAAGAAGAGAAATAAGAAGGGGAAGAGGGAGCAATATAAAATGGATGCAATTTTAAACTGGATGAAGGGAATTCTGATCCTTTTTCTGATTGGACATGTGCTGTTGTATCTGGTACAGAATAAAACTTATGAAAAATATGTGCATTTCTTTCTTAGGATTCTGATTCTGCTGGCGGTAATGGCGCCCATTGCTTCTAAGGTAATTGATGAGGATACGCTGATACAGAATATGGAACAGGCACAGTTCTTTCAGGAACTTGAGAATGTACAAAATATAAATGCCATAAGCAGTGCAGAGACTGCAGATTATCGTTTGCAATATGAAGAAGCCTGTGGCAGACAGGTAGAGGATACCCTAAGGCAGAAAGGCTATGCGGTGGCATACAGCAGGGTAACATTAACTGAGGCTTATGAAATAGAACGTATTACAATCGGGATTGAAAAGTCTGGGGATAACATTGAAAAAAATAGTTCCGTCCATGTTTCGGATATTGAGATACCGGCAATTGAGATAAAAGAAACAGAAGAGAAAAAGGAGCATACAAGTCAGGAGTATGCAGAATTAGAAAAATTTGTATGTGAAAATTATCTGGTTGATAAGACGCAGATTCAGATAGAAGAGGTGAGATGATGAAAATGCAGGATTTTATGCAAAAGATAAAAGAAAAGAAACTAAAACGGTCAGATTGGCTGATTTTAGTCCTGGCAGGCATATTGATTCTGATTATCGCATTGCCTACAGATACAAAAGAAAAAAAACAGGCAGAGGAAGCAAAAGAAAATATATCAAAGGAAAATAATACCATGGAGGCATCTAAGGATGAAATAGAGCGGAAATTAGAAGATATTTTAGAAAAAATCGACGGAGCCGGAGATGTAAAGGTGATGATTACTTATCAGGACAGTGGGACACAGGTGGTGGAAAAGGATAAAAATACTTCTGAAAATTCTTTAGAGGAAAGCGACAGCACTGGTGGAGTAAGAAGCACAAAGGAACAGCAGCTACAGGAAAGTACGGTATATGAGGAAGCAGATGCCGGAAATACCCCCTTTGTTTCTAAGGAACTTCTTCCCAAAGTGGAGGGAATTTTAATTGTGGCATCCGGTGGTGATAACCAGAAGGTGAAACAGAATATTTCCGAGGCGGTTTTGGCATTATTTCAGGTAGAAGCACATAGAATAAAAATAGTAAAAATGAGCGGACTGGAGGACAGTAAATGAAGAAAGTATTTAAGAAAAATCAACTCATTATAACCGCATTGGCATTGATGATAGCAGTGGCTGGTTACTTAAGTTTTACCGACAAGAATGGCAAAGATGAAAAGGTGGCAATGGAGGCTTCTGCGGATACGGCAGATTTATCTTATGAGATATCGGCAGAGGATGACTTAGCGGAAGCAGATATTTTTACCGATACGGAAGATAACAGTAGTGAAGCTGTATCAGCGGCAGACAGTGTGGTTGAAGAGAGCCTAGAGAACCCGGGCGAAGCCGTCATGGCAAGCAGCAGCATGGATTATGCGTCAGAAATGAAACTGGGCCGGGAACAGGTACGTTCTAAAAACAAAGAGACTTTGCTGGAAATTATCAATAATACAAATATAGATGAAGCTGCAAAGCAGGATGCCTTAAATCAGATGGTGGCAATGACGGATATTGCAGAACGGGAAAATGCAGCTGAGATGTTGTTAGAGGCAAAAGGATTTACGGATGTAGTTGTCAGCATTACTGATAATACAGCGGATGTGGTACTTGATATGGGAGAAGTAACAGATGCCAAACGTGCCCAAATAGAGGATATTGTAAAGAGAAAAGCCGGCATTGAGGCAGAAAATATCATTATCACACCAATTCAGAAAAATACTGCACAGGAGAATCCGGTAACAGAAACCACCGAAAATTCAGACACAACAGAACAGACAAATTAAGGGAAGCAGCCCCGCCCTTAGATACTTGAAAACGGGGCTGAAATTAGTATAATAATAGCATAAGAAAAAGAAACGACAGAACCATGAGAAGAGAGGGAATACCTATGAAGAGAGTATTTTTAATTGTATTAGACAGCGTTGGAATCGGAGAAATGCCGGATGCGGCAGAGTATCATGATGAAGGAAGCAATACCTTACTTGCAGCTTCACGAAGTCCATATTTTTCCATGCCAAATATGCGCTCACTGGGCTATTTTAATATTGACGGAGTCCACATTGGAGGAAAAGAAGCAAATCCGAAAGGTGCATTTGCCAGACTGACAGAGGTGTCCAAAGGAAAAGATACCACCATCGGACACTGGGAGATTGCAGGCGTGATATCCAGTCATCCACTGCCAACATTTCCAAATGGATTTCCACAGGAAATCATAGAAGAATTTGAGCAGAAAACCGGACGCGGGGTACTTTGCAACCGTCCATATTCCGGCACGGATGTTATCCGGGATTATGGAAAAGAGCATATGGAAACTGGAAAACTGATTGTATACACATCAGCAGATTCTGTTTTTCAGGTGGCAGCCCATGAAGAGGTAGTGCCGATTGAAGAACTGTACCGGGATTGCCAGATTGCAAGAAATATGCTGACTGGGAAAAACGGAGTGGGAAGAGTCATCGCAAGACCGTTTATCGGAGAACCGGGGAATTTTACCCGTACTGCAGGAAGACATGACTTTTCCTTAGAACCGCCGGCAGTTACCATGTTAGATCAGCTGACGGAAAGTGGGAAAACAGTGCTGTCTGTTGGAAAAATCATAGATATTTTTGCAGAACGCGGAATTACAGATTTTGTACGAACAAACGGAAATGATGATGGAATTGACAAAACATCAGCCTATATGGACAAAGATTTTACTGGATTATGTTTTACAAATTTGGTAGACTATGATATGTTGTATGGACATAGGAATGATGTAGATGGTTATGCAAAAGCACTGACACACTTTGATGAGCGGCTGCCGGAGCTTTTGGCAAAGTTACGGGAGGATGATATTTTAATGATTACAGCCGACCACGGATGTGATCCGAGTACACCTTCTACTGACCATTCCAGAGAGTATACACCACTTCTTATGTATGGAGCGCATATTACTCCGGGTAAGAACTATGGCACAAGAGGCAGCTTTGCAGACATTGCCGCAACCATATTATCTTACTTCGACATAAAGCAAAAATGTGCGGGTGAGCCGCTGGAATTATAGGAGGTCCCATTTTGGCTGATTTTAGAAAAGAGATAGAGAAACGAAGAACATTTGCGATTATTTCCCATCCGGATGCCGGTAAGACAACCCTGACAGAGAAATTTCTTCTGTATGGAGGAGCTATTAACCTGGCAGGTTCTGTAAAAGGAAAAGCAACTGCAAGACATGCAGTTTCCGACTGGATGGAAATAGAGAAGGAGAGAGGTATTTCCGTTACTTCTTCTGTATTGCAGTTTAATTATGGTGGATATTGCATCAATATTCTGGATACACCGGGACATCAGGACTTCTCGGAAGATACCTATCGTACCCTGATGGCTGCTGATTCTGCAGTTATGGTAATCGATGGTTCAAAAGGTGTAGAGGCACAGACCAGAAAACTGTTTAAAGTCTGTGTAATGCGTCACATTCCGATTTTTACATTTATCAATAAAATGGATCGTGATGCTAATGATACCTTTGATTTATTAGATGAAATCGAAAAAGAACTTGGCATTGCTACCTGTCCGGTTAACTGGCCGATTGGCTCCGGAAAGAATTTTAAGGGAGTTTATGACCGGAATACGAAAAAAGTCATGCTGTTCTCTGATACCTTGAAGGGAACCAAGGAAGGTGAAGAAAAAGATTTTGATATTAATGATCCGGCATTGACAACAGAAATCGGGCAGGAATACCGGGATAAATTGGATGAAGAAATTGAATTGTTAGATGGTGCAAGTGCAGAATTCGATATGGAACTTGTGTCCAGGGGAGAACTGTCACCGGTATTCTTTGGTTCTGCTTTAACGAACTTTGGTGTAGAAACTTTCTTAAAGCATTTCCTTTCCATGACTACATCACCGCTTCCGAGAAATTCGGACAAGGGGCTGATTGATCCGTTTGGTTCCGATTTCTCTGCTTTTGTCTTTAAAATCCAGGCAAATATGAATAAGAATCATCGTGACCGTATTGCATTTATGCGAATCTGTTCCGGAAAGTTTGAAGCCGGCATGGAAGTAAAACATATCCAGGGTGGAAAAACAATCCGTCTTTCCCAGCCGCAGCAGTTGATGGCACAGGAGAGAAAGATTATAGATGAAGCATATGCCGGAGATATTATCGGAGTCTTTGACCCGGGTATCTTTTCAATCGGTGATACTTTAACCACTGCGAAAGACAACTTCGAATTCGAAGGAATACCGACTTTTGCACCGGAGCATTTTGCAAGGGTACGTCAGGTAGATACCATGAAGAGAAAACAGTTCGTCAAAGGTGTCATGCAGATCGCACAGGAGGGCGCAATCCAGATTTTCCAGGAATATCAGGGTGGTATGGAAGAGATTATCGTAGGCGTAGTAGGTGTACTGCAGTTTGATGTATTAAAATACCGTCTGGAAAATGAATACAATGTGGAAATCCGCTTGGAGAAGCTTCCATATGAGCATATCCGCTGGATTGAAAATAAAGATATTGATATGGACAAGCTTACCGGAACTTCCGATATGAAGAAAATCCGTGACCTTAAGGGCAATCCATTGCTGTTATTTGTCAATGCATGGAGTGTCGGCATGACTCTTGACCGGAATGATGGTCTGGTATTATCGGAATTCGGTAAAAATTAAGCGGGTATAAACAAAATTAAGAAGAGACATACTTAAAAAAGAAAAAATAGAAGCTTTTCTATAAAAGTAAAGGAGGATAACGAAATGGTAGTAAAGATTACAAATGACAATTTTGAAGAAGAAGTATTAAAGTCAGATAAACCGGTACTTTTGGATTTCTGGGCAGACTGGTGCGGTCCGTGTAAAATGATGTCTCCGGTTGTAGAAGAACTGGCGGATGAATTAGAGGGACAGGTAAAGGTTGGAAAAGTGAATGTGGATGAAGAAGCAGCACTGGCTTTAAAATATCAGATTATGAGCATTCCGACCCTGGTTGTAATGAAAAAAGGTGTTTTTGAGGGAAAGAGCATCGGTGTGCAGGATAAAGACGAAGTATTAAGGCTTTTAGCTTTATGATTGTAGCTGATAAGAAAATCCGGATGGTATATCTTAATATACTGTCCGGATTTTATCATACAATTTTTATAGATGCGTAATAAATGCCTGATTCATATTGCTATAAAAATATATCATTGCATATAAAAAAATATAGAAGTTATTTTTCAGCAAGTTTCTGTTCTAACTGACCGATGATGCGTCCTTTGTCCATCGGGGAAAGTTTATGGAAAAGCTGGAGCAGTAAATGTTCATCCGGGTCGGATGGGAAAGCATGATATTCTGATTCTTCTGCAATCTGAAGGTTGGAAGCCGGCTGGTATTCACCGGTCAGAAGATAGTATACATCAACATCTAAAAATTCACTTATTTTTACAATTTTATCAGAAGAAGGATTTGTACCCTTGGATTTCCAGCTGCTGATAGCAGCGGGAGAGATTCCGGTGTATTCCGATAATTCTTTTTGTGAAAGCTTCTTTTCCCGTAATAATGCAAAGATACGTTGGCTGATTGTCATAGTGTACTCCTTTATCAGGTATTAAATAATATTATATAGAAAATAAAAAATAAGAATAAAATACGCAAATATGAATTGACAAATTCATATTTATGAATTATAATGTAATTTGTGAAATTATTTTCATATTATACATCATTTTTTAAATAAACACAAATGATAAAGCAGAAAAGGGGAGACTTTTATGGCAAAGACAAAACGGCAGATTACTCCAATGGGGAAAGAAATAAAGCGCAGGCTGGTAGAACTTGAGATGAGTCAGGAAGAACTTGCAACATCGGTTGGGTGCAGTCCGCAGTATATCAATCATATCATTTATGGAGAACGGTCTGGTGAGAAGTACTTAGAACAGATTTTCCTGATTCTTGGTATGGATGAATATCATGATTAAAAAGATGGAACGATTGCCAGAGGTTTCCATTGTTTATAGAAAATTAATTTGTAATCGGAATCTTATTATGTTAAGATAAGGATACCTTTCCATGAGAGACTTCAGAAAGAAGTCTTTTTTCTTTACATGAGAATATTTACAGTCTATAAAATATTTGGCTATTCTGCCGGGTATACCCACTTTACAGAATGTATAGGGACAGAAAAAAATATTTTCTAAAAATGCAGTTGACATTTGGAAGAAAGTATACTACTATAATATTAGAAAACGAACATAAGTTCGCATGAAGGAGAATTGACATGGCGAGAGATGTAAAAGATACGAGAAGAGACAGCAGTAAAGAAGATAAATTAAAGGCACTGGATGCTGCTATATCCCAGATTGAGAAGCAGTACGGAAAAGGTTCTGTTATGAAACTGGGGGATGAGAGCAACCGGATGAATGTGGAGACTGTTCCGACAGGAGCATTAAGTCTTGATATTGCTTTGGGATTAGGCGGACTTCCTAAGGGAAGAATTATTGAGATATATGGACCGGAGTCCAGTGGTAAGACGACCGTTGCCCTGCATGCAGTCGCTGAGGTACAGAAGCGTGGAGGAATTGCCGGATTTATTGATGCTGAGCATGCATTAGACCCGGCATATGCGAAGAATATCGGAGTAGATATTGATAATCTTTATATTTCACAGCCGGATAACGGAGAACAGGCACTTGAGATTACAGAGACTATGGTCAGATCCGGTGCAGTAGATATTGTAATCGTAGACTCTGTTGCAGCACTGGTGCCAAAGGCAGAGATTGATGGTGATATGGGAGATTCCCATGTGGGCTTACAGGCAAGATTGATGTCACAGGCACTTCGTAAGCTGACTGCAGCAATCAACCGTTCCAACTGTATTGTAATCTTTATTAACCAGTTGCGTGAAAAGGTTGGAGTTATGTTTGGTAATCCGGAGACAACAACCGGTGGCCGTGCATTGAAATTCTATTCTTCCGTACGTCTTGATGTACGTCGAATTGAATCCTTAAAACAGGGTGGAGAAATTGTCGGTAACCGTACTCGTATTAAAGTAGTGAAGAATAAAGTGGCACCGCCATTTAAGGAGGCTGAATTTGATATTATGTTCGGAGAAGGAATTTCAAAAGAAGGAGATATCCTTGATCTGGCTTCTGAACTTGGTATTGTAAATAAGTCCGGTGCATGGTATGCATATAATGGAGATAAGATTGGCCAGGGTCGTGAAAATGCCAAGACTTATCTGAAAGAGAATCCACAGGTCTGCCAGGAAATCGAAGAAAAAGTAAGAGCTCATTATGCAGTGGATAAGAGTGAAGAAGAAACAGAGACTCCAGCTGCAAACGGACCGGAAGTTCTTGATGCAGAGTAATGGACAGAATTGTTTCGGGGATAACAGTATATAAGAAAAACAAATATAAGGTGTGTATGGATGATGGTACACACCTTGTATTATATAAAGGTGAGGTGCGCCGCTACAGATTACAGGAAGGGCAGACCGTAGACGAGGCACTGTATCAGGAACTCTTTTATGAAGTAGTAGGTAAGCGGGTGAAAAAACGGGCACTTGCACTTTTAGAGAAGATGGACCGGACAGAACAGGGGCTTTACCGGAAACTGGCTGAGAGTGAATATCCGGAAGAACTGATTCTTGATGCCATAGAGTATGTGAAGAAATATCATTATATTGATGACATGCGCTATGCAAGAAATTATATCAGTTACCGACAGGGCAGTAAGAGCCGCCGCCGGCTACAGCAGGAACTGATGCAGAAGGGAGTTCCCAAAGAAATTACAGAGCAGGCCTTAGAAGAAATCTATGAAAATAATGATACAGAAAAAATTGCTGAAATATTAAAAAAGAGACATTATAATCCGGAGCAGCCGGATGCAAAGGAAATGCAGAAACAGTATGGATATCTGATGCGGAGAGGATATAAAAGTGAAGACATTTTACGTGTAATGAAATGTCCGGACTACTTGACATAATATTAGAAAAAGTATAAAATTTATTTATTGTTATTTATGACAGATGAATGAATATTTATGTTATATGAACAATGAAAATTGAATAAAGGAGGTGCTCCTGTGCAGGCAGTAATTATAGCTGTTGTAATTACATTTATTGTCACATGTGCTATCACCTGGTTTGTTGCAAATGCATACCAGAAAAAGCAGACTGCTTCAAAGATTGGCAGTGCAGAAGATAAAGCCCGTGAGATAATAGATGAAGCTGTGAAGACCGCTGAGACGAAGAAGAGAGAATCTTTGCTTGAGATTAAAGAAGAGTCGATTCGTACGAAGAACGAATTGGACAAGGAAATCAAGGAAAGAAGAAACGAAATTCAGAGAAACGAGCGCAGAGTGGAACAGAAGGAATCCAATCTGGATAAGAAACTGGAAGCCATTGAGAAGCGCGAAGCAGGTTTTGCAGCAAAAGAAGAAGAGCTGAACAAACAGAAAGCTGAAATTACAAAGCTTCATGAAGAGCGTGTACGGGAACTAGAAAGAATCTCAGGACTTACCTCCGACCAGGCAAAAGAATATCTATTAAAAACTGTTGAAGAAGATGTAAAGCTTGATACTGCAAAATTAATCAAAGAGATGGAGCATCAGGCAAAAGAAGAAGCTGGAAAGAAGGCAAAAGAATATGTGGTTACTGCAATTCAGAAATGTGCTGCAGACCATGTGTCAGAGACAACCATCTCTGTAGTACAGCTTCCGAATGATGAGATGAAGGGAAGAATTATCGGACGTGAAGGAAGAAATATCCGTACGTTAGAGACGCTGACTGGTGTAGATTTAATTATCGATGATACACCGGAAGCAGTTATCCTTTCCGGATTTGATCCAATACGAAGGGAAGTTGCTCGTATTGCATTAGAGAAATTGATTGTAGACGGACGAATTCATCCGGCTAGAATTGAAGAAATGGTAGAGAAAGCGCAAAAAGAAGTTGAGACCATGATTCGTGAAGAGGGTGAAGCTGCTACTTTAGAAGTAGGTGTACATGGCATTCATCCGGAACTTGTGAAATTATTAGGCCGAATGAAATTCAGAACCAGTTATGGTCAGAATGCATTAAAGCATTCTATAGAAGTAGCACAGCTTTGTGGCTTACTTGCGGCTGAAGTTGGTGTAGACGTAAGATTGGCAAAACGTGCAGGACTCCTGCATGATATTGGTAAATCAGTAGACCACGAAGTAGAAGGTTCACATATTCAGATTGGTGTGGATTTATGTAGAAAATATAAAGAATCTCCGCTTATTATCAATGCGGTAGAGGCACACCATGGCGACGTAGAGCCAGAGTCATTGATTGCTTGTCTGGTACAGGCAGCCGATACAATTAGCGCAGCAAGACCAGGTGCAAGACGCGAGACAATGGAAACATATTCCAACAGATTAAAGCAGTTAGAAGATATTACAAATGAATTTAAAGGTGTAGATAAATCTTTTGCAATTCAGGCGGGTAGAGAGATTCGTGTAATGGTAGTTCCTGAACAGATAAGTGATGCTGAAATGGTATTACTTGCCCGTGATATTTCAAAGCAGATTGAATCTGAATTAGAATATCCAGGTCAGATTAAGGTAAACGTAATTCGTGAATCACGTGTAGTTGATTACGCAAAATAAGCAGGAAATAAGTGTCCGAAGAGTGAAAGCTTTTTGGACACTTATTTTTTTACTTTACAGGAAATTGCATTCCTGCAAAGTAAAAAAGCTCTACGAGAAAAAACAAGTAATGAGGAATAATCTGTAAGAAAAAAGGAGAATACAATGGAACAGGATCATCAGGAAGAAAAAAGAATCAGAAGAGTTAACAGGGAGTTAAAATATCAGGGCGCAATCGTGGATGTTTATTCAGACACCATCGAGACACCGGATGGAAATATTGCATACTGGGATTATGTGGAACACAGAAAAGGAGCTGCGGCAGTTGTGCCGGTTACACCGGAGGGCAAAATCTTAATGGTACGCCAGTATCGGAATGCATTAGACCGTTATACTATTGAATTGCCGGCAGGATGCAGAGATTCCCTGACAGAGGATACGAAAATAAGTGCCATGCGGGAATTAGAGGAAGAGACAGGCTTTCAGTGCGGTCATATCGAAAAGATGCTTTCTTTAAAGACGACCGTAGCTTTCTGTAATGAGTTTATTGATGTATATCTGGCAACGGATTTAAAACCGGGAAAACAGCATCTTGATCCAGAAGAATTTATTGAAGTAAGGGCATATGACCCGGAAGAATTATTGGAAAAAATTTATGCCGGAATAATCCAGGACAGTAAAACCGTAGCTGGTATCTTGGCATATTGTTACCGTTACCGGAATAATATGAAATAAGAAAATTAAGACAAGTGAATACATGGAAAGAGTATCGGGGATAAGAAGAGAAAAGCATCTTCATCTGTTAGAGGTGTTATTTTTAGGCTGTTTTGTGATTGGCATTATAGCTGCTAATTTGTATGGAAGAAGCCGTCTGCAGCAATATGGCATATTAAATGATTATTTCATACAGCAGTTAAAATATATTACGATAGAAAAACATGATTATTTTATTTATGTACTATCAGCAAGAGTGCCGGTTGTCCTTACATTAATCTTCTTTGGAATGACACCGTGGTACCGGGTTGTGAATAGTATATTTCTGATATGGAGCGGCTTTTCTTTTGGTTTCCTGTGCGTGATGGCAATCAGCAATATTGGCGCAGGTGCCATCTGGCTTATGATGATTGCGTTATGCCCACAATTTATTTTCTATGTGTCCGGATACCTGCTGTTATTAAAGTTAGAAGAAAAGTACCAGTGCGGAAAGGAACATGGAAAGCTTGGGGAATGGATCCTTTTGTGGGGGATTATATTATTATTGTTCTTTATCGGATTCTTAACAGAGGCATATCTGAATCCAGGTATGGTGCACTTCGTGTTGAAAAAAATATAAAAAATTTTACAAAATTTTTACAACATATTGTGGGTAGAAAAATAGAAATAAGATACATGTGGTAGATTTATGTAAATCAGCAAAAAACAGACGAAAATATGAATTGCTTTTCCAAATTAGAATCATTATAATAGGGACTGTACTTGCCTTTTGGAAAAGAATAGAAGGGCATGAGAGAAAAAGAGTTAGGTGGTTACAGTTATGACACAGGAAATAGATGCTTTTATGAAGTATCTTCAGGAAGTAAAGAAAATATCGAAAAATACAGCGGTTTCTTATGAGACGGATTTGCGCAAAATGAAGGAATTTCTGTATTCTGAAGGTGTGCTTTCTGTGGAGGATGTCAGACAGGAACACTTAAAAATATATATGGAAAAGCAGGAGCAGGAAGGAAAGAAACCGGCAACGATTTCCAGAGGACTTGCATCCATGAAAGCCTTTTTTCAGTATCTTATGGTACAGAATTATGTAAACCAAAATGTGACGGATGGATTAAAGGCACCCAAGATAGAGAAGAAAGCTCCGGTTATTCTTTCTATGGAAGAAACCAGCCGGCTTTTAGACCAGCCAAACGGAAATACACCGAAGGAATTAAGGGACCATGCGATGTTAGAATTGCTTTATGCGACGGGAATCCGTGTCTCTGAATTGATTTCTTTGAAGTTAAGCGATATGAATTTGAAACTGGAATATATTACCTGCAAAGATGCTCATAAAGAAAGAATTATTCCTTTTGGAGAAGTAGCAAAAGAGGCTCTGCAGCATTATCTGGAAGAGGGAAGATCATATTTTGTCAGTGAAGAGGGCAGTGAATATCTTTTCACCAACTGTTCCGGCAAAGAAATGAGCCGTCAGGGTTTCTGGAAATTAATCAAAGCCTATGGAAAGAAAGCCGGAATTGAGACAGAAATAACACCGCATATGCTGCGTCATTCTTTTGCAGCTCATTTGGTAAGCAATGGGGCAGATTTGAAAGCGGTTCAGGAAATGTTAGGACATGCAGATATTTCTACCACGCAAATCTATGCACAGATGAAACAGAGCAGAATCCGTGAAGTATATGCCAAGGCACATCCGAGAGGATAAAGAAGAAACTACGGGAAACACGCTTTGCGAGTTTCTTACTACTTGCATAAATAGAAAAAGGGGGCAGTCATTTCTTAAAAAATGGCTGCCCCTTTTTTTACTTTACAGGAAATTGCTTTCCTGTAAAGTAAAAAACGCTCCTGTAGATGAAATTATTATTTATTCATTTCTGCAATGTCATAGATAAGACGAGCGGAATCTTCCCAGCCTAAGCATGGGTCAGTAATGGATTTACCATAGATGTGTTCGCCGATTTTCTGATTGCCCGGTTCAATGTAGCTTTCAATCATAACACCCTTAATCATCTTGTGAATTTCAGGGGAGAGCTGGCGGTTATGCATCACTTCTTTGACGATACGAATCTGCTCGAAGTATTTTTTATTGGAGTTAGAGTGGTTTGCATCTACGATAGCAGCTGGATTCTTAAGGTCACGTTCATTATACATTTCAATCAGACGCATAATATCTTCGTAGTGGTAGTTCTGTGTGCTGTTACCATGTTTGCTTACAGCACCACGGAGAACAACGTGAGTTAAGTCGTTACCAGGAGTCTCTACTTCATATCCGCGATATACGAAATGATGTGGATGCTGGGCAGCATATACGGAATTGAGCATAACGGAGAAGTCACCACTGGTCGGGTTCTTCATTCCGGATGCAACATCAAACCCACTGACTACAAGACGATGCTGCTGGTCTTCTACAGAACGTGCACCGATAGCAACGTAGGAGAGCAGGTCGTCAATGTAACTCCAGTTTTCCGGATAAAGCATTTCGTCGGCAGGGGTCAGACCACTTTCTTCAATGGTACGGATGTGCAGCTTACGCATTGCAATCAGTCCGGCAACCATATCAGGAGCTTTCTCAGGGTCAGGCTGGGTAGCAATACCTTTATAGCCTTCGCCGGTTGTTCTTGGTTTGTTTGTGTAGACACGAGGGATAATAATCAGACGGTCTTTGACATCTTCTGCAATTTTGGTCAGGCGGCTGACGTAGTCGCAGACAGGTTCTTCGCTGTCAGCGGAACAAGGTCCGATGATAACTAAGAAACGGTCATCTTCGCCGGTTAAGACTTTGCGAATTGCAGCATCCCGTTCTTTTTTTATCTGTGCCAGTTTCTCCGGAAGAGGATACTCTTTTTTGATTTCTTCCGGACTTGGTAATTGGTTTAAAAAATTAAAACTCATATTTTTAGTCTCCTTTAGTAAAAAAAACTTGCTTTTTTTATATTATAAGATTCGTTTTTAACTGTCAATGATATGATTTAATAATAATTTTATACTTTTTTAATTGACCTATTTTAATCATGGTGCTATTATTGTTTTCACATGTTAATAGTTAACAATGTTAAATAAATAGAAAATATAAAATGTAAAGAAAGGGAGGTGAAAATGATGCAGGGTTGTGGAAATGAAATATTTTCCATATTTAATCGTTTTCATCGTTTGAAAATCTCATCCATTCTGCCGGGGGTCTCATCCGTGGAAATGGGAACCTTAAAGACCATCGAGCATTGCCGCAAAGAAAAAGAGATGGCTACCAAAGAGACAGATGCCAAAGAGCCGGATAGCAAATCGATAGATGCAAAGGTTACGGTATCGGAAGTGGTACGTTATATGCGTGTGGCAGCACCGGCGGTGTCCCGGACACTTCGTTCCCTGGAAGAGAAAAATTATGTCGAACGTATGGTGTGTGAGGGTGACCGGCGGAATGTTTATGTGAGAGTAACTGAGGAAGGAAAAGAGGTTTTAAATGAATGCAACCGGATTTTGAGTGAATTATTAAAGTCGGTTACGGAGAAAATGGGAGAAGAAGATATGAACCGGCTGATTGGCTATCTGAATAAATTAGAGCAGACAGCAGAGCTTGAGATTGAAAAGAGAAGACAGTTGAAACAGCAATTAAAATAGAAATATTTTATAAATAATATAGAAAAGGAAGGAACAGGAAAGATGCGGAAACTATTTAAAAATATGCTCCCGTACTGGCATATCATCGTGGTAATATTTCTCCTCCTTGGAGTGCAGGCTTATTGCGATTTGTCGTTGCCACAATATACATCCGATATCATCGATGTAGGAATCCAGAATAAGGGAATCAAACATATTTTGCCGGAAAAGATGCCGGAGGAAGAATATCAGCTGGCAGAACTTTTTATGACAGATGGTGAAAAGGATACTTTTGAAGCGGTCTATGAAAAAAAGGATGATACTTATGTATGTACTGCGGATAAAGAGACATTAGAAACATTGGATGATGAACTACTGACACCAATCGTACTGACTTACCGTATGGCAAATATGAGTGAAACGGATTTTAAGAATACGATTGCGGAAGCATTGGAACAGAATCCGCAGAACCAGATTACCAAAGAAAGCTTAGATGAGATGTCCATTGAAGAAATCGGACAGATGATGCAGATGGAACTGACCACATATGAAGCGGAAAATGATGATGGTGAAATGGTAACTTATGTGGATATGCGTCCGATGATGCAGCAGCTGATTGCAAGCGGTGCAATGACGCAGGATGGTATAGCACAGTCCAGAGAATATATGGAAAATATGATAGATTCTGTGGGAAGCAGTACCTTACATGCCATGGGAACAGCATATGCAGCATCCTGTGACGAAAAGGCAGGACTTGATGTGGAGCATATCCAGAAGAATTATCTCTGGTCAGAGGGTGGAAAGATGGCAGCTATGTCATTACTCATGCTGGCAGTTGCAGTGGTAGTCGGATATCTTGCATCCAGAGTCGGCGCAGGAGTCGGAAGAGACTTAAGAGAGAAAATCTTTGGTAAGGTAGTAGGCTTTTCCAATACTGAGATGGATAAATTCTCTACCGCTTCCTTAATTACAAGAAGCACCAATGATATTCAGCAGATTCAGTTTGTAACAGCAATTATGCTTCGAATGCTTTTATATGCACCAATCATCGGAATTGGTGGAATTTATAAAGTATTAAAGACCGGAGCACATATGGAATGGATTATCGTAATGGCAGTACTGGTAATTTCTGGACTGGTTATGGTGTTGATGTCCATTACACTTCCGAAGTTCAAAATAATGCAGAAGTTAGTGGATGCCCTGAACTTAGTATCCAGAGAGATTCTTACGGGACTTTCCGTAATCCGCGCTTTTGGAAGAGAAAAAAAGGAAGAAGAGCGGTTTGATGAAGCAAACCGGAATCTTACCAGAACACAGTTATTTACCAACCGTGTCATGACTTTTATGATGCCGGGCATGATGTTTATTATGTATGGAGTAACCATACTGATTGTCTGGGTATCGGCACATCGTATTGATGCCGGACAGCTTCAGGTAGGAGCAATGACCGCATTTATTACTTATACCATGCAGATTGTTATGGCATTCCTGATGCTTACCATGATGTCTATTATGCTGCCGCGTGCCGGTGTTGCAGCAGACCGGATTGATGAAGTTATTACTACAAATTCTTCTATTATAGAAAAGGCAGAAAAAGAAACAATTGAAAAACATACCGGAAAAGTGGAATTCCATCATGTAAACTTCCGTTATCCGGGTGCGGATGAAGATGTATTGGAAGATATTGATTTTACAGCAGAACCGGGAAAGACAACAGCGATTATCGGAAGTACCGGCTGTGGAAAGTCAACGCTGGTTAATCTGATTCCGAGATTCTATGATGTAACAGCCGGTAAGATTACCTTAGATGGTGTGGATATCCGGAATTTAAGCTTAGCTGAATTAAGAGATGAAATCGGATTTGTACCACAGAAGGGAATTCTGTTTTCAGGAACCATTGCATCCAATCTGAAATTCGGCAGACCGGAAGCTACGGAAGCAGAAATGAAAGAGGCTGCAGAGATTGCACAGGCAACAGAATTTATTAATGAAAAGCCGGAAAAATATGACAGCGGGATTGCACAGGGTGGAACGAATGTTTCCGGTGGACAGAAACAGAGATTATCCATCGCCAGAGCAATCGCAAAGAATCCGAATGTTTATATCTTTGATGACAGTTTCTCTGCACTTGATATGAAGACCGATGCGGCACTGCGTAAAGCATTGGAGTCAAAAACAAAAGAAAGCAGTGTAATTATCGTGGCACAGCGAATCAGTACCATTTTACATGCCGACCAGATTCTTGTATTGGATGAAGGTAAGATTGTCGGAAAAGGTACTCATGAAGAATTATTACGGGATTGTGAAGTATATCAGCAGATTGCACAGTCACAGTTATCCGCAAAGGAATTGGGATTAGAAGAGGGAAAGGAGGAAAAATAACATGAGTAATGAGCAAAGTTATCGTGCACCACGTCGTAGAGGTCCGAGAGGACCAATGGGCGGTGGAATGATGCCGGGTGAAAAAGCAAAAGATTTTAAGGGCTCTTTCCGGAAACTTCTTTCTTATATTGGAAAATATAAAATTGGAATTGTTGCAGTTATGATACTTGCAATCTGTTCTACCGTATTTTCTGTATTAGGACCAAAGGTAATGGGTAAAGCTACTACGGCATTGGCAGACGGTCTGATGAATAAAGTAGCAGGAACCGGCGGAATTGATTTTACACTGATTGGAAAGATATTATTATTTACTCTTGGCTTATATATTATCAGTGCGGTATTCAGCTTTTTTCAGGGGTTTATTATGACTGGAATCACACAGAAAATCTGCTATCGTATGCGTAAAGAGATTTCTGAAAAAATCAACCGTATGCCGATGAAATATTTTGAAAGCAGAACTTATGGGGAAGTTCTTTCCCGTATTACCAATGATGTGGATACTTTGGGACAGAGCTTAAATCAGAGTGTGACACAGATTATTACCAGCGTGGCAACCATTATCGGAGTGCTTGTGATGATGATTTCTATTTCACCACTGATGACACTGATTGCATTAGTAATTCTTCCGATTTCAGCGTTGATGGTTTCAGCAATTGCAAAATTTTCACAGAAATATTTCCGTACCCAGCAGGAGTACTTGGGACATATTAATGGACAGGTGGAAGAGACTTATTCCGGACATTTAGTTATCCAGGCATTTAATAAAGAAAAGGAAACCATAAAACGGTTTAATAATACAAACCATGTATTATATGAGTCTGCCTGGAAATCCCAGTTTTTATCCGGAATGATGCAGCCGGTTATGGTATTTGTCGGTAACCTTGGCTATGCAGGCGTGGCAATTTCCGGTGGAATGCTTGCAATTAACGGGACAATCGGAATTGGTGATATTCAGGCATTTATCCAGTATGTAAAGAGCTTCACTCAGCCAATCCAGCAGATTGCACAGGTCATTAACCAGGTACAGTCCATGACCGCAGCTTCGGAACGTGTTTTTGAATTCTTAGGTGAAGAGGAAGAAGACCAGACCACAGAAAATGCAGTGGAATTAAAGGATGTTCGTGGAGAAGTAGAATTCTCCCATGTGCATTTCGGATACAATCCGGATCAGATTATCATTAATGATTTTTCCGCAAAGGTAGAACCGGGACAGAAGATTGCCATTGTAGGACCAACCGGAGCAGGTAAGACTACCATGGTGAAGCTGCTGATGCGTTTTTATGATGTCAACAGTGGAAGCATCAGATTAGATGGTAACGATATCAGAAACTATAACCGCCGGGAGCTAAGAGATGCCTTCGGCATGGTACTTCAGGATACCTGGTTATTTAAAGGTACTATTATGGAAAATATCCGTTACGGAAGACTGGATGCCACGGACGAAGAAGTTATTGCAGCAGCAAAAGCAGCCCATGCCCATCATTTCATCCAGACATTGCCGGGGGGTTATAATATGGAATTAAATGAGGACGCCAGCAATGTATCCCAGGGACAAAAACAGTTGCTTACCATAGCCCGTGCCATTTTAGCAGACAACCGGGTATTGATTTTAGATGAAGCAACTTCTTCTGTTGATACCAGAACAGAGCACAGAATCCAGAAGGCTATGGATAACCTGATGAAAGGAAGAACAAGTTTTATTATTGCCCATCGTCTGTCTACCATTCGTGATGCTGATCTGATTCTTGTTATGAAAGATGGTGATATTATTGAACAGGGAAATCATGAAGAACTGTTACAGAAGAATGGTTTCTATGCACAGCTTTATAATTCCCAGTTTGAAGAAGCTTCTTAAATAAAACCTTTGATTTTTTTATATAGATGTGTTAGTATAAATAAGCTGCAACCGTAGTCTAATGGATAGAACGTCAGACTCCGACTCTGATAATGCGGGTTCGATTCCCGCCGGGTGCATTTTATAATTTATATTAACACATTTTTTTGCGGGATTTATGTCCCGCAAAACTTATAAGAAACGTTTTTCATTATTTACACGGGCAGCTCACAAAGCATACTTTTTTGGGGGTTATGGGTAAGGTTAGGAGGACAGATATGAAAGCGTCAGAAATCAAAGAAAAAATGAGTAAGATATCAAAGAATGATATAAGTAGTTTCTTTCAGAAGAACTGGAAATATTTTACTGCAGTAATATTATTTGTTGTATTGGCAGTAGTAATGATAAAATTCAGCAGTGGAAATAAAGATAAAGATAATGGACTTTCTACGGAACAGGGTACCGAATCAGAGAGCTTTCAGGTAGATGCCGTTCCGGAAATCAATACCCTGATGCAGAATTATTACAATGCATATGCGGCAGGTGATCTGGCAACATTACAGACCTATGCAACACCTGTTTCCGAGAATGAACAGAGCCTGATTACCATGATGTCACAGTATGCAGAGAGTTATCAGAATATCAAATGTTATACTAAGTCAGGATTAGAAGCAGATTCTTATCTTGTCTGTGTAACGCTGGATTTGAAATTCGCAGGAGTAGATACTACAGCACCTGGTATGGAGTTCTTCTATGTAAAGAAGAATGAGCAGGGAGCACTTTATATTGATAACTTATACAGCAGCTTTAACCGTCATTATAAAGAACAGCCGACCGATAATAATGTGGAAAACTTAATCAGTAGTTTTGAAACACAGGAAGATGTCATTGCATTACAGGCAGAAGTACAGGCAAATTATGAAAAAGCAATTGCTTCAGATGAAAATCTTTCTAATATGGTAACGGTTACAATTGCTGATGCATATAATGCATGGGCAACAGCAATCGCACAGGCACAGGCACAGCAGCAGCCGGCAACAGAGGAGACACCGG
This sequence comes from Roseburia sp. OM03-7AC, assembly GCF_003462625.1. Taxonomy (NCBI): domain Bacteria; kingdom Bacillati; phylum Bacillota; class Clostridia; order Lachnospirales; family Lachnospiraceae; genus Roseburia; species Roseburia sp. OM03-7AC. Next base: position 356,050 of record NZ_QTZJ01000001.1, read on the forward strand.
CGGAACCAGAGACACCGGCGGAACCAGAGACACCGGCGGAACCAGAGGCACCGGTGGAACCAGAGACACCAGCTGAGCCGGAAGTGACAACGGAGACGGTATATACACTGGATAAAGTAAATGTCAGACAGGAACCGAATGAGTCCGGAGCATTGCTTGGAACAGTTGAAAAGGGAACTGCACTGACAAGAACCGGTACGACAGAAGATGGATGGAGCAGCATTGATTACAATGGCACACCGGCATATGTAAAGAGTGACTATGTTTCAACAGAAGCACCGGCACAGGAGCCGGCGGCAGACACCAGCGGAATCGCAGCTGGCACTAAGATTACATTAACCAATACGGTTAATATCCGTTCCTCTATGAGTGAGACCGCATCCAAGGTTGGAGTTGCTTATGCAGGAGATTCTGTTACTGTTCAGATGAGCTATGCAGAAGGGTGGACAAAAGTTACCTGGAAAGATAAAGAAGGATATGTTAAGACAGAGTTCTTAAAATAATAAATAGATGGAGGTCTTAGGACCTCCGTTATTTTTACTTTACAGGAAATTGCTTTCCTGTAAAGTAAAAAACGCTCCGCGAGGATGTACCAAGACACATTCTTTGTTCCGCGGGCAGCGAGAAAATTTACACAGGGTGAAAATATTGATGGAAGAAAACGGAATCAGAATCAATAAATTTTTAAGTGAAGCAGGATATTGTTCCAGGAGAGAAGCGGACCGTCTGATTGAGCAGGGACGTATTACGGTAGATGGAAAAGTTCTTTCTGTCGGCTGTAAGGTGATGCCGGGACAGCGGGTGTGTGTAGATGGAAAAACAATAAAAAAAGAAGAGGAAATGATTCTTCTTGCATTTAATAAGCCGGTGGGCATTGTCTGCACTGCTGCAAAAGACGAAAAAGACAATATTGTTGATTATATTCATTATCCGAAACGTATTTATCCGGTAGGAAGACTGGATAAAGATTCCCAGGGACTTATATTATTGACAAATAATGGGGATATTGTAAATAAGATGATGCGTGCCGGGAATATGCATGAAAAGGAATATGAAGTTACCGTAAATCATGACATAACGGAGACATTTTTAAAGAAAATGTCCGGGGGAGTTCCACTGGAAGAACTTGGTGTGGTTACAAGACCATGTGCAGTAGAAAAACTGGATGTGCGTAAATTCCGAATCATATTAACCCAGGGGTATAACCGGCAGATCCGCCGGATGTGTGAGTATTGCGGATATAAAGTAGTAAAATTAAAGAGAGTTCGCATTATGAATATAGAACTGGGCAGTCTCAAAAAAGGAAAGTACCGCAGAGTAACGGCGGAAGAGTGGACTGAGCTGAACCGGCGCATTTTAAATTCCAGCAATACAACAGTAATGCCAAAATAGATTGAGGGTAAGGAGCATATCCATGGATGAGAAGAAGAGAATCGAGGAACTGGTAAAAACGTTAAATGAGGCGTCCGAAGCATATTACAATGGACAGGATGAAATTATGTCAAACTATGAATGGGATGGCATGTTTGACGAACTGACCCGGTTAGAAGAAAAAACAGGATATATTCTGCCGGAAAGTCCGACACAGAATGCCGGATTTGAGGAAAGCAATGGTGAACGGGAAGCGCATGAATATCCGGCACTTTCCCTTGCCAAGACGAAACGGATTTCTGATTTACAGGTGTGGGCGGGAGAAAGACCGGTCTGGTTATCCTGGAAACTGGATGGATTAACATTGGTAGTAACTTATGATAACGGAAAACTTGTTAAGATTTTAACAAGAGGAAATGGAACCGTCGGCAGCAATATCACATTTATGAAGGATGCCATTGAAGGGATTCCAAAGACTGTAAAATATAAGGGACATCTGGTAGTCCGTGGCGAAGCGGCTATTACCTATACAGATTTTGAATTAATCAATGATACCATTGAAGATGATGATGAAAAATATGCCAACCCGAGAAATCTTGCATCCGGCACTTTAGGTCTGGATAAGAGCAATCTTGATAAAGTAAAGGAACGCCATATTCATTTTTATGCATTTACACTGGTGCATCTGGATGAAACAATGTCATCCTGGGGAGAACGGATGGATTATCTTGAGAAGCTTGGATTTACGACAGTAGCACATGAATTGACCGATGCGAAAGGGTTGGAGGAAGTTGTAGAACGCTGGACAAAGAAGGTAGAAGATGGTGAAATGGATATTCCGGTAGATGGACTGGTTATCTGTTATGAAGATAATGATTATGCCCAGACCGGTAATGTTACCGGACATCATGCGTCTAGAGCCGGTTATGCGTTTAAATGGCAGGATGTCTCTGCGGAGACCACATTAAAATATGTAGAGTGGTCCTGTGCGGCATCTACCATTTCTCCGGTAGCAGTATTTGAGCCGGTTGCACTGGAGGGAACCACCGTAAGCCGCGCCTCCCTTTGTAATATCAGTGAAATGGAACGTCTTGGAATCGGAGAAGATGGGAAGACAACACTTGATATTATTAAAGCAAATAAGATTATTCCAAAATGTATCGGCGTAAAGAAAAAGGAAGGAACTTTTACGATTCCGGAATTCTGTCCGGTATGCCATGCCAGAACGGAAATCAGAATCAGTGAACACAGCGGAACAAAGACTTTACATTGTACGAATCCGGACTGTACCGCAAAGCATGTAAAAAAATTCAGCCGCTTTGTCAGCAAGCCTGGCATGGACATTGACGGATTGTCCATACAGACCATGCTAAAGTTTATGAACTTAGGATATATCCATTATTTTGAAGATATTTATACTCTTAAAAATCATGCGGATGAAATCCGCTCTTTAGACGGATTTGGCGAGAAATCCTGTAACAATATGCTGCAGGCAATTGAAAAGAGCAAAAACGTTGATCCGGTACATTTTATTTATGCACTGTGCATTCCGCAGATTGGCACCGATGCAGGAAAGAAAATGATTGCTGCCCTTGGCACAGGAGGTTTCTTTCAGAAACTGCATGCAGGTGAAGGATTTGAGGATATTGACGGAATCGGACCGGAGCGTTCGACTTCCATGCTGGACTGGTACAGACAGAATCAAAACCGTCATACGGTAGCTGCATTAGAAGAAATATTAAACATTGCGGAAGTAGAGCCGAAGGTGACAGAGGGAGGAACCTGTGAAGGACTTACCTTTGTTATTACCGGTGATGTCCATCAGTTTAAAAACCGTACCGAATTTAAAGAGTATGTGGAGAGCCAGAACGGCTCTGTTACCGGCAGTGTTTCTAAGAAGACAGATTATCTTGTGAATAATGATATTGAATCCACATCATCAAAGAATCAGAAAGCAAAGAGTCTTGGCATTCCGATTATTTCTGAAGATATGTTTGTGGAACGTTTCGGAAAGTGAATTGCATATTGAAGTATTCGTAAAATTAAGGTATTATGAAATGAGATATGTGTATATGATGAAAAGAGGTTAGATAATATGCCGATTAAGATAATGAGCGATTTACCGTCCAGAGAGATTCTGGAAAGGGAAAATGTGTTTGTTATGGATGAGGGAAGAGCAGAACATCAGGATATCCGCCCAATCCGGATTGGAATACTGAATCTGATGCCATTAAAAGAAGAAACGGAACTGCAGTTGTTGCGTTCACTTGCAAATACACCATTACAGGTTGATGTTACCTTTTTAACGGTATCATCCCATGAATCAAAGAATACATCCATGAGTCATCTGAATCATTTTTATCAGACAATGGATGAAATCTGGGATGAGAATCTGGACGGACTGATTATAACCGGAGCACCGGTAGAAACCATGGAATACGAAGAGGTGGATTACTGGAAGGAAGTCTGTGATATTATGGAGTGGTCTAAGACCCATGTAACATCAACCCTGCATTTATGCTGGGGCGCACAGGCTGCTCTCTATTATCACTATGGTATCCCAAAATATATGCTGGATGAGAAAATGTTTGGAATTTTCGAACATCAGGTAAAGAACCGCAAAGTACCACTGGTAAGGGGATTTGATGACCGCTTTATGGCACCGCATTCGAGACATTCCGGAATCCGTAAAGAGGATATTGAGAAGGTAAAGGATATTACCATTCTTGCAGAATCAGAAAAAGCAGGTGTATTTCTGGCAATTGCCAATGAGGGACGCAAAATTTTTGTGATGGGACATCCGGAATATGACCGTTATACATTGGATGAGGAATATAAGCGTGATCTGCAGAAAGGGATGGATATTGCCATGCCGGAGAATTATTATCCGGACAATGATATCAATGCAAAACCATTACTGCAGTGGCGTTCACACGGTAATATGTTATATGCAAACTGGCTGAATTATTATGTGTATCAGCAGACACCATATGATTATATCAATACCAGAAAAATTGTGGGAAAATAAGCAGATTTCTTTTTGGAAAAAGGCTTAAGAAAATACAGGGGGCACAATGAAAACGGAGAAAAAAGGTGTAGAGGGACAACTTGATATTTTCGAAGCAATGAATCGTGCAGCAGATGCCATAGACCGGATGGTGGAAGAAGACCAGAAGAAAAAGAAGGCATCCGGAAATAAAACGGAATCCGGAGAGAAGTCTGCAAAAGCTGTAACCGGGCAGAAGAAAAACAAAGAGGATAAAATCATCCGTGGCTGTGATATGCATGCATCCATGCAGAAGACATTTCTAAACCCGGAAGACGGCGATTTTGCCATGATTGCTTATATTGACTACAACAAGGTTTATATCAGGGAATGGAATTCCCCGGCAGCGTTATATACTTTCGAAGAGTCAAAGAAGGCTGTGGATTTTTATATTGACAAACTGACGAAGATAAAGGCGGCAGGGATGGCAGAAGAAACAACAGAGCAGGAACCGTTCAGTGATGTAAAATATCTTTCAGATAATATTTATGCAGAGTGTGAGGGATAAGAATGGAGCATTTAGTATATTACGATATTGCGGCTGCATTTGTTCTTCTGACTGCATTAGTTGCGTATCATTTAAGAAAATACAGTGACAATTTTCAAAGCAGGGTATACCGCGTAATGTTGTATGCTCTGCTTGTCGTGTCTACCAGCGACTTTTTACTGTTCTGGAAGGAAATCACTTTCGGAAAAACAGGAACTACAGTCCTGCTCTATATCTGTATTTTAGGGCAGGTTGTGGCAGCGGCAGCTTATCTTTTGTATATTCTGTGCCTGACAGGAAGAGTGGAACGCTTTATCCGGAAGGAAAAGGGATGGTTGTTTGTACCGGCCTGGATTGTAATCGCATTGCTGGTAGTACAGTTATTTATACCATATCTTTTTAAAGTGGGAACGGATGGCAGCTATCAGAGACAGAATGGAATTATGTTATTCTACCTATGTATGATTTATTTTTATCTGATGGGGGAAGTGTTTCTGGTTCGTTTCCGAAAACGGCTCAGCTTTGAATTATTATTCTCTACGACTGTATTTGCAGTTGTAAGTGTGTTTACACTGGTGCTTCATATTGCATTTCCGGGTTTCCGGTTTCAGTTTTTTGGAATGGCAATGTGCGTACTTTTATATCTGATTTCTTCGGAAAGACCACAGGAATATACGGTGCCGGAGCTTGAAATTATGAACCGGAGGGCATTTTTAAAAGAGTCAGAGGAACGCCTGTTAGGAAGTGAGCGTTTTCCGATGCTTGTCATTAAAGTGCATAATTTAAAGGTGATGCGGCAGACATTGGGAAATGATTCTGTCAATGAATTCCTGAAGGAAATGGCGGCATTTTTTCGTAAGCTTATCGACAATTCCCGTATTTACCAGTTTTCACAGAGCGTATATGTGCTGGCGTTAGACCGGAAGAAGAAGGATATTGATTCTTCCTTACTGATCCGGCAGATTCTGAACCGGTTTGAACAGCCATGGCATTCCGGCAGTGTAGAGACAAAATTCCGGATTCATATCAGCAGTATTGTGTGTCCGCGTGATACGAATAATCTGAATGGATTAATTGACTATATCCAGTATATGCGTTCAATATCATCTGAAAATGGAAATGTAGTATTAAAGACTGCTGAGATGGATATTGACCGGCCAAAGAGGGAACTTCGTATCCGGAAACTTTTGAATGATGCAGTAGACCATAAAGGTTTCGAAGTCTTTTACCAGCCGATTTATTCGGTGACAGAAAACAGAATCGTATCTGCGGAAGCACTGGTCCGGCTGAAAGATCAGAGTATGGGCTACATTTCTCCGGAAGAATTTATTCCAATTGCAGAAAAGAGCGGAATGATTATGCAGATTGGAGAATTTGTATTTGAGACAGTCTGTCGTTTTATCCGGGAAAAGCAGCTTACAGACTATGGCTTACAGTATATAGAAATAAATCTGTCTGTGGTGCAGTGTATGCAGGAAAATCTTGCCGAGAGGTTGACGGAAATAATGAAGAAGTATTATGTAGCACCAGCCCAGATCAATCTTGAGATTACTGAGACAGCGGCAGCCCATAGTGATATGTTGGAAAACAATATCAAGATACTGCATAAGCAGGGCATTGAGTTTTCTTTGGATGATTATGGCTCAGGATATTCCAATACGGATTATCTGTTCCGGTTCCCGTTCCGTATCGTAAAAATTGATAAAACCATTCTGTGGGAAGCGTTTAAAAATGAAAAGGCAATGATTGCATTGCGTAATACTATCCGCATGATTAAAGAACTTGGGCTTGAGATTGTGGTAGAAGGAGTAGAAAATCAGGAATATGTAGATTATCTGACAGAACAGCACTGTGATTATCTACAGGGATATTTTTATTCCAAGCCGATTCCGGACAGAGATTTCTTAGAACTTTTACGCAGGGAAAATGTACAATATTATGCGGAAAGGTTTTCAAAAAATGAATTATCTGATATAATAACCACATAATATTTTTGTAGGAGGCAAAACGATGGCAGATAATAGAAAAGTTGTTAAAATAAAAGAAGATAACCTTGGGGAAGTACATGTGGCAGATGAGGTCGTTGCTATTATTGCAGGACTTGCAGCAACAGAAGTAGAAGGAGTTGCATCCATGGCTGGCAATATTACCAATGAACTGGTGAGCAAACTTGGAATGAAGAATTTATCTAAGGGTGTTAAGGTAGAAGTGGCAGAGAAAACGGTCAGCGTAGAAGTAGCTTTAAATATTTCTTATGGTTATTCTATTCCGGAAGTATCTGAGAAGGTACAGGAGAAAGTAAAATCTGCAATTGAGACTATGACAGGATTATCCGTAGCAATTGTTAACGTCAGAATTGCAACGGTTGACATGAAAAATACGAAATAAAACTTTTGTGATAACCGCAGATGTAGTATAATAAAGAATGCTGTTAAAGCATTCTTTTTTATAGTTACATGGAAGACCAATAATGAAAGGATACAGCATGAGCAGGAGAGAAATCAGAGAACAGATATTTAAAATGTTATTCCGTGTGGAATTTCATAGTGAGAAGGAATACGAAGAGCAGATGAATCTGTTTATCGAAGAGAATGAACCGATTGAGAAGCCGGATGAGAGTTATATTGAAGACAAATTTAATAAGATTATTGCTGTTTTAGAGGAAATCGATAAGATTATCAATGAATCATCCAAAGGCTGGAAAACAACCCGTATGGGCAAAGTTGATCTGACCCTGATTCGTCTTGCTGTATATGAGATGAAATATGAAGAGGATATTCCAACCGGAGTAGCCATCAATGAAGCAGTAGAACTGGCAAAAAAATATGGAACAGATGATTCACCGGCATTTATCAACGGAGTATTGGCAAAAATCGCATGATAAAGAAAGTATATGGGGTAACCCAGATTAACCGATACATCAGAAATATGTTTGCCCAGGATTTTGTCCTGCATCAGGTATGTGTGAAGGGTGAGGTATCGAATTGTAAATATCATTCCTCCGGTCATATTTATTTTACTTTAAAGGAAAATAACAGTGCCATCAGTGCAATTATGTTTGCCGGTAACCGGGGTGGTTTATCCTTTCGTATGAAGGATGGCGACAAAGTCGAGGTAACAGGTTCTATTGAAGTATTTGAACGTGATGGCAGATATCAGATATATGCAAAAGAAATTACACTTGCCGGTGCAGGGGATTTATATTCCAGATTTCTTCAATTGAAACAGGAACTTGAGGAAATGGGCATGTTTGCGGAAGAGTATAAAAAACCGATTCCGCAGTATGCCGGACGTATTGGAATTGTTACAGCACCTACCGGGGCTGCAATACAGGATATCCGTAATATTGCTGCACGAAGAAATCCTTATGTGCAGCTTATTCTATATCCGGCACTGGTACAGGGTGAGGGTGCCAAAGAAAGCATTGTAAATGGGATTCATGCATTGGATGCCATGCATTTGGACATTATCATTGTGGGGCGTGGTGGTGGCTCCATAGAGGATTTATGGGCATTCAACGAAGAAATTGTTGCAAGGGCAATTTTTGAATGTGAAACACCGGTTATTTCTGCAGTGGGACATGAAGTGGATTACACCATTGCGGATTATGTGGCAGACTTGCGGGCACCGACTCCGTCTGCAGCGGCAGAACTTGCGGTATATGACAGGAATCAGATGTTACAGCGGATACAGACTGACCGGGTACATCTGATGCGCAGCATGAAGAGTAAAATTGCTGTGATACAGGGACGCATGGAGACACTGAAGGCAAGATTAATGCAACAGAGTCCTGTATATCGTCTGAACAGTCAGAAACAGTATCTGGGGGAATTACAGCTTCGCTTAGAGCATGGCATGACACAGCAGTTAGATAAGAATAAGGCAAGACTTCGGATGTTAGCCCAGCATTTCGATGATATTTCGCCATTGAAACGATTGGGACAGGGATATGCATATGTTTCTGACAGCCGGCAGAATGGTTTAAAAAGTGTTTCACAGGTTTCAAAAGGAGAACAATTGCAGATCAGTGTAAAAGACGGAACCGTTAAGGCAAGAGTAGAAGAAATCATATGCCAGGAGGAAATCGGAAGATGACAGATTATACAATCAATGAAAATGAGACAGATAATATAACGGAAAAAAAAGAAAATGAGAATTTAGAGGATTTATTTGCAGAAGTGGAACAGCTGATTGCACATATGGAGGAAGACATTTCTCTGGATGAATCCTTTCTCTGCTATGAGCAGGGCATGAAGAAGCTGAAACACTGCAGTGAGCGGATAGATTCGATTGAAAAGAAAATGTTAGTGTTGAATGAACAGGGAATGCTGGAGGAATTTTAATGGATATGACAGCAGAGCTTACAAAGCGGACAGAACAGATTGAAAACATCATAAAAAAATATCTTCCGGAGGAAGAAGGCTATCAGAAGCAGGTAATTGAAGCCATGAATTATAGTTTTCTTGCAGGAGGAAAGCGGTTAAGACCAATGCTGATGTTGGAAACTTACCGCATGTTTGGTGGAAAATCAGAGGTAATTGAGCCATTCATGGCAGCCATTGAGATGATTCATACTTATTCTTTAATTCATGATGATCTGCCGGCAATGGATAATGATGAATACCGCCGCGGACGAAAGACAACGCATATTGTCTATGGAGAAGCTATGGCAATTCTTGCCGGGGATGGTCTTTTGAATTTTGCCTATGAGACAGCATTGACAGCATTACAGACGGAACAGACGCCTAATGTGGCAAAGGCATTGCTTGTATTATCGCAGAAAGCCGGAATTTATGGTATGGTAGGGGGACAGACCGTAGATGTGGAAACGGATCAAACACAGTCTGTCACCAGAGACCAGTTAGATTTTATTTATAAATTAAAGACCAGTGCTTTGATTGAAGCGTCTATGTTAATCGGTGCAATTCTTGCAGGTGCCACGAAAAGCGAGCAGAAGATTATCGAAGAGGCGGCATCAGAGATTGGTCTGGCATTCCAGATACAGGATGATATTTTAGATGTTACCGGTAATCAGGAAGTGCTTGGGAAACCGGTTGGCAGTGATGCCAAAAACGAAAAGGCAACTTATGTTACATATGAGGGATTGAAAAAAGCACAGGAAGATGTGAAACGATATTCAAAACATGCAGTGAATTTATTAGAATCACTGGTGGTAAAAAATGAATTTCTGATTCATCTGGTAGAATATCTGATTCATAGGGAAAAATAAGAACTTCAGAAACCAAAGGAGTAAAGATACATGGTGCTGGAAAAGATTGAGCATGAAAATGATATAAAAAGGATAAATAAAAACGAACTTCCGATTCTGGCAGAGGAAATCCGCTCTTTTTTGATTGACAAAATATCAAAAACCGGTGGGCACCTTGCCTCCAATCTTGGCGTGGTAGAGCTTACCATGGCACTGCATCTTGCTTTTGATTTACCAGAGGATAAAATTATCTGGGATGTAGGACATCAGTCTTATACCCATAAATTACTGACAGGAAGAAAAGCCGGTTTTGATGAACTGAGAAAATACGGCGGCATGAGCGGATTCCCCAAACGTCATGAAAGTGATTGCGACTGCTTTGATACGGGACACAGTTCGACTTCCATATCCGCAGGATTAGGCTATGCTATGGCAAGGGAGATTACCGGAGAAAAGTACAAAGTCATCTCTGTTATCGGAGATGGTGCATTGACTGGCGGAATGGCTTATGAGGCATTGAATAATGCATCCAAATTAAAGTCAAATCTGATTATTGTTTTAAATGACAATAAGATGTCTATATCGGAAAATGTCGGCGGTGTATCCAGATATTTAAGCGGACTTCGTACCGCAGAATCTTATCAGGGATTAAAGAATGGTATTACGAATTCCCTGAACAGCATTCCGAAATATGGAGAACGTATTGTTGAGAAAATCCGTAAGACCAAAAATGGAATCAAGCAGCTTGTGATTCCGGGCATGCTCTTTGAAAATATGGGAATCCTTTATTTAGGACCGGTAGATGGTCATAATATTCCTGCCATGGTGAAATTATTCAAAGAAGCCTCTAAGGTGGAAGGACCGGTTCTGGTACATGTGATTACGGAAAAAGGAAAAGGATACCTTCCGGCAGAACGCCATCCGGCACGTTTTCATGGAACGGAAGCCTTTGATGTTGAGACAGGACTGCCTCTTGTGAAACGGGTAAAAGCCAATTATACCGATATTTTTTCTACGGTTATGCGTAAATTGGGCGACCGGGATGAAAAAGTGGTTGCCATTACAGCGGCAATGGCAGATGGAACCGGACTAAAAAGATTCCGGAATATGTTCCCGGAACGTTTCTTTGATGTGGGAATTGCAGAAGAACATGCAGTGACTTTTGCCGCAGGATTGGCAGCTGCCGGTTTGAAGCCGATTGTAGCGGTTTATTCTTCTTTCCTGCAAAGAGCATATGACCAGATTCTGCATGATGTCTGTATACAGGAATTGCATGTAGTATTTGCCATTGACCGTGCAGGACTTGTGGGCAGTGATGGAGAGACTCATCAGGGAATCTTTGATTTATCTTATCTTTCCTGTCTGCCGAATATGACAATTTTAGCACCTAAGAATAAGTGGGAATTATCAGATATGATAAAATATGCCGTGGATTTTTCCGGACCGATTGCAGTACGATATCCGAGAGGCGAAGCCTTTGATGAATTAAAGGAATATCGGGCACCGTTAGAATATGGTAAGGCAGAAGTTCTTTATGAAGAAAGTGAAATTTTACTTTTGGCAGTAGGAAGCATGGTAAAGACAGCACTTACCGTAAGGGAACAATTAAAAGAAAAAGGTTATTCCTGCTCTCTTGTCAATGCAAGATTTGTGAAGCCTTTTGATGAAGAGCTGCTTCTTAAACTGCAGAAGAATCATAAGCTTCTGGTTACTCTGGAAGAAAATGTGCAATCCGGAGGCTTTGGAGAGCATGTATTGGAATTTATGAATACAAATGGAGATGGTTCCATGGAGGTTTTAAATATTGCAATACCGGATGTATATGTAGAGCATGGAAATGTAGAACTTCTCCGCAAAGAAACAGGAATTGATGCAGATGGAATTATCGGTAAGATTATAGACAGAAAGGCACAGTAAGAACGATGAAAGAAAGATTGGATGTTCTCTTGGTACAAAAAGGGCTGGCAGAATCCAGGGAAAAAGCAAAGACTATGATTATGGAAGGAAATGTCTTTGTGGATGGACAGAGAGAGGATAAAGCAGGAACAAATTTTGATACAGAGGCAGAGATTGAAGTCCGGGGAAATACATTAAAATATGTCAGCCGTGGTGGACTGAAGTTAGAGAAAGCAATGAAGGAATTTGATATTTCTTTAGAGGGAATGGTCTGCATGGATATCGGCGCATCCACCGGTGGGTTTACTGACTGTATGTTGCAAAATGGTGCAGTGAAAGTATATTCTGTAGATGTAGGATATGGACAGTTTGCCTGGAAATTAAGAAATGACCCAAGGGTTGTCTGCATGGAGAAAACCAATATCCGTTATGTGACGCCGGAAGATATTGCAGATGTCCTTGATTTTGCATCCGTTGATGTATCTTTTATTTCTCTTACCAAGGTGCTGGTACCGGCAAGGGAGCTGCTGCGGGACGGTGGAAGAATGGTCTGCCTGATTAAGCCGCAGTTTGAAGCCGGAAGGGAAAAAGTAGGAAAAAAAGGTGTTGTCCGTGACCCAAAGGTACATGAGGAAGTCATCCATAAGGTAATTGATTTTGCGTTGGAAAATGGATTTTCTGTTCATAATCTTTCCTATTCACCGATTAAGGGCCCGGAGGGAAATATTGAATATCTGGTATATATTGAGAAAAACAGCGAGAGCAAGAAGGAGGAGACCATTGATGTGGAGGCCATCGTAGAGGCGGCACATACATCATTGTCCTAGATATATGAAGCATTTTTTCATAATTGTAAACGCACAAAAAGACAATGAACTTATTTTTACCAATCAGATTATAGATTACATCAGACGTAAGGGTGGAACCTGTGATTATTTTGCCAGCTTTGAGGAAGAAAAAGCGGAAGCAGTGGAAAAAGAAATTCCAACAGAAACCGAGGCGGTGCTTGTTATTGGTGGAGATGGAACATTAATTCGTGCGGCACGCAATCTGGTAAAGAAAAATATTCCGCTGCTGGGAATTAATTTAGGAAAGCTTGGATATCTGTGTGAGGTAGAAGAGAATACGATATTCCCGGCAATTGATGAATTGATGGCTGACCGTTATACCATAGAGCAGAGAATGCTTTTAGATGGATATACCGTACAAAGTGGCGGAGAGAAGATTCAGAGGGTTGCGTTAAATGATGTGGTCATCCATCGTACGGGAGCACTTCAGATTGTGAATCTGAATGTTTATGTAAATGGAGAGTATCTCTATAATTTTAAGGCGGATGGAATTATTGTGGCAACACCAACCGGTTCCACCGGTTATAGTATGTCGGCAGGTGGCCCTATTGTGGATCCGAAAGCCAACCTTTTGCTGTTGACACCAATCAATGCACATACGTTGAATTCCAAGAGCATTGTAATCGGACCGGAAGATGAAATTACCATTGAAGTAGGCATGCGGAGAAGCCAGCGGGATGAGCAGGTGGAAGTGAGCTTCGATGGAGATTCCGGAGTGGAACTTAAGGTTGGTGACAAGATTGTAGTGCATAAGGCAGAAGAATCCGTAGGGATTATTCGTTTGAGTAAGATTAGTTTCCTTGAAATTTTGCGGAAAAAGATGCAGAATTATACATAACAGGAGGGACTGTAATGAAGATAGGACGACATGCAAAGATTCTGGAATTAATTCAGAAGAATGAGATAGGCACACAGGAAGAATTATCAGCAAAGTTGGAGCAGGAAGGATATCATGTGACACAGGCAACGGTTTCACGGGATATCAGAGAGTTAAAACTGACTAAGGTAGCATTGAGCAATGGCCGTCAGAAATATGTAGCTTTATCTGAAAATAGGGAGGACATGACAGAAAAGTATGTCCGTGTATTCCGGGATGGTTTTGTATCTATGGATATGGCACAGAATATTCTTGTGATTAAGACGGTATCCGGAATGGCAATGGCAGTTGCGGCAGCATTGGATGCCATGGATTGTCATGAAATAGTAGGAAGCATTGCTGGAGATGATACAATTATGTGCGCTGTCCGTACCGTAGAGGATACCACGGCGTTAATGGGACGTCTTCGCCGGATTATGGAAGATTAGAGTGGAAGACGAGAGAGAGTAGAAGGAGAAAATATGTTAAGAAACCTGCATGTTAAGAACCTGGCACTCATTGATGAGGCGGAAGTCGATTTTGAAAAAGGTTTAAATATCCTGACCGGAGAGACGGGAGCCGGAAAATCAATTATCATTGGTTCCATTAATCTGGCTCTGGGAGAAAAAGTATCCAAAGAGATGTTAAGGGATAATGAGGAGAATGCCTTTGTGGAGCTGATTTTTGATGTAGAATCAGATGCTTTAAAGAAAGCACTTTCCGGGCTTGATGTTTATCCGGAGGATGATATGCTGATTTTAAGCAGAAAGATTTCTGGAGGAAGAAGCATCGCCAAAATCAATGGGGAAAGTGTTCCGGCATCAAAGATGAAAGCAGTTTCTGCGTTGCTGATTGATATTCATGGACAGCATGAACACCAGTCGCTGCTTAAGAAACAGAAGCATTTAGAAATCCTTGATGATTATGCAAGAAATGAACTGTCGGACATCAAAAGTGAGTTGAAAGAAACTTATAAAAAGTACCGTGAAGTTACGAAAGAGCTAGAAGAAGCTTCTCTGGATGAAGAGAGCCGGATGCGGGAATTATCTCTTTTAGAATATGAAATCCATGAAATTGAAGAAGCTGCATTAACAGCTGGCGAAGATGAAGTTTTAGAAACAAAATACCGGAAGCTTCTGAACGGAAAGAAAATTATGGAAGCAATTCATGCAGCCCATGGATTACTCAGCATGGAAGACGGCAGTGCATCGGAGCTGACCGGAAGAGCTCATAGAGAATTGTCATCTGTGGCAGATTATGATGATGCAATTCGTGGGATGGCAGATGAACTTTTGGAAATTGATAATCTTTTGAATGATTTGAACCGGGAAATTGCAGACTATATGGATGAGGCTGAATTTGATGATGAGACTTTTGCCGGGACAGAACAGCGTCTGGATGAAATCAATCATCTGAAGGCAAAATACGGTCATACGATAGATGAAATTTTAGCATCCTTAGAGGAAAAGCAGGAAAAGGCAGAAAAATTGCAAAATTTTGATATGTATCATAAGAAGCTGCTGCAACAGGAAAATGCATTAAAAGAAACATTGCAGAAGCAGTCAGAAAAAGCATCTGCAATCCGCAAAAAATATGCGAAGGAACTGGCAGAAAAAATCAGGGAGCAGTTAGTAGATTTGAACTTCTTAGATGTTCGTTTTGAAATGAAATTTGAACAGAAAGAGACTTTTGGAGCAGATGGCTTTGATGAAGTGGAATTTGTCATTGCAACCAACCCGGGAGAGCCATTAAAACCACTTGGCAGCGTAGCATCCGGTGGAGAATTATCAAGAATTATGCTGGCATTAAAAACAGTGCTTGCTAAAAATGATGAAATAGAAACCTTGATTTTTGACGAAATTGATACAGGAATCAGCGGAAGGACGGCGCAGATGGTATCTGAAAAAATGCATATGATTGCAGAACATCATCAGGTAATCTGCATCACACATCTGCCGCAGATTGCTGCAATGGCAGATGCCCATTTCAGTATTGAAAAATCCGTAGAAAATGAGACAACCATTTCTACCATACGAAGACTCACCGAGGATGAGCAGGTAACGGAATTAGCAAGAATGCTTGGTGGAGTGAGGATTACAGACACCGTATTGGAAAGTGCAAGAGAAATGCTTAACCTGGCACAAAATGCTAAAAAATAAACGATTGAATCAAACAATAATACACATAATAAAAACAGGATATTCAATGAATATCCTGTTTTTATTTTACGCGGGAAAGCTGTAAAGAGAGTTTCCTGTAGTTATTATGCCTGTAGTGAGGAAAATATAATGCGGATGAGATTAATAAGAAAAAGCATAAAAAATATATGGCAGATTATAGTGATTGTCTGGCTGGTATTTGCTTACCAGCTTATGTTAAATATGGTTCCGGATGAAGTAAAACTTATCGATGGTGATTTAAGTAAACTGGACATTTCCATGCCGGTGACCTTCGAATGCCGGGATTCCGGAAAGAGATTTATCGATACATCTGTAATGGAAAATCAGCAGCTGCAAAGCAGCATGGACAAGGCCGGTGCCGAAAGAAATGAAATAGATATGGCTTCAGATACGGTTGTTTTACGAGCGAAGCTCTTTGGAATTATACCAATAAAAGAGGTGCAGGCAGATATTGTAGCGGAACAGGAGGTCTATGCCAGCGGGGAAAATATTGGTATTTATGTGCAGACGGATGGCATCTTTGTCATCGGAACGGGAAATTTTGAAGGGATGGATGGAGTACTGTATGCACCGGCACAGAATGTTTTAAAGAGTGGAGATTATATCTGTGCAGTAGATGGAAAAAAGCTTGAAAATAAGGAGGCGTTAATGGATGCTGTCGATAAATGTGAAGGAAAATCTTTAGTGCTTCGGATACGTCGAAATGGAGAAACATTAGAATTATATATACAGCCGAAATTATCAAAAGAAGAAACGTATAAATTAGGAGTCTGGGTAAGGGATGATCTGGCAGGAATCGGAACACTTACCTATATCAGCCAGGATGGAAGCTATGGGGCACTGGGACATGCGGTAACAGACATGGATACCGGAAGTATGCTGGAAGTGGGGACGGGAAAACTTTATAACAGCAGACTGGTGGGAATCGTAAAAGGAGAATCCGGTAAACCGGGTGAATTATCAGGAGTCATTAATTATGAAGAAAAATATTGTATGGGAGATATTGAGGAGAACTGCGAACGAGGAATCTATGGAATATTACATGAAAAAAATAATTTGCTGGAAAATGCCGTAGCTTATCCGGTTGGTTATAAGCAGGATATTGAACCTGGAGAAGCAGAAATTATCAGTGATATCGACGGAACGATAGCGCATTATAAGATAAGAATTACGGAAGTTAATTATCGGAAGAATAAGGAAAACAAAAGCATTTTATTTGAAGTAGAGGATGCGGCACTGTTAGAGAGCACCGGAGGTATTGTACAGGGAATGAGCGGCAGCCCGGTGATTCAGAACGGAAGGCTGATAGGTGCAGTTACCCATGTGTTCGTCGATGATGCAAAGAAGGGGTATGGTATTTTTATTGAGGATATGTTAGAAGTGGGGAAAACGTCGAATCCATAAGAAAAAACAGTTTATAATTTAACGACATGTTTCGACATAATTTATATCAGGATATAATTATGATACAAAATGTATAAGGGGAAGAAGGCAGCCGTTGTCTTCCGGGCAATATTGATGTCGAAATAAGATGAACGCTTTAGCTTGAAACGACAGAAAAGTTGTGTTTAAATACAAGTAGTTTCATCTTTGTACAAAAGAGTGGAAACGGCAGGAGGTTTGACATGGAAAAATTAAATGTAGCAATTGCAGATGATAACGAGAGAATGGTACAGCTTTTAGATGAAATCGTAGCCAGCGATAAGGATTTGCAGGTGGTTGGTACGGCAAAGAACGGGGTCGAAGCATATGAGATTATCAAACATAAACAGCCGGATGTTGTTTTATTGGATATAGTTATGCCAAAACTTGACGGACTTGCACTGTTAGAAAAAGTAAAAAAAGATAAATCCATAAGAAAATGTCCTAGTTTTATTATTATCAGTGCGGTAGGACAGGACCGGATTACAGAAGATGCATTTAATCTGGGGGCGGATTATTACATTATGAAGCCCTTCGATAATGATATGATTATCAATCGGATAAAAAGTACAAGAGTGCTCCGGGGAATGAATGCTGCGGAATCAAAAAAAGTCGGAGCATATGAGAAAAAGCCTTCGGCAAAACCGGAGGATCTGGAAAGTAAAGTGACAAATATTATACATGAAATAGGAGTTCCGGCACATATCAAAGGATATCAGTATTTGCGTGAAGCAATTATTATGTCGGTAAATGATATTGAAATGCTTAACTCCATTACAAAAATACTTTATCCGACAATCGCAAAAAAATATCAGACAACAGCCAGCCGCGTAGAACGTGCTATCCGCCACGCAATAGAGGTGGCATGGAGCCGTGGCAAAATGGACACGATTGATGAGCTGTTTGGGTATACGATAAACAATGGAAAAGGTAAACCGACAAATTCAGAATTTATAGCACTGATTGCAGACAGAATCCGCCTGGAATATAAAACGTATTAAAAGGGTGGTTTCTACAAAAACGGCAGAAAAATATGGTGTCTGAATCAGACATTTTAGGTATTTTCTGCTCCCCCATAACGTGGTATAATGAGCGTAAGCAATGAGCAGTGCAGCCGACAGAAATACGCGATACTGTGCTTGCACAAAGTATCGCGTATTTCTGTCGGCTGATAGGGCGAATGCCCGTACATCGAGAAAGCTGTAGGCTTTCGAAGATGCACTGCGAAAGAAAGCGCAGCGGATTTGCGAGTGTGAGCGTAAATAGGGCGAATGCCCGTACATCGAGAAAACCAAGGGTTTTCGAGATGCACTGCGTATTTGTAAAAAGGGTATCAGATTTGGGGGTAACAGAAATGAAGCGGGTATTATTTGTTACATCAGAGGCAGTTCCATTTATCAAAACAGGCGGCCTTGCAGACGTAGCAGGTTCACTGCCAAAATATTTTTCAAAAAATGAATATGAAGTCAGCGTCATGCTGCCGAAGTATATGTGTATCCGTGAGGATATGCGTAAGAAAATGCATCATATATTGCATTTTTATGTAGATTTGGGCTGGCGAAAACAATATGTAGGAATACTGGAGGCAAAGGAAGATGGAATCCAGTATTATTTTATTGATAATGAATTCTATTTTGCGGGAGACAGACCATATAATAATATTTACGAAGATGTAGAAAAATTTGCATTTTTCTCAAAGGCAGTATTAGAAGCATTGCCGCATATGAATTACCAGCCGGATATTATTCATTGCCATGACTGGCAGACGGGACTGGTTCCGGTATATCTGGAGAATATCTATAAGAAAAATGTATTTTACCAGAATATGAAAACGGTATTTACGATACACAATCTACAGTTTCAGGGGCGCTGGAATCTAAAGGCAGTAAAAGATATTACCGGATTGCCGGATGCTCTTTTTACACCGGACAAATTAGAGTCGTATGGAGAGGGAAATTATCTGAAGGGTGGTATTGTATATGCAGATGCTGTAACAACGGTAAGTCCTACATATGCTTATGAAATAACAACTCCGGATGGTGGCGAAGGCTTGGATGGTCTCATTCGCAGTAACAGCTATAAATTAAGCGGTATTATTAATGGAATCGATTATAATGAATATAATCCGAAAGCGGATCCAAAGATTGCTTATTTATATGATGCCAATGATTTAGAAGAGGGCAAGCGGAAAAATAAGCAGGCACTTTTAAAGGATATGAATCTTCCGTATTCAGATGATGTGATGTTAGTTGGAATTGTTTCAAGAATGACAGAGCAGAAGGGATTTGCACTGGTAGATTATATGATGGATGAACTGCTTTCTTCCGGTAAATTTGAGATTGTTGCCTTAGGAACCGGAGAGGAACGTTATGAGAATATGTTCCGTTATTATGAGAGCAGGTATCCGGACAGACTGAAGGCAAATATTATGTATTCCGAAGAAGCAGCACATAGAATTTATGCAGCATCAGATGCTTTTTTGATGCCATCTTTATTTGAACCCTGTGGTCTGAGCCAGTTGATGTGCCTTCGTTATGGAACAGTACCTGTGGTTCGCGAGACCGGTGGCTTAAAGGATACCGTAGAGCCATATAATGAGTATCAGCATACCGGAACCGGTTTTACTTTTTCCAATTATAATGCTCATGAAATGCGTGACAGTCTTCTTTATGCATATCAGGTATTCCATGAGAACCGGACCGGGTGGCTGGATATCGCAAGACGTGGCATGGAGCAGAATTTCTCCTGGTCCAGTTCTGCAAAGGAATATGAAAAATTATATGCTAGATTGTAGTCCTTTCTTCTGGCATAGAAGTAAGAAGCTTTTCAGAGCGGGAATAGAAATAAGCGTGATCGGATAAGATTTCTTCTTCCTCAACCTGAGTGGAATTTACTTCATGAATCATAGCATTTAAATCCTGTATACAGGTTCCGGGCAGAACAGGAAGAATCAGAAATTCATGAATGCTGCTTGGAATTAGATAAAAATCACATGTGAGCTTATCTGCAATGGAATCTAAAAGATTTGGATAGAGAATGCAGGAAGCACCATAGAGTCTGGCTTTATTGGTTAATACATAAAGCGGTGTTTCGGATTCTTCTTCCATGCTATCGGCAGGAAAGGGCATTGGCATAAGCTTATTGAGTAATGGCATTAATGGTTCAAAATCAGCAGGAAGCTGTGCCGGCGTATTCTCTAAGGCATAAGAATATAACGCATCTGCGGAGACGTTCCAGTAGGAAAGATGAGTGGAACGAATCAGAATAGTGGCGTTTCCCTGACTTGAGCTAGATAAAAGACAATAAAAAACAACTGCAAAATCAAGATAACGAAAATGAGGAATTTCTTTGAGGAGTTCCTCATTTTTCTGATAGTGAATCAGTTTAAAAAGGATGCGGTGCCGTACATTTTCAAAATTAGTAAAGAATGCTACATCGACAGAGCTGCTGGGACGGTAAGCCCGGTAAATTTCCCGGATATGTAAAATAATGTTATGTATGCTTTTCCCTGCCTGATATTCTTTGTAATAATCATTGAGATAAATAGTGGGAGAAATGTTGCAGCCCTTTTGCAGAATAGTGAGTCCATCCAAAGTAACGCCATTATTTTTTTGGATTTTATGCAGCTGAATCGTAACATCTGTATCAAACAGAGAATGAATTTGTAACTGGATTTCAGTAAGAAATTGTTGATATGTCATAAAGACCTCCTGGTTAGAAATGGTAAAAATGAATAAATAGAAAAGAAAGTCCATGGATTATTCCAATGGACTTTCAATATATCATCTTGTGTCTTGAATAACAAGAAACGTAATATGAAATTTTTCTAAAAAATTTCTAATCTTTTAGAGACCAGAATATTTTAGTAAGATTTTAATTTCTTCCAGAGATAGTCATAAGTTTCCGTAGCCGGGACATCAAGACTGTTAAAAATTTCACAGTTTTCTAAAGTTTCCTGATCGGAAAAAATAGTAGTACTTTCCTGAACCTCTTCATCCAGTTCGTCATAAACAGCGGTGTTTGGTGTAGCATACCAGACATAGTCAAAGTTTTCCATACCGATATCTTCACGACAGAGGTAATTTAAAAACTGTTCTGCAGCATCCTTATGCTGGCAGGTTTTGGGAATGAACCAGGAGTCCATCCACATATTAGACCCTTCTTTCGGAACCACATAATCAAGATCATCATTATAATCCTGTGCATAGGCAGCCTCTCCGGAATAAATAAGAGCCATGGCAGCATTTCCGGCAATCATTTCATCGGCAGAAGAATCTACCAGATAGGAGTAGACTAAATCTTTCTGGTCACAAAGCATGGAAAGTGCTTCGTTTAATTCATCTTCATCCGTAGTATTGATGGAATAGTCCAAAAGCCGGAGTGCAGGAACGAAGGTATCGCGGACGGAATTTTCCATGATAATCTGTCCCTTATATTTCGGATTCCAGAGAACATTCCAGCTGTCCATATCAGCTTCATCTACCATGGTTTTATTGTAGAGAATACCCAGTGTGCCGAAGAAATAAGGTAGTGTGTATTTCGTTTCCGGGTCAAAGGCCTTGGAAAATTCCACATAGGTCGGGTCGATGTTTTCGTAAAGTGGAATATTATCATAATCCATTTCTAAGACTTCACCTTCATTGATAAGCTTCTGGATCATATAGTCGGAGGTACAGATTAAATCGTATTTGATGGAACCCGCTTTGTATTTGGTATACATTTCCTCCGGACTTTCATATTCTTCGTATTTGATGGTAATACCGGTTTCTTTTTCAAATTGCTGGATAACATCCGGCTCTATATATTTTCCATAATTTAAAATAACAAGTGCATTTTCATCCTCTTTCTGTCCACAGCCGGAAAGAGTAAGGAGACCAGCAATAAGCATAAATGAAAATAAGAATTTCTTCATTTCCTAAGACCTTCCTTTCGCATCCTTGACACTGCGGTAATTCATAATCAGAAGAAGTACCAGTGCAAGGAAGAATAAAATAGTAGATAGCGCATACATCTCAGGAATAATACCTTTACGCAGCTGGGTATAAATCATGGTGGACAATGTATTGACACCGGCACCCTTGGTAAAATAGGTGATGGAGAAATCGTCTAGGGACATTGTCACGGCCATCAGAAAACCGGAGAATACACCAGGCTTGATATCCGGCCATACAATTTTGAAAAATGCATAAAGTGGTGTTGCACCTAAGTCTCTGGCGGCCTCATAGGTATGGGATGAGGTGTTGGAAAGCTTAGGCAGTACATTTAAAATGACATATGGAATGTCAAAGGTAATATGTGCAATCAATACGGTTGATGTTCCAAGCTCTGTAAAGCGGACAAAAAGCAGCATCAGGGAGATGCCGGTAACAATATCTGCATTCAGAAGTGGAATGTTAGTTGCACCAAGCATAATCTGACGGTTCCTTTTCCGCATGGCACTGATTCCGATTGCTGCCATGGTTCCGATTATTGTAGCAATCACGGAAGATGCAACGGTAATCAGAATCGTGGTATAAAAGGCATTCATAATAGTCGGGTCAGAAACAAGATTGCGGTACCATTCTGTCGTAAATCCGCCCCATTTTACACGGGAGAGGGAGTTGTTGAAGGAAAGTACAATCAGAACTCCAATTGGAAGATACAGAAACAGGAAAATAATTGCAAGATAAATTCTTGATAAACTTTTCTTTACCATACTGCATGCCCTCCTGATTCACCGGCACGATTCATAAATGCCATACTGATTAAAACAAAAATCATAAGTACAATGGAAAGTCCGGAACCTAAATTCCAGTAGGAACCCTGCATGAAGGACTGCTCAATAACATTTCCAATGAGAAGTACTTTACCTCCACCTAAAAGGTCTGAAATAACAAAGGAGGTAAGTGCCGGCACGAATACCATAATAATTCCGCTGACAATTCCAGGCAAAGTAAGCGGCAGAATGATACGGAAGAAGGTGATAAAACTGTTGGCACCTAAATCCCTTGCCGCATCTATGGTTTCTTTGCGGATACGTACTATGGAATTGTAAATCGGCATAATCATAAATGGAAGAAAATCATAAATCATGCCAAATACAACGGCTCCCTGGGTATTTAACATATGAAGCTTCGGGATGCCGAAAATGGAAAGAAATCCATTGATAATTCCATTATTGGAAAGTAACATCTGCCATGCTAAAATACGCAGCATAAAATTCATCCACATTGGCAGGACGAAGATAAATACCACAAAGCTCTGATGCTTGATATGAAGACTATTTAATATCATGGCAAGCGGGTAGGAGAGCAGGAGACAGACAATTGTACATAAGATACCAAGCTTTAAGGAAAGCAGGAGTGCTTTTATATGTACCGGGTCTGCAATTGCAGCAATATTTGCCCAGGTAAAACCACCGTCACTGTTGGTGAATGCGTAATATAATATCATCAGAATCGGAAGTACAGTAAATCCAATAATCCAGACCAGATAAGGTCCGGCTAAAAGTCTTTTTCTGGCATTATGCATCGAGTTCCACCGCCTTTTCGTCACTGGATTCCGGTTTATGCATAATCTGGATATTGAAAGGAATTACCTTCATTCCTACATGGCTTCCGGTTTCAAAATATTTGGTGGTATGAACAAGCCATTCATAGCCGCCAGCCATAATTTCGATTTCATAGTGGACACCCTTGAAGATAACAGAAGTAATATCACCATCCATAAAACCGGTGCCGGCTTCTACAATCTCAATATCTTCCGGGCGGATGACTACGTCTACCGGTTTATTATTACCAAAACCGGTGTCGACACATTCGTGCTTGATGCCTAAGAAGCTGACTAATTTATCCTCAATCATGATACCGTCAATGATATTGCTGTCTCCGATAAAGTCGGCAACGAATGCATTTTCCGGCTCATTATAAATATCTTCCGGAGTACCAATTTGCTGGATATAGCCCTGATTCATGACAGCAATGGTGTCTGACATGGTAAGGGCTTCTTCCTGGTCGTGGGTAACATAGATAAAAGTAATGCCAAGTTCATTTTTCAGACGAATCAGTTCGTACTGCATGTCCTGACGCATTTTTAAATCCAGTGCACCCAAAGGCTCGTCTAAAAGGAGCACCTTTGGTTCATTTACAATGGCACGGGCAATGGCAATACGTTGCTGCTGGCCACCGCTTAAGGAATCAATGCTGCGGTTTTCATAACCGTCTAAGTTTACAAGCTTTAAGGCATATTTGATTTTATCCTGAATATAAGCCTTGCTTTTCTTGCTGATTTTTAACCCAAAAGCAATATTTTCTGCAATGCTCATATGGGTAAAAAGTGCGTATTTCTGGAATACGGTATTTAATTTACGCTCATTTGGCGGAAGAGAAGTAATATCTTTTCCATCAAAAATAATACGTCCGGTGTCCGGTGTCTCAAAACCACCGATAAGACGCAGGGTAGTAGTCTTTCCACAGCCGGAAGGTCCCAGCAGTGTTAAGAATTCGTTTTCCTTTACATAAAGATTTAAGTCATCCAAAATCATATTTCCGTCATAAGTTTTGGTAATATTTTCTAATTGTATTAATTTCTTGCCCATCATAACCTCCTAAAAACTTGGTGGGTTTGTAACCCAGATAAGAACGGCATCTTTCCTGCCGGTATTTTCGATATGGTGCTTTTTATTGGACTTAAGATAAAAAGACTCCCCCTGTCTTGCAGTATAAGTACGGGTACCATATATGATTTTAATGGAGCCCTTAAGTACATAGCCGAATTCTTCTCCCTCATGTGGAAGATAGATGTCTGATGTGCCGCCGGGCTTCAGCGTCAGACGTACCGGTTCCATCATATCTTTCTGGGCACCGGGAACCATCCATTCGATTAAGCTCCTGTGTTCCGCATCTTCTTTTTCAAAATAATCTTCATTTTTAAAGACAAGCTGTGCAGGTTCATCATCTGCAAAAAATTCTGCCGGCGTAGTGCCGAGACACTGGATAATATCTAAAAGTGTACCCACGGAAGGAGATGTAAGATTACGCTCTAACTGGGAGATAAATCCTTTGGATAATTCCAGACGGTCAGCCAGTTCCTGCTGGGTGAGACCGTAGAGAATCCGCAGCTCCTTGATTTTATTTCCAATATCCATTTTGTACTTCCTTTCCATGAAAAGTGATTTTACATAGTTTTTACAAAATGAAGCTAATAATGTATTTGAAGTTTAATAATAATAAACTCACTAAGGAGTATTATGAGAAATTGAAAGAGAAATGTCAATACTATTTTTAGATTATTTTTAGACAACAAAAAAAGCTCCCGAGGGGACTCGAACCCCTGACCTACGCATTACGAATGCGCCGCTCTACCAACTGAGCCACGGAAGCAGAATAATCTGGTTATATGCGAAATAGAATATTTTCCTCAGACAACCCTTTATTTATTAAAATCATACTATAATATTATATATAGAAAAAAATAAATTTGCAATGTTTTTTTGAAAAAAGTTGTTCTTTCAAAGGTTACTTGGTATAATGGGCGTAGATGTGTAAGAACCGGAGAAAGATGAACCGGCTTATGAAAAGGGAAATCATTACAAGGAGGAAGTTTTTTTCATGGAAGTGAAGGAATTTGTTTCAGGGGGAAAGAAAACTGAGGACAGTAAGAAGAATATGAAGAAGAAAATCAACAGCGCAAAGAAAAATTATGCAAAGAAGAACAGTCAGTTTACGATTGCAGAATTAAAGGAAAACAGCGCGCTGATTATGTTATGTGTATTTGTGGTTTTTGCCGTATTGGAAATTGTACTGGGTATACTGGTATGGAAGATGCCGGTAGTGAGCGTATGTATTGTAGTGTTGATTGAAGCGGGACTTGCTGCATGTCTGCATAACCTTCCTGTCTGGCTGCATGGAATTGTTGCAGCAGCAGAGATTGTCGTTGGAATAATTTCCGGTAAAGTAATATTTATGCTGATTGGAATTTTATGCTATGGGGCAGCTTTGTTTGCATTGAAATTCCAGAAGGAAAATAATCCGCTTTCTATATTAAAATAAGAAGAAATCATACCAGGAGATAAAACATGGATCCCTTACAATTAGTAGAGTTATTAAGAGGACACAGAACTTATATTCAGACACATAATTTTCCAGATCCGGATGCGATTGCCAGTGCCTTTGGCTTACAGCATTTTTTAAATTACCATGGGATTAAAGCAGATATCTGTTATGATGGTAAGATTGAACGCCTGAGTACAAGAAAGATGTTTGACACATTTCATATTGATATTTTGTCTAAAGAAGATTTGGATGATATGAAGAAAGAGGACTATATTGTTACCGTAGACTCACAGAAATATAATGCGAATCTGACCGATTTTATCGGAGATGAGGTGGCATGTATTGACCATCATCCGACAGTAATTGCTTGTGAATATGCTTATAAAGATGTGCGCCGTGTAGGAGCCTGTGCCACTATGATTGCAGAGTATTTTTATCTTACCAATACACCAATGAGCCGGCATGTGGCGGCAGCACTTGCATATGGTATCAAGATGGATACGGATGACTTTGTCCGGGGTACAACAAAGCTTGATGTGGATATGTTTGCATACATCTATCCGATGGCAGATGTGGAAGAGTTAAAATCCATGTATGTAAATGTAATGGAGTTTTCTGATTTAAAGGCATATGGTGCAGCAATCGATAACATCCACATTTATGATGATGTGGGATTTGCATCCATTCCGTTTGATTGTCCGGATGCACTGATTGCAATTATTTCAGACTTTATTTTATCTCTTGATGTAGTTAATATTTCCGTGATTTATGCAATCCGTTCTGACGGCATTAAGTTTTCTGTCCGGAGTGCATTAAATCGTGTAGATGCCGGAAGAGTTGTAGCAAAGGCATTAGAAGATTATGGAAATGGTGGCGGACATCCGGCAATGGCTGGCGGCTTCATTCCAAAGAAGAATGTGGAAAAGTTGGAACTGGACCGGGATTATAAATTAGAAATGCTGTTCTTAGAGCAGATCAAGGCAGAAGAAGGAAGGTAAGATACCATGGCAGAAAATCAGGTGAAGATAACCTATCATATTTATCTTGAGGCAGAGGATGTATCCCAGTCGAGAATTTTATCCAGTACCTCTTATGTAAAGAACTTATTTAAAAATTGCGGCAATCATTATTTTCAGGGTGTAGATTTTGATGATGAAAGTGATTTGGATGATTTTACCCTGCGTCTCTTTGTGGAGCAGGAAATCTTAGAAGAAGAGTGCAGCGTAGAGGCAGATGCAAAAGACTTTCCGGCAGATATGGCAGAATTCCTGGATAATATAGCCCAGGCACATTCTTTCCTTGATATGGAAGGTGATTTTACCGTGGAATATCAGGGCGAGAAAGTAAGTTTTAAGTTTGCTTCTGAAGCAGGTGCAGATTACTGTGACTTTGAAGAAATCGAAGAAGCATAAAAATTCATAAGTAATTTCCTGTAAAGTAAGAAAGAGAAAGGCAGTATGAAGAGCAGGTGCAATTCATACCGCCTTTCTTTATTTCCTCTTTAAGCAGAGCTTCTCAAAACTTCCAATCAGCTGATAGAGCAGCATGGCAATGAGACAGAGAATCAGAATCGATAAGATGACCCAGTCTAATTTAAAAACCTGGCTGCCATAAATAATAAGATAGCCTAAGCCTTTTTTTGCTGCAATAAATTCACCGATGATAACACCAACCAGACAAAGACCGATGTTGACTTTCATAATAGAAAGCAGGGTGGGAACACAGCCCGGCAGCATAATTTTAAACATGACATCATTACGGGTGCCGCCTAATGTCTTTATCAGAAGAATCTTTTCTTTATCCATATCACAAAAAGCAGTGTAAAGACTCAGAATAGAGCCAAAGATAGCTACGGACATACCGGTGATGATAATGGTCTTGTAATTGCCGCCCAGCCATACAATCAGCAGTGGAGCCAGCGCGGATTTTGGCAGGGAATTTAAAACCACAAGATAAGGCTCTAAGGTTTCGGATAAGGTTTTGGAAAACCAGAGGATTGTAGCAATCAGTAATGTTAAAATAATAACAAAGAAAAAGCTGCTTAAGGTTTCAAACAGGGTGATTCCAATGTGATAAAGGAGCTTCTGACCGGTAATCATCTGGTAGAAGCAGATGATAAGTCTGGTGGGACTGCTGAAAATAAAAGGGTCGATTTTTCCATATCTGGCACAAAGCTCCCATTGCAATAGAAAGACAATAAGAATCAGGATGCGACAGATTTTTATTTTAAGCTGATGCCTGCGGCATTGCCGTAAGTACATAAGCTGTGCAGAGGATGGGTTATTCATTTTGATTAAATTCCTTCCATATTAAGTTAAAATAGGATTTAAAATGGCTGTCATTCCGTTTCTCTAAAGGCGTAAGATCTGACTCAAAGGAAACGGGTATAATGGAGCGGATTGTGCCCGGCCGGTGGCTTAAGACAATGACACGGTCTCCCATGGAAATTGCTTCGGATAAATCATGGGTTACAAGAATGGCGGTTTTATGTTCCTGCCGCAGAATGGTACCGATGTCATTGCTGACATTAAGGCGGGTCTGATAATCTAATGCCGAGAAGGGTTCATCTAAGAGAAGCAGCTCCGGGCGAAGTACCAGGGTCCGAATCAGGGCAGCCCGCTGCCGCATGCCGCCGGAAAGCTCAGAAGGACGTTTTGCAGCAAAATCGGCAAGTCCATAAGTTTCTAACAGCCGGCTGGCATAAGCAAGATTTTCTGGTGTCATTTTGTGCTGGATTTCCAGCCCTAATTGGATATTGGATGCGATGGTACGCCACTCTAAGAGATGGTCTTTCTGGAGCATGTATCCCATATTTAAGATATCCTTTGACTGCAGGGGGTGTCCCATGAAGGAAATGCTGCCGCCGGATGGGACAAGGAGACCGCAGATAAGGGATAAAAGTGTTGATTTGCCACATCCACTGGGACCTACAATAGCAACAAATTCTCCATTGGATAAAGTAAAACTGATATTGGACAGAGCCTTGGTTTCGCCGTCTTTCGTATGATAAATATAATCTATATTGGACAATTCAAGGATGGAGCACATGGTATTCACCTGATAGAAGTTTATAGGATAATATATGTGAAAAAATGAGATTGGTCACCCGGATTGACAGAAGAAAAGGATAGATTATAATAGGAACAGAATCGACAGAAATTTTGAATGGGAAAGGTAAATGCGATGAAAGAAAATTACCAGAAAATATTAGATGAAACGATTGCCGGATTAGAAGAAAGAGGAGAAGTTCCGAAACTTTTACTTCATAGCTGCTGTGCACCCTGCAGTTCTTATGTATTAGAGTATCTTTCCAACTATTTTTATATTACGGTGTTGTACTATAATCCCAATATTTATCCTGAGGATGAATACTATCACAGAGCAGCGGAGCAGAAACGCTTTATTAAAGAATTTCCAACGAAATATGCGGTCTCCTTTGTGGAAGGAAACTTTGAACCGGAGCGTTTTTATGAAACAGTAAAAGGTTATGAAAATATCCGGGAGGGTGGCGAACGGTGTTTCCACTGCTATGAATTAAGACTGCGGGAAGCGGCAGAGTATGCGAAAAAATTAAATTGTGATTATTTTACGACAACGCTGTCTATCAGTCCCATGAAGAATGCTGCAAAGTTAAATGAGATTGGCGGAAGGCTGGCAGAAGAATATGATATTCGTTATTTATATTCGGATTTTAAGAAACGGGATGGCTATAAGCGTTCTACCGTAATTTCGGCAGAGTATGGCATGTACCGGCAGGATTATTGTGGCTGTGTATTTTCGAAGCGGGAGCGGGAAGAACAGAAAAGAGAACGTGCGGCACAGGAAAGTGAGCAAGCAGTACAGGAGTGATTTCTTCTGGTTGTCATTTTATGAAAAATAAGGTATACTTTCAGAAGTTAGTTATGGATTTTTGTTTAGAATAAGTACGGACATCCGTATGGAAAGAGAGGATAAAAGAGTGGCACAGTTATGGGGCGGACGCTTTACCAAAGAGACAGACAAGCTCGTTTACAATTTTAATGCGTCTATATCATTTGATCAGAAATTCTATAAACAGGATATGGAAGGCAGCATTGCACATGTGAAAATGCTTGGAAAACAGGGCATTTTAACAGAGAAAGAAATGCAGGATATTGTAGACTGTTTAAAAGAAATTTTAAAAGAAGTAGAAGAAGGAAAGCTTATTATTACCGATGAATACGAAGATATTCACAGCTTTGTAGAGGCAAAGCTCATTGACCGTCTGGGAGATACCGGTAAGAAATTACATACCGGACGAAGCAGAAATGACCAGGTTGCACTGGACATGCGTCTTTATACCAGACAGGAAGTATTGCATACTGACAAGCTGGTAAAAGAACTTCTTGAGACCATTCTTAAGATTATGGAAGAAAATACCGAGACGATTATGCCGGGATTTACCCATCTTCAGAAAGCACAGCCGATTACACTGGCACATCATATGGGAGCTTATTTTGAGATGTTCCGCCGTGACAGACTCCGCCTGCAGGATATTTTTAAGAGAATGAATTACTGTCCGTTAGGTTCCGGTGCCCTGGCAGGAACTACTTATCCATTAGACCGTGAATATACTGCAGAATTACTTGGTTTCTATGGACCAACCTTAAACAGTATGGATGGCGTATCAGACCGTGACTACTTAATCGAATTTTTATCCGCATTATCAACGATTATGATGCATTTAAGCCGTTTCTCCGAAGAAGTTATCATCTGGAATTCCAATGAATATCAGTTTGTAGAGATTGACGATGCATACAGCACCGGAAGCAGCATTATGCCACAGAAGAAAAATCCGGATATTGCAGAATTGGTACGTGGAAAGACCGGAAGAGTGTATGGTGCACTGATGTCATTGCTTACTACAATGAAGGGAATTCCCCTTGCGTATAATAAAGATATGCAGGAAGACAAGGAGCTTTCCTTTGATGCCATGGATACTGCAAAAGGCTGTCTGGCACTCTTTAACGGTATGCTCGCAACTATGAAATTCAATAAAGAAAAAATGCATGACAGTGCCAACAAGGGATTTACCAATGCGACAGATGCAGCAGATTATCTGGTAAATCATGGCGTTCCTTTCCGTGATGCCCACGGTATTGTAGGAAGAATCGTGCTTTATTGTCTGGATAAGAAGATTGCCATTGATGATATGTCATTGGATGAGTTAAAGGCAATCTGTCCGGTATTTGAAGAAGATATCTATGAAGCAATTTCCATGGAAACCTGTGTTAATAAACGTCTGACTGTTGGTGCGCCTGGTAAAGACGCAATGGAAAAAGTCATTGCATTGCATAAGGAATATCTGTCAAAGGACTGGCAGGATGAGTTGAATCTGCCGGAAGAGGCGTAGAAAATAAGTAGCTTATTTTAAAAAATTGGTACATATGTATAAGAAAAATGCAATTCACTTAGTAATTTTTGATAAATTGTGAATTGCATTTTTTGTATAAATAGGATAGTATATTTATCAGAAAGACAACTGTTCGCGATAGACGAACATAAAAACGTGAGGAGAAAAAGAAATGAGCAGCAAATTAAAAGTCGGTATTTTAGGTGGAACAGGAATGGTAGGTCAGAGATTTATCTCTCTTCTGGAGAATCATCCATGGTTTGAGGTAACTACAATTGCAGCAAGCCCAAGAAGTGCAGGAAAGACCTATGCAGAAGCAGTTGGAGATCGTTGGAAAATGGATACTCCAATGCCGGAAGCCGTTAAAAATATTGTAGTAAAGAATGTTAATGAAGTAGAAAATGTTGCAGCAGAAGTTGATTTCGTATTCAGTGCTGTAGATATGACTAAAGATGAAATCAAAGCAATTGAAGAAGCATATGCTAAGACAGAGACTCCTGTTGTTTCGAACAACAGTGCACACAGATGGACACCGGATGTTCCTATGGTAGTACCTGAAATCAATCCGGAACATATGAAAGTAATCGAATTCCAGCGCAAGAGACTGGGAACCAAGAGAGGATTTGTTGCAGTAAAACCAAACTGCTCCATCCAGAGTTATGCTCCTGTTCTTACAGCATGGAAAGAGTTTGAACCATATGAAGTAGTAGCAACTACCTATCAGGCAATTTCCGGTGCCGGAAAAACCTTTAAGGACTGGCCGGAAATGGTTGGAAATATTATCCCATACATCGGTGGAGAGGAAGAAAAATCCGAAAAAGAGCCGCTTCGTATCTGGGGTGAAATCAAAGATGGTGTTATCGTACCTGCTACATCACCGGTTATTACCTGCCAGTGTATCCGTGTTCCGGTATTAAACGGACATACAGCAGCTGTATTTGTTAAGTTCAAAAAGAACCCTACAAAAGAGCAGTTAATCGAAAAATTAGTAAACTTCAAGGGAGTACCACAGGAATTAAATCTTCCAAGTGCACCAAAGCAGTTTATCCAGTACTTAGAAGAAGACAACAGACCGCAGGTTTCTATGGATGTTAACTATGAAAACGGTATGGGAATCAGTGTTGGACGTCTTCGTGAGGACACCGTATATGATTGGAAATTCGTAGGATTATCCCACAATACCGTACGTGGTGCGGCTGGTGGAGCTGTTCTTTGCGCAGAACTTTTAAAAGCACAGGGTTACATTACCGCAAAATAAGCAGCAAAATATGTAACAAAATGAAGACAGAAAAGAATGTGCCTTGGCACATTCTTTTTTATCGTTTTGGCGTTGATAGAAAAATTAAAATGTGATATTATTTTTGTTAGAGTGACTTCTTAAAATTAGAAATTCTGGAGGATATTACTAATGATGATTCAGACATCCGAATTAAAGAAATTAGAAGAGGTATATGGACAGTCCGGCAATCAGATTGTTCTTTTATATGGAAGAGATAACTGCCAGAAAGAGCAGTTGATAAAAGAATTCTGTAAGGAGAAAAAGTTTTTTTACTATCGCGCCAGACAGGCATCCGAAAGGGAACAGGTTTTGCAGATGGGGCAGGAAGTGGAAACAAAATACGGAATTCGTCTGACACGCTATAGTTATGATGAATTCTTTAACCGCATCAAGAGTGGAGACCCGACCAAGCTTGTGGTTGTTATTGATGAATTCCAGTATATTGCCAGAAAAGATGTCGGCTTTATGAACAGCATTCTGAAACTGAAAGCAAAGAAATTATATCCGGGTCCTGTTATGATTATTCTGACCAGCTCTTCACTGGTATGGGTAGAGGAAGACTGCAGAGAAAAATATGGTGAATACTTAAAGAAGGTAGACGCAGCCATCCGCATGGAGGATGCGACATTTCTTGATGTGGTTCGACATTTCCCGGAATATGGAACCAGTCAGGCAGTGCAGGTCTATGGAATTATTGGAGGTGTGCCGGGTTATCTTACACGCTGGAACTCCAAAAAGAGTATTAAGGAAAATGTCTGTCGGCATATTTTGTCTCCGGATGGTTTCCTGTTCCATGAGGCGGAAAATTATATCAGCATTGAATTAAGAGAACTTTCTGTATATAATACAATACTTGCAGCATTGGCTTCGGGAAATAATAAGCTGAATGACCTCTTTTTAAAGACAGGCTTCTCCAGAGCAAAAATCAGTGTCTACATGAAGAATCTGATGGCATTTGATGTGGTAGAAAAGGTGGTTTCCTTTGATACCGGTGGCTGGGAGAATACGAAAAAGGGTGTTTACCGCATTGCCAATACTTATGTGAATTTCTGGTTCCGTTTTGTCTATCCACATTTATCGGACTTATATATGATGGCACCGGAAGAATTTTATGATACTTATATTGAAAAAGATTTAGATGACTATATGAACCGTTATTTTGTCAAGGTCTGCCGGGAATATCTGACTTTATTAAATCGTATTGGTAAACTTCCGATTGACATTCACCGGATTGGAACCTGGGTTGGAAAGAAAGGCAATATCGATATTGTCGCCCAGAACAGTGTCCGTGAGAGTATTGTCGGAATCTGTAACTGGTCAGAGCCTTATATGACCCGCTTGTCAGGTGAAGCATTGCTTGATAATCTGAAACAGGCAAAAATTTCCGCAAAATATCTTTATATGTTTTCCGCACAGGAATTTGCAGAGGATTTAAAACAGATGGCAGAAGAAGATAAAAGATTTGTCCTGATCGATATGAAGGAATTATAAAGTGCCGGAAAGCTAAAAATGACAGTAAAGTCAAAATGATAGTAAAGTCAAATGATTGAAAAAGACAAAATAATAGAAAAGGCACAGAAATTGGAGGAAATAACGGTTGGGTAAGTCGTTAATTATCACGGAGAAACCAAGTGTTGCCCGGGAATTTGCACGAATTCTTGGTGTATCCGGCAGAAATGACGGATATATCGAAGACAGTCACTATGCCATTACCTGGTGTGTTGGTCATCTGGTGGAAATGGTATATCCGGAAGAATATGATATAAAATATAAGAAGTGGAAGTTAGAAGACCTTCCATTTCTTCCGAAAGATTATAAATATAATGTCATACCATCTGTAAGCAAACAGTATGACATTGTACATAAGCTCTTACACCGGGAAGATATTGATACCGTTTACTGGGCAGGCGATGCCGGAAAAGAAGGACAGACCATTGAAGAGAATATCCGGCGGTTTGGCGGAGTCCGTGAAGGTATGAAAGAGCTGCGGGTATGGATAGATTCGCAGACGGAGGAAGAAATTAAAAGAGGAATTGCGGAAGCAAGACCAATGTCGGATTATGATAATCTTGCTAATTCCGGGATTATGCGTACCATTGAAGACTATGCCATGGGAATTAATTTTTCCCGTGTCATGTCTGTAAAATATGGAAATCTTTTAAATGATGCTGCAGGAACCAAGTCCTATACTGCAATTGCAGTTGGCCGTGTCATGACCTGTGTACTTGGCATGGTTGTAATCCGGGAGCGGGAAATCCGTAATTTCGTAGAGACACCATTTTACCGGGTGGTGGGAAATTTCTTTGATGCAGAGATAGAAGGTGAATGGAAAGCGGTAGAAGGTTCTTCTTATTATGCATCTCCGTTGCTTTATAAAGAGAATGGATTCAAAGAAAAAGTACATGCAGAAAAATTAATTAAAGATTTAACTAATAAAACAGCAATTGTAAAAACAGTAGATAAAGCAATTTCAAAGAAACGTGCACCGCTTTTATTTAACTTGGCGGAGCTTCAGGCAGAGTGCTCGAAAAGGTTTAAAATCAGCCCGGACGAGACGCTGCAGGTGGCACAGGATTTATATGAAAGAAAGCTGACTACTTATCCGAGAACGGATGCCAGAGTGTTATCTTCTGCCGTTGCAAAAGAAATCAGTAAGAATATCAGAGGACTCCGTTTCTTTGAGCCTGTTGCTCCTTTTGTGCAAAATATTGTGGAGCATGGTTTATATAAAAATATCGGAAAGAGCAGTTATACCGATGACAGTAAGATTACAGACCATTATGCTATTGTTCCAACCGGACAGGTCAATGAATATAAGTCGCTGACGGAATTGCAGAAGCGGGTCTATGAACTGATCGTGCGGCGTTTCTTAAGTATTTTCTATCCGCCGGCACAGTATCAGACGGTAAAGCTGACCATCGGAATTGAAAAGGAATCTTTCTTTGCCGGAGCAAAAGTATTAAAGGTTCCCGGATATCTTGAAATTGCCGGAAGACCGGATACCAAAGAAAAACGGGAAAAGGAAGATGGTGACGGAGAAGAAAACAATCCGAAGAACAGCGCAGCATTACTAAAACTTGCAGATAGTCTCAAAGAAGGAGATACCGCAGAAGTAAAAGAATTTCTGGTAAAAGAGGGAAAGACTTCTCCACCAAAGCGTTATACTTCAGGTTCCATGGTGCTTGCCATGGAAAATGCGGGACAGTTAATCGAGGAAGAGGAATTAAGAGAACAGATTAAAGGCTCCGGAATTGGAACCTCTGCTACAAGGGCAGAAATCATCAAGAAGCTGGTGCGTATCGGCTACCTTGCTTTGAATAAGAAAACACAGGTGCTGACGCCGGAAGCCTTAGGCGAGATGGTTTATGAAGTGGTGAATATGACTGTTCCGGCACTTTTGAATCCGAAGATGACCGCTTCCTGGGAAAAGGGCTTGGATGGCATTACCCAGGGAACGGTTCCGATGGAAGATTATCGGGAGAAGTTAGAGGAATTTATCCGGAAAGAAACCGTTTCCATGATAAATGAAAATCTCACCAGCCAGATTGCCGGTCAGATTCGTCCATTGGCTGGCAGCAATGCCAAAGATATGAAGGCAAGGGTTAAAATCGGAGCAACCTGTCCGGTCTGTGGCGGCGAGATTGAGACTACCCCTTTTGGTTATGGCTGCTCGAATTATAATAAAGATGGCAGTGGCTGCCGTTTTGCTATTGGTTCCATCGCCGGAAGAGAGCTTAACGATGAAGAAGTAAAGCAGTTATTAAGCGAAGGCAGAACCGGAGTCTTAAAGGGATTTACTTCGAAGAATAAGAAGAAGTTTTCTGCCTGCCTTGTGATGACAAAGGATGAAGAAGGAAAACCGAATATAACCTTTGATTTTTCACAGAATGAACCGGAGACCATAGAGGGCGTAAGTTGTCCGTTGTGTGGCGGAGCAATAGAAATAAAGCCATTTGGTTATGGCTGTGCCAATTATAAAGCGGAAGATGAGTCTGGCTGCCGGTTTGCCATTGGCAAAATAGCCGGGAAAGATTTAAATACCGCCCAGGTGAAGGAGCTTCTGACCAATGGAAGAACCGGAACGATTCGCGGATTTACTTCAAAGAATAAGAAGAAATTTGATGCCTGCCTGATGCTTGGAGAAGATGAGAATGGAAAGAAAGTCCTGAAATTTGATTTTGAGCATGTGGAAGCAAAGAAGGTAAAAGATGTAAAATGTCCACTGTGTCAGGGTGATATTGTGCAGACGCCATTTGGCTATGGCTGTGCCAATTATGACAGAAACAAAGAGGACAGCTGCCGTTTCTCAATCGGTAAAATAGCCGGAGTAAAATTAAAGGAAACTCAGGTAAAAGCACTTTTACTGACAGGAAAGACAGAAATTATAACAGGATTTAAATCTAAGAATGGCAAGAAATTTGATGCACCATTGAAGCTTACCGAGGATGGACGCATTGAATTTGACTTTCCGGAGCGTCCGAAACCGGAAGAGACAAAAGTAAAATGTCCAAAGTGTGGGGCATTGTTAAAGAAAAGCCAGTGGTACTATGAATGTGACTGCGGATTCCGGGTGAACCGTTACGTAGCAAAGGTGGAACTGGCTGAAGAAGTGTTAGAAGAGCTTTTTACAAAAGGATATACCACTAAAAAAATAACCGGATTTACTTCGAAAGCAGGAAATGTATTTGATACCTGTCTGAAGTTTGAAGAGGATGAAATTCGTTTTGATTTTGACCGGAAACCGGAAGAAGAAAGAGAGGAAGAGAAAGATGGAACAGTGCAAAATCAGTAATATGTATACATTAGAGGAGACAATCGCAAAGGATTATCTTGCACAATTTACTTATCCGTGGGAGGCACTTGCCGGAATCGGAGATTATATCAAAGAACTGGGAAAAACATTGAATCCGGATGTTTATGAACAGAAGGGTGAGGATATCTGGGTGGCAAAATCCGCTGCCGTGGCACCGACAGCATGTTTAAATGGTCCTTTAATTATTGATGAAAATGCTGAAATACGACACTGTGCATTCATTCGTGGAAATGCAATTGTCGGAAAAGGAACGGTGGTAGGCAATTCTACCGAGTTAAAGAATGTCATTCTTTTTAATTCCGTGCAGGTACCACACTATAATTATGTGGGAGATTCTATTTTAGGATACAAGTCACACATGGGAGCAGGTTCCATCACATCCAATGTAAAATCCGATAAGACACTGGTGGTAGTAAAATCTGCTGATGAGAAGATGGAAACCGGACGTAAGAAATTTGGTGCCATGTTAGGAGATTTTGTAGAGGTCGGCTGTAATTCCGTATTGAATCCGGGAACGGTCATCGGACCACATACCAATATTTATCCGCTTTCCCCGGTACGTGGAGTAGTTCCGGCGCATTCTATTTATAAGAATAAGAATGAAATTGTAAGTAAAGCAGAAGGTTAAACGGATGGAAATTTACCCGCAGAAGTTACCTGCGGTAGCTGCTTGCAGAAAAATGACAATAGAAAATTAAGAAATGAATGGTTGACAAAAACAGCTGTATGCATTACTGTATTAATTAAGTAATACATACGGCTGCTTTTTAGTTGGACGAGAACTTTGAAAAGAGTGTTTCTCGCAGTATATACGGGAAGCTTACAAAGAGTGTTTCTCGTGAATTTTGGAGGGTGAAAATGTTAGAAGTACAAGAGCTTACTAAAAAATATGGAAAGAATGTAGCAGTGGACCATGTCAGCTTTATGGTGCAGGATGGTCAGGTCGGTATCCTGCTTGGACCAAATGGTGCCGGAAAATCAACCATTATAAAGAGTATTGCAGGACTCCTTCGTTATGAAGGCGGTGTTGGTATTAATGGAATGAAGGCAAGAAGCCTGGAAGCGAAGAAAATATTTGGCTATGTACCGGAGATTCCGGCAATGTTTGAAGCGCTGACGGTGCGGGAGCATATCGAATATGTGAAGCGGGCATATAACAGTGACATTACAGAGGAAGAAATAGATGCACTGCTGACACGTTTTGAACTTCTGGATAAACAGGAGAAGCTGGGAAATGAATTGTCCAAAGGAATGATGCAGAAGGTCAGTATCTGTTGTGCACTTGCTATTCATCCAAAGGTTGTGATGTTAGATGAGCCAATGGTTGGACTTGACCCGGCAGCCATAAAAGAACTGAAAGAAGTTGTGCTTGAGTTAAAAGAGAAAGGCTGTACCATTCTTATCAGTACCCATATGCTTGAAATGGTAAAAGATTTGTGGGATGTGATGTTTGTAATGGAACAAGGGAAAATTATAGCAACATTTAACAAAAATGAAATTGCGGATAAAGACATAGAAGAACTGTTCTTTGAAGTGACAGAACCAAAGACTGGTGGTGAAGAACATGAGTAGTCTTTCCTTTGTTTTTTTCCAGACCATTAAGAATAAAGTGAAGCGGAGCCTGAAACGGCCACAGACTTTTCTTGCACTGGTATTTGTTGTTTTATATGCAGCATTGGTATTGTATGGACTTGGTTCCATGTCTGTCGATTTCGGATTAAACAGCCCGGAAGGAATTGCAACTGTTTTATCCGTACTGATGGTTATGATTGTTCCGGCAAATCTGATTTCCTATATCAAGAGAAAAGGACTGTTGTTCCGCCCGTCAGAAGTACATTTTGTATTTGCTGCACCGGAAGAACCGAAGAAAGTTATTCTTCATGCCGGAATGAAGCAGTTCTTAACCAATTTTATTGTTGAACTATTTGTACTGGTACTTGGAATTGGTGTATTTGGTGTTACACCATATAAGATGATTTTATATTTCCTTTATGCTGGTGTACTGGAAAATATTTTAGAGGGAGCGTTAATGATTATCTGCTATGGAAATGAAACACTTCCCAAACAGTTCTTTACCGTACTTACTTATATTATGTATGGAGTAATGGCAGCTTTTGCACTGGTGGCAATCTACTTTGTTTCGGTGAAAGGTATGCAGTTATCTGTGTTTGTGGACTTAATCCAGCTTCCGGTGGTACAGCTGATTCCGATTATAGGCTGGGAAATTGCATTGATTCAGCTTATTATCATAGGCCCTGCAGGAATCAATGTGGTGGCAACCGGGCTTCTTTTAACCAGTACTGTTTTTCTGGTACTTTATGCGAAAAAGATGAAGTGTACCGGAGAATTCTATGAAGATGCTGCAAAATTTGCAGAAGATTATGATGACCGGATGAAACGCTCGAAAAAGGGCGAGGTTGTAGTGGGAAATGGCAAGAAAAAGTATTTACGGAATGTAAAGATGGCTTATAAGGGAACTTACGCTAAAGCAATTTTCTACCGGCAGGTATTAGAATACCGTAAAAACCGTTTCTTTATCTTTGGCTGGAATTCAGTGCTGTTTCTGGTTATAGGTGTGGCAATTGCGGTTGTTTCTTATTATAATAAAATTTCCAGCCAGCCTTTTAAAATGTTTGTAATTCCGGGCGTCATTGCCTATGTTATCTTTATTTTCAGCGGTTATAAGACGAAGTGGTCGAAGGAACTGGCAAATCCATACACCTATCTGATTCCGGACAGTAATTTTAAGAAAATGTGGTATGCCACCAAAATGGAGCATATCCGTGCGCTGATTGACGGACTTCTGATTACGCTGCCGGGCAGTATCGTAATGGGACTTCCGGTGTCTTACATGATTTTGACCGTCATTTTATATATGTGCCTGAATGCTAATAAGCTTTATATGAATATGCTGGCAGATGTC
The DNA here is from genome assembly GCF_003462625.1 of Roseburia sp. OM03-7AC. Lineage (NCBI taxonomy): Bacteria > Bacillati > Bacillota > Clostridia > Lachnospirales > Lachnospiraceae > Roseburia > Roseburia sp. OM03-7AC. The sequence continues at coordinate 396,783 of NZ_QTZJ01000001.1, forward strand.
GTGATAGGGAAAATGTTTGGAGAACTGGGCAGAACGATTCTTCGGATGCTGTTCCAGGGACTGGTATTATGTGTCGGAATCATTGTGGCAGTAGCAACGGGAGCGTTCATTTCCGTGACTGCAGGATTTATTATGATGATAGTCGTTATATTCCTGCTGACACTGGTTGGAGCAATCGGAGCATCCTTTGCATTTGAGCGGATGGAGGCATTAGATTAACAAATTGAGAAAATTAAGGGGCATTTCCTGTAAAAAAGACTGGACTAATGTAAAAAAATGTGAGAAAATGAGGGCGGTGTGTTAAATGTATAACAAAGTTTAACATGATATATATTTCATATCGAAAGGAGTCTTATAATGATTTACACGAAGGAAGTCGAAAACATGTGTCCTGTTGCCAAGGGCGCAAAACATGAGCCAGCTCCAATTCCAGAAGAAGGAAAATGGGTTCATTCCAAAAAAATTGAAGATATTTCAGGATTTACACACGGTGTAGGCTGGTGTGCACCACAGCAGGGTGCCTGCAAGCTTTCATTAAATGTAAAAAATGGTGTGATTGAAGAAGCACTGGTTGAGACAATCGGATGCTCAGGTATGACACATTCAGCAGCAATGGCAGCAGAGGTCCTTCAGGGAAAAACAATTCTTGAAGCATTAAATACTGACCTTGTTTGTGACGCAATCAATACAGCAATGAGAGAATTATTCTTACAGATCGTTTACGGACGTACTCAGAGTGCATTCTCTGATGACGGACTTGCAGTAGGTGCTGGTCTGGAAGATTTAGGAAAAGGACTTCGTTCCCAGGTTGGTACTATGTACGCAACAAAGGAGAAAGGTGTTCGTTACTTAGAGATGGCTGAAGGTTATGTAACAGGCATCGCTCTTGACGAGAACAACGAAGTTATCGGATATCAGTTCGTTTCTCTTGGAAAAATGACAGACTTTATCAAAAAAGGTGATGACCCTAACACTGCATGGGAAAAAGCAAAAGGCCAGTATGGTCGTGTAGCTGATGCTGTTAAGATCATTGACCCAAGAGAAGAGTAAGAAAGGAGAGACGAAGATAATGGCATTATTTGAAGGATATGAAAGAAGAATTGACCAGATTAACGCTGTATTAAACAGCTATGGTATCAGCTCTATTGAAGAAGCTGAAAAAATTACAAAAGATGCTGGACTTGATGTATATGATCAGGTAAAGAAAATCCAGCCTATCTGTTTCGAGAACGCTTGCTGGGCTTACACTATAGGTGCAGCAATCGCAATCAAAAAAGGATGCAAAAGAGCTGCTGATGCTGCTGCAGCAATCGGTGAAGGTCTTCAGGCATTCTGTATTCCAGGTTCTGTTGCTGACCACAGAAAAGTAGGTCTTGGACATGGTAACCTTGGAAAAATGTTATTAGAGGAAGAGACAGAGTGTTTCTGTTTCTTAGCTGGACACGAGTCCTTTGCAGCTGCTGAAGGTGCAATCGGAATCGCTGAGAAAGCAAACAAAGTACGTCAGAAACCACTTCGTGTTATCTTAAACGGACTTGGAAAAGATGCTGCACAGATTATTTCACGTATCAACGGATTTACATTTGTTGAGACACAGTATGATTACAAAGCAGCAAAACTTAATGTTGTATATGAAAAAGCATATTCTAACGGACTTCGTGCAACTGTAAAATGTTACGGTGCTGATGATGTTCAGGAAGGTGTTGCAATCATGCATCATGAGAACGTAGGTGTTTCCATTACCGGTAACTCTACCAACCCAACACGTTTCCAGCATCCGGTTGCAGGTACATACAAGAAAGAATGTATCGAGCAGGGCAAGAAATACTTCTCTGTAGCATCCGGCGGTGGTACAGGACGTACACTTCACCCAGATAACATGGCTGCAGGTCCTGCATCTTATGGTATGACAGATACTATGGGACGTATGCATTCTGATGCACAGTTTGCAGGTTCTTCTTCCGTACCGGCTCACGTTGAGATGATGGGCTTAATCGGAATGGGTAATAACCCAATGGTTGGTGCTACAGTAGCAGTTGCCGTTTCCGTTGAGGAAGCAGCAAAAGCTGGTAAATTCTAAATAGAAAGCTTGATTTTATAGGCTTTTTGGAGACTTCCGTTTAAATTAAGACGGAAGTCTCTTTTTATATTCTCATATTAAAGGAGGTATCTAAATACTTTGTTAAATTTTTTAGCCTCGCAGGTCATAGATTTCAAAGAGTCGATTTATTAGTATTACTTATATATTCATTATGTGGAAGGAGAATTATATGAGTGAGATTATGGTAAGAGAACGTTTTTTGAGGTCTGGCAAAAAAGTATATGAGTATTCATTTGAGATGGCAAGTGTTGATGGAAAAAGAAAGCGTAAATCAAAATCTGGATTTGCTAGTAAAAGGGACGCAAGAATAGCTGGAAGAAAAGCATTATCTGAATATGAAAATGTGGGACAGGTAATGGTAGATAGGGATATTTCATATGCTGATTTTGGGGATTTATGGATGGAAAATGATTGTAAACTGACATGTAAGGAAAGTACATTATATGGCTATGAGAAAAAAACCTTCTAGTTTAGAAATAGAAGGACGATCGATGGATATGCAAATGCATGAAATTTATAGTGAACAAATTGCCCAACAATTAATCCAAAAAGCATATATTCCGTTACAAGGGGAAGTGACTTTTGAGGACGTAAAGAATGGATATGAACGATATTTTAAAAACCCAAATAAAGGAACAGTTGTAGAATATGAGGATTATGTATACATCAGTAGCTGGACAAGAAAAAAAGAACTTTTTGATAATGCATTGCATACGGTTTACAATGAATTAAAATCATGGCCAGAAGAAAGATATTTTGTACGAGATGGTGGTTTTAAAAATTGGATGTTGAATTGGAAAAAAGCTAGTAATCATGAAGTATTAGAAGCAAACTATAGAATGAAATTCGAAAAATATAAAATTGAAAAACTGCCGGAAAGACCCTTCTGTTTTTAATATTAAATACAGGGAAAAAGAATTATGAATTTAGAAAAAATGGAAAAGCAATTATATAGTGATAAGTTTTTAGATGAAAAAATAATTACATTTATGCATCACTTAGCAATAAAATAGGTGGTCTTATTGGGAGCGTTAAGGGATTAGTATTGCTGAGTGTATATGAAGATATTTTATATATTCACCGAGCCAATATTGATAATTCTTATGGCAAACAATTAGCAAAAATTTATATTCCAAATATGAAAAATATCCAAGTAAAAGCCGGATTATTTGGTGGAAAGTTTTCTTTCAAGTATGAAGGACAAGAATATAAATTTAAACTATCATCAAAGGCCGGAAAATTTGTGGATTTTTTTGTAAAGTAAAAGTATGAGGATAACAGGATGAAAAACTTACAAAAGTATCTAATGATTTTGGGAACGATAATGTTAAGTATTGGGATTAGTGCGTGCTCTAAACAACCAGACTTCGATGCCAAATCTTACGCCCAAAGTTCTCTTGATGCATACTATCATGGAGAATATAAGGACTATGCGAATCTGTTAGAACTCTCGGAAAAAGATGCAAAGAAAGAAATCGAAGAGGATTTTAATGAGAGCATCCAAAAGCAATTTGATGATTCCGATAACATTACGGATAAAGGAATTGCTGATTATACGGAAAAACTGACAGAAGTAAAGAAACTGGCAAAATACAAAGTACAGGATGTGAAAGAAGAGGATGGAGTTTATACAGTAAGTGTACAAGTTGAACCATCCAATGTATTTCAGACATTGCAACAAAGCTCTACAGAGGTAAGCAATGAAAAAATAAAGCAGGGATTGGATGGAAATGATCCGGAAGTCTTTGCAGCCGTATTAACAGAAAGTGTCCAGAAGAGTCTTGAAAAGAACAGTTATGGAAAAACTGTTACTGTAAAAGTATCCGTGGAAAAAGATAATTCAGGAAAATATGGTCTTTCGGATACAGAGATGAATAAGCTGGAAGCAGCGATGTTCCCAACAGAACAAGAATGAATGGAAAGCTATCAGAGGAAAAACTGGTAGCTTTCTTTTATCTTCAAGACGAGAAAAGTTCTGGCGATAGTGACGTTTAATCATCGATATTCTTATTTTATTTTCTATTTTACCAACTAATCTGGCGATGCATTTTACGATATTGTCCGGGAGTTATACCAGTGTATCTCTTAAAAATAGAAATAAAATAACTTTGAGATGAAAAATTCAAGTAAGTACTGATTTCACCCAGACTATAGTCGGAATGTGCCAGTAAATTCTGTGCCTTTTCAATAAGAACTTTATGGATAAAAACAGTAAGCGTCTGTCCGGTTTCTTTATGGAACAGGGCAGACAGATATTTAGGTGTTAAATTAACTAAAGATGCCAGTTGATTTAAGGTTAAAGTTTTATTTTTACCATGATAGATATAATCAATGACGCGAGAAATAGATGGTGAATAGTAGTTTTTTGGCGTCTTTTTTGCTTCAGCAACACGAAGCGTAAATTCAATAGCCATCTGTTCATTTAATTTCATTAAAGCGTCAACATCGGTACATTGTTCCATTTTTCGTATATATACATCACTTAAGGAAAAAGCAGTTTCCTCATTAAGTCCTCCTTCGATGGCATATCTGGTAACTAAAGTTGTATTAGCAATACTTGCATAAAAAAGTAATTTTAATTTGGAATTGGAAGAGGTCATCTTTCCGTAAACAGTTGTTGGGAGAGAATAATAGGTATTCTCCAATGCGTGAATATCTCCGTTTGAAACACATTCGAGAATTGCTTTTTCCTGTGCATAAGATGTATGTATCCGTTCATTTTCTGCATTTTCCAACATTTCATGTGTGAGTGAAAAATTGATGTCTGACTTCATTTTATACATAGGTAATTCCTCCTGTCAAAAACACGATAAATTGACATAAAACACGATAAATCAATATAATTATATGCCGGAAATAGATAAAATGCAATTAAGAGATTAAAAGAGAGGAAAAGAGATGAACATTGATAAAATATGCGAACAGTTAACAATAGATGAAAAAATCCGGCTTTTAGGCGGTGTTGGTGACTGGCATACTTATGACTGTAATGGGAAAATCCCCTCTATTATGATGACAGACGGACCACATGGGATTCGAAAACTGGAACAGGAAAAGGTTGGGGATATTGAAACCAGTAAGCCAGCAACCTGTTTTCCAACTGCAAGTGCAATAGCCTGCAGTTGGAATCCTGCTATTGTTAAAAAGATGGGTGAAGCGATTGCGAAAGAAGCAAAAAAAGAGCAGATATCCATTGTGCTAGGCTGCGGAATCAATATCAAGCGTTCTCCTTTATGCGGAAGAAATTTTGAATATTTCAGTGAAGATCCGTATTTGACAGGAAAGCTGGCAACGGGATATATCGAAGGTGTACAGAGCCTTGGAATAGGTACGAGTTTAAAGCATTATGCTGTTAATTCACAGGAAACAAGACGAATGACATCCAATAGCCAGATTGATGAAAGAACTCTTAGGGAAATATATCTGTCGGCTTTTGAAGAAGTTGTGAAAAAAGCAAAACCGACTTCTGTAATGGCTTCATACAACAGGATTAATGGCGAATTTGGAGCAAGAAATAAATACTTACTGACAGATGTTCTGAGAAAAGAATGGAAATATCAAGGTGGTGTGGTGTCGGATTGGGGAGCAGCAAATGATATTGTAAGCTGTATGAAAAATGGTCTGACACTGGAAATGCCAGATCCGAAAGGCTTCCACACAGATGTGTTAAAAGAAGCGTATAAGGATGGCCGGATTACGGATCAGGAACTGGATAACTGGACTAAGAATGTTCTGCAGAATTTTGTATCACTTCATAAAAATATAGAAGAAAATTATGAGGTAGATATGGAAGAACAGAATCAGGTGGCACGTAAACTGGAAAATGAAAGTGCAGTACTTTTGAAAAATAATAGTGTTTTGCCAATTGGAAAAGAGAAGAAGGTAATCATTATTGGAGAGCTTGCCAGGCAGATGCGGTTTCAGGGAGGTGGGAGCAGTCATATCCAGCCGACGAAGATGACAAATGCGATTGAAGCAATACGTGAAAAAGGATATCAGGTAACTTATATACAGGGATATCAGAATGAAACGGAGGAATTAGGAGAAAAGCAACTACAGGATACGATAGAAAAACTGAAACAGGAATATAGAAAAAAGGATTGTGTGATTCTATATTTTATCGGTCTTACAGAATCTTATGAAGGAGAAGGATACGACAGGAAAAATCTTAAAATCCCTCAAAATCAGGAAGAGCTGTTGGCTGAAATTGCAGAAACTGTCGGAAAAAATCATATTGCAGCAATTAGTTTCGGTGGTGCGCCTATGGATTTTAGTTTTGAAAAGAATGTAGGAGCAATTCTTCACATGTACCTCGGAGGACAGGCTGTAGGGGAATCTGTTGCTGACTTAATCAGTGGAGAGGTGAATCCATCCGGTAAATTGGCAGAGACAATTCCATTTTCAGAAAAAGATACTCCGGCATGGAGATATTTTGCACCTCCGAATGATGATGTAGAATACAGGGAAAGCATTTTTGTAGGTTATCGTTACTATGAGACATTCCATGTTCCGGTAAAATATCCGTTTGGTTATGGACTTTCCTATACTTCTTTTTCCTATTCGGAATTGAATGTACCGGAAGTATATAGTGGTGGAAAGATACAAATTCGTTTTAAAATTAAAAATATCGGAAAAGTGAGTGGAGCAGAAATAGCACAGTTATATATCTGCCCGATTGAATCAGATGTTATCAGAAGCCATATAGAACTAAAGGGATTTCAAAAAATATATCTGCATCCGGGTGAAGAAAAAGAAGTTATACTAGAGCTGGATGAAAGAAGTTTTTCCGTCTATGATGTAGAGAAAAAAGCCTTTTCCATGTTAAGCGGCAAATATCAGATCTGTATCGGAGCATCGGTACATGATTTGCAATTAAAGGCGAATATGGAAGTAGTAGGAAATAGTTATTTTAGAAATGAAAGAGAACTGTTTCCGGATTATTTTAGAGAGCAGCCACATGGAATGGAAATCAGTGCAGAACAATTTTATCAGCTATTAGGCGGTGAACCGAAACATGACAAAGAAAAAAAGCGTGGAGAGTATACGGTTTACGATTCCTATCAGGATGTGGTAAATGTCTCAATGTTTGGAAAAATTGTTCGTGGAGTCGTACATATTGGACTTAAGATTATACTTCGGGGAAAATCAGAGCGGGACCCGGCCTTTAAAATGGTAAAAATGGGAGTCGAAGAAGGAAATCTGGAAGGACTGATTGCAACCAGTGGTGGAATTGCAACTCCGAAGTTAATCGATATGTTAGTTTACAATGCAAATAAAAAATATCTGCAGGCTTTAAAAAGACTGCTGAAGAAATAGAGAGAGGGGGAAGTCGTATATGGAAAACAATAAATTGGATAAACGCACAAAATGGAACTATTGTATAGGAGCAACCGGAAGAGATATGGCGTATGCACTTGTCTCTATGTTTCTTCTTACATATATTCAATATACGATGAAACTGACAGTTGCCCAATATGCAGTAATATCAGCAATTATGGTAGTGTGTCTGCTGTGGGATGCCATTAATGATCCAATGATGGGAATTATTATTGAAAATTCGCATTTGAAAGCCGGAAAATTTAAACCGTGGATTTTTATAGGAGTAATTTTAAACAGCCTGATAATTATCTGCTTGTTTACAGTAAGGCCGGAAGGATGGGGATTTGTTGCATTTTTTGGAGTGGGATATCTTTTATGGGGAATGACTTACACAATGAATGATATTGCCTATTGGGGAATGCTGCCGAGTCTTACATCAGATCCGGGAGAACGGAACTGGCTGGTAACCGTACAGGGAATTTTTATCTGTATCGGACAGTTTTCTGTTGCAGGTCTGCTCCCTGATATGGTAGCTGGAAATGCGATTATGGCATATCGGACGGCTGCGATTGTGATTGCTTTTTGTTTTATTGGTTTCCAGCTACTTACAGTGTTTGGAGTAAAAGAGAGAAAACGACCGGAAAAGAAGAGAACACTGTCATTAAAAGATATGTTTCATATATTCCTGAGAAATGATCAGTTGATAGTGATTGGAATTGCATGTTTATTATTCCAAATCGGAAATGGTCTTCTGATTATGATTGGAATGAATTTCTTTTATTTTGAATTTGGATATTCTGTAGGTGGCAGTCTTGTATTTTGGTTTACAATTATGTATGGATTAGGAACGCTGATATCAGAGGCATCTTTTGCGTGGCTTTCCTCAAAATTCACACGAAATCAGATTATAACTGCAGCTACCAGCATTACAGTCATTGGGTATATACTTTTTATGAGTGTAGGCTACATTGTACCAAAAAGTGTTGTTTTACTGAATATCATCGGTTTTCTAATCTTCTTTTCGCAGGGGGCATTCAATATGACGATGATTGTCATGTTAAATAATACCATAGAGTATGATGAAGTCCGGTTTCATGAACGACATGACAGTATTATCTCAGCAGTAAGATCTTTTGCAACAAAGCTGGCAAGTGCAGTTGATCAGGCGGTTGTTGCGTTAATACTGATTATAAGCAATATTTATGCAATCAGTCAGAAAATATCCGGATTAGAAATAAAAGCTGGTACAGGAGAACTTACTTCGGAAAATGTAATTGTACAGGCAGATAAATTTATTCAGACAGCAGATGCCGGACAAAGATTTATATTGCGTCTTGGAATTGTAGCTGTTCCGGTAATTTCTATAGGAGCTGCTTATATACTGATTAAACGGAAATATATTATTGACGAACGTAAGTATGAAGAACTGGTAGCGGAAATAAAAAGCACAAATAAAAAATGATTCAATTAGTTGTGATGACCTTATAATTGATGAGTTTAGAAAAAAGTGATATGAATGACAATTGATGATTTTATATATGAAAATAGTATTGTACGTGATAATGTCTCTGAATATACAGCAGATCATATAGATAGGGTGATAGAATCTGTTTGTAATAATTATGGATTAACTATAAAAATGATTTCTACAAATTATGTTTTTCCACGTATTATAAAAGCGAGTGAAGAAAAGGCTTTGATTTGGGATCAAACATATTGGGAATTGTTCAGTCTGTATTTAGCGTATTTCACAGATTTAAATGCTATTCAAAAGAAGATAATTGTGTATGATGAGAGTTCTGTACAGCAGAAAATATTGATTCCATTTGCATATTATTTAGCATTAATTGTTGAAGATAAAGGAGAAGAAAATGTACTTGATCAAGACGATAAAAGGTGATATTACGAAAATAACAGATGTGCAGGCAATCGTGAATGCAGCAAACAGCTTTCTTCTTGGAGGAAGCGGAGTAGATGGTGCTATTCACAGAGTCGCAGGACCGGAACTTCTGGTGGAGTGCAGGACACTTCATGGATGTGATACGGGAGAGGCTAAAATCACTAAGGCATATAATCTGCCATGTGATGATGTTATACATACTGTCGGACCGATGTAGGACGGATTTTGCGGACATTCAAAATAAAAAAGAATGTGGAGGTAACAGACAATGGCAAAATCATTATTTGAGGAACTGGGCGGCAAATACGAAAGGCAAGGGGATTATTTGATACCGTGCTTAACTGTACCCGCCGAAGAAGAACAGGCAATAGGCATCTGGGGGCAACGGCATTTAGATTATCTAAAACAGTACCGTAAAGTTACATACACCAATCTTCTTACAAGCGGCAGGCTAAACGCCTACCTTGCCGACATCAACAGACAGGCACAGGAACGCTTTGAAAGGCTCATAGAGGGTATGAAACAGGCACAGGGCATAACGGAACAGCTAAAGGCAGAAAACGCCTTAGAATGGACAGGATGCCTCAATAACATAAGGGCTTGTGCGAGGGAGATTGTGGAAAAGGAAATTATTTTTGCATAAACAGATGATTAGTGGCAGGGGGAAATCCTGCCGCTTTTTCTGCTTTAGTTTGTCAGCTTGACAAATAAAGGGTTAAGGAATATAATTAGATTCAGTATTATACAAGGAGTTAATAAATATGCGGCAAGGTATTCTTAAATAAACTGTCAATTTGATAGTGGGAACAAAAAGTAGCAGTCCCGTTTCACTTTTAATATGGGGCTTAGTTTTTTGTACCCAGTTTAAGAATACTTTTATCATGTAATTTTATATGCCCGAAAACATATAAGTGTTTTGGGGCTATTGGAGTTATTTACCCAGTGATAGGAGTATTTATCACTGGGTATTTTTATGCCCTTTTTTGGGTGTTGATAGGAGGAAAATCACATGAAAATAATTAACTTAGGCATTCTGGCTCACGTTGACGCAGGAAAGACAACATTAACGGAAAGTTTATTGTATACCAGTGGTGCAATTGCAGAACTAGGGAGCGTAGATGAAGGCACAACAAGGACAGATACAATGAATTTGGAGCGTCAAAGGGGAATCACTATCCAGACAGCAGTGACATCTTTTCAGTGGGAGGATGTAAAAGTCAACATTATAGATACGCCAGGCCATATGGATTTTTTGGCGGAAGTATACCGTTCTTTATCCGTATTAGACGGAGCAGTATTATTAGTTTCTGCAAAGGATGGCATACAGGCACAGACCCGTATACTGTTTCATGCACTACAGATAATGAAGATTCCGACAATTTTTTTCATCAATAAAATTGACCAAGAGGGGATTGATTTGCCAATGGTATATCGGGAAATGAAAGCAAAGCTTTCTTCGGAAATTATAGTGAAGCAAAAGGTTGGGCAGCATCCCCATATAAATGTAACGGACAATGACGATATGGAACAGTGGGATGCGGTAATTATGGGAAACGATGAACTATTAGAGAAATATATGTCAGGGAAACCGTTTAAAATGTCAGAACTGGAACAGGAAGAAAACAGGAGATTCCAAAACGGAACGTTATTTCCCGTTTATCACGGAAGCGCTAAAAACAATCTGGGGATTCGGCAGCTTATAGAAGTAATTGCCAGTAAATTTTATTCATCAACGCCTGAAGGTCAATCTGAACTATGCGGGCAGGTTTTTAAGATTGAATATTCAGAGAAAAGGCGGCGTTTTGTTTATGTGCGTATATATAGCGGAACATTGCATTTGAGGGATGTTATTAGAATATCTGAAAAAGAGAAAATAAAAATCACAGAGATGTGTGTTCCGACAAACGGTGAAATCGTCCCGGCTGACCATGCCTGTCCGGGAGAAATTGTTATTTTAGCTGATGATACTTTGAAACTGAACGATATCCTGGGAAATGAAAAACTCCTGCCTCACAAAACACGGATTGATAATCCCATGCCATTACTTCGGACAACGGTAGAGCCGCAAAAGCCGGAGCAAAGGGAAGCCCTGTTAAATGCCCTCGCAGAGATTGCTGATACAGACCCTCTTTTGCATTTTGACATTGATACTGTTACCCATGAGATTATGTTATCTTTTTTGGGGAATGTGCAGATGGAAGTCATTTGTGCCATCCTTGAGGAAAAATATCATGTGGAGGCAGAAATAAAAGAGCCTACTGTTATATATATGGAAAGACCGCTTAGAAAAGCAGAATATACCATCCACATAGAAGTCCCGCCAAATCCTTTCTGGGCTTCTGTCGGGTTGTCCATAGAGCCGCTCCCTATTGGAAGCGGAGTGCAGTATGAAAGCAGAGTTTCACTTGGATATTTAAATCAATCGTTCCAAAATGCGGTTATGGAGGGGGTTCTTTATGGCTGCGAGCAGGGGCTGTATGGATGGAAAGTGACAGACTGTAAAATCTGTTTTGAATATGGATTGTATTATAGTCCTGTAAGTACCCCCGCAGACTTTCGGCTGCTTTCCCCTATCGTATTGGAGCAGGCTTTAAAAAAAGCAGGGACAGAACTATTAGAGCCATATCTCCACTTTGAAATTTATGCACCGCAGGAATATCTCTCACGGGCGTATCATGATGCTCCAAGGTATTGTGCAGATATTGTAAGTACTCAGATAAAGAATGACGAGGTCATTCTGAAAGGAGAAATCCCTGCTAGATGTATTCAAGAATACAGGAACGATTTAACTTATTTCACAAATGGGCAGGGAGTCTGCTTGACAGAGTTAAAAGGATACCAGCCAGCTATTGGTAAATTTATTTGCCAACCCCGCCGCCCGAATAGCCGTATAGATAAGGTTCGGCATATGTTCCACAAGTTAGCTTAACAGCTTGCAAAAGTCATATAAAATGAGATTTGAAAGGAGAATGTAACTTCATGTTTGCTAAAAATTCAAAGGCATATTCTGTCTACCTGCTGTTCCGATTTGTCTGTTCCCTGGCGGTTTCTATGTCCACAGTGCTTTCCATCGTGTACCACCTGGAGGTGGTGCAGCTGGATGCTTTCCAGCTTGTCCTGGTAGGGACGGTTCAGGAGACCTCCTGCTTTCTGTTCGAGATGCCCACCGGTGTGGTGGCGGATTTGTATAGCCGTCGGCGCTCGGTGCTGATTGGAATGTTCCTCTACGGCCTGGGCTTTCTGATGGAGGGTGCGCTACCGTGGTTCGCGCCGGTTCTGCTGGCCCAGGTTGTCTGGGGTTGCGGTGATACCTTCATCACCGGCGCTCTGGAGGCGTGGATTGCCTCGGAGGAAGAGGACAAACCCATAGACAAGGTGTTCCTGCGGGGCAGTCAAATGGGGCAAATCGGCGGCGTTCTGGGCGTGGTGCTGGGCACACTGCTGGGAAACATAAACCTGCAAATGCCTCTCATCTTGGGGGGCAGTTTGTGCTTGTTGTTGGGGCTGGTGATGGTTCGCATCATGCCAGAAACCAACTTCTCCCCTGCTATTGAGGAACGGCAGGGCTTGCTTAAAGACTTTGTCTGCCTGTTCAAGCTCAACCTGGGCTTTGTGAAAGGCGCACCTGTGTTGCTGGCGCTCTTAGCAATCACACTATGCGGGGGACTTGCCAGTGAAGGCTTTGACCGGCTCTCCACCGCTCATTTTCTGGATGACACGGTAATACCCGTTATCGGGCCGCTGAACAGCGTCACTTGGTTCGGTGTTATCAGTCTTATCGGCAACGGCTTAGGTATTCTGGCTTCTCAGTTGCTCATCGCCCGCATGGAGAAAAAAGGGACTGTCAGCCGAACCAGTGTGGTCATGTCCACCAGCGCCGGGTATATCCTGTTCCTGGTTCTCTTCGCGGTGGGGCGGAGCTTTTGGTTCATGTTGTTGGTGTTCCTGCTGGCGGGGCTTATGCGCACCATCAAGGAGCCTGTGCTGGCCGCCTGGATGAACGACCAAGTGGATGAGAAAATGCGCGCCACAGTCTTTTCCACCAGCGGACAGCTGGACTCTTTCGGGCAGATCATCGGCGGGCCTATTGTGGGGCTGGTAGCCCAGCAGGTGTCCATACCCTGGGGGCTGGTCTGTACCGCTTTCCTGCTGTTGCCCGCGCTGTTCTTAGTGCCGGTGGCGGGAAAGAAGCGGGATTGATATGGCATAGTTAAGTTTACTGACGAGCGGGAGATTACTTCCGCTCGTCTTCATTTAGTAGCGCAAAATTTGAGGACTCTTTATTTCCTTATTCGGTATAGCGGAGGCGGCTGTCAATTCGACATAATTTTCTTGTGATACTTTACCGTACATGAGCATTTGTTTCGTATTTGAAAGAACAAACTCACCAAATAAAAAAAACGATATTCGGGTGGGTTATTTTGTTATACCCTAAATTACCCTCTGAATTTGTTTTTAAATTTGGAGGGATTTTTTTATGTCCTTTTTTCGGGCAGTTATCTATCTGCTCATACGAAGCAAAATTTATCAATACATAGCATATCAGAGAACGGCAGGAAACCAGTTAAAAAAATTTCTGCCAGTGCAACGGTACTTCTCACCTTGAAAGTAGAAGTACAATCTCCATACAATAGAATTACTATTTCCTATAACCGTAAAGGTCACAGAGCCTTTGCGGTTTTTCTTTTGTCGATTTTTGTTGGAAAGTGCCGTAGGGCTGTTTCTGATATGCGGTGTCGTTCTCCGCCTCTCCATCTGGATTTTTTACATTTCAAAAATTCAGATGGGAGGTATTTATGGTGAAATATGCACCAAGAAAGGTATATATCAGAGAAAGTGGCGGCTATGTGGAATTATCCTACACGGAGTTCTGCCGTTGCAGGGAATCCGACCAGACCTATATGGACAAGCTGTTTATCCCCATTCAAGGCTGTCTGCTTGAAGTCGTGAGGGAGCAATACACAGACTTCTACCGTGACAAGGAACGGTGGCGTTATCTGCAAAAATTAGATACAAAGAATAGACTGCTATCTCTCGACGGATTTACGGACAGCGAGGGGAATCCTCTGGACTTTATCACTGATGAAGCGGTGGACATTGCAGAAACCGTTGTCAATGCGGTCATGGTGGACAGGCTGAAAGCCGCCCTGCCTTTGCTGTCGGATAGTGAACAGGAGCTGATACAGGCAATCTTTTTTGACGGACTTTCCGAGCGTGAAGTCGGGGCGAGGTTGGGCATAACCCAGAGCGTTGTAAACAAACGCAAAGCCAGAATCCTAATAAAACTAAGAAAGATAATAGAAAATTAAAATTTAAGGCGTTCAGCCCCCTTGTTTTTTCCTTTGGGAAGATGAGGGGGCTTTTCTCTGCCCTCTCAATCAATTCTGATTGGAGGAAGTAAGAATGGCATACAACCACGGACGGGAGGACAGGAAATGGCGTATCTGGAAAGAAGCGGAGGAAAAGCTGCTGCGTGAGTGCGGCGTTGATGAAGCGACCATTGAGCAGATACGCATGGCGGACAGGGCAGACTTCAATTCCAACAGGCGGTTTTACCGATGGACGAATGACGTTGCGGAATATCTTGAGGACATGGCAGGCAGGGAGCGGCAGGCGGAAGTGGGTACGGTTGCGGAGTTACTGGAAGAGATTGAGAGCGAAAATCTCTATCAAGTATTAGTCACGGTGGACGGGCGTACCTTGAAAATCGTCCTGCTGAAAATGCAGGGGTATTCCACAAAGGAGATTGCCCCGCTTGTGCATTTGACGACTGGTGCCATCTATGCGAGGTTAGACCATCTGCGGAAGAAGCTGCGGAAAATTTTATAGCTTCTAAAACAGCCTGCCATCCTGCGGGCTACTGGGTGAGGGATGGAAATCCCCTCACTCATTTTTTGCAGGAGGACAACAGGATGGCATACAGGGTTAAGGCATACACGCTTCGGGAGGAATCCACGGAAAGCGGCACAAGGTATTTTATCAGCTTTAAGGACGGGCAGGGCAAATCCCACGAGTTGGAAGTGTCGGAACAGTTCTTTATGGAGTTTCGGCAGATGGAGCGCAGGAACAGGAATCTTTTCTAATGGGACGAGCGGCACAGGAAGTTTAACGAGGTATGGGACGAAACCCTTTACAGACGGGCGTTGCGTGTGCCTAAGAGCCTTGATGAACGCATGGTTGAGGAAGAACGGAATGAAACGCTCTATAAGGCGGTTGGGAGCCTTCCAGAGATACAAAGGCGGCGTTTCCTGCTCTACTACGAGTATGAGTTCAATTTTTACCAAATCGCCGCTATGGAGCATTGCACCGCTTCGGCAATACAGAAATCTGTTGCGATTGCAAAGGAGAAAGTAAAGGCGGAAATTGAAGAAATATCTCCAACCGTGACCGACACCGCCCGAAAAAGAAATCTGTTTTTTATTTGTGTGGGATTGGCGGCATTACATACTCTCACTTTTTTCCGTGGGAGTAAATCTATTTTTAAGGAGGTCAACGCCTATGTGCAACGAAAACAAAGACACCGCCCGAAAGGAGGAAAGCCATGCAGAAGTTACAGACAGTCAACGCCGAAACGCTCCTTTATGAACCGCTTGAGAAACCATCCTTTGTGGTGGACAGCCTTATCCCGACAGGCTTATCGCTGTTCTGCGGCTCACAGAAGATAGGCAAAAGCTGGCTCATGCTGAAGCTATGCTTATGCGTGTCGCAGGGAATCCCTTTATGGGATATGCCGACAATGGAGGGCGATGTGCTTTACCTCTGCCTTGAGGACACGTTCTGCCGCATACAGGACAGGTTATTTCGTTTGACGGACGAAGCAAGCGGGCGGCTCCACTTTGCCGTGGCAAGCTGCAAGCTGTCAGACGGTCTTATCGTGCAGCTTGAAGATTATCTGAAAGATTACCCAGACAGCAGGCTCATTGTCATTGATACCTTGCAGAAAGTCCGTACAGCTTCAAAAGACAATGCCTATGCAAGCGACTATGGGGACATCTCCCTCATCAAAGACTTTGCCGACAGGCACTCTCTGGCGGTCATTGTCGTACACCACATCCGAAAGCAGAATGACAGCGACGTGTTCAACAAGGTGTCTGGGACGACAGGATTAACGGGGAGTGCGGACGCTACCTTTGTTCTGGAAAAGGAGAAACGTGCGTCTGACACCGCCAAGCTGTATGTGACGGGCAGGGACACGCCTTATCAGGAATACACGCTGCGTTTCCGTGATTGCCGTTGGGAGCTTGTGGAGCGGAAAACGCAGGAGCAGCTTGCGAAAGAAACGATACCAGATGTCCTTTTTCGGTTGGTGGATTTTATGAGGGATAAGGAAGAATGGATAGGCACGGCAACGGAACTGTTAGCCGCTATGGGGGAAACGGAAACCATACCCACGGTGATTACGAAATGGCTGAATGAATACCGCACCACATTTTTAAGCGAGAACCGTATCTGCTACCAGTACAGCCGCAGGAAAGACGGCAGGCGGATTGCCCTTGCAAGGAGGGCGGGTGACAGCGGTGATGGTGGTGACAGCGATATTAGGATACCCCCCTGTTACTGTCATTGACGCTTAAAGCCATGTAAAGCTGGCGGCTCTGCCCTGCGGGTGACAGCAGTGACGGTGGTGACAGTGATTTTAGGATACCCTGCCGCTGTCATCCCTACGGGAGAACACCCCGTAAACGCAAAATGCAGGCGTGAGATTTACTCGCCCTTTTCGGTCGTGTAAAACCACCCCTGCGGTCAGAAAAATCATTCCGATTTTTCCGACTGCGTTTACAGGGTGTAACACACTACACTTTGCCCTGCAAAGTCGTGTGCCAGACGTTCCCTCTGGACTCCCTTAAGGCAGGGCTGTGCCCTGCTATCCTACGCCTTACGGCTTCGGATAAAAGAATGGCGGCATGACGGTGACGGCTCTTGCGAGGGGGGTATCCCAAAAACACCGTCATCATCGACATGACCGTCATGCAGGGGGTGAGGGTGACAGTTGCGGCAGTCGGCAGGGGGTATCCCAAAACTGCTGTCACCACCGTCACCGCTGTCACCCCAAAGGACGGTCACCCGCCGAAAGAAAGGAGGAATCCGCCTATGCCTTATGCAATCCTGCGTTTCCAGAAACGAAAAGCGGGCGGCGTTGCGGCTTGTGAACGCCACAACGAGCGGAAGAAAGAAGCCTACAAAAGCAACCCAGATATAGATATGGAACGCTCTAAAAACAATTACCATCTCATAGCACCACCAAAGTACACCTACAAGAAAGAGATTAACCGCATGGTAGCCGAAGCGGGGTGCAGGACAAGGAAAGACAGCGTGATGATGGTGGAAACGCTCATCACAGCTTCACCAGAATTTATGAACCAGTTACCGCCCGAAGAACAAAAAGCGTATTTCCAGACGGCTCTTGACTTCATTTCGGAGCGTGTTGGAAAGCAGAATATCCTCTCCGCTGTCGTCCATATGGACGAGAGAACGCCCCATATGCACCTCTGCTTTGTGCCGATTACGCCAGACAATAAGCTGTCAGCGAAAGCTATCTTAGGCAACCAGAAATCATTATCCGAGTGGCAGACCGCCTACCATGAGCGGATGTCCTCACGGTGGAATCAGCTTGAACGGGGGCAGTCCTCAATGGAAACCAAGCGGAAACACGTCCCCACATGGCTCTATAAATTAGGCGGCAGGCTTGATAAACAGTATGAAGAAATCGTGTCTGCCCTATCCGACATCAACGCCTTTAACGCAGGGAAGAAAAGGGATAAAGCGTTAGATTTACTCTCTGCATGGCTGCCAGACGTGGAGAAATTCTCTAAGGAAATCGGGAAACAGCAGGCGTATATCGACAGTTTGAAAGAGAGAATTGGGCAGGAATCAGACTATGCGGGGCGTATGCGTGATGAAAAGTACGAGCAGGAACTAAAGGTGCAGAAAGCGAATCAGAAGATATTTGAATTGCAGAGAACCAACGAGCAGATGGGGCGGCTGCTGTCAAAAATACCGCCCGAAGTGTTGGAAGAATTGCAGAAAAATCATAGAAGCAGAGCGAAAGAAAGGTAGATATGTGAATGAAGAAACAGGATTTTAAGGTGTTAAAGACCAAAGACTTGTACCCGTTCCCCGACAATCCGTTTCATGTGGCAGAAGATGAAACACTGTCAGAGTTAGCGGAAAGCATCAAGGAATTTGGCATTGTCACGCCGATAATCACACGCCCGAAAGAGGACGGGGACGGTTATGAAGTGATTGCAGGACAGCGGCGTGTCCGTGCTTCTGAACTTGCAGGGATAAATACCGTGCCTGCGTTTGTCCTGCCCTTAGACCGTGACCGAGCCATCATCACCCTTGTAGACAGCAATTTGCAGCGTGAGAATATCCTGCCATCGGAGCGGGCGTTTGCTTACAAGATGAAATCCGAAGCCATGAAGCGGCAGGGTTTCCGCACAGACTTAACCTCGTCACAAGTTGTGACGAAGTTGCGGACGGACGACAAGGTGGCACAGGGCTTCGGCGTGGGCAGGATGACCGTGCAGCGTTTTATCCGCCTGACGGAACTGATACCGCCGATT
Organism: Roseburia sp. OM03-7AC; assembly: GCF_003462625.1. Lineage (NCBI taxonomy): Bacteria > Bacillati > Bacillota > Clostridia > Lachnospirales > Lachnospiraceae > Roseburia > Roseburia sp. OM03-7AC. The sequence goes on from NZ_QTZJ01000001.1 coordinate 415,669, forward strand.
TTGCAGATGGTGGACGAGGGGAAAATCGCCCTCACGCCTGCGGTGGAACTGTCCTTCTTGAAGAAAGACGAGCAGGAAAACCTCTTTGCCACGATGGAGAGCGAAGAAGCAACGCCCTCACTCTCACAGGCACAGCGGATGAAACAGTTAAGCCAGAGCGGGCGGCTTGACATGGATACGATATTTGCGATTATGACGGAGGAAAAGGGCAACCAGAAAGAAACCTTGAAAATCAACACAAGCAAGCTGAAAAAATACTTTCCGAAGAACACAACGCCGAAGCAGATGGAGGAAACCATCATCAAACTTTTGGAGCGTGAGTTGCAGAGGAAACGCAACCGTGACAGCCGCTAATCTTCTTTTTTCGGGAAGTAAATACAGAGAGTTGAGGTATGGAGAATGAGAGAAATCCAGTATGAAATCGTAAAGGAAATCGCAGTATTGTCTACGGGCGACAGTGGCTACACAAAGGAAATCAATCTCATTTCATGGAATGGGAAAGAGCCGAAGTATGACATCCGCAGCTTTTCCCCGAACCGTGAAAAGTGCGGCAAGGGAATCACGCTGAACGCTGATGAAGCGGCGGCACTCCTTAAAGCATTACAGAAAGAATTAAACAGCGAGGATTAATGGTATCTGATTGGCAGGGCGGGGACATTTCCAAACTCTTCCCTGCCCTGTCTGGAAAGGAAGATTTAAGTATGGGCGAGGATAAGAAAGCAGATAAAAAGAGAAAGCGTATCGTGCCAAAAGCACCAGTGCAGATGATAATCAGCCGTGAATATGTCGGCACACAGACCGTTACAGAAGCGTTTGTCCCGATTATCTCCGAGGATATTCGGAAGAAGATTGCCGAGGGCGACACCTTCGACAATGAGGGGCTGTCCGCTTAGAATGTACGCAATGGGACATGAAAACAGATAGGACAGATACGGAGGTTTTACAGTATGGCAGGAATCAAAGAAGAAAAGAAAATCTATTTAGTCGGCATTTATTGCCGCTTATCTAAAGACGATGGTACGGATAACGAGAGTGCGAGCATTGCGACACAGAAATCCATCCTCACGGATTATGTGAAAAAGCAGGGATGGCACATAGCAAAAACGTATGTGGACGATGGTTATTCTGGTACAAATTTCCAAAGACCAAGTTTCCAGAATATGATAAAAGACATTGAAAGCGGTCTGATAAACTGCGTGATTACGAAAGATTTATCCCGTCTGGGGAGAAACTATCTTGATTGTGGGTTATATCTGGAAGTTTTCTTCCCAGAGCATAACGTGAGGTATATAGCGGTCAATGACGGCGTAGATACCTTGAATAAATCTGCTATGGACATCACGCCTTTCCGCAACATTTTAAACGAAATGTATGCCGCTGACATATCTGTTAAGATAAAATCGGCATATCGGGCGAGGTTTCAACAGGGGAAATTCATGGGAACTACCGCCCCTTATGGCTATATCAAAGACCCTGCCGACCACAACCATCTGCTGATAGATGATAAAGTGGCACATGTTGTAAAAGAGATATTCGACCTTGCATTAAAAGGGAATGGAGTTGCCAAAATTTGCAGACATCTTAATAAACAGCATATCCTACGCCCTGCCGCTTATGCGGCGGAGCGTGGCGAAACAGGCTTTGAACGTCATTTTGAGGGGAACGAGGACAAACGCTATATTTGGAGTGGGAACAGCGTGAGGAGCATTTTAAGAAGCCCGATATATGCGGGAAATCTTGTAGGCTACAAACGGATTGCCGCCAATATGAAAAGCAAGAAACGCCCCTCTAAGCTGCCCGAAGAATGGGAAGTGATACCCAATACCCATGAGGGAATAGTCACGCAGGAGGAATTTGATATTGTCCAACAGCTTATTACAAGTCGTAGGCTTCCACAGAACAAGGGAGGATTTGTAAATATTTTTGCAGGCGTTATCAAGTGTGTGGACTGCGGATGTGCTCTGCGGGCAATGAACGTACACAGGAGGAAACGCCCAGAGATTATCGACTGTGTACAGTATTCATGTAATAATTATGCAAGAAACGGAAGAAGCGAGTGTAGTGCCCACAATATAGAAGCAAGGGATTTATTCAATGCCGTTCTTGCCGACATCAACTGTTTTGCGGATATGGCAGTGAATGATGAAAAGGCGGTCAGGGCCATAGAAAAGCGGCTCACGGAAACAGACCAGAGCAGGGCGAAAGCATTAGAGAAAGAACGTAAGAAGCTGAACAAACGCCTTGCGGAACTGGACAGGCTGTTTTCCTCTCTCTACGAGGATAAGGTCATGGAGCGTATTACCGAGCGGAATTTTGAGATGATGTCGGGGAAATACCAGAAAGAGCAGCTTGAAATTGAAGCAAGGCTGAAAGAGGTGACGGAAACTCTTAATGAAAGCTACGAGAAATCACGGGGAATCCGTGACTTCCTCGCCCTTATCCGAAATTATCAAGGCTTAAAAGAACTGGATGCAACAGTTATAAACGCACTCATAGACAAGATACTTGTTTCGGAGCGTGAGAAGATGGCAGACGGAACAGTGAAGCAGGAAATCAAGATTTACTATAAATTCATCGGCTTTGTCGATGAATTACATATCATACCTACAAAACGGTGGGCAGCAATGCCCGCTAAAAATTGTACGGTGTGCGGCGTTGAATATGTCCCGGGCTCTGGTGCATCAAGGTATTGTCCTGCTTGTGCCAAGAAGATACGGAGGGAGAAATCAAACGAGAGCAAACGCAGGAGCAGAGAACAGAAAAGGATAGCATGTATGAACTGTCCGCAAAAAATGACCGACTGATATGGAATGGTGGAAGAAATAGAGAAGAGGAACTTCTTGCTAACTGCTATTTTAATTCTATGAAGTTGGCAATGGATAATGGAATAAGGTCTATTGCATTTCCTTCCATATCAACGGGAGCATATGGTTTTCCGGTTGAGTTGGCAGCAAAGATTGCAGTACATACAGTAAACAGGTTCTTGCAAGATAATCCGGACAGCTTCGATTTGGTGGAATGGGTGCTGTTTGATACTCAGACTGAATCGGTGTATGAAGCCGAGGTTGATAAATTATACGACAAATAATTGGATTAATTATAGCAGACTTTATATATGACAGATATTTGAGCACATACACCATTAAAAATAGAATATAAGGATGCGTAAGGAACGATAAAATGAATTCATGCGGGAAAGGCAGGGATTCTTTTTTTTGCTTCGAACGGAAGTCCTATCTGTAAAAAATATTTAAGTATATTAGAAGCAGATGCAAATGTCGTGTTAACACGACAAAATTGTCGCGTAAACACGGTCGGTAATTCATCCATGACAATATACAATAAACATGTGCTTGAGAGAGCACGTCACGAGAGTGAAGGCGCCGGAGCTCTCCAATACGAAATCGTAAAGGAGATAATTTATTATGAGTAAGAGAAAAATATCACATGCAGAGGAGCATGGATGTTAATTGATGGAGATGGCAGAAGTGAGCAGAACTAAATTTGATCCATATGTGATTGGAAATAATATAAGAGATTTACGTGAAAAAGGAAAAATGACACAGATGAAGGCGGCTGAGGAAATGGATATGAGTTTATGTCATTATGCACGAATTGAGGAAGGCTCAAAGGGAATGAGTATTCAGATGCTTTTTAGATTTATTAATTTTTACAAAACTGATGCAAATACGATTTTAGGAACACATTTAGGAGGGATGGTGTAAAATGGATAAAAAGGATTTAAAAGACGAAAAGCTTTTGTACAATGTGCGTGAGACGGCAGCGGTATTAGGGGTGAATGTGCATCTGGTATATGAGCTGATTAACAGAAAACTATTACCTGCACTTCGGTTAGGTAGTCTAAAGGTTCGTAAATCAACATTGATAGATTTTGTTGAGAGATATGAAGGAATGGATTTGTCTGATTTGGACAACATAAAAGAATTGCAACAGAATATGGATTAGTGACATTAAGGTCAGTCTTGGAATCATCATGGTGTGGAAAGACTGACCTTGTTTTATTAGTATATTTCATAAGCGTTAGTATTGTAAAAAAAGATGGTGATGATATAATAAAAACGTGTTAGACACTTGATGTTATGTGTAGTGTGATAATGTCAGAATCAGGCAAAGTCAACGGCAGGACAATATTGTAGAAAATAACATATTTCAAAAAATAATATTGGTAGCTCCCCTTTTATATGACAAAACAACAACAGGCAACTAAACCATTCACCGTTTAGTTGCCTATTATTGTTTAAAGAATTCATTAAAATCACAATTAAAAATCTTGGTCAATCCAATCAGCATATCTACCGTTGGGTTATTATAACCATTTTCCACCTTGCTGAATATGCCGGTAGTTACATTGATGCCATCACATTGGAGCTTCGCAATGACTTCGGTGGCTTTCAAACCCTGTTCTTTCCGCAGTCTCCGGATGTTAGAACCTACCAGTGGATGCAGGTGTTGATTAATTCTTTCTGACATAGGTATCACCTCGTTGAGAAAATAATATCCAAAATGGAAGAAAAAAGTGTCCAAAATGGAAGTTTTGTAGTATAATCGAGAAAGGAGTTTATATAAATTTACGGAAGGAGAAAGTTTGATGGCTATTCAGGAAGTGATCAAATATGAAGGGGATAATTCAACTCTTATTTATAAGCATCCCGCAGAAGACTTTAATACGCTGTCACAATTGATTGTGCATGAGTCACAGGAGGCAGTATTTTTCAGTGACGGACAGGCACTGGATTCTTTTAAAGCAGGTCGTTATACCTTAGAAACGAAAAACATTCCACTTATTTCCAAAATAAGAAATCTGGTTTCGGGCGGAGTAAGTCCGTTCCATGTGGAGGTTTATTTTATTAACCTTGCGACCATGATGGATATCGCATGGGGAACACCAAGTCAGGTGACAGTTCGTGACCCGAATTACGGCTATAGTTACAGTGCCGGTGCCAGTGGTTCTTTCGGACTGAAAATAGAGGATGGAAGAAAGCTTCTGATTAATCTGGTTGGTACCGAAAAAGCAATGACCACCAAAGATATTCAGAAATTTTTTAAAGACCTTTTAGTTACAAGAGTAAAAAATTGCATTGCAGTAGAACTCAGCAAATATAGCTACAATGTTTTCAACCAGCATTTGAATGAAATTTCCGAGAACGTTGCCGGTCAGGTGGAAAGCGACCTTGAAAGCTATGGCATCCGGATTTTAAATTTCTTTGTGTCTGCAGTTACCATTAAGCCGGACGATTTGGAAGAGCTTAAAAAATTAGATAACAGCATGGCACAGAAGCGGTTTGAAGCAATGGGAAATCGTGATGCTACCGTAATTGAAGCAGAAGGACTTGCCAAAGCGAGAGAACTGCAGGGATATACCTGGCAACAGGAGCAGCAGTTTGATGTAAGCAGAACATTTGCACAGAATGAAGGCTTTGCAGCGAATCCGGCGAATATGATGGCACAGATTCCACTGGCGTTTTCCATGGGTGACATGATGAAAAACAATATGGATGCAGCAGTTCAGGCACAGCCGGTAACAGCAGCGCAGACAGGGACAGCAGCAATGCAGCCGGATATTGCAGCAACACAGTCGCAGCCAGCAGTACAGCCGCAGGCGCAAGGTGGAAATATTACCTGTGTCAAGTGTGGAACGAGTCTGTCGAAGGATGCTAAATTCTGTTTCCAGTGTGGTGAAAAAGTGGTGATTCCACAGAAGATTTTCTGCGCAAACTGTGGAAATGAAATGCCGCCGGAAGCTAATTTCTGTACGAAATGCGGAACGAGGAGGGAGAAATAATGTTCAAGTACATATTTTGCCTGATTGCAATATTGATGCAGCCAATTTTTGCATTTCTGGTATTTCATAAACAGGAAAAACAAAAGGCAGCATTAAAGATGCCGCTTGTATATCTGAGCGGAGTCTATCTTGTAATTCAGATTTTTGTTTTCTTTAAGGTCTGCCTGAAAATTCCGAAGGATTATCAGGTGTATTCCTATTTGTTACAGAGTGCGATTTTAGCAGTTTTCATTATCATTGAGATTGCTATGGCAGCAAGTAATAAATATATTACAAAGGTTCAGACACAGGAACAGAGTTCCATCGAAGTGTTTAAAGGACTTATTCAGCAGATTGAAATTTGCAGAGTGCAGATTACAGATGAGGTCAACCGCAAAGAAATTGACAAAGTGCTGGAAAAGATGCGATACAGTGATCCGGTCAGTTCACCGGCAGTGGCAACAGAAAATGAGGCAATCAGACAGTTGATATTGCAGCTTTCTTCAACAACAGATGAAGCCGCTTTTGCGGAAATCTGCGGAGCAATCATGAAGCAGCTTGAAATCAGAAAAATAAAAAATACAAAGGAGCAGGGCTAGAAAATGGAAGAAATAAAATGTCCCAGTTGTGGCAGTGGTGCAGTAAGAAAAATTACAGAGGAAAAGTATGAATGCATGGCATGTGATAATCTTTTCCTGGTACATAATTTATCAAAAGAGTTTCAGAAAACAGATGAACATATTGAAAATATTCATCAGGATTTGAAGAAAACAATTGAAAATATCAATCTGACTGCTGCTGTTGCTGGAGGAAGTGGAAGAGATGGTCTGGATAACCGTTATAAAAATGCCATGACATTACTAAATCAGGGAAACATTTCGGCGGCAAAAGCAGAATTTACAGGAATCCGTAATGATTTTATGTGGAGCTGTAAGGGCTATTATGGACTGATTTTATGTGAAAAAAAGAAGAAACATATAAATTGGGGGGAGATAGGAGATTATATTCAGCAAATATATCGCTGTGAGGATGTTACTCCAGAGATTCTTCAGGAGATGGAAGGCATTTTAAATGACGGCAAACAGATTGCTTTAGCAAATCTTGGAAAGTCATTGAATGAGCGGAATGCACAGCAGAATGAGATTAGTTCTAAAATACAACAGGTAACTGAAATGTCTAAAATGCAGGAAACTACGCTGACACGGAAAAGGGAAGAGTTTGCAGAGCGTTGGAGCCAGACTTCCCCTGTCCGCAAGGCAATTTCTATTGCAATCGGTATAATCTGTGCGTTAGTACTGGTATGGTGTGCGGTTTCCCTGTTCCGCTGGATTATTGATGTGAGACATTTATTCGCCAATGCAATGAATTATGGATTTTTTGCAGGAATTTTACGCATTTTATGGAGCTGTGTCCGGACAATTCTCCGTGTTGCAGTGTCTGTTGGTGTAATTATTCTTGGTGTTATGATTTACTTTTTTATTCTTGGGTTTATTACGGCAAATCCACAGAAAGATGATGCACAGCTTAATATTGATAAAATGGATGAACAGATTCAGAAATTACAGGAAAGACATGAGATTTTACAGCGTCGCTTTGATGAGGAACAAATGAATATACAGAATATCAATCGTATCGGAAGCAGATTAGAACAACTGCAGCAGATAAAACCGGAAGAAATTATTCCTTTATTAATTGAAGCCGGAAAATATTACTAGAAAAGGAGAAATGAAAATGGGATTCATGAAATCATTGTTTGGAAACATGGGAGTACAGCAGGAGATACCGGAAAAGAAAATTATAATCAGAGATGTTGGACCAAATCCAGCACAGGTAATATCTATCATTCAGAATTATTATCCGGAAGATGCGGATCAGGTAAGCATGCTGGTAAATGAAAATATGATGGAAGGTAATGCAACTGTCTGCAGATTATCCCCAACAGAAAGCCTTTATGAGCTGCAACAGGCGTTAGACGCCGCAGGAGCATCAACTTTTATCCAGAAGAACTGGACAGATGAAGAAAATGCAAGAGCTATTGCAGATATTGTTATTTTTTCTCTGGGCGGACAGCCTGATCAGGTCATGGAGTGTTACCATGAAATCTTAGGACTTGACAGAAGAGACCTGGAATTGAAACTTTTAAAAGATATTTCGGATGAAAATGGATTTTTAATATCAACAACCAGAGAAAGAGCAGAGACATTAAAAGCAGCGTTGGACGAACTCGGTGCTGATGCAGAAATTGATGTGACATGGGACGAGGATGCGCAGGCATCACTGATTGTTTTTTCAACCGGAAATATGAAAGAATATTTATTTTCGGATGATATAAGAAGAGCTTATTTACATGTCGTCAGCAAAGAGATTTCGGGTGCAAATTTTAAGGATATATCAGATGAAGAACCTGCTATTATAGACGGAGTTTGTTCCTCACTCGTATATTTGCGCGATGAGATAGACCGTGCCGGTGGTGAGACAGTAATTGTTTTTGATACAGATCAATCTGTTGCTGCCGCATTATATATCATGGATGTAGGTTCAGATAAATCCAAAATACTTAAGATATTACAGAAATATTTAGGAATAAGTATAGCTGAAGCAAACGAGCAGGTAAATGAACTTGTAATTGGAAAGAGCCAGGTGGTAAAAGGCTATTTAGGTCTTTTAAAGGATATGAAAAAAGAACTGGATGCATTGCGCGTTAAAACAGAATTGTTGCTGGATTTTGAGGAGGAAGAGGATGAAGAGTTTGAGAACTTTTCAGCACTGCATTGCAATAATTGTGGTGCCGAACTTGCATCCGGCACAAAATTCTGCCCGAAATGCGGCACCAAAGTTGAGGAAGTTCAGAAGATGTTCTGCCCACAGTGTGGAAATGAAATTATGCCGGGTGCAAAATTCTGCACAAAGTGCGGAGCAAGATGCATGTAACAGATACAAAAATAGAAGTTGAAAGAAATTGAGATGGAAAACATCTGCTTATCCGATTAAGGGAGGGCAGATGCTTTCTTTTTTTACTGACATTTTCATTTCATCATGTTATAATGCAATTAAAGCTTGATATTTCTATATACATTTCAATGGCACATAGCCTGTCAGAAGTATACCGGTATTCTATCATTTCGCCGGGTTCACCACATAACCTGATATGATAACAGGAATTTTCAAAGCTTTTATTTCACATTAAATGAAGCGGAGAGAATTCTTTCAGACAAAGGTTGTTGCGGTTAAGTGACATTGCAAAAGTATACTCTCCAAGACAAAAGAAAGGAGAAGAAATGTCAGGAAAAACAGAAAAATTACAATGGCATCCGGCGTTTTGTGCAGCAACAGAACTGGAACTGCGACAAGATCTGGATGTACTGGAATTAATTCCGGAGTATAATTTAAGTAAGAAACCACTTCAGATTGATCTTGTGATTATTAAAAAGATGGATTGGAAGCGGACGTTACAAAATGAAATTGGTCATATTATGAGGGGACACAATATTTTAGAGTATAAGGGACCGGGAGATGAATTGACGATAGATTCCTTCTTTAAGGTAATTGGATACGCCAGCTTATATAAGGCGCAGGGGATAGCAGTCAATAAAATTCCAGCATCTGAGGTGACCGTATCCTTTTTTCGGAATGCTTATCCGAAGGCACTTTTTCAGGAACTGAAAAAAGAAGGATATATCCTGAAAAAAATGTATCCTGGAATTTATTATGTAAGAGGAAAAGTTCCGTTCCCAGTACAAGTTGTAGTAACAAGTCAGTTGGAAAGAAAAGCTCATTGCAGCCTGCGGGTATTGACTACACAGGTAGAGATGCAGGATGCAGAACTATTTTTGGAACAGATACATTATTTGGAAAGTAAGAATGAACGGAGCAATATTGATTCGGTACTTCAAGTAAGTGTAAATGCAAATAAGCAGGTATATAGTCTGTTAAGGAGGCAAAATGAGATGTGTGAAGCATTGCGTGAATTAATGAAAGATGAAATTGAAAAAGAACTGGAAAATAAATTGGAGCAGGGCGAAAAACTGCAACTAATTCGTCAGGTAATCAAGAAACTGCAAAAAGGCAACTCCGTAGAAGAAACAGCTGATATGCTGGAAGAAGAGCCGGAAAATATCAGGAAGATATATGAAATTGCAGCAACTATGGCACCGGACTATGACGTAGAAAAAATATATAAAAAACTGTAGAAATTCAAATGGAAATAAACCCAAGTAAGACCCAAGTAAGTCCCTAAGAAAAATTGTAGGGAAACACTTGACAAACATATTTTTATAAGATATAGTATAAAAGTACTAGCTATTAAGCTAATATAATTTTTCATAACTCATGCCTCTCGGGCTCTTCGGAGTTCGGGAGGTACTCCCCGAAAATATAGTCAGGATTTTATCCTGGCCTTTTTGTTTTACAGGAAATTGCTTTCCTGCAAAATGTGTTTTCTATAGTTCCAAAATGCTTGTAAGAAGCTAGTTATGGTATGCCTGGCAGGTTATGCAACAAGGAGGATGTTTTTATGAAGTTACTCTATGCAGAAGACGAAGAAAGCATGGCAGAAGCTGTTACAGATATTCTTGTATTTCGTAAGTACCAGGTTGATACGGTATATGATGGAGAAGAGACATTGGAATATGCAAGAAAAGAAATAACCTGGACGCTTATTATGCTCTCGGAAGGACAACAAAGTGTAAAGCAACAGAATGAACTGCCGGTGCAGCCGGATGGAAACACCAGACAATAAGGAAGAATTGCTTGAAAAAGAAAAAATGGTGGTGTACTATAATGCTATGAGAAAATCAACAGAAAGGGAATATGAGTATGGATTTAGAGCAATGCTACAAGGAACTGGAGGGAGATTATGCAGAGGTCATGCGCAGACTCCGGAAGGAAGAGCTGGTACACCGTTTTTTGATAAAATTCTTAGAAAGCGATGAAGTACAGCGGATTGATGAAGCTTTACAGGAAAGGGATTATGAGAAAGCCTTTGATCTGGTACATACCTTAAAGGGAGAGACCATGACGCTCGGGTTGGGACGGCTGAGCAAATCAAGTATAATTCTGTGCGAACAGCTCCGCTATAAAATATACGGAGAAGAGATGCTGCAGCAATTTAGGAAAGTCAGAATGGATTATCAGAAGACAATTGATATTATCCGGAAATACAGGGATTCACAGCCGTAATTTATGCAGGCAGCCTGCCAGATTGCAAAATGTGTTTCTTGTAGTTTTATGTTATTGTTATCAATGATATAACCATAGGTTATTGCATAAAAAAATATTATTACTTTAAGCCATTTTAGTATTGACAAACAGAACTGATATGCTAGAATAACTGTAATGTGAATGAAAGAAAAAGGATGGTTTTCGCATGAGAAAACAGGCATTATCTATTTTAGTAGAGAATACTTCTGGTGTATTAAGTCATATTTCAGGACTTTTCAGCCGGAGAGGATACAATATCGATAGTTTTTCTTCTGGTGTAACTGCAGATCCAAGATATACCAGAATTACGATAGTAGCAAGTGGTGACGAACAGATTTTAGAGCAGATTGAGAAGCAGTTGGCAAAGTTAGAAGATGTGCGCAATATTAAGAAATTAGAGCCGGGTACATCCGTTACAAGAGAACTGATTCTGGTTAAGATTAAAGCAAAGGATACAGAACGTCAGGCAATCTTAAGCGTTACCAATATTTTCCATGGCAAGGTGGTTGATGTCACCAACGATTCCATGGTAATTGAACTGACAGGGCATCAGGATAAATTAGATGCATTTATGGATCTGTTACAGGGCTATGAGATATTAGAGCTCGCTAGAACCGGTATCACAGGTTTGACCAGAGGGTCTGCCGATGTTACATATTTAGATTAATCATTAAAACAGGAGGCTGAAAAAATGGCAGCAAAAATTTATTATCAGGAAGATTGTAACCTTTCCTTACTGGATGGTAAGAAAATCGCCATCATTGGTTACGGTAGCCAGGGACATGCACATGCATTAAATTTAAAGGAATCAGGCTGTGATGTCATTATTGGACTTTACAATGGTAGCAAATCCTGGGCAAAAGCAGAAAAACAGGGATTCAAAGTATATACAGCAGCAGAAGCTGCAAAACAGGCTGATATTATTATGATTCTTATCAATGACGAGTTACAGGCAGATATGTATAAGAACGATATCGAGCCAAACCTTGAGCCAGGAAACATGTTAATGTTCGCTCACGGATTTAACATTCATTTCGGATGTATCAAACCTCCAAAGGATGTTGACGTAACAATGATCGCTCCTAAGGCACCAGGACATACTGTACGTTCTGAGTATCAGGCTGGAAAAGGAACTCCTTGTCTGGTAGCAGTAGAGCAGGATGCAACCGGTAAAGCACTTGACCTGGCATTAGCATATGGTCTTGGAATTGGTGGAGCAAGAGCAGGACTTCTTGAGACAACCTTCCGTACAGAGACAGAGACAGACCTCTTCGGTGAGCAGGCAGTTCTTTGTGGCGGTGTTTGTGCACTTATGCAGGCTGGTTTCGAAACACTTTGCGAAGCTGGTTATGACCCAAGAAATGCATACTTCGAGTGTATCCATGAGATGAAACTGATTGTTGACTTAATCTACCAGTCAGGATTCGCTGGAATGAGATATTCTATCTCTAACACTGCTGAGTATGGTGATTATATCACAGGACCTAAGATTGTTACTGCTGAGACAAAGAAAGCAATGAAACAGATTTTAACAGATATTCAGGATGGTACTTTTGCAAAAGAATTCTTACTTGATATGTCACCGGCAGGACGCCAGGTACACTTCAAAGCTATGAGAAAGCTTGCTTCTGAGCATCCATCAGAGAAAGTCGGCGAAGAAATTCGTAAGCTGTATAGCTGGAACAACGAAGAAGATAAGCTGGTTAACAACTAATCTGATACTTCAAAAAGAGGATAAAAAAGCTGTCGCGATTGCGGCAGCTTTTTTTGACGCGAGAAACTCTTAAAGTATGTTTCTCATATCTGTCAGGCATTTGTAAGAAGCTGGCAGTGAGGCATCTTATTCGCCCGGATGAAAATTCTGGTAGAAATCAATAAATAATTCCAAGGATTTCGAAGGCTTTAAGGTGTTTTTATAAGCGAAGCCAATTTCACGCTTGTGAATTGGAAAACCAAGTGGAATCTCTAATAACTCTTTATTTGCAAGTTCGTTCTGGACAAATTGACGGATGACGCAGGCAACACCCAGGTTGGTTTTTGCAAAGTCAATTAAGAGGTCCATCGTAGAGACTTCGATTAAATCTCTGGTCTCGATTTTATTTTCCTGTAAATAATCATCAATATACTGACGGGTCATGTTGTGCTTATCAAGAAGCATCAGTGTAGAATTCTGTAAGATTGCATCGGAAGAAATGCCCCTTGCATTCAATACGTTTAAGTAAGCTTCCGTTGCAACAAAAATATCTTCAATTTCAGCCACATTGCTGAAATTTAAAGTTTTCTGGTTTTCCGGCCTTGCAATCAGACCGATATCAATTTTGTTTTCTTCTAACATCTGTAAGGATTCGTTGGTAGACTGGCATACGATAGAAATATTAATATGCGGATAGCGTTTTGTGAAATCCTTTAAATAAGGCAAAAGCATGTATTTGCAGAGTGTGGAACTGACACCGATTTTTAAGTGGCCGACACCAAGTTCTAAGGAGTTCTTTAATTTATCTTCCCCTAAAGTCAGGGTTTCGAAAGCGGAACTGACATGAGTAAAAAGAAGTTCACCTTCTTCGGTCAGCAATACGCCGCGGGAACTTCGGCGGAAGAGTTCGCAGCCCAGGCTTTCCTCTAGTTTCTGTATGGATTTACTGATGGCAGGCTGGCTGATATAAAGCTCTTTGGCTGCCTTTGATATATTCTGTGTTTTTGCTACGGTATAGAAAATACGGTAACTGGATAAACTCTGCAACATTTATAGATTCCTCCGTGTTTATAACTAAAAATCATAATAAATATGTTTAATATGTATTTCCATTATACCACTAGCTGTGCTATAATAGCAACAGTATAGAAAAAATGATTTAATTTCAGGAGGAATTTCAAATGGGAATGACAATGACACAGAAGATTCTTGCGGCACATGCGGGACTTGATTCTGTTCAGGCTGGCCAGTTGATTGAAGCAGATTTAGACTTGGTATTGGGAAATGATATTACTTCACCGGTGGCTATCCATGAGATAGAGAAAATGAAAGTAGACGGAGTGTTCCATAAGGATAAAATTGCACTGGTTATGGACCACTTTGTACCAAATAAAGACATCAAATCTGCACAGCATTGTAAATGCGTCAGAGAGTTTGCATGCAAAAACGAAATCACCAACTACTTTGATGTAGGAGAAATGGGTATCGAACATGCACTTCTTCCGGAAAAAGGACTGACTGTTGCAGGAGATGTTATTATCGGAGCAGATTCACATACCTGTACATATGGAGCATTGGGAGCATTTTCCACCGGTGTTGGAAGTACTGATATGGCGGCAGGAATGGCAACCGGAAAAGCATGGTTTAAAGTACCATCCGCAATTAAATTCAATATCACAGGAAAACCAGCACCATGGATTAGCGGTAAAGATGTTATTTTACATATCATCGGAATGATTGGTGTGGATGGAGCATTATATAAGTCTATGGAATTCGTAGGTGATGGTATCCGGTATCTTTCCATGGATGACCGTTTTACCATTGCAAATATGGCAATTGAAGCCGGCGGAAAGAACGGAATCTTCCCGGTAGACGAGAAAGCAGAAGCATATATGAAAGAGCATTCCAAGCGCCCTTATAAAGTATATGAAGCAGATGAGGATGCTGTATATGATGAGGAGTATACCATTGACCTTAGTACACTTCGCCCAACCGTAGCATTTCCACATCTTCCGGAAAATACAAAGACCATTGATGAAGTAGGCGACATTACTATTGATCAGGTAGTAATCGGTTCCTGTACGAATGGAAGATTAGATGACCTTAAGATTGCAGCTTCTATCCTGAAAGGAAAGAAAGTAAAGAAAGGTTTACGTGTAATCGTAATTCCTGCAACCCAGCAGATTTATCTGGATGCCATGGAAGCCGGATATATCAGAACCTTTATTGAAGCAGGTGCTATTGTCAGCACACCGACCTGCGGACCTTGCCTTGGTGGCTATATGGGAATCCTTGCTGAGAATGAAAGATGCGTATCTACAACCAACCGTAACTTTGTGGGACGTATGGGACATGTGGATTCGGAAATTTATCTGGCAAGCCCGGCAGTTGCAGCAGCAAGTGCAATTACAGGAAAGATTTCCAGCCCGGAAGAAGTATAGGAGGATTAGAACATGAAAGCAGCAGAAGGAAAAGTATTTAAATTCGGTGACAACGTAGACACAGATGTTATTATACCGGCAAGATATCTGAATTCTTCCGACCCTAAGGAACTTGCCTTACATTGTATGGAAGATATTGATAAGGAATTCGTAAATAAAGTATCTGCAGGAGATATTATTGTAGCGGAGAAGAACTTTGGATGCGGTTCATCCAGAGAACATGCACCAATTGCAATTAAAGCCGCTGGTGTAAGCTGCGTCATAGCAGAGACTTTTGCACGTATTTTCTATCGTAATGCAATCAATATCGGACTTCCGATTATTGAATGTAAGGAAGCAGCTTTGGAAATCAAAGCAGGAGATGAGGTAGAGGTAAATTTTGATACTGGTGTCATTACCGACAAGACCACTGGAAAGAGTTTCCAGGGTCAGGCATTCCCACCATTTATGCAGAAGATTATCGATTGCGAGGGACTGGTAAATTACATCAATCAGAAATAGCAGAAAGTGTAGAAAGATAATTGATATATTTTGGAGAGATTTTAAGATTAGTATAAATTTCTGCATATTCTCTAGCGGATAGCTCTGTAATATAGTTTTCTTCAAAATTCTTATGAATACCGGCTGCCTTTGCCAGATCAACAGCTTTGTTGTAGGCAATGGCAGCTTTTTCTTCGGAAGAATAAGTACCAATGGAATAATTGCCATTGATATGGATAAAAGCCTGATAACGGAGGAGTCCGTTGTGTTCTGTTTGGGCAACTCCACGGTAGCGGTTAATGACAATAATATTGGCGTAGCTGTAATCGAAGGGGTTACCATTGGCGAAAGTGTAATCTACATCCAGTACCGCATGATTACGGACTCCATAGCGGGAGAGAATCCCGGTCTGCATGCCGTATTCATTTACAAAAAGCCGGCCACCACGCTGCATAATCTTGTGGCTGGAATAAAAGAATAAATCATCAATATCAAATTTATATTCCGTCTGTGGTGCGAGAAAATAGAGAAAATAATTCTGCTTCAGATAAATCGGATTCTTGATATAGACGCCGTTGTCACGGAAATTTAAAAGTGTAATGGCTTTGGCAAAATCTAAAAGTTTAATATATGCGGTATAATTTTCCAGTGTGATTTCAGACTCAGAAAGTAGAGAAGTCCCCTCTTTATAGGCAAGATGGGCTTCTTCTTCCGTTGGAAAGCTTCCAAGACTAATATGTTTTCTTTTATAGGTAAGGCTGGAACGGTAGTAGATGGTTCCGTCTTTTGTTTTGGCTGAAAAAGCACCGGAAAGCATGGTAAATCCTCACATTCTAAAATTCTTAGTTACAAATCATCTGTAAGAAGCTGCCGGTGGCGAGTTCTTACGGTAAGCGTCACTTTGAGTATAACATTTTTAGGAAAGCATGAAAACAGGAAAATATCTTAAGAAAATATCAAACTTTTGAAATGAAAAATATGCTATGATGCCAATATATATTGGAAATTGCAAGGATATAAAAATTCGTGGAAATATCAGGAATATTTGGCGGCGTTATTGGAATAGTGATATGATTGCAGGTGGAAAGGAGCAATTCGTTGAAGCAGGAAAATACAAGAAAGAAATATCAATTAAAAAACTGGCTAAAAGCAGGGATGATTCTGTTACTGGTATGCCTTGGAGGGTTATATTTTTTCAAGACATCCGAACGGTTTCAAAAAAGTGATGAAGTAAAGATAACATTAAAGCATGATAATTTCTTTGATGACAGTGTAGCAGGGATATTGGAGGATCTGGATAATGAAATCGGGCTTCCTAAGAAAATTTATCTGGTGAACCATTTTAATGTGACTTTCTATGCTACCGGAGAGATTGCTGCAATAGATACGTTTTTCTATGGTGAGGATGAGAATGGAGAAACCAGAACCTATCTTGTGGACTATAACCGGAAGAAAAGCAGCAAAATGACAGTTTACATCAATAATTATGCCAAGACAGATTATGAAGAAGATATGTGCCTGACACCGCTTTTTGAACTATTGGGAAATATAAAGGTGAAAGAACGTGTAGATAGTTGGGCAGAAGAAACAAAGAGCCATACCTTTGGAATAAGTTATTCTGGGAAAAGAGCCTTTTCCAGTGCAGATAGCCTACAGGTGATAAATGCAGAAAATGCAGATATAGATGAAAATGAAGATATAGATGAAAATGAAGATATAGATGGAAATGCAGATACAAATGAAAATTCAATTTTAAGCCAGTTGGAATATGGCGGAGAAGTTACAGGTTTTGCAGTTACATTTTCTACTGGTGGCGAAGAAAATACAGGTGAAATTATAACTTATATCATAAATCCAAAATATACCAGTGCTGCAGTGTTAGCCCAGCAAAACCGGCAGGAGCAGATTGATGAAGCAAAAAACGGTGCTGGAAATGACACAACGGATAACAACGGGAATGCAGACACCAATGCCGTAGCCGGCAATGATGGCAATGATGAGGAAGAGAGCGGAAATGGCACTCCGTGGACGGAAAACAGGGAAGATGGAAGCGTATACTTTTTCCTGGACAGCAATACCGGTTATCGTCTGTTGGTGGCGGATGCAGCTGCCGGCAGCCGTTTTTATGAGCTTGAAATGACAAAGGACGGCGGGCAGAGCTGGAATCAGCAAAATGCAGACCCGTTTGATGGAAATATTGGTGTGGCAGAAGGAATAGAATTCTATAATGAAAATCTGGGCGTTATCGGATTGGCTGGAGCGTCAGGTGATTATTCCACACTTTATCTGACACAGGATGGCGGGAAAACATTTTCCATGATTGAACTTTCCATGGATGAAGTGACAGAACTTCCGGACACGGCAGCAGAGTATGGATTTTCCATATCAGACTATGATTATTGCAAGATGCCACAGCAGAAAGATGGAAAACTTATAATAAAAGTAATATCTGCTATGGGTGAAAACGATGGAATTCTTTTTGAATCCATAGATAGTGGGAATACATGGAATTATTCTGGGATAAGTTATTGACAGTAAACTGCAGGTTCTTATATAATGAAAGACAGAACAAATTTTATGCAGAGAGCAAAAGAGGGACAAAAAATGGATTTGATTTACACAAGTACAAGAAACTCAGATGAAAAGGCAACAGCTTCACAGGCAATTTTAAAGGGTCTTGCAGGAGACGGTGGTTTATTTGTGCCGGATTCATTACCAAAGCTTGACGTTGATATGGATACCCTGTCAAAAATGAGCTATCAGGAGACTGCTTATGAGGTAATGAAGCTTTTCTTAACAGACTTTACAGAAGAAGAATTAAAGCATTGTATCAATAGTGCATATGATTCTAAATTTGATACAGAAGAGATTGCTCCGTTAGTAGATGCAGACGGTGCATATTATCTGGAGCTTTTTCATGGAGCTACGATAGCATTTAAGGATATGGCATTATCCATTCTGCCTTACCTTATGACAACTGCTGCAAAGAAAAATCATGTAAAGAATGAAATTGTTATTTTAACAGCAACTTCTGGTGATACCGGAAAAGCTGCTTTAGCAGGATTTGCAGACGTTCCTGGTACTAAGATTATTGTATTCTATCCAAAGAATGGTGTCAGCCCGATTCAGGAGAAGCAGATGGTTACCCAGAAAGGGGCAAATACACATGTAGTTGGTATTCATGGTAACTTTGACCAGGCACAGACCGGCGTCAAGAAAATGTTTTCTGATAAAGAACTGGCAGAATTGATGGACAAAGCCGGATATCAGTTTTCCTCTGCTAACTCCATTAATATCGGCCGTCTTGTTCCTCAGATTGTTTATTATGTATATGCATATGCAAAATTATATGAAAATGGTGCAATTGCAAAAGATGAAAAGATTAATGTTGTAGTTCCAACCGGTAACTTCGGAAATATCTTAGCAGCTTTCTATGCAAAGAACTTAGGTCTTCCGATTGCAAAATTAATCTGTGCTTCCAATGAGAACAAAGTATTATTTGACTTCTTCTCAACTGGAACCTATGACAGAAACCGTGAATTTGTATTAACTTCTTCTCCATCCATGGATATCCTGATTTCCAGCAACTTAGAGCGTCTGATTTATCGTATTGCCGGAAATGATGCAGAGAAGAATGCAGAATTCATGCGTGCATTAACAGAAGAGGGCAGATATATGATTACCGATGAGATGCGTGCCCAGCTTGCTGACTTCTATGGCAATTACACCACAGAGGAAGAAACAGCAGAAGTAATCCGTGACCTCTATGAGAAGACCGGCTATGTGATTGATACACATACTGCTGTAGCAACCGGTGTATACCACAAATATGTAAAAGAGACCGGTGATAATACCAAGACTGTTATTGCATCAACAGCAAGTCCGTTCAAGTTTACCAGAAGCGTAATGGATGCCATTGATAAAGAAAAATATGATTCCATGACTGATTTTGAACTGGTAGATGAGTTAAGCAAGATTGCAAATGTAACAGTTCCACAGGCAATTGAAGACATCCGCAGTGCAGAAGTACTTCATAAGACAGAATGCGATGTAGAAGATATGCCTAAGACGGTAAAAGCATTTTTAAATATCTAAATGCTTATGTAAAACATAGAGAATCTGCTACCGGCAGTTTCTTATGGGTATAAGGTAACAAAACCCTGTCAGAGAAATCTGACAGGGTTTTGTTTATGTAAATAAAATGTAAAGGCTTAAGATTAGATTTCCATCAGGAAGTGAATGGTTCCAAATGGGAAAATAATTGGAAATACATAAATCTTAGTGGCATTTGTAAGTGTTTCTTCCTCATGAACTTCCGGAGGACATAAGTTTAATTCCAGGGAAAATTCATTAGACATATTTACATTAAATAATCCGTTGTGAAGATTTAAGAAATCTTCGATAGAAGCTTTTACATACTCATCGAATTCATGGAATTCTTCTTTGGCATAACGGGATGCAAAAGCAATTGCAACAGATTTACTCATGTCTACACCAGAATTGAAAGAAAGTAAACCTTCATCTTTCTGGGTAACACAATAGTTGGTCATATACTCGGATTTCATCAGTGGATTTAATGGTGTAAAATCCTTTCCGATGAAACGAACGATATCATTAAAGAGAAGATTAAGGTATGCAACAATCTTTCCTGACATATCAGAATTATCAAAATGGAAGAATTTATGAATCAGCTTTTCAACCATATCATTCTGTTCGTTAGCAACATTTAAATCATCAATTTCATTACTTGCCTGATATTCTGCAAGTAATTCCTCAAACTGACTGTTGGTAAGCAGTCCGTCTTCAATCAAAATCTGACCTAAAAGCAGGTAGTCTGGTTTCTGCGAGGAGAGTAATTTGTCAACCTGTTCCTTTGTAAGATATCCGCCTTCGATTGCAATTTCACCAAATTTCTTGTCTTCATGGGTCTGACGGCATACAATAGCGTCAACCTGGGAAGCATTTAATAATCCGGCATGAATTGCCAGAGTACCTAATTTCAGATAGGAAGAGGACTGCCTCTCTAATGCATCTACCAGTTTATCCGCAGGAACAGCACTTTTGCTTAAAAGAAAATTACCAAAAAACTGTGTATACATAATTATCTCCCTTCAAAATAATTCTTCAGTACCCGCTCAATCTGTTCAACATTCAACGGTTTCTGGATAAAGTCCTTTGCACCGGCTTCAATTGCATTCTTTAACTGAGCCTGTGTACCAACAGAAGATACGATAATAATAACCGCTTTCGGGTCAGATTCTCTAATTTCTTTTACAGCGGCAATACCATCTTTTACAGGCATAACAATATCAAGAAAAACGATATCAGGTTTATCGGATTTGAATTTGTCAATTACTTCCTGACCGTTTGCTGCCTCAACAAAAGTTGTACCACCATACTGCGCAATAATGTCTTTCAACTGTTTTCTCGCCAGAATGGAGTCATCTCCAATCAGGATTTTTGCTTCGTCTAATTTCATATATAATCCCTCCAAATACAACTAGAATAATTAGAACATATTAATATACTACAATAGTTGACCAAAAGTTTCAATGGCTTTTTCGATAAAATTCGTGGTTTTGCATAAAAAACAAATAAAAATAGAAAGTTATATGATAAATATGTTCACATAGCAATGTAAAGTGTGGTAAGATAAATCAGAATCAGGAAAAAAGAGTAAAAGAGGTTACATATTATGAAAGTAAACTGGAATTTAGTAGTAGATGTTGTGGTAGCACTGGTAGGTGTCTATGTTCTTATGAATGGCATATGGATGAAAAGTACCGGAAAGACAAGCAGCCTTTTGGCAACGCCGGAGGAATTAAAAAAATGTAAACATCCGGAGAAGATAAGAGAAGAAGTAACACCGAAAATGCTTCTTTGCGGAGCACTGGCATTAGTATATGGCATTGTGACGGCATTGGGTGAGACCATCTTTAAACTGCCGATTATTATTAAATCAGGAATCCTTCTGCTGCTGGTGTTATCCTGTCTTTTTTTGGTCAGTACATTAAAGAATGCCAGAGAGAAGTATTTATAAAAAATATTTACTTATAATAATTTATAAAAAACTGTAGTTTATATCTGGAAAAGATACCGGATAAGAACTACAGTTTTTTGTGTTTAAGCATTCCGTAAGAAGCTGCAGGTGGCAGAAGCTTGCGGTTTAACGTTTGTCAATCGGAACATATTCTTTGCGTTCACCGATGTTACGATATGCAGGACGCATAATTTTTCCATTCTGTGAAAGCTCTTCTAAGCGGTGGGCACTCCAGCCGGCAATTCTTGCAATTGCAAAAATCGGTGTATAAAGCTCTAATGGAAGGTCAAGCATATGATAAACAAATCCGCTGAAGAAGTCTACGTTCGGACTTACGCCTTTATAGATTTTACGCTCTTTGGCGATGATTTCCGGTGCAAGACGTTCTACTAAAGAGTAGAGTGCAAACTCTTTCTCATAGCCCTTTTCCTGGGAAAGTTTTTCCACAAAACCGCGGAAGATGACTGCTCTTGGGTCGGAAAGAGAATATACTGCATGACCCATTCCATAGATAAGACCGGCATGGTCAAAAGCTTCTTTATGAAGAAGTGCGGTAAGATATTTACCTACTTCGTCTTCATCTGTCCAGTCTTTTACAGTGCGTTTCATATCTTCAAACATCTGAACCACTTTGATATTGGCACCACCATGTTTCGGACCCTTCAGGGAACCAAGGGATGCAGCAATAACAGAATAAGTATCGGTTCCGGAAGAAGATACCAGATGGGTAGTAAAGGTAGAGTTATTTCCACCACCATGCTCCATATGTAAGATTAATGCAATATCTAAAAGTTTTGCCTCTAATGGGGTATATTTACTGTCTGGCCGCAGAATATGAAGAATTGTTTCTGCAGTAGATAATTCCGGCTGTGGGGTATGAATATAAAGACTGGCACCATCATGATAATGGCGGTAAGCCTGATAACCATATACAGAAAGCAGTGGAAATAAGCTGATAAGCTGTAAACACTGTCTCAATACATTTGGAAGTGAAATATCATTGGCACGGTCATCATAGGAATAAAGTGTAAGCACACTTCTTGCCAGTGTATTCATCATATCTTTGCTTGGAGCTTTCATAATAATATCACGCACAAAGCTGGTTGGAAGTGTACGGTATTCGGAAAGCAGTCCACAGAAGTTTTTCAACTGTTCTTTGGTTGGAAGCTCACCAAACATCAGAAGATAAGCACATTCCTCAAATCCAAAATGGCTGTCCGGTGCAATCCCTTTTACTAAATCTTTTACATTATAGCCACGGTAATAAAGTTCGCCCTCAGCTGGAATGTATTCTCCATTTACCAGCTTGGTAGAGCATACATCAGAAATGTGTGTAAGTCCTACCAGAACACCCTTTCCATTTAAATCACGAAGACCACGGTTAACATTATATTTCGTATATAATTCAGAAGGAATGATGGATGATGCGGAGCATTTATTCGCAAGTTCCATTATTTCCGGTGTGATTTCATAAAAACGTCCTGTCATATTGTTCCTCCTCTTTTAATTATTTTAATATGTTATCATATTTCGGTTGTAGAAAACAAGAAAAAAGTGTAAATTTTAAAGAAAGTTTAAAATTGTTTTCTAAAAAATTTAGAATTATAGGAAGATAGTACTAATGTAAAAATGTTCTCTGATAAAATGTTTTTTGCTGGATAAATTACAGAATATATATTACAATTAAAAAAAATACCGGAGGTACAAAATGGAAAAAGAAGAATTATATCGTTATGTGGATCATACTGCGTTAAAAGCCTTTACCACATGGAAGGACATAGAAAAATTATGTGAAGAAGCAATAAAATACCATACCGCATCGGTCTGTATCCCAAGCTGTTACATCAGCCGGGTAAAAGAAACTTACGGCGATAAAATCAAAATCTGTACCGTAGTAGGATTTCCGTTAGGATATGCGAACACTGAAGGAAAGCTGGCAGAGACAAAGAAAGCATTGGAAGACGGCGCAGACGAAATTGATATGGTAATTAATATCTGCGATGTAAAGAATGGGGCATATCATAAAGTAGAAGAGGAAATCCGTCTTTTAAAAGAGGCAACAGGAGGTAGGATCTTAAAGGTTATTATCGAAACCTGTTATCTTACAAAAGAAGAAAAGATTGCCATGTGCCATGCGGTAACCAATGCCGGAGCAGATTTTATCAAGACATCTACCGGATTTGGAACGGCAGGTGCTACCATGGAAGATGTATTATTAATGAAAGAACACATTGGAGCAGAGGTTAAGATTAAGGCGGCCGGAGGAATCCGTACCAAAGAAGATATGGAAAATTATATTAAGGCAGGCTGTTCACGGCTTGGCACAAGTTCTGCCGTTGATATTCTGGGATAGCAGATATTAAGAGCAATGAAGAATGATAAGATAATGAAAAAAATTTGTAAAACAGAAATAATTTAGAAAAGGTGAGTGTCATGGAGACGGACAAAAGACAATTATTAGAAGCGGCAAAAGAAGCCAAAAAATATTCCTATGCACCGTATTCCAATTTTCATGTAGGTGCAGCCCTTTATTGTAAGGATGGCAGTATCTATACCGGATGTAATATCGAAAATGCAGCCTTTACGCCGACAAACTGTGCGGAGCGGACAGCAGTTTTTAAAGCAGTATCGGAAGGAAAAAAAGATTTTCTGGCGATTGCTGTGGTAGGCGATAGGGAAGAACCGCTTACACCTTGTGGTGTCTGCCGGCAGGTGTTGACGGAATTTGTAGATGGAAGCACGTTTGAGGTAATTATGGAAGATGGAGCTGGCGGTATCAAAGTTATGAAATTAGAAGAGCTTTTTCCGGCATCCTTTTCACCGAAAGATCTGCAATCATAAATTGTTCCACAATTTGACAGGAATTTTACATTGAAAAACAACACATATTAGAGTATAATAACAATTACAAAAAGCAGATAGTTTTATGCCTGGGATGTTCGACACGCCTGTTATTTTGAACCTACATTTACTTTAAACGGGATTCCAATATTTCCAATAGGATGTCAGGCCTCCGTTTGCAGTGGAAGGCAGAGTATTGGTTGAGGTTACCCACCTAGCTTTGCTAGGAGTCAAAATACAGGAAACGGCATTTTGGGTATATTTGCTAAAGATAAGGTATGAATAGACGAAAGAATCTTTGTGTACAAAAGAATCATAAGGTACGGAAGATAAACATATAGTATACCAAAGAAGCATGTTTACAAAAGAACCGAAAATACAAAAGAGAAAAAAGAAGCTGCTGAAAAGCAGCTTCTTTTCTGCAACAGGCAATAAAGGAGTTATTATGCGAAAAGTGAAAAGTAAAAAAAGTAATTATCTGTTGCTGTTTTGTGGAGCACTTCTGGTTCTTATACTGGTGGTTCTGATAACGGATACAAAAGGGGAGAAAAATGGATATTCCGAACAATGTGTTTATCGGAATGAGATTCCCTCCCTGCTGCAGTTTACTTATTATTCCAAGGACGAATGGGCTGAGAAACTGCCGCAACAGGGAACACTTACCTATGATGATGTAAGTGGCATTCTGGAATTGCTTCATTTAAAAGAATATATTCCTTTGGATGATTCGAAAAAAAACATTGACCGGGCAGCCTGGTTTGCTATATATGATGAAATTTTAAGTTATCTTGATACCGATACGTCTGTCTTAAAAAAGGACATTCTTGTATTGAAAAAAGAAAAAAAGCAGCTTACCACACAGGATGGCATTTATGCCATTACATCCAATCTAAAGTGGTATCAGAAGCTTCACAGTTATGGTGTTTATCTGTTAGAGGATAAAGTAATCGGGGTCGCCGCAAAGGATAAAGAAGATGTGGCATTGAAAAATGCCTATCTCATTTCAAATATAGAAGGAAATCTTACATTTCTTTATCAGGGAACAGAATACCAGCTGCCGGTTGATACCGATGAAGAATTATCAAATGTCGTAGCAGATATTTTTTTCAGTGAAAAAGAGATACATAAAATCAGCCGGAAGGAAGATACCATTACCGGAAAGCTGATATCAAAAACAGATACCGCAATGGAGATTAAGGGATATGGACAAGTTGCGATAGATGAAGCCATGAAAATATATGCAACTTATGATGGAATCCGGGAAGTCTCCATGGATGCGCTGATGCTGGAAAATATGGAAATTACATTTGTAGTGGCAGAAAAACAGATCTGCGCCATTCTTTTGACAGAGCCTGCTAAAATAGAAAACATCCGTGTTTTGTTATTAGACAATGATAATATGTTCCGTTCTGATGTATCATTGGTATCGGATGTGCCGGTGCATCTTTATTATGGAGAAACGGAAACTGTATTAGAAGCAGGAAGCGTGATTACAGCATCCTGTTATGCCAATATACTGACAACATCGTCTGTTTCATTAGTCGCAGAGGATGGCACATCGCCATTCTATTTTACTGACAATCAGGGCAATCGCATATCTCCGGCTTATGCAGGCAGCATGGAGCTTCGTATGTATCCGGAAGGATATACCGTGGTAAATGTAGTGGATTTAGAATCCTATGTAAAGGGCGTTATCCCAAGTGAGGTTCCATCTTCTTATGGAATGGAAGCCTTAAAAGCACAGGCTGTCTGTGCCAGAAGCTATGCTTATATCCAGATGATGCACAATAAATATGAAGCTTATGGAGCACATGTAGATGACAGTGTGAATTTTCAGGTGTATAATAAGCAGAATCAGACGCCGGAAACGGTAGCTGCGGTAGATGAGACGAAAGGTCAGGTACTTTCTTATAAAGGTGATATTATAGAGACTTATTATTATTCCACATCCTATGGACATACCGGAGATTACGAAGCCTGGAATCTTGATAAAGATGCTTATGGTTATTTGCAGGGCGTCTGGGTGCGCAGTGAAGAAAATCCCATTGATTTATCGGATGAAAAAAGCTTCTTGGATTATATCAGTAACGTAGACAGTGCCTGCTATGAATCGGATTTGAAATATTTCCGTTGGAATACTGTGCTTGATTTCCAGGGAAAAGATGAGACATTGCTTCATACGATAGCCGATAGAAAAGAGCACCAGCCGGAGGCAATTAGTTATTATAAAGATGCATCTAAGACGGAAACAACAGACAGTTGCAGTAACTTTGGCTCATTGCAGGCAATAAATGTGGTAAAACGCAATCAGAGTGGTGTTATTTTAGAACTGGAACTTGAATTCCAGAATGGTGCAGTCAGCGTACAGTCCGAATATAATATGCGTGCAATTTTGGGCTGTGGTATTACGAATATTAACCTTTTGGATGGAAGCAGTGTGGAAATGAGTATTCTGCCCAGTGCTTATATCAGTATACAGGCAAAAGGGGATGGAACTTATGCAGTCCTTGGCGGTGGTTACGGTCATGGAATCGGCATGAGCCAGAATGGGGCACAAAAGCTTTGCGGGCAGGGCTTTGATTATAAAAGGATATTAAATTATTTTTATCAGGATACAGAACTGACTGAGTTATATCAGCCACAAAATACGACGAAGGAAGAAGGGGGTGCATAAGTTTGCTCTGGAAACTGATTGGAAATGTAAAATCATTTTTAGATAAATGTAAACGGGATAATATCAATGCATTTGCAGCACAGGCGGCATTTTTTATCCTCTTATCCAGCATCCCGTTTCTTATGGTATTCAGTTCCCTTTTGCAGTACACGCCGGTAACGGAAGGGATGATTTTACAGATTGTAAATGAAACAATGCCTGAATATATTGCACCGTTCCTGGTAAATATTATCAATGAAGTCTATACCAAATCCTTTGGAATCGTATCAATTGCAGCCATCGCAGCAGTGTGGTCGGCAGCCAAGGGTGTGCAGTATATGGCAAATGGGTTGAATGTGGTAAATGATATTGTGGAGACCAGAAACTGGTTTGTTCTCCGTTTCTGGGCGATTATTTATACCATTGTATTTGTCATTGCTATTGTAATCTCGCTGGTATTACTGGTATTTGGCAAATCATTAGAACATCTTCTGGTGAAGCATATCCCGATAATGACACATATTGTAAGCCTCATATTTGAACGTGGAAGCCTTATTATGATACTGGTGTTAGTCATTCTTTTTGTAGTGATTTTTACATTGATACCAAACCGTAAGGCAACCTTTCGTTCCCAGCTTCCGGGTGCAGTACTTTGTGCCATTGCCTGGTGTGTGTTTTCTGCCGGATTATCTATCTATGTGAATTATTTTAATGGATTTTCCATGTATGGAAGCCTGACTACATTGGTATTAATTATGTTGTGGATGTATTTTTGTATGTATATCCTGATGTTATGTGCGGAATTCAATGTGGTATTCGACGAATATATTGCAGGATTCATACAGCAGAAGAAGGAGCGGAAACGGGATAAAAAATAACTTGAAGTTTTAGAAACCCTGTGGTATTATAACATTTAGTGAAAAAGTAAAAGGCAATGAAAGTGTTCAGTAGGTTATTGTACTTTTTAAAGAGAGAGGAAATCATCGGCTGAAAGTTTCCTTAAGGTAAGGCAGTAATTGAATTTCGCACGGAAGCTGCACAGGTGAATGTTAGTAGTCTGTGACGTGATACGCGTTAAGTATTTATAAGTGTCTAATGATTTAGAAATCAGGGTGGTACCGCGGAGTAATTTCGTCCCTATGGGAAGAAAATGCTTCGCGTTTTTTACGTGAAAAATTCGCAAAGCGTATTTCTCGTAGTTTATTTATGAATGAAATAAAATGATAGAAGGAGATATTATTATGAAAGAAAAGCTGCAGAAAATCAGGGAAGAGGCAATTCATCAGATTGAATCATCCGGCGAACTTGGCAAACTGAATGATGTCAGAGTTGCATTTCTCGGAAAGAAAGGTGAACTCACCGCAGTATTAAAAGGAATGAAGGATGTTGCACCGGAGGACAGACCTCTGGTAGGACAGCTGGTAAACGAGACCAGGGAAGCTATTGAAAAGAAATTAGATGAGACAAAACAGAAATTAGAAGCTGCCCAGATGGAACTGAAATTAAAACATGAAGTAATTGATGTTACACTTCCGGCTAAAAAGAACCGTGTCGGCCATCGTCATCCGAATACCATTGCATTGGAAGAAGTAGAGCGTATCTTTACCGGTATGGGCTATGAAGTAGTGGAAGGACCGGAAGTAGAATATGATTATTATAACTTTGAAGCGTTAAATATTCCTGCAAATCATCCTGCAAAAGACGAGCAGGATACGTTCTATATTAATGATAAAATCGTGCTTCGTACCCAGACTTCACCGGTACAGGTCCGTGTCATGGAAAAAGGAAAGCTTCCAATCCGTATGATTGCACCGGGAAGAGTATTCCGTGCAGATGAAGTAGATGCAACCCATTCACCATCTTTCCACCAGATTGAGGGAATGGTAATCGATAAGAATATTACATTTGCAGATTTAAAGGGAACGCTGCAGGAGTTTGCAGCCCGTCTGTTCGGACCGGAAACCAAAGTAAAATTCCGTCCGCATCACTTCCCATTTACAGAGCCAAGTGCAGAGATGGATGTCACCTGCTTTAAATGTGGCGGTAAAGGATGCCGTTTCTGTAAGGGAGAAGGATGGATTGAAATCTTAGGCTGTGGAATGGTTCATCCGAAGGTGCTTCGTATGAGCGGTATTGATCCGGAAGAATATTCAGGATTTGCATTCGGAGTTGGTCTTGAGCGTATTGCTTTATTGAAATATGAAATTGATGATATGCGTCTCTTGTATGAGAATGATGACCGTTTCTTAAGACAGTTTTAATGAACAGGGAAGTTGAAGGGACATGCTTCCTGTAGTCGGAAAGAAAAAGAACACAGTAGAGAGTTGATAGAAGGAGAAACAATATGAATACATCATTAAAATGGATAGAAGCTTTGGTTCCGGGACTTAATGTAGATGCACAGGAATATACCGATGCAATGATTCTGTCCGGTTCAAAAGTAGAATTTTACAAGAAAATGGATGCCGATTTAGAGAAAATCGTCGTTGGACAGATTAAGAAAATCGAGCCGCATCCGGATGCTGATAAGTTAATCATCTGTCAGGTAGATGTGGGAACAGGTGAGGACGTACAGATTGTAACCGGTGCTCCGAATGTAAAAGAAGGAGATAAAGTTCCGGTTGTATTAGATGGCGGACGTGTTGCCGGTGGACATGATGGAAAGATGACAGAAGGCGGCATCAAAATTAAAAAAGGTAAATTAAGAGGAATTGAGTCCAATGGAATGATGTGCTCCATTGAAGAACTTGGTTCTACCCGTGATATGTATCCGGAAGCTCCGGAATATGGTATCTACATCTTCGCAGAGGATGAGGTAAAACCGGGTGATGATGCAATTAAAGCATTAGGCCTTGACGATACTATTGTGGAATATGAGATTACAAATAACCGTGTAGACTGTTTTTCAATCCTTGGAATTGCCAGAGAAGCAGCAGCAACCTTTAAGAAAGAATTTGTACCGCCGGTTGTAACTGAGACCGGAAATGATGAGGATGTCAATGACTATATTAAAGTAAATGTAGTAGACAAAGAATTATGTCCTCGTTATACCGCCCGTGTGGTAAAGAATATTAAGATTGCTCCATCACCAAAGTGGATGCAGCGCAGACTTGCAGCCCAGGGAATCCGTCCAATCAATAACATTGTGGACATTACCAACTATGTTATGGAAGAATACGGACAGCCGATGCATGCATATGACTGGGATACCATCGAGGGAAAAGAGATTGTTGTAAGACGTGCCGGAAAAGGCGAATTATTTACAACTTTGGATGGTCAGGAGCGTACTTTGGATGAAAACGTTCTGATGATTTGTGATGGCAGGAAAGCAATCGGTATTGCAGGTATTATGGGTGGCGAGAATTCCATGATTACAGACAATGTAAAAACCATGCTTTTTGAAGCTGCATGCTTCGATGGAACCAATATCCGCCTTTCCGGTAAGAAAATCGGGCTTCGTACCGATGCGTCTTCCAAATTTGAAAAAGGTCTGGATCCGAACCTTGCTATGGAAGCTATGAATAGAGCCTGCCAGTTAATCGAAGAATTAGGTGCCGGTGAAGTAGTTGGCGGAGCCATTGATATTTACGAGAATAAGAAAGAAGGCAGACGGATTCCTTTTGAACCGGAGAAATACAATAAATTATTAGGAACCAATATTAAGCCGGAAGAAATGCTTTCCTATTTTAAACGTCTGGAATTAGGTTATGATAAAGAAACCAATGAAGTATTAGTTCCATCCTGGAGACAGGACTTAGAGTGTGATGCAGACCTTGCAGAAGAGGTAGCAAGATTCTTTGGTTATGCAAACATTCCAACAACCCTGCCAAGCGGAGAAGCTACTACCGGAATGTTATCTTATAAATTAAGAATCGAAGCAATTGCAAGAGAAATTGCAGAGTTCTGCGGTTTTTCACAGGGCATGAATTACTCCTTCGAAAGCCCGAAGGTATTTGATAAATTATTACTTCCGGAAGATTCACCATTACGCCAGACCGTAACAATTTCCAATCCTTTGGGAGAAGATTTCAGTATTATGCGTACCACATCCTTAAATGGAATGCTGACATCTTTATCAACCAACTACAACAGAAGAAATAAAGATGTACGTCTCTATGAATTAGGCAACATTTATCTGCCAAAGAGTGTACCGGTAACGGAACTTCCAGACGAGAGAATGCAGTTTACCCTTGGTATGTATGGTGAAGGTGATTTCTTTACCATGAAGGGTGTGGTAGAAGAATTCTTCTATAAAGTTGGAATGACGATGAAAGCTGAATATGATCCGAAGTCCGGAAGACCTTATCTGCATCCGGGCCGTCAGGCAAACATTGTATATGATGGTAAAGTAGTTGGTTACTTAGGAGAGGTTCATCCGATTGTAGCTGCTAATTACAATATCAAAGACAGAGTATACGTTGCAGTGATTGATATGCCATCTATTATGGATGAAACAACCTTTGACCGTAAATATGAAGGTATTGCCAAATTCCCGGCAGCAACCCGTGATATCAGTATGGTTGTTCCAAAAGAGATTCTTGCAGGAGATATCGAAAAAGTATTCGACAGCAAGGGCGGCACTTACTTAGAAAGCTACACACTGTTCGATATTTATGAAGGAGCCCAGATTAAACCGGGTTATAAATCTATTGCTTATTCACTGACCTTCCGTGCAAAGGATAAGAACTTAGAGGAAGCAGATTTAAGCGGAGCAATGAACCGCATTGTAAAAGCATTAGAAGCAATGAAGATTGAACTGAGAGCTTAGAAATAGAGGAAAGAAACATGGATGTAAAAGCTTTTGATTACGATTTACCGGAGGAACTGATTGCGCAGGATCCTCTGGAGGATCGTTCCAGTTCCAGACTCATGGTCTTAGATAAGAAAACAGGAGATATTGAACATAAAATATTCCGTGATGTAGTAGATTATCTGCAGCCGGGAGACTGTCTTGTGTTAAATAATACCAAGGTAATTCCGGCAAGACTGTTTGGAGTCAAAGAGGGAACGGAAGCCAAAATAGAGATTCTTCTTTTAAAGAGAAAAGAAAATGATATCTGGGAAACACTGGTAAAACCGGGAAAGAAATGTAAGCCTGGTGTTAAGATTTCTTTTGGAGAGGGACTTTTGACCGGAGAAGTCTTAGAGGTCGTAGAAGATGGTAACCGGCTGATTCAGTTTCACTATGATGGAATCTTTGAAGAGATTTTAGATCAGCTTGGTCAGATGCCATTGCCGCCTTATATTACCCATCAGTTAAAGGATAAGAACCGTTATCAGACAGTATATGCCAAATATGATGGTTCTGCCGCTGCCCCAACAGCGGGCCTTCATTTTACACCGGAATTATTACAGCAGATTCGTGATATGGGCATAGATATAGCAGAAGTTACCCTTCATGTGGGACTTGGCACTTTCCGTCCGGTAAAAGTAGATACCATCGAAGAGCACCATATGCATTCGGAATTCTACCGGATCGAACAGTCGGAAGCCGATAAAATCAATCGTGCCAAAGCAAATGGCCACCGGGTAATTGCCGTGGGAACCACCAGTACAAGAACTTTAGAGTCTGCAGCAGAAGAAGATGGCACCTTACGGGAAAAGAGCGGCTGGACGGATATCTTTATCTATCCGGGCTATAAGTTTAAAGTTATAGATGCTCTGATTACGAATTTCCACCTGCCACAGTCTACCCTTGTGATGTTGGTGTCTGCTCTTGCAGGCAGGGAACATATTCTGGCTGCCTATAAGAAAGCAGTAGAAGAAAAATACCGTTTCTTTAGTTTTGGGGATGCTATGCTGATAAAATAATTTCTTATTGTCAGAATTCGAAATATAGGATAAAATAATTTTATTAGCTTTAATCTTGATAGAAGGAGAGGACTATGGACGAGAGAAGAAAACATAAACGATTGGATTTAGATGTATCTGTTCAGCTGGAACGTCTGGATCAGGATGATATTACTACTTTAAAATTTATTCATGTGGTAGTTACTGATATTTCACGTTCCGGAATCGGATTTGTTTCTGACCAGAATTTGAAAGTTGGAACCTACTATGATACCAAGATTCAGATTTGGACGAAAGAGGTCATTGATGCGGTACTTGAGATTGTCAGATGTGACCCGAAGGGGGACGGAACCTATAAATATGGCTGTGTATTTGTTGGAATGTCAGATACCGATGCATTAAAAATTGATATTTATCAGATTTTCAATGATGTCTAAAAGATAAATTGAGTTATAGAATAAAATGTGTTGATGAAAACCGCTTTTAACCCTTGAAAATAAAGGGCTGAAAGCGGTTTGATGTTTTCAAAACTGCCTGTAGCAGATTTTGTGCTTTTTAAGTGGATTTATAATCTGACATATGATTTACATAGATAATTTCTCTAAATCTTTGTAGAAATCAGGGTAAGAAACCTCTGCAATTTCGGAATGCTTCAATTCGATGCCACCGTCAATATTTAACGCAGCAATGGCAAAGCTCATGGCAATCCGGTGGTCAAGTCCTGCATCTATGGCTGCGGTGTGTAAGGCCTTTCCGCCGTGAATAATCATGCCATCATCCGTTGGGGTAACATCACAGCCTAATAACTTTAAGTTTTCTGTTACCGTAAGAATACGGTCGGTTTCCTTTACCTTAAGTTCTGCAGCATCCCGGATAATAGTGATTCCTTCTGCAAAGGCTGCCATAACAGCAATCACAGGGATTTCATCGATTAAAGTCGGGATGAGTTCCCCTTCCACCACGGTACCATGAAGTGAACTGCCTTTTACCAGAAGGTCGCAGACCGGCTCACCGGATGCGGTTCTTGGATTCAGCCGTTCGATGGAGCCGCCCATTGCTTTGGCAACTTTTAAGATGCCATCTCTTGTGGGATTGACTCCAACATTGCGGATTAAGACTTCGGAACCAGGAGTAAGTAACGCTGCCGCAATAAAATAGGCTGCCGAAGAAATATCTCCAGGAACTTCCACTTTCTGTCCGTTTAAAACAGGATCCGGTGCAATGGATGCAGTTGTTCCTTCAGAGGTGACTTTAGCGCCGAACGAGCGAAGCATTAGTTCTGTGTGGTTGCGGGAGAGTACCGGTTCCGTTATGCTGGTAATTCCGTCCGCATATAAGCCGGCTAAAAGGATACAGGATTTTACCTGGGCAGATGCAACCTTTGAAGTATAATCAATGGCATGTAATTCATGTCCGGTTATTTTTAAAGGAACACAGTTGTTATCCTTTAAACTTTCGATATCTGCCTGCATGAGACGAAGCGGTTCCATGATACGCTTCATGGGACGGGTGCGAAGGGAATCATCCCCATCTAACTGGCTGACAAATGGATTACCGGCTAAGATACCAGAAATAAGCCGGGTAGTAGTTCCGCTGTTCCCCGCGTCTAAGATATGCTGTGGCTCCTTTAGACCGTGTAATCCTTTTCCATGGACAAGTACACGACTTTTTTCCTGTTCAATTTCAATGCCCATTTCCTGAAAGCAGGAAATCGTAGAAAGACAGTCGGCACCCTCTAAGAAATTGGTGATTTCGGTTATGCCGTTGGAAAGCGAACCAAACATAATTGCACGATGGGAAATGGATTTGTCTCCCGGAATATTTATTTCTCCATGTAAGGCATGGGCTTTTTTGATCTGCATAATAAATCCTTTCTGGATGCATTCTGAAATATTGTCAATATTTTATCTAAATATTATCGTTCATAAACTGTATAATGATATTTGCGAAGCAGTGCAATGGCACAGTTAAGTGCTTCTTCTTCATATAATTCAATACGAAGTACACCATTTTCAAATTCACGGTTATGGATAATTCCAATATTTTTAATACTGATATTGTTGCTGGCAAGAATCGTAGCAATGGTTGCAATTCCACCGGCTTCATCAATCAGATCACAATAACATTCAAAGACTTTACGCAATGGACCGGAAGAAGTAATGGTGATAGAATCCCGGTAATCCTTGGCATGAGAGAAGAATTCATAGATTTCCCTTTCTTTTCTTTCAGCAATCAGACTACGCATGGTATTTAATTCTTCCGTATAGCGGTCAATGAGTGTTAAAATCTGCTCCCGGTTAGAGGCACAGATATGCTGCCACATTACAGGAGAAGAGGATGCAATTCTTGTAATATCTTTAAATCCGCCTGCTGCAATCGTCTTCATCGTCTCATTTTCATCATCGGTTTCACGAATCAGATTCACAAGACTTGCTGCAATAATATGCGGCAGATGACTGATAGAAGCGGTTGCATAGTCATGGGTTTTCGCATCCATAATCATAGGAACTGAGCCTAAGGATGCAATATAATCCCGGAACGCATGAAGCACTGCGGTATCAGTTTTTGCAGTCGGGGTTAAAATATAATAAGCATTTTCCAATAAATAGGCGGTTGCAGCCTGATAGCCGGTCTTTTCAGAACCTGCCATAGGATGTCCGCCAATAAAAAAGGATTCTAACTCAAGGGCTGTAATACTTTCATGAATATCCCCTTTGACACTTCCTACATCAGAAAGAATACAGCCCTTTTTCAAAAAGGGCTTTAATTCTTTTATGTATTCAATATTTTTCTGTACCGGACAGCAGAGAAAGATAATATCACAGTCAGAGAAATCTTTCATTGCAAGCAGTGTATCATTGGAAATAGTGTGGTCCTCAAAAGCTGCAGTTATGGTAGAAAGATGACCGGACGTGGCAATCAGTTCTGTTTCCGGGTAAATGCGTTTTATGGTCTTAGCCATCGAACCGCCGATAAGACCAAGACCAATAAAACCGATTTTCTTAAAGTCCATGTTACATTAAGCTCCTTCCGCTTAAGGAAATATATGGTTTGATGTGTTCCATAACAGAATCAAACTGTTCGAAGTTCAGAGACTGCGGACCATCGGAAAGTGCATGTGCAGGGTCATTATGTACTTCGATCATCAGACCATCGGCACCGCAGGCAATACCGGCTTTAGCAAGCGGCTCAACGAAAGAGCGGACACCGGTTGCATGGCTTGGGTCAACGATGACCGGAAGATGGGTACGTTCCTTTAAGACACATACTGCACTTAAGTCTAAGGTATTTCTGGTGGAAGTCTCGAAAGTACGGATACCACGTTCACATAAAGCAACGTTTGGACTTCCGGAAGAGATAATATATTCTGCTGCATTCAACCATTCATCAATCGTAGCAGACAGACCTCTTTTTAATAAGACAGGAAGACCGGCACGGCCAACTTCTTTTAATAATTCGAAGTTCTGCATATTTCTGGCACCGACCTGAAGCATGCTGACATATTTTACAGCAGATTCTACGGCATGTGCACTGGTTACTTCACAAATGGTTGCAAGACCTGTTTCATCCG
This sequence comes from Roseburia sp. OM03-7AC, assembly GCF_003462625.1. Lineage (NCBI taxonomy): Bacteria > Bacillati > Bacillota > Clostridia > Lachnospirales > Lachnospiraceae > Roseburia > Roseburia sp. OM03-7AC. The sequence continues at coordinate 452,159 of NZ_QTZJ01000001.1, forward strand.
AAGCGGTCTTCATATATTTTAAACCTTCTTCCTCAAGACCCTGGAAAGAGTATGGGGAAGTACGAGGTTTGTAAGCACCGCCACGAAGAATAGTTGCCCCTGCCTTCTTGACTGCACGGGCAATGCAAAGAAGCTGTTCTTCTGTTTCAACGGCACAGGGACCTGCCATAATTGTCATGGTATCAGGACCGATTACGGTATCCTTAACCTTGAAGCTGGTTGGCTGTGGGTGGAACTTCTTATTGGCAAGTTTGTAGCTTTCGGTAATCGGAACTACCTTTTCTACTTCAGGGCTGGCTTCAATGCGCTGAATATCTAATTTGGTTTTATCACCGACCACTCCGATAATGGTAACTTCTTCCCCATGGGAAAGATGTGTTTTTAAGCCTTCTTTTTCCACTGCATCTACAATTTTATCTACATCCTGTGGAAGAGCAGATGGTTTCATAACAATAATCATAATTTATAATCCTCACTTAAAAAATGTCACCTGACCGGACTATTATAATATGAGAAGAAACGGAATGCAACCGTATCTCTCCGGTGGTGCATGTATACTATAACGGAATCAGAATACAATGTCAATACTTTAAAGCGTTAAAGTTTAACGTACGAAAATATAAAATTTCACAATAAAATTATCAAAAATAGTGCAAAATGTTTACTGCACATTTACAATTCATTCATAAATGTTGTGTATAATACATAATATAGTTGAAGAAAATAACTTGATTTAGTAAAATATATACATAAATCTATAGTACAGGAGGAATGACATATGGAAGTATTTACAACGGACAGAATCAGAAACGTCGTGCTTTTAGGACATGGTGGAGCGGGAAAGACCAGTCTGGTGGAAGCAATGGCATATTTATCCGGCATGACAACCCGTATGGGAAAGATTTCTGATGGAAATACTATCAGTGATTTTGATAAAGAAGAAATCAAAAGACAGTTTTCCATCCATACTTCGGTTGTTCCGGTTATCTGGGATAATACCAAGATTAATTTCTTAGATACTCCGGGATATTTCGACTTTGTCGGTGAAGTGGAAGAAGCAGTCAGTGCCGCAGATGCAGCAATTATCGTGGTATCCGGCAAGAACGGAATTGAAGTCGGTACGAAGAAAGCCTGGGACATCTGCGAGAAATACAATCTTCCGAGAATGATATTTGTTACGGAGATGGATATTGATAATGCAAGCTTCCGGCAGGTAGTAGAAGATTTACAGCAGTTATATGGCAAGCGGATTGCACCGTTTCATCTGCCGATTCGTGAAAACGAGAAATTTGTAGGCTATATCAATGTGGTTCGTAAGAGCGCCCAGAGATGGAATGATAAGGGTGAAGTAGTAGAATGTGAGATTCCGGAATACAGCCAGAACAATCTTGGAATCTGTACCGATGCGCTGATGGAAGCGGTAGCAGAAACCAGTGAAGAATTCATGGAGCGGTATTTTAATGGTGATGAATTCTCGGAAAACGAAATACGTCAGGCACTTCGCGTGAATGTGGCAGATGCCAGCATGGTTCCGGTTTCCATGGGTTCCAGTATTCTTGCACAGGGTATGTATACCTTGTTAGATGACATTATAAAATACTTCCCAAGCCCGGATAAGCGTTCCTGTACCGGAATCAATGCCAAGAGCAATGAAGTATATTCTGCAGATTATGATTTCTCAAAGCCAAAATCAGCATATATCTTTAAAACAATTGTAGACCCGTTTATTGGAAAATATTCTCTGATAAAAGTAAATTCCGGTGTGTTAAAAACCGATGATTTGCTTTTTAATCATCATCGGGATACAGAAGGCAGGATTGGAAAGCTCTATGTAATGTGCGGCAGCAAACCACAGGAAGTACCGGAACTTCATGCCGGAGATATCGGAGCATTAGCAAAGCTTTCCGGAGCTATGACAACCGATTCCCTGTCTACAAAAGCCAATCCGATACTCTTTATCCGGACAAGTATTTCAGAGCCATATACCGGCATGAGGTATAAAGCAAAGAATAAAGGTGATGAAGATAAAATTTCCCAGGCACTGCAGAAAATCATGCAGGAAGACTTAACCATTAAGACGGTAAATGACAGTGCTAATCACCAGACACTGATTTATGGTATCGGGGAACAGCAGTTGGAGGTTCTGGTAGAAACCTTAAAAAATAAATATAAAGTAGAGATTGAACTGAGCCGTCCGAAGGTTGCATTCCGTGAAACCATCCGAGGAACCTCAGATGTGGAATATAAATATAAGAAACAGTCTGGTGGACATGGCCAGTATGGACATGTAAAGATGCGTTTTTCACCATCGGGAAATCTTGAGGAAGCTTATGAGTTCTCGCAGGAAGTGGTTGGCGGAGCGGTTCCGAAGAATTTCTTCCCTGCAGTAGAAAAAGGGCTTCAGGAGGGCGTGCAGAAAGGACCTTTGGCGGCATATCCGGTACTTGGTATCAAGGCAGTGCTTTATGACGGTTCCTATCATGCAGTAGATTCTTCGGAAATGGCATTTAAGGTTGCTGCAAGAGAAGCCTTAAAGAAAGGAATCTTAGAAGCAAAGCCGGTGCTTTTAGAACCGATTGCCAGCCTTAAGATTACATTACCAGACGTTTATACCGGAGATGTAATGGGAGATTTAAATAAGAAGCGGGCAAGAGTTCTTGGCATGACACCGGATAACAAAGGAACCACCGAGATTTTAGCGGATATTCCTTATATTGAATTATATGGTTATGGCACAAGACTTCGTTCCATGACACAGGGAAGCGGAGATTTCTCCTACCAGTTTGCCAGATACGAACAGGCACCGGAGGAAGTCGCAAGGGTACAGATGGAAGAACGGGCATCCAAGCTTGCTTCAGAAGAAGATAAATAGTGTAGTGAGATAAGTGTAATGAGAAAAAATATCTGTTAAGACAAACGGATGACGAAAGAGAGGTGGTGGTGACATGGGAAAGAAAAGAACTTTTTTTGCAATTGTTTTGATTATTGCGCTGTTTTTCGATAATTCGCAGTTCTCAGAAGCAAAAGCACTTCGTTCTCTGCCAATCACTACCTCTCTTTATTACAGCATGGAGCCGGAAGATGCCAATGTATTAAAGGAAGATTATGATATCACCTATTACTTAAATGGTGGAATCCCTTCTTCTGATTTGACTTATAACTATATTATAGAAGAACTTCCTCTAACCCTTGATATACCGGAAAAACCGGGATATAATTTCGCTGGCTGGTATACCGAAAGCAGTTATCAGAATAAGATTACAGAGATAAACATTGATAATTTCGGAGACGTATCGTTATACGCAAAATGGACCAAGAAGATTGATTCTTCTTACAGCGTGGAAATGTATCCATATTCCACGGCATCACAGATGAGCGGAAATGACCGGATGTTAAAGGATTGTGGATTCAGCTTTGCCTATGATGTAAATATTCCGGGAATGCCATCCACCAGGGAACAGGATTATGCACAGAATATGACATCCACGGACAACCAGTGTCCGCAGGGAATCTGTATTACCGAAGATTATTATATGATTACAGCATATAATACGGATGATTCGGAAAGCCTTGGAGCCCTTTATATCTTTGACAAAGAGACCGGAGAATATATGGTTACCCTTGGCATGAAAAAGAACAGCCATCTTGGAGGACTTACCTACGATGGAAGAAATGTCTGGATCTGCCATTCGGACACAAGGTCTTTGGAACGGCTTAGTTACAGTTATATAAAAAAGATTGCAGAGTCCAAACCGAAGATTTTTGTGGATGCCACCGGAATGTTTGAAGAATACCGTGTAGCGAATATGCCATCCTGCATTACCTGGCATGATGGAATTCTCTGGGTAGCAACACACAATGCCTTATTCAAATCCATTATGATTTCTTATAAATATCAGGATGGAGAACTGATGGAACAGCAGCGCTACCAGATACCGGAAAAGGTGCAGGGAATTGCTTTTGATGAACAGGACAGAGTGTATTTAAGCACATCCTATGGAAGAAGCAATTCATCCTATTTAAAGATTTACCAGAATGTAGATGCAATGGATACAAAGCCGCGGGCACCGGAACTTAAGGTGGAAATGCCACCATGTTCCGAAGAAATTAATTATGCAGACGGCAATATCTATGTGCTGTTTGAATCGGCAAGCTCGAAATATTTTGAAGGCACAGACGGAAAAGGGAAGAGCATTTGTCCGATAGACCGGATTCTTACAATTGATACAAATACCATTTTTCCTTGACAAATTGAGGGCATGTGATAGAATTTTATGAGTATAAGTCTCTAAAAAGGCATTCTATCAGCATGTCCTTATTTTATGGACGAAAGCTGTTTTAATTAGGAGGAATTGAAGATGTCACAAACAACAGTACCGTATAATCACAGAGCGGTAGAGCAGAAATGGCGTAAAGTCTGGGAAGATAAGCCAATTAACGTAAATGATGGCAAGAAGCCGAAATACTATTGTCTGGATATGTTTCCATACCCATCCGGAAACGGACTTCATGTAGGTCACTGGAGAGGCTATGTAATATCTGATGTATGGAGCCGCTATAAGCTTATGCATGGATATTATGTCATTCACCCGATGGGATGGGATGCATTTGGTCTTCCGGCAGAGAACTACGCAATTAAGATGGGTGTTCATCCGGAAAAATCTACCGCTGAAAATATCAGGAATATCAAGCGTCAGATTCAGGAAATTGCTGCAATCTATGACTGGGATATGGAAGTAAATACCACCGATCCTGAATTCTACAAATGGACACAGTGGATTTTTGTAAAAATGTTTAAAGCCGGACTTGCTTATGAGAAAGAGATGCCAATTAACTGGTGCCCATCCTGTAAGACTGGTCTTGCCAATGAAGAAGTTGTAAATGGTAAATGTGAGCGTTGTGGTGCTGATGTTACCAAGAAGAACTTAAAGCAGTGGATGCTTAAGATTACCAAATATGCTGACCGTCTTCTTGCAGACCTTGATAAGCTTGACTGGCCGGAAAAGGTTAAGAAAATGCAGACTGACTGGATTGGTAAGAGTAATGGAGCAGAAGTCAACTTTAAGGTGGATGGAAGCGATAAAGAGATTACTGTTTATACCACAAGACCGGATACTCTTCACGGAGCAACCTTCATGGTACTTGCACCGGAGCATGCTTTGGCAAAAGAGCTTGCAACTGATGAGACAAGAGCTGCAGTAGAGGATTATATCTATCAGTCATCCCTGAAATCTTCTGTAGATCGTTTGCAGGATAAAGAAAAGACTGGTGTATTTACCGGTTCTTATGCAATCAATCCGTTGAATGGTGCAAAGGTTCCAATCTGGCTTTCTGATTATGTATTAGCTGATTATGGTACCGGAGCAATTATGTGTGTTCCTGCACATGATGACCGTGACTTTGAATTTGCAAAGAAATTCAATATTCCAATTATCCAGGTTATTGCCAAAGATGGTAAGGAAATTGAAAATATGACCGAAGCTTATACCGAAGCAAAAGGTATTATGATTAATTCTGGTGACTGGAATGGAATGGAGTCGTCCGTTCTTAAGAAAGAAGCTCCGGAAATGATTGAAAAGATGGGCTTTGGTAAGAAGACAACCAACTATAAATTAAGAGACTGGGTATTCTCCCGCCAGCGTTACTGGGGCGAGCCAATTCCAATCGTACATTGTCCGGATTGTGGAGCAGTTCCGGTTCCGGAAGAAGAGCTTCCATTACTGTTACCAGAGGTTGAATCTTATCAGCCGACAGGTACCGGAGAATCACCGTTGGCAGATATTACGGAGTGGGTAAATACCACATGTCCTTGCTGTGGTAAGCCTGCAAAACGTGAGACCAATACCATGCCTCAGTGGGCAGGTTCATCCTGGTATTTCTTACGTTATGTAGATAACAAGAACAAAGATGAATTAGTAAGCCGCGAGAAAGCAGATAAATATCTTCCAGTTGATATGTATATCGGTGGAGTAGAGCATGCAGTACTGCATCTTCTGTATTCCCGTTTCTATACCAAATTCTTATATGATATCGGAGTAATTGACTTTGATGAGCCATTTACCAAACTGTTTAATCAGGGTATGATTACCGGTAAGAATGGTATCAAGATGAGTAAATCTAAAGGAAATGTCGTCTCACCGGATGATCTGGTTCGTGACTACGGCTGTGATTCCTTAAGATTATATGAGCTGTTTGTTGGACCACCGGAATTGGATTCTGAGTGGGATGATCGTGGAATCGATGGTGTATACCGTTTCATCACCAGATTCTGGAATCTTGTAATGAGCCAGAAGGATGCAGATGTTGCTGAGACTAAAGAACTGGTTAAGATTCGTCATAAACTGGTATATGATATTACCCAGAGACTGGAAAGCTTCAGCTTAAATACTGTAATTTCAGGATTCATGGAATACAACAACAAACTGATCGACCTTTCCAAGAAGGGCGGCGTAGATAAGAAGACACTTGAAACTTATGTGCTTCTTCTTGCTCCATTTGCACCACATATTGCAGAAGAACTGTGGAGCGAGCTTGGTCATGATACTTCTGTATTTGCAGAAAGATGGCCGGAGTATGATAAAGATGCAATGGAAGATGATGAAGTTGAAATTGCAGTACAGATTAACGGCAAGACAAAGGGTGTTGTCAGCATTGCAAAAGATGCTTCCAAAGAGGATGCACTTGCTGCAGGAAAAGCTGCAATTGCAGATAAGCTTACCGGCAATGTGATCAAAGAGATTTATGTACCGGGCAAAATTATTAACATTGTAATGAAATAATTGAGAAGAAATTCTCACAACAGAATAAAGTGCTTGGAAATATTGAAAAGTTCGCTTAAAATCAAGGTTTGCAGACATTTTTCTTCAAAGAAAAGGTATCATAGAATACCGCATAATATCGTAACAGATTTTTAAAATGGAGTAAATTTGGAGTAAAAGTTGAAAGAAAATGGAGTAAATATTTCAAATAAACAAGGATATGCATTTTTGCATATCCTTGTTTGCTATAATCCTTTTATAGAAATGTGACTTTGCTTGTCAATTATGGTAAAATCTATTCAGATAGTTATATGTTTATGTAGGGAGATAAATTGTAATGGGAAATACAGAAAAATATCGGGGTACTACTTCGGAATTAGATTCGGAGGCAATACAGAAATTATATTACGAGTATCAGATGACAAATCAAGAAATAGCAGATATGACATGGAGTACAAAAGCAAATGTCAATAAAGTGTTAATTCATGGGATAAAGCATTATACATCTTGGTTTATGGAAATGTTATCAGAAGATGATGAGAAAATTTTTAGAAAAATGTTAATGTACCACAAATTCAGTTATTGGAATGAGAAACAGCAAAGACGGTATCTTATTAAAAATAGTAGGGATGGAAAAATATGTTTAATATATTTTGATGAAAAATGTGTTAAATGTATGTTTGATGAATTTGTTCCAGAGGATTTAAAAACTCTTTCAATAGTTGAAAAAATGAATATATATAATGAAATGGACTATGAGGTGCTGAAATGTAGTGAACGGGATAGCATTTTGAAAAAGGAATGTATTTTACTAAATGGAGATTCTAAACAGCTTTTTAAAAAAGCGGCTCATAAAAGAAATATGAAAGGAAAAGAATATGCTCAATTTCTTGGATTTGAAAGTTGTTTAACAGAAAAGGATTCAATTAGAGATTCTAGAATAATCAAATTTTTTGAGGAACATATGGTTGATGGTGTTGTACAATTAAGTTCATCACCAGAAAATCAATGGATTCGAAATTATGCACATCGTTGTGGAATGCATTTAGATGAATTTCTTGATTTTTATGGATATAAAAAATCAAGGCGTGCTGATGAGTATGTTTCTGAAAATAAGAATATAAAGTATAAGAAAGAGTTAAGTAAATACATTATAGAGCCACCCAATATCGTATATTTTTCTTCACAAGACAAAATTTATCAAACAATATATAATGTAGCAAAGTTGAATGAAATGTCAATAGATGAGTATATTTTGTCATTAGGGTATGTTCGTTCTAAAAAAAGTAATACGATAAAAGAACTAACAGAGGAAATTGATGAAATTATAGATTTGGAAGAGCAGGAAATCAGAAAAAAAGAAATATCAGAAAATAAGATAGAACGAAATCATAAGTTAATAGATAAACTAAAAAGAGCATATGATTATGAATGCCAATTATGTTCAAATGAGCAAAGAATGCCAATAGAAAAACAAGATGGAACAAAATACGTAGAAGTACATCATATAAAAAATCTGTCTGAAGAATATGATGAAGAAGGAACTTTGGATAGGCTTAATAATCTCATAGTTGTTTGTTCAAATCATCATAAGATGTTGCATTATCATAAAGGTGGTTATCGGAAGATTAAGATAGTAAATGAAGTTTTAGCGTTTGTAAATGATTCAGAAGAAGTTATTCCAATTATTACAAACAAACATTTAAAAAGTGATGAATAGTATGGAATGACAGAAGAACGGATTGTGCAAATGTAGTGAGGTCAAGGAACAAGGCGTAGCCGATACGCCGTAGGGCAGTCCTTGACGGAACGGACATGGCTAACAGTACCATGATATAGCAGAGGACTTGAAAGGTTAGAAACCTTGCAAGTCCTCTTGTTTGTTATTGGGCGTTATATTTTAAGTAAAGTGATTCTTTTATTTGCTCTTTTTCAAATGCTTTTATGTGAGCGTCTTGTATTCCGTTGTCGATATAAAAGCAATCGTCAGTTTTTGAGTAGGCAAGTTTGGTAACTTTCGGTTCATAGGTTTTTGTATCAATTCCATAATAGTAAATTGTGGCGGTTGTTAATACCATGTTAATACTTTCAAAATCTCTTGTAAAAATAGTATGCCTGTCGGAATAGAAGAAATCAGACGGACATGAGTATTGGATCAATTACCAGAAAGGCAAAGGAAGTGAAGAGTTCCAAAAGTATATGGAAGATCTGACAGACATGCAGAATCATGTGCTTCCGTATCTGCAGAGTTTTTGCAATCTGGAGGAAAAAGGTGTGAAGGAGAGACGAGAACAGCAGATAGCAGAAAGATATGAAGGAAGAGCAGATGAGAGGGTAACAAGTACCGAAGCGAATGAAGTTGTTAAGGATGTAGGAAAAACAGATAGAAAACCGGCACAGCAGAAGCAGGCGGTAGATGGAAAAGATAAGAAATTATCCATTCATGAACGGCTTGAGATCAATAAGAGGATTATTCAAGAAAAGCAGGGAAAAGATAAAACGGAGAGAGGAGTTGATTTGGGTGTAAGGACAGTGTAGAATAAGCAGAACGAGTCGGAGGTCATGGATGATAACGTGGCTTCCGGCTTTATTGCGTATTGTCGGAAGAATTATAAATGGTATAATGAATGTAAATGCGATAAAAGAATGTCGCCTGTTATGCGACTTCCAAATGAGAAAAGTGTGTTATTCTGAGATCAAACAAGAGGCTAATAGAGTCAGGAGGATGACATTATGAGTAAAAAAGGATATAGCAGACCAGGATTCTTTGGATCCATAAACCATTATGATGCAAACGGAAAAAAGTAGGCGAGAGCAGACCAGGATTCTTTGGTGGTATGAACGACTATGATGCAAATGGAAAGAAAATCGGACATAGTTCGCCTTCCTTTTTTGGTGGTATGAATCATTATGACAATAACGGGCATAAAGTAGGTGAGAGTCGACCAGGATTCTTTGGCGGTTTAAACCATTATGATGACAAGGGGCATAAGCGGGGGCATAGCAATCCAGGATTTTTAGGTGGATTCAATCATTACGGTTAAAACTGCACAGAGAGCAGCACAAGCGGCAAGGGCTGCGGCAAAAGCCGCCGTGGTTACGGTAAAGGCGATTGCCAAAGCGACCGCACTTGCCATTAAAGCGATTATTGCCGGAACGAAAGCCTTGATTGCCGCTATCGCCGCAGGCGGCTGGGTGGCGGTTTTGGTTATTATCGTGATTTGCCTGATTGGTATGATCCTCGGCTCAGTATTTGGCATTTTCTTCTCAGACGAAGATTCCGGCACTGGAATGAGTATGCAGACCGTTGTGCAGGAAATCAATACCGAATACGATACCAAGCTGCAAGAGGAAAAGAACTCGGTATCCTATGATGTTCTTGAAATGAGTGGCAGCAGAGCCGTTTGGAAAGAGGTGCTTGCCGTTTACTCTGTAAAAACGAATACGGATCAAGATAACCCCCAAGAGGTTGCCACAATGGACGATGGCAAAAAGCAACTCTTAAAAGACATCTTTTGGGAGATGAATCAAATATCTTCCCGAACAGAGAGCAAGACCGAAACAGTTATTACCGAAACCGATGACGGACACGGTAATATCGTGGAAACTGAAAGCACGGTCACACAAACCTATCTGTATATTACCGTCAGCCACAAGACTGCCGAGGAAATGGCGGCGCAATATGGTTTTAACGAAGAACAGAAAGGCTACCTCGCTGAACTGCTTGCAGATGAAAACAATTACCTTTGGTCACAGGTGCTTTACGGCATTACAGGCGGCGACGGACAGATCGTGACCGTTGCACTCTCTCTGGTTGGCAATGTGGGCGGTCAGCCGTATTGGTCGTGGTACGGTTTTAACTCCCGTGTAGAATGGTGTGCTTGCTTTGTATCTTGGTGTGCCAACGAGTGCGGCTATATCGACGCTGGAGTTATCCCAAAATATGCAGGCTGTGTCAACGGAGTACAATGGTTTAAGGATCGTGGACAATGGCTGGATGGCAGCGCCGAGCCTGCCCCCGGAATGATTATTTTCTTCGATTGGGCAGACGAAAGTGGTCAGGATGGATTATCCGACCATACGGGTATTGTTCAAAAGGTCGAAAACGGCAAGGTTTATACGGTCGAGGGCAACTCCGGCGACAGTTGCCGAGTCAATGAGTATTCTATCGGTTATTACGAGATTCTTGGCTACGGCGCACCTGCCTATTAAAATACATAAGCCGCCTGCATTTTGCAGGCGGTTGGATTACATATCAGAAAGATATTGTGCCGGTTTGAAAACTAAAAGTCTCAAAATACAGACTTAATAATTGCGATTTCACTCTCAAAGTGCTATAATACAAACTATATTTGGGTGGAGGTGCGGAAATGAAAGTACGGTACAACAAACTTTGGAAACTTCTGATTGACAAGGGAATGAAAAAGAGTCAATTACGAGAAGCGGTCGGGGCAAGCAAAAGTACATTTGCGAAACTCGGAAAAAATGAAAATGTTACCCTTCCCGTGCTGTTGAATATATGCGAATACTTAGAGTGTGATTTTGGCGACATAATGGAAGCCGTACCCGAAAATGAGGTGTAGGATCAATGAACAAGAAGATTTTAATTGTGGATGACGAAAAAGAAATCGTTGATCTGCTTGAAGTGTATTTGAGTAACGATGGTTATTCAGTATATAAATGTTATAATGGGTTAGAGGCGATGAAATGTATCAAACAGTCGCAGATTGATTTAGCGATACTTGATATTATGCTGCCGGATATTGATGGTTTTCGACTTTGCCAAAAAATTCGGGAAAAGTTTTACTTCCCTATTATTATGCTTACCGCCAAAATTGAGGATAGCGACAAGATTATGGGGCTTACGATTGGTGCGGATGATTATATAACGAAACCGTTTAATCCTTTAGAGGTTGTGGCAAGAGTAAAGACGCAATTAAGGCGTTATCAGAGCTATAACAGTCCTAATTTGAGCCAATCCGAAGAAAAAGACGAGTATGACATCAGAGGTCTACTGATAAACAGAGTCAGCCACAAGTGCTACTTGTATGGCAAAGAAATAGCCTTGACTCCGTTGGAGTTTTCTATTCTGTGGTATCTGTGCGAACATCAGGGTAAAGTTGTCGCCTCGGAGGAATTATTTGAAGCCGTGTGGAAAGAAAAGTATCTTCGCAACAGTAACAATACGGTAATGGCGCACATTGGGCGGCTTCGGGAAAAATTGAATGAACCTTCAAAAAATCCGAAGTTCATTAAAACTGTTTGGGGGGTAGGGTATGAAATTGAATAAAAAAGAAAAAAACTATCTGCTCTCTACCTTGTTCAAAGGGTATGTAATTCAATGTGCGATTTGCTCTGTGCTTATTTTTGGCGGTACTTTTCTTTTAGGAATTATGGCAGAGGAAATTCTCCGCAAGTATGTTTTGTATTATTACTTGTATTACAGAACAGTATATCTTTATATAGTGGCTGTAATCGTGTGGGGTGGCTGTATTATATACATGACATACCTACTTTTGAAAAAAGTAGTCGCCTATGTGTACGAGGTACAGGCTGCGACAGGAAAAATGTTCGATCAGAATGTCAGTTACATTGAAATGTCCCCGGAGTTGAGTGAAATCGCCGCTAACATCAATCAGTTAAAACAAGAGGCTGAAAGTAATGCAAGGCTTGCAAAAGAAAATGAGCAGCGAAAAAATGACCTGATTATGTATCTTGCACACGATTTGAAAACACCGCTTTCTTCTGTAATCGGGTATCTTACTTTACTGCGTGATGAGTCGCAAATCTCAAAGGAACTTCGAGAAAAGTACCTTTCAATCACTCTTGGTAAGGCAGAACGGTTAGAGGATCTGATTAACGAGTTTTTCGAGATAACACGATTCAATATATACGATATTACATTACAATACACGAAAATCAATTTAACTCGCCTGCTGGAGCAACTTGTATATGAATTTAAGCCTATGCTCAAATCAAAGAATTTGCAATGTAATCTTTGTGTTGATGATGATATAATGCTTCGATGTGACGCAGACAAAATTCAGCGTGTTTTTGATAACCTTTTGAGAAATGCGGTTATCTACAGTTTTGAAAATACGGATATCACGATCAGCGCACAATGTCAGGAAGATACGGTCAGCATTATTTTTTGTAACCACGGCGATACTCTGCCGGAAGAAAAGTTAAACAGGATTTTCGAGCAGTTTTATCGGCTTGACGCAGCGAGAAGTACAAGCAGTGGAGGAGCTGGATTAGGTTTGGCGATTGCAAAGCAGATTGTTGAACTACACAATGGTACAATCGTTGCAGAGAGCCAAGAGGATCAAAACAAGTTTTCAATTACTTTGCCGTTGGCGTAGGAAAATTGTAAGAATTTGCATAGAAAAAAAGAGGAATATCTTACGAGCAATCAAGAAAATACGGGCTTCTGTTTTGGTACAATAAAAGTATCAAGATAGAGGCTCGTATTTTTTGTGATACAGCATAAGGAGGAATGATGAAGTTGCTAAGAAAACAAATGCTGCTATGTTCTATTTTGTTTCTTGTATTTACGCTATCTGCCTGCTCTGCAATTGGGCAGACAGACGAAAACAATCTTACAGATAGCGCAACATCCGCAGAAAAAACGGTATCAGTTGTACGAGGGACAATTACTCCAACCGTTTCAACGCAAACGACTATTGTTCCGGCAGTACCGTTTATTATTTTCTCACCCGAAAATGGCATATTTAATACAGCGGTAGAATTAGAAGAAAAAATCACTGCCGGGCAAATTATTGGAACTGTGAACGGCAAAGAATTGAAATCTCCGGTGGATGGTACAATTACCTCTATTGCCCCATCCAATGAAAGCGTACCGAGTAATTATCCCGTAGCGATAGTGCATTATACAGGATTTGCCCTCAATGTAGAGGCAGATAATTTTTTGAGTACCTTACCGGAGTATGCAGAGTTGAAAGCAAAATTTCAAGTATATGATGGTGTAGGACCAACCGATATGATTGCCGTGGTGTCGCCTGCCGCAGATGAAAATGCGTTTACGGGAATCGTGCCGCAAGAGGGCATTCTGCAATGCTTGATCAGTCAAACAGTCGATGTGAAATCGGGGCAAAGTGCAACGGTAGTCATAACGGCGACAACGAGAAATGATGTCCTTATATTGCCGCTGTCGGTAATAGCGGGTAGACAAGGGACGGGATTGGTTACTGTAATTACTCCGAATGGAGAAAGAGTGGAAACAAAAGTGACATTGGGTGTGACAGACGGAGCCAATATAGAAATACTGTCCGGCTTAGAGGAGGGCGATGTAGTTTCTGCTACTCCGCCAAACCTTGATCCGAGGGGGATTTGATAAAATGAAAGGAATTTCCGAAAAGACTTTAATCAAAATAAAGGATTTGAAAGCAAGCGTCAAATTGAATAATGGCGATATGCTGACAACAGTAACCAACGCTAATATGGAATTGCAACGAGGGCGCAGTTATGCCATTGTCGGAAAGTCCGGCTCAGGCAAAACAAGCCTTATATCCATTATTGGCTTGTTAAATCGGGAATATGAGGGCGAGTACCTTTATGATGGTATATCTATTTCTGCTTTGAAAGACCGTGATCTGTCTATACTGCGAGCCAATAATATCGGATTTGTATTTCAGAACTACTCTCTGATTAAGCACTTGCGGGTATGGGAAAATATCGAATTACCACTACTCTATGCCAAAAAGTCGTTTACCGCCAAACAGCGTCACGAGATAATTACAGGCTTGCTAAAAAGTGTCGGCTTAGAAAGCAAGGAAAATGATTACCCAATCAATTTGTCCGGCGGTGAACAACAAAGAGTTGCAATCGCAAGGGCGCTTGCAGTATCTCCGGAAGCCATTTTATGTGATGAGCCTACGGGAGCGTTGGATAAAAAGACGGGAACGCAGATTATGGAACTGTTGCACAGCGTCGTAAAAGAAAATGGAATTATGCTGCTGTTGGTTACGCACGATCCTGATATTGCAGATACCTGTGATACGATTTTTGAAATGGATGGAGGGAGGATAACTTGTGCTAAAAATGATACTTAAAGACCTTCGTCTGTCTCCACTTAGAAGTATTCTGACAAGTGTTTCAATGCTTGTAGGCATTATCGCAATGCTTGGATCGGTATTAGTTGGTACGCTTGGACGGGAGTATTTGATTTCCGTAAACGCACAGGTATATGGCTGGTCACCTACTTACTCATTCGTGATAACGGAATCCGATTTTCACGATAGAAATAAAATGGAACAATTATTCCAGAGATTTGAAGCCATTGATGATGTAGCCGCTGTTACTTTTTCTATGGGAGAAGATATTCGATTTGCACCAATGAAAGATTTAACGCCAATACCGCCGAATGATGTTTACCAAAACCTGATGGCTTTTGATTTAGTTTGCACCACGGAGGCATATAGTCAAGTCTATAATCTTCCAATGACATCCGGTAGATGGTTAGAGCCTTCGAGTGAGGGCGGATCGCTTGAAGTGGTCATAAACAAAGAAGCTAAAAACTATTTTAATGATTCGCCCTATGCTGCAGGAAATGTAAAAAGCACACTTTCGTTAACCCCATTCAATATTGTCGGAGTAGTAAACGATGGCAGGGATTTTCCGACTATCTATGCGGATTCTGCGGCGATCCTCAATTTCGCACCAGCAATGTGGCAAGTACAAAATGCAAATGTGTATTGGCATCCCACAACAGGACTGACAATCGAACAGATACATTCTGCCCTTGGCGACATTTTGACTGATACCATTGGCGGTTACTGGGAAAGTGCTGGGCGGAGTGATATTGGAGATACCTATGATTCGGTATTGTCCATACTGCAATTAGGGCTTTTGGTTACTTCGCTTTTGTTGCTGTTTGTTTCCGTATTAGGGCAGATCAATATCGGACTATCTTCATTGGAACAGCGCACACATGAGTTGCTGATCCGCAGAGCGATAGGTGCTTCACGAACAAATATTGTGGCATTGGTTTTAGGCTCACAGTTGATTTTATCAATATTCGTTTGCTTTGCAGCTATTTTGATTTCGCTGATTTTGGTGCATTGTATTGGAGCGTTGCTCCCTGTGGATTCCCCGGTGGGAACACCGAGTTATCCAATCAGCGTTGCTGTTGTTGCAGTTGCTGTGTCTGTGCTTACAGCATTATTGGGCGGATTATTACCAGCATTGAAAGCAGCAAAATTAGAGCCTGCATTGGCTCTTAGATAATAAAACTCAATTCAAGGAGGAAACAAAATGAAACGAACAATCTCAAAATCCGAAAGACCGTACAGACTGTTATTGTGTGTTATGATTTCTTTGCTGGTGATTATGCTGGCAGGCTGCTCCACTTCTTCGGACTCCGACACAAACACAAGAGGTTTCACGGACTTTGCTACCATTGAAGAAGAATACCTAACGACCATTGAGAGTTTGAATTGGCCGGAGGGCTTTACGCCGCCTGATGCTTTGGAAGGCGAAGATACGGGAGCGTCTTTTCAGATAGGATATGGCGATACAAGAGCATCTAACCTTTGGGAATATTCTTGGATGCAGGAATGGCTTGATACTTACAATACGGATTCGGAAAGGGCGGCAAAAGCCTTAGCTGAACTCGAAAAAGCCTTTGATATGCCTTATATGGGAACAGATCGCTGTGATGACGCCACACGCAAATATCTTCGTGATAATATTGATAAAGCTAAGTTGGGAGATCCGTCTGGATTTACAGAGTGTATTCAGGCAAATTATGCCGATTAAAAATGGCACATAGGAGTTTTGGTGTTGGGAGGTGAGCACATATATGCAGAGAAAACGCCGTAAGAAAAAACGATTTGGAGTATTTTTGTTTTTGCTTGTAGTTTGTATCGGCATAGGTATAATGTTTGTGCCGTGGGCAATGCAGCCGGAAAATTTCAGAGAGGTAAAGAATAAAATAAATGGTTTTCTCTACAAAGAAGATTTTCCTGACTCTTATAATGCAAAATCGCTGATTTTGGTGGATTGTTCTGATGATGAAATATTTGTTTCAAAAAACGAGAACGAGCCACAAATTCCTGCAAGTTTAGCCAAGCTGTTTGTTATTGAGTATGCGTCAACTTTAGCAGACCTTGATAGTATCGTTGTTGCAGACTATGGTGCTATTTCACTCACGAAACCTGGCTCGTCTGTTGCTCAAATCAAGGAAAAAGAATACTTTTTACACAATCTATTTGCGGCAATGTTAGTACCGTCAGGGAATGACGCAGCTTATGTGGTTGCTGATTATTGTGGAGGATTACTTTCGCCGCAAGCAGAAAGCTGTCAAGAGCGTGTGAGGATTTTCATGGAGAACTTAAACCTGCATTTGCAACAGCAGGGGTACTTAGACACAGTTTTATATGATCCGAGTGGTTTTGATATGGAGGCACTTACCACCACTTTAGATTTGAAAGAAGTAGTATATCGGTTGTTGGAATACTCGTGGTTTAGAGAAATTGTATCTCAAAACACTTATACGGCAACACTGCCTGATGGCAGTACACAAATATGGCAGAATACAAACGCCTTCCTTGATCCGACATCCGAATATTACAACGAAAATGTATGCGGAATTAAGACTGGCTCTCTGTCTGACGACTATAACTTGATTGTGCTTTATCAGCAGCACGGAAAAGAGTTTTTGATATGCAGTTTAGGCTCTCAGTCCGATTCCTCTCGTTATGACGATGTGAATTTTATTCTGAAAACGATTGATGAATCGTATTATCTCACGCAATAAATCTTATGTTGTCCAAGACAAAAAAACTAACCAAGGGGGGTGATAATATCGGACGAATCGTAATAATGGAGTTCAAAGCACAAGACTCAACAGCCTTTGACGATATGCTGGCTTTTGTAAAACAGCACCCTGATTTTGAAAAATTAGAGATTTCATATGAGCCGACATTATCCCTTTCCGGCTTAGAAATCAATTTGAGCCGGCGCAGAGTTATCAATAACGGTCAGGAAATTGAACTGACCGTCAAAGAGTACGATATACTCTGCTTGCTCGCAGCCAATAAAGGTCGTGTTCTTACATACGAGCAGATTTATGATAAGGTGTGGGGCGAAATATCAGTAGGCAATGAAAAGGATACCGTAGGCTTTCACATTCGGAATCTTCGTAAAAAACTTTGTGATACAAACTCTCACTTTTCCATAGATAGTGTTCGTGAGATCGGCTACCGCTTTAACAGTCAGTAAGCAGTCCCTCGTAGTTCATAATGAATTGCGAGGGATTATTCATTTTCTAAGACGGTATGTCGGAATTTGATAAATCCCTGCAAATGTTGATTTTATACGACTGTTAAGAGCAATATCGTGTCTAAACTTGCGACTGGACTTTGCATTTTCTACGAGTTATCTTCGTAATATCTCGGCATTATACTACTGGAATGTTTATCATAAACAGGGCATGATTTATGGCAGAATGGGCAGTCGTTCTCGTGCCATTTATTAGGTCTTGCTTGGATACGAATATGTTTAACTCCATTCTTATCAGAGTAAAGATTACAATTTTTTATAACTGTGTTCTTGACATTAAGGACACTTTTGCATAATGTATTAACTGAAGCCACTTGTGAATACTCCTTTTGTGTTTTTCTTCGCAGTTAATACATTAAAGGACACAAGTGTTTTTTCAATATGGTGTTGTTAATTTATGGTGTTAGGCTTCCACCATTATGCCAGAAGCCTCATATAAATTTATTGGGAAGAGTTACCGATCAAGTTTTCTCAGAATCCGAAGAATGGGATATTGATACGGTGTCAGAAACTATTGCATCGGAATATGAAAGAGCAACGAATCTTTCGATAAATAAAGAGAAGCAGAATTTGCCAATAGAAGAAAAACGAACGATAGATGTTAAAGAAATACGAGAATGGCTGAACTTTATTATTACGATTATATCAGTTGTTTTGGGAGTTACGAATTCTTCAGCAACAACGATAAATAATTACAATTATACACAACAAGTCAATAATTATTACATCGTTGGAATGGGATATGATGCGAAGGAGCTAAATACGACTAAATATAGAATCGTTAATAGAGAATCTATTGTACGACTGAAGCATGACTGCCATTCGATTGTAATTGAAAAGCTTGAGGAAGGGAAAGTTGTTAGAATTATAGATAAATATAAAAAGTGGCGACAGATAATTTGGGAGAATGAAGATGGTGAAGAATGTATGGGGTGGATTCAAAATTATAGATTAACTGAGTTTAAAGTGCCTAGAAATAAATGATGTATATTTGATGAAATAGAATCTATAAGTGAAGGAAGTATTATGTGTGGTAGATATTATATTGATTCTGATATGGCAGATGAAATCGAAAAAGTAGTGCATGATATAGACCAACGGATCCGGCAGGAACATTTTGCAGGAGATATCTTTCCAACCAATGTAGCACCGATCATTGAAAAATCAGAACATGGATTGAAACTGGATGTTTGCAAGTGGGGATATCCATTGTCACAAGGAAAGAATCTGGTTATAAATGCAAGAGCAGAATCTGTTATGGACAAACCTTCTTTTCGAAATGGAATCCTCTATCACCGCATTTTGATACCGGCAAGTGGGTTCTATGAATGGAATCGGTTAAAAGAGAAAAATACATTTTCCAGATATGATGCACCAGTATTGTATATGGCTGGCTTCTGTGATTGGTTTGAGAATGAACGACGATTTGTGATTATGACTACAGCAGCCAATGAATCTATGATAAAAGTACATGATCGTATGCCGCTGATATTGGAAAAAGGACAGCTGAAAGATTGGTTCGATGACAGGAAAATGGAGCAAATTCTGCATCAGGTACCGGTTCAGCTAAAACGAGAGGCAGAATACGAACAGCAGAGCTTATTCTTATAATGGTTCAGAGGAGAAATAGAAAGATGCAAATATTTGTTGATGCAGATGCCTGCCCAGTGGTTGCGATCATTGAAAAGATTGCAAAAGATAATAGTGTTCCGGTAATGTTGTTGTGTGATACAAACCATGTTCTGTCATCGACTTATAGTAAAGTTGTTGTTGTCGGTGCAGGAGCAGATGCAGTAGATTATAAACTGATTAGTATCTGCCATAAAGGAGATATTGTCGTATCACAGGACTATGGTGTGGCTGCAATGGCATTGGGAAAAGGTGCTTATGCTATTCATCAATCAGGTAAATGGTACACGGATGATAATATTGATCAGATGCTAATGGAACGTCACCTGGGTAAAAAAGCCAGAAGAAGTTCCCGTAAATGTCATGTCAAGGGACCGAAGAAGCGGACGGAGGAAGATGATGAAAGATTCGCTCAGTCTTTTGAAAAAATGCTTTTGATGGCACGGGAGAAAGAAGGCAGATGAGGAATTGTAGATGCAGAGGAACGACAGAAGCTATAAAGACTTAAAACAAAAACAGAAGAGTGCAATAGCAGATAAAACATACAAAATGCACTTGAAGTTTTATCTTGAGAATCAGCGAATACATACGCTACAAGGTGTTATGAAAATGGAGTAGACCAACAGGTAGTGCAGAAACTCTTAGGTCACTCAATATTGGCAATGACAACCGATTTATACACTCACGTTTCAGAAGAGAAGAAAAAAGAAGAAGTAGCTGAACTGAAAATATTGGCTTAAATTTGGAGTAAAAATAGAGTAAATCAGAAGATAAATAGCGAAAAACAGCGTAAAACCAACATTCTCAAGTAGATATAAATATTGTTCAGAAATAAATATTTCAAAAAACGAGGATGTGCATTTTGCATATCCTCGCTTGCGTTATAAGAGACTATTTTTTCTTTTTCTGTAACATCTGCATCATCTGCAGCATTTTATCTGCTTTTACACGTTCTGCTTCGGACATATTCTGCTTTAATAATTCAATTAATAAAGTTGTTTCAGTATTCGAAAATGTCATACCGTTTTGTTTGGCATTATTGGCGGCGTTCATGACCGTGGAAGCCATGGATTTGGCATCCTTTGTATCAGTATTATTAGAAGCAAAATCCATAAGAAACTGCAGCTTTTCCGGTGAAATATCATTTAAGGCAGGATTGCCTTTCAAAAAGTCTAAATTCATAAAATCCTCCGTTCTTAACAAGTTGACAGGGAACCATAAAATAACAAATGATAAAGTGATGAAATCAGGAAAACAGGGTATCATAAGCAGACAGCATCTGATACATATTTAAAAAGTTTTCAATATTTTCTTTCTCGCCGGGTGTACACTGTTCGCTGATATCGGTAAGCATCTGAAACATCCGCTCCTGGGGAGAATGGCTGCTGACTTCCTGAATCGTAAGCGTGTCATTGGAAAAAAGCTGGGCTGTTTTTTGTAGTTCCATATATTTGATGAGAAGCGCAAAGGGACGCTGCTGACCGGCGGAAAGATATGGAATCATGGTTTTCATAATCTGTAACTGGTGGTTTTGTAACTGCGAGTCAAAGAAGGTTGGTTTATACTCAGAATCCATAAAATAATCCTTTTTCTTTTAAATTATGATGGAACAGCGGAAAATATAACTTTGACGCATATAATAAAATGTAGAACCTTTTTATAGAAACAGGAAAGGATTTGATGCCAGCATGGGAAAATTAATCATTGACGGAAATGAAGTATATGAAATAGATGAAGAATGTATGAAGAAAAAAGAAACGGAAAAGAAGAAACTGACCGCACCGGAAAAAGGCGGTCAAAGATATGACAGAACAAAGAATGTGTCTTGACACATTCTTGTGCCTGCGGCGGTCGCTTGCGACATCTACCTTATACGCCGCAGTGCGCATCCTCGCGGAGCATTTTTTTGCTTTACAGGAAAACAATTTCCTGTAAAGTGAAAAAGGGACCTCGTTGAGAGGCCCCCGCTTTGCAGACGAATTAGCATCCACAACCGTTGTTGTTAAATCCGAAGCTGTCACCACAGCCACCACAGAAGAGCAACAGTAAAATAATCCAGATACAGCTGTCGTTGCCGCATCCATTGCCACATCCTCCAAATCCATTGTTGCCGCAGCAGGAGAGTAACAGGATAATCCAGATTAAAGAACAGCAGTTATTTCCTTCGTTACATCCACATCCGCAGCCAGTAGCAGCTAAATCACTCATTTTCAAATCCTCCAAAATTTATCTTACACTTCATAATATGGAAGAAGTAAAAATGTGTGACTAAATTATTCTGAAATTTTTTCGATGCCGGAAATGTCCGGGTGAATTGTCAGGGAATAATTCGTATAGTAAATGACATAACCGGCAACAGCACCGTTTGGTTTCTTTACATTTTTACGCTGTAAATAATCGATTTCAATTTTTTCGTTATCACGGCCGGAAGAATAGTAGCCTGCCAGTCTGCCGGCCTCTTCAAAAGTCCGATCCGGCAGCTCCCTGCCTTCGGTTTTTACAATAACATGGGAGCCGGGCATTCCTTTGGCGTGGAACCACCAGTCATTTCCGTTGGCAACCTTGAAAGTAAGTTCGTCATTCTGGAAATTATTTTTTCCAACATAAATATCAAAGCCATCACTGGAACGATAATGGAATGGTTTACTTTTGGATTTTTGTTTTTTCTTACCGCTCATTTTCCTGCGGATATAGCCATAGGTTTCCAGCTCGTCCCGGATCTGGGCAAGGTCGTCTTCGGATTCTGCAATGGCAAGCGCAGCCTGAATGGTCTGTAAGTGTGCTATTTCTGCCTTGGTTTCTTCGGTCTGGGTATTTAATGCTTCAAAGGTACGCTTTAATTTATTGTACCGGGCAAAATATTTTTTTGCATTGTCCAGTGGAGAAAGTGTTTCATCCAGAGGAATGGTAAGCATTTCACCGGTATAGTAATTTGGCACCTCTACTGATTTGGCTCCTTCGGTAACCTGATAGCCGTAGGTATTTAATAATTCGCCGTATACTTTAAATTTATCACGTTTTTCCGTATCTTTTAACTGTTTTAACTGTAAATCCAGTTTTTTGCTGCTTCGCTCTAAGTGAGTGGATACAATTTTACGCAAATCCACAGATTTTTGACGCATACGGGTGTAGAGGCTGCGGCTGGCATAAAATTGTTCTAATACGGCGGAAATAGAATCTGCCGGTTCAATGTGATAGCCTTCCGTATGTTCATAGCGGGTTGGTAAGATGGCAGCATATTCTGTCGGTTCTTCTCCTTTATAAAGAATACATGGCTTGAAGTTGGCGTTTCCGACATCCTCCATCAGCCAGCTGAAATTATGATAAAGGTGCAGCAGTGCGTCTTCTTCTAAGGTATTAATCGGTGTATCTGCATCTAAAGAAGCACGGTAACAGATTTCTGCTGCAACCTGTCCACTGATTCCGGTAAAAGCAGAAGTAAGTGCTTTGGCAAGTGGCAGTGGAAGAGAAGACGCCTTTTCACAGAACTGTTCATAGGAACAGTCAAGGGGATTCCGCTTGTTCTGGGTCTCCGGGATAAAATATTCTCTTCCCGGCAGAACTTCACGGACGGAACTCATCTGGGATGGAACCCGTTTGATGCTGTCAATAATGCGTTCGTTTTCATCACAGAAAATAATATTGCTGTATTTCCCCATTAATTCTATAATCAGGTTTTTCTTTTTCAGGTCACCCATTTCATCCAAATGCTCGACCGTAATCCGGATGATTCGTTCTAATCCGGGCTGACTGATGGCAATAATCCGGCCGTTGGCAATATGTTTTCGTAATACCATGCAGAAATTCGGTGCAGTCATGGGACTGACTTTATTCTGAGCTGTAAGATAGATATAAGGCAGGGAAGCACTGGCGCTTAAAGAAAGCCGGTACTGGCCGGATGGTGCCTTTATGGTAAGCAGCAGCTCGTCTGCCTCAGGCTGGGCTATTTTGCTGATTCGTCCATTTAAGATTGTCTGATTTAATTCTGCAGTAAGTGCAGCTACGGTAATTCCGTCTAGCGCCATATAATATGACCTCCTTTGGAAAGAATAGATTCTTTTACAGGATTTTATTATAAAGAAATCTTTCTAAAATTTCAATAAATACGGCATTTTGAATTTGACTAATAAAGAAAATTCTACTATAATACATATATCTATGCATTAGGAGGCAGCTATGATTAAAAGTATGACCGGCTTCGGCAGGTGTGAGATAGAGGAAGACAACCGTAAGATAACGGTAGAGATTAAATCAGTAAATCACCGCTATCTGGATGTAAATGTTAAGCTTCCTAAAAAATTAAGTTTCTTTGAAAGTGCCGTGCGTAACTTAATCAAAGAATACATACAGCGTGGAAAAGTAGATATCTTCATTACCTGTGAAGATTTCAACGAAGCCAACTTCTCACTGAAATACAACGAAGAACTTGCTGGCGAATATTTAAAATATTTACAGCAGATGGCAGAGCATTTCCAGCTGGAAAATGATATCCGTGTCAGCACATTGTCACGTTATCCGGATGTTTTTATAATGGAAGAACAGGATAATGACGAAGAAGAACTTTGGGCACTTCTTGAGAAGACATTGCGTAATGCATGTGAGGCATTTGTTGAAACCAGAGAAAAAGAAGGCGAGAATTTAAAAACTGACCTTCTGAATAAATTAGATGAAATGATTGGCTATGTGGACTTTATCGAAGAACGTTCTCCAATCGTTATGAAAGAATACCGTGAGCGATTAGAAACCAAGGTAAAAGAAATTTTAGAAGATAAGCAGATGGATGATGCAAGAATTGCAACGGAGGTTACAATATTTGCTGATAAAATATGTGTGGATGAAGAAACTGTCCGCTTAAAGAGCCATATTGAAGCGATGAAAGCTGCTTTAACAGGCGGTGGAACCGTTGGAAGGAAGCTTGACTTCATTGCTCAGGAGATGAACCGGGAAGCAAATACGATTCTTTCCAAGGCAAGTGATCTTGCAATTTCAGATACCGGTATTAATCTGAAAACGGATATTGAAAAAGTCCGCGAACAGATTCAGAATATTGAATAAATGATTTCCGTAAACCCTGTAGTAAGAATGGAATGGTGAAAAATGGCAGCACTTATGAATATTGGATTTGGAAATGTAGTAAATACAGATAAGATTGTTGCTGTGATTCAGCCGGATTCTGCACCTGCCAAGCGCATGATTCAGAAAGCCAAAGAAGAAGAGTGCGTGGTGGATGCAACCCAGGGAAGACGTACCCGTGCGGTGATTATTACCAACGCCGGATATATCGTTCTTTCTGCGTTACAGCCGGATACACTGACTGGCAGATTTAACGAGATTAGTGGAAATAAACTGAGTGAGGAATAGTAAATGAAAAGAAAAGGTATATTAACCGTAGTATCCGGTTTCTCCGGTGCCGGCAAAGGCACTGTGATGAAAGCTCTGATGGCAGAGTATAAGGATACGTATGCATTATCTGTTTCAGCTACCACGAGAAATCCGAGACTAGGAGAAGTGGATGGTGTTGATTATTTCTTTCGTACCAAAGAAGAATTTGAACAGATGATAGCAGACAATGCGTTAATTGAGCATGCCTGTTATGTAGGAAATTATTATGGTACACCAAAAGCCTATGTAGATGAACAGTTAGAGGCTGGAAAAGATGTAATTCTTGAGATAGAGATTCAGGGAGCACTTGACGTAAAGAAACGTTTCCCGGACACCATCTTAATCTTTGTAACACCACCGGATGCGGATGAATTAAAGAACCGCCTGGTGAATCGTGGAACTGAAGATATGGCAACCATCAATGCAAGATTAAGCAGAGCATCCCAGGAAGCAGAGTTTATGAATCAGTATGATTACATTGTGGTGAACGATACCGTCCCTGCATGTGTGGAGAATATCCACAGCATCATTGAGAACGAGCATGATTGTGCATCACGTAATATAAATTTCATCAATAAAATCAGAGAAGAGCTGAAGTGCTTTTCGAAAGGAGAATAAATTATGATACATCCATCTTATGTTGAGTTAATGAAGGTCGTAAATAACGACGTTGAAATCGGAGAAGAACCGGTCGTAAACAGCAGATATTCTATTGTAATTGCTACTGCAAAGAGAGCAAGACAGATTATCGGTGGAGATGAACCATTGGTTGAAAATGCCAAAGGAAAGAAACCACTTTCTATCGCAGTAGAAGAGCTTTATACCGGAAAGGTAAAAATCATGGGAGAAGATGCTGTTTCAGAAGATAACGAGTAGCATAGCGGGGTTGCCAACATGGTTTGGTAACCCTTTCATCATGTAAGAGAAAAATATATACAGGACTTTTTCCTGTTACGGAGGAATGAATGAATATTTTCTTTGTATCACTGGGTTGTGATAAGAATCTGGTAGATTCAGAATATATGCTTGGTATGATCCGTGATGCCGGATATACCATTATTGATGATGAAACGCAGGCAGATGTGATAGTAATTAATACCTGTTGTTTTATCAATGATGCCAAAGAAGAGAGTATTAACACAATACTTGAAATGGCAGAATATAAGAAAACCGGACATGCAAAGGCATTGATTGTAACCGGGTGCCTTGCCCAGCGTTACCGGAGTGAGATTGAGGAAGAAATACCGGAAGTAGATGCAATTCTTGGAACTAATTCCTATGATAATATTGTTTCTGCTGTGAAAGAAGTTATGGCAGGAAAACATTATACCAATTTAAATTCACTGGAAGGACTTCCGACCTTGCATACCAAACGATGTGTTACCACCGGTGGACATTATGCCCATTTAAAAATTGCAGAAGGCTGTAACAAACGCTGTACTTACTGCATCATTCCATATATCAGAGGTAACTACCGCAGTATTCCGATCGAAGAACTGGTAGCAACAGCCAGAGAACTGGTAGAGGGCGGTGTAAAGGAGCTGATTCTGGTAGCCCAGGAGACCACCCTTTACGGAATTGACCTCTATGGAAAAAAATCCCTGCACCGGCTTTTGGATGAATTAAACAAGATTCCGGGATTGTACTGGATTCGTATTCTTTACTGTTATCCGGAAGAAATTGATGATGAACTGATTGAAGCAATCAAACGAAATGATAAAGTCTGCCATTATCTGGATATTCCGATTCAGCATGCAAATTCAGATGTATTAAAGAGAATGGGAAGAAAGACCAATAAGGATGACCTTGTTCGTATTATTCATCATCTGCGGGAAGAAATTCCGGATATTACGCTCCGGACCACTTTAATTTGTGGCTTCCCGGGAGAGACAGAAGAGCAGCATAAAGAGCTGTTGGAATTCGTACAGGAAATGAAATTTGACCGTCTGGGCGCATTTACCTATTCTCCGGAAGAAGGAACGAAAGCAGCTGAGATGGAAAATCAGATTCCGGAAGAGACGAAAAAACTGTGGCAACAGGAAGTCATGGAGCTTCAGGAAGAAATTATTTTTGAGAAAAATGAAGATATGGTTGACCGTGAACTTTATGCTTTTATCGAAGGAAAAGTTGCAGATGAGAATGCTTATGTAGGAAGAACCTACCGTGATGCGCCATCTATTGACGGATATATTTTTGTAAATACAGAGGAAAACTTAATGACCGGAGACTTTGCCAAAGTAAAAGTAACCGGAGCTTATGAATATGATTTGATAGGAGAATTAGCATGAATTTACCAAACAAATTAACAATTTTCAGAGTAATTTTGATTCCGTTTTTTGTAGTGTTTATGTTGGCACCGATTTGTCCGGGTTATGCAAATTATATTGCTGTAGCAATCTTTATTGTAGCAAGTCTTACAGACCTTTTGGATGGGAAGATTGCAAGAAAGTATAATCTTGTGACAGATTTCGGCAAATTTATGGACCCGCTTGCGGATAAACTGCTGGTATGTGCCGCAATGATCTGCCTGATTGAAACCGGACAGCTTGCAGCCTGGATTGTAATCGTAATTATCAGCCGTGAGTTTATCATCAGTGGTTTCCGTCTGGTAGCAGCTGATAACGGCGTTGTAATTGCAGCCAGCTACTGGGGCAAATTTAAGACCACATTCCAGATGCTTATGGTCATTGTATTGATTCTTAATTTTGATAACTGTTACTTCCAGTTATTAGGAACCGTACTTACTTATATTGCACTGGTATTAACGGTTGTATCTCTAATTGATTATCTCTGGAAAAACAGAGCTGTTTTAAAAGAACAGAAATAAAGAGGATTCCCATGGAAAAAAGACAGGAAAATCTGGAAGATAAAATTGTAAAAAGGCTGACGGAGAATCATTTATCCATTGCTGCCGCAGAATCCTGTACCGGAGGACTTGTAGCCGCAACTTTGATTAATGTGCCGGGTGCTTCGGATGTGCTGGAAGAATCTTATATCACATACTCGGATGCGGTAAAGCATAAAGTACTAGGTGTATCGGAAGAAACCTTACAGAAACACACTGCAGTAAGTAAAGAAGTAGCAGAAGAAATGGTTCGTGGCGTAACAAAAGTTGCCGGTACGAATGTCGGAATCTCAGTAACCGGTATTGCAGGTCCAGGCGGTGGAAGTGAAAAGTTCCCGGTAGGACTGGTATACATTGGTTATAAAATTAATGATTTTGTGAAAGTTATACGTTATGTATTTTCCGGAGACCGTAGTGAAGTGCGTATGCATGCGGTGGAGACGGCATTGCAGGAACTGAATGATTTACTGATAAAAGAGGGATTTTGATGAGAATAATAGCCGGAAAAGGAAGAAGCCTTCCATTGAAAACAATTGAAGGAATAGACACAAGACCGACAACAGACCGTATTAAAGAAACACTTTTTAATATGCTGCAATATGAGATTGCGGACTGCCGGTTCTTAGATTTGTTTGCAGGAAGCGGACAGATTGGATTGGAAGCTGTCAGTCGTGGAGCGAAAGAAGCTGTTTTTGTGGAAAGTGGAAAAAAAGCAGCAGCATGTATACAGGATAATATTAACTTTACCAAATTTAATGACCAGTGCCGTTTACTGCAGATGGATGTCATGGCAGCTATCCGGAGTCTGGAAGGAAAAGGGACATTCCAGATTATTTTCATGGATCCGCCTTACAATCAGGAACTGGAAAAGGATGTGCTGATGCTGCTTTCTAAATCGACCCTGGTAGATGAAGATACGGTAATTATTGTAGAAGCGTCCCTAAAGACTGGTTTTGAGTATCTTGAGGAGCTTGGTTTTACACTTGATAAATGCAAAAAATATAAGACAAATTTACATGCCTTTATATCCAGAAAGGAATAACCTATGATGAAAAAAGCAATCTATCCGGGCAGCTTTGACCCGGTCACAAATGGTCATGTTGACATGATTGAACGTGCTTCGAAAATAGTGGACGAGCTGGTTGTGGGAGTTTTAAATAACAGTGCAAAAAACTCGTTGTTTTCTTTAGATGAACGTGTTAGTATGTTAAAAGAGATAACAAAAGATATGCCGAATGTAACAGTTGCTTCTTTTGATGGTCTTTTAGTTGACTTTATGGAAAAAATTGATGCAACCATTATCGTCAGAGGATTGCGTGCGGTAACGGACTTTGAATATGAACTTCAGATTGCACAGTCGAACCATCGTGTAAATCCAAAGATAGATACGGTATTTCTTACAACGAATGTAAAATATTCCTATCTCAGCTCTACAATTGTAAAGGAATATGCTTCTTATGGTGGCGATATTTCTCATTTTGTCCCACCACAGTTTATAGAGCGGATTTATGATAAATATAATATCAAAAAATAAGGAGTGTGGACGATGAGTAGCAGAATGGAACAAATCATAGAAGAAATCGAAGAATATATTGATAATTGCAAATATCAGCCATTATCCAGTACAAAAATTGTTGTTAATAAGGATGAGTTAGAAGAACTCCTGACGGAATTAAAAATGAAAACGCCGGAAGAAATCAAGCGTTATCAGAAGATTATCAGCAACAAAGAAGCTATTCTGGCAGATGCCCAGGCAAAAGCAGATGCCATCATTGCTCAGGCACAGGTACAGACCAGCGAGCTTGTCAGTGAACACCAGATTATGCAACAGGCTTATGCCCAGGCAAATGAGGTTGTTATGATTGCTACCAAGCAGGCACAGGAGATTCTTGATAAAGCAACCAATGATGCCAATAATATCCGTATGGGTGCAATTCAGTATACGGACAGCAGTCTTAAGAATATTGAAGAAATTTTAAGTCATGCCATTGAAGGTTCACAGGCAAGATATGATAATCTGATTCACACCCTTCAGGGCTGTCTGGATGTTGTGACGGCAAACCGGAATGAACTGCTTCCAGAGGAAGAAGAGGCTTCTTCCGGACAGGCAAAACAGGAAACAACAGCAGAGCCTGCCACACAGGAAGCTCCGGCAAATGAGACTCCGGAAGAGTAATATATATTTATCCTGCCGGATATATCATGTACCCCAGAAGAAAAGCACAGAATGCAAGACTGATTCGGACCAGCAGATAATATTTCATGGAGAGCTTCTGGCATGCAACCATGGAATAGGTCTGGGCGAAGCCGCATAATCCGCCAAAAGCGGTAAGACTTAAAATCAACGCATAAGCAAGCTGCGGCGAGAAAGCTTCTTCAGAAATCTGCCGGATTCCATTTGTAACTTCTAATGGAATACAAAGTGGTAATTGTAAGAGCTTTTGTGGCACATAAAAGATAATTTGTTCTAAAAGAATAGAAAAGAGCATGATATATCCACCGAGTTTACAAAGAATTTCAAAACCGTTCATGATACCGGCATCTATGATTGAAAAGTTTAATTTTAATCGTGGTGCCGTTTCTTTTTGCGTTAGACTTTTTCGTTGAAGGGCATAAAGAATGCGGCAGAGAATCAGTGGCGGCAGATAGAGAATCCCAAATGTTGGCAATAAAAGACTGTCCTGCCGAAGCGTGTCATGAACAATGTAGCTTGCGATAAACATAGGACTGATATTGTTACAGATTGCAAAGAGAATGGTTGCTTCTTCCTTTGATAATTGATTTTCCTCTAACATTTGGGCACAGATACGGCTTCCCATAGGAAAACCAAATAGAAATCCTGACAGAAGTGGAAAACAGGCATTTCTGCTGCAGGGAATCAGGAGATGGATGAATGGATAGAGGATTCCTGAAATATGATAAAAAACTCCGGATGAAATCAGAATATTGGATAGAATGGCAAAAGGAAGCAATGCAGGCAGAATATTCTGATACCAGAGCATAAGGCCATTTGCTGCGGCAGATACCGTAAGCATTGGATGCAAAAATAATAATATTAAGCACAAAAAAAGAATCAGAAGAGAAATAGTTTTTTTCATAGTTCAATATATTGTATAAAATAACTTTTATGCGGATTATTATGAAGAAGAAAATTTGTGTCATTATTCTCTTTTTTTTGCTGGTTGTCATAGACTGCAGCCTGTTACAGCAGATTCAAAAGCGGGCAGCCTTTTATATAGCATTTGAACAACAGGAGTTCTTTCAGAAACTTCGGAATCAGGAAGTCTCTCCGGAAACGGTGTTAAAATTCAGAAAATATGAGTCTGAAGAAGGTGAGGCTCAGGAAGATATGACATTTACCCGGTATCTTCTGGCATATTATGCTTCAGATTTAACAGAAAAAAACGAGCTGAAAGATGTATACAAAAGATTGCTGCATTTTCATAAAGAAGAAATTGAAAAGCAGGAAGCCTATTTAGACAGTATCTGGTCTGACATTGTCTATTTCCCGGTTCCGGATACCATCTGGGACGAAGAGAAAAAAGTAACTTTTGGAGACACCTGGATGCAGAGCCGTACTTATGGTGGAGACAGAGGACATGAAGGCTGTGATATTATGGCAGATATCAATGAGCGGGGAAATTACCCGGTAATCAGTGTCTGCGATGGAACCATAGAGCAGATGGGCTGGCTGGAACTTGGGGGTTACCGTATCGGAATCCGGAGTCCTCATGGAGCATATTTCTACTATGCACATCTGTCGGATTATGCAGAGGGACTTTCCATCGGAGACGAGGTTCATGCCGGAGAGCTGATTGCATTTATGGGAGATACCGGATATTCTAAGACAGAAGGAACCGCAGGTAATTTTGATGTGCATCTTCATTTTGGAATTTATTTAAATGATGAAAATAAACGGGAGTTTAGTGTAAATTCCTATTCCATCCTGCAATATCTCTATCAGGAGAAGAAAATATTACATTATCAATATTAAGATTTAAATTAGAATTTGAATTATAAGAAACACGCTTTGCGAGCTTCTGGAGTTATCGCGGTATCTGCCAAATCAGAGTAGTAAAGGAACGTATCAGAATGAAAGATTTGAGATTAGATAAATTTTTAACAGAAATGGGCAAGGGAAGCAGGAGTCAGGTGAAAACATATATTTCCAAGGGACGTGTTACCGTAAATGGAGAAATCATCAAACGTCCGGAATATAAGATTTCACCGGAAAAGGATATTGTTAACCTCGAAGGCGAAAAGGTTAATTATTCCCAGTGGGAATATTATATGCTAAATAAGCCTGCCGGCTGTGTCAGTGCCACGGAAGATAAGCATTTTCCGACTGTAGTTTCCTTCATAGAAGATGCTGTAAGAAAAGATTTGTTTCCGGTAGGCAGACTGGATAAGGATACGGAAGGGCTGCTCCTTATCACCAATGACGGTGCGTTGGCTCATGAGCTTTTATCTCCGAAGAAACATGTGACAAAAACTTATTATGCCAGAATAGAAGGAAAAGTGACTGCTGAAGATGTTGCGGCTTTTCGGAAGGGTCTTGATATCGGAGAGAAAAACCTCACAAAGCCTGCTGAACTTGTGATTTTAAAAAGTGATTCAGAATCAGAAATTGAAGTTACTATTACCGAAGGAAAATATCATCAGATTAAGCGGATGTTTGAAAAAACAGGAAAAAAGGTCATTTATTTAAAACGGCTTTCCATGGGAAGCTTAAAGCTGGATGAAACTCTGGCAACAGGAGCGTATCGCCCAT
This sequence comes from Roseburia sp. OM03-7AC, assembly GCF_003462625.1. NCBI lineage: Bacteria > Bacillati > Bacillota > Clostridia > Lachnospirales > Lachnospiraceae > Roseburia > Roseburia sp. OM03-7AC. Next base: position 484,845 of record NZ_QTZJ01000001.1, read on the forward strand.
TGACGGAGTCAGAATTACAGGCATTAAAGGAAGGATAAGAAGATGCAGAACGGTTTTTTACCAATTTCAAGAAAAGATATGGAAGAAGCAGGGATAAAGCAGCTGGATTTCGTCTATATATGCGGAGATGCATATGTAGACCATCCTTCCTTTGGACATGCTATTATCAGTAGAATATTGCAGGCACATGGTTATACCGTGGGTATCATTGCACAGCCGGATTATCGTGACAAGGAAAGCGTAACCATATTGGGCGAGCCACGGCTTGGCTTTTTCGTTTCCGGAGGGAATATGGATTCCATGGTAAACCATTATTCTGTATCGAAAAAGAGACGTGCCCATGATGCATTTTCACCGGGTGGCGTTATGGGAAAACGCCCGGATTATGCAGTGGTAAGTTACTGCAATCTGATCCGTCAGACCTATAAACATAATCCAATCATTATCGGCGGTATTGAAGCAAGTCTTAGAAGACTTGGGCATTATGATTACTGGTCTAATAAGGTAAAACGTTCCATTCTTCTGGACTCCGGTGCTGATTTGATTTCTTATGGAATGGGCGAGCACAGCATTGTTGAAATTGCAGATGCGTTAGCTTCCGGTCTTGCGGTAAAGGATATTACTTATATCGATGGAACTGTTTTTAAGACCCGAAATAAAGAAGATATTTATGATGCCTTGGAATTGCCGTCTTTTAATAAAATCAAAGAGGACAAGACAGCGTATGCCAAGAGCTTTTACCTTCAGTATCAGAATACAGACCCTTTTACGGCAAGAAGAATTTATGAAACCTATGATGAGAAAATGTTTGTCGTACAGAATCCACCGGCAAAGCCATTGACCCAGATGGAAATGGATGATATCTACGCACTGCCATATATGAGAACCTATCATCCAATCTATGAAAAGGATGGTGGTGTACCGGCTATCGAAGAAGTAAAATTTTCCCTGGTCAGTAACCGTGGCTGCTTTGGTGGCTGCAGCTTCTGTGCCTTAACTTTTCATCAGGGCAGAATTATTCAGACCAGAAGTCATGAATCCATTCTTGCAGAAGCAAAGAAGATGACACAGGATAAGGATTTTAAAGGATATATCCATGATGTAGGTGGTCCGACTGCTAATTTCAGGGCACCGGCATGTACGAAGCAGCTCACAAAGGGAGTTTGCAAGAACCGGCAATGTCTGTTCCCGACACCATGTAAAAATCTTGTTGCTGACCATAGTGATTATATCAGTCTTCTTCGTAAATTACGGAATATCAAAGGCGTGAAAAAAGTATTTGTCCGTTCCGGTATCCGTTTTGACTATCTTTTATGTGATACGAAAAATAATTTTCTGGAAGAACTTTGTAAATATCATGTCAGCGGACAGCTAAAGGTGGCGCCGGAGCATATTTCAGACCCGGTATTACAGAAAATGGGAAAACCTCCCGTTTCCGTTTATAATGAATTTGTCCGCAAGTATCATGATATGAATGAACGGTTAGGATTAAAACAGTATCTGGTCCCATATCTGATGTCCTCCCATCCTGGTTCGACCCTGCAGGAGGCAGTAGATTTGGCTGAGTATTTAAGAGATTTAGGTTATATGCCTCAGCAGGTACAGGATTTCTATCCGACCCCATCCACCATATCGACCTGTATGTACTATACGGGTTTAGATCCGCGGACCATGGAGCCGGTATATGTAGCAACCAATCCGCATGAGAAAGCCATGCAGCGTGCACTGATACAGTATCGTAATCCGGAAAATTATGATTTGGTGCATGAAGCGTTAGTTAAGACGAACCGGACGGATTTAATCGGCTTTGATGCCCATTGCCTCATCCGTCCAAGAAAGCTTGCCAAAGAAGAAGCATTTTCGGATAAGAAAAAGACGAAGCGGACACTGAATCAAAATCAGACAAAGTATAAAACTGGAAATTCCAGAAATACAGAAAAATATTCGGGAAAGACTTCCAGTCAGAATACGAAGAAGAAGCATACGATTCGAACCGTTCATAAAAAGAAATAGTAAGGATATGTTATGAAAACATTTATCATTAAAGAAAATGAAGCAGGACAACGATTTGATAAATATTTAAAAAAGCTTTTAAAAGAAGCACCGTCAAGCTTTGTCTATAAAATGCTTCGGAAGAAGAATATTGTATTAAATGGAAAAAAGGCAGATGGTTCTGAAAAACTGGAAGCCATGGATGAAGTAAAGCTGTTTTTAGCAGATGAAACTTATGATAAGTTTGCAGGAGCAGAGGTAAAAGAAAGTTTTCCAACCACAGCACTGGATATCGTTTATGAAGATGAAGATATTTTAATCATCAATAAACCTGCCGGAATGCTGTCACAGAAGGCACAGCCATCCGATATTTCCGCCAACGAATATATTATCGGATATCTTCTTCAAAGCAGAGCCCTTAAGGAAACTGATTTGCGGACCTTTCGACCGTCCGTATGTAACCGTCTTGACCGCAATACTTCAGGACTTCTGACAGCCGGAAAGACGTTAAAGGGATTGCAGGATTTATCCGAGGCTTTGAAAAAAAGAACCGTAAAGAAATATTATCTCTGCCTGGTAGCCGGATGCATTACAGCACCGCAGCATTTAAAGGGGTATCTTATGAAGGATGAAAGGCAGAATCGTGTATTTATTTCAAAGGAAAAAACAGAGGATGCACTCTGTATCGAAACCGAGTATGAGCCACTGGAAGTATATCAGGATGTCACACTGCTGCAGGTGCATCTGATTACCGGACGCAGCCATCAGATCCGTGCCCATTTAGCATCCATTGGTCATCCGATTATCGGAGACAGTAAATATGGTAATGAAAAAATCAATCATTTTTACCGGGAACGCACCGGCGTAAAACATCAGCTTTTACATGCTTACCGGATGATATTTGCAGATGGCAGATGTGTAGAAGCAGCTCCACCGGATGATTTTAATAAGGCTATTTGTTACGCAAATCAGAATGCCACAGAGCAGTAATTGTTTTTAACGAAAGACTACTGATGTTACAGGAAGGATGAATAAGTAAGATGAAAGTATATCTGATGCGGCATGGAGAAACCGATTACAATAAAAAAGGACTGATACAGGGAACACTTGACATTCCATTAAATGAATTCGGACTGGAATTAGCCGAAAAGACCAAAGAGGGATTCCAAAACGAAGGACTGACTTTTGACTACTGTTATTGCAGTCCGTTAATTCGTGCCAGACAGACGGCAGGGATTATTCTGCGTGGAACAGATACGCCGGTTTCTTATGATGAACGTATCCGTGAAATGAATTTCGGAGAAGGAGAAGGGCAGAAGCTTGCTGATCTCAGCTGGAATCCGGCTCTTAAAAATATTGATGATTTGTTTCATGCACCGGAACAGTATCGTGCCACGGAACAGGGCGAAAGCTACGAAGCGTTACTTGCCCGGGTGGAAGACTTTTTAAAGCATGAAATTCTTCCGCTGGAAGAAAAAATGAAGCGTGTGCTCATCTGCTGTCATGGTGGAATCATCCGGGCATTTCTTGCATACATAAAAGGACTTGAAATCAAGGATTTCTGGAACAGCCACCAGCCAAACTGCAGTGTAAATATATTAGAAGTCCGGGATCAGAAAATAAGGATTCTCGAAGAACATAAAATCTATTACACACTGCCGGAAGAAAAGAAAGGAAGTATACTCTGATGGCAACTTGGAATTCCAGAGGATTAAGAGGTTCTACGTTAGAGGAATTTATTAACCGGACCAATGAAAAATATGCAGAGCATAATTTAGCAATGATACAGAAAATTCCAACACCGATTACACCAATTAATATTGATAAAGAAACAAGACATATTACCCTTGCCTATTTTGAACAGAAAAGTACCGTAGATTATATCGGGGCAGTACAGGGCATTCCGGTCTGCTTTGATGCCAAGGAATGTCACACTGATACGTTTCCTCTTGCCAATGTGCATGCTCACCAGATTCAGTTTATGCAGGATTTTGAAAATCAGCAGGGTATTTCTTTTATTCTGATATTTTATACCCAACGGGATGAATTTTACTATATGCCATTCCGACAGCTTTATGAATTCTGGGAGAGAGCCCAGAATGGCGGACGGAAGAGCTTCCGGCTAGAAGAATTAAATCCAGAATTTTTCCTGCCAAAGAAGTCGGGAATCCTGGTTCCCTATCTGGAAGGCTTGAAAAAAGATTTGGAGCTAAGGGATTGACAATTATTTCCAGGTAATATATACTAGGAAAAGCAATTCACCGTGGTAGCATGGTAGCACGCTAAAGTGTTTTGAGAAAAACTGGAGGTTTATATGAAAAATCAATTGTTACATACACCAGAGGGTGTCCGGGATATTTATAATGAAGAGTGTGAAAAAAAATTAGAGCTGCAGGATCGGCTGCATAAGGCTTTAAAACGACACGGATACCACAGTATTCAGACACCAACCTTTGAATTTTTCGATATATTTGGAAAAGAAGTTGGAACCATTCCATCCAGCGAATTATATAAATTTTTTGACCGGGAAGGAAATACCCTTGTATTAAGACCGGATATTACACCATCTATTGCACGGTCTGCCGCAAAATATTTTATGGATGAGGATATGCCAATCCGCCTTTCTTATATGGGAAATACCTTTATCAATAACCATAGTTATCAGGGAAGATTAAAGGAATCCACCCAGCTTGGAGCAGAGTTAATCGGAGATGATACCGTAGATGCCGATGCAGAGATGATTGCCATGGCAATTGACGCATTAAAGAGCAGTGGTTTAAAGGATTTCCAGATTAGTGTGGGACATGTGGAATTTTTCCGTGGCTTAATGGAAGCGGCAGGGCTTTCCGAAGAACAGGAAGAAGTTATCCGGGAACTGATTGCCAATAAGAATTTCTTTGGCGTGGAAGAAGAGATTTCCGACTGCTCCATGAACCAGAATTTAAAAGAATTATTCGGAATGCTTGGAACCATTTATGATAATGCATCTTCCTTTGAAGAAGCAAAGACCTATGCAGCTGATTATCCAAGGGTTTATAAAGCGATACGCAGACTGGAAGACTTAGATGCGGTGCTTAAAGTATATGACGTAGACAAATATGTGACCTATGAATTTGGTATGTTAAGCAGCTATCATTATTATACCGGAGTAATTTTTGCCGGTTATACTTACGGAAGCGGTGAACCGATTGTAAAGGGTGGCCGTTATGACAAGCTTCTTACTTATTTTGGAAAAGATGCAGCTTCCATTGGATTTGCGATTGTAGTAGACCAGTTAATGGCAGCAATTTCAAGACAGAAAATTGAGATTACCGTAAAACATGACAATCAGCTGATTGTATACAAACCGGAATACCGCAGGGAAGCAGTAAAGAAAGCCATTGCACTGAGGGCAAAGGACTGCAATGTGGAACTGATTGCCTGGGCAATGGATAAATCAAAAGCAGATTATGAAGCATATGCATTGCGAAATCAGATTGCAGAACTGACATTTATGGATGGAGAATAGAAATGGAAGATATGAGATATTTAACCTTTGCATTAGGTAAGGGAAGACTGGCAAATAAAACCTTAGAGACTTTTGAAAAAATCGGCATTACCTGTGAAGAAATGAAAGACAAGAATACCAGAAAACTTATTTTTGTCAATGAAGAATTAAAACTTCGTTTCTTCCTTGCCAAGGGACCGGATGTACCAACTTATGTAGAATATGGTGCGGCAGATATCGGTATTGTAGGAAAGGATACAATTTTAGAGGAAGCAAGAAATATTTATGAAGTATTGGATTTGGGCTTTGGAAAATGCAGAATGTGTATCTGTGGTCCAAAAGAATCCAAAGAATTATTACAGCATCACGAACTGATCCGTGTGGCAACCAAATATCCGCGCATTGCGAAAGACTATTTTTATAATAAGAAACATCAGACTGTAGAAATTATCAAATTAAACGGTTCCATCGAACTTGCCCCGATTGTTGGACTTTCTGAGGTAATATGTGATATTGTAGAGACAGGCTCAACCTTACGTGAAAACGGACTTGAAGTATTAGAAGAAGTTTGTCCGCTTTCTGCCCGGATGGTCGTAAATCAGGTTAGTATGAAAATGGAACATGAGCGGATTACGAAATTAATTACAGATTTAAAATCGGTATTAAAGGAGGCATAAACATGCGTATTTTAGAGTTGACAGAAGAGACAAAGGGTAATATATTAGAGAATCTTTTAAAGAGAAGCCCCAACAGCTACGGCAAATTTGAAGCCAGCGTACAGGAAATCATTGAAACGGTACGTGCCAATAGAGATGCTGCATTATTTGACTATACAGCGAGATTTGATGGCGCAACGATTCATAAAGATAATATTTTAGTAACAGAAGAAGAGATTAAGGAGGCTTATGATGCAGTAGATCCGAAGCTCCTTGAAGTCATCCGGAAATCTCTTGTAAATATCCGTACCTATCATGAAAAACAGCGTCAGAACAGCTGGTTTGACAGCCAGGATAAAGGTATTATCTTAGGTCAGAAGGTAACCGCATTAGCCCGTGTCGGTGTTTATGTACCGGGTGGAAAAGCCGTTTATCCTTCTTCCGTACTGATGAATATTGTTCCGGCCAAGGTTGCCGGAGTTGATGAAATTATTATGACAACACCGCCTGGAAAAGATGGTAAGGTAAATCCTTCTACCCTGGTTGCAGCAAGAGAAGCCGGTGCAGACCGCATCTATAAAGTAGGAGGCGCACAGGCAATTGCAGCTCTCGCCTTTGGTACCGAAAGCATTCCAAAAGTAGATAAAATTGTTGGCCCTGGAAATATTTATGTAGCTTTAGCGAAAAAAGCCGTATTCGGTTATGTCAGCATAGACTCCATCGCCGGACCAAGTGAGATTTTAGTATTAGCAGATGAAACAGCCAATCCAAGATATGTTGCAGCCGACCTTTTATCCCAGGCAGAGCATGATGAAATGGCTTCCGCAATTTTGATTACCACAAGCCGTGAACTGGCAGAGCGTGTTTCTGAGGAAGCAGCAAAATTTACCGCACAGCTTTCCAGAAAAGAAATCATCCAGAAATCCTTAGATAACTATGGATATATTTTAATTGCAGATAATATGGAGGAAGCCATTGCTGCAGTAAATGAAATTGCATCCGAACATATGGAAATTGTAACAAAGAATCCATTTGAAGTTATGACCAAGGTAAGAAATGCCGGAGCAATTTTCATCGGTGAATACAGCAGTGAACCGCTTGGTGATTATTTTGCAGGACCAAACCACGTTCTTCCAACCAATGGAACCGCAAAATTCTTCTCTGCATTATCCGTAGATGATTTTATTAAGAAATCCAGCATTATTTCCTATTCCAGGGAAGCATTAGAGGAAGTATATAAAGATATTGCCCAGTTTGCAGAGTGCGAACAGTTGACGGCACATGCAAATTCCGTTAAAGTAAGATTTGAAGACGAAAACTAAACGGAGGTTTGTTTCATGGAACAAAGACGTATTGCAGAATATACAAGAAAAACAAAAGAAACCGATATTTACCTTTCCTTTGATTTGGACGGCAGAGGGGATGCAAAGGTAGATACCGGAATTGGATTTTTCGACCATATGTTAGATGGCTTTGCAAGACATGGATTATTTGATTTAAATGTCAAAGTGACCGGAGATCTGGTGGTGGACTGTCATCATACCATTGAAGATACCGGAATCGTCCTTGGCAATGCCATTAAAAAAGCAGTCGGTGACAAAAAGGGTATCAAACGTTTTGGAAGCTTTATGCTGCCAATGGATGAGACACTGGTGCTTTGTGCGGTAGATTTATCCGGAAGACCGTATCTATCCTTTGATGCAGAATTTACCACAGACCGCGTAGGTTATATGGATACCGAAATGGTAAAAGAATTCTTTTATGCCATTTCCTATAGCGCCGGAATGAATTTACATCTTAAGGTCATTACAGGCGGAAATAACCATCATATGATTGAAGCCATGTTTAAGGCATTTGCAAAGGCATTGGATGAGGCAACCATCATTGACCCGCGTATTACCGACATATTATCAACGAAAGGCAGTTTATAGGTGAGCATATGAAACACAAGAATATAGTAGCAACCATTTATCTGAAAAACGGAGAGGCAGTAAAGAGCCCGAGTGACCTTAGTTCTGCAGGAGATTTAAAAGAACTTACCAAGCTTTATAATGACAGTGGAATTGATAAGATTTTAATCTATGACTTATCAACCGGTGATGAAGAGCATGAGAAAAATATTCATACGGTAAAAGATATTTTCCGTACTGTAGAGATTCCGATTTATGCAGGTGGAAATATCAACCGTCTGGAAGACATTAAGAAATTTATCTATGCCGGATGTAAACAGGTTGTTTTAAACGGTGCCAAATCTGTCAGCATGTCTTTGGCGGAGGAAGGTGCAAAACGATTCGGAAAAGACCGTATGATAGTTTCTGTAAAGAACATTGATTTCTTATTCAAACACAAAGATGAACTGGATGAATATTTCCATGAAATGATTGTTCTTGATCCATCCATGATGGACGGAGTAGAAAATATTACAAATCTGCCATATGTCGTTCAGTATGATAATTATGACAAGGATGCACTGGTGGATGTATTAAACCGTGAAAATGTCAGAGGAATCTGTGGCGCTTTTATTAATGATACCAGGACAGATATCATGAAATTAAAGACAGAATTTGCAGCCAGCGGAATCCGTATGGACAATTTTGCTCCGGCATTAAAATGGAGTGATTTCAAATTGAATTCGGATGGAATGGTACCTGTTGTAGTACAGGATTACCGTACCGATGAAGTACTTATGGTAGCTTATATGAATGAAGAAGCGTTCAATACCACCATTTCCAGCGGAAAGATGACTTATTACAGCCGCAGCCGTAAGGCGTTGTGGATGAAGGGTGAGACCAGTGGTCATATCCAGTATGTGAAATCTTTAACGGCAGACTGTGACTTTGATACCATTCTTGCAAAGGTATCCCAGATTGGCGTGGCATGTCATACCGGAGCACCAAGCTGCTTCTTTAATGAAATTGTCAAGAAAGAATATGCTGAGAAAAATCCACTGCAGGTATTTGAGGATGTCTACTCCATTATTGCGGATCGTAAGATTCATCCAAAGGAAGGCTCTTATACCAACTACCTTTTCGATAAGGGAATTGATAAGATTTTAAAGAAGGTCGGCGAAGAAGCAACCGAGATTGTCATTGCCGCAAAGAATCCGGAACCGGAAGAGATTATTTATGAAATTTCAGATTTCCTTTATCATGCAATGGTATTGATGGTAGAAAAAGGCGTAACATGGGAGGATGTTACCCAGGAACTTGCCCAGAGATAACATACATAGTTCCTGCACTTTCTGCATAGATTACAGCAGAACAACAATCAGGCGATGATATGCAGAAAGGTGCGATTTATTTGGAACAGGATTATATTGCAAACAGACGGGAATATATTCTTCGTGCCAGAAATTCTTTTTCGGAATCACGGAAAGACACGGACGAGGAGTTAATAAACACAGGAAAAGCAGCCATTTGGAAAGTAAAATGGCTGCTTTGTATTTGCCTTTTTGTGGTGTTTGTTTTATGTGATAAAGGAAAGCTTCCTTTTCCGGGAACTGCCGGTGAAAAAGATACCAAATGGATGTACCGGCAATTAGAAGAAAACTATGATTATACAAAACTGCAAAAGTATGTTATGATAATTTCGGATTTTGCCAAAAATAAATAAGTGTTATTTTTTGCACAAATCGGATTATGATATTTAAGAATGATTGAGGTACCAGATGAACACTTTAGCATTAAGTGATGAAATACTTTTAACAATTGATAAACCGGCCCGTTATATCGGAAACGAGCTGAACATGGTAAAGAAGAATCCGAAGGATGTTGACATCCGTTTTGCAATGTGCTTTCCGGATGTCTATGAAATCGGAATGTCTCACCTGGGCATTCAGATTTTATATGATATGTTTAATAAACGGGATGATGTATACTGCGAACGGGTTTATTCTCCGTGGCCGGATTTACACAAGATTATGAAAGAAAAAAATATTCCTTTATTTGCACTGGAAAGTCAGGAGCCGATTAAGGATTTTGATTTCCTTGGTATTACCATCCAGTATGAGATGTGCTATACCAATATTTTACAGATTCTTGATTTATCCCAGATTGCCATGCTGTCTTCTGAGCGAAAAGAAGATGACCCGATTGTAATCGGTGGCGGTCCTTGCAGCTATAATCCGGAGCCGATTGCAGATTTCTTTGATTTGTTCTATATCGGAGAAGGCGAAATTTCTTATACAGAATTATTTACGCTGTATAAGCAGTGCAGGAAAGAAAAGGTCAGCAGAAAGGAATTCTTACGCCGTGCAGCGTCTATTCCTGGAATCTATGTGCCTTCCATGTATGAGGTGGCTTATAAAGAAGATGGATCGATTGCATCCTTTACACCAAAATATGAGGATGTGCCGGCAACGGTAAAGAAACAGATTCAGATGGATATGTCCCATTCTGTTTACCCGGAGAAACCGGTTGTTCCTTTTATTAAAGCAACCCAGGATCGTGTGGTATTAGAGATTCAGCGTGGCTGTATCCGCGGCTGCCGTTTCTGTCAGGCAGGAATGATTTACCGTCCGGTCCGCGAAAAAGATGTAGAAGTCTTAAAACATTATGCTTACGAAATGTTAAAGAATACCGGACATGAAGAGATTTCTTTAAGTTCTTTAAGTTCCAGTGATTATTCGCAACTGGAAGAACTGGTTAATTTCCTGATTGATAACTTTAAGGATAAAGGCGTAAATATTTCTCTGCCATCTCTTCGTATCGATGCATTTTCCTTAGACGTTATGGGAAAAGTGCAGGATATCAGAAAGAGCAGCCTTACCTTTGCTCCGGAAGCCGGTTCCCAGCGTCTTCGTAATGTTATTAATAAAGGACTGACGGAAGAGGTGATTTTAAATGGTGCCGGAATGGCGTTTGAAGGCGGCTGGAATAAAGTAAAGCTTTATTTCATGCTAGGACTTCCAACCGAGACGGAAGATGATATGCGTGCCATAGCAGAACTTGCCAATAAAATTGCAGTCCGTTATTATGAAATTCCAAAGGAAGAGCGGAATGGAAAATGTCAGATTACTATCAGTACCTCTTTCTTTGTACCAAAGCCATTTACTCCATTCCAGTGGGCGAGAATGTATGATAAGGACAGCTATCTTGGCAGAGCCAAGGTGGTAAATGATGCTGTAAAAGAACAGTTAAACCGCAAGAGCATCAAGTATAACTGGCATGAAGCAGATGTTACGGTATTAGAGGGTATTCTTGCAAGAGGAGACCGCCGGATTGCCCCTGCTTTGCTTAAGGTTTATGAAAAAGGTGGTATCTTTGATGCCTGGACGGAATTTTTTGATAATAACCGCTGGGTAGAGGCTTTTGCGGAATGTGGCATCGATACCGATTTCTATACCATGCGGGAACGTCCTCTGGATGAAATTTTCCCATGGGATTTTATTGATGATGGCGTTTCGAAAAAGTTCTTAATCCGCGAATGGGAACGTGCCAGAAAAGAAGAAGTAACTCCAAACTGCCGGATGCAGTGTCAGGGCTGTGGAGCTGCTCAGTTTAAGGGAGGTGTCTGCTTTGAAAATAAGAATTAAATTTCGAAAATATGGTGTAATGAAATTTATCGGACACCTTGATATGATGCGCTATTTCCAGAAAGCAATGCGTCGTGCTGAGATTGATATTGCATATTCCGAGGGATTTTCCCCGCATCAGATTATGTCTTTTGCGGCACCGCTGGGAGTTGGAATCACCAGTGATGGAGAATATCTTGATATTGAAGTACATTCTACCAGAAGTTCAATTGAATCCGTTAAGGCTTTAAATGATACCATGGTGGAAGGTGTTGAAATCGTATCTTACCGGATGCTGCCAGAGCATGCAAAAACAGCGATGTCCATTGTTGCAGCAGCAGACTATAACGTATTTTATAAGGATAAAGGAAATTGTCCATTCACTTTGGATGAATTGAAAGGTAAAGTAAAAGCATTTTATGAAGATGCTCCGGAGATTCTGGTTACGAAAAAGACGAAAAAAAGCGAAAAAGTCATGGACTTAAAGCAGCTGGTATATGATTTTCAGGTTGAGGAAGCAGATGGCTGTCCATTCTTTTATCTTAAAGTATCTACAGGAAGCGTAGATAATGTAAAACCAGAGCTTTTGTTAGAAGCCTTTTACCGGTATCTGGAACTTCCTTATAACGAAATGCAGTTTCAGATTCATCGTGTGGACGTATATGCCCGAAAAGAAGACGGCACTCTGATTGCATTGGATGAAATGGGAGATGACATTCTTGAATAAATTTATCATTACAAGGCAGCATTATGTAGGCGACTCCTATTTTACGGCACTGTTAGATGAAAAGGACAAGTTTAGGGAAATTGCATTTCATCCGTTATCCGAAGAAAATCAGGTTGTACCGGGAATAATTTGTATTGCCAGGGTAAAAAAGATTGCCGCGAACTTAGATGCCGCTTTTGTGGACATTGCAAAGGGAGTAACCTGTTATCTGGAAACAGCACATATAAAAGATGCCTGGTTTTCGAAGCAGTGCAGAAGCGGAAAGCTGACCGAAGGGGATGAACTTGTGGTGCAGATTACCAAAGAGGCGATCAAGACCAAGTATCCCATTGCAGATACCAAGCTTTCCCTTACCGGAAAATATTTTGTCCTGACAAATGAAAACCGTTCCCTTGCCATTTCATCTAAATTAAGTGCGGATGAAAAAGAAAGGTTAAGCAGTCAGGTACAGCTTTTCGAACAGATGCGGCTTTTTGAAAAAGAAGCAGTTACCGATACAAAGCAGAATGCCGGACAGGAAGAAAAAAGAAAGCCGCATAGTCTTATCGTAAGAACCAATGCGGCAGGAGCTTCTTCGGAAGAATTGGAAACAGAATACCGGAAACTTTTATCTGACTATCAGAAGTTAGCTGCAACTTTTCATTTCCGTACCTGTTACAGCATTCTGATGCTGCCAAAGAAATTTTATGAAAATGCCATTAATCACCTTTACCAGGAAGAGCTTGGTGAAATTATTACGGATGATAAGAATATCTATGAAGAGCTTCAACAGCTTTATGCCGGAAATCCTGATATTTTATCTAAGATACGGTTCTATGAAAATGATGCCATTTCATTAGGAACCCTTTATTCCTTTGAAACGCAGATACAGCGTGCAATATCGGAACGGGTCTGGATGAAGTCCGGTGCTTATCTTATCATTCAGCCAACGGAAGCTCTGACAGTTATTGATGTAAACAGTGGAAAGAATACTTCCGGAAAAAATGCAGAAGAATATTATTATAAGATTAATTTAGAAGCTGCTGCAGAGATTTCAAGACAGCTCCGGCTTCGTAATATTTCAGGAATTGTCATTGTGGATTTCATCAATATGGCAAAAGAAGAGCAAAGAAAAGAGCTGATGCACCAGTTCCGGTTATCCTTAAAAGAAGACCCGGTTCCGGTACGGCTTGTGGATATTACAAAGCTTGGCTTAGTGGAGCTGACCCGGAAGAAGGAGCGTAAGACCCTTTTGGAGCAGGTTGCCCAGCTAAGATGATAGCAGCTGCAAAAGCCACATCAAGGTATCTATCAAGATATGCAAAGAAATATCTGAATACAATACCCGGAAAGTACCTGAAAAATAATGGTACCTGAAAAATAATTAAAATTATAGCGTGAAATAGTTGACGAATCGTAATTCGTGTGCTATGATACAACAGTATGCCGCACAGTGAGGTATAAGTCTATCGTAAGGATAGCACCACAACTGGCGAGTAATGATAATAGGAGGTGCCATATGTACGCAATTATAGCAACAGGTGGTAAACAGTACAAAGTATCTGAAGGCGATATCATTACCATTGAAAAGCTTGGTGTTGAGGCTGGTGAGAAAGTAACTTTCGATCAGGTTTTAGCAGTATCTGACAACGGATTAAAAGTTGGTGCAGACGCAGCTAATGCAACTGTAGAAGCTTCTGTAGTAAAAGAAGGCAGAGCTAAGAAAGTTATCGTTTACAAGTATAAGAGAAAAACCGGCTATCACAAGAAGAACGGTCATAGACAGGCGTTCACACAGGTGAAAATCGAAAAAATTAATGCGTAATCGATAGGAAATTGTTATGACAAAGATAACGATTTTTCGAAACCAGAAACAAGAGTATCTTGCTTTTTCCTGTGTCGGACATGCTGAATATGCAGATGCCGGAGAGGATATTGTATGTGCAGGAATTTCGGTTCTTGTGATTAATACAATCAATGCCCTTGGAATGTTCACAAAAGAACAGTTCAAGACCAATCAGGACGAAGAGACCGGATTGATTTCCGTATCTTTTGAGCAGCCGGCAGGACATGATGCAAAGTTACTTTTGGACACAATGGTTTTAGGCTTACAGGGAATACAAAACAATTATGGAAATGATTACATCATTTTAAACTTCAAGGAGGTGTAGAACATGTTGAATATGAACCTTCAGTTTTTTGCTCATAAAAAGGGAGTTGGTTCTACTAAGAACGGTAGAGATTCTGAATCCAAGAGATTAGGTGCAAAAAGAGCAGATGGACAGTTCGTTAAGGCTGGTAACATTTTATACAGACAGCGTGGAACAAAGATTCATCCAGGCGTTAACGTTGGTATCGGCGGAGATGATACTTTATTCGCATTAACAGACGGTGTTCTTAGATTTGAAAGAAAAGGCAGAGATAAGAAACAGGCTTCTGTTTATCCAGTAGCAACAAACGAATAAGATGCATGATAGACCCGACACGAAAGCGCCGGGTCTATTTTCACTTATAGGAAACTATATTTTAACTTGAAGTAATTTAGAAACAATTAAAGTATCATTTGATTACAGTAACTGATATTTAATCACAATCAATAATGAGGTAGAAAATTATGTTTGCCGACAGTGCAAAAATTATTATAAAATCAGGAAAAGGCGGTAACGGTCATGTGAGCTTCCGCCGTGAAAAATATGTTCCGGATGGCGGTCCGGACGGTGGCGATGGTGGAAAAGGTGGCGATATCATCTTTGAAGTAGATGACAGCATGAATACATTAAATGATTTCCGTCATAAACACAAATGGGCTGCAGAAAACGGAGAAGAAGGAAAAAAACGAAACTGCCACGGAAAAAAGGGTGAAGACCTTGTCATCCATGTTCCTGCCGGAACCATTATCCGTGATGCAGCTACCGATAAGGTAATTGCAGATATGTCCGGTGAGAATAAAAGACAGATTATTTTAACCGGTGGAAAGGGTGGACTTGGCAATCAGCATTTTGCGACCTCTTCCATGCAGGCACCGAAATATGCACAGCCGGGGCAGGAAGCATTGGAACTTGAAGTTCGACTGGAACTTAAAGTAATTGCTGACGTTGGTTTAGTCGGCTTCCCAAATGTGGGAAAATCAACTTTATTATCCAGTTCCACCAATGCAACACCAAAGATTGCAAATTATCATTTTACAACTTTAAATCCGATTCTTGGTGTCGTTGATTTAGGCGAAGGTGCCGGATTTGTCATGGCTGATATTCCGGGGCTGATTGAAGGGGCATCCGAAGGAATCGGTCTTGGACATGAATTCTTAAAGCATATAGAGCGAACCAAGGTTATTATTCATGTTGTGGATGCTGCCGGAACAGAAGGCAGAGATCCGATTGCAGATATTCATGCCATCAATCAGGAGCTGGAATCCTTTAACCCTGAATTGTTAAAGAAACCTCAGGTTATTGCAGCCAATAAAATTGATGCTATTTATGAAGGCAATAATGAAATTATTGAGAAATTAAAAGAAACCTTTGAGCCATCCGGCATTAAAGTATTTCCAATTTCTGCGGTCAGCCGTCAGGGTGTCCGTGAGTTAATGTTTTATGTGAAGAGTCTTTTAGATGAAATGGACGATACTCCGGTCATCTATGAACAGGAATTCTTCCCGGATTCCAGAGCATTAGAGGGTGAACCTTATACCATTGAGGTTGATCCGGAAGATGGTGCTTATGTTGTAGAAGGTCCTAAAATTGATAAAATGCTGGGTTACACCAATATTGATTCAGAGAAAGGTTTCCTTTTCTTCCAGAAATTCTTAAAAGAACAGGGTATCTTAAAGGAATTAGAGGCAAAGGGTATTCAGGAAGGTGATACAGTCCGTATGTATGGACTTGAATTCGATTATTATAAGGAGTAAATCATTATGGAATTAACGAGTAAGCAGCGTTCCCATTTAAGAGGAATGGCAAGTACGATAAATCCAATTTTCCAGATTGGAAAGGCATCTCTTACACCGGAAATTATTTCTGCAATAGATGATGCTATTGAAAAACGTGAATTAATCAAGATTTCTGTATTAAAAAACTGTGCAGATGATCCTCGCAAATTAGGCGAAATAATTGCAGAGCGTACGCATGCACAGGTGGTTGCGGTAACTGGTAAAAAAATCGTTCTTTACCGTAAATCAAAGAAACATCCAAAGATTGAATTGTTATAAACGAAAGCTTTTATACCTTGGAAGGGTGGTAGAAGATTGAAGAAAGTGCGTATTGGAATTATTGGCGGAACCTTTGATCCGATTCATATCGGGCATCTGATTATTGCACAGAATGCGGTAACACAATATCATTTAGACCAGATTCTTTTTATTCCAACGGGACATTCGCCTCATAAGGATGATAAAGAGATTGAACAGTCTGCCCACCGGCTGGAAATGATTCGCCTGTCGATTAAAAATAATCCGGATTTTTATTTTTCGGCCATGGAGATTAATGCAGCCCGCACCAGTTATACGTATCTGACGCTGCAGGAGCTTCATCGGACCTATCCGGACTGGGAACTCTATTTCATTATGGGAGCAGATTCCCTTGATTATCTGGATAAATGGATGGAACCAGCAGAAATTTGCCGTCTTGCAACGCTTTTAGTTGCCATCAGAGACGATTTGGATATGAACCGGATAAAGAATAAGGCTGCAGAGTTAAAGCGGCTCTATGCGGCAGATATAAGGCCGATTATCACACCAAATGTTTCCGTTTCTTCTCATAATATCCGGGAGCGGGTAGCAAAAGGGGAACCGATACGTTACCTTGTCACACCGGAAGTGGAAGAATATATTGCCCATCAGTGTTTATATCAGGAGGATGAAGGTCAGACACCAATGAACGAAAGATTAAATAAGATAAAAAAAACATTAAAAAAGGAATTGGATAAAGACCGTTATGAGCATACTTTAGGGGTCATGTATACTTCAGCCTGTCTTGCCATGGCAAATGGTTATGATATGGAAAAGGCTCAGCTTGCAGGTCTGCTTCACGATTGTGCCAAATGTATTCCAAACGAAAAGAAATTAAAAATCTGTGCGAAGAATAACATTCCTGTCACGCAGGTGGAAAAGGATAATCCTTTTTTACTTCATGCTAAAGTCGGTGCATTTCTTGCCAGAGTATTATATGAAGTAGAGGACGAAGAGATTCTTCATGCAATTTCTGTTCATACCACCGGGGCACCGGCAATGAATACACTGGATAAAATCGTATTTATTGCTGATTATATCGAACCAAAACGGGATAAAGCAGCAAACCTAAAAGAAATCAGAAAAACAGCCTTTGAAGATTTAGATGAAGCACTGAAAATGATTTTAAGTGATACCATTCATTATCTCAATGGCAGTAAAAATGATAAAAATATCGATCCAATGACAATTGAAACATATCATTACTATACAGGAGGTTCTCATGAATAAACAGTCGAAAGAAATGGCGAAGCTTGCATATCAGGCTTTATCGGAAAAGAAGGCAGAAGATATCCGTATTATTGATATCAGTGAAATATCTGTTATCGCAGATTATTTTATTATCGCCAGTGGAAGTAATGCCAATCAGTTACAGGCTATGCAGGACAGCGTAGATGAACAGTTATATAAAGCCGGTTATCATGCAAAACAGATTGAAGGAAATCAGCGTTCCAGCTGGATTCTGATGGACTACAGTGATATTATCGTTCATATCTTCTCAAAAGAAGATCGTCTCTTCTACGATTTAGAGCGCATCTGGAGAGATGGAAAAGATATTGACCCGGAAGAACTTTAAGAAATATATAGTTAAGAAGTATATTATGAAAAGGTATATATAAAAAGTTATATAATAAGATGTGCATATCAGGAAGGCACTATCGTACAAACACAGTCTGTATGGTAGCGCCTTCTTTCTAAAATATACTTACTTAATAAGCCTGAAATTATTACTAAGCCAGGAAACGGAATACGCCGAATACCTTTCCAAGAATAGAACATTCTTTCACAATAATTGGATCCATGGAATCATTTTCTGGCTGCAGACGATAATAACCATCCTCCTTATAAAAGGTCTTAACCGTTGCAGAATCATCTACAAGAGCAACCACAATATCACCATTAGATGCAGTAGACTGACGCTTTACAAGAACATTATCCCCATCGAAAATACCTGCATTAATCATACTTTCTCCCTTAACTCGAAGCATAAAGCTTTCTGCATTTGGCATAAACTCTGCCGGAATAGGAAAATAGCTGGTAATATTTTCTACTGCAAGAATCGGCTGTCCTGCAGCAACACTTCCTACCATAGGAACATTAACAACCTCACGTCTGGTTAAATTAAAGCTGTCATCAATGATCTCAATTGCTCTTGGCTTCGTAGGGTCACGTCTGATATATCCATTCTTCTCAAGAGTTTCCAGATGAGAATGAACCGAAGAAGTTGATTTCAGATTAACTGCTTCACAAATTTCACGAACAGCAGGTGGGTATCCTTTATTTAAAATTTCCTGTTTAATATATTCAAGAATTTCCTTTTGTTTTGAACTGATTTTTCCGTATGCCATCTCATTACCTCCTTTTTATATTCTAAGTCTAACATATGTTCACAGAAAAAGCAAACACATATTCCGAAAATTTGTTCGCTTTTCTTCTTGACAAACGAATGTTCCCTATATATAATGCATGTATAAACAAATGTTCGCAACAGACGTTCGAAAGGAGACGAAACAATGAATCGTGATAATAGAGTATATGGATACAACGAATATAAAGAATACTACGGAAGGGGAAATAGAATGGACAACAGGCGCAGATATATGGATGGAACTCAGTATACATCGAATCGTACGATGGCAATTCGTGCAAACGGAAGAAGAAACAAAGCATATATGTGCCAGATTCAAAGATATCTTATTATTTCTTTTCTGGCAGTGCTTTTAACCATCCTTGGTGTTATTTTAGGAAGCAACCTGCTTGCTTCTTCACAGAGCAAAGCTTCCAATGAGGTAAATACCTATAAATATTATACCAGCATTGAAGTACAGAAAGGGGATACTCTCTGGACGATTGCCCAGCAATATGCCGGTGATGACGCCGATTATGCATCCTATATCGAAGAAGTAAAAGATATGAACCAGTTGACCAGTGATACCATCCATGCGGGAGAGTACCTTACTGTTTCTTATTCTTCCAGTGAATTTAAATAGGATTTCAGATATGACAGAACACAGAACGCTTTTAGATAAATTAGATACCTTTCTGGATAAATAAGATATACAAGAAGAGATTTTGTTTTAATGCTATTTTAAATATTATTTTTAATTTTATATTGACTTTTCATAGTAACCATATTAATATAGTAGGAAATTAGAAAAAGTATTATTTTCAACTACATATATCAAATTACATTATTTTAGACAAATGGAGGTTTACTATGAAAGAAATATTATGCTTTGGTGATTCAAATACTTACGGTTTAATTCCTGGCACAAAAGAGAGATATGGACGTGATACCAGATGGACAGGTCTTTTAGAACAACATTTATATGAAAAAGGTTATCGTATTATAGAAGAAGGTTTATGCGGTAGAACCACCGTCTTTGAAGATAGGCTAAAAGAGGGACGGAAGGGGGCTGCCTTACTTCCGACACTGTTAGAAAGCCACGCTCCAATTGACCGGGTTGTTCTTATGTTAGGAACGAATGACTGCAAAAGCTTATATCATGCATCAGCAGAAGCAATTGGACTTGGAATAGAACAATTATTAAAACAGATCCGGAAAATTGATTCAGATACCCGTATTTTGTTAATTTCTCCAATCCAATTGGGAGAAGGAGTTTGGGAGCCGGAGTTTGATCCTGAATTTAATCAGAAATCTGTTGAAGTATCTAAAAAATTGAAATTCGTTTATCAAAGAATTGCCCTAAAATACAACTGCGATTTTCTCGCTGCATCTGATATTGCAGCACCAAGCAGTGCTGATAGAGAACATTTAAATGAAGAGGGACATCAGAAGCTGGCAGAAGCAGTCCTTAAAGTGATTGCAGCATAATATGCTAAGAAATTTAAAATAAAAATTTATCAGAAAAGAAAGAATAGTTGTCGAATTTTCGGAATGTGGTATAATAGTTATGTATTATTTTACGCATAGTACAAGATTAAAATATCAAGGAGTTAGAAAATGTTACGTTTTATATATGTTATTCTAATGAATCTTTTTCGAGCCCCATATATTATACCGAAAATGAGAAAGTGGGCAGATCATCCGGAAAAATATTCGGAAGAAGAACGATATAAACTGGTTCGTCATGTCATTTATTTAATGAAGCGTTCCGGTAAAATCAAGACTGTAGCCTATGGCGAAGAAAATCTTCCAAAAGAAGGTGGATATGTTATGTATCCGAATCATCAGGGTAAATATGATGCTCTTGGTATCATAAGCACTCATAAGGAACCTTGTTCCCTTGTTATGGACGAAGCAAAATCCCATACCATTCTTGTAAGTGAATTTGTTGACTTACTTCAGGGTAAGCGTTTAATAAAAGATAATGTCCGTCAGGCTTTGAAAATTATTACCGAAGTTTCAGAAGATGTAAAGAACGGAAAGAAATACATTCTTTTTCCGGAAGGTGGTTACGAATTCAATAACCGTAATCGTGTCTGTGATTTTAAAGCGGGTAGTTTTAAATCTGCAATAAAAGCACATGTACCAATTGTACCAATTGCGCTGATTGATTCCTACAAAGTCTTTAACAGTTTTTATCTGTGGCCGATTACTACACAGGTTCATTATTTGGAGCCGATTTATTACGAAGAGTATAAAGATATGAAATCCAAAGAAATTGCCGAATTAGTAAAACAGCGGATTCAGGATAAGATATCAAGTATTTTATAAGATTTATTATTTAAAAACAGTTTCCAAGATGGTGGTTATAATATATACCTACTTTTATAATGCCAAAATGGAAACTGTTTTACTTTTTTATAATATATTACTTATTTTTCTATTTTTATTCATCCCGCAAATGAATATATTTTGGAGCAGTTCTTCGACGTTCATCCTCTAAGGCCGCATAATGCTTTTTCGTGGTATTTACATCTTTATGGCCTAAGACATCAGCCACCAGGTAAATATCGCCTGTTTCGCGATATAGTGACGTTCCATAGGTACTTCTTAATTTATGCGGTGTAATATTCTTCATGGTAGTAATTAATTTTGAGTATTTTTTTACCAGATTTTCTACTGCCCGGACACCGATTCGTTTCTTCTGCAGGGAAAGGAAGAGGGCATGGGTGCTTCCTTCCACAGCTTCAATGGTATTTCTTTCTTCCAGATAATTTAAAAGGGCTGTGCGAACCTCATCACCAAAGTATACAACAACTTCAGCTCCACCTTTTCGATGCACTTTGATTCCGTTGTTACGAAAGTCTACATCTGTGATATCAAGTCCCACACATTCAGAAACACGGATTCCTGTTCCTAAAAGCAATGTCATAATTGCAAGGTCACGACATTTGGTCTGTTCATGAAACTTTTGCTGGCGTTCGGTTAATTTTTCACCAGATTCAACTTCATCTAACAGCATAGCAACTTCATCTACATCAAGTCTCGTTATGGTTTTTTCGTGTTTTTTTGGCATCCGGACAAGCTGTGCAGGATTTTTTGTTATCATTTCTTTACAGAAATAGTAATTATAAAAGCTTCGTAAGCTTGCCAGTTTACGTGAAATGCCTCTTTCATCATTGGTATGCGCAACACCATCTTTTTCATAAACCCTTAAATAATCAAGATATTCCTCAATATCCATAGGCGAAATCTGGTCTAACAAATCGATGGTGAATTCATTTACCGGCTTTTTCGCACAAATGGGATTATTCTGATGTATAAAATCAAAAAATATACCTAAATCATATGCATAAGCCAATAGGGTCCGGGACGAAACAGACGCCTTCATTCCGATAAAAAACTCTCGGCAGAAGGGGGGCAGCTCCTTCTGAAGTTCACGTAACTTTAATTCATTTTTTGTATTTACTGATTCATAATATGCCTTTTCATTCATTGGATAATTGCCTCCAGTCTGGAATATTCCCATTTATAATTGCTGTAAATAAACGGTTCTTTACACCAGGATGATCTTTATTAAGCTGTTGTAATAAATCCTTGGCATACTGACGCTTTGTTTTTCCATCAAATGTACATGGATTTTTAACAACAGGAAGATTGTAATGATTTTTAAAACCAATTACATCGACTTCCGGAACATACATCAGTGGCCGGATAACATCGAGATTGCTACGGTCGAGATGTGTAACCGGTGGAAATGCATAAAATCTTCCTTCAAACATAAGAGAAAGCAGCATCGTTTCTATGATATCATCCTTATGATGCGCATAAGCAACCTTGTTGCAGCCAAGCTCAATGACAGCATGATTCAATGCTCCTTTACGAAGCTTTGCACAAAGAGAGCAGGGGCTATTCTTTTTGTTCTGCTCTTTTATAATTGCCCCAATCTGTGTTGGAATAATATGATATGGCACATCCAGCTTCTGACACAATGCTTTGATTTCTGTTAAATCAAAATCCGGATATCCCAAATCAACTGTTATGGCAGTAAGAGAGTAGTGCACCGGATAAAATCTGCGTAAACCAGCCAGGGCATATAACAGCGTAAGACTGTCTTTTCCTCCGGAAATACCAACCGCAATAGAATCATTTTCCTTAATCATCTGAAAATCATCCATCGCCTTTCTGGTATAACTATATAATTTTTGAAGTTTCATGAATAGCCTCCAAGTTTTGTGTTTTACGAATACATTATACATGAAAACTACTGGAAAATCCATGTCTTTACATATATAATAGGATAAGAATATGTAATGAAAGGAATTTTAGAAGAATGAAATTCGTAATACAGCGTGTTACACATGCCAAAGTTGAAGTTGAACAGAAAATTATTGGTTCCATTCAGAATGGCTACCTGGTATTAATCGGAATTGCTGAGGATGATAATGAAGAAATTGCAGATAAATTAGTTAAAAAGCTATTGGGATTAAGGATTTTTGCAGATGAGAATGGCAAGACAAATTTAAGTCTAAAGGATGTAAATGGATCCCTCTTGTTAGTTTCACAATTTACATTATATGCAGATTGCCGTAAGGGAAATCGACCGTCCTTTGTAAATGCAGGTAATCCAGAAAAAGCCAACAAATTATATGAATATATCATTGAAAAATGTCGTGACGAAGTTCCGGACGTACAAACTGGTTCCTTTGGTGCAGATATGAAGATAACTTTGCTGAATGACGGTCCATTTACAATTATATTAGATTCAAAAGACTTGATGTAAAGGCTGCTTTGTGCGTTAGTATGGTATATATAGGGTGTGAGTTATCTATTCGCAAAACACAGCTTTTACGAATAATTTCTGCCATTTTAAGCCGGTCAGTGCCGACGCACGCATAAATGCCGTTGACCTATGCAGGCATTCCCTTATGGCTGTTTCAGAGCTTTTTATAGCCCCTTTGGCAGTCCGGCTTTATAGTAAATGAGTGAAAACTATGAATGAAAAATAAAAAGTGCATGAACTCTAAAGTTTCTTTTGAAATACTTTAAAAGTTCATGCGCTTTTTGGTTCTTATTTCATAAGATATAATGCACGATACTGTAAAATCATTTCTACACATTTATCAATGCCAAGAGCGCTGCTGTCTAAGGTCAGATGATAGCTTCTTGAGTCGCCCCATTTCTTGCTGGTATAGTAATTGTAGTAGCTGGCACGCTGTTTATCCTTTTTCTGGATTGCATCCTTTGCTTTGGATTCATTTACCTGTAATTCCGCAGCTACACGTTTTGTCCGGAATTCCTTGTCAGCATGAATAAATACATTGATGCAGTTTGGATTTTCTGCCAGTGCATAGTCGGCGCAGCGACCAACAATGACACAGGATTCTTTTTCAGCAATTTTCTTAATGGTTTCAAACTGTGCTAAAAATACTTTGTGATTTAACGGCATATCTAAAAACGGTGCGGATGAATAGCCATTTATGGAATATGTATCCATAACTAAAGAATATAAGAAACTGTTCGTTGGCTTTTCGTCCTGATTTTCAAAAATTTCACGGCAGAAACCGCTTTCTTTTGCAGCTTCCTGTAAAAGCTCTTTATCATAAAACTTTATGCCGAGACGATCTGCAACTTTCTTGCCAATTTCTCTTCCGCCACTTCCAAATTCACGTCCGATGGTTATAACAACATTATTTCCCATAGCAATCACCTCTTTATGCAAAATATATAACTTGATAGATGAATTATAACATATTTAGTGCATTATTCCTAGTATTTTCTGAAAATAAATAAAAATTTTTTAAAATTAAAAACAGTCAATCACTAAATATTACTGAAAATAATACCGTAGAAAGCATAAAAAATTGAAGAAGAATCCTGAATTAATTCTTCCTCAATTTATTTAAAAGATCTTCAAAATATTCCGGAATCGGTGCTTTAAACTCAACATATTCTCCGGTTGTCGGATGCACAAATCCAATGATATAAGCATGAAGGGTCTGTCCTTGCAGATGATATGGATTCTTCAGACTGCCATATACGGTATCGCCCAGTAAGGGATGACCAATACTTGCCATGTGAACACGAATCTGATGAGTACGTCCCGTTTCCAGTTTGAATTCCATATAAGTCGCATCTTTTAGACGCTCTATAACACGGTAATGGGTAATTGCAGTTTTCCCATTTCGTTCATTAATTGCCATTTTCTTACGGTCTTTTGGATGACGTCCGATTGCGCCTTCAATGGTGCCGGAATCTTCTTTTACAATGCCTTTTACAATGCCACGATACAGCCGGTTAACGGAATGCACTTTAATCTGTTCTGCAATCAGACGATGGCTCTGGTCATTTTTGCAGATAATCAGTGAACCGGTGGTATCCTTATCAATTCGATGAACGATGCCTGGCCGGATTTCACCATTGATTCCGGAAAGATTTTCCCTGCAATGGTACATGATTGCATTTACAAGCGTTCCGCTGTAATGTCCGGGACATGGATGTACAACCATATCTTTGGGTTTATTAACGATAATTACATCATCATCTTCATACAAGATGTCTAATGGAATAGCTTCTGGTAAAATGGTTGTCTTTACCGCATCTGGTATGGTCACAGAAACCATATCTTCTATATGCATCCGATAATTTGCTTTTGATTGTGGCACATCATTGACCAATACCAGCCCGTCTTTTATCAGCTTCTGAAAGAAACTTCTGGACTGTTCCGGGTAGATAGCAGCTAGAAACTTATCCAGACGTTCCTCTTCATATTCATCTGTAACTTCAAAAGTTTCCTTATGCATAAAAGAAATTTCCCCCCTACTCTTCCGCTTTTTTGCTCTTCATAAATGGGAAAATCTGACCTAATTCCTCTTCCTTATAATAAAACAGCATCAGCAGAATAAAGAGAATACATGCTACCACCACATAAATATCTGCCACATTAAAAATTGGAAAATTAATTAGCTTAAAATAAAAGAAATCAATGACATACTGGTGTACAACACGGTCAATCATATTTCCAATAGCACCGGCAACAATCAGTACAGCAACAATGCGGATTGGTGTAAATCTTTTCGTCAGTGGAATATTATGATAAAGAATTACCACTATTACAAGGAAAATCAATGTCCCAATCACAAAAAAAGTTTTCTTCCCCTGCATAATACCAAAGGCTGCCCCCTGATTTTCAAGATACTGCAATTCAAAAACGTTCTTAATAATTGGAATTGCAGCCTGTCCTTTGAGATGAAGCACGACTAAATATTTTGCTATCTGGTCGAGAAAAAGCAATACTGCTGTACTCAATATAGTAATTATATACATAATTTTCTTATTCATAAATCTATCGCCTTTCGTCTTTTTTATGAAACATACTGCCGGAAGTGGATTTTCATCATTAATCAAACATACTGCCGGAAACGGATTTTCATCTTACTTTTCTTTGTGGTGCCAATTTCCCCATCAAAAATAAATTTTCCGATGCCGCGGATGGAAATCACATCATTTTGTTTACATAAGTTTGTGTTATGTAAACACTCTGCACCATTGATAAAAATTTTACCGGATTGTATCAGCACAACCGACTGGCTTCTTGATTTTCCACTCATGGCAGCTATCACACTATCTAAGCGATTCGATGCCACAATTTTTTCGAATTCTTTTAATTCTGGCTCCACTGCCATAGCTGATGGTTCTTCTAAAACACAATGTACTATAGTATGACATACCTGTTGAAGTTCCTCGGCTATGTAATCGGCAATTTCCCTTTTTACAAAAAGGTAAGCATTATTATCCTTTATCAGAATGTCTCCCAGCTTCTCTCTTGCAATGCCAAGATTCATCAATGCTCCCAATACATCACGGTGGGAAATTGTATCTGCAAATTTCGGATAAGCCGGTGCGATTTCAATACATTTAATTGGATAACTCCATTCATAATAAAGAGCATCAGGAAGAAAAGCTGCTATCTGACGCTCTGCATAAAAACAGCCGCCCGATAATTCATAGGTAATTCCCAATGATCCGGCGCAGCTATTTAAGATATTCTGTTCATTCAGGGTAAGAAAATCGCTGAAACAGACAATCCCCTTGCGTTGTGCCTGCTGGAACAAGTCCAGGAAGCGTTTTTTTATTAATTGTTCATCCTGCATCATAACTATATCACATCATATATTTTGATTGTAATACTATTAACGAAAATCTGTCTGAATGGACGAACCGGAGAAGCTGTCTAAAATCTCCTGGAAGTCACCTGAAATATCAACAGATTCCGGTGTAATAATAAAGATATAATTGGATATCTTCTGCAAATTTCCATTGATTGCATAACAGGAACCAGAGGTAAAGTCAATAATTCTCTGGGCAATCTCAACATCCAGACCCTCTACATTCAATACAACGGTACGGTTCATAAGAAGAGTCTCAGTAATCTCTCTTGCATCCTCAAAAGAGGTTGGCTTAATCACACAGACTGCCATATTACCATTCTGCTTCCGGCTGCTGCGCATTGGCGTAATCTTGCTGACTGCCTTTGGTTTCTCCTTTACAACAGGCTCATCGAAATCGTCATCCTCTTCCTCATGCTTATGGAAAAGCTTTTTCTTTGGCTTTTCTTCTTCCTCATCATCATAATAATCGTCATCATAGAAATCATCATCGTCATCATCTGAGTTCAAACGCATAACATCCATAAATTTATCAAAAAGACCCATTGTTCATTCTCCTAACTACTTATTTATTATAATTTCTTTCGCCAAAAATTCCGGTACCGACACGAACCATTGTAGCACCTTCCTCAATGGCAACCATATAATCTCCTGTCATACCCATGGACAGGACATTCATAGATACATTATCAATGTTTTTTGCGGCTATGTCAACAGATAATTGGCGGATATTCCGAAAATATTGACGGTTATCTTCTGGATTTTCTACAAACGGAGCAATGGTCATAAGTCCTTTTATCCGTACATTTTCAAGCTGTGCAATCTGTTCTACCAGTGCAATGGCATCCTCTGCATGAATACCAAATTTGCTGCTTTCTTCAGCAATATTGACTTCCACAAGAATCGGAACTGTGATATTTTTCTTCTTTGCCTGAATATTAATTTCTTCAGCAAGACGATAAGAATCTACAGAATGAATCAGGCAGACCTTATCAACGATATATTTCACTTTATTTCTCTGTAAATGACCAATCATATGCCATTTGATATCCTGTGGAAGCTCATCATATTTTTCTACCAGCTCCTGCACTTTATTTTCCCCAAAGTCACGGATGTTTTCATCGTAAATTTCCTGCAGCATTGGTACCGGCTTGGTCTTGCTGACAGCAATCAATGTTACATCTTCCGGATTCCTTCCGGACTTTTCACATGCCTTTAAAATATTTTCCTGCACTTCTTTTAAGTTTTCTTTCAGCATTTTATACACCTCTTAATCTCATGATATCATTTTATGATAATGTTACTTTTTTAACAATATTAATTAATCAGATCATCCTCGGAAACAGCATCGCCCTCTAATGCAATGTGATCATAAATGGAGATTCCAAAATCTGTTCCAGCCTTTACAATGGTATATTCTTCATTCTGATACAAAATATCAATCTGCTTGAATACCGCATATCCCTTGTTGACATTGTATACACCCTGAAGTGTGGACTGCGCCTGCACCTCAAAAGTATCGTTGGAATCCGGCTTTTGAATGATACTGCCGGCAGTAATTTCTTCTTCGTCAATATAATAATCCGTTTCGGCTTCCTGGAAAATTGCTGTTGCAACGAAATTAACAGCATTGGTCTTACTGTCCCTTACATATAAGCCTAAGGAGTTAGAATCGCCTCCACGGGTAAAATATTCCTTCGGAACAGTATAGAAAGCCTTTTCCGTAATGGAAGAATTTGGGATCTTAAGTCCACTCCGCTCTGTCAGCAGTAATTCCACATCGGTAAAACGGTCTCCTGCAAAGCGAACCATGTTATTATGCAGAGATAATATCACATAATAATCATTCCCCTGGGCTTTTAATTCATAATTCACCCAGCAGCTCGTATTGTCTTTTTTAAATTTGATTTCAATAACATTGCTGTCTGTTAACCGGTCATAGGTTGCTTTCTTGACCGGAAGAATGATATTCCAGTTTTCACTGGTAATCTGCTTATAAATCGGGTCACCTGCAGCAATCGTACTGTTATTTTTAATGGTTGTCTTCTTATAATCCAGCGGCTGAATATCATCTGCCGTAAAATTATCTGTCGTGATATTTTCATAGCCATCGGTATAATAAGCAATCAGCCCCGGAGTCTGGGCATAACTGATATGGAAAGTATCACTTGCCGTTGCCCCGGATGCTGTCAAATCGGATAATGCACTCATATTTACCGATTCCATGACCTGGGAGCTTACATTTTCTTTAAAATCATATACATGATAAAAAGACAATGAATCATAGGACTGGGTAAACTGTGATACATTGGACTTCAGATTTTTAAAATAATCACTGTCAAGCCCCGTGGTATCTGAAGCAGCTGCAGCAGCCAACTGATCACTGACAGAGCCTGTCTCATCCACAGAACAGATAATATTGTTCCAGCCAGCCTGGGCATTGTCTGCAATGTAATAATTAAAGGTACCACTATAGTCGGAAGTATAAACACTTTCTGACCTTACAATCAATCCGGTATAAGTATTATTCTCGGCAATTGTACCCTGGGTCACTTCATATATTCCAATGTGTTTTTCAGTGAAATAAGAAAATACATAAAAAAGAATATATACAAGAATAATGACAAAAATGACAATCTCTATATTTAAATGAAATGGTTTTCGATACTTTACAATCTTTTTTGTTTCAGCCACAATCGTTCCGCCTTTATAAAGAATAAATAGAAATTGATGTATAATGTCATCCACTTTGCACCATACTACATAGTAAAGGAGGACTTTGGCTATGAGTTCAAAAGGATTAGATTATACATTACTAACACTTGTAATCATTGGAGCCATCAACTGGGGACTCATCGGATTCTTCCGATTTGACCTGGTGGCATTTCTGTTTGGTAATATGAGCTGGCTTTCCCGCATTATCTATGCACTTGTCGGAATCAGCGGTCTTTATCTGCTTTCTGCCTACGGACGAATCCGCTCTATCGAACAGGCTTAGTAAAAAAGGTGTCTTAAGCATTTTAAGGACTTAAGACACCGCTTTTACTGCCAATTCAGGCATTTTTAAAGTGCTACAACTACTTTTGCTTTTGCACATTCTGGAAGTTTTGAAGCAT
Source organism: Roseburia sp. OM03-7AC (assembly GCF_003462625.1). Classification (NCBI taxonomy): domain Bacteria; kingdom Bacillati; phylum Bacillota; class Clostridia; order Lachnospirales; family Lachnospiraceae; genus Roseburia; species Roseburia sp. OM03-7AC. Next base: position 515,051 of record NZ_QTZJ01000001.1, read on the forward strand.
CCATAGAAATACTTAAAATAAATTTAACTTTATACTTCTCACTGATGACATCAAGTTTTTCAATAGCATGGGTAAATTCTTCGTCCTTCATACCGGAAATCGTAAGAAAACTATCCAGATACATCTCATGTAAATCATGATCAGATGAAACGATACCACATATAAAACCTAAAAACTCATCACAATTGGATATTGGAAAATCTGCAACATTGACAAGTCTGACTTTATTGTCCAGCTCATACATATGTTTCTGGCTCTTATCCAGATATACAATGCTGCCACCGACTGTTTTTACAGCTTCGTTTACCTTATCCAGTAATACTTTTGTCTTTCCTTTACCCTTTTCTCCTGCAATTATTTCAATCATCGCATTTCCTCCCAGACATTATTTTCTTCAATGAAGAACTATATAAGTTCATTATATAATATGTTGCTGCTTTATACAATGCCTAGTTACCACATCCGGCAAGTATTTCATTCATCACAAGATACAGATTGGATTTACAGTCTGCCTTTAATACAATGGATATCACCGGTTGTCCACTGGCATTATCCGTAAGTAACACAAGACAGAATCCTGCGTCCCCGGTGGTTCCTGTCTTACCGCCCACCAGTGTAAATCCATCCGGTAATTTGGATTCACCGGTTTTATACTGATTGGTACTGCTCCAGTCCTGGGTCTTAGCACTGCCATCTGCCGCTGTATAATTGGTGGTATAGGAACTGGTAGAAATCAGCTGGTAAAAGGTCTCGTCCTGTAATGCCTTTTGGAAAATCAGATACAAATCATAAACGGTTGTATAATGATTCTCATCCGGCAGTCCATTTGGATTCATAAAATGAGAACCGGTTGCACCAAGTTGCTGTGCTTCCTGATTCATCAAATCCACAAAAGCTTCTACGGAACCGGAAATATGTTCTGCAATTGCAATGGCTGCATCATTTCCGCTTCGCAGCATCAGACCATAAAGTAAATCCTGTAAAGTCATCTGGTCTCCCGCCTGCAATCCGCATTTAGAAGAATCAGATGCCAGATTTACGGCATTGTCACTGATTGTTACCACATCACTGAGATTTCCATATTTGATAGCAAGATAAGCGGTCAGTATCTTTGTTGTACTGGCCGGATACATCCGCTCATATATATTCTGGGCATATGTAATTGTATTAGTTGCCGTGTTAAATACTCCGGCGGCCTCTGCCACACTGTTATGTTCTACGGATTCCTGTCCGATATTTTCAGTTCCCCCAACACATAAATTGGCACCAAAATAAGAGCTGACCGTATCCTCTGCACCGGATAGCACATTTATGCTGCTGCTTTCTCCATATACCGGATAGCCATTCTCTACAACGCTTTTGGCTTTCCCACAACCCGTTACAGATATGAACACACATACAACAAGCAGACCTGCCAGTACACGTTTATTTATACATTTCACGCCACTCAAGGTCTCCTCTGTCTAATGATTTAATCAAAAGCTCTGCAGTAGCAAGATTTGTTGCCAGTGGAATATTGTGTATATCGCATAAACGAACTACACTGTTTACATCCGGCTCATGTGACTTCTGTGATAATGGATCACGCAGGAAAATCACAAGGTCAATCTCGTTATGCTCAATCTGTGCACCAAGCTGCTGTGCACCGCCTAAATGACCTGCGAGATATTTGTGGACATTCAGATTTGCTACTTCCTCAATTAGTCTTCCTGTAGTTCCCGTTGCAAAAAGTTCATTTTTACAAAGAATTCCCCGGTATGCAATACAAAAATTCTGCATAAGCTTTTTCTTCGCGTCGTGTGCAATCAAACCGATATTCATTTGTTTAGTCCCCCTGTCCATATTTTCTAGGCTGAAGCCCTACATTCATTACCAGACCAATTCCCGCAAACAGCGTGACTAACGATGTTAATCCATAGCTTACAAAAGGAAGTGGAAGTCCGGTATTTGGCATCAAGCCTGTGACAACGCATATATTTACAAAACTCTGGAAACCAATCAATGCAGCAATTCCGCTGGCAATCAACCGGCCTGCCATGTCTTTTGCACGTCTTGCAACCAACAGACATTCTATGGTAATCAGAAACAGTAATACGATAATAATAACACTGCCGATAAAGCCCATCTCTTCACCTACTATAGAAAAAATAAAGTCTGTCTGTGGTTCTGATATAAAGTTACCGTTTTTAACAGAAACAATATTCGTATTATTAAGTCCTTTACCCCAGAGTTGTCCGGAGCCCACTGCCATAATCGAGTTCTGCTGCTGATATGCAATGTTAGGATATTTATCGGGTTCCAGCCAGCCTAAAATACGAAGTGCCTGATTTCCTGTCAAAAGTTTCTGTCCCGGCTGTAATACCAGCGTTAAGACCACAACCAGTGACGGAACTGCCACTGCCAGCACACCCATTACTATTTTATAACTTAATCCGGCAATAAACAAGAGGGATGCAAAAATTAATGCTGTAACAATTGTGGTAGAAAGATCCGGCTCCTTAAAAATCAGAAGAAGCGGTACTGCTGCCAATACCAGCGTACAAAACAGCGTCCGGATATTATTCAGTTTATCTTTATTTTTGCTTAGATAATAGGCAAAAAACAAAACTAACAGGATTTTGCCTAATTCGGAAGGCTGAAAGCGGATTCCAAGCTTCAGCCAGCGGCGCGCGCCTTTTGTCTTTTCTCCAATGACAAAGATAGCTGCCAATAAAGCCACATTAACAAAATAGAATATCCAACTGAATTTCAATATAAAATTGTAATCAATCAGCGATATACCAACCATTACAATCAGACCTAAGATTAATCCTGCAATCTGCTTATTCTGTACGGAAGGCTTTGCACTGCCAACTACCATAATTCCAATGATGGTCAGTGCCACCACATAAAATACCAGTCGGAAACGGTAGTCTCTTAAGCGGTATTGTTTTAACATAAATCACTACTTCCAATCTGAAGTCTATTATTTTCCGGAATGCTTCAAATCCTTAATCGGAATATTTGCAAACAATGCCGGAACAGCTCCGTTATTACCATCTGATTCGGTCTGGGTAATCTGAATATCAAGCCCTTCCGCATCAATTTCCATATACTTTGATATTACCTGGATAATATCGTTTTTGATATTTTCCATTACATCCGGTGAGCAGTCAGCACGGTCTGAAATCAGCAATAATTTCAGACGGTCTTTCGCTACATTACCGGAATTCTTTTTCTTAAAAAAATCCATGAATCCCATAATTATTATCCCCCTAGTTTTTCTTAAATAAACTTACGAATTTAGACCATACGCCATTTTTAGACTCTAAGTCAAGAAGCGGTACTTCTTCTCCCATGATACGTTTACAGATATTTAAATATGCCTGTCCTGCAAGGCTGTCAGAGCCTACTAACGGCTCACCCTGGTTGGTTGAGATTACAATCTGTTCGTCATCCGGAACTGCACCGATTAAATCGATAGCAAGAATCTCATGAACATCTTCAATGGACATCATATCGCCACGTTTTACCATATCCATACGCAGTCGATTTACGATTAACTCGATTTTCTTAATCTCATTTGCCTCTAAAAGACCAATGATACGGTCTGCATCACGGATTGCAGATACCTCCGGTGTGGTAACAACCAGTGCACGGTCTGCTCCTGCAATTGCATTTTTAAATCCCTGCTCGATTCCAGCCGGGCAGTCTAATAATATGTAATCAAATTCTTCTCTTAATTCTTCTACTAATTTCTGCATCTGCTCCGGTGTAACAGAGGTTTTATCTCTGGTCTGGGCAGACGGCAATAAGAAAAGGTTCGGATATTTCTTATCTTTGATTAATGCCTGTTTGATTCTGCAGTTGCCTTCTACAACATCTACCAGATTGTATACAATACGGTTCTCAAGACCCATAACTACATCAAGGTTACGTAATCCGATATCGGTATCAATCAATACTACTTTTTTATTTAACTGTGCAAGACCGGTTCCTACATTTGCAGTAGTTGTTGTCTTACCAACACCGCCTTTTCCTGATGTAATAACAATTACTTCGCTCATGATTTATTCTTCCTCCTAAATCTTATATATTCATTAATAATCCACTTGTAATCGGTTCGATTAGTATGGAATCATCCATAACAACAGCTACCTGCGGTTCTAAAGTCTTCCGCCGGTTCTTAATGGCACTCAGTGGTCCGCGGTCAGAGCTTCTTCCAATTACATTACCTATTTTAATCTGTACCGGGTCCATATCAAGGGCAGCTACAAAGGTATGCTCATCTCCTGCCGCTCCAGCATAGGCATTGCCACGAAGCGAGCCTAATACCACAATATTTCCTTTTGCAATAATTTTTGCACCTGGGTTCACATCGCCAAGTATAACAATGCTTGTCTTACATTCGATGACTTGTCCACTTCGCAGTGTTCCCTTATAGAATTCACCGGTTCTTCCAGACTGGCTTTCATCAAATTCCTGAATCTTTCGGGCACAGATTTCATCCCGCAGAGAATTATTATCTAAAATACATACCACATCAATGCTGGTATTCCGACTGATCAAATCAACGATTGCAAGTTCTTCTTCCTGACTTAATTTCCTGCCCTCAAAAGACAAGGCAATTCTGGCATTTTTAAAGAATTTGTCGGATTCTTTAAATTTATGAAGTATCTCGTCTAATAGCTCCTGAAATGGAATTCTATCATCTAAAATCAGATTGATTCCATGGGGATTACTCTTTAAAACAACTGGTTGCGACATATACTTCCCTCCTGACATTTAATCATTAAAGGCATTGGCAGCAGCTCCAACATCTTCTGCCTGACCATCTAACAAGGTAGATGTATCCTCCAAATGGAAATAATATTTATATACTGATGCAGCAAGTTCTGCAGTATTGGCTGATGTATATCCGTATGCAATACGGGTTGCAATGGAAATCTCAGGATTATTATATGGTGCATATCCTACATATAACGCATGGTTTGGTCTGGTTGGTACCTGCTGTGCCGTACCTGTCTTACCGGCCGAATCCACACCAAGCCCCTCAAACTGTTCATGCGTTTCTACCACCATTTTCATACCGGAATGAATGGTATCCCAGGTACTCTCTGAAATATTGTCCATCGTGTTCTTTACGGTCGGTTCATAGGTTTCTAATACGTTACCATCGGAATCTGTAACCTGTTTTAACAGGGTATAATTATATACGGTTCCACTGTTTGCAACTGCGGTTACATAACGGGATAACTGTACCGTAGTAAAACTGTTGTTACTCTGTCCGATTGCAGAAGTAATCGGGAACTCTGTGGTCTGCTTCGGTTTACTTTCTGCAATTTCAATTCCGGTTTTAGAATCAAGACCATACATGGATGAGTATTTATTAATCATTTCCACACCATGGTCTTCATTATAAGTTCCATTTACCATACTTAAATCGTAACCAACTTTATAAAAGAAATAGTTACAGGAATCTCTTAATGCCTCTGAAACATTGATGGAACCGTGACTGCTTGGATAAATCCAACATTTTGGTCCATTTGCCACTTCTTCAAACTGTCCTTTATCCAAAATAGTTGTACCAGGTGAAATAATACCCTCAGTAAGTCCTGCTGTTGCAGTAACCATCTTAAAGGTAGAACCAGGTGCCGTCGTCTGCTGTGTTGCATTATTATAGAACGGATTTGATAAATCCTGATACAGCAAATTATAATAATTACTGTCTACTGTATTTGCCAGACGGTTGGTATCATAGCCCGGATAAGTAACACAGGCCAACAGTTCGCCGGTCTTTACATCTGTAATGACACAGGAGCCGGAACAAGGATCCAATGCAAGCTGTGCCGGTGTAATCTCAAGATTCTTCACCTTTTCTTTTATAAAATTAAAGGCACTGATGCTGCCGGACTGTAACCCACTTACTGCCGTGTCATCATAGTTTAACACTTTTTGGTCAAAAAGTGCAAGACAAAGCTGCGTTCCATTAATCAGGTCATCGTGAATCATGTACTTATACATAATTTTTGAAAATCCCTTATCTGATGCCAGTTCTTCTACAATATAGCTGACCAGTGCATCATAGATTTCGGAAGAATCAGAATACTTCTCGTCTACGGAAAACTTCGTGATATCAATCCATTTCTGGCTGATAGCATAATTTAAATATTCATTTACACTGATTTTATTACCTGCATAATTTTTATAAGTTTCATCCGATTTGTCAATGGAATCTGTAAGCAAAATTTTATTATTGACCAGCATTTTCGGAATATAGGTCATATAATCCTGCATTTCCTCAGGCAACTCATCCACTGGAGTTGCTGCTGAACTGCTAAGGCTGCTTTCCACCTGGGCTAATACTGTTTGCTGTTTACTTCCAAAGGCACTGAAAATCTGTTTTTCTACATCGGAAGCATCTTCAGTACTAAAGTGGTTTAAATCCAATACATTATTATTAATCAATGCAAAATACACATCATCAATTGGAATCAGAATATCGGACGCTGTTCCGGCTGCGGTATTATATTCTTTGATATTCACAATTTTAGAATATAAAATTCCGGCAATTTCCTGTTCCAAAAGATTATAAACCGCTTCCTGCAAATCTTTATCAATAGAAAGATAAACATCATTTCCAGCCTGTGGCTCAATCCGCTCGGTTGTCTCCATTACTTTTCCAAGGCTGTCTACATAAACGGTTTCACTGCCCTTTTTACCCTGCAGTGTTTCGTCCATAACCTGCTCAATTCCGGATTTTCCAATGACATCATTTAAAGAATACTCATCATTATCAGCAGATAATTCATCATATTCTTCCTGGGAAATCTTTCCGGTATATCCGATAATATGGGAAAAATACTCGCTGTCTACATATTTTCGGATGGTATCTTCCGAGATATCCACACCCTGCAATGCATTCATATTTTCTGTAATATATGCTACGGTTTCATCACTAACATTTTGGGCAATGGTTGTGGAAATATACTTCTGATAGCTGTTTTCTGCAATGGCACAACGCAATACAACGATCCGGTATAAATCTTCTCTGGCATAATCATCTTCCGATAAATCATAGCCATTCTGGTCACTGGATCTGCAAAGATAATCCATTACCTGCTTTGGGGTTGCTTCTGCTTCGTTATATTTCAGTTTCTTATTATAGACTAAATCATCTGCAGAAGAATGTCCATAAGTGTCAGCAAGGAAACGCTTTAATGTGGTTCCCTCTACCGTATAATAATAGTTCCCGTCATCATCCAGTCCGATTTCAAAATCATTTTCAATGACATCGCCGTTTTTATCCAGCTCTTTGATAATATTGTAAAGTTCTGTATTAAGAGCCTCATTCTTTTCTGAAGTCTTGTCATAAGAACCGTTATCCTCAATGGTTACGCTGTTTGCCAGTTCGTTGTAGGCTAAAAGATTACCATTACGGTCATAAATATTGCCACGGGAACCATTTAAGATACGTGGTTTCTGGATTTTTAAACTGTAATTATCCTGATACTCTTCACCTTTGATAATCTGAAGGTAAAATAGTCTGCCTATCAGAGTCGATGACAAAAGAATCATGACAACGCAGAGTACAAATATTCTTGATTTTGCAACTTTATGAAGTATTTCTTTCAGTGTATCAAACAAATTTCGCTGCACTCCTTTTTTCAATACGCTCTAACCGCTGGTTAATTTTCAAAATAATGAAATATAAAACTACAGAAATCAAAAGCGTGTATACAAGTTCCGGTATGATAATGTGTAACATATAATATCCAATTGCAAACTGCTTGCGGAATAAAAACCGGAAAAAGTAGATAAACAGATTATAAGATAAATCACTTCCGGCAATCAAAAGCATTGGAAGCTTAATATCGTCCGGGTAAAACATCTTCTTAAAGCATCCATTTAAGAAGCCTGCATACATATATAAAAGGGCATAAAATCCAATCATCTCCCCAAAAAAGATATCTATCAGCAGTCCACTGAAGAAACCGATAAATATCCCTTCTTTTCTTCCGCGCATAAATCCAAAAGATGCACAGACCACAATCAGAAGATTCGGGGAAATAGACGCAAAGGATAACGCCTTAAATAATGTGCTTTGCAATAAAAAGCATACAATAATAATTAATGTAACGGTGATTTTTCTTCTCATCAATCAGACCCCGTTTCCTTTTTGTCAAGTATAACCAAAACCTGCTGAAGATGTTCAAAGTCAACTGCCGGAGTAATGGTTCCTGATTTGGTCAGGTGGTTGGAATCTTCCGAAATACTGCTGACATATCCAACCAGAATGCCCTGCAGATATTTGTCACTGACATTGGAAGTTACAATCTGATCTCCTATCTGAACCTTGTTCTCACTGTCGTTTAATCCGGAGAACTCGATTACCTGGTCTTCATTCATACTCTGAAGATTACCATTTATGATACAGTTATCTGACGTATTTAATATCATACCGTATACCTTGGCAGAATCATCAATCACAGAACGCACCTTTGCATAATGTGGTCCCACATCAATAACAATTCCTACCAGTCCGTTTCCGGCAATAACATTCATATCTACTTCAATTCCATCTTTAGAGCCTTTGTCAATGGTGAAGATGGAAAACCAGTTGCCTGGATCCTTTCCGATAACATTTGCTCCGGTTTTCTTGTAATCCGAATACTGCTGGTCTAAAGCTAACAGTTCCCTTAAATTATCCAGTTCATACTGTTCTAATTTAATGGTGTTTAATTCGTTGGTCAGTTCTTCTACCTGTCCCTTCAACTGTTCGTTTTCTTCCATGACGTCATTCAGATTTTTTAAATTATCTGCCTTGTCAGAAAGCCATGTACCAGCATAATTGATTCCCTTCTGCATTGGTTCAAAAATTGCACCGGCAATCGAATTCAACGGTCCGCCACCAAGATTCAATGAAAAACTGACATACATTGCCAGAATACATAATGCGGTCATGGACAATAATATATACTTTGTTGGAATTTGATGTTTTGGTCTACGTCTCATTTTATGCCTCTATTTATATATTTTGGACTTCATACTGAATCCTAAATGTTTATATTTTTCATCTGAAACAATCTTATTCAATCCGCGAACTGCACATTCTTCCGGATTCTCGCAGGAATTTACCTTTATATTGGTAATCTCAGTAAATAATTTATCCAGATTATGTATTTTAGAACCGCCACCAGTAATATAAATACCGGAATGAATAATATCCTTTGCAAGTTCAGGCGGAGTCTTCTCCAAAATCATTTTAATAGAGTTACAGATAGAATTAAGATTATCCTTAATTGCAGCATAAATGACTTCTGCAGTAATCTCCATCTCAATCGGCAGACCACTGACTACGTCACGGCCAACTATAACCATACTCTTTTCCATGCCAGGTGTACCGGAACCAAGTTCTTCTTTTAAAGTCTTAGCAGTTTTGCGCCCAATCACAAGATTAAAGTTCTTTTTGATATAACTGCTGATGGAGTCATCAATGCGGTTTCCACCAAAATGCAGTAAGTCACTTAATACAAGTCCACCCAGGGAAATTACTGAAATTTCTGTGGTATCTGCTCCGATATCTACAATCATGGCTCCGGTCGGCTCATTAACATCAAGTCCCAAACCAACAGCATCAGCCAATGGCTTCTCACATAAAAGGACAGACTTCGGTTTCATTTTGCTCTTATAAAAGATATCAAAGAAAGCTTTTTTCTCAACTTCCGTAATATCTGTTGGTACTGCAACGATAAATTCTGCACCACGGGTCTTGCCCTTTGCGTGTTTTTCTAAAAATTCCTGTATCATGGTCTGCATATTATTAAAATCTGCAATAACACCACAGATAATCGGAAAAGAAACCTGAATCTGCTCCGGTGCCTTCTCATACATTGCATACGCTGCATCACCATAAGCATACATCTGATTCTTATTTATGATGGCAATCGTATTTTTTTCATTTAGTATTTTCCCAGTTGCCTTGCAATATACCTTCATATTAGAGGTTCCAAGATCAATTCCATAAATGTTATTCGACATTTCTTTCTCCCTCCGGAAATCATAGCATTTCCTGTTCTTTAAAACTAAAATATTTTTTATCACCAATAATAATATGATCAGCAAGCTCAATTCCAAGAAGCCTGCCGCCTTCTACTATCTTTCTGGTAACTTCAATGTCCTGCCTGCTTGGTAGCGGATTTCCACTGGGATGATTATGCACTAAAATCACATGTACTGCATGATATTCAAATGCTTTCAAGAAAATCTCCCTCGGGGAAATCAGTGAGGCATTTACTGTGCCGATTGAAAGAATGGAATCTGCAATCAGATGACACTTTGTATCAAACATGCAAAGCATCAGATGTTCCTTTTCTTCATGCCGAAGCTGCTCCATATAATAGTCTGCTACGGAAAAAGCATTCTGCATTACAACTGTCTGCTGGCGTCCGGTCTGTGCAATCCGTTTTGAAAGCTCTGCAATACACTTTAACTGGATTGCTTTTACTTTCCCGATACCCGGAACCTCCTGTAATTCCTTAAGACTCATCTGATAAAGCCCTAAAAGATTTCCGGTGCGTTTGCTCAATACATGCTTTGCTACTTCTGTTGAAGAACTTCCATTTGTGCCACAGCGGATAATTACCGCTAAAAGCTCTGCATCCGATAGGGATGCCGCCCCGGATTTCAAGCACTTTTCATAGGGCTGTTCGGAGACTGGCAGATTTTTTGCCGTCATATTATAACCTCTTTCTACTCTCACCGGTAACCCATTTCTTCCAAAAAGGCATATACTTTATATTAACACATCATATCTTCATTAACAAGTTTCTGTTCATAAAGTTTTTGTAAAGACATCAGGATTCCAAGTTTTGCATGATACCAGGTCAGTCCACCCTGAAAATATACGGCATACGGCTCTCTTAACGGACCATCGGCACTTAATTCAATGGAGGAACCCTGTACAAATGCCCCGGCAGCCATAATGACATCACTGTCATAGCCCGGCATTGCCCATGGCTCCGGTGTTACATAGCTGTCCACCGGCGCTGCAGCCTGAATTCCTTTGCAGAATGCAATCAGACCTTCCGGGCTGTTTAAGGTAACTGCCTGAATAATATCGTGACGGCTCTCTGTACCATTCGGTACAACGGCAAAGCCCAGTCTTTCGTAGATATTTGCAGCAAAAATTGCACCCTTTAATGCACCTGCTGTAACTACCGGTGCCTGAAACAGTCCCTGATAGAAAGAAGAAATTACATTTAAGGAAGCACCCACTTCTTTGCCGAGTCCCGGAGAAGTCAGGCGGTATGCTGCATTTTCCACACATTCTTTTTTGCCGACAATATAGCCGCCGATTGGTGCCAGTCCGCCCCCCGGATTCTTAATCAAGGAACCTACAATCATGTCTGCTCCTACATCCAGTGGCTCTCTTTCTTCTACAAATTCACCGTAGCAGTTATCTACCATACAGATAACGTCCGGTTTTATGGATTTGATAAAGGAAATCAGTTCTCCAATCCGCTCTACGGATAAGGTAGGTCTTGTCTGGTATCCCTTGGAACGCTGAATGGTCACAAGATGTGTTTTCTCATTGATTGCTTTTTTGATATTCTCATAATCAAAGCTGCCATCGGAAAGTAAATCTACCTGGCGGTAAGTAATGCCATATTCTGCCAGTGAGCCTTTGGATGGTCGGATACCGATAACTTCCTCTAAGGTATCGTACGGTTTTCCTACCGGTGATAATAATTCGTCCCCCGGTCTTAAATTTGACATCAATGCCAGTGCCAGTGCATGGGTTCCACAGGTAATCTGCGGACGAACCAGAGCATCTTCTCCATGGAAACAGCTTGCGTATACTTTTTCCAGTGTATCTCTTCCCAGATCGTTATATCCATATCCATTGGACATGGCAAAGCATTCTGCGGAAACTCTGTTTTTCTGCATGGCATCAATTACTTTCATCTGATTATATTCTGCTGTTGCATCAATTGCTGCAAAACGTTCTTTTAATTCATCCTCTATCTTTTTTCCAAAACGGTATACTTCTTTGCTGATACCCATTTCTTCATATTTCTTTTCAATCATTTCTTCTCTCATCATTTTCCTCGTCTTTCCGGCTGCAATTTCTTTCTAAATTACAGCAAGTCTATCATATAATGTTCTCTTTCTTTTTGTATGAATAAAAACTTAAGAAATAATAGCTTTTTCCTTAAGTATCTTTATCATGTATGCAAGAATTGCCTCATTTTTATAATCAAACTCATTTTTGTTAAGCCAGATAACATCCCGTTCCCGTTTAAACCATGTAATCTGCCGTTTTGCGAAATGTCTTGTTTCCCGCTTGATAATATAAACTGCTTCTTCCAAAGAATAACCGCCATCAAGATAGGATAACATTTCTTTATAGCCAATTCCCTGCATTGCCACCATATCTTTGGTGCAGCCCATTTCCTTTAAGCGGCGGACTTCTGCTTCCAGTCCATCTTCTATCATTTTATCTACTCTGGCATCGATTCTTTTGTATAAGTGGCTGCGCTCATCATTTAATACAAAATAGGCAAAATTATAAGGTGAAGTCCGCTTCTGCTCTTTTGCATTATGCTCAGAAATTTTTCTACCGGTCTCCTGATAGAATTCCAACGCACGGATGACGCGTTTTCTGTTATTCGGATGGATGGCTTCGGCAGATTCCGGGTCCACTTCCTTTAACCGGTCATGAAGATACTGATTGCCATGTTCTTCTGCCAGCGCTTCCAACTCTTTCCGGTATGCACTGTCACTTTCCTGTTCCGTAAAATCAATATCATTTAACAGAGCCTGAATATAAAATCCGGTGCCGCCGGCGATAATCGGAATCTTTTCGTGGGCATATATTTCATTTAAATATTTTTGGGCATATTCCTGAAATTTTACCACATGAAATTCATCGAAAGGCTCTAATTCATCCACCAGATAATGACGTACACCATCCATTTCTTCCGGTGTGATTTTTGCGGAACCTATATCCATATATTTATACACCTGCATGGAATCGGCGGAGATAATCTCTCCGCCAATGGCCTTTGCAAGCTGAATGGATAATTCTGTTTTTCCTACTGCAGTAGGACCTGTCAGTACTACAATTGGTTTCTTCATCATCTTTTCCTACACAATCCGCTTGAATTTTTTCTCAATTTCATATTTTGACATGGCAATAATCGTTGGTCTTCCATGTGGACAATTATATGGATTATCAAGCTGCATCAAATCCTTCATAAGCTGTTCCATTTCCGGCAGGCTTAGTCGCTGGCTTCCCTTTACTGCAGCTTTGCAGGACATGGATGCGATTTTATCTAAAATAACATCCGTCGTTGCCCGCTCGGATATGCCATCGGTAAGCTCGTCTAACATTTCAATCAATACATCCCTGGTATTCAGCCGGTAAAGATTACCCGGAACTCCGCAGATACTGTATTCTGCACCACCAAAGTGCTCAATTTCGAAACCTAGCTTCGTAAACTGTTCTTTGAATCGCTCCAGTACTTCTGCCTCACGCATGGATAATGTTATGACAATCGGCGGGCTGATAGCCTGAGAAGTAAACTCTTTCTTCTCAAACTGCTTTTTTAATTTTTCATACATGACTTTCTCATGGGCAGCATGCTGGTCTACAATAAACAGTCTGTCATTATATTCTACCAGCCAGTAGGTATCAAAAAGCTGTCCGATAATCTTCTGCTTTGCCATCTCCTCTTCTTTTAAGAAAGAACCCTGTTCATAGCTTCCTTCCGGCTTTGCTCCGTAGGTTTCTTCCTCCCGGAGGACATAGGCTTCTTTTGCCAGTTCTTTTTCCGTTTCTTTTTTCGATTGTTCCGGAAGCGGCTCTTTCTGAATCCGTTCTTCCATCATATCTTCCGGTGGCATTGATTTTATCGTATCAAGAAGCTTTTCCTGTGCCGCAGAGCTGACTGACCCGGTTCCCATTGGTCTGCTGACAGGATATTTTATTTCGTAAGGACTGTCTTTTCGTACTGCCTTCCGGATTTCTTCCAAACGTTTCTGCTCAAATGGCTCCGGCATTACCTTCTCTATCTTAGGAACTTCCATCTCGTTTTTCTTTGGTGTATCCACCGGAACTTCCGGTATAATATCACGGTGCACTAGCGCTGCCGATAAAATACTCTGCACTTCCCGGTACAGCTCCTGCTGGTTGGAAAAGCGAAGTTCCATCTTAGTGGGATGCACATTTACATCCAAAAGACTGCTGTCAATCTCAAAATAAAGTACCGTAAAGGGATACTGATGCTGCATCAGAAACGGTTTAAAGGCATCCTCTATAGCTTTGGATAAAATCTGGCTCCGGATAAATCTGCCATTGACAAAATATAATTCGTAGCCCCGGTTTCCTCTGGAAATCATCGGCTTTCCAATAAATCCACTGACTTTAAAAAGCTCGCTTTCATGTGCAATCGGAAGCAGCGCTTTTGTAATATCCCTTCCGTATAAATGGTAGATAATATCCTTGATATTTCCATTTCCGGATGACTGCAGTTTTACCTGATTATTCATAATAAATTTGAAAGCTACGTCTGGATGGGATAAAATCATCCGCTGCATCAGTTCATGAATATAGGTGCCTTCTGTCTGGGCGGATTTTAAGAATTTCTTTCTTGCCGGTGTATTATAAAAAAGATTCCGTACAATAAAAGTGGTTCCATCCGGCGCACCGATTTCTTCTAAAGAGACTTCCTTTGAGCCTTCAATGAGATAACGGGATCCGGTAAAATCACCGTTCGTCTTTGTAATGAGTTCCACCTGACTTACTGCTGCGATACTTGATAATGCTTCACCTCGGAACCCTAAGGATGTAACGGTAAACAAATCTTCTACGGATTTAATCTTACTGGTGGAATGACGCAAAAATGCCAAAGGAATCTGTTCCCTTTCGATTCCGCAACCATTGTCCGAAATACGGATAAAGGATATTCCACCTTCTTTGATTTCAACCGTTACTGCACTGGAACCTGCATCTATCGCATTTTCCACTAACTCCTTTACCACCGAGCTTGGTCGTTCGATGACTTCTCCTGCCGCAATTTTATCAATTGTTTCCTGACTTAACAGTGCAATCTGTGGCATAACGCCATCCACCTCCTTTACCATCTGTTTTTTACTTTATTCTGTAATTCGTATAACTTATTCATTGCTTCGATTGGTGTCATCTGACCCAAATCCAGTTCTTTTAATTCGTTTAATATCGTATCGTTGTCCATGGTATCAAGCAGTGAAATCTGTTCTAAATCCACCTCGTCTAACTTCGGTTTGCTGCGTTTACTGCTTCCCTCCGCACTGATATTCTGAACGATTTCCGTAATATCATTATTACTTAATTCTTCTACAATTTCTTTGGCACGCTCAATGACATTATCCGGCACTCCCGCAAGCTTTGCTACCTGGATACCGTAACTCTTATCAGCTCCGCCTTTTACAATCTTGCGCAGGAAAACGATATCATCACCCTTTTCTTTTACTGCAATGCAGTAGTTATTTACGCTGTTTAATTTGCCTTCCAGCTCCGTCAGTTCATGATAATGGGTTGCAAATAATGTCTTTGCGCCAAGAAGCCTTGGATTACTGATATGCTCTACCACTGCCCAGGCAATACTCAATCCATCAAAGGTACTGGTTCCACGTCCGATTTCATCTAAAATCAAAAGACTGTTGGAAGTGGCATTCCGTAATATGTTTGCCACTTCTGACATTTCAACCATAAAGGTACTCTGTCCGCTGGCGAGGTCATCAGAAGCCCCTACTCTGGTAAAAATACGGTCTACAATTCCAATTTTGGCTGATTTTGCCGGAACAAAGCTTCCGATTTGAGCCATCAGTACAATCAACGCACTCTGTCGCATATAGGTGGACTTTCCTGCCATATTCGGACCGGTAATAATGGACACACGGTTGCTGCCATTATCAAGATAAGTATCATTTGCCACAAACATTTCATTCTGAATCATCCGTTCTACTACCGGATGTCTGCCATCTTTGATGTCGATAAGACCTTTTTCGTTTAATTTCGGACGGCAGTAATTATTCTGTTCCGCTACCGTTGCAAGAGATGCAAATACATCAATCTGCGCCACTGCTTTGGCGGTCTTCTGGATACGGACCACCTCATCCGCCACCTTCTGGCGGACTTCCCGGAACAGTTCATATTCTAAGACAATCAGCTTGTCTTCCGCACCTAGGATAACATCCTCTAATTCTTTTAATTCCGGTGTAATAAAACGCTCAGCATTTGCCAGAGTCTGCTTTCTGGTGAAATAGTCCGGCACCATGTCTTTAAAGGAATTGGTTACTTCAAGATAATAGCCAAATACTTTGTTATATTTGATTTTCAGATTCTTGATTCCGGTTTTCTCCCGCTCTTTTGCCTCCAAATCAGCAAGCCAGCTCTTTCCATCTGTCTTGGCTTTCCGCAGGCGGTCCACCTCTTCGTTATAGCCCTCTTTTAAGATGCCGCCGTCATGAAGGGTAAGTGGCGGTTCTTCCGCAATGGAGCGTTCGATTAATTCGTATAATTCATCCAACGTATCCAGCTGCTCATATAAACGTTTTAAAAGTGGTGACTGAAAATCACTCATCAGTGTCTTAATCGGTGGCAGCATATGTATGGAATTGCGAAATGCAATCAAGTCCCTTGGATTTGCGGTCTGATAAGTAACACGGGTAATCAACCGTTCCAGATCATAGACCGGATTTAAATATTCCCGGATTTCTTCTCTTGTGATGGCATTGGTATTAAATTCGTCAATGGCATCATAACGTTCTTCTATTTCCGTACGCTCAATTAATGGCTGTTCCACAAAGCTTCTTAAGGTTCTTGCTCCCATGGCTGTCCTGGTCTTATCCAATACCCAAAGGAGAGAACCACGCTTTTGCTTTTCCCGGAGGGTTTCAACCAGCTCTAAGTTTCGTCTGGTAGAACTGTCAATAATCATGAATTTTCCGGTGGTATACGGATGAATTGCCACCAGATTGGAAAGGGTTGTTTTCTGTGTCTCGTAAAGGTATTTTAATAATGCACCGGCTGCAACGACGCCGCTGTCATAATCTGCAAGACCAAGTCCTTCTAAATCCCTGACTTTAAAATGATCCTTTAAAGTCATCTGTGCTGTCTCATCAGAAAAATACCATGCATCCAGAGAATAAATTACGATTCCCATACGGTTTTTCATATCATCGATATCAATTCCGCTGATATAAAATGCTTCATTACAGATGATTTCTGTCGGCTGGTATTTATTGACTTCGTCCAATAATTTCCGTTCCGAATCCACTTCTGTCACATAGTAATCTCCGGTGGTAATATCTGCAGAAGAAATACCATAATGGTCACCGATATATGCGATACACATAATATAATTATTTTTCGTTTCATCCAGTGCCTGTGCATTTAAAGTAGTTCCCGGCGTTACAACTCTTGTTACTTCACGCTTTACCATTCCCTTGGCAAGCTTCGGGTCTTCCACCTGCTCACAGATAGCAACCTTATAACCTTTTTTCACCAGTCTGGTCAGATAAGTTTCTGCTGCATGATATGGGATTCCACACATGGGTGCCCGTTCCTCTGCACCACAGCTCTTTCCGGTTAAGGTAAGCTCTAATTCTTTTGATACAACCTTTGCATCATCAAAAAACATTTCATAAAAGTCACCCAGACGGTAAAACAAAATACAGTCCTTGTATTCTTCATGCGTTTTTAAATAATGCTGCATCATTGGTGTATATTCCGTCAATGTTCTGTATCTCCTTTTCTGTTTCAAAACACCTGTTGTTTTAATCTATTTTAAGTCTTGCATATTTTCCTGCAATTGCTTCCGCTACTTTCAATCCGTCCATGGCTGCTGACATAATACCGCCGGCATAACCGGCACCTTCTCCGCAAGGGTAAATGCCTGCAATATTACTTTCAAAGGATTCATCCCTTGTAATCCGCACCGGAGAGGAAGTTCGGCTCTCCACACCGGATAAAATGGCATCCTCCCTGTTATAGTCCGGAATGTATTTCGGAAAGAGCTCCATTCCTGCCTGAAAAGATGCTGCTAATTCTTTTGGAAAAATTTCCCTGAGATTTGCAAATGTATGTGCACCCTTTGTGGTACTTTCAAAAGCCCCATATCCTGTGGATATGCGATTCTCTTTAAAATCTCCGTAAAGCTGCTGCGGAATTGCTCCGTTTCCAATGCGATAGGCATTTTTTTCCAATTTCCGCTGAAAATCAATTCCAGCTAACGGTCCATCCCCTTCAAAATCATCCGGTCGAACCGATATGATAATGGCACTGTTGGCATTCTGCCCGGCTCTTGCATGATAGCTCATGCCATTGACTGCCAGCATACCTTCCTCCGAAGAAGCATTTACGACATAACCACCCGAACACATACAGAAAGAATATACCCCGCGGTGATTCTCAAGATTTGCGGTCAGCTTATAGGATGCAGCAGGCAGCAGGGCATTTTTATGTCCGTTATACTGGCATGCATCAATCATCGCCTGCGGATGCTCTACACGAAATCCCACCGCAAATGCTTTGGCTTCCATCATAAGTCCCGCTTCCTGTAACATTGGGAAAGTATCTCTGGCGGAATGTCCGATTGCCAGCACCAGAACGTCTGTTGCTACTTCCTTTTCTCTGTTAATCCGGATGGCTTCTACTTTATCTTTCTTCCCATTCAGCGTAATGTCTGTAAGCTGGCTGAAAAAGCAGTAAGTTCCACCCATTCGTTCAATTTCCAGCCGGATGTTTTTTACGACTGTTTTTAAAATATCAGTTCCGATATGAGGCTTATTTATATATAAAATTTCTTCCGGAGCGCCCATTTTCACAAAGATTTCTAACACTTCCCGGTTTCTTCCTGCCACATCTTTTACCAACGTATTTAATTTCCCATCGGAAAAAGTACCTGCTCCGCCTTCACCAAACTGTACATTCGTCTTTGGATTTAAGATGCCGTCCTTCCAGAACCGTTCTACTTCAACAGTCCTCTCTTCCACACTGCTTCCACGCTCCAAAATAATTGGACAATAGCCATGCTTTGCCAGTTCATAGGCACAGAACATTCCTGCCGGACCGCTTCCTACAATAACCGGTCTGTGGGACAGCTGTTTCTCTCCGGCATCCGGGAAATGATAATGTATATCCTTTGCTTTACTGATATTGGAATTTTTATTCTTATGTAAAATCATAGCTTCCTGCTTCAATTCCACATCCACTGTGTATACAAAGGAAAGTTCATTTTTTCTTCTTGCATCAATGGATTGCTTTTGAATCTGATAACGGATCAGATCCTTTTCATTTTTTAGATGAAGTGTTTTGATAATCTGTCTTCTTAACATCTCTTCCGAATGTTCAATCGGAAGCTTTAACTGATTTACTCGTATCATGATAACTCCCTTGCCACATGTATCCCGGCTACTGCGCCGCTGCTCCATGCCCATTGCAAATTATAACCACCGCAGATTCCGTCAATATCCACCATTTCTCCGGCAAAATAAAGTCCCGGACAAAGCTTTGACTCCATGGTTTCTGCATCTATTTCATCAGTGTCTACGCCACCGGCAGTCACCTGTGCCGTATCAAAGGTATTCCAGTCAGTAATATCCACCCGGAGTCCCTGCACTGTATCTATAAATCTCTCTAATTCTTCTGTCTGCAGCCGGTTCGCATATTTTGCAGCTTTTATATGTGACTCTTCTAATAATACCGGAATTAATTTTTCCGGGAAAAAGCCGATTAAGGCTTCCCTGATGTGTTTTTCATCTGCTTTCTTAAATCTTTCCTTGAAATAGGTTAAGCACTGTTCTTTCTCCCAGAATGGCACAAAATTAAGTGTTGCATAGACTTTTTTCTGTTCTGATAACGCTCTTGTGGCAACTCTTGAAAGCTGAAATACCGGAATACCTGATATTCCATAATTCGTAAGCTGCAATTCTCCCTGTTCGCTGCATACATGCGTGCTTTCTATGTATAAATTGACCTTTACATCTGCACGAATTCCTGCAATATCAGCAAAAAATGACTGTTTTCCCTTCAATCCGATAAGCCCCGGTACTAAATCTATGATATGATGTCCCAGACTTTCAAGATATAGGAAACCGCTTCCGTCACTGCCACTTTTCTTTAAGGTCTTACCACCGGTTGCCATTATGCATTTTGTTGCATAAAAATCACCGTCCTTGGTATGAAAAGTGAAGCCCTTTGCGGTCTTTTCTATGCCTCTTATGCCACAGCCACAGACCACTCCAACGTTCTGTTTCTTTAATTCCATCAGCAACACATCCCTGATTGCAGTTGCCTGCTCGCTCTGAGGATAATATCCGCCGTTACGCTCCTTTGGATATATGCCAAGTTCTTTAAAGAACTGCAGTGTCTCTTCCAGTCCAAACTGCTCAAATACAGGTGCAACAAAAGCAGGGTTCTGTCCGTAATATTTGTCCACACCCTGCACTTTATTTGTATAATTACATTTACCGTTTCCGGTTGCTAAAATCTTCTTACCAGGTACTTCGTTGTGCTCTAAAATAAGAACTTTTGCACCGTTTCGTGCCGCCATAATGGCTGCCACCAATCCGGCAGCACCTCCACCGACTACAACGACACCTATGCGTTCTGTATGCTTATTCATGCCAATTATTTACTCTTCTCTCTATTTCTTTTGGACTGCTATGCAATCAGACCTATTCAGCCTTTTAGATTGTATCATAACAGTCTGAAACAATCAACTTTTTAACTGGAATAGCTTTCTAAGAAACGGTATAAATCTTCCAGTGTATCAAAGGTTTTTCCATTGCTGATTTCTTTTTTCAATTCTTCCGGCAGTCCCTGATACGCAATTCCAGTATACATGTATAAGGCATCCTCTTCGCCGAAATAGACATTCAGGTACCCGTCCTCTTCCCGGATAACAAATGCTTTTTTATTCTGAATGTTTGCACTTTCCACGCTATCCTCGAATTGCTCCGTCTCAGCTTCCTGAATCTCTATTATTTTTTCTTGTTCTTTTTCATTCAGTTTCAGATAATACTGTCTTCCACCAATCCATGCAGAGATAGATAATACCAGTGCTCCAAGGAAAAAAGTGCGCATACGTTTTGTGTTTTTCATATTCATCACCACAAACAGTATGCGCAGGTTTTTTCTTTTTATACAATTTTTTCAGGAATTCTATGTTTTGCCCTTTTATTGCATTTTATAATAAATGTAATTTCTTGGCAATGCGGACGAGAAGGTAGCCCTTCGGGAATTTCTTTAGTTCTTCCTCGCTTAAACCTTTTAATAATAAAAGCATTGCACCATATACAACAGCACCAATTCCAATGGCAAGTATGGCTGCAACCGCATTTACTTTAATTATAGCAAAAATACCATTGTAAACGCCAAAGACTACGACGCCCATAATGGCAGAAGCTGCCACCGGGATTAAGAAAGTTTTCACAACTTCCTGACGATAACCACTGTATTTCCGCAAAGACATTGCATTAAAGAGGCACATAAAGAATGCAAATAATGCATTGGAATATACCACTGCATAAATACCAAGATGTAAACCAAACATCATCACCAAAAGTACAATCAGATGCAGTCCCAATGCGATAGCCGCATTTTTAACAGGCTCTCTCATCCGGTTAATCCCCTGTAACAATCCATTAGATAATGTGGAAAGAGAATAGAACAAAATTGCAACAGCTCCCGTTGTAAGCATGGTTGCTGCAGTAGTTCCGGTGCTGCCATAAAGATGCAGCAACTTTAATATCGGTCCTGACAGCACTGCAATTCCAATGGTACAAGGGAATGCAATTACCATAATAAAGCGGATTGCAATATTAATCTGGCTTCGTACGGACTCTCTGTCCTTTCTTGCATACGCACCGGTAAGATTTGGTACACAGGAAGCCGCCATCGCAGAAGCAATGGAAATCGGAATATTGATAATGGTCTTATATTTTCCGGAAAAGATTCCCCACCAGACATCAATATCATCCGGCTTATAGCCCTGTAGTTCCGCTACGTTCTTATAGATACCCTGATCTAAAATTGCACTGATATTATAAATTGTGGTACTTAAAAGTACCGGAACAATGGTCATAATCAGTACACGAAAGACATTCTGATAGGATTCTGTTTTGCTGCTGGTATCCCGGCGCATCTGTCGTTTAAAAATACGTTTGTATGCCAGAAACAACATTCCAAGGAATAAAAGTGCAAACACTGCTCCCATATTGGTACCCAGTGTTCCACCTGCAGCACCGTAAGCAGAGCCATACTTTTCCTTATTTCCAAGCACTGCTCCGATTCTTGCCCCATATCCATAGAGGATATAGGCAGCTGCAATACTGACAATCGCATTGACAATCTGTTCGATAATCTGTGAAATGGCACTCGGCATCATGGTACCAAGTCCTTGGAAAAATCCACGTAAGACTCCTAATACAGCAACTACCAATATCGTCGGTGCCAGAACCTTCAACGCAAAAATACTAAGGGGCGTATTCAGCATGTTTGTGAAGAATGACGCACCAAAGAAAAGAATCAAACTTGCAGTAAGTCCGGTACCGGTTGCTAAAAGCAGGGCCCCTTTTACAATTCGATATGCATTTTTTCTTTGCCCCTTCGAGACACGGGCAGATACCAGCTTGGATACCGCCAATGGCAGGCTGTATGCAGAAATAATCAGCAGGATATTATAAATTTCAAAGGCTGCACTGTAATAACTGTTACCGGTATCTCCAATGATATTGGTCATCGGGATACGATAGAGCAGACCGATTATCCTGCTGACTATAGAGGCAATTGCAAGAATGGAACCCTGTACTAAAAAGTTGGAGTCACTCTTTTTTCCTGAACTCATAAATTTACCTCAAGTAATTTTCGAAATAATTATTTAGCGGAAGGTGGTGTAAACTCATCTTCTGTTGCATAGATATTTAATTTCTTCTCCATATCATTTAACAATACACATACCATGGTTTTACCCTGGTTCAATGTGATTTCATTACCAGAAGCGTCATAGTATCTGGTTGGCTCGTTTTCGCTTGCTTTCTTCCATGTCACATCAATTACTTTACCGTTAGTAATATATTTTCCGGTTCCTTCACCGGTGCTCTCAACATCCAGATAACCGTGTGCATCATCTAACTTGGTATAATCGCAGTACTGAAGCAGAATGTTCTTAAAAGCAAGCTGTGTGCCTGTATTTTCATCCATATGCTCTTTTTTATACTGGAAACGATAGTATAAACCATCTTCACTGTTATATACAAACCAAGGATTGTTTATATAATATCCCGGCTGAACCACTGCTGCATCTGCTCCGTCTGTAAGTTCAATTTCTTTTTCATCATCTTCATTAAACTGATAATGTCCTGCATAATCGGAAGGCAGCTCGGTATCATAACCTTTTAATTCAATTCCGGCATCAATACCATCTGTGCTTACAAATGCATTGTGTGGAGCCTTTCTTGACTTGTCACGATAGAAAGTAGCAGAATCAATGGCACCCTCTAAACCGTTTAAGTCCTCAACTTTGCCACTCTCTAACAGCTCAGTTGCGTAAATTGCCTGTCCGTAATGAATATAAATTGCATCAAATTCCATTGCATAATATGCATAGTAGTGACGACAGCTTCTTACCGAACCAATCTTGTCTAATCCGGAGTAATCCTGGAAAATTGGCATCAGACGGGTAATTCCTCCTTCAGCAGGAGCTTCGTAAAGTACGTCTGCCTGCGACAGTCCATACTGTGGCAATGCATCATTGGTATTTCCAATCATGATTGCAACCGGTTTCTTCTTTGCTAAATCTTTATCAATCCATTCACCGGTCAGGTAACTTCTTGCCATACCATCTTTGCCGGTTTCAGTTTCGGTTTCAGGTTCTGCTTCAGAAACGGTTTCTGTCGGTTCCGGAGCTTCCTCTTTTTTCTTACATCCAGCTAAAAGACTGGTTGCCATCAGTGTCATACATAAAACAATACTTAATCTCTTTTTCATGATGTTCCTCCATTTTTATCTTAAAATATTTAAGCATTCTAAAATCTCGCGCTGCTTTCCTTCCATCACTGCAGCTTCCTGCTCTTCCATGTGGTCGTAACCAAACAGATGCAACATACTATGTACAATCAGAAATGCAAATTCTCTTTGCATGCTGTGACCATATTCCTCTGCCTGTTCCCTGACCTTGTCCACAGAAATAATAATATCCCCCAGCAGAATTTCCCCTGTATCCGGATTAAAGCAATCCTCCGTCTGATTCTCTATCTGGGAAAAATCTCCCGGTACATCATATTCTAACATTGGAAAGGATAAAACGTCCGTCGGGCGGTCTATCTCCCGGAACTCTTTATTAACCTTCCAGATACCTTCGTTATCTGTCAACGTAAGGCTGATTTCTGCTTCAAAAGGAAAATGCTCATGTTCCATTGTAAACGATATTACATCTTTTGCAAGTGTTTCATAATCAAAATCGAAGGTAACCTCCGCTTCTTTTTCTATCGCAAGGCTCAAAATAAATCCGCTCCTTTCGTTAAAAACTCTCTGATTTTAATAAACTGGTTCATGCCAAGATTCGCTTCATCATATAATCCGGCAGCCGATTTTTCGTTTAATGTCTGATAAATAATAATATCATGATTCCAGCTGTTCTTCACGGTTTCCTTGTCCAAAAGTTCAAATTTGGTAACAATACTGTCCACAATATGTACGATTGCGGACTCTATGGAACTAATAGCATTTAATTCACCATTGTATTCACTTAGAATCTTAACCACGTTTTTCGGGAAACAGTTAATCTCAGCAAGACGAACTCCATTTTCTACAAACGGTTCTCCCTCCAGCTTGCCAATCCGGTAGTAAAATCCTGCCGCAGCTACCGTTTTATCATCTGCCCCAAGCTCCTTTGCACATTCTTCTGCCACACTCGAAACTTTACGGGCATGTGCATAATCAATTTCCGAATAGTTTTTAATCTCCTGTACCAGCGGAAAATTTTCTGCAATAATTTCAGCTAAAGTACGTTCTTTTTCATGCTTCGTATAATAATACAGCCTGTCTGCAAAAAAGTACGAAAAAACTGCAGTCAGTATCATGCTGCATCCTGCGGATAAGTACTGATGATAATTGATTTCAAAGCTGCTGATGTAATAGAAGATACTCGGAACAGCAAACGACAATGCAACGGTCATGATGCATCCATAAATTTTATATTTTTTCTGGCTGATTACCATAAGCAGAATTCCGGAAAGTACCGTCAGCATAGTATATGCCGCATATTCATAAAAACTGCCGCTGGAACACATGCAAAGCAGTGTATTAAAATAAATTCCGCCTAAAATACCAATCAGCTCATTTCCGCCACAGGAAAGAATCATGACCGGAATCATGACCGGTGCCATATATGCCGGCATAAAAAAGAAACCCACATAACAGGCTGCTGCTGCAAGAAAGCAAAGAAACAGCTGATGAAAATCACTTTTTTCATTCCGGTTCAGATGCCCTCTGATACGTTCCATTTCAATCACTGCAATCAGCAATGGCAGATATAAAGCATTTATAAAAACAAGCACCAGTACACGGTCTATGGTAAACTTGCAGATTATTGCCAGAAAAACAGAATAAATCGCAACGGAAATAATGATTCCCAGCATACGAATCATTCTTTTGGGTGAAAATCTATCTTCCTTCATTTTTCGTTACTCTTTTCGTTCTTTTATTTGCTTTTGATTCATAATCGTCATAGGCTTTTACAATCTTCTGTACCAAAGGATGTCTTACTACGTCAGCACTGGTCAATTTACAGACGGATATCTCATCTACATTGCGAAGTACACGTAATGCCACATCCAGTCCCGACTTCGTTCCCGGAGCCAGATCCTTCTGGGTAGCATCTCCGGTCACCACAACCTTGGAACCAAATCCAATACGTGTTAAAAACATCTTCATCTGTGCCGGTGTAGTATTCTGTGCCTCATCCAAGATAATAAATGCATTATCTAAGGTACGGCCTCTCATATAAGCCAATGGTGCGACCTCAATAAGCCCCTTTTCCATATTCCGCTGAAAGCTTTCTGCTCCCATAATCTGATACAGTGCATCATACAGCGGGCGAAGATACGGATCTACCTTGCTCTGTAAATCTCCTGGAAGAAATCCTAATTTCTCACCGGCTTCAATTGCAGGACGGGTTAAAATAATACGATTTACTTCTTCATTCTTAAATGCAGTAATTGCCATTGCCATGGCAAGATAAGTCTTTCCGGTTCCGGCAGGCCCGATTCCAAATACAATCATCTGCTTACGGATGGCATCCACATAAGCCTTTTGGCCTAAAGTCTTTGGTTTCACCGGTTTGCCGTTTATCGTATGGCAGATGCAGTCCTTATCGATTTCTACCAACGAGCCTTCTTTATGTTCTCCCAAAAGAGAAAGTGTATATGCAACCTTCTGCTCATCAATCATGTTTCCTCTCTCTGCCAGTTGTAAAAGTTCTGCAAACACCTTGCATGCACCCTCTACATTTGCGGTATCTCCAATGACTTTGATTCCTTCATTGCGGGGCACTACCGTAACATTTAAGGTCCGTTCAATCAATTTTATATTATGGTCAAATTGTCCGAAAATATTGGAAACATGCTCTGCCGGTATATCAATTCTTGTTTCATTCAAGCTCATTTAATACTAGCCCTTCCTCTGTGTCTTCTGTATCAGGTGCTGTAAGCTGTTCCGTTTCGTGTCTTAAAGCAGCTTTTGTGCGCACTTTGATGATTCCTTCCATGATACAGTTTTTATCGTCCATATCTATAATAACATTTTTTTCTAAAATTTGAATATTTTTTTCTGCTAAATGTGACAAATAAATATTAAAATTTTCTGTAGCAACCGCTTCTGCCTGCTCTTTCGTATAAATTGCCTGTTCTGTCCGATACTCTTTTAAAGTACTAGAATAGATTCCAAGTGGCAGATAAAAGTCCCCGTGGAGGCAAAGCTGTTTATAATCCGTGGTTTTGTCTGCACATTCAAATTCACCGCTTAATGCCGGAAGTGTTATTACTTTTCCAAAGAAATCAATGGAATACCGTTTCTTTTCTGCACCGGTCATTCTTTTTTCTTCATGGACAAGGGAAAATTTATCATGGTATGGATATTCCGTCAGTAGATATATATCCGCATCCGCATTGCAATATTCATAGGCATACTGTTCCCCGCTGTCATTGGTCAAATCAATCCTGCCACTTACTAATATATCTCCTGCCTTTACTGCATCGCCGTTCTTTACTAGTGGGGTTCCATTTCTTGTAACAATGGATTCCACTGTCGCATCCTCTTCTGCTATCAGGTCTGAAGCTTCATACGGCAATTCTTCCATTGCTTCCTGCTGTACCAGATTTTCCTTGATTAATACCGTCATTTTCGTTCCGTAAATCTGTACCGATGCCCAGATGATTTCCGGAAACTGTGCCCGCAGATCCCGTTCTAACTGTTCGCAGTCAATTGTACGAATCCGGTCTCCGTAACCACAATCCTCCTCATCAAGAAATGTTAAAACGGTTTCTGTCGTAACAGATGAATTACCATCTACCTCCACATTCCAGAGAAATCGTGATAAAAACCACACCAGACCAGCTGCAAGAATTACTCCCATCAGGAGGCATTTTCGTTTCCGGTAACGGTTCATCCAGAACGGAAATCCTATTTTGCGCAGAATCCGAATCCTGCATCCGGTCTTGCTTACGAACGGACGGATACTCCAAAATGCACGAATGCTGATAAAAAAGCGATAAACATCTTCCTCTTTTCGAAGATTCCAGATTAAAATATTGTGATTGCCACACAGATTTAAAAATCGTTCCGGGGCATAACCACTTAAGATTACCTCAAGGTAACCGCCTATATATTTAAACAGGGAAAGTGTTGTCATCGAAAACCTCTATTCATACTCAATACTTTGGATGATTCCTGTTATTTTCATCTCTTCATTCGTATAATAGGAAATGTTGAGATTTTTCCCACGAACAAGAATCCGGCAGCTTTTCGCCTGAATCCTGATATATTCTTTCTCGTATTCTAAGATTCCCTTATAATTTTCCAACAGCAGTTCCCTGTTACCCATAACGGTTACAATTGCTGCCCGGTAGACTAAGTCTTTCGGCAGTTCTAAGGATTCCACCATATGATTTTTAAAATCTTTTTTTAACTCTTTCTTATTGTTTTTCCTCATATATAACTATATGAGTTTTTTTCTTTTCTATGCGGTAATATATTTTAAAACTGTTTCCGGTGCATCCAGTGGCTCTTTACTGAAAAGAAATGCATTTTGAACCAGTTCCTTTGCATCGTTGCATTTTGCTGCATCATTACCATATAATTCGGCCAGACATTCTCCTTTTTTTACGCTGTCTCCTATTTTTTTCTTAAGGCGGATACCGGCAGTTAAATCAATCTGACTCTCCTTTGTCTCTCTGCCGCCGCCAAGGCTCATGCAGGCAGTTCCAATTGCCATAGCATTTAAAGCTTCTACATATCCATCTTCCGGTGCGGTGATAGTTTCTGTAATTGCTGCTTTTGCCAATAACTGCGGATGATAAACCTGTTCCTTTCTGCCACCCTGTGCTTCTACAAAGTCTGCAAATTTATCCAGTGCTTTTCCGCTTGCAATGACTTTCTCCATCCTTGTTCTTGCTTCTTTTTCATCTTCTGCCACACCGGCAGCCTTTAACATAAGATACCCTAATGCATAGACAACATCCATCAGATCCTTTGGCCCTTTTCCATTCAATGCTTCAATGGCTTCCTGCACTTCCACAATATTGCCTACTGTATTGCCAAGAGGCTGTGACATATCTGTAATAACCGCATAAGTTTTCTTTCCAGCACCATTTCCGATGGCCACCATAATCCGGGCAAGTTCCTCTGCCTTTTCCACAGTCTGCATGAATGCACCGTTTCCGGTCTTTACGTCAAGGACAATAGCATCCGATCCGCTGGCTAATTTCTTACTCATAATGCTGCTGGCAATTAAGGATTTCTCCGCTACCGTAGCAGTGACATCCCGGAGTGCATACAGCTTCTTATCTGCTGGTGCAAGATTAGCAGTCTGTCCAGCAATTGCAACGCCAACCTCTGATACCTGCTTTAAAAAGGCTTCTTCTGATATGGAAGTGCTGAATCCTTCAAAGCATTCTAACTTATCAATGGTTCCACCGGTATGACCCAATCCTCTTCCGGACATTTTTGCTACCGGAACACCCAGTGCAGCAATGATTGGTGTCAGAATCAGGGAGGTCTTATCTCCTACACCACCGGTGCTGTGTTTATCCACCTTTACGCCTTTAATACCGGATAAATCAAGCACATCTCCGCTATCCCGCATAGCAAGTGTTAATGCCAGTGTCTCATCGTGATTCATTCCCTGAAAACAGATTGCCATCAGCATGGCTGACATCTGATAATCCGGAATTTCACCGGTTGTAAATGCATTTATCATCCACTGGATTTCTTCTTTGCTTAAAGCAGCTCCTTCCTTTTTCTTTAAAATGAGGTCGTACATCCTCATAAAATCTCCTCCTTTTATCCGTTTCTTCTATTTATGATACGGTTGCTTATTTGTGATACGGTTCATGATTGATAATCCGATAGCTCCGGTATAACTGCTCCAATAAAATAACACGCATCAGCTGGTGCGGAAATGTCATCTTCGAAAAGCTTATTTTTTCATCTGCACGTTTTAATACTTCATCCGCAATTCCAAGGGAGCCTCCGATCACAAGAACGATATGGCTGTTGCCCTTTACCATCAAGTCACTGACTTTTTCCGATAAAGCAACAGAATCCAGCATTTTTCCGTTGATTGCAAGGGCAATGACGTAGCAGTTCTTTCCCTCTAAATATTTTAAAAGACGTTCCCCCTCTTTATGACGAATCTGCTGTTCCTCTGCCTCGGATGCTCCATCCGGTGTTTTCTCATCTGCCACTTCCACAATTTCAAGCTTACAGTATCTGCCCAGTCTTTTTTCGTACTCGGCAATGGCATCCCTGAAATATTTTTCTTTGATTTTTCCTACGCATAATATTGTTATCTTCATACTTGCAGTATACCTTATTTCAGAAATACAGACAAGGTTATTGTATCGTCGGATAAAATCACTTATAATAGTATTATTATAACGAAAGGTCAGGTACATAACATGGTATACAAGGAGAAAGATGCCCAGCTGGAAGATAATCGTTCTACCGCTTATACATTCCTTGGAGTTGGAATTGCCGGTCTGATTTTTGTCATTCTTTTTGCTCTGGACATCATCAAATTACCAATGGCTGATTATATGCGTGTTATTATGATTGTTGTAATGTCTGTTCTGTTTGTTATTTTTCTTGGAATCGGAATTACACATTTCCGTAAAATCAACCAGATGTCTGCGGATGCAGATATGGAAAGCAGACGCACCAGCGAAATTATGGAATGGTTCTCTTCAAACTATACTGCGGAAGAAATCGACCATGTCAGTGGTGCTGACAGCGAGCCTTCCATGGAGCAGCGTTACTTTATCCGTTCCGACAAAATTGCCGCACTTCTTCATGCTAAATTTGCCGGTCTGCCGGAGGATTATGAAGAACATATCTTAGAAAAGATTTATGCCGCTTACTATTCAGACAACAATGAATAAACAGCAGATTTCTGCTTAAATATAATACAATCAAAGGAGTAACAAAATGAAATTATTAGAAGACAAAATTCTTGCAGAAGGAATCGCAGAAAGCGAAAACATTTTAAAGGTTGACAGCTTTATTAATCATCAGGTGGATCCTGAATTAATGAAGAAAATGGGCAAAGATATTGCAGAACATTATAAAGGAAAAGGTATCACACGTATTGCTACCATCGAAAGCTCCGGTATTGCTCCGGCTCTTATGGCTGCAGAAGCATTAGGCGTTCCACTTGTTATTTTAAAGAAACAGCCTTCTAAAATTTTAAATCATGATTTATATCAGACTGTTGTAACTTCTTATACCAAAGGAACCAGCTATGAATTAACCATTTCCGCAAAATACATCAGCGAAAATGACCACATTCTTATCGTGGATGATTTCCTTGCCAACGGCGAAGCTGCTACCGGTGCTATCCGCCTAATCCGTAAAGCACATGCCACCATCGCAGGTGTCAGTGTCTTAATTGAAAAAGCATTCCAGCCTGGTCGTGAAAAATTGGAGGAACAGGGCATCGATGTTTATTCTTTAGCAAGAGTATCCAGACTTGACAAGGGTGTCATTGAATTTGTAAAAGAAGACTAATTTTTAAAATCCCCGGAACGAAGGCAGATAAGAAACATTCTTATCTGCCTTTGTTCATCTGCCATAGCTTATTCCGGCAGATAAATGTAATTATATCTTATCACCGGGCTTGCCAGTCCATGGTCATCTA
This sequence comes from Roseburia sp. OM03-7AC, assembly GCF_003462625.1. Taxonomy (NCBI): domain Bacteria; kingdom Bacillati; phylum Bacillota; class Clostridia; order Lachnospirales; family Lachnospiraceae; genus Roseburia; species Roseburia sp. OM03-7AC. The sequence continues at coordinate 546,490 of NZ_QTZJ01000001.1, forward strand.
CCACAAGAATAGACAACACATTATTGCCCTGTGGCATTTCAAGTGGTTCACTGTATACATCAGAATCCTGTGTTGGTGTTGAGCCATCCCAGGTATAGTAAGCAGTGGAACCAGCGGGAACCTGTATACTGATGCTCTGCGCATCATAATATGTTCCGGCCGCAGGTGTTACATTAGCAGAATCCGGAGCTTCAAAAGTAATTTCATAATCTGCTTCTGCAATCTCACTATAAAAGCCTCTTGCGTCCTTTGCTACTGCTTTGATGGTATATTCTTTCTCATCCTCTAAAGAAATCGGTTCTGTATATTCCATTCCCTTTTCAATCGGAGAATCACCGTTTAACGTATAATAAATGGTACAGTCTGAGTCTGCCATTAGTTCAATTTCAATCGTATCATTGTATTCCCCGGCTTCTTCCGAAAACTCCGGAGCCTTTACTTCATAATTATCAAACAGCGCTTTTATTTTATCAGAGTCTGATTGTTCATATAAATCCTGTAGTTTATCATATTCCTTTTGCTTATCATATAAGGCAATCAGCATCTGATACGCTTCTTCATTGTTCTTATCAAGGGTAAGTATCTGTAACAAATACGCTTCTTCTGATGTTTCATCTTTTCGGAGACGGTACAAATCAGCCATCCGCAGTAATACATCCACATTATCCGGCTGCAATTTCTCAGCCTGTTCAAAATAGGTCAATGCCTTGGTATAATTCTTCTCTTCCGTGTAACTGATTCCCTTCTGATACTGATAATCAAAAGATTTCTTATGGCTGTTCTGCACCAGCAGAACAATAACTACACCAATGATTGCAATAGTAATCAGAACTGATACTGTAATCAGAAGTCTTTTCTGTTTCTTTTTCTTCTGGCTGTTTTTCAATGATTTTTTCTTCTTTCCGTTGGAAGAGGTATTCTTATTCGGTTTATCGTCTTCTTCTAATAATTCTTTTAAAATATCCTCTTCCACATTATAATCCGGAACAATCTGTGCTTCTTTTCCACATACAGAACAGTACACACAGCCTAATTTTATTTCTGCTCCACAATTTGCACACTTCATAGCCTTCTCCTATTCATGTCTCATAGCTTCCACACAATTGTTCATTAACATTGCAATGGTCATTGGTCCGACTCCACCCGGAACCGGTGTAATCGCACTACAAAGCTGCTCTACTTCATCAAATTTTACATCACCGGAAAGTTTATTGTTCTCATCGCGATGAATTCCTACATCAATGACAACTGCACCATCTTTTACATAGGATGCATCAATAAATTCTTTTTTCCCAATTGCAACAATCAGAATATCTGCCTCTTTACAGATTTCCTTTAAATTACGGGTTTTTGAATGCGTTACTGTAACAGTTGCATTCTCACGCAGCATTAAGATTGCCATCGGTTTTCCAACAATATTGCTTCTTCCAACGATAACACAGTGTTTTCCCTCAATATCAATGTCAGAACGCTTCAGAAGCTGGATGATTCCGGCAGGTGTGCAGGAAATATATCCTTTCTGTCCAATCATCAATGCGCCGACATTTTCCGGATGGAAACCATCTACATCCTTCTTCGGAGAAATGGCACGGATTACCGCATCCTCATCAATGCCCTCTGGCAATGGAAGCTGTACCAAAATGCCTTTTACATGTTCTTCTTTATTCAATTTATCGATTAAAGCCAGTAATTCATCCTGGGAAGTCTCTTCCGGAAGCTCATAAGAAAGAGAATCTATCCCAATATATTCACAGGCACGTTTTTTGTTTCTGACATATACACTGGATGCAGGGTCATTTCCCACCTGGATTACAGCAAGTGCTCCTGTGATTCCCTGTTCCTTTAACTGTGCTACTTCTTCTTTTAATTCATCTTTTATTTCAGCAGAAATTCTTTTTCCATCAATTAATAATGCCATGATACCTCCTAAAATAATCCTGTAATTACGCCATCATTGGTTACATCAATATTATTTGCAGCCGGTACTTTCGGAAGTCCAGGCATGGTCATAATAGAGCCGGTAATAGCTACTACAAAGCCTGCTCCGGCAGATACATATACTTCACGGACATTTACGGTAAAGCCAGTCGGTCTGCCAAGCTTTGATGCATCATCAGAAAGAGAATACTGGGTCTTTGCCATACATACAGGGAAATTGCCCATTCCCATTTCTTCAATGTGTTTTAATTCTTTTAATGCAGCCTTACTGTAAGTTACATCATCTGCTCCATAAATCTCAGTTGCAATCGTCTTAATCTTATCCATAAGAGACATCTCATCGTCATACAGAGGTTTGAAATGTGCTTCTTTATGATCTAAAGTATCCAGTACTTTCTTTGCAAGTTCGATTCCGCCTTCGCCACCTTTTTCCCATACTTCAGATAATGCGAATTCACAGTTTCTTTCCTTGCAGAAGTTCTCTACAAATGCAATTTCTTCTTTGGTATCGGTTACAAAGGAGTTTAAGGTAACTACTACCGGTACACCAAATTTTTGAAGGTTCTCGATATGTTTCTCTAAGTTTACAATTCCCTTCTTTAAGCTTTCCAAATCTTCCTTTGCAAGGTCTGCCTTTGGAACCCCACCGTTATATTTTAATGCACGGATGGTTGCTACCAGTACAACTGCATCCGGTTTAAGTCCAGCCTTACGGCACTTGATATCAAAGAATTTCTCAGCACCAAGGTCAGCACCAAAACCGGCCTCTGTAATTGCAATATCACCTAATTTTAAAGCTGTCTTTGTAGCGCGGACACTGTTGCATCCATGAGCAATATTTGCAAATGGTCCACCATGAACAATGGCCGGGTTGTGCTCTAATGTCTGAATCAGATTTGGTTTGATGGCATCTTTTAAGAGTGCTGCCATGGAACCGGTTGCATGTAAATCATCTGCCGTAATCGGATTTCCGTCAAAGGAATAGGCAACTATGATTCTGCCCAGACGGCGTTTCAAATCTTCCATATTGTCCGCCAGACATAAAACAGCCATAATTTCAGATGCCACTGTAATGATGAAATGGTCTTCACGTACCATACCATCCATCTTGCTTCCAAGACCGATTACAATATTTCTAAGTGCACGGTCATTCATATCCATACAACGTTTCCATACTACCTGACGTGGGTCAATTCCAAGCTGGTTGCCCTGCTGGATATGATTATCTAATAATGCTGCCAACAGGTTATTTGCGGATGTGATTGCATGGAAATCTCCGGTAAAATGCAGATTTAAATCTTCCATCGGAACTACCTGCGCATATCCACCACCTGCAGCTCCACCTTTGATTCCAAAGCACGGTCCTAAAGACGGCTCACGAAGTGCAAGTACCGCTTTTTTACCAAGTAAAGCCATCGCCTCACCAAGTCCGATACTTGTTGTGGTCTTTCCTTCGCCGGCAGGTGTCGGGTTAATAGCTGTTACAAGAACCAGTTTGCCATCTTCCCTGTCTTTTACAGACTCCCATAATTCATCGGAAATCTTTGCTTTGTATTTTCCGTAAAATTCCAGCTCATCCTCGTTTATTCCGAGCTTCTCAGCCACTTCCTTAATATGTACCAGTTCTGCTTCCTGTGCAATTTCAATATCTGACTTCATCTTCATTTCCTCCTCATGGATTGTATTCTATAAATCTTTCTTAATTACCCTCTTCAATAAATGCTTCCAGCTGTTCCGGAGACATTAACACCTGTCGCGGCTTGGTCCCTTCATCCGGTCCTACTACACCAGCTTCTTCCAGCTGATCCATAATTCTTGCCGCCCGGTTAAAACCAACTTTAAAATAACGCTGAATCATTCCGATGGAACCTTTATCTTTATCAATCAAAAGCTTTGCAGCATCCAAGAAATAAGCATCTCTGTCATTTCCATCACCAGATGCCGCATCAGCACCAGTGCTTGCGGATACAGAAATATTGTTCATCCGCTCTTCAATATCACTACTGTAGCCTTCCCCCTCATTGTGTTCCTTTAAGAATTCAACCACATCTGATACCTCTTTATCGGATACAAACGCACCCTGTACACGAAGCGGTTTCTGTAAGCCCTGCGGATAATAAAGCATATCGCCTTTTCCTAAAAGCTTTTCCGCACCGTTCATATCAAGAATGGTTCTTGAATCCACACCGGACGTTACAGAAAATGCGATTCGGGATGGCATATTTGCTTTAATCAGTCCGGTAATGACATTTACGGAAGGACGCTGTGTTGCAATGACAAGATGGATTCCTGCGGCTCTTGCAAGCTGCGCCAACCGGCAGATAGCATCTTCCACATCCCCCGGTGCAACCATCATCAAATCCGCCAGCTCGTCCACAATAATTACAATCTGCGGCATCTTCTTTGGCTTATCCGGGTCATCAATATCTTTGATTCCTTCTATTTTCTGGTTATAGCCCTTCAGATCACGGACACCGTATTCTGCAAATTTCTGATAACGGTCTGTCATTTCAGCTACCGCCCAGTGCAATGCACCTGCCGCCTTCTTCGGATCTGTAACAACCGGAATAAACAGATGTGGGATTCCATTGTATACACTTAACTCAACCACCTTCGGGTCAATCATGATAAGCTTTACATCCTCCGGATCTGCCCGGTACAAAATACTCATAATAATTGTATTGATACAGACAGATTTACCGGAACCGGTAGCTCCTGCAATCAATAGATGCGGCATCTTTGCAATGTCCGCAATCATGACTTTTCCGGCAATATCTTTTCCGGCTGCAAAAGCAATCGGTGATTTATTGGCATGAAATTCCTCTGACTCTACCAGATCACGGAACATAACCGGAATACTTTCTTTATTCGGCACCTCGATACCAATGGCTGCTTTACCCGGAATCGGTGCTTCAATACGGATATCCGCCGCCGCAAGATTCATCTTGATATCATCGGACAAATTTACGATTTTGCTGACCTTTACACCCATTTCCGGCTGGAATTCATATCTCGTTACTGCTGGTCCGCAGTTGATAGCCGTAATTGTAATATTAATTCCAAAATTCTTTAGAGTCTCTTTTAATTTTGCTGCTGTCTGATTCAGATAATCCCTGGTATCACCAGAAGCACCTGTATTTCCTTTTTTCAGCAAATCTACCGGCGGGAATACATATCTGCCACCGGAACTTTCCTGTTTTACGATGGATTCTTCTACTGCCGCTACTTCATCTTCGATTTCCATCTTATCCTGCTTTTTATTTTTCCTTGGCTTTTCTTCGTCCATTGCAGGTTGCACCGGTTCTTTTTGCATATAGCTTTCTGTCTTTTCTGCAACAGGTTCCGGCTCAAACGCAGGTTCAGATGCAGGCTGAATGATCGGTTCTACCGGTTTTACCTCTGCTCTGTGTATCGTTGCCACCGGCTCATTCAGTGTGTGAATTACCGGCTCCCGCCATACCGGCGGTTCCACTCCCTGGCTGCCGTTGGTTGCCGTAAGTGCAACTTTATTTTCTTCCTGTACCACAGGCATATCTTCGATATCACTCAAAGTAATTTCATTAATATCATCTGATTTAACTTTCTTTTTATCCGGGGATGGTAATTTGGTATCCAATGCCACACCACTTACCTTCTTCTCCATCCGCCGTCTTGCCTGCTCTTTTTCTCTTTCTTTCTCCCGCTCCTCCCGGCGTTCCTTTGCTGCATCCATTCGGCGGATTGCATCATCCTTGGCAGAATCGTAAATGACTTTTCCGCCTTTTTGCATGCCCTTCATAATAGAACGTTCCGTAATCAGCACCAGGGAAATTATCAAAACGATAATATCAATGACATAAGTACCCGGCACACCAAAATTCGGACACAGAAGCTGTTCTAATAATCCACCGATTATACCGCCACCAGCCTTATTTTCAAAGCCATAGCGGAAAGCGGATATTGCTCCTGCTTCCTTGCTGCTGTCTGTTACCATCTGCACAAACAGGCATAAAAAGGATACAAATAATACCGCCGCTACAATTTTGACTGCTGCTACTTTATTTTCCCGGTTAGACACTGTGAACACCACGGCTAAAAAGAAACAGATTGGGAATACATATGCCATTAATCCAAATATTCCAAAGAAAAAGGAACTGACTCCGCTTCCGATTTTTCCACCGATTCCAAAATTGGCAAGCAGCAAAACAATACAGACTGCCAGTGCAATCCAAAGAATCACTTCATTCCGGAAGGATTCCTGCTGTTCCCGCTGTTTTCTTGCCTTTGATGCTGTTGTTCCCGTTGTTTTTTTCTTCTGAGTTGTCTTTTTTCTAGTTCCAGTTGCCATTTCAATCTCCCGTTTACATATAGAAATATCCTCCAATTGATACCAGTCCCATTATGAGACAGTAGATGGAAAATATCGTGAATTTCTTTTTGCGCACTACTACCAGCATGGTCTTAATGCAGATATAACCGACTATCGCTGCCACCAGCGTTCCAACTATGTAATTCAAAATATCTGCAGACTGTAATGCTGCAAATTCAACATCCTTAATCTCTACTACCAGTGCTCCAAGTATTGCCGGAATAGACATGATAAAAGAATATTTTACCGCAAATTTGCGGGTCATTCCGGTAGAAAGACATGCTGTGATTGTGGTTCCTGACCGCGATAAGCCCGGCATGGTTGCGATTCCCTGACTGATACCGATTAAAAATGCATTGGTATAAGTTACCTGCTTTGGTGTCTTGCCGCCATCCGGAATCCGGTCTGCAATAAATAAAAGTACTGCCGTAATAATAAGGCAGATTCCAGGAACCAGTAAAATCTGCTCTGCCGCAGACACCAGATCTTTCGCTGCAATTCCAATAATTCCGGTTGGAATCGTGGAAACAATGACAAGCATCACAAATTTCCGGTAACTATTATGCACGATTTTACGGTATGGTAAATCTTCTTTTGTTATCACACGTTTAAAAAAGGTTGCCACATTTGCAAAAGAATCACCAATAATGGCAAAGCCTTCTTTAATCATGCGGAATATATCCTTATAATATACAATAAATACGGCAATCAGTGTTCCGATGTGAAGCAGAATATCAAAAAACATTCCGCCGGTTTCTATTTGAAAAAACTGTTTAAATATTGCCAGATGACCGGAACTGCTTACCGGCAGAAATTCGGTTAATCCCTGTATCAGACCTAATAAAACAGACTGTAATAATGACATAGCTGCCTCCTTGGTATCTCTCACTACAGTTACTTGTATAAAATTATCAACACTGTGCATTAGTATACCATATTTTGATGCGTTTGTCATTACAGGCATTCGTTTTTCTGTTCTCGTATAATCTCATGCAATTTATGAAGTGCCTGGTCGATTCCCCCCACTTCGTCAATCAGTCCTTCTTTTACTGCATCCGCTCCTACAAGAATGGTTCCCAGATCCTTTGCCAGCATGGTGGTATTCATCATGAGCTGCTCTAATCTTTTTTCATCCGCTCTGCTGTGAGATGCTATAAAATGAATAATCCGATTCTGCATCTGCTGGAAATAATCATAAGTTGGCGGTGCTCCGATTACTGTCCCGCTCATACGCACCGGATGGATGACCATGGTTCCCGATGGCACAATAAAAGAATAGTCCGTTGAAACCGCCAGCGGCACACCAATGGAATGACTTCCGCCTAAGACAAGGGACACTGTCGGTTTACTTAAGGAAGATAGCATTTCTGCAATGGCAAGTCCGGATTCCACATCACCGCCTACTGTATTCAAAAGCACAAGAACACCGTCCACCTGGTCAGAATCTTCTATTTCTGCAAGCTTCGGCAGTACATGCTCATATTTCGTTGTCTTGGTATTGGAAGAAAGACATTCATGACCTTCAATCTCACCAATCACCGATAATAAATGAATCTTCTGATGCCATCGGCTGTCAGATAAGGAAATCTGCCCGGATTCCCTGATCAGTTCCTGATCGTCTAACTGTTCCTTTTTCGATTCATCTTTTTTCCGTTCTTTGTTTTCTGTTTTTTCTGGTTTTGATTCTGTATTTTGTAATTCTGCATTTTTGTTTTCTGCATTTTTCAATTCCACATTTGGGACTTTTTTCTTTGGCAGCACTTTGTTTTCTTTCTGCTCCATATCAGATGCTCCCTTCTTTCTGTCTGGATTATTTTTCGCTACTCGCTGAAAAAATAAGACAGGCAGTTTTACACTGTCTGTCTTATTATCTACATGATATTCTTTTTTATACCGGCCAGCCCTTTAAATAATTGTAAAGGTTCTCATAACGGCACTTAGAACTCTTCCAGGAGAAGTCTTTTGCCATGCCACGGTCAATAATCTGGTTCCACTGTTTCTTCTTGTCAAAGAAAATGTGTTTGGAATAATTAATGACAGAAAGCATTTCCTCCCCATTGTAATTACTGAATGAGAATCCATCTCCGGTATTCTCATATTCATTATATGGAACAACAGTATCTTTTAATCCACCAGTCTCGCGGACGATTGGCACTGTTCCGTAGCGGAATGAAATAAGCTGTGTCAGTCCACATGGCTCAAACCGGGATGGCATTAAGAAGGCATCGGCAGATGCATATAACTTATGTGCCAGGTCATCGGAGTAACAGATATTTGCAGACACACGATCCGGATATTTCCATGCATAATAACGGAACATATTCTCATACTGACCTTCACCAGTTCCGATTACTACAAGCTGTGTAAAGTCATCTACGATACGGTCGATAACGAAGTTAATCAAATCTAAGCCCTTCTGGTCAGTCAGACGGGAAATCAGACCAATCATATATTTCTTCTTATCTACGGTCAGTCCTAAGTCTTCCTGTAATTTCAGCTTGTTATTGACTTTCTTTTTACGGAATGACTCAGCATCATAGTTACAGTAAATCTTATTATCTGTTGCCGGGTTGTAAACCTGATAATCGATACCGTTTACAATTCCCTGCATATCATAATGACGGGCGGAAAGCAGACCATTTAAACCCTCCCCATAATATTCTGTCTGAATCTCATTGGCATAAGAATCACTGACTGTGGTAATGTAGTCTGCATAAACCAGACCACCCTTTAACATATTAGCATCTTTCTTATATTCCAGCTTATCCGGTGTAAAAAGTGATGCCGGAAGTCCGGTTAACCCCTGCATGGTCTTAATATCCCATACACCCTGGAATTTTAAGTTATGAATAGTCATAACAGATTTCATACCCCAGAAGAACATATCTCCCTGAAACTCGTTTTTCAGATATACCGGAATGAGACCTGTTTCCCAGTCATGACAATGGATAATATCCGGCTGGAAGCCGATAACAGGAAGCATAGATAATACTGCCTTATCAAAGAAACAGAATTTTTCGATATCCTGTCTGATATTTCCATAAGGTGAAAAACAGTCAAAATACTCTTTATTATCAATAAAGTAATATGTAATTCCATCTAATTCATATTTTAATACGCCCACATATTTGCTTGGGATATAAGAACCTGTTCCCATGTAAAAATGTGTTACATATTCAAACTGGCTCCGGAAATGTTCCGGTATACAACTATAGTTTGGAATTACCACACGAATATCCCAATACTGAGGGTCAAATTCCTTTGGCAGTGCACCACACACGTCCGCAAGCCCTCCGGTTTTAATAAATGGTACACATTCTGATGCTGCAAATAGAATTTTCTTCATTTTGCTACCCCTTTCTGCTTATACATTCTCCAATGCCTGTTCCAGGTCTGCAATGATGTCTTTTACATTTTCTGTTCCAACGGAAAGCCGGATTAAATCCGGTGCTACACCTGCTTCAATCAACTGCTCATCTGTCATCTGACGATGTGTATGGCTGGCAGGATGCAGGACACAGGTTCTGGAATCTGCTACATGTGTTACAATTGCAGCTAATTTCAGATGATCCATAAAGGATACGGATACTTCCCTACCACCCTTTAAGCCAAATGCAATAACACCACAGGTGCCATTTGGCATATATTTTTCTGCCAGTGCATGATATTTGTTATCCCTTAAGCCCGGATAATCTACCCATGCCACTTTATCATTTGCATTTAAATATTCTGCTACCTTCTGGGCATTTTCACAATGTCTTGGCACTCTTAAATGTAAAGTTTCCAGCCCGACATTCAGTAAGAAAGAATTCATTGGGGATGGAATGGAACCAAGGTCACGCATAAGCTGTGCTGTTGCTTTTTCGATATAAGCCAGCTTACCAAATTTCTGAGTGTATACAATTCCATGATAAGATTCATCCGGCTGTGTCAGTCCCGGATATTTATCCTTATATTTCTCCCAATCAAAATTACCACTGTCAACGATACATCCACCCACTGCCATGGCATGTCCGTCCATATACTTGGTAGTAGAATGAGTTACGATATCTGCTCCCCATTCAAAAGGTCTGCAGTTAATCGGTGTTGCAAATGTATTATCTACGATAAGTGGTACCCCATGTGCATGGGCAACATGTGCAAACTTCTCAATATCAAGTACTACAAGGGATGGATTAGATAAGGTCTCCGCAATCACCGCCTTGGTATTTGGTAAAAATGCCGCTGAAAGCTCTTCTTCCGATGCATCCGGATCCACAAAGGTACAGGAAATTCCCTGTTTCTTAAGTGTGGTTCCCAGCAGATTAAAGGTTCCACCATATAAGGAGCTGGATGCCACAATATGGTCTCCTGCTTCACAGATATTAAATACTGCAAAATAGTTGGCTGCCTGTCCGGATGAGGTCAGCATTGCTGCTATACCGCCCTCTAAATCTGCAATCTTTGCAGCTACTGCATCATTGGTCGGATTCTGAAGTCTCGTATAAAAATATCCGGCTTCCTCTAAATCAAATAACCGTCCCATCTGGTCACTGGTATCATACTTAAATGTAGTGCTCTGGTAAATCGGTAATACTCTCGGTTCCCCCTTGGTTGGTTTCCAGCCAGACTGAATACATTTTGTCTCAATCTGATAATTCTCTTCCATCTTTCCTTCTCCTTTATACCATATGTAATATATTATTAGAAAATACCTGCATCTATCTATCATTGTCTCTGATAAATGCAGGTATCAGTTTTATTCCTCCCAGTTGTGATATACTTCCTGTACATCATCATCTTCATCCAGAAGATCTAGGATTCTCTGGATATTGGTAATATCTTTCTCGTCTGTTAAAGAAACATAAGTCTGAGGAATCATGGTAACCTCAGCACTTGCCATTGGAATATTTTCTGCTTCCAAAGCTTCACGTACTGCACTGAAATCATCCGGTGCTGTAATTACTTCAAAGCTGTCTTCCTCTTCTGAGAAATCCTCTGCTCCGGCATCCAATGCCATCATCATCAAATCGTCTGCATCCATATCGCAGTCTTCCTTGGCAATGATAATCTGACCCTTCTGGTCAAAAAGGTAAGATACACAGCCCTGTGTTCCGATATTTCCCTGACCCTTTGTAAATGCATTCCTTACATTTGCAGCGGTACGGTTCTTGTTATCGGTTAATGCGTCTACAATAATTGCAGTTCCGCTTGGACCGTATCCTTCATAAGTAACCTGTACATAATTTACGGAATCACCGTCTCCGGCTGCTTTTTTAATACCACGCTCGATGGTATCGTTTGGCATATTATTCGCCTTTGCTTTTGCAATTACATCTCTTAATTTACTGTTGTTAGCAGGGTCTGCTCCACCCTCTTTTACCGCAATTGCAATTTCACGTCCTATAATTGTAAATATTTTTCCTTTTGCCGCATCATTTTTCTCTTTCTTATGTTTGATATTGGCAAACTTGGAATGTCCTGACATAATAAATCCTCTTTTCTATCCGTATTTCGTGTATTATTCTACCATTTTTTCATCCTGCTGACAAGTCGCAGTGTCAGACTCGGCAGATTCTGACCTTTCTGGAACAACATGTACATATTTTATCATCTTATCTTCCACGGAAAGTACTTCGAAAATATAGCCTTTGTATTTTACTTCAAAGACTTCGTGCTCCGATGGAATTTTATCAATAAGCGAAATCAGAAGGCCATTTAAGGTGTCATAATCCTCATCTTCAAAATCAAGATTCAGTGCTTCCCCTACTTCCTCTAACGGTGTCATTCCATTCATTACAAATGTTCCGTCCGGTTTCTTCTCTATATAGGTATCTTCCTCATCATGTTCATCTAAAATATTTCCGACGATTTCCTCTAAGATATCCTCCATGGTGACCAGTCCGGCTGTCTGACCATATTCATCCACAACAATTACCATATGCTCTTTTGCTGACTGCATCTCCTGAAACAATGCATTGATGTTGCGTGTCTCCGGTATAAAATCCACCGGACGGATTAACCCGTCAATTTCCTTAATCGGCTTCTTTAAAAGCTCCGGTTGTCTGCTGTAGGATAAGGTCTCTTTGATATGTAATACTCCGATAATATTGTCTATGGTATCAGAGTATACCGGCATTCTCGAATAATGGCTGTCTATCACCAGAGTGATTACATCTTCAAAAATGTCATTTCCATCCAGTGCAGAAATATTTTTACGGTGTGTCATAATATCACCGGCTTCTTTATCACCAAATTCAAAGATATTATGTATCATCTCCGCTTCATTTTCCCGAAGGACTCCCTGCTCATGGCCTTCATTTACCATGGAAATAATTTCTTCCTCTGTTACATCCTCGGAATCTTTGAATGGAAGTTTATGAAAAATTTTTTTAAAAAATCCTGTATTCGGACTCCCTCCGTCATCCATTTTTGAATACTCTCCTTTTTATACATATTTCTGAAAAATATAACATTTTAGGCAAAAATAGTCAAGTTATGTATATAATTCCAGACTAATCTTCAGTGCTTTGTCGATTTTCGACAGAATTTTTCCATCCAGATGACACACCTTATCTTTTAATCGTGTCTTGTCAATGGTACGAAGCTGTTCCAATAAAATAACCGAATCTTTTACAATGTCATATTCATGACAGGACAGCTCCACATGGGTCGGCAGCTTCGCTTTATTCATCTGTGATGTGATTGCGGCACAGATAACCGTAGGACTGTGCCGGTTTCCTACATCATTCTGTATAATCAGAACCGGTCTGATTCCGCCCTGTTCCGAGCCTACTACCGGTCTTAAATCCGCATAATAGATATCTCCTCGTCTGATAATCATAATATACACTCCATAGAATAGGTTTTACTGAAAGTATTACCAATTTTATCGAGTGTATACTGTTCTAATCCTGAAAATAATCTTTCTGTTCTACTTCTTTGTTGTTTTCGAAATAGATTCTTGGAATACGTTTGCCAAGACAGCAGACAAATTCATAATTGAATCTGCCGGATAAATCCCCGATTTCTTCCGCTGTAATGATTTCATCGCCGTCTCTGCCAAGAAGTGTTACCTCTGTTCCAACGACAACATCCGGCACATCCGTAACATCCACCATAAACTGATCCATGCAGACTCTGCCAAGAATCGGTACTCTTTTTCCCTGAATCAGTACAGAACCTTTGTTAGATAAAGTTCTCGGATAACCGTCTCCATAACCGACCGGAATCGTTGCCACCTTCGTCTCTCTGGTTGTGGTATAGGTTCCACCATAGCTGATTTCCCTTCCAGCCGGCAGTGTCTTTACATAAGAAACATGACTCTTTAATTGCATTAACGGGTGCATTGGCAGTCTGTCTTTTTGCACTTCATCCGATGGCCAGAGTCCGTATAATGTAATTCCCGCTCTTACAATGTCCATATTTGCTTCCGGCAAATCAATAATTCCTGCACTGTTTGAACAGTGTGCATGATGGAAAATAACGCCTTCTTCTTTGCACATTGCAATCATTTTCTGAAACAGTTCAAGCTGCTTATGGGCACCCGTTTTATCTTTTTCATCTGCCCTTGCAAAGTGGGTAAAAATCCCCTCCATTATTATATGTGGCAGCTTACTGATTTGCGCTATCTCTCCTGCATTTTCTTTTTCCACCTGATAACCAATCCGGCTCATTCCAGTATCCACTGCAATGTGAATTGCCACATCCTGATTTTTCTTTGTTGCAGCTTCAGAAAGTGCAACTGCCATATCATACGTAAATACGGCAGGCTCTAATTTCTGTTCTACAATAATCTCATATTCATCTGGGAATGCAAAACCAAGAATCAGAATCGGCTTCTTAATTCCATGATTTCTTAAAATTACGCCTTCTTCCACTGTGGCCACACAGAAGCCATGGAGATACGGAAGCGGCTCTAATACACGGGCAAGTTCCGTTGCACCATGTCCGTATCCATCTGTTTTAATTACCGCAAACATGCTGGTATCTTTCTTTAAAAGCCGGTGCATTGCCTCCATATTCTCAATGGCCGCATCCAGATTCACGCTGGCATATACCCTGCTATATCTTTTCATTTCATTCACCTCAAATTATTATTATGACAACACATCGGATAATCCGTTTATAATTTCGCCTGCAGTCAGTCCATGCTTTGAAACTGTTTTGCTCCGTTCATCTGCTGCCGCCGCATGTACATATACCCCAAGCGGTGCCGCCTGCTCTGCAGATAAGCCCTGCGCCATCAGACTTCCAATAATTCCGCTCAGTACATCACCACTTCCCGCAGTAGCCATTCCGCTGTTACCGTTCCGGTTAATAAATGTTTTCCCATAAGGAATTGCCGTTACCGTTCTGCTGTCTTTCAAAACACAGATTACATTATATTCCCTTGCGAAATCTTCCGCAACCTGCTCAATATTTTCTTTGATATAGGAAACGGCAAGCTGTTTTAACCGGGACATTTCCCCCAGATGTGGCGTTAATACCAGTTCTGTATGCGGGCGAAGAAGCTGTTCGGTCTGCTCTGCTATGATATTTAATGCATCGGCATCTACTACCATTGGTACTGCCGCATTCTTAAGTACCGTCTTTACAATACTGTGTGCCACATCACTTTTGCCAATTCCAGGTCCTAAAATAATAACATCTGCCCAGGACAGACATTCTATCAGTTGCTGTGTATCAGCCTTTTTTGCAGAATAGGTAGTAAGAATTGCCTCCGGCACTGCTGTCTGTAAGATAATACGGTTTTCTTCCGGTGTATATATTCTCACCAGACCACAGCCACTGCGATAAGCTGCCTTTGCTGCAAGAACCGCCGCACCTGCCATATTCACGCTTCCGGCAACCAGAAGGACTTTTCCAAAGGTTCCCTTGTTCGAATCAGCAGCACGATTATTTAAAAAATTTAAATCTTCCTTTGTGATTGCATAAGCTGCAGGTCTTTTATCTAACCAGCTTTCTTCTCCAATTCCGATATCCTTAACCGTAATATTTCCGCAGTATTCTGCACCAGGAAATAACACCATTCCGGTCTTGCAGTAAGCAAAGGTTACGGTATCATCTGCTTTGAATGCACCACCCAATACAGCTCCATTATCTGCCGAGACACCGGATGGTATATCCACCGCCAGCCGGTGGGCACTGCTCTGGTTTAGCCGTTCCATCAAGTGCACCAGTTCATCATCTAATTTTCGTGATAATCCTATACCAAATAACGCATCAATAATCAGGCTGTAGGAATTTACATCCTCCATTTCATCAATAAATGGTACACCATATGATGTCAAGATTTCATACTGTTCTTTTGCCTGCTTTGAAAAATGTGCTTTATTTCCATAGAGATATACTTCAACCGGAATGTGGGATAAGTATAACAATCTTGCAATTGCCATACCATCGCCGCCGTTATTTCCGGTTCCACACACTACCAGCACGCGGTTACATGAAATTTCTTTTTCCTGTATTACTTCTATCGCAGAAAGTGCTGCCCGCTCCATTAGAACCATGGATGGCACTTTAAAATGTTCGATTGTATTGGTATCACATGTTTTCATTTCCCGGGAATTTACAAGATATTCCATAAATTAATTCCTTTCGTCCGCATTTTCCACCGCTTTTTTTCCCTGCAGACGGTCTTCATCTTCCTGCCGCAGATCAAATATATTTAAAATATCCACACCAAAAATATCATGCATATAAGAATAAATCTGCCGGTTGTTGATT
Organism: Roseburia sp. OM03-7AC; assembly: GCF_003462625.1. NCBI lineage: Bacteria > Bacillati > Bacillota > Clostridia > Lachnospirales > Lachnospiraceae > Roseburia > Roseburia sp. OM03-7AC. The sequence continues at coordinate 562,484 of NZ_QTZJ01000001.1, forward strand.
TCACGGTTCTGTTTTTTGATGATATTTTTCTTAAGTTCTACCCTTACCTTATCAATCCAGGCCGTAATTTCATCTGCTTCTTTACTGTTCTGTCTTAGTCTCTCATAGCAGTAACGCATGCTTTCTAACATAAGTTCCTGATTTGCACTATTTATATTTCGTGGAAGTTCAATTAATTCATCCTCAATTTCTTCCATTTTGACATTGACTTCATCAATCAGTCTCTTGTCTTCATCTAATTTTCTGGAAGAAATATCCCCCTCATTTTCCTCATGAGTTCCTTCCATGTTGACAACAATGCTTTTCATCAACCGATTCTTTGTCTTTTTCAGTTCTTTCAAATCATTATTAAGCTTTCCCTGCTGTTCTAACAACTGATTTACCTTTTCTTCCAGCTGCTTGATTTCACTGGTTTTTCCGCTTAAAGCAAAAAGCCTGTGCCATTTCTGATCCAATACAAGTATTGGTACTTTTCTGCTTTCTAATGCTTCCAGAAATTCCTTGTCATCTTTCATGCAAAACACCTCTATTCCAGCGTTTCCTTTTTCCTTTTGTTCTTTGTCATATTATAGGATAACTGCATCAGGCTGTCTGATAAATGTACATTTTCCACTACAACATTTTCATCCAACACTTCCAGATCCACATGGGCAAAATTCCAGATTGCATGTACACCAAGGCTTACCAGCTGGTTTGCCACAGCATCTGCCTTTTCTTTCGGCATAGTCAGTGTAGCAATATCTACCTTATGTGTCTTTACAAATTCTTCCAGTTTATCAATCATTTCGATTTTATTGCCACGAATGGATTTTCCGCATAACTCCGGATTCACATCAAACAATCCTACTATGACGAAGCCGAGTTTTTCAAACTTCACATAATTGGCAAGTGCCTGTCCTAAGTTACCAGCTCCAATAATAATAATATTATGCTGTTCATTTAATCCCATAATCTTTCCGATTTCTTCATACAGAAATTGTACATTGTAACCATATCCCTGCTGTCCAAAACCACCAAAATTATTTAAATCCTGTCTGATCTGCGATGCGGTCACTTTCATTCTTGCACTCAGTTCATTCGATGAAATACGTTCTACCCCTTCATCTAAAAGTTCCCCCAGATATCGGTAATATCTTGGCATTCTACGAATTACTGCCTGTGATATTTCTTTGCTCATTCTGCCAGTTCCTCCTGCTCTCAATACCCTACAATAATTATAGTTTCTTGCCGAAAGGATGTCAATGTGTTACAACTTTAACAATCTTTCTGTAAACTTAATTCTTCCCATTTTGCATAGAGTTCTTCCAGAGCTGCCTCTTCCTGCATCTGCTCCTCATGGATTTTGTTTAATTCATAGGAATTTGATGCTACCTCCGGCTTTGACAGTTCATCATTTAATGCTTCTAACTTTGCCTCTCTCTTAGCAATTTCATCTTCTGTACGCTTTAATTCGTTTTCCAGCTTACGTTTTGCTGCCTGCTGTTTCTTCATTTCTTCCCAGCTTAACTTCTGTTTTCCTCCGCTGGATATCTGCTCTGTTCCATTATTTTCTCCAGTTCCATCGGAAACAATGACATTTCCTTTTGCCCCTGAATTGTCTGCACGATCCTGTGTAGCTGTGCCAAACGCCGCTAACTCCTGAACTTCCTTTTTCTCCAGATAATAATCGTAATTTCCAATATAATTTAGAATTGTTTCATTCTTTAAATCAAGAATTCTGCTGGCAGTTTTATTAATAAAATAACGGTCATGGGATACATAAAGCACCGTTCCGGTATAGGAATTGATGGCTGACTCTAAAATTTCCTTTGACATAATATCAAGGTGGTTGGTCGGCTCGTCTAAAATTAAGAAGTTCGCATTGGATAACATCAGTTTTGCCAGTGAAACACGGCCTCTTTCTCCACCACTGATATCACGAATCCGCTTAAACACATCATCATCCGTAAATAAAAATGCTGCTAACACATTTCGAATCTTCGTTGCCTTCAGATTCGGATAAGCATCTGCAATTTCATCAAATAACGTCTTATCCGGGTCTAAATTCTGATGCTCCTGATCGTAATATCCGATTTCCACATTGCTTCCAAGCTTTATCTCCCCGGCATCTGCGTCTACAATTCCATTGATTATCTTTAAAATGGTGGTTTTCCCGGTACCGTTATTTCCGATTAAAGCAACTTTTTCCCCTCGCTTAATCTGAAAATCAATGTTTGAAAACAGTTTATGCTCGTAAGATTTTGAAAGTCCTTTCACCGAAAGTACATCATTTCCACTGGTAATTTCCGGCTCCAATGTAATATGCATATCTGTTTTTTCATCGATTGGCTTCTCAATACGTTCTATTTTATCCAATGCCTTCTCACGGCTTTCTGCACGCTTAATGGACTTTTCCCGGTTAAAGGATTTTAACTTGGATATTACTTCTTCCTGGTGCTTGATTTCCCGCTGCTGGTTATAATACTGTCGCAAAAGACTTTCCCGCTGTATTTCCTTCTGCCTCGCATATGCGGTATAATTTCCCGGAAATACCGTTGCCGTATGGCGGGATATTTCCACTACCTTCGTAACAATCCGGTCTAAGAAATAACGGTCATGGGCTACGATAATTACGGCTCCTTTATAATTCAAAAGATAGTTTTCAAGCCATGCAATCGATGCCATATCAAGGTGGTTGGTCGGCTCGTCGAGCATGATAATATCAGGCTTTGTCACCAGAAGTCTGCCTAATGCCACTCTGGTCTTCTGTCCTCCGGATAACTCTGACATTTTCTTTCCGAAATCATTTTCCGAAAAACCAAGTCCCTTTAACACACCGTTTATCTCACTGCGAAAAGTCAGTCCGCCCTCTAACTCAAAGGCATGGCTGAAACGGTTATACTGCTCCATATATTTCTCTAATTCATCTGCGCTTACATGCTGCATGTCTTCTTCCATTTTACGAAGCTTTTCTTCTTTTTCGATTAATGCATCGCAGGCATGAAGCACTTCATTATAAATGGTCTCGTTGCTGTCTTTATCCTGATACTGGGCAAGATAACCGATGGTTTTTCCTTTTGCAACGGTTACCTCGCCACTGTCCGGTGCCAGCTCTCCCACTATAATTTTCAATAACGTAGATTTGCCGGCACCATTGATGCCGACAATTGCTGTTTTCTCATTATCTTCTACATGAAAAGAAACATTCTGTATTATGGTGTCTGTCCCAAAGGATTTACTGATATTCTGACAGGCTAAAATCATGGAAGTCTCCTCACTTTTTCTCTTCGCCCCATAAGTAAAGCATTCTTTACAAGGGGCTTTTTATAGCTGAAAATTCCGGGACGGCACACTATTCTGCCCTCCCGGAGTATAAAATTTATAACATTTTCTCTAATGTAGCACGGATTGCCTTGATAAAGTCTTCACTGTTTAATACAGTCGGATTTTCAATTGTAGTAATCAGTGCAAGGTCTTTGGTCATCTTTCCGGATTCAATCGTATCTACACAGGCTTTTTCCAGTTTATCGGCAAATGTGCTTAACTCCTGGTTGCCATCTAATTCACCTCTCTTACGAAGTGCTCCGGTCCATGCAAAAATAGTTGCTACGGAGTTGGTGGATGTTTCTTCTCCCTTGAGGTGTTTATAATAGTGACGCTGAACTGTTCCGTGTGCAGCTTCATATTCATAATATCCTGCCGGTGATACCAGTACGGAAGTCATCATGGCAAGGGAACCAAATGCAGATGATACCATATCACTCATAACATCTCCATCATAGTTCTTACATGCCCAGATAAAGCCGCCCTCTGCTTTCATCACACGGGCTACCGCATCATCGATTAAGGTATAGAAGTAGGTAATTCCTGCTTCTTCGAATTTTTCTTTATATTCCGCATCAAAGATTTCCTGGAAAATATCTTTGAAAGTATGGTCATACTTTTTGGAAATGGTATCCTTGGTTGCAAACCATAAATCCTGTCTGGTAGAAAGTGCATAGCTAAAGCAGCTTCTTGCAAAGCTTTCGATAGAATCATTTAAGTTATGCTGTCCCTGGACAACACCTGCTCCGGTAAAGTTATGAATCAGCTCTCTTGTTTCCGTTCCGTCCTCTGCTGTATAAACCAGTTCACATTTTCCCGGTCCCGGAATCTTCATTTCAGAAGCCTTGTATACATCACCGTAAGCATGTCTTGCAATGGTAATCGGTTTCTTCCAGTTCTTAACACATGGCTCAATTCCCTTTACAACGATTGGTGCACGGAATACCGTTCCATCTAACATTGCACGGATAGTTCCATTCGGACTCTTCCACATTTCCTTTAAGTTGTACTCCGTCATACGTGCTGCATTTGGTGTAATGGTAGCACATTTTACTGCAACACCGTATTTCTTTGTTGCATTTGCAGAATCTACAGTTACCTGGTCATCCGTTTCATTACGATGTTCAAGACCCAGGTCATAATATTCTGTGTTCAAATCAATAAATGGTAATAACAGTTCATCCTTAATCATTTTCCAAAGGATTCTTGTCATTTCGTCTCCGTCCATTTCAACCAAAGGGGTAGTCATTTTAATTTTGTCCATCTTTCTATCCTCCATTTACTATTTCAGCAGATTGTCCCAGCCATAATTATCCATATTTTCAATAGTATTTAACATATGACTTGTCGCAAGCAGTTCTGCTTCTTTTGCATTGTGCTGCTTCAATGCTTCTACAATCTTTTTATGTTCATCATTTGATTTTACCACACGATCCGGCATTGACAAAGTGATTTTTCGAACTCTTTCCACATAATGATGAAATGCAGACAATTCATGCTTTAACATTTTGCTTCCGGAAGCTTCATAAAGCACCTCATGAAACTTATTATCCAGCTCCAATATCTGTGCATAATTTTCCTTCTTAGCATGAAATTCCACCAGAAAAATGTTTTCTTCCAGTTCCGCTATCTGCTCCTTGGTAATTCTGTCTGCCGCCCACTTTGTGCAAAGTCCCTCCAGCCGTGCACGGATTTCATAGATATCTTTTACGTCTTCTTTCGTAATTCCCTCTACGAATGCTCCGCGGTTTGGAATGATTCTGACGAGTCCTTCCAGTTCAAGCTGCCTTAAGGCTTCTCTTACCGGAGTACGGCTGACACCCAGTTCATCACCCAGGGTTTTTTCTTTTAATTCTTCATCGCACTTGTATTTTCCGGATAAGATATTTTCACGAATCGTATGAAATACTCTTCCGCTTAAAGAATATCCTTCTTCGCCCACGATAAAGCCTCCTTAATTTATAATACAATTCCGAGTTTTTTACAACAGTCAGTTATCTGTACTACAAGTTCGTTATCTGTAATTACAGTTACACGTCCCTCATCATACTGCTCGTCTACCCACTGTTTGATGGTCTTTACCAGTTCCGAATTCTTATCTACTTTACGGTCATCACTGAGACGGTAATAGGTATTAATCCAGTGTGCAATTCCAGCAAGTCCTGATGTATTGGAAACAGATACCAGTGCCGGACGATTTAAGAATTTTTCGGTATCAAAAATGTTATAAATTTCTTCATTTTTCAAAAGTCCGTCTGCATGGATACCTGCTCTTGTAACGTTAAAATTACTTCCGACAAATGGTGTACGGCTTGGAACCTTATAATTCAATTCCTTCTCATAATATTCTGCCAGTTCTGTGATAACTCTGGTATCCATTCCATCCAGGGTACCCTTTAACTGCGCATATTCAAATACCATTGCTTCCAGAGGTGTGTTACCGGTTCTCTCACCAATACCAAATAAGGAACAGTTTACGCCGGATGCACCGTAAAGCCATGCTGTGGTCGAGTTATTGACTGCTTTATAGAAATCGTTGTGTCCATGCCATTCAATCAATTCAGAAGGAACTCCTGCATGTGTGGTAAGTCCGTAAATGATACCCGGTACACTTCGCGGAATTACTGCTCCCGGGAAGTTTACACCATATCCCATGGTATCGCAGGCACGAATCTTAATCGGAATATTGTATTCTTTCATTAACTTCATCAGCTCTAAGCAGAACGGAATTACAAATCCGTAAATATCAGAACGTGTAATATCCTCCAAATGACATCTTGGACTGATTCCAGTCTCTAAACATTCACGAATCACACTTAAGTAAAGATTCATAACTTCGCTTCTGGTCATTTTCATTTTATAGAAAATATGATAATCGGAGCAGCTTACCAAAATACCGGTTTCACGCAGTCCCAAATCTTTTACCAGCTGGAAATCCTGTTTGCTGGCACGGATCCAGCTGGTGACTTCCGGGAATTTATAACCACGCTCTAAGCATTTATATACGGCATCACGATCCTTCTTGCTATATAAGAAGAACTCGCTCTGACGAATTTTACCCTTTGGTCCGCCTAATTTATGTAAGTAATCATAGATGGTTACAATCTGTTCTGTGGTATATGGTGCTCTTGACTGCTGACCATCACGGAATGTTGTATCAGTAATCCAGATATCCTCCGGCATATTATGCGGAACGATTCTGTCATTAAATGCAATTTTCGGAATTTCCTCATATGGAAAAAGATTGCGGAATACATTTGGTTCCTCAACATCTACAAGCTGATAAAAATGCTCTTCCAACTGTAATAGATTAGTTTTTTCATTCATAACGACTTCTCTCATGGAACACACTCCTTTTGATTCACAAATATTCTTGAATAATTGTATACAATTATACTTGTATGTGTCAAGAGCTTTTTCAAGATTATTCCAAAAAAGTGAATATTTATTAGTATTATCCTTTTTTATCGGTAGATACTAGTATTGTAACCATTCGGTTATATACAAATGCTAAGGAGGAAATTTACTATGTCTAATCGTTCGAAAAAATCTTCTGTTCCAGAAGCACAAAGTGCATTAAACCGTTTCAAATTCGAAGTTGCAAGTGAGTTAGGTGTACCACTGTCTGAGGGATATAATGGGGATTTAACTTCCCGTCAGAATGGTTCCGTAGGCGGTTATATGGTAAAGAAAATGATTGAGGCGCAGGAAAAGCAGATGGCTGAACGTTAACGCATCTTTTTCATTGCACGCTTAGATGTCAGAAGAGGCTGTCCACCGGAATCGGTGAACAGCCCCTTTCTCAGGTTCTCCCTTTTCTTTCTATATCATTTTTCTATCATGACACATGCAGTAACACTTATTACAATACGAATTTTCCGACAACCTTTTTTAATTCTCCGGCAATCTTTTCCTGCTGGGAAGACATTTCAGACACTTCTCCAACAACTGCAGATACTGAATTTACAGACTGCATAATCTGTCCACTATTATCCACTGTATTCTGGGAAGATTCCGCCACACTGGACACTGCCTGGCTGACCTCGTGAATGATTGTCTCAATATTTGTTGCCATCCGGGCAATATCATTGGAAAATTTTTCAATTGCCTGGGCATCATCTCCATACTGCTGTGCTACATTGACGAAAGTATCGTAGTCCGGTGCGACCGTATCTGTCACGAAGTTTAACATAGACTGTGACTGTTCCACAATTCCGCTAAAGGCATGTTCTACTTCGCCAATTGTTTCTTTAATCTTATTAACTGCTGCTGTAGTCTCACCTGCCAGATTGCCAATTTCTCCGGCAACAACTGCAAATCCCTTTCCCTGTTCTCCTGCCCGGGCGGCCTCAATGGAAGCATTTAAGGACAGTAAGTTAATCTGATCTGCGATTTCGGAAATCACTTCTGCCAATGCGCCAATGGATTTTACAACATCTGCATTCTTAATACTCTCCTCCAGACCAGCTCTGTTCTGCGCTGCAAGCTTATTGGCAAGTTCATAAGCATTGCGGCTGGTATCTTCAATTCCATTTGCACGCTTCTTAATTTCTCCTGCCAGCTCCAGACTCTTTTCTGTCTCAGAAGCCAGCATATTAACAGAGGAATTCACTTCCTCTACCGCAGCATTTACTTCTTCCGTCGCTGCACTGGAAGATGTCATATCGGAATTAACCTGATTCATCAGTGACTCTATCATCTCATAATCCTTCTTTAATTCCTCTACCGAACGCTTCAGTTCAATGCTGGAATCACTCAGAAGTTTTGCATGACCACTGATTTTTGAAATCATGTCCTTATTATTTCCATACATTTCATTTAAAGACTGTCCCATTGCTCCCAGTTCATCACTGCGTCTGCTCTCAAGCGACTGTACTTTAAAGTTACCCTCTGCCAGCTGTACAGCAAAGTTCTTAACTCTATTAATCTGTCTGGAAACTGATTTTACCTGTGATAAAATCACAAGTATCATAATAATAAGAATCACTGCCGCAATGATTGCCAACTTAATCCCAAGGCTGATAACCGGCGCATTCAGCTCTGAATTTTCAATCGCAATTCCAAGCTTCCAGTCCAGATCCGGAATTGTCTCATAATATACTGTATATCCGGTAATTCCTTCTGTAAAGCAGGCTTTTCCACTATCAGAATCTAACATTTTTGTTCCTACTTTAGCAAGAGAACTATTTTTAGAATCCGTTATTTTCTCATTCATGATTTTACCGGAATCCTGTGTATAAAGATAGGTTCCATCCGATGAAATCAGAAATGCTTTTCCTGTTTTTCCTACTGACATCTGGCTGACCAGATTCTGAATCTCATCCAGCGTAATATCAACAGTTACGCATCCCATATAAGTTCCATCTGCATTATACATCGGTGCAGAACAGTTTACCATATCACAGTCTAAAACCTCATCATGATATGCCTTTGTAAACTTTGGTTCTGTTTCACCATCCGAAACAATCTTGTAGAAATCCCTGCTTACATAATCATAAGAGGACTGGCTCCTGTCATAAGTCAGAATCGGCGTATCTCCATCCTTATATACATAAGGTCCTACAAAACGCTGTTTGGAGTCATACTTATTCGGTGCAAAATAAATTCCGGCACCATAAATAAAATCCTCCTCATAAATCATGGTATTTAAGAAATTAACATATGCCAGCAGTTCCTCATTTTCATAAGTAATCCCAACAATTCCAGCCATATGTTTTGCAAGGCTTGCCGCAGACTGCATCTGTGACTCTACCTCTGTCTTCTCGTTTTCCAGACTCAGCGTCATTTCCTTCCCAATCTCATCGTCAATAATCTGCTTACTGGAAAATACACTGACTGCCCCTAATACAGCCATACCAAGAATCAGTACCGGGAGCATTGCACTTAACATTTTCGTGCTAATTTTCTTCCCTTTTTTCTTCTTAGCCATAAAAATATATCCCCCGCCTTCACTAAATTGTAATTTTGTACTTATTGTATCAACATTTAGGCAATTTAGCAATAAAAACGAGGGATTTTGCGTTAATTTTCGTAAACTTTTCACAAATTATTCCTTAATTTTTCGAAACTTTCTAAATATTTGTGCTGTATTCTGTCATTTTGTACGCATTTTTCAGTGTTGTTTCAAGTCTCATGTCTTTTTCGCAATCGTTTAAGTTACACTTTTCGACATATTCTTTTGCTTCTTCGGATGCAATAGAAAGCATATCGGCATCCGAAAAGACATCTGCAATTTTAAATTCCATTAAACCACTCTGACGTACCCCGAAGAAATCTCCTGGTCCACGCATTTTCAAATCTTCACTGGCAATATAGAATCCATCATTAGAGCCCGCCAGAATATTCAATCTCTCTTTGGCATTCTTTCCATTGGAAGAATTCATAAGAATACAATAGGATTGTGCATTTCCTCTTCCGACACGTCCCCGCAGCTGATGGAGCTGTGCCAGCCCGAAACGCTGTGCATCCTCAATCATCATAACAGTGGCATTCGGCACATTCACACCTACTTCCACTACCGTTGTAGAAACCAGAACCTGGATTTCACCAGTGACAAAGGCTTCCATTACTTTATTCTTTTCTGCCGGGCGCATTTTTCCATGAAGTAATCCTACGCTGATTCTGTCTCCATAATATTGTTCTAATTTCTTTACATATGAAGTAACATCCTGCAATTCCAATTCCTCATTGGCTTCTACCAGAGGACAGATGATATATGCCTGATGTCCTTTTTGAACTTCATCTAAAATAAAATTCCAGGATTTCTCCCGCATTTTCGGTCCAACGACACAATTTTTGACCGGAAGACGTTCTGCCGGAAGTTCATCTACTACCGAGATGTCCAGATCTCCGTAAAGAATTATTGCAAGGGTCCGCGGAATCGGAGTCGCACTCATAACCAGTACATGTGGCAGCCGGCTGCTCTTATCTGCCAGCGTCTCCCTCTGTCTTACCCCGAAACGATGCTGTTCATCCGTTACTACCAGCGCCAGCTTCTTATAAAGTGCCTTTTCCTGTATCAATGCATGGGTTCCAATTATCATGGCATTCTGTTCTGTTTCCATTCTCGCATATGCTTCACGTTTTTCCTTTGTGGTCAACGAACCGGTAAGAAGAATAACAGGAAAGTCCAGTTCAAACATGGCAATCCATTTCTGAAAAGTGTCATAATGTTGTCTTGCCAGAACTTCAGTTGGTGCCATAATAGCAGTCTGATAACCTTCATGAGCAAATTTTGCCATAATAAGGAATGCAAGAATGGTCTTACCGGAGCCTACATCCCCCTGTATCAACCGCTGCATGGCATAAGGACTGTATATATCCTTTTCCAGATCTTCCAGTGTTTTCTTCTGGGCATTTGTCAGTGGAAACGGAAGCTGTTCTGCCACCACTTCAATAAATTCATCCCTTACTACCGGAAATCCATTCGGCGTCTGCTCATGATGTTCCTTAAACCGCTGTATCTGCAGCAGAAATAAGAAAAATTCGTCAAAAGCAAGACGTTTTCTTGCTCCGGTCAGTTCTTCTAAATCTGCTGGAAAATGCACTTTTTCCAATGCCTCTCTCAATCCCATAAACTGATGGCGGGCTAAGATTTCTTCCGGAATATATTCACCATCTTCTTTTACACTGTCAAGGGCTGTACGTACAAGCTTACCAAACTGTTTGCTGGATATGCCTTTAGTCAGCGGATATACCGGCTGAAGTGATATCTGCATTTTCCTGTATTCATCCGGCTTCCACACTGCCGGCTGTTCCATGACATATTTCTTATTTTTTAAGGTCAGCTTTCCATATAATATTACTTCCGGTTCCCGGTTCAGCTGATTACAGATATAGGGCATCCGAAACCAGACTGCCTCTACTTTCCCTGTTCCATCACTAAACTGTGCAGTAGATATCTGCATGGCTCTGGTACTTCTTGTTACCGGAGAAGAACACAGCCGTACATGAAAAGCATAGACTTTCTCCGGCTCTGCCACACTGATATGCTCCGGCTCCGGCATCTGCTTATAATCCCTTGGAAAAGCAAGGAGTATATCCCCAACGGTATATACTCCAAGTTTTTGCAATATTTTTTCAGTTTTTGGTCCAACTCCATTCAATTCCTGAATGGGTGCATTTCTGTCCATAAACACTCCTGTTACTCTACTGATATTACATAATAGTAAATTGGCTGTCCGCCAAAGTGAATCTCCACTTCTACCTCAGGATACTTCTCTTCTAAAGCAGCACCTAATGCATTGGCATCTTCTTCTGTTACTTCTTCACCATAATAGATACAGATAATCGCAGATTCTTCATCTACCATCTCAGCAACCATATCTTCTGTAGTGCTCTTGATATCCTTACCAACAGCAAGGATGCTCTTGTCGCCAATTCCCATATAATCGCCCTGTTTAATCTCTTTGTCATCGATTACGGTATCACGAACTGCATAAGTTACCTGACCGGTCTTTACATTTTCTAATTCCTCGGTCATACGCTCTGCATTTTCCTCTGCCGACTGATCCGGAATAAAGTTAATCAGTGCTGTAATTCCCTGTGGAATTGTCTTGGTTGGAATAACAATAATCTTCTTATCTTCTACTAAAGATGCTGCCTGATTTGCAGCCAGTACAATATTCTTATTATTCGGAAGAATAAAGATGTTATCTGCATTCACATGGTCGATGGCATTTAACATATCCTCGGTACTTGGGTTCATGGTCTGACCACCTTCGATGATATAATCCACGCCAAGTCCGTTGAAGATTTCATTGACACCGGCACCAATGGATACGGAAATGAAGCCCATTTCTTTTCTTGGTTCCTCTGCCTTTTCTTCTTTTTGGGTTTCTTCCTCTTTCTGCTCTTTTGCGAGTTTCTCAGCATCCTTGATTAATTTTTCCTGATGCTCTTCACGCATATTATCAATCTTGATTTTGCTTAATGAACCATGTTTCAATGCTTCCTGGATGGCAAGACCAGGGTCATTGGTATGTACATGGGTTTTCACAATCTCATCATCTGCCACAACAACGATAGAATCACCAATGGACTCTAAGAAGTTTTTATATTCATGCTCCTGCTTCTCTGTTAATGGCTGATTTAATACAATGATAAATTCGGTACAATAACCAAACTTAATATCAGCTTCTGTCTCAGCAGTAATCTTCATAACACCTGCAGATGCTGCAGAACCTTCAATGCTGTAATCAATTTCTTTGCCAATCAGGGAATCATAACCGCCCTTTAATACCTGAACCAGTCCCTGTCCGCCGGAATCTACTACGCCAGCCTGTTTTAATACAGGAAGCATATCCGGTGTCTTGCTTAACACATGGTCTGCTTCTTTAATAACTTCATCTACAAAGAATACAATATCATCGGTATCATCACAAAGTTCTAATGCTTTGTTGGCTGCCCCCTTAGCAACAGTAAGAATCGTTCCTTCCTTTGGTTTCATAACTGCCTTATATGCAGTCTCAACAGCCTTCTGCATAGCTTCTGTCAGAATCACTACATCAAGCTCATCATATTCTGCAATCACCTTGGTAAATCCACGGAATAACTGGGAAAGGATAACTCCTGAGTTTCCTCTTGCTCCTCTTAATGAACCCGATGAAATTGCCTTTGCAAGTTCCTTCATGGTCGGATTTTCAAGCTCGCTTACTGCCTTTGCTGCTGACATAATTGTCATAGACATATTGGTTCCTGTATCTCCATCCGGTACAGGGAAAACATTCAGTTCGTTAATCCACTCTTTCTTTGCTTCGAGATTCTTTGCTCCGGCCAAAAACATTTTAGCAAATACCGCAGCGTTTATTGTACTTACTTCCACTTCAACAGTTCCTCCTTAATCAATCACTCTGACGCCTTCAACTAAAATGTTGACTTTCTTAATCTGCATTCCGGTAAACTCTTCCACTTTATATTTTACCGTATGAATCAGATTGTCTGCTACTGTCTCAATACTTACGCCATAGGCAACAATTACATGGAAATCAATTGTAATTTTATTATTTTCATCCACATCCACATTTATACCATGTGTCAGATAATCTCTCTTTAATAATTTAACCAGGCCATCTTTCATATTAACTGCAGCCATTCCCACAATGCCAAAGCACTCAACTGCAACAGAACCGGCATAGGTTGCAATTACTTCATTATCAATTACGACTTTACCTAATTCGTTTTCCATTTTACCTGTCATTCTATAACCTCCAATTAAAATTAATCTTCTCGCATTTCCGCCAGTATATACATAACATGAACTATATTATAACCTCTTTTTCTGAAAAAAGAAACAGTATTTTTCTTTATTTTCAAAAAATGCAATTTTTTTCTTGCATTCTGTCTGTATTTCTGTTAAGATAGCTTTGTTGTGAGCTTGTGTCATAACAGGCTTAGTGAAGAATTTAAAGGAGGTGCTATCATGGCAAAATGTGCAGTTTGTGGAAAAGGCGCTCATTTCGGTAACAATGTGAGCCATTCTCATAGAAGATCTAATAGAATGTGGAAATCAAACATCAAATCTGTAAAATGTAAAGTAAACGGAACTCCAAAAAGAATGTACGTATGTACTTCCTGTTTAAGATCCGGATCCGTTGAAAGAGCTTAATTAGCATTTTCTATCTGGACTGTCCTTTTGGACAGTCCTTTTTTTACTTTACAGGAAATTACTTACAGCAGAAAAGATTATACCCTATCAACAGCAATATCAATATAATAATAATCCCAATCACGTCACTTGGAATAATAAACATAAAAAACATGCCAAATCCCACCATGAAAAAGGAATACCCCATCAAGCGTTTCATGTTTTTTCTCCAATCAAAAAGACATATACCATTATAGTATATGCCCTTCTTTTTCACTTAGCACGCTGTACGTTCTTCTGTTACTATTCTATACTGTTCTTATTCTTCATCCTTATTTACTGCATCAGATAAAATTTCATTCATCTCAGACTCTGCTGCTTTCTTGGATTCTTCATCTAACTTTGCAGTTGCTGCCTCATCCTTCTTTCCCCTGGATGCAAACTTATTTACGAAATCTGGTACCATATCAAGAATTTTGGTCACACCATCCTGATTCTTAATATTTACAAGCTTGGTGGTGCCATTCTGAATGACAAGAACCGCACTCGGTGTAATCTTTCCACCCATTCCTCCTGCTCCGTTGTTCTTCTTCTCCTGTGAAAATGCACCTGCGCCTACACCAAAGGATACATCCACTAATGGAAGAATGATGGTATCTCCGATATGAATGGCATCTCCTACAACCGTCTTGGTTGTAATGAAGCTGTCCATTCCTTTGAATAAAGATTCTACCGTATTGCGAAATGTGTTATTACTGTCTGACATAATAATTCCTCCTGATTCTACTTCGTATTGATTCTGTTAAAATTGCTTTATAAAGTGTTTCACATCCGGATTTCTCCAGATTTGAATTGCAGCCTTTAATAAATGAATCACCTGTATCCGTCCCCTTATATCCCAGCTGCCTTCGATATAAAAACGTTCTGCCTCAAAATCCGGCATAATAGATACCTTATCATAATATAAAAATGGTAATACGCTGAGCACTGCTAAAACCTGTCCTGTGGCTGCCGGATCTTCCATACCATAAGCAACATCTGCCTTCATATGCTTTGGTCCGTATTTTTTTAACAGCCCTATTACATCACCCAGGACAAACCGAACGGCACTTCTATTCTGCTCATCCTGTATCCACTGATTCACTTTTTTTATTTTACTGCCGATATTTTTTAATTTCTGCGGAATTGCTTTTATCTTTTCTACTATCGAGCGTATTGTCTTGCTGATTTTACCAAATACGGAAACAAACTTTTTCTTATATGTCTTCTTATGGTGTTTCTGTTCATACTGTTTTTCCGTCTGTTCTTCTTGCACTTCAGCCGGTGGATTCTGTTCTTCCAGCCCCGTTACATCTATCTTTTTTTCAATCGCCGGTGCTGTTTGTTCTTCCGGCTTCTGACGTTTCTGCACTAAGTCTTTTTCCAGTTCCTTATGGGATTTTTCCCCGGATTTCTTTTTCTGCTTTTTCTTTACTTTCTTTTTTTCTAATTTCTTTTTGGATTTTTCATCCGATGGATACTTCCATGCTTTTATGCCAAAAATCTTTAAAACTGCAAGCCGCTTTCCCTGCTCCATTAGAAAGGAAAAACGCAAAGCCATAAGACACCATGCTCCATGCACTTTTAACGTAGTCTGTCCCTGCCTTGTCTCTCCACGAATCCGGTAAGATACCGGAGCAAACAGCAAAAGCATGATAAGTAAAACCAGTAAACCTAATATGCATAATAATATTATGCCCAGGATTTTCAAAATAGATAACAGCACTGTCATCCTCATGTCTCCATTTCAGTATTTTTACGAGTCTGCTGTTTCAGTACAAATTTACGCACTTCAAATGTTCCTGTTTTATGATAAATATCATTCACAATTGCTGCTGACATCTCTAATGCTGCGTCATATCCTTTTTCCAGACCGATAATAAAAAGTTCTTTCTTCGGATATGCCTTTTGTAATAAATCTGTTGCCGGTATAATATCCAGAAGATTCTCTTCATTTGACGGAAGGGTCAGAAGATAAAGCGACGGCTGTGGCACATTCCGCTCCACTCTGCTTTTTACCTTTGCTTCCTGATTTTTCAGCCTTTCTCCCAGATATAAATTAGAATACCAATGCATGCTACACCTCATATCTGATTTAAAAAAGCAGTCAGATGGCTGCTCTAATAATATTTGTGGGTTCCCCACAGATTACACTTTTTCAAATCCAGATATTCATTATAAGCTTTTTCCAAAATCTGCTTCTCATTGGCAAATTTTAAAAGATGATAGGCTTCATGATATTTATAATATCCGGAATCTACAAAGAACTCTTCACGTTGTGGCTTACTGTAATAACTGTCTGCCATCATCAGATACCAATGTACCTGTTTCTCCACCGTATCTTCTGGCACAGTAAAGCTATACTGGCTCTTCCCGACATATTTGATTATGGATGCATCTACGCCCGTTTCCTCCAATACCTCTCTTGCTGCGGTATCTTTGAATTCTTCCCCGGGTTCTACTGTTCCCTTTGGAAGCACCCAGCCTTCGTACTTATTCTTATAATTCTTATAAAGAACAAGCACCTTACCCCGAAATATTACCACACCACCACAACTTGTTGCTTCAATCATTGCAATACCTCCTGATGTGGTCACTACCTTTTGTTTAACAAACAGTATACCCCTTTTTTCATAAGGATGCAACAATCCATTTCAGAAGTCCCGGATGATTCCTGACGCAGCATGTCATCCTATCTGTTTTCATTTATCTGTAATATACATCAAAAACCTGTTTTGCTGCTGGAACTGCAACGGTACTGCCTGCACCTGCACCTTCTGCAATTACAACAACTGCAATATCTTCCTTATCCTCCCGGTGTGCATATCCAACAAACCAGGAATGGCTTTCTCCCTTATTGTTATTAAACTCTGCGGAGCCAGTCTTGCCGTATGCAGTATAACTCTGCCCATTTAACTTGGATGCAGTACCATCTGCAACTACACCTGCCATAAATTCCTGCATGGTCTTTGCTTCTTTTTCCGAAAGAAGCTGCTTGCTTGCAGCCGGCTCATATTTCTTTACTTCTATACCATTTTCATTTTCCGTATGGTCTACCACATAAGGTTTCATCAGAATTCCATCGTTGGCAATTGCACTGGTAATCAATAACATATGGAGTGGTGTTACCAGCGTCTCTCCCTGTCCGATTGCCGTCTGCATTTTCATACTTTCCGGGGATTCATCTGTTAATTTAAACTGACTTTTACTTGTTTCAAAGTTTCCCGGCAGTGTCTTATCAAACATCAGATTTGAACAAAGGTCCGAAAGAGAATCTGTGTCCAAAGATAATCCGATATTGGCATAAGATGAATTACAGGAATTTGCAAAGGACTGCTTCAAATCCTGCGTTCCATGCACGGCATTATTATAACAGTGTATTGTAAAATCATTCTCTGTAATACTTCCGTTACAGCTATAACTGTAATTCTCATAATCCGGATTTTCCCGGATATATTCTAAAGTTGTAATTATTTTAAAAGTAGAACCAGGCGGATATAATCCCTGGGTCGCCCGGTTTAAAAGAACCGAGTTATTATTATCTTCTGAAATAATGGAATCCCAGTCTGCCGCAATAGTATTCGGGTCAAAATCCGGTTTGGACACCATGGCAAGCACTTTTCCGGTGGAAGGCTCCATCACAACAACTGCACCATCATAATTACCCAATGCCTGATATGCAGTTTCCTGCAAAGTGGAATCCAACGTGGTAACCACATTGTCTCCCATGCTTTTTTCATCTTTAATCTCGTTAAACATACGCTCTAATACAAAAGAATGGGAACGTAAAAGATTAAAGTTCATATTGGATTCAATACCTGACTTTCCATTGGTGGAAAAACCGACCACATGCGCATACATATTACCATAAGGATATTTTCTGGTTTCATTACCGGCAGCATCCACTACGGTCTCGGCTAAAACTTTGCCATCTGCTGACATAATCTTTCCTCTGACCACACGGTCTGCAAAAGTATCCTGCCTGCTATTATATGGACTATTGATAAAATCTTCGCTTTTTACCATCTGAAAATATACCATATATCCCATCAGGCAGATAAAGATAGCAAGGAAAAGATAAGTAATCACTGCAAATTCTTTATTCTTACTAACTGAGGTCCCTGACTTCTGTTTCGAATCCCGATTTTGCTTTCTTTTTTGCTGATTTATATTCTCCTTTTTCATTATGTGACACTCCTTCGTCTTCCCGCAAAATATATAATCCCTGAATAATGCCAAATATAATCAATGTACTTAACATGGAGCTTCCTCCATAGCTGACTAACGGAAGGGTTACTCCGGTGGATGGAATAAATTTTGTTACTCCGCCAATGGTTAAGAATACCTGAAATCCGTAAATCGTTCCAAGTCCAAGTGCCACCAGCTTATAAAAGGAATCCTTTAACTGCATGGCAATATTTAAAAACATCAGGAAACAGCTTACACAGACCAAAATCAGACACAGAGCAAACATTCCACCCAGTTCTTCTGAAATTGCTGCAAAAATAAAATCCTGCTCTACTACCGGAATTTTATTTGGCATGCCCTGATATAACCCCAGACCGAAAAAGCCTCCGGTCCCGATTGCAAAAAGTGACTGGCAGATCTGATAGCCCTCTTTGTCAATTACTTTTAGAGGTGTTTTCCATGCCACCACACGGACTCTGACATGGTTAAATAATTTATAGGCAATTACTGCCGCTACACTTCCCGCCAGCAGTCCACCAGCAAAATAGAGTGGTTTTCTCGTTGCCACATAAAGCATTGCCATATAAGCCACAAAGAAAATCAATGCGCCACCTAAATCCCTGGATAATACCAGAATCAATACATGCAGTGCTGCAATCAAAGTGGTAATTACCACCTGACGGAATTCCGTTGATTTATGATACATGGCAGCCACAAAAAACACAAAAAGAATCTTAATAAATTCAGACGGCTGTACCGTAATTCCTGCTATGGTAAAGGAAATCTTTGCTCCATAGCTGGTGCTTCCTGCGATACATACAATACCAAGTCCCACAATACCGATTGCCGCATAAATCCAGGTAAGATTCCGGAAAAATCCCATCCTCCGTATCATCACCGGAATCACAAGGGAAATCACACAGGATACCGCTGCAATCGCAAACTGCTTGATAGCATGTCCAAAATTCAGGCGAGTCAGAATAATAAACCCGATAATCATAAGCATACACATATTATTAACCAAAAGACTTGAAGCCGTCGGATAACATAATTTGTACACATTCCGTACCACAACAAGAAGAATTATCTGCGCCAGATAAAAAATAAAAGTATATGCATCCTCTGTCACCGCAAATATAACTAAATATGCCGTAAAATGAATCGCATACAAAATTCTTGCCTGCCGCCTGAATTTCTTTTCCTGTTTTCGTTCTGATATATTCCGGAATACCGCAAAACATTCATATGTATACACGGAAAACAGAATAATCAGTGCATATTTTGATAACTCCACAATTAAATGAACCATAAATACCTCTGCTTTATTCTACGCCTCGTTTAAAATGACCATTGGTGCATTCCATTGGCAGCTGCCCCAAAATGCCACCATTTTTATAAATATCGCCATAAATTGTTAAAATCTGTTCTGTCTCTTCTTCCGTCTCTGTCGTAAAGGAAAGTCTCACGGCAGCCGGTGCAATCTTTTTCACGGTTGCGTCTTCCTTAAAGAGGCAGACCGGAAGCGAATTATAAATTACATTATAACATTCCGGGCAGAAATTTTTCACCGGAAAATGTACCGAATAACGGTCTTTTAAGGTCAGCACGTCAGGCTGATGCATACAGCCCAACGTGTTCTTATGAATACACTGTGCCGTTATCATAAGCGGAAGTCTGCCATAGATAATCATTTCAGACCGGCTGTTTTCTCTTCTTAAAATCTCCTTCCGGTTCAATTCCACCGGAATTGTATCCTGCATCATTCCAAGATGATAAAAATATTCTGCTGCTTCATTGGAATAGGTATATAAATTACTGTCGGATACCATCTGCCAGTTTTCATTGCCCCATTCCTTTATAAACGCAATCTCATCAAGACTCCGCACCATAATACCATCTAATGGAAGCTTTTTTAGCTCCGGCATGATTTTTTCATAAAAAAGACTGGTCTGCTGCCGGAAAATAAACGGGAATACATAAAATGCTTTCTTACCGGATGCCTGTACCCTGTCTATATCCTCACTTAACTTGCGGATCAGATTTTCTCTTGTATACAACATACAATCAAGATAAACCGTATCCACGAAATCGGCTTTTAATACTGCCGGAAGCTGTTCTGCGTCTTCAATCAGTACCCGGACTTCTGTGGATGAACCGGCGGATTGTTGTCCAGAAGTCTGTGATAATGACTGTCCGGAAATCTGCTTTTCTTTTATGGCATTTCCTGTTGTCTGCCTATCTGTTTCAGAGGAAGAAGTTTCCACCAATTCTGGAAGCGTTCTTTCATAAGGTTTCAACAACGCTTCTTCTAATGCTTCCAACGCACCTCTTCGCAGCTGGTTCAACTGGTTTACCGGCATAAAAATATCATCATCCATTGTAACTTCAAGCTTTTCAAAAACAAATGGTGTATTTCCGGTCTTTGTAACCTTTTCTGTTACAACTTCTTTCGTCAACGGACGATTCTGCGCTACAAGAACCATATCTCCCTGATAAAAAACTTTTATTTTTCCATATTGCACTTCTATCTTAGCAGGGCATTCTTTATTTAATATTAACTTTCCTTTAATCTTTTCTTTTAATTCTGTGTCTACATATTCTCTACGGATGTTATCCTGAAGAACACCTTCTCTCTTATTATGGGAAGCACTCTCTCCGCTTAGCATATCACTGTCATTATGATGATAGTAATATCCGTTGGTAAAGCCACCTCGGTTTCCAAGTTCTAAAAGTGCCCTGATATCCTTCTTCTCCACCGGAATACGGCTTCCATCCAGATAGGAATCCATATATTTTCGGTAAATACTTACTACACCGGCAGCATACTCCGGTGTCTTCATCCGTCCTTCTATCTTAAAGGAATATACCCCATGGTCTGCCAGTTCATACAAAAATGGCAGTGTACACATATCCTTAAGGCTCAGAATCGGTGTTGCATGATGTCCGGTAAGACTTTTTTCTCCCTGCAATACTTCATAGGAAAGGCGGCATGGCTGTGCACATCTGCCACGGTTTCCGCTTCTTCCGCCGATGATACTACTGAAAAGGCACTGTCCGGAATAACAGTAACACAATGCGCCATGAATAAAGCTTTCCAGTTCCACGCCTACTTCATCATGGATTCTTTGAATTTCTTCTAAGGACATTTCTCTCGCTGTCACCACACGCTCTACACCCTGTTCCTTTAAAAGCCTGGCTCCCTCTACATTGGTAATGGTCATCTGGGTACTGGTATGTATCGGAAGATTTGGAAAATGAGTTTTGATAAACTCCATAACGCCCATATCCTGCACGATGACAGCATCTAATCCCGCTTCATAATAAGGGTGCAGATAATCATAGAGCTGTCCTAATTCATATTCTTTTAACAGAGTATTCACCGCAAGAATAATTTTGCGTCCATGAATATGTCCGAAACGGATTGCTTCTAATAATTCTTCTTTGTTAAAATTATTGGCATATGCTCTTGCACCGAACATACTTCCGCCAAGATATACGGCATCTGCTCCGGCATGAATGACTGCCTTTAATGTTTTCAAGGAACCTGCCGGTGCTAAAAGTTCTAACTCTTTCATCTTTCCTCATCTCCTATGGCAACAAAAGGGACAGATAAATGTCTGCCCCCTTTCATAGTTTTTATTCTCTATTACGCTTTCTTTCCGGAAGGCTTTTCCTCTTTCTTTTCTTCCGTATGGTCTGTTTTCTTTTCCTCTGGTTTTTCAGTTTTTTCCGGTTTTTCAAGTTTATCTACTTTACCAAGTAAAGCATCTTCTAAGGTTGCTTCTAATCTGGTCTTATTTAAAAGCAGCTCTTTATTTTCTTTTTCCAGATCCTTTAATGACTTGGCATCACTTTCCATGCGGATCTGGTTGGAAATCAGTTCATGCTTTAAATCATAGATTTCACGGTCTTTTACCTCTAAATCCTGCTCTAATTTTTCAACCTGATTTTTCGCTTTGAAGTAATCATCTGCAATGTTCAATGCCAGCAATGTGGAACGCATATCACTTGGAATTCTCTTATATTCATCCAGCATTTTAAATTCTGCAATCTTATCATTGATATAAGTTGCTACCTTCTGTAAATACTCCTGACTCTCATATCCACTTAAAGTATATACTTTTCCATCAATAATCACTTCTGTATTATTTTTTGCTGCCATTTTCATTTCCTCTCTGCGTATCTGCCTAAAAATATTCTCTGACTACTACATATAGCATATTATAGCTATAAATCTGTCGAAAAACAACTATTTTCTTAGCCCTCTATTCCAAAGTGATGATATGCAAATTCTGTTGCGACCCTTCCCTTTGGTGTCCGGTTGATAAATCCATTCTTTACAAGATATGGTTCATAAACATCCTCTATGGTTCCGGCATCTTCCCCAATCGCTGCCGCAAGGGTATCCAGCCCTACCGGACCACCCTGGAATTTTTCAATAATCGTAAGCAAAATGTTCCTGTCATTCTGGTCTAATCCCATCTTGTCTACTTCCAGTAAATCCAGTGCAAAGGATGCTACTTCTTTGGTAATTTCACCATTGTACTGCACCTGTGCAAAATCACGCACCCTCTTTAAAAGGCGGTTGGCAAGACGCGGCGTTCCTCTGGAACGGCGTGCCAATTCGATTGCACCTTCCTCATCAATCTTTACCTCTAACTTTTTTGCAGAATGGACAATAATTGTCTTAAGTTCCTCCACATTATAAAATTCAAGATGATGAACCACTCCAAAACGGTCTCTTAAGGGTGCCGATAAAAGTCCGGCTCTGGTAGTGGCACCCACCAGCGTAAAATGCGGTAAATCAAGGCGGATTGAACGGGCAGTTGCGCCTTTTCCCACCATAATGTCAATGACATAATCCTCCATGGCAGGATATAATACTTCCTCTACCTGCCGGTTCAGACGATGAATCTCATCTACAAATAAAATGTCACCTTCTGCAAGATTACTTAAAATAGCTGCCATTTCTCCCGGCTTTCCAATTGCCGGACCGGAAGTGACTTTCATATGTACACCCATTTCATTGGCAATAATGCCGGCAAGAGTAGTCTTACCAAGTCCCGGAGGACCATAAAACAATACATGGTCTAAGGACTCTCCACGCTGTTTTGCAGCCTCTATATACACTTTAAGATTTGCTTTTGCTTTCTCCTGACCAATATATTCATCCAAGGTCATCGGACGCAGTGTTTTTTCGATTTTGATATCTTCATCCTGCATCTGCGTTGAAATTACACGTTTTTCCATTTTCTGCTCCTCTTATAAGAATGCCATCTGCTTCAATGCCAGTTTTAAAATATCTTCTACCGAACTGTCTTCCGTAATTTCAATATCACGAAGAACCTTCAAAGCCTCTGTGGAAGAATAACCCAGTGAAACCAGTGCCTCTACTGCTTCATTGCGGATTCCTTTTAAGCCGTTACCAGAAACAGCTTCCTGTGTATGGCTTAATTTCTGTTCAAAGGCATCCTCTAAACTAAGCTTGTCTTTTAATTCTATAATCAACCGCTGTGCCGTCTTATTTCCAACACCTGGAGCTTTTGCAATTGCTTTTGCATCATCAGACAATACTGCAAAACGCAAATCATCCGTTGACATGACAGAAAGAATTGCCAGTGCACCCTTTGGTCCGATTCCGGATACACCAATCAGCAATTTAAATACATTCAAATCATCTCTGGTAAGAAAACCATATAAAATAAATGCATCCTCTCTGACACAAAGATAAGTATAGATTTTTACTTCTTCGCCAACTCCCGGTAGCAGAGATAATACCTGTCCCGGAATATAAATATTATAGCCGATTCCGCCATTTTCAACGACAATATGATTCTCTGCCACTATTTCGGATAATTCGCCTTTGATATATGAATACATAATCTTCCTCCTACTTCCTTTGCCACAATTCCAATCAGGGCACCCGTCACAAAGCCTGCAATCAATAAAACCGGCATATAGTAAATGACATGGTATGAACTTACCAGAAATCCTGCTACGATAAGCTGACCCATATTATGTATGATTCCGCCACAGATACTGACTGTAACTACATGAAAACGGTTTATCCGAATCAGAATAAACATAAGTACAAAGCTTAATAATCCGCCGGCAAGTCCATAACAGATGCTGACCAAATTTCCAAATAAAATTCCGGTAAGCACAATACGAAGCACCGATACACAAAGAGCCTCTCTCCAGCCAATCAGATACAGCATCAGCACCGTAACAAGGTTGGCAAGTCCAAGCTTTACTCCCGGTATTCCAATGGCAAAGGGCAATATTGCTTCCACATAACTTAATATCATGGCCAGTGCCAAAAACACGCCAAGATATGCTACACTTTTCTTCATGCTTTCACCTACCCTGCCACATCATCCAATGTATTTTTCTGCTCACTTTCTACGGTTACTACAACCCGGTTTGGCAGACAGATAATGGATTCTTTATCTTTGGAAATTGCGTTCTGATGCATACACAACTGATCCGGGCAGTCCGCCTCAAGCATATAGGCAGTCCCATTTTCAATCGTTACGATATTGGTAACTTTTCCATCTATTTTAATTGGAATCTCTTTATTTTCTGACAGGGAATATCTGCCATATTCACTGCCATTTACCGTAATGATAATACTGTCACCGCTTCGTAATGCAGAGGTCATTCCCACATAAAACACCAGAATAACTACTGCAAGAATTCCCAGCAACAGAATATCATTTTTTCCAAAACGACGGTTCATTTACTCTGCAACCTCTCCCATATAATAAAAGCCTTTGCATTCTTTTAAATGTACCGGTACGATAGTTCCAATCATGGATACATCACCCGGCAGATGTACCACTGAGTTATTGGATAATCTTCCGGTTACAAGGCCTTCCTGCTGTTCATCTAATTCTTCAACTAATACATCCTGCACGCTTCCGGTTAATGCTCCGGCTTTCTTTGCGGAAATCTCCTGTACCAGTTTTAACAGCCGGTCAAAACGGTCTTTTATCACATCTTCCGGAATCTGATTTTCCATTTTGGCAGCAGGCGTTCCGGTACGTTTTGAATAAATAAACGTAAACGCGCTGTCATACTCTACCTGTCTTACCACATCCATGGTCTCTAAGAAATCTTCTTCGGTTTCTCCCGGGAATCCTACAATAATGTCGGTTGTAATTGCCAGATCCGGCATTGCTTTTTTGATTTTTTCAACCAGTGCAAGATAATGCTCCTTGTCATAGTGACGGTTCATTTCTTTTAACACTCTGCTGCTGCCGGACTGAAGCGGCAGATGAAGATGTCTGCAGATTTTCTTGGAATTCTTCATTACTTCAATCAGTTCATCGGATAAATCCTTTGGATGGGATGTCATGAACCGGATTCTTTCCAGACCTTCAATCTTTTCTACTTCCTGTAAGAGCTGTGCAAAGGTCACTGGTGTATCTAAGTTCTTTCCATAGGAATTGACATTCTGTCCTAAGAGCATAACCTCTACTACACCATCTGCTACCAATTTTTCAATTTCTCTTATGATATCCTGCGGTTTTCTGCTGCGTTCTCTTCCTCTTACATATGGCACAATACAGTAACTGCAGAAATTATTGCAGCCAAACATAATATTAACACCGGACTTAAAGCTGTATTTCCGTTCTACCGGAAGTTCTTCTACAATTTCTTTCGTATCATCCCAGATGTCAATCACCATTTTCTGCTCTTCAAAGCAGCGTACCAGAAGTTCTGCAAATTTAAAGATATTATGGGTTCCGAAAACCAGGTCTACAAAACGATAACTCTGTTTTAATTTTTCCACAACCTCCGGTTCCTGCATCATACAGCCGCATAATGCAATCATCATATCTTTATTCTTTTTCTTAAAGCCGCTTAAATATCCCAGACGTCCGTAAACCTTATTGT
Organism: Roseburia sp. OM03-7AC; assembly: GCF_003462625.1. Lineage (NCBI taxonomy): Bacteria > Bacillati > Bacillota > Clostridia > Lachnospirales > Lachnospiraceae > Roseburia > Roseburia sp. OM03-7AC. Next base: position 588,498 of record NZ_QTZJ01000001.1, read on the forward strand.
TGGCATTTTCACGTACGGTACAGGTATTATAAATGACAAAATCTGCTTCCTCGGAATCGGTCTCTTCAAAACCTACGGTCTCTAAAATTCCACATAACTTTTCGGAATCTCTGGCATTCATCTGGCACCCAAAAGTTGTCACATGAAAGGTGAGCGGTCTGCCTTTCTTCCTGGAAATCTGCGTCACATACTGCTTTGCAAGGTCCATAAAATAAAATTGTCTCTGCGGTTCCATTACCGGAACTTCACCGGTGTGATTTATCTTTTCTATTTCTCTCATTTCTTTTCCTGTTTTCTTAATATTTTTCTTATTATTCTCTGATCTGGCCATCCCCATAAATGATATATTTGGTGGTCGTCAGTGATTCTAAGCCCATCGGTCCTCTGGCATGCAGCTTCTGGGTACTGATTCCGATTTCTGCCCCAAAGCCAAACTCAAATCCGTCGGTAAAACGTGTGGATGCATTCACATAAACAGCAGCAGCATCAATCTCATTTAAGAACTTCTGCGCATGCTCATAATTATTGGTAATGATTGCTTCCGAATGTCCGGTATTATATTTATTGATATGTGTAATGGCTTCATCAATATCTGAAACTGTCTTTGCAGAAATAATATAATCCAAATATTCGGTGCCCCAGTCTTTTTCTGTTGCAGCCACTGCATCTTTTGTAGCTTTCTGAACCCGCTCATCCCCACGGATTTCTACATGGCTTTCGGATAATTTTGCAGAAAGGCGTGGCATCAGTTCATCTACGATGCTCTCATGCAGCACTAAAGATTCACAGGCATTGCATACACCGATGCGCTGTGTTTTGGCATTATTAATGATATTCACCGCCATATCAAGGTCTGCGGTTTCATCCACATAAATGTGGCAGTTACCGGTACCGGTCTCAATCACCGGAATTGTAGCATTTGCTACCACAGCACGAATCAGTCCTGAGCCACCTCTTGGAATCAGTACATCCACATACTCATTCATTTTCATAAATGCAGTAGCAGTTTCCCGGCTGGTATCTTCGATTAAAGAAAGCACTCCTTCCGGCAGCTGGTTATTACTTAAAGTTTCATTGATGCTCTTTACGATTGCCATATTGGAATGAATGGCATCACTTCCACCTTTTAAAATCACGGTATTTCCAGTTTTAAAGCACAAAGCAAAGGCATCTGCTGTTACATTTGGACGTGATTCATAAATAATTCCAATGACACCTAATGGTACACGCTTCTTTCCAATCATAAGTCCATTCGGGCGCTGTTTCATGGAAAGGACTTCTCCTACCGGATCTTCTAATTCTGCTACCTGGCGGATTCCTTCTGCCATCTGTGCAATACGCTCTTTATTTAACATCAGACGGTCTAAAAGTCCCTGATGCATTCCGGCTTCTCTTCCTGCATCCATATCCTTCTGGTTTGCTGCTAAAATAGCATCGGTATCTTCTACTAAATGTTCTGCAACTTCAAGCAAAATCTTTTCTTTTTCTTTCATGCCCATATTCCGCATGATGACTTCTGCTGCTTTTGCTCTCTTACCTAATTCCTGTAATTCCATAATTCCCTCCTGCTACTTATTTTCGTCTCTGTTATCCGTTACTTTATAAATCTTCTCCGGTGTTACAAGATAATCCATCAGAATATCATAAGCCTCCATAGGTACCTGTTCTGCAAGCTGACAGGATAATGCAATTCCAACCCGGATTACTTTCTTATTTTTCTGAAAAAAACGATCATAAAAGCCCTTACCATATCCGCTTCTTCCACCGTTAATATCAAAGACCAGTCCCGGTGTGAATACAATTGTTTCCTCCTGCTCAAGTTCTGCTAAATCCATCGCCGGTATCTCATCCTTTGGCTCCATCACATGAAAATACCCTTCCTGAAAATCATCTGTACTATTGACTTCACAAAAATCCATTTCTTCTCCACGTACCCGGGGAAAAGCTGCTCTTTTTTGAATACTTTCTTTAAAAAAAGGCAATAAAGAAGCTTCTTTCCCAAGGGGATAATAAAAGAAACAATTTTGTGCTTTCTGAAAGATTTCCCAGGTACTGATATTCTGACAAATCCTTTGGGATTCTTCTCTTACAATATTCTCCGGCATTGCATTTCGCAGTGTCTTATACTTAGTTCTGATGCTTGCCTTTGTTTCCATATTTTTCTCCCAGATTGGTTACCGTTCCATCTGCATTTACCATATCAATATTATCTAACTGTCCCTTCAGATTCCGCTTTACACTTGCTATGTATTCCTTGCGAAGTGCTGCCTGTTCTTCCTTTTCTTCCGGTGTCAGTCCTTCTTTCTGGGATTTATGATATAATTCATTGATTCTTGCTATTATATTTTCAATCATCTTTTTACTCCATGCTTTCTTCTACATAATCTGCAATATAGAAATCATCATTTTTATTGGCTTTGAAAAAGGTTCCCACCTGTTTTCCTTCGAAAATCTGATGCAGAACTCCCACATCCTTTGCATTGGCAATAATCATATCTGCTCCGGATAAGGTTGCAATCCTTGCTGCCGTTAATTTGGTGGTCATTCCACCGGTACCAACATCACTACCTACTGTATCTCCTGCCATGTTTTCAATCCGATTATCAATTTTTTCTACTACCGGTATCAATTCGGCTTTTGGATTCTTTCTCGGATCATCCGTATACAACCCGTCAATATCAGATAAAAGAATCAACAAATCTGCTCCTACCAATGAGGCTACAATAGCCGACAGGGAATCGTTATCACCAAACTGCATCTCATAAGTAGATACGGTATCATTTTCATTTACAATTGGTATAATTCCCATTTCAAACAATTCTTCAAAAGTATTCTGGGCATTTTTTCTCGACACGTTATCAACCATAGTTTTTTTTGTCATAAGAACCTGTCCCACATTCTGGTGGTACTCTGAAAAAAGCTTTTGATAAGTCATCATAAGTCTCGCCTGTCCCACTGCCGCACATGCCTGTTTTACAGCTATTTTCTCCGGTCTTTCTTTGAATCCCATGGACTGTCTTCCTACTGCAATAGCCCCGGAGCTGACCAGGCATACATCCATGCCCTGATTCTTAATATCACATAATTCTCTTACCAAACGTTCCAGTTTTAAAAGATTTAATTTTCCAGTCTCTTCGTGTAAAAGAGATGAAGAACCGATTTTTACAATTACACGCTTCTTATTCTTTAATGTTTCACGCAACTGTGTATCCATTTTTCCGCCTCTTAATCATCTACGGCATATTCACTATCTGAATGCCGATTATAATTTTTTATTCATATGCATACATTTTATACTTTATCATACCTTTCGAAAAAAATCATCTGTAAATTTTATCTTCCTTGTGCTATGCTTGTGCTATATGATTTTAAAAGAACCGGAGTATACATGATGAAAACAAAAAAGACGATATTTTCTTATAAATTAACCTGCAGTTTACTTGCTTTCTTTCTCTTCTTCTGCTCCTTCTCCTTCGTGGGATGCGGACGCAGCAAAGAACCCGTTTCCAAATCTGATTTTTATTTTAATACAGTCATTACTATTACACTATATGGAGAAGAAAATGCTTCTTATATTGATGACTGCTTCAAGCTTGCTTCCCATTATGAGAACCTTTTCAGCAATACCATCGCAGACAGCGATATCAGTAAAATAAACAATGCTGGTGGCACACCGGTTACTGTGGATGATGATACGATTGAATTATTACAAAAAGGTATTTATTATGGTGATTTAAGCCTGGGACAGTTCGATATCACCATTGGTAAATTGTCTTCCCTCTGGGACTTTCCAAATAACAGCGGTACGGTTCCATCTGAATCTGATATTGAAGCCACACTTTCCACCATCGACTATCATGCGATTGTTATTAATGGAAACGAAGTTAGTCTTTCCAATCCGGATGCCATGATTGACTTGGGAGGCATCGCCAAAGGTTATATTGCTGATAAAATGAAAGATTATTTAAATGAAAAAGACATTACCTCCGGCATGATTAACCTTGGAGGCAATGTCCTTACGCTGGGTGATAAACCAGATGGAAGCAACTATAATATCGGTATCCAGAAACCATTTTCCGATGACGGCACTGCCATTGCCAGTGTTGAAGTCTCTGATGAAACGGTAGTAAGTTCCGGTGTTTATGAACGTTATTTCTATGTGGGTGATAACTTCTATCACCACATTTTAAATCCGAAAACCGGTTATCCTTATGACAATAACCTGCTGGGTGTCACCATTATCTGTCCGAAATCCGTAGATGGTGACGGACTTTCCACCACCTGTTTTGCTTTAGGATTAGAGGACGGCATGAAGCTGATAGAATCCTTGGATGACACGGAAGCCATTTTTATCACCGACGATTACGAACTTCATACCACTTCCGGCATCGGCAGCAATATTCCATTTCATGGAATGTAAACATAATCCTATTGCTGCTCCATAACCATATTGTTGACCCAGATTTTCTTCTTTACCATAACATATCCGATGATGCATTTTATAATCTCTATCAACTGACAGGATAAATAAATAGATACGATCGGAACTCCTGTAAATCTGGTTAACACAAATGCCAGTGGAATATCTACCACCCAGATATAGACACTGTCAAAAAGAAAGGTAATGACTGTCCTGCCACCGGAACGCAGTGTGAAATAGGTTGCATGCATAAATCCATATAACGGCATGCAGGCTGATGCAATCCGGATAAATTGTTTTGCCAGTCCACGTACTTCTTCTGTCGTATTGTATATTCTTGGAAAGAACGGAGCAATCGCAAACATGCAGGCTCCTATAACAAAACAACAAAATACAGAAAATACAATCATCTTGCGGTCCGTATCCACCGCCTCTTCCAATTTACCAGCACCAAGCTGCTGTCCTACAATGATGGATATCGCACTTCCCAACGCAATAAATACAACATTAAAAAGATTGGCTACTGTATTTGATATATTAAATCCAGCTACAACAGCAAGACCTCTTGTGGAATAACACTGCATCAGGACTGCCATTCCTCCAGCCCATAAAGTCTCATTTAAAAGCAATGGTGTTCCTTTTATGATAATCTGTCGTACCAGTGTTCCCGGTATTTTAAAATCACGGTAAGCTCCTACAATAAAATGATTCTTATCTGCTCTCGCATGGGTCCACAAGACAACAATAATGCATTCCACAACTCTTGCCAATACGGTTGCTGCCGCTGCACCTCTTACTCCTAATGCAGGCAGTCCAAATGCACCAAATATTAATACATAGTCAAATATCAGATTTACTGCTACAGAAGCAATTCCGGCTTTCATCGGAAGAACCGTTTCTCCTGTTTCACGTAATGTCTGGGCATATGCCTGAATCAATGCAAAAGGAACCATGGATGGCATTACCGTCTGTAAATACTGTTTTGCATACAATAATGTAGCTTCAATATCTCCCGTGCTTCCTCCTTCATGCAAAAACAGCCGAATTAACGGTTCATTTGCAAAGCCAAATATCAGCATCCATATGACTGCTAAGAAACCACAGGCTACAATTTTAAAACGGAAGGCATTCCGCACTCCTTTATGGTCCCCTTTTCCATAAAACTGTGCCCCAAAAATGCCTGCACCGGATACTGCTCCAAAAATACAGATATTGTAAACCAGCATCAACTGATTGATGATTGCGACACCGGACATCTGCTCCGTTCCAACCAGTCCTACCATGATATTGTCCAAAAGACTCACAAAGTTAGTGATGGCATTCTGTATCATAATTGGAATAGCTACCAGCAGAACCATTTTATAAAAATCTTTATTTCCAATATACTTTTCTCTAAATTTTCTCATATCCAATCCTTATATAACATCAACTACGCAAAACGGGACTGCCAAATCAATGACAATCCCGTTCTTTCTATCACAGAAACGATTATAAAATAATCTTCTTCGGACATTTCTCGGCACAAATGCCACATCCGGTACATTTCTCCTGGTCGATATAAGCCACATTATCTACGACATGAACTGCATCATTTGGACAGTTCTTCTCACAGAGATGACAGCCAATACAACCTACGGAGCAGGCTTTCATAACGTCTTTGCCTTTATCCTTGGAACTGCACTGTACCAGATGCTTTGCTTCATATGGTACCAGCTCAATCAAGTGCTTCGGACAGGCTGCAACACATTTTCCACATGCCTTACATACTTCCTTATCCACCTTTGCAATACCATCTACAACATGGATTGCATCAAACGGACATGCCTTTACACAGTTTCCAAAGCCAAGGCAGCCATAGCTACAGCTCTTTGCTCCGCCGCCCGGAATAAATGCCATAGCAGCACAATCTTCTACTCCGGTATATTCATAATCATGACCGGCTTTTTCACAGGTTCCTGCACATTTTACAAAGGCAACCTGCTTTGCGCCTTCTTCTGCAGCAACTCCCATGATTTCACCGACTTTTGCTGCAACCGGCGCACCACCAACAGGACATCCATTGACCGGGGCATCACCTTTTACAATAGCAGCTGCAAGACCGGAACATCCGGCATAACCACAACCACCACAGTTATTTCCAGGAAGAACACCAACAATTGCTTCTTCCCTTTCATCTACTTCTACTTTGAACTTTTCTCCGGAAACGCCGAGGAAAAATCCAATAAAAAGTCCTACGCCGCCTACAATAACGGCTGCAATAATAATTGCCTGTACACTCATCTTTTCTTTCCTCCTAAATCATTCCTGAGAAGCCCATAAATGCAATGGACATCAGACATGCTGTAATTAACACAATTGCTGTTCCTTTAAATGGCTTAGGGATATCATTATATTCAATTTTTTCACGAATTCCTGCCATAATTGTAATAGCAATAAAGAATCCAAATGCGGTTGCAAAACCGTTTACAACGCCCTCTAAGATACCATACTCTTTGGTTACGTTGGTAAGTGCTACACCTAATACTGCACAGTTGGTTGTAATCAAAGGAAGATACACTCCAAGGCTCTTATAAAGAGCAGGCATGGATTTCTTTAAGAACATTTCTACAAACTGTACCAGTGCTGCGATTACAAGGATAAATACAATAGTCTGTAAATACTGTGTTCCCGTCGGAATCAGTATAAACTTATAAATCAATGAGGTAACAAAGGAGGATATCGTTATGACAAAGATAACGGCTCCACCCATTCCAGCAGCGGTCTCTGTTTTCTTTGATACACCCAAGAAAGGACAGATACCAAGGAACTGGCTTAATACTACGTTATTTACAATGGCCGAACCAATTGCAATCAATAATAATGTCTGCATCTGTCATATTCCTCCTATTCACTTTTTTCCTCTGCATCTGCAGCTTTCTTCTCTTTTTCGCTGCAGGTTGCAGACATGCTACATCCGGCACAGTCTCCACTGATACAGCCGGCAGGCTCTGCCAGTGGTTTGCCTTTTGCTTCCATCTTCTGACGAACAATACTCATTAAAGCAACTAAGAATGCCAGTACCAAGAATGCACCCGGTGCCATAACAAAGATATTGATTGGTGTATACCATTTCAGTGAAAGAATCTGGAATCCAAACAACTGTCCTGCACCTAAAATCTCACGGACAATACCGATACAGGTTAATCCGAAGGTAAATCCAAGTCCCATACCAACACCATCTAAGATAGACAATACAGGTGGATTTTTAGATGCATAGCTTTCTGCTCGTCCAAGGATAATACAGTTAACAACAATAAGAGGGATATATACACCAAGCTGTTTAGCCAGTGCCGGTGTATAAGCCTTCATAATAAATTCTACAATGGTTACCAAAGATGCTACGATAACAATGTATGCCGGCATTCTGACACCATTTGGAATTGCTTTACGGAATAAGGAAATCAACAGGTTAGAGAAAATCAATACCACTGTTGTAGATAACCCCATTCCCAGTGCATTCATTGCTGATGTGGTTACTGCCAGTGTCGGACACATACCAAGCATCAGTACAAAGGTAGGATTTTCTTTAATCAATCCGTTATATACGCGTTCTAAATACTTATTCATTATTCAGCGCCTCCTTCCAATTCATTCTGGAAGTATGTAATGCAGGCATTTACACCATTGGTCATTGCTTTTGATGTAATGGTTGCACCGGAAATTGCTTCAATCTCGTTATCAGCAGATGGTGCCTGTTTCACAACGGTAAAGCTGTCTACATTCTTATTCTTATACTGTTTGGAGAAGTCTTCTGTCTTTGCCTTGTCTCCAAGTCCAGGTGTCTCTGACATACTGGTAACGGAATAGCCGTTTACGGTTCCATCATTCTTTATGCCAACAGAAAATGTGATATTACCCTGGCTTCCGTCTTTAGCTGTTACAGTAATCACATAGCCTAATACATTGCCATCTTTATCTAATGCTTCCTGCACACCATTGATTTCATCACTGTAACCATTCTGCTCTAACAGGCTGGCTGCGGCTTCTGCATCAAAATCATAGGTGGAAAAAGAATCTGCATCTTCAAACACTGCTTTGTATGCAGCCTGTGCAGTTGCCTCTTCTGCCTTTGCAATCGGATCCTTGGTAATCTCATATACCAGTCCGAGAATAAATCCGATTACTACGGTAAATACGGTTAAAATCAACGCGTCATGTACAATCTTCTTATTCATGCTGCTTTGCCTCCTTTACCTGTCCAAAGGCCTTTGGAATTGTAATCCTTTCAATCATAGGAACCAGAAGGTTGCTTAAAATAATTGCAAAGGATACACCTTCTGCGTTTGCTCCAAAGATACGGAATAATCCGGTAAGAATACCTAAAAGAATTCCATATAAAATCTGTCCCTTCGGTGTGATCGGTGATGTTACATAGTCGGTTGCCATAAAGAATGCACCAAGCATTAATCCACCACCACAAAGCTCAGCAACGATATAGTCGATGTCAAAGCCATGTCCGCCGAACAAGCTGATAAATACTACAAATGTAATGATATAGGTTCCCGGAATCCGAAGTGTAATGACACCCATCAGGATTAAGAACATTGCTCCAATTAAGATAGCAATAGCGGATGTCTCTCCGATGGTTCCGGCGGTCTTACCAATTAACATATTCATGGTATTAACAGCTCCAACGCCCTGTTCTCTGATCAGAGCCAGTGGAGTTGCTCCTGAATATCCATCTACAGTAAAGTTTGTCATGTCTGCGGCAAATGCTATCAGTAAAAAGCATCTTGCACCCAGTGCCGGGTTCATAAAGTTCTGTCCCAGTCCGCCAAACATCATTTTAACAATAACGATTGCAAATACACTGCCGATTACAGCTTCCCACCATGGAAGGGATGCCGGCAGGTTTAATGCAAGTAACAGTCCGGTAACTACCGCACTTAAATCACTGACGGTATTCTTCTTATGTACAATCAGATTGAAAATCCACTCTGATGCAATACAGCTTGCAACAGATACCAAAATCAATACTGCTGCTTTATATCCAAAATTAACAATACCAAATATACTTGTTGGAAGCAGAGCTATAATTACATAAAGCATGATTCTGCTTGTTGTATCTTTGGCTCGTACATGTGGTGATGATGATACATGATATAACTCACTCACAATAGTCCACCTCTTTCTTTGTTATTTATTTTTTTTCTTTTCAGCAAGAACCTGTTTTTTCATTGTCTTAATAAGCTGTGCTAACGGACGTTTTGCCGGGCAGATAAAACTGCAGCTTCCACATTCCACGCACTCAAGACCATGCCATTTTTCAAATCCTGCCATATCTCCATGCTCTGAGAATTTAGATAATCTGGATGGAACAATCTGTTCCGGACATGCTTCTACGCAACGCCCACAATTGATGCATGCTGTTGCATCTGCATCTGCTTCTGCCACTTCATCTTTGGTCATACAAAGGAGTGCTGAGGTAGTCTTGGTTGTCGGCACATCTAATCCGAACATTGAAAAGCCCATCATTGGTCCACCGGAAATAATTTTCTCCGGCTGCTCTTTAAATCCACCGGCAGCATCTAAAAGTTCCTGGAAACTGGTTCCGATTAAGAACTCAAAGTTACCCGGCTCTTCTACTGCATCACCGGTAACTGTAAAGATTCTGCTTGTAACAGGTTTTCCTTCTTTTACTGCATGGTATACGGCAACCATGGTTGCAACATTATCTACGATACATCCTGCATCTGCCGGAAGCATCTTGGAATTAATTGCACGTTTGGTTACTGCATAAATAAGCTGACGTTCACCACCCTGTGGATATTTTGTCATAAGAGGTGCGACCTCCATACGAGGCTCATCTTTCGTTAATTCTAATAATTTTGCGATACAATCCGGTTTATTATTCTCGACTGCAAATACACCCTTGGCATGTTCAAACATACTGAGAATGATACGCATGCCTTCTACCAGTTCTTCCGTGTGGTCTAACATGATGCGGTAATCAGATGTCAGATATGGTTCACACTCTGCACAGTTGGCAATAATATAGTCGATTTTTTCCGGTTCCTTCGGAGATAATTTTACGTGGGTTGGGAATCCTGCTCCACCCATACCAACAACTCCCGCTTCTTTTATACGGTTAATAATTTCTTCTTTGGAAAGAGCACTGACGTCTTCTACTGCCTGATACTCTACCTCCTTAAATTCACCATCGCTTTCAATTACAATGGAGTTCACCATATCACCTGTTGGAACTCTTCTTGGCTCAATTTTCTTAACAGTTCCGGATACGGACGCATGGATTGGTGCAGATACGAAGCCGCCTGCTTCTGCTATCTTCTGCCCTTTCAAAACGGAATCTCCTACCGCTACGATTGGTGTTGCCGGTGCTCCAATATGCTGCGATAACGGATATACCAGTTCACCTTTGGGTAATAATTCACGTATTGGCTTATCTTTTGATAAATCCTTTCCTTCGAAAGGATGGACGCCACCTTTAAATGTCATTAAACCCATCTTATGTGCCCCTCTTTCTATGATAGTATTGCACTGCATATGCAATGCGTTTAACATAAAATGTATTATAACACAAATTAGGATTTTTTGACACACTAAAAAGATTTTTTCTCAATATTTTTGTCGATTTTAAACAAGGAATGATTACTTTTTTCCCATACATCGTGTATAATAAAAAAATAACAGGAGGACAGATATGAAAACAATTGTACATGAAATTCCATATAGTCCGGCTTCGAATTTAGATGAGGAAATATTCACTGCTTCCTCTGTCTTTTTCGATATCGAAACTACCGGATTTTCCCCGGCTCATACCAGTCTTTATCTGATTGGATGTGCCTATCACATAGAACAGATGCTTTATATCAAACAGTTTTTTGCCGAAACACCGGAAGAAGAAAAAGAAGTACTTGAGCAGTTTCTTTTGCTATTAGACGGTTTTGATACAATTATCACTTTCAATGGAATCGGCTTTGATATTCCTTATCTGAAAGCAAAATGCAATACTTATGAATGTAACGAGCACTTTGCTGATTTTACTTATGTGGATATTTTCAAATCCATTTCCCAGATAAAGCATATTCTCCAGCTGCCAAATTACAAGCAGAAGACCATCGAAGCTTTTCTTGGTATTGGCAGGGATGACTTATATTCCGGCGGTGAATTGATTGAGATCTATCATTCGTATACCAGGGAACCACGTCCGGATAAATTGGAAATTCTTCTGCTCCACAACTACGAAGATGTTCTGGATATGCCTGCATTACTTCCCGTCTTATCCTATGTCCATCTGTTTTACGGACAGTATTTATCCTGCAGTGCTTCTGTTTCTGAATATACAGATTATAAGCAACAGAAAAAGAAAGAACTGATTCTTTCTATTGAGCCGGAATTTCCATTTCCAAAGCATATTTCCTGCCGCATGGGTTCTGTTTATTTCTATGCAAAGGGCAAAAAATGCACCCTCTCCGTCCGTTTAGAAGAGGATGCTCTGAAATATTTCTTTCCAAATTATAAGGATTATTATTATCTTCCGGCTGAAGATACTGCAATGCACAAAAGTGTAGCATCATATGTCGATAAAGAACACCGCAGACAGGCTACCGCTGCCACCTGCTATACCCGGCATGAAGGAAGCTTTCTTCCACAGTACGAAGAGCTTATTTCTCCTTCTTTTAAACACGACTATAAGGAAAAAATTTCTTACTTTGAACTTACGGAAAAATTTCTTTCATCGCCGGAGCTTATCAAAAGTTATGTAAATCACTTGTTAGACGCTATAAAAAACAAGAAAATTAAGTGATACCTACCTTATACGCCGCAGTGTGCATCCTCGCGGAGCGTTTTTTACTTTACAGGAAAGCAATTTCCTGTAAAAAAAGACCTCTTTCCCAATTTTGAGAACGAGGTCTTTACTATGTCATTATTATTTCTGAAAGAAAAATGACTGATGCCTTTTTAAATTCAACTCACGATAATTCATAATCTGCTCTGTACTTCCGATAAATAACATTCCATCTTTTGCCAAAGAATCATAGAACTTGCGATAAATCTCGTCTTTTGCTTCTTCTGTAAAATAAATTACTACATTTCTGCAGACAATCAAATGACAACCTGATGGATATGGATCCCGCAAAAGATTATGTTCCCGAAATTCTACATGCTTTTTGATTTCATCGGAAATCTTATAGGATTTTCCTACCTGTGTAAAATACTTACGCTTCAAATCATCCGGTACAGATTCAATGCTCTTTTCGTTATAAAGTCCAACTCTTGCTTTCTCAAGTACCTGTTTATCAATATCAGTAGCAATTATATGTATCTGGTTCAGCGGAACATGCTTTGATAAAGCCATTACAAGAGAGTATGGCTCATCTCCGGTAGAACACGCTGCACTCCAGATTTTCAAATTGCTGCCAAACTGTTTTATAAGTGCCGGGAAAACCTCTTCGTCCAAAAACTTCCACTGTTCCGGGTTCCGGTAAAATTCCGAAACATTAATAGTCAGGAAATTAATAAACTGGTCAAACTTCTCTTTATCTGTATGAAGCAGATGTACATACTCATCATAGGACTGAGCCTTATTCTTTACCAAAAGGCTGTCAATCCTACGACGCATCTGTTTCTCTTTGTAAGCATTTAAGTCAATCGTGGTCATTGCATATATATCTTTTTTAAACTTTTCATAGCCTTCAAACATATATGCTACCTCCTACCTTATTATTCTTCTGTAGGAACTTCTTCTGTATCAGCTTCCTCTTCTGGCAGAAGTGCTTTCATGCTTAAGCTGATTTTCTTGTCTTCTTCATTAAAGTCAACTACTTTAGCTTCTACTTCCTGACCTACTTTTAATACATCAGAAGGTTTCTCAACATGCTCTTTAGAAATCTGGGATACATGAAGTAATGCATCTACTCCAGGAGCTAATTCTACGAATGCACCAAAGTCTGTCATTCTTGCAACAACACCTGTTACCACATTACCAACTGCATATTTCTCTGCAGCATTATTCCAAGGATTCTCATCCTCAAATTTCATGCTCAGTGCAATCTTACTCTCATTGATATCTTTGATGAATACTTTTACAGTATCGCCAACTTTGAATACTTTCTTAGGACTTTCAACACGTCCCCAGGACATTTCAGAAATATGTAACAGTCCGTCTGCTCCACCAAGGTCGATGAATGCGCCAAAGTCTGTTACGTTCTTTACTGTACCTTCTACAACATCACCAACATGGATTCTCTCCATGAGTTCTTTCTGTTTTTCAGCTTTCTCTGCTACTAAAAGCTGTTTTCTGTCACCGATAATTCTTCTCTTTCTTGGGTTGAACTCAGTGATTACAAATGAAATTTCCTGTCCTTCATACTTAGATAAATCTTTCTCGTAAGTATCTGATACAAGGCTTGCAGGAATAAATACTCTTGCTTCGTCAACTACAACACTTAATCCACCGGATAATACCTGTGTAACCTTTGCGGTAAGCACTTCCTGATTGTTGAATGCTTCCTCTAAACGCTTGCTTCCTTTTTCAGCAGCAAGACGTTTGTAAGTAAGAAGTACCTGTCCTTCTCCATCATTTACCTTTAAAACTTTGGCTTCCATAGTGTCACCTACAGATACAACGGTGGTCAGGTCTACATTTGCTTCGTTCGTATATTCATTACGTGTAATAATTCCGTCTGACTTATATCCAATATTAAGGATGATCTCATCTGGCTTAACACCGATAACGACGCCTTCGACTACCTCTCCATTTCTTATTGTTTTAAAAGATTCTTCCAACATTTGTTCAAAACTCATTTCTGACATTATTTTGAACCTCCTCAATAATTTTATTTGGGGTAGATGCCCCTGCGGTAATACCTACGTTATCAATGGTCCGAAGTACTGCCGGATCCAAATCATCTATGGTTTGTATATAGTAAGTATTTGCACATTCGTTTTTACATATTTCAAATAACTTCTGTGTGTTGGAACTGCTCTTCCCACCAACCACAATCATTGCTTCAACTTCTTTTGCCAAAGCCCTCGACTGGGTCTGCCGCTCTTCCGTTGCATTACAGATTGTATTTAAAACAATTATATCATAACCTTTTTTATTTATAATTTCAACTAATTCTTGAAATTTATTGTAGTTAAATGTCGTTTGTGATACGATACAAACCTTTTTTCCTGCTGAAACCCGGAAATTTTCTGCTGCTTCCCTCGTTCCAATTACCGTAATTTCCTCTTCATTTCCCCATCCACGGATTCCTTCTACCTCCGGATGGCTGGCATTTCCGATAATTACAACATGATAACCGGCATCTCCATATTCCCGTACATGACGATGTATCTTCTTTACAAAAGGACAGGTGGCATCCACGATATGGTAACCGGCATTTTCTAATGTCTGATATATTTTTTCGCCTACACCATGGGAACGGATGACGATGGTTCCTTTTTCTGATTCTTCTATTTCTGAAATATCATGGATTACGGTTACGCCCTTTGCCTCTAAATCCTTTACCACTTCTTCATTATGAATAATCGGTCCGTAAGTATAAATCGGGTCTTTTATTCCATCCTTTGTTTCATCGTTTGTTTCAAGCTGTGCATAAACCATATCTACTGCACGCTTTACGCCAAAGCAGAAACCTGCACTTTTTGCAACTCTGACATTTTTCATATTAACATTTTTCCCTATAAATATTTTTGATGGTTTCTACCACTTCTTCAATTCCCATATCCGAAGAATCTACAAGAATGGCATCTTCTGCCTGCTTTAATGGTGAAATTTCCCGATGCATATCCTGATAATCACGGTCCGCAATATCTTTTTTAATCACTTCCAAATCACAGGCAGCACCTTTTTCCTGCAATTCCTGATATCTTCTCTCGGCTCTTGTTTCAACACTTGCAGTAAGATAAATCTTTACCTGGGCATTCGGCAGCACACAGGTTCCGATATCTCTTCCATCCATGATAACATCTTTATCTGCTGCAAGCTTCTGCTGTAATTCAACCAGTTTTTTGCGGACTTCCTTATAAACACTGGTGGCAGATGCCATTTTTCCAACTTCTTCTTTCCGGATTTCTTTGCTGACATTCTCACCGTTTAAAAGCACCTGCTGTTCTCCGTTCTCATAGGCAATAGATACTTCCACGGTTTTACAGGCATCTGAAATTGCTGCCTCATCTTCCTTTGCAATGCCATTTCTCATAAAATACAATGCCATACTCCGATACATGGCTCCTGTATCTACATATATAAAAGAAAGTTCCTTTGCAAGCTGTTTTGCTATAGTGCTTTTTCCGGCTCCTGCCGGTCCGTCGATTGCTATATTAAAGCTCATTTCTCATCCTCCGATTTTTCTGCTTTTTTATTCTCTTTATTCATTTCCAATGCTGCTTCCTGCCAGATATCCGGTAGACCAGGCAATCTGCAGATTAAAGCCGCCGGTAAATGCATCCAAATCCAATACCTCTCCGGCAAAATAAAGATGCTTTGTTAATTTTGATTCCATGGTCGATGGATTTACTTCTTTTACAGAAACACCGCCCTTTGTAATAATGGCTTCCGAAAAGCCCCGTAAACCAGTCAGTGTAACCGGGAACTTCTTTGTCAAGTCCACCAGTCGCTGCCGTTCCTCTTTGGTTACTTCATTGACACGCTTTTCTGCTGGAATCTTAGCAAGTCTTAAAATAATCGGCAGGAATTTGGACGGATATAATTTTTCAATTCCATGAATCACCTGCCGGTTCTTTGCCTCTTCAAAGTCCCTTAAAATTCTGTGATCTAACTGTTCTTCCGAGAGTGCCGGTTTCCAGTCAATGTATAATTGCAACGGCTGTTTTCTTACCGCATCATTTACCACACTGCTGGCGCTTAACATCAGAGGTCCACTTACGCCAAAATGGGTAAATAACATTTCTCCAAAAGCTTCATACAAAAGCTTTTTGCCCTGATAAATGCTCGCCTTTACATTTTTCAACGATAGCCCCTGCAATTCTTTGACATATTCCTCTTCTGCGTTAAAAGGCACAAGGGATGGACTGCAGGTTTTTATGGTATGTCCGCAGGCTTCTGCGAAACGATAACCATCCCCGGTAGAACCGGTAGATGCATAAGAACAGCCGCCTGTTGCAATAACTACTGCATCTGCCGGCATTTTCTTTCCCTCTGCAGTAATTACTCCATGTACACAATTCTCCGATACCATAAGCTTTTCTACCGCTGTATGATACATAATCTTTACTTTATGTGCATCCAGGGAGCGTTTTAAGGCTGCAATGACATCCGATGAATGGTCTGATACCGGAAATACACGGTTTCCCCGTTCCACCTTTACCGGTGTTCCATTCTGTTCAAAGAAATCCATGACCCGGAAATTGTCATAAGAATAGATTGCGCTGTATAAGAACTTGGAATTCCTTGGAATGTTTGAAAATAGTTCTTCCGTATCACATGCATTGGTAAGGTTGCATCTTCCTTTTCCGGTAATGAATAATTTTTTCCCGATTTTCTCATTGCGTTCTAACAATACGACCTGATGTCCCTGCTCTGCCGCAGCAATTGCTGCAAAACAGCCCGCCGGTCCACCACCGATTACAAGTACCTTACTCATCTGCATCTCCTAATTTGGCATATCTCATTTTGATTTTATCATCAATATAATTAATTTCATCATTTTCATATACCTGATATTCATTCCAGATATCCTCCAGGGTCTCCAATGTCTTGGCAACCTCACCCTGCTTCTTCATACACAAAGCAACAATCAGTGCGTTGATAACACTAAGCGGTGCCACCAGAGAATCCACAATAGATGCCATATCACTTCTTGCAATCAGATTACAGGAAGAATATAAATTCATTGGGGAATGCACACTATCTGTTAATGTAATTACTTTTGCATTCCGGTTATTGGCAAATTCCATTGCCTTTAAGGTACGCATGGAATATCTTGGAAAACTGATTCCGATAATGACATCATCCTTACTGATTCGCACCATCTGTTCAAATAATTCACTGGAATTATTGGTCTGAAGCAATGTCACATTTTCAAACATCAGATTAAAGTAAAACGCCATAAAAGCTGCCAGTGGAGCGCAGCTTCGTATTCCAACAATATAAATATGTTTTGCTTTGATAATGGTATCTACTGCCAGTTCAAAAGCATGCTCATCAATATGTTCCAAGGTATCCTTAATTTTCTCCTGATCCGACTGCAATACCGTTTCTAATATATGCGACTGGCTGATTCTTCCATAAGTCACTTCCATACGCTGAATGGAGTTGAGCTTATTCCGAACCATCTCCTCTAAAGCCTTCTGAAATTCCGGATAACCCTTATAGCCTAAATGTGTAGCAAATCGTACTACAGTCGATTCGCTCACACCTACTACCTGTCCCATTTTTGCTGCCGTAAGAAATACCGCCTTATCATAATTATCCGTAATATAGGTTGCTAATATTTTCTGTCCTTTGCTTAAACTTCCATAACATTCGTTGATTCGACTGGTCAAATCATTGGTATTCCCATTCATAGTTCCTTCTTCTCGATTCTACAAATATTTTGCATTTTTTATGTCGTTTTAACATCTTTTTGCAGGATTTTCGTCAGTTTCCATGTCGTCTGGCAATTTCCTGCTTCTGCTTGGAGGCGACATAAGTCCCCAAGTCGAGATTTGCCTGCTTTACCGTACATCCTACAATCACTTTCGTTTCATCTACCGGCTCCTGACGAACAGCCATACCGGATAACTGCACTTTAAGCCTGCTTGCTTTATCTTCAAACGTCAAATGAAACGGTCCCATGGAAAGATAATTCATATCCGGCATCCCCACAAATGACACTCCGGTAGCACTGATATCCTTCACAACCACAGAACGATTTGCTCTTGTACTGTCAATGGACAACATTCCATCCAGTCCCAGATACTGGCGATACGCCTGTCTGCGGTTCCATTTTATTCCTTCACGCTTGCATACAATTGCATGATATTTTTCTTTTCCTGCCTGGACGGTCTGCATTCTGCACCCCTCCCATATCAGCGGTTTGATTCCATCTTCCATATAAATTACACTGATATGCACCTTATCTCCGGAAAAATTAATAATTTTTCCATCATAACGTATTGGCTCAATTAATAAAATGCCTTCTTTTCCAAAAGCAACTGTACTATCATATTCTGCTGAAGCATTCTCCACTTTCACCAGCACCTGCACCGGCTCCCCTGTCCCCAATTCATACAGTTTCATTGTCCTTCACCTTTTTCCTCTCCAAATACCGTGAAAGAACTGCCACAATATTTTCAAATGCTTTGCAATTAAAATTGTCTACCCCATGACAAATCATGACTTCATCATAGCAATCTTTTGTCCTCTTGTCCATAGAATTTTTATGTAATTCTGATATTCCATTATACCAATCAAAAGGAAAACAGCTACAGACATATTTGTCTGTAGCCGCTTCTTTACTGCTATAGATAGCAAGGTACCCTATACCGGATATGCTCCGTTCTTTGTATCTGCAATTGTTGTATCAACTTTCGTCTGCTGTGCCTGACGATATTTGAAGAACTCAGTAGCAACCTGTGGGAATAATGCATAAGATAATACATCTTCATCCTGCTGTTTGTACTGTTTCATTTCAGCTTCAATCTTATCTAATTCAGGCTCAAGTAAGTCTGCCGGACGGCAGGTAATTGCCTTATCTTTGTCAGCACCAAGAACCTTATCCACAACTTCCGGATTGAAAGGTTTTACAGTCTGACCATATTTTCCAAGAAGAATATCCTTGGTCTCTTTGGTAGCAACTTTGTAACGCTCACCCATTAATACGTTAAATACAGCCTGTGTACCAACAATCTGGGAAGAAGGTGTAACAAGTGGTGGCTCACCAAGGTCTTTACGAACGCGAGGTACTTCAGCCAGTACTTCTTCGTATTTATCTTCCTGTCCCTGCTCTTTTAACTGGGAAATCAGGTTGGATAACATTCCACCCGGTACCTGATATAACAAAGTCTTGATATTAACACCAAGTACCTTTGGATTCATCAGGCCGCTGTCTAATGCTTCCTCACGCATTGGGCGGAAGTAATCAGCGATTTCAGCCAGTTTGTTCTGGTCAAGACCAGTATCATACTGTGTTCCCTTGAATGCTTCTACCATAACTTCGGTTGCAGGCTGGCTGGTACCAAGTGCAAATGGTGACATTGCGGTATCGATAATGTCACATCCAGCTTCTACTGCTTTCATGTATGTCATGGAAGCAACACCGGAAGTATAATGTGTATGCAGTTCGATTGGAAGGCTGGTTGAAGATTTCAGAGCCTGAATCAGTTCGGTTGCTTTCTGAGGAACCAAAAGTCCTGCCATATCCTTAATACATAAGGAATCAGCACCCATGTCTTCTACTCTCTTTGCCATTTCCATCCAGTAATCCAAGGTATAAGCATCTCCTAATGTATAGGATAATGCAACCTGAGCATGTCCTTTTTCTTTGTTACATGCTGTTACTGCTGTCTGAAGGTTACGAACATCATTTAAGCAGTCAAAAATACGGATAATATCAATTCCGTTTGCAATAGATTTCTGTACGAAATACTCAACCACATCATCTGCATATGGACGATATCCCAAGATATTCTGTCCACGGAACAGCATCTGAAGTTTTGTTTTCTTAAATCCATCTCTTAATTTACGAAGTCTCTCCCATGGATCTTCTTTTAAGAAACGAAGGCAGGCATCAAATGTTGCTCCGCCCCAGCACTCTACTGCATAATATCCAATTTCATCCATTTTCGGGATAATTGGAAGCATCTGTTCTGTTGTCATTCTGGTTGCAATCAGAGACTGATGTGCATCACGAAGAACAGTTTCTGTAATTTTTAAAGGTTTTTTCATTTCTTCTGACATTTCTATCCTCCTATATACCAAAGATTGCCATAAATACACCGGCAGCTACTGCTGTACCGATAACACCGGCAACGTTTGGTCCCATTGCATGCATAAGTAAAAAGTTTGTCGGGTCTTCTTCTGCACCGACCTTCTGCGATACACGCGCAGCCATAGGCACGGCGGAAACTCCGGCAGAACCAATCAACGGATTAATTTTTCCTTTGGTAATCCAGCAAAGCAGTTTTCCAAAGAGAACTCCGGCTGCAGTACCAAACATAAATGCAATCAGTCCAAGAGCAACAATCTTAAGTGTGCTGAAATTTAAGAATGCTTCTGCACTGGTAGATGCACCAACGGAAGTACCCAGAAGAATAACTACGATATACATCAAAGCATTGGATGCTGTATCTGTAAGCTGTCTGACTACACCAGACTCACGGAAGAGGTTACCAAGCATAAGCATACCAACCAACGGAGCGGTTGTCGGAAGAATCAGACATACAATTGTAGTAACTACGATTGGGAACAAAATCTTCTCCAGTTTGGATACCGGACGAAGGTTCTCCATCTTGATTGCACGTTCTTTCTTTGTTGTAAACAGTTTCATAATTGGCGGCTGAATAATCGGAACCAAAGACATATAAGAATATGCTGCCACCGCAATCGGTCCCATCAATGCAGCCTGTCCTAATTTACCGGCAAGGAAGATAGAGGTCGGACCATCTGCTCCACCGATAATAGATACGGCTGCTGCTCCCTTGTCATTGAATCCCATCAGAATTGCAAGCAGGTAAGCTCCGAAAATACCGAACTGTGCTGCTGCTCCTAAAAGGAAGCTGATTGGGTTTGCAATCAAAGGGCCAAAATCTGTCATCGCACCAACTCCAAGGAAAATCAGAGAAGGTAAGATTGACCACTCATCCAGAGTATAGAAATAATAAAGTAAACCACCGACACCATTGCTGGTCTCTTCCGGACTTGCAATAATGTCCGGATAAATGTTAACCAGAAGCATACCAAATGCAATCGGAACCAAAAGAAGAGGTTCATAACCTTTCTTGATTGCCAGATATAAGAATACGCAGGCAATTACAATCATAAGGTAGTTACCCCAGGTCAGGTTAAAGAATGCAGTCTGATGCAGGAGGTTACTCATTGTGTCTCCAACATAACTTAACATAATTTTCCTCCTAGTTGTTCATTGTAGCAAGTAATGCTCCTGCTTCTACGCTGTCACCAACTGCAACTTCGATGCTTGCAACTGTTCCGTCTTCCGGTGCAACAACAGGAGTCTCCATTTTCATAATTTCAAGAATCAGAACTGCATCACCTTTCTTTACTGCTGTTCCAGGCTGAGCCTCAATCTTGAATACTTTTCCGGCTGCTCCGGCTTCAATCTTAATGCTTCCTGCTCCGGCTGCTGCCTTAGGTGCTGCTGCTTTTGCTGCAGGAGCTGCTGCTGCCTTTCTTGGTGCAGCTACAGGTGCAGATGCTCCGTTCTCTTCTACGGTAACATCATAAACATTTCCATTTACTGTAATTGTATAGTTTTTCATCTTTATATCCTCCTAATTATTCTTCAAACTATCTTCTCTTAATGGAACGTACTACAAATCCATCTGTAGAACTTCCTGTTGCTGCCGCAATTGCAGCAGAGATAACTGCAACAAGTTCCAAATCATCCTGAACCAGCTCTTCTTTCTGAGCAATCTGTTCTACTACTTTATCTTCTTTTGCAGCAGTTGCATCAGCCGCATTCTTTTTCTTATTCTGTAAATAAGGAATAATGCGGAATGCATAAATAATAATACTGATTAAAATTAAGATTACAAATACGGTACCCATGCCCATAAGTGTATTCATTCCGGCTTTGCCCATTTTCTCGCCAAGTGAATATACCTTGTCAAATGTCATACTGGTAAGTTCCGGTGTGTCTGTAGTTGTATCAAATACAACAGTAAAACTCAAATCACGGTTGGTATAATTCAATATCTGTTCCATTACCATTGTCTTATTTGACTCTGTCATGGTAAAGTCACCAAATCCCTGGAAATCTCCTTCGTCAGCAACAGCTTCTTTCCAACTGCTATAGAAGTTGTAGTTTACTGCATCGCTCTTCTCTGAAATGGAAGAAAGAGCATTATCAATATCAGCTTCTGACACAGTAGTTATCTGCTGTACTGTCTGTTGTACTGTATCCTTCCACTGGTCATAGGTGCCTCCATTGAATGTTATTGAAGTCTGATCTGTCTTACCACAGGCCGTTATAGAAAATGCAAGCACGAAAACACATACAAGCATCCACAATTTTTTCTTCATAAGATTCACCTTTCTATTTTGTTCCATGTTTCTTATATGGAGTATCCATACGTTTTGTAAACAGCATTTCAAAAGCTGCTACAAGATATTTTCTGGTATCAGCAGGCTCAATAATCAAGTCTACATATCCTCTCTTAGCTGCAGTTACAACATTAGACTGTAATGCCTCATATTCTTTTGCTTTCTCTGCAAGCTTGTCTGCATCAGCATCTGCATACATAATCTCTGCTGCAAGACGTGCATCCATCATACCGGTCTTAACATCCGGCCATGCGTATACAAGGTCAGCACCGATTGCTTTGGAGTTCATCATTACTGCTGCACTTCCGTAAGCATTACCGGTAAGCAGGCTAACCTTAGGAACGGTAGCATTTGCAAATGCATATGTAAGTTTAGCCAAAGCTTTTGCAAGTCTTCTTTCGCTGCATTTTGTTGCTGTAAATCCAGCCACATTGGTAAGAGATAATACAGGAATATCAAATGCATCACAGAACTGGATGAATTCAGAAGCTTTTTCACAGCCTTTTGCACAAAGTGCTGCATCATGCTCTGCGACTTTCTTTCCTTCTTCATCATATTCTTCTGTGCAGTTAGCAACAGCACCGACAGTCAGTCCGTTTAACTGGATGAATCCGGTTACCATGCTCTTTGCATAATCCTTCTTTGTCTCTAAGAAATTGTGATTATCAGAAATCTCGCTTAATACGAAACGAGGATCGCCTTTCATGGTATCTACATTTTCGCATGCACGGTTCAAATCATCTTCACAGTCTTCCATATAACCATTCTCTGTGTTATCTGCCGGAAGCATGCAGACCAATTCACGAATCTGTGCAAAGATTTCTTCTTCAGAACCTGCCATATCAATGACGCCGGTCTCTGTGCTCTGGAAATCTGCAGAAGAAGTATCACATTTTCCAACGTAATTTCCTTCGATTGCGTTTGGTGCATTTACAAACATTTTGGCTTTATCAGCTTCCATATATGCAAAATCACATAATCCAGGTACTACGGTAAGTCCGCCGCCACAGTTGCCAAATACAGCACAAATCTGTGGAATTACTCCGGATGCCATAACCTGTTTTTCATAAATCATTCCTAATGCATTCAAAGCATCTACTGATTCCTGAAGACGAACTCCGGCACAATCCAAAAGTCCGATTACCGGTGCACCCATCTTCATCGCCCTGTCATAAACAGCTGCAATTTTCTTTGCATGCATCTCGCCAATTGTTCCATTTAATACGGAAGAATCCTGACTGTAGACAAATACCAGATTACCATCAATCAGACCATGTCCGGTAATGACACCATCTGATGGCGTAGCTTCATCTGCCAGATTAAAATCCGTATTTCTTGCGGTTACCAGAGAACCTATTTCCATAAAGCTGTTTTCATCCAGCAAACGGCAAATTCTCTGTTCTGCTAAGTTATTACTTCTGTTGCTCATCTCTTAGTCCTCCATCTATTTTAGAAAAAATAAAATTTTTCGCTAGGGTAATTGTAGTACATTGACCAAAACTTTTCAATAGCAAATTGTTAATTTTTTCACAGATTTTACATATCGCATTTTATGGCTGATTTTCTGACTTTATAAAGAAAAAAGGTCAACCATTCTGAGGCAGCTGTAGCGGTAATCCCATGCCGGAACACTGTCTTTTAAGACAAGTTCTTCCTCTCTCACCACCTGCCCGTTCAGTATATACTTAAGGGTTCCAACAGTAGTTTCTGCTTCCACCGGAGCCTCAAGTCTCTGCTTTCTCTCCAATTTAAATTCAATGGATTCATCCTTACGAAGCAGTATATTTTCTATCTGTTTTTCCTCTGTCCTGTTCTGAACCTCTGTCATCTTAATTCTGCTATAGTCTTCTGTCTTTGCCCCACTTATCTCAAGAGGACATTCTGCTTCCTTGGGGATTTCCAACTCCAGAAGATTTACCTTTTCAAATGAATCAATTCCATACTGCATCAGCTGTTTTGTGTCTGACCATTTATAATTCTTATTGTTTGGCCAGCCGCAGCCCAAAAGTGCCACCACATAGGTACGGTCATCCCGCCGCAATGCTCCCACATAACAGTATCCGGCATTGCCCGTAAAACCGGTTTTACCACTGATTGCTCCGTCCATTATCGTAAGGAAACGGTTGTGATTATTGCAGCTATAGTTTCGTGTTCCTTCTATATTAGAAAAGGAATAGGACGGTGTCTGCGTAATTTCAAGAAAAGTCTCTTTCATGGGAGACTCATTGATGCAATAGCTCATAATCCGGGCAAGGTCGGCTGCTGTCGTTCCATGGAATCCGTTTTCATCTTCCTTATCCAGTCCGTTTGGCGTAATGAAATAGGTATCCATGCAGCCAAGCTCCGCCGCCTTCTCATTCATCAAGCCAGCAAATGCCTCCACACTTCCTGCCACATGTTCCGCAATTGCCACTGCCGAATCATTGTGGGATTCTAACATCAGAGAGAAACAAAGGTCTTTTAATAAAAACTGTTCCCCACTTGCTCCATTCAGCTGCACATCCGGCTGGGAGGCTGCATAATCAGAAAATGTAACCACGTCATTTAAATCTGCATGCTCTAAGGTTACAATCAATGTCATAATCTTTGTCGTACTGGCATTTGCCCGGCGCACATCCTCTTCTTTTCCAAACAAAATACGCCCTGAATCCGCATCCATTAAGCATGCAGACAGCGCGTACAAATTCTTTGGTTCTTCGATTTCTATTTCATTTTCTTCCTGCGTTTCATCCGGATTATCCTGTGGCAGCGGTTCTGCCGGAATATGATTGGAACTAAAAAATATAAAAAGCAGAGATAATGCTGTCATTTTCTTCCACCGTCTCTTTTTCATGACCGCTCCAAAATACATTTTCTCTGCATTCTATTCATTTCTTTCTATGATTATACTTCGATTATACTTCCGCTTACTACATTCCCTGTTGCTATACTTCAAGCTTCATTTCTGCTTCCTGTTCAGCCTGATGCTTGAATTCTTCCACCTGGTCTTCATTCAGCACCGGGAGTTCATCGATGGAATGCACACCAAAGCTCCGTAAGAATTCCTCTGTTGTGCCAAATAGCATAGGTCTGCCCGGAGCATCCAATCTTCCCACTTCATTGACCAGATTATATTCCACCAGTTTGCTTACTGCATGGTCGCAGGATACGCCACGGATTTTTTCAATCTCCGCCTTAGTGATTGGCTGCTTATAAGCAATGATGGATAAGGTCTCTAACAGTACGTCTGTAAGGACACGCTTCTTCGGCTGTTTTGCAATCCGAATCAGATATTCATACATTTCATTCTTCGTACACATCTGATAAGCACCGTCCAGTTCGATAATCTGGATACCTCTTTCTTCCTGCTCATATTTCTGCTGGAGTGCTTCTATTTTCTTTTTGGTTTCCTGTTTGTCTAATTCAATTGCATTGGCAATTTTATCCAATTCTACCGATTCCCCCATGGTAAATAAAATTGCTTCTATAATTGCTTCATAATTCTTTTCTTCCATTACTACCCTCATATAATAAGAGCCTAGGCTGCAACCTTGGACTCTATTCTGATATCATCAAATATTTTATCCTGATAAATGGTTATCTTGCCCATCTTCATCAGCTCAAGCACTGCAAGGAAGGTCACGATAATCTCCATCTTGCCACACTGTGCTTCTAAAAGACTGCGGAAGCTGAAATGTGGATGTGTCATTGCATACTGCTCTAAATATACCATTTTATCGGACAGTGATACTTCTTCTTTCTCAATCTTGCCAAATTTGGAACGAACCGGGTCAATCTTATCTTCCTGCTTACGCATGATGGATTTGAAAATATCATTCAATTTCTTCAATGTGACATCTGCCATCAGTTCCTCTAAATCCACCGGCTCTTCATAGGCAGCTACCTCGTCTGGAATCGTCGGCTCCTTAAACATCACCTTTTCCGCATCCATCTGACGGTCTTTTAATTCATAGGAAATGCATTTATACATCTTATATTCCAAAAGCTGTTCTACCAGTTCTGCTCTCGGGTCTTCTGCTTCCTCTTCTTCTGTCTCTTTTGCCGGAAGAAGCATCTTTGATTTAATATCAATCAGTGTGGCTGCCATAACTAAGAACTCACTCATAACATTTAAATCCTGCCGCTTCATTTCCCGGATATATTCCATATACTGATTGGTAATCTCCACAATTGGGATATCATAGATATTTACTTTATTCTTATCCAGCAGATGAAGGAGCAAATCCAACGGTCCTTCGAACACCTGCAGCTTTACTGTTAATTCCATTTCAAAACCTCTCCATTCTTTCCTAGCACATCTATTTTAACGGTATCTAAGAAAAAACGCAAGTGTTTTCACAAGATTTAGTGTTTTTCACAACTTTATACCACAAATCAAGCAATATCTTGTGGTTTTATAACCATAAACACAAGTTCCGCCCGGTTAAAGATTCTGATATGAAAGGTATGGGTTCCAAGCCCCCGGCTTACGATTACTTTCTTTCCCTCAAAATCAAAGGCTCCTGCATCATATTTCGGGAACCACTGAAACTGCGGAGAAATCAGGCTTCCAACACCCGGAATCCGTATCAGTCCTCCATGATTATGTCCGCAAAAAGTCAAATCCGCTCCCCAGTCTGCATATTCCTTCGCATATCTTGGATTGTGTGCTAACAGCACCTGAAATGTATCTTCCGTCTGCTCCGGAAGCGTTTTCTCAAGATAATCCTGTGGAAGTGGCACATCCACTCCTTTTTTATAACAGGACAATGGAATTTCAAGCCCGGTAACCACCAGTTCTCCAAAAGCTTCTGTTTCATTATGTAGTACATGGATGCCAAGCTCTTTTACCTTATTTTCAAAAGCGAAAAATTTCTCCTGATACTCACTTTTTCTTATGTGGGCACGGGATTCATGATTTCCGTAAGAATAATAAACCGGTGCAATCCTGCACAGCTCTTCCAATATCTTTAACGCTGTCTCATAGGTGTCACTTTTCCTGCTAACCACCATATCTCCTGGAATCAGAATCAGATCCGGCTGTCCACTTCTAATTGCATCTAAAAGCCGGATGTTGTCTTTTCCATACTGAAAACCATGCAAATCTGCCAGTACTGCTGCCTTATATTCTCTTTGCACTTTACCACTTTTTATCTCATAATCCGTTCTTGCAAATTTTTTTAATTCCTGCCACTGCCAGATTATGTAAACCAAAATCACACATGCTATTACAATAATGATTTTTAATAACATCTTTCACCTCTTTGCATCAACAAAATAAACCATGCTTTATCTGCATATTTCTTTCTCTTCTCTATTAAAATGTAATAGAACATACCGGAGGTATTCTTATGCATACCATTCTTTCCATTTTCATAAGCCTGTCTCTTCTTGGTCCGGCCTTTTTACCAATGGCATCACAATTTTCTGTTCTTGCAGAAAACGAAACTCCTGCAGAATCCAACAATCCATCCCCTGATGCTTCCATGCCAGATGCTTCCAATCCGGATGCTGCTTCCGATGCATCTGCTCCGGTCGCATTGTCCGCTCCCAGTGCTCTTTTAATGGAAGCATCTACCGGAACTATCATCTATGAAAAAGATGCTCATTCCATCCTGCATCCTGCCAGCATTACGAAAATCATGACGCTGATTCTGATTTTCGATGCTCTGGACACACAAAAAATTTCCTTAGATGATGTTGTCACAGTTTCGGAACATGCTGCAAGTATGGGCGGTTCCCAGGTCTTCTTAGAGCCGGGTGAAACCCAGACCGTTGATACCTTGATAAAGTGTATCAGTGTTGCCAGTGCCAATGACGCCTGCGTTGCCATGGCAGAATTCATTGCCGGTTCGGAAGATGCCTTCGTTGCCCAGATGAATGAGCGGGCTGCCGGACTTGGTATGAAGGATACCAACTTTGTTAACTGCTGCGGTCTTGACGTTGACAATCATATGACCAGTGCCTATGATGTTGCTCTAATGTCCCGGGAATTAATCACAAAATATCCGCAGATACATAATTATTCCACCATCTGGATGGAAAATATTACCCATGTCACGAAAAAAGGGTCTTCCGAATTTGGTTTAACCAACACCAATAAGCTCATCAAACAATACGCCTATGCCACTGGATTAAAAACCGGTTCCACCGGTCTTGCCAAGTACTGTGTCTCAGCCACTGCTGAAAAAGATAACATTAAACTCATCGCAGTCATTATGGCTGCACCGGATTATAAAGTGCGTTTTGCTGATGCGTCCGCCCTTTTAGACTATGGTTTTTCCGTATGCCGGCTCTATCAGGATACCACACCGCCCGCTCTGCCGGAATTATCAGTACGGGGTGGCACTGATAAAAAGGTCAGTCTTTCCTATGAAGGAACCTTTTCATATCTTGATACTGCAGGAAATGACTTAAATCTTATTGAAAAAAAGCTTTCTCTTCCAGAAGAAATAAAAGCTCCGGTAACACAGGGAAAAGAAGCCGGCACACTTTACTATACATTAAATGAAAAAGAAATCGGCTCCATCCGTGTCTTATATGATACTACAATTCCAAAAGCTACCTATCAGGATTATTTTCGTAAGACGCTTACTTATTTCTTCTCCCTGTAAAACCTTTTCTACAAAAGCGGGGCCAGCAGACGCAGACAGGTCTGTATCATCCGTACTCCTACAAATCTGTGTTTGCAGAATTCCAGATCAATCTGCTGTGACTGTCCGATTACCGCAAGTGCATCTTCTTTTAACTGCAGCACTGCCTCGGTCTTATAGCACCAGACTCCGCATTCAAAATGCAGATACATACTGCGGTAATCCAGATTGATACTGCCTACGGTAGCAATTTTATCATCACAGACAAAACTCTTTGCATGAATAAATCCCGGTGTATACTGATAAATCTTTACACCACTTTCAATAAGAACACCATAATCTGCCTGTGTCAGAAGATAAACAAATTTCTTATCCGGAATTCCAGGTGTTACAATCCGCACATCCACACCACGTTTTGCCGCATTCTGAAGGCTTACCAGCATTTCATGGTCAATAATCAGATACGGGGTGAAAATGTAGACATACTTCTGTGCTGAATTAATAATGTTCATGTATACATTCTCGCCGGTATTTTCGTGATCTAACGGTGTATCACTATACGGCTGCACATATCCAACGGATGGAATCTTTGCCACATAGTCTGCATCCGGCCGGAACTTCTCATAATCCTCCGTGGAATTTATTATATAATTCCACATTTCAAGAAACATACAGGTAAAGCTCCATACCGCTGCACCTTTCATACGGATTCCGGTATCCTTCCAGTATCCAAACCGCTCAATTTCATTGATATATTCATCTGCAATATTGATTCCACCAGTAAATGCAACATTTCCATCAATAACGAGGATTTTTCTGTGGTCACGGTTATTCATAATGACAGCAAGTCTCGCCCGCAACGGATTAAACGCCGCACATTTAATTCTGATTTTCTGCAATTCCTTATAGAAATTATTCGGCAGTGTCGTAATGCAGCCAACATCATCATAAATCAGACGTACTTCTACGCCCTCTTCCACTTTTTCCTTCAAAAGCTGAATCAGCTCCCGGAACATCTTTCCATCATCTAAAATAAAATATTCCAGAAAAACAAACTTTTTCGCTTTCCGGATTTCTTCTAACATAACTGGAAACATTTCTTCTCCGGACGGATAATAATTTGTTGCTGTATGTTCATAAACTGGAAAATGCGCCCAGTCACTGATATATGAAGACTGTCCAGCGGCAACCGAATCTTCTTCTGCCAGCCGTTCTCTGCACGCTCTATCTTCTGTAAGAAGCGGTTCTACTTCCTCATTTACACGGTTCATTTTCTCTCTTGCCTTTCTGGTGAGTTCCGGTCTTCCAAATACCACGTACAGCAATAATCCGAGCAATGGAAACATCAGAATAATAAATACCCATGCCAGCCGGTATGCCGGATTCATTCTTCGATTTACAACGAATAAAGCTACGATAAATGCAAGTATATTGAGAATCAGGTTGATGTAAGTAGACATTTTACCAACTTCCAGCAGCAGATAAAATAAATATCCAAACTGAAGTAAAATAAGTAAAACTGTGATAAAAAGTCTGCTGATTAAAACTTTAACTATTTTCTTCACCTTATTCCCTCCTCTTTCTTTTCTACCCCTTGTTTTATGCGTATTTTTCATTTTACCGCATTTTCTCCCAGAAATCAAATGTCCGGCGTATTCCTTTCCCTCTGTCTCTTTCTCTCTGCTTTTTATCTCTTCCATGTTCTTTTATTTTATCGAATCAGCTGCATGACATCCAGTCTCCCCCAGCCCTGTGCATGCTTGGATTTTCCGGTATCTACACTCGTCTCATAAAGCCGCAGTTTTACTTCTGCCGGTTTTAGATTTGGATAACGGCTTAAAAGCACCGCGACCGCCCCCGCCACCACCGGTGTTGCCATAGAGGTTCCACTTTTCATCTCATAACCATTTCCCATCCGCTTACAGCTGACAATCGCTGTTCCAGGAGCCACTACTTCCGGTTTCATAATGCAGGCTTCCGTCGGACCTCTCCCACTATACCCACGCATCAGACCCAGATTTTTTACTTCTCCTTCCTCATCATCACTGCTGCCTACCGTTATAATCTTCCGGCATAGCCCCGGTATCGTAATACTCTTATCCTTTGGTCCGTTATTTCCGGCAGCGGCAACCACTACAATTCCTGCATCCCAGACTGCTTCAATTGCTGCTAACAATTCCTCCTGTTCTTCCCTTCTTGCCGAAGCAAGCATTCCTACGGAAATATTTAAGATTCTTATATTCATTTTCCCATAATTTGCAATCAGCCATTTTAATGCAGATACCACCAGTCTGGTATTTCCCTTTCCCATACGGTCTAATACTTTTATCGCATATATCGCTGCTCCCGGTGCCATCCCCCGGTAACGTCCATGAGAAGCAAAACCGGAACCTGCAATAATTCCGGAAACATGGGTTCCATGACCGTTATCATCATAAAGTATCTTCTGATCACCTACATAATCACGAAATCCTCTGATTCTTTGTCCAAAATCAATATGAGTTCCAATTCCTGTATCCATCACGGCTACCGTGACATTATTTCCAATATATCCTAGTTTATGAGCTTCATTCACCCTTGTAATCTGTCTGACCCGTTCCATACTGCACCATTTTATGTTTTCTTATAATATATGCAGTGCAGCATTTTTGACCACCTGCAGTGCTTTCCGGATACCCGAAAAAAGTTTACCCAGCAAACTCGGCTCTTTTTTTCTGCTAGACTTTTTTCTTCGCTACTTACGTAAAAAGGCGTATACCCTTGTGGATTTTCATCCGCAAAAGCATACGCCTTATTTTATTTATGTGAGTATTGAAAAATCACATGCCACGAATCTGCAATTAGTTCTGAGCAGGAACATCCTTGATGGAGAAGCTGATTCTTCCCATTCTGTCTTTGCCCATGCAGATACAGGTTACTGTATCACCAAGAGTCAGAACATCTTCTACATGTTCGATTCTCTCTTTTGCAATCTTGGAAATGTGAACCATTCCCTCTTTGCCCGGTGCAAATTCAATGAATGCACCAAATTCTTTGATGCTTACTACTTTACCAGTGAAAATCTGACCTTCTTCGAAATCAGTTGTAATGATACGGATCATGTCAGCAGCTTTCTCAAGCATTGCTTTATCGGTACCACAGATGCTTACTGCACCTTCATCATTGATGTCAATCTTAACACCAGTGCGGTCGATAATCTCGTTGATTGTCTTACCCTTCTGACCTACTACATCACCAATCTTAGCCGGGTCAATCTGAACCTGAAGAATCTTTGGAGCATACTGTCCAACTTCTTTTCTTGGCTCAGCAATTGCTTTGGACATAACTTCGTCCATGATATAAAGTCTTGCTTCCCTGGTTCTTCTGATTGCTTCTTCTACGATAGGTCTTGTTAATCCGTGAATCTTAATATCCATCTGGATTGCAGTAATACCGTCATGTGTACCGGTTACCTTGAAGTCCATATCTCCGAAGAAGTCTTCAAGTCCCTGAATATCGGTTAATACGATGTAATCATCATCTGTCTCACCAGTTACCAGACCACAGGAAATACCTGCAACCATTTTCTTAATCGGAACACCTGCAGCCATAAGTGCCATACAGGATGCACAGGTAGATGCCATAGAGGTAGAACCATTAGATTCAAAGGTCTCGGATACGGCACGGATTGCATATGGGAATTCTTCTTCAGAAGGAAGAACCGGAACCAATGCTTTCTCAGCCAGTGCTCCATGTCCGATTTCACGACGTCCCGGTCCTCTGGAAGGTTTTGTTTCTCCAACAGAGTAGGATGGGAAATTGTAATGGTGCATATATCTCTTGGTGGTAATATTCTCATCTAATCCATCGATTTTCTGAACTTCAGATAATGGAGCTAATGTTACAACATCACAGATCTGAGTCTGTCCACGGGTAAACATAGCAGAACCATGTACTCTAGGAATAATATCAACCTCAGATGCCAGCGGACGAATCTGGTTGATTGCTCTTCCATCCGGACGTTTGTGATCTTTTAAAATCATCTTACGAACGGTCTTCTTCTGATACTGATATACAGCCTCGCCAACTAATGGAAGCCACTCTTCGTTATCTGCAAATGCCTCTTCCATTTTCTCTGTTACTTTACGGATATTTTCTTCTCTGGTCTGTTTGTCGTCAGAGAATACTGCTACTTCCATCTCATCCGGTGTAACAATCTCACGCATAGCTGCAAACATTTCCTCTGGAACTGCACAGCTTGTATATTCATGTTTTGGTTTACCAACTTCGTTTACCAGTTTCATAATGAAATCATTAATGGTCTGATTGATGTCGTGTGCCATGTAAATTGCTTCAATCATTTTATCTTCCGGAATCTCATTTGCTCCGGCTTCAATCATGATTACTTTCTCTCTGGTAGAAGCAACCGTCAACTGTAAATCACCATTGTCCCAAACTTCCTGGGATGGGTTGATTACAAATTCACCATCTTTCATTCCGACCTGTGTCATAGCACATGGTCCGTCAAATGGGATGTCCGAAATGCAGGTTGCAATCGCAGAACCAAGCATTGCTACGATTTCCGGACGGCATTCCGGGTCAACGCTCATAACGAGGTTGTTTAATGTTACATCATTACGATAATCCTTTGGGAATAACGGACGCATAGGTCTGTCAATTACACGGGAAGTAAGAATTGCATTCTCAGATGCTTTTCCTTCTCTCTTATTAAATCCGCCAGGGATTTTTCCTACTGCATAAGATTTCTCTTCGAACTCTACGCTAAGAGGGAAAAAGTCGATTCCGTCTCTTGGCTTTTCAGATGCTGTTGCAGTAGATAATACAGTGGTATCACCGTAGTGCATGAATGCACATCCATTTGCCTGTTTACCCACACGGTTAATATCAACCGTAAGAGTTCTTCCGGCAAGTTCCATTGAATAACTCTGGTACATATCATTTCTCCTTTTTTGTATACAGGATATTCCTGCTTATTATGGCAGAAGTTCCGAAATGGTGCTGTTTGCAGCCATCCGGAGGTGTATCGACCGAAACTACTGATTAACACAATCTGTAATTGCACTAATCAGTGGTCTCGGAATCGTCCTTCTGCCGTTCTTACATTGTCATCCATAAGACTCTGTACTTGCAGTTCCTTACAGATATCCGGCAACCTGTGGAAGCCTAGCAACCGAAAAATAGAGCGGACAACTCCGCTCTATTCTATACGGTTTCCTTTTACAAGAAATTACTTTCTTAAACCTAAACGTTCGATTAAAGAACGATATCTTTCAATATCAACTTTCTTTAAGTAAGCCAGTAAACGACGTCTCTGACCAACCATCTTTAAAAGTCCTCTTCTGGAATGATGATCCTTCTGATTTACTTTTAAGTGCTCATTCAGCTCATTGATTCTGGCTGTTAAAAGTGCAACCTGTACCTCTGGTGAACCTGTGTCTGTAGCAGTTTTACCATATTCTGCGATGATTGCTTCTTTTCTTTCTTTTGATAACATTTACGTTTCCTCCTTATATTTTCTTATCGCCTGATAATCAGTAAAAGGTCGGAGTGTCCATCTACCGAATATCGGCTAAATCATACCTAACAAATATAACATACTACTTATTATTTGTAAACAAAATTCTGTTAGTTTCCTTATCTAGTTTCCTAATACACGGACAACACATACTGGTGAACGATAATATGCATTGGAAATCTTGATTCCGGTAGAAGGTGAACTTGCATGAACAATCTGACCATTTCCGATATAGATTGCCACATGGTTGATGCCCTTACCGCTACCATAGAAGAACAAATCTCCCGGCTGTGCTTCGGATGCACTGATTCTGGTTCCGCATCCTGCCTGTGCTCTGGATGAGTGTGGCAGATATACGCCATAATTTGCATATACGGATAATACGAATCCGGAACAGTCCGCTCCTCTGGTAAGGCTGGTTCCGCCCCATACATATGGATTACCGACAAACTGTGTTGCATAAGCCACCAGTGATACTCTTGTATCTGAAACACCCTGACCATATTTTAATTCTGTCATGGTCTGTGCCTTTGGCAGCTGCTGTGAAATCTCTACATAGTCGGTACTTGCATATCCTACATCACCATCTAAGTCTACTTCCACCCAGCCATCATACTGATTTAAAACCTCTAATTCTTCTCCTTCCGGCATCAATGCCAGTTTGGTACAATCGGTATTCATCTCAGCACGTACATTTAAAGTCTGTGTTGTAACGGTTGCAATGGTCTTCATTACTTCCTGGGCTTTTGCTACAGCTGCCTCTCCGGTAATGATATATTCTGCTTTTACATATCCGGTTACCTGACCAGATTCAATTTTAAGCCACTCGCCATCGTCCTCTAATATTTCACATCCGGCATCGTTCTGCATCTTTCCTACGATATCAGAATTGGTATCCGGCTGTTCCCTTACATTTAAACTGCTGTCAACCTGTGCAATACCAAGATTGGTATATCCACAGATTGTTGTATCTGCTGGTACCGCTGTATCGGTTGCTGCTGTATCTGCAGGTACCGTTGTATCGGTTGCTGCAGCATCCTCAGACTGTCCTTCCATCGTTGTAACAGTATTGGTTGCTGAAACAACAATATCTGTATTATAATAGGAATCCATTGTAGCAAATATTCCTGCATTTAAGCCGGAACCTGCTGATGTCTGTGCAGCTGCGCCACCCTCAAGCGCCACTGTAAGTCCACAGGTAAGAATAAATGCTGTTGTCTTCCACTTTCTATTGTTCTTCATAAAAATATGCCTCCTGACATTGTAACGATGCAAAATGCACCCTGCATTTCCGCATCTGTTCGAATCAATATGCTTCTCCATATTTTAAGATTATAGCAACGTGATTTCATAATGTCAACATAAATATGTAACAATTATGTAACAATTGTTCGAAATTTTACGAAATTCATATATTTAATGCTGCTGTACATAAAATCTGCCATAGGCAATATCCTGTTCGAGCTGTTGCTTTAAAGCCTCTAAGGATTCAAACTTCATCTCGCTGCGCTCTCTGCTCCGGAAGCAGACACGCACTTTCTTTCCATAGAGATTCTCATTAAAATCAAAAATATTGGTTTCCACTGCCACCGGATTAACCCCTTCGATAGTCGGCTTACATCCCACATCTGCGATTCCATGATACGTCTTATCCCCTACTACAACATCACAAACATAGACGCCAAACGGCGGAAGCAGTTTGTTTTCCGGCGGTATGATATTTATGGTCGGGATTCCAAGTACCTTCGCGCCCATTTCTCTGCCATGTATTACAACACCTTCCACAAAATAATCATAGCCAAGAAGGTATTTTACTTTTTCCATATTGCCCTTTTCTACTTCTTCCCGGATAAAGGTACTGCTGATATCCCGATTCTCATACTGAACCTTATCTATTACCTTAAGTTCATAATGCAGCTTCTTCGCATATATTTCCAGCAGATGGTAATCTCCTCGGCGGTTATGTCCGAAATGAAAATCTGTTCCAACCACAATGCCACGGATTTTCATGGAAGAAGCCAGCATTTCAATAAATGCTTCCGGTTCCATGGTCATGACTTCTTTGGTAAAAGGATATTCAATCAGATAATCAATGCCCTGCTCTTCACAGATTGCAACCTTCTCTTCATTCGTCGTAAGCACCTTCTGGACTTCATTTATCCTGCCCGGTCTCGGCGGAATGGCAAAGGTAAATAGTACCGTTGCACAGCCTTTATTCTTCTGCTCCATCATATGTTCTAATAAAGTCTCATGTCCTCTGTGCAGACCGTCAAATTTGCCAAGGGAAAGCACGCATTCTTCTTCAATATGAAATTCTGTTGTTCCATGTATATACTTCATTTTTTATACCTGCTTAAATGTCTTTTTCCTTCTCATTGCTGTGTAAAGAAAAGTTTTACCGGCTTAAACAGCCTGTCCGCTGTACGGTATTCATATATTCCAACAAAATGATTTGCATTGTCATACACTCTGACTTTTTTGCAGTCATCTTCTTTATAAAAAGAAGCAAGCGTATGCTCTATCGTCTCTGCCTCTGCTATCACAGGCAGCGGCAGCTTATTTCCATTATATAAAAGTGCAGTACTATCTTTGCGGCTGTGAATCTGTGGCAGATTTTTAAATACGGTATCAATGGGATATAAAATCTCTTCTATCTTACCACTTTTCATTATTGTCTCAATTTCCTGCAGTGTTTTTGCATCTTCTATTTGAAAATCTGAAACTCTTGTCCGTACCAGGTACTCCATACAGGCTCCACAACCTAATTTTTCTCCGATGTCATGGCACAATGTCCGGATATAAGTTCCTTTGGAACAGTGCACCCGCATGGTCACTCGCGGCAAGTCGATTGATAAAATTGCAATATCTAATATCTGAACCTTCCTTGCCTTGCGTTCTACTTCCACACCGTTTCTTGCTAAGTCACATAATTTCTTTCCATTGACCTTCAGTGCAGAATACATCGGCGGAATCTGTGCATATTCTCCCACAAAGCTTTCAATACACTGCTTTACTTCTTCTATGGAAAGATTTACCTCGGATTCCTTTAATATGGTTCCTGTCATATCCTGGGTATCCGTTTCTTTTCCCAAAAGCATGACTGCCTCGTATACCTTGTCCTTATCAGTTAAAAGGTCACAGACTCTGGTTGCTTTTCCTATACATACAGGAAGTACGCCCTCCGCATCCGGATCAAGCGTACCTGTATGTCCAATCTTTTTCATTTTTAAAATTCCACGCAGCTTTGCAACTACGTCAAAGGACGTAAATCCTTTTTCTTTTCTCACATTAATAATTCCGTCCATACGTTATCCTGTCTATTTCAAAAGCTGTTTTTCAACGTCCTTTACGATTCCCTCAAGAATCTCTTTGGCATTGCCTTCTATGGTTGCTCCGGCTGCCCGTATATGACCGCCTCCACCATAGGACATCATAATAACTGCCACATCTACCTTACCACTGGAACGCATGCTTGCTTTAAAGCTTCCATCCTCATTTTCGTAAAGAAAGATTGCAGCTTCCACATCTTTAGTAGCACGAAGCTGCTGTACGATTCCTTCTAAATGTTTCGGAAGAACCTGGTATTTTTCCATTTCTTCTTTTGTTACGATAGATGCAATGCATTTTCCATCTAAAAAGAGCTGGCTGTCCACCAATGCCTGACCCAAAATCCGGTTCTGCTCGTAAGTTTTCTCATAATAAGTCTTATCCACGATACGGCTGAAATCAATTCCCATTTCCATCAGCCTGCCGGCAATGTTCATGGTCTTTGCGGAAGTACAGGAATACTGGAACACACCGGTATCATGCACAATTCCCACATAAATACATTCTGCAATTTCCTTTGTAATCTTCTCTTCATCTATGAGTTCATATACAAGCTCACAGGTTGAACTTGCCTCCGGGAAAATGTAGTTTGCATCTGCAAAGCTCTGATTGCTGATATGATGGTCAACACAGAAGGTGCGTTTTGCTGCATGAAAATATTTCACTGCATTTCCCAGTCGTTTCTCATCACCGCAGTCCAATGCAATAAATAAATCGTATGGCTCTTTTTCTATATAAGAGCTGTCAATTTTATCTGCATTTGCAAGGAATTTGAAAATGTTTGGAATCGGTTCCAGATGGAGTTCCACTTCCATTTCCGGATGATATTTTCTGATATAGTTATATACTGCTAACGTGGAACCTACACAGTCTCCGTCAGGTTTTACATGACCGGCTATTGCTACACGCTTCACATCATAAAGCTGTTCCTCTAATTTCATTGGCAACACCTGCTCTCTTTCTCTTCGGATGAGGCTTAGGACTCTTCCTGTCCAATCACCTCATCAATTTTCTTTGACATGTTTACACCATACTCAATGGACTGATCCAGGATAAACCGAATCTCCGGAGTATTTCTTAAATTGATACTTTTTGCGAGGGCATGACGAATATACCCTTCTGCACTATTAAGACCTTTGATTGTATTATTCTGAGCTTCTTCGTCTCCGAATACACTGATATACGCCTTACAGGTTTTTAAATCCGGTGCCACTTCTACGGCAACCACGCTGGTCATCGGCGCAATACGCGGGTCTTTTACTTCACTCCGGATAATGTTGGAGAGTTCTCTTTGAACTTCTCCATTTATCCGCATATTTTTCATACTATTTTTTTGCATAATTTTCCTGTCCTTCTATCAGATTATCTGGCAACCTCTACCATCTTATATGCCTCTACCTGATCCAGTTCTGCAATATCATTAAATCCTTCGAATACAAGACCACACTCATATCCGGCTTTTACTTCCTTCACATCGTCCTTGAAACGTTTCAGGGAAGCAAGATTTCCTTCAAATATCTGTGTTCCCTCACGGGTAATACGGACTTTACATCCACGCTCAAAGTTACCATCCAATACATAAGAACCTGCAATGTTACCAACACCGGATGCTTTGAAAATCTGACGAACTTCTGCATGGCCGATTACTTTTTCTTCGTATACAGGATCTAACATTCCCTTCATAGCAGCTTCTACGTCTTCAATTGCGTTATAGATAACTTTATACAGACGGATATCTACACCTTCATTTTCAGCAGTAACCTTTGCTGTAGGGTCCGGTCTTACGTTAAATCCAATGATGATTGCGTTAGATGCAGATGCTAAAGTAACATCAGATTCGTTGATTGCACCAACACCACCATGGATAATCTTAACCACAACTTCGTCGTTGGAAAGTTTTACAAGACTCTGTTTTACGGCTTCTACAGAACCCTGGACGTCTGCTTTAACGATGATATCCAGCTCTTTTACATCTCCGGACTGAATCTGTGAGAACAGATCATCTAAAGACATTCTGGAACGGGTCTCCTCTAACAGTTTTGCCTTTCCTTCGGAAATATATGTCTCTGCAAAGTTTCTTGCATCTTTTTCACTGTCACATGCTACGAATGTTTCTCCTGCATCCGGTACACTGGAAAGTCCTAAAATCTCTACCGGCATGGATGGTCCGGCTTCTTTTACTCTTCTTCCTTTATCGTCAATCATGGCACGCACTTTACCATATGCACTACCACAGGCAATCGGCTCACCAACTGTAAGGGTTCCCTTCTGTACTAAAACAGTTGCTACAGCTCCTCTTCCTTTATCCAGCTGTGCCTCAATGATAACACCACGGGCTTTACGTTTTGGATTTGCCTTTAATTCGCTGACTTCTGCTGTTAATAATAA
Source organism: Roseburia sp. OM03-7AC (assembly GCF_003462625.1). Lineage (NCBI taxonomy): Bacteria > Bacillati > Bacillota > Clostridia > Lachnospirales > Lachnospiraceae > Roseburia > Roseburia sp. OM03-7AC. The sequence goes on from NZ_QTZJ01000001.1 coordinate 628,952, forward strand.
CATTTCCAATAACTGGTCAATACCTTCGTGGGTATGAGCAGATACCGGTACAAAGATGGTGCTTCCACCCCAGTCTTCCGGAATCAGTTCGTATTCGGATAACTCCTGTTTTACTCGGTCGATATTGGCATTTGGCTTATCAATCTTATTGATTGCTACTACGATTTCAATTCCGGCTGCTTTAGCATGGTTAATTGCTTCTACCGTCTGTGGCATGACACCATCATCTGCTGCAACTACAAGAATTGCAATGTCGGTAGATTTTGCTCCACGCAGACGCATTGCGGTAAATGCTTCATGTCCCGGTGTATCTAAGAAGGTAATCTTCTGTCCGTTGATACTTACCACATATGCTCCGATATGCTGTGTGATACCACCAGCCTCACGGTCTGTTACATGTGTATTACGGATTGCATCCAGAAGGGATGTTTTACCATGGTCAACGTGACCCATTACACAGACAACAGGTGGTCTTGGAACTAAATCTTCTTCTCTTTCTTCATCCTCTTTTAAAAGCTCTGCAATTACGTCTACCTTTTCTTCCGGCTCTGCAATACAGTTAAATTCCAGTGCAATTTCTTCTGCACTGTCATAGTCGATTTCCTGGTTTACGGTAACCATCTGTCCCTTCATAAAGAGCTTCTTGATGATTTCAGAAGCCTGAACCTTCATCTTATCTGCCAATTCCTTAATCGTCATACGCTCCGGCAGGGATACGCTGCGGATGGTATCTTCTTCCTTTGGTTTCGGCTGTGCAGGACGTTTCTTCTTACCGCCGTTTTTCTCAAGATTTACATATCTTTCCTGTTTCTTGCTTCCTAACTTATCGTGCTCCTGCACCTGTTTCTTACGGGTATTGTCACGGTCACGATTCTCACGGCTTTCTTTTCTTAAATCGTCCGGTCCTGCCTGAATCGCTTCTTTATTGAAACGGTTTAATTCCTGATCGAATCTTCCACCATTTCTTCCGCCTCTTCCATTTCTGTCGCCTTGTGGACGGTTATTATTGTATGGTCTGTCTCCCTGTGGGCGGTTATTGTTGTACGGTCTGTCTCCCTGCGGGCGGTTGTTATTGTACGGTCTGTCTCCCTGCGGGCGGTTGTTATTATACGGTCTGTCTCCCTGCTGACGGTTATTATATGGTCTGTCCCCCTGCGGGCGGTTGTTATTGTACGGTCTGTCTCCCTGCTGACGGTTATTATACGGTCTGTCTCCCTGTGGGCGGTTGTTATTATACGGTCTGTCTCCCTGTGGACGGTTATTGTTGTATGGTCTGTCTCCCTGCTGACGGTTATTGTTAAAGTTTCTTGTCTCCGTCTTCTTCTCTTCTGTTTTCACTACCGGTTTCTCCTGAACAGTTTTTGTTTCCGTAGTCTTTACTTCTGCAGTTTTCGTTTCTGCTGGTTTTACTTCTGCAGCCTTAACTTCTGTTGCCTTTACCTCTGCCGGCTTAACTTCTACAGCTTTTACTTCTGCAGGCTTTGGTGCTGCCGGTTTTGCAGGCTGAGCTGGTCTTGCAGCCGGTGCCGGCCTTCTTGCTTCTCCGGTCTTGGCATTGGTGTGATAAGCCTGACGTCTGCTTCCCGGATTGGTCTTGCTGTTCTGTGGGTTAAATACAGCAGAAATGCTTGCTTTTTTCTTTGGTCGAGCCGGTGCCTCTGTTGATTTTGCCTCGCCTGCAGCTTTTGTTTCACCTGCTGGCTTTGCTTCTGTTGCAGCTTTTGCTTCGCCTGCCGGCTTTGTCTCTGCTGCTGGCTTTACTGCTGGTTTTGCTGCTCCGTTTACTTTAGAACGCACCAGCTTCTGTGCATCTTCATCTATACTATTGCTGGATGTCTTTACTTCATACTGGGTTCCTTTTAAGGAATCCAAAACATCCTGCGGCTTTATATTTAATTCTTTTGCGAGTTCATATACTCTGAGTTTTGACATATATAACTACCTCCGTTATTCAGTTGTTAACAGTTTCAATTGCTTTATGACGGCTTTGGCAAGACCTTCGTTGGTAACTGCCAATGATGCCCGAAATTCTTTTCCAATATGATGTCCGAGACTCTCCTTATCAGCATAAGCATAAAATGGCACTTCATAAAAGCTGCACATATCACGGAAATGTTTCTTCGTATTATCTGAAGCATCTCCTGCGACAATGACCAGATGAGCCTTTCCTTCTTTTACCGCTTTCTCTGTTGAAAATTCTCCGCTTGCAACATTTCCTGCCTTGGCAGAAAGTCCAAGCATGGATAACACCTTATCTTGTTTCAATATTCTGCATCTCCTTTTGCAACTCCTCATATATTTCTTCCGGAATCGCCATTTTCAAAGATCTTTCCAAGCCCTTTGTCTTTTTTGCTGCCAAAAAGCAATCCATATTCGGACAGATATATGCGCCTCTTCCATTCTTCCTTCCAGTGGAGTCCACTACAAGTTCATCTTCCGGCGTATGAATAATCCGAATCAGTTCTTTCTTGCTTTTCATTTCCTGGCATCCTACACATTTCCGCATAGGAATCTTCTTATTCGTTGCCATCTATGAACTCACCATCTCCTGTGTTTTCTTCTTCATAACCTTCCTCATAACCCTCTTCATACTCCTCATCATAGTCCTCGTAATCATTTTCATAATCCATGAATTCACCGGACTCTCTTGCCTGTGTCTCACTCTTGATATCAATCTTGAATCCGGTCAGTCTTGCAGCAAGTCTTGCATTCTGTCCTTCTTTACCGATAGCAAGGGATAACTGATAATCCGGAACAACAACCTTTGCGCTCTTCTCTTCGCCATCTGCGATTACGGAAATAACTTTTGCTGGGCTTAATGCGTTCTCGATTAACATAGCAGGATTCTCATTCCAGTTAATGATATCAATTTTCTCACCGCGTAATTCACTTACGATAGCATTTACCCTGGCTCCGTTCATACCTACACATGCTCCTACCGGATCTACATCAGGGTCATTGGAGTAAACAGCAATCTTTGTTCTGCTTCCTGCTTCACGGGCAATACTCTTAATCTCTACAATACCATCCTTTACTTCAGTAACTTCTGCTTCAAACAGACGTTTTACTAATTCCGGATGTGTTCTTGAAACCATAATCTTTGGTCCCTTTGGTGTAGATTTTACTTCCAGAATATATACCTTGATACGTTCGGTCGGTTTGAATACTTCACCCTTTACCTGCTCATTTTCAGTAAGAATGGCATCTGCTTTACCAAGATTAATGGAAATATTTTTTCCAACATATCTCTGTACAATTCCGGTTACAACGTCTTTTTCCATGCTGTAATATTCGCTGTAAATTGCTTTTCTTTCTTCCTCACGAATCTTCTGTAAAATTACGTTCTTTGCATTCTGTGTTGCAATACGTCCAAATTCTTTGGATTTAACTTCTACATTTACCACATCACCAAGATTGTACTCAGAATCAATCATGCGTGCATTTGCAAGGCTGATTTCTGTTACATCATCTTCTACTTTTTCCACTACGGTCTTCTCAGCAAGCACATGGAACTCGCATGTTTCCGGGTCAATATTTACTTTAATATTATCTGCCTTTCCAAAATGGTTTTTGCATGCAGTCAGCAGAGAATTCTCAATTGCCTCAAGTAAAGTCTCTTTGCTGATATTTTTTTCCTGCTCCAGTATTGTCAATGCTTCCAACAACTCGTTATTCATTTCTTTATCCTCCTATATACTTATTTTCTAAGTTGTATGCTATGTTAATGATTAAAAATCGATGGCAAGACGGATTAATGCAATATCCTTCTTATCAAATACCTTCTGTCCATAAGATTCGTCTTCAATTGTTACGGTATTCTCATCATATGCACTTAAGACTCCACAAAATTCCTTTTCATGATCTATGGCACGATACAGACGTATCTCCACTTCTTTTCCCATAGAACGGACATAGTCCTTTTCTTTCTTCAACGGTCTGCCAAGTCCCGGCGAACTCACTTCAAAAATATAAGAGTCTTCCACATAATCTTCCCGATCCAGAATCTCATTCATTTCCCGTGCTACCATTTCACAGTCATTGACGGTAATTCCGCCTTCCTTATCAATGTAAGCCCGTAAGTACCAGTCGGAACCTTCCTTGACATATTCCACATCTACCAGTTCAAAATGATACTTATCAACGATTGGCTGAATGAAGCTTTCTGTCTTCTGTTCATAAATTTCTTTTCTGGACATGTAACCACCTTTCCATCTGCTTAAATTTTGTTCTAAACATGAATTGAGAGTGGACGCAACGCCCACTCTCAAAGCCTAAATCATCATGTACTGTATTATTATAGCACTATTTTCTTAAATTGCAAGATTTTATTTCCAAATTATCTACTTTCTGCCGGCTTTTCCTGCCTTTTTCTGTGACCAGACAGAACATGTTCCAATCACTACGGCAACCAGAATTGTAAATACATATGCCATCCATGCTGGTAATGTTCCTGCAGATACTACTGCTGTGCTGCCGTTTCCATCACCTTTTACTAAAATCAATGCAGAAACCGGAGCTACTTCTGCTGTTCCAGAAATTGTTTCAATCGTATCTGTTCCTGCTAAGGTATCATTAATGCATACATTCCAGTTTCCTTCCGGAAGAGTTACTTCTTTTTTCTCATTATTGGCATTGAAGATCACATACATTCCATCTGCTGTCTCTCCGTCAACATCACCAGTAATTGCAAACGCTACTACATTATCATCTAAATCTTCTACCGGAGTCACATGTGCTTTTACATCCTCTGCATTGTCAAGGCGAAGCACCGGATGTGCCTTACGGAATGCAATCAGTCCTTTATAATACTGGTAAACATTCTGATACTGTTCATCTTCCAGATTGCTCCATTTTAAGCTGTTTACTGAATCTGGTGAGGCATAGCTGTTTTCATCAAGACCACCATCTGCTTTCACTTTGCTTCTTAAGAATTCTTCTCCTGCCTGCATAAACGGAACACCCTCTGCCGTCATATAAATGGCTGCTGCAAGATTGTTCATGCGGATTCGCTCCTCCACGGAAGCTTCCGGAGTAGAACGGATAATACGATCCATCAGGGAAAGATTATCGTGACAGGATGCGTAGTTAATGGACTGGGAAGGTGTAGTACACCATTCAGGCGATAATCCCATAAAGCATTTTTGTAAGGTCTTCTCTTTGCCATTTGCTCCGGATACAAAACCTTTTTCTGTAGTTGAAAATGTATTTCCTTTTAACAAATCTCTTAACGTATCACTGAAAAAAGCCATTTCCGGTACTTCCGTGGAATTGGTCTGTGTTGTCATGGAATATCCTTCTTTGGTAAGGCTTGTCTGCATCGACCATCCTTCTCCGTAGAAAATAACATCTGGGTGGTCTTTGTGCACTTCCTCGATAACCTCGTTCATGGTTTCCGTATCCAAAAGTCCTACCAGGTCAAAACGGAAGCCATCAATATGATATTCATCTGCCCAGTATTTTACTGAGTCCACAATATATTTCTTCACCATGGAACGCTCGGATGCGGTGTCATTTCCACAGCCGGAACCATTAGAATAAGTCCCATTATCATTTACTCTCGAGAAATACTCCGGCACAATTACGTTAAAACAGAATTCTCCTGCATTGTATACATGATTGTAAACCACGTCCATAACGACACTGATATCATTATCATGTAACGTCTTTACCATTTCTTTAGCTTCTTTCACCCGGACTTCTCCATGATATGGATCCGTGGAATAAGAGCCTTCCGGTACGTTGTAGTTGACCGGATCATATCCCCAGTTAAATTGCGGTGTATCCAGCTTTGTTTCATCTACGGAACCATAATCATAAAACGGAAGTAAATGTAAATGTGTGATTCCCAAATCCTTGATATGGTCAAGTCCGGTCGGAACACCATTTTCAGTTGTGGTTCCGGTCTCTGTCAGTCCTAAATATTTTCCAACGTTTTCAATTCCGGAACTGGAACCTGAAGAGACGTCACGGATATGCATTTCATAAATAACAGCATCATTAATACCCTCTCCGGCATGTGGATTACTGTCACTGTCCCACCCTTCTGGATTGGTGGATTCCAAATCAATTATCATGGCACGTTTTCCGTTGACACCTGTGGTTCTTGCATATGGGTCATTGGCTTCTTTTTCCTCACCATTAATGGTAACGGTATAAGTATAATAGGTACCATTTAAATCTCCATCCTTTGATGCCACCCAGGTTCCGTTTATATCTGCAGTCATTGGAATGGATTCGATTAAATCATCGGTTCCTTCTGTTCCTGATTCATAGAGATTTACAGAAACAGCCTGTGCGGTTGGTGCCCAGAGACGGAACGCTGTGCTGTCTTTTGTCCAGGTTGCACCAAGGTCATCTCCGTCATAAGTATATTCTTCTTCAAATTCTTTGGTGGAATATACGCTCGGCATCACTACTTTATATTCAGTTCCTTCGTATGTAATCTGATAGCTCTTATAAGCATCTAATGGTTCTTCCACAACTACCTGATATACGAAATCATCATCTTGTGTTACTTCTTTGATAGTAACCGCCACACCATCGGCACTCTTAATGGAAAATGCCTGCATCAGATCCCCTTCAACTGCTCCGGTCATCTGAACGGTTACTGCGCCTTCCCCATCATATTTGGCTCCGGATAATTTAGTTCCGGTTACAGCATCATCACCATATTCTTTGGTATATCCTTTCACACCGGACTCCACATAAATATCCACAGTGCCGGATACCATCTCAGAAATATCAATGAACTGGTCTTCATCAACATCCTTGGTCCAGTCTGCTGTACGCACAATAAATCCCACAGAGGTTGTACCCGGTGTTACTTCCATGGTTGCCACATGGTCACCATCTTCCTCTGCCAGTTCATAAGCTGCACCATCCGCACCTTCTCCCCACATCCAGACATCCCATCCATCGTAATTGTCGTCTGCTCTGTGGTAATGCAGCTTAATCAAAAGTTCGTCAGCCTTTACCATTGCCGCATCTGAGACTACTGAAAAAACAGTCATCATGATAAGCAGCAATGCCATCCCCAATGCTTTTCCTCTTCTCTTCATGTCACCCTCCATCATACATTTGTTAGATTTGCTTATTTTTTCCTTGTTTATTACCGGAAACATAGTAAATTATAACATAATATATGCTGATTTGGAAGAGATATTTTCGTAAATTTTAGTTAATTATTGCAATTCGAATTTTTACGCAAAATAGTATAAACACACTTTGCGAGTTTCTCGAGTTATCGCAGTGCTTGCCAAATATGCATGCAAGCATGCGATTTTTCTCGCTACTCGCGTAAATAAAAAATGCTGTAAAACCATTATCTGGCTTTCAGCATCTTCTATGGGTTGGGTTATTAAATTATTAATAGTGAGCAGTTCATAGGGGAATCGAACCCCTGTTTCCGCCGTGAGAGGGCGGCGTCTTAACCGCTTGACCAATGAACCGGACAAGTGATACTATAACACGACGCCCTCTAAATTGCAAGCACTTTTTTTAATTTTTTTGTAATTTTTTTCTTCAGCTTCTTTCTAGTCCTCATATCCATTCGGATTATTCTTCTGCCATCTCCAGGAATCGGCACACATTTCACGAATGCCAAACTCTGCTTTCCAGCCAAGCTCCCGCTCTGCCTTTGAAGGGTCGCAATAACAGGTCGCAATGTCGCCGGCACGACGTGGCTTAATGGAATAAGGAATCTTTACGCCTGTTGCTTCTTCAAAATTCTTTACAATATCAAGTACACTATAACCATGTCCGGTACCAAGATTGTAAATACTTAATCCGGCATTTTCCTCAATCTTCTTTAATGCCTTTACATGTCCCTTTGCCAGGTCTACTACATGAATGTAGTCTCTTACCCCGGTTCCGTCCGGTGTATCATAATCATTTCCAAATACGCCAAGCTCTTTTAACTTTCCAACTGCCACCTGGGTAATATATGGCATCAGATTGTTCGGAATTCCATTCGGGTTTTCTCCCATAGTTCCGCTCTGATGTGCTCCGATTGGGTTAAAATATCTTAATAAGATAACATTCCATTCCGGATCAGCTTTCTGCATATCCATAAGAATCTGCTCTAACATGGATTTCGTCCAGCCATATGGATTGGTACACTGTCCCTTCGGGCATTCCTCTGTGATTGGAATCTGTGCCGGATCACCATATACGGTCGCGGAGGAAGAAAAGATAATATTCTTGCAGCCGTGCTGGCGCATCACATCTACTAATGTCAATGTTCCTGCAATGTTGTTATTATAATATTCCCATGGCTTTACCACAGATTCTCCAACTGCTTTTAATCCTGCAAAATGAATGCAGCAGTCAATCTTCTCTTTTTCCATGATTTCATTTAAGATATCACGGTCTAATATATCTCCACGGTAAAATGTAACTTCTTTTCCAGTAAGCGCTTTTACACGCTCCAATGATTTTTCGCTGGCATTGGATAAATTATCCAGCACTACTACGTCATAGCCTGCCTGCTGTAATTCCACGCAGGTATGACTTCCGATATAACCTGCTCCACCTGTAACTAAAATAGACATATTCTCCACTCCTTTGTACTAAAATATGTATTTTCGTGTTCCTTACAAATAAGAGTATACCTTATATTCCTGTATTTGAACAGTATCTATTGTATAAACAATATGTATTTTTGTTGCATCTGCAAAGGACAGCCTCTATAATATATCTATAATCTATCTGCAAATTCCAGAAGGGAGGCATACGATGGACCCAAAATATAAGAATTCTTATAAAGTAAATAAAAAAGAACTGGTTTCCCTTTCCGTCTATAATGTCGGTTTCCAGAAATGTGAACCTCTTTACCAGTGGGGACCGGGAATCCGTGACCATTATCTGATTCATCACATTCTATCCGGCAAAGGATATTATTCTGTTGGTGGTAAAGTTTATGCCCTTTCCACCGGAGATACCTTCCTTGTCTACCCTCAGACCGAAATCACCTATTATGCAGACGAAAAAGACCCGTGGGAATATGCCTGGGTAGGCTTTAATGGCAGTGACGCTGCCATTATTTTGAATGCCACAGATTTTTCCAGGGAGTTTCCACTGATTCACCAGACGCCGCTTTCCGAATCCATCCGGGAACACCTTCTCGGTATCTATGAAGCCTGCGGAAATGATTTCATGGATTCTGTAGAAATGACCGGACGGCTCTATCAGACGCTGGCTCTTTTTATGAAACATGCCAGCAATAATGAACAGTATAACAGTTCCAGCAACTATGTCCAGAAAGGAATTGCCTATATTTCCGCCAACTATTCCTACCCGATTCATGTAGAAGATATTGCTGATTATGTAGGCGTAAGCCGGAGCCATCTGTACCGCTCTTTTGAAACCATACTGGGTCAGTCGCCGAAAAATTATCTGACCCAGTTTCGTTTAAAACAGGCATGCTATCTCTTAGAACACTCCAGCCTATCCATTACTGCTGTAGCTAATTCCGTAGGCTTTGACAATGGGCTGCATTTTTCCAAGACGTTCCATAAGCTGAAAGGAATATCGCCCCGGGATTACCGGCTTGCATCCTTAAATAATAATACAGACTAATCCGCCATTATTATCATTTACAACCTTCTGCATGGTATCCTGCAGTTTCATCTGGCTTTCATCATCCATCATGCCAATCTTGCTGCGGATACCGTCTTCCATCAGTTCTCCAATGGATTTTCCAAAAATGCTGGTTCCCCAGACTCCATCTTCTGTGCTCTGTCCCTCTTTGATATAATGAATCAAGTCGTTTGCCTGCTCTTCACTTCCTACAATCGGTGCAATCTCCGTTTCAATATTTGCCCGGATCATATGAACAGACGGTGCTACTGCCTTGATTTTTACACCAAACTTATTGCCATGTTTAATCAGCACCGGATCATCCATTTTAATATCTGAAAGCTTCGGACTCACCACTCCATATCCTTTCATTTCTACCGATTGTACCGCATCCGCTACCTTCTCATATTCCTTACGTTTCTCAGAAAGCTCTTTTATCATGGAAATAAGCTGGTATTCCCCGGTCACTTCTGTTCCGGTCAGTTCACTGATATTTTCATAATAATACTGATCTGCAATATCCAGCCGGATATCTGCTGTGCCATTTTCCAGATTCACCGCCTGCATCATCATATTGGAAATGTAATCTCCCTCCGGAGCCATCTTGTAATCCATCAAATCTTTAATCAGAGTTACTTCCGACAGCATTTTTCCAGCATTTGCAACCACATTTTCTTTGATTGGATGACTCATTTCCAACATTTCTACCCATTTCGGAAGAAAGAAATTCATCTTCACCACCGGGAATTCATAGAGGATACCCTTCAGCACTGCATAGACATCTTCTTTTCGAAGCTGCTCACAATTCAGTGGAAATACACTGACTTCATATTTTTCTTCTAATTCTTTTGCCAGTTGTGCCGTTTCCTCGCTGTATGGTTTTACGGAATTCAGTACCATAACAAAGGGTTTTCCGATTCTCTGCAGCTCTTTTATGGTTTCTTCCTCACCTTTCACATAATTCTCCCGCGGGATATCTGTGAAACTGCCATCTGCAGTTACTACAATTCCAATGGTTGCATGGTCATTAATAACCTTTCTGGTCCCGACCTCTGCTGCCTTTGTAAAAGGAATTTCCTCTTCAAACCAAGGCGTCTTTACCATTCGCTCCACACCATTTTCCAGATGTCCGGTGGCACCCTCTACCATATAACCCACACAGTCAATCAGCCTCACTTTTACTTCGGCATCTTCGCCAAGCCGGATTTTTGCAGCATCTTTTGGAATAAACTTCGGCTCTGTTGTCATAATGGTTTTCCCCTGGGCCGCCTGTGGCATTTCATCCACCGCACGCTGGCGGCTGTTTTCATCCTCCATAAACGGAAGTACCATCAGCTCCATGAAACGTTTGATAAAAGATGACTTTCCGGTCCGCACAGCTCCAATCACACCTATGTAAATTTCCCCATTTGTCCTTGCACTGATATCTTTATACATATCATAAGTGCCTGTATTAAAATTTTCCATATAAATTCCTCCTGCCTATACTGTTATATGTATATGCAGGAGGAAGTCACCTTTATAACAAAATATTCAGTTTTCCAGAAAGACATCTAAACTCTGCGTGCGTCACATCCCCGCAATATTCTCCGTCAGCATGCAATACCATTGGTTTTTCCAAATCCACGCTGAATTTTCTGCAGTTATGGATATCAAAGCACTTAAATCCTGTATGTTTTCCCTTTACCAGAAATGGCAGCAGAAAAAAGGTACGCCACCTTGCCACTCCATAGCCACAGCAGACCGAAAATTCTCCGTCCGTAGCCACTGCATCCGGAGCCATCGGCACTCCGCCGCCTTCACAATACTGATTCATTCCAGCAATAAAAATCATCCGGGAAATCGGCTCTTCCACTTCATCATCAAATACTATCTTCGCCTCTGCTGTCGGCATGGTAAACAGGGATTTTATCGTAAGACAGACGTAGGTTAATGAACCAAGTCCCAGTTTATTTAATGCTTTCTTTAATCCGGAATGCAGTGCCTGTTTACATACATCCGCATCCAGTCCAAGACCGGAACTAATTGCAAAAATCTTCTGTTCCTTCTGTCCTTCTTCCACCCAGCTGACACAACCTAAGTCAATCGGCGTTGTCTCTTCCGCCTGAAGTATCCGCTCTAAATTTTCTGTAGGTGTTCCATTGATTTTCATACCTCTTGCGAAATCATTCCCGGAGCCGGTCGGTATGTAGCCAAACCGGATTTTTTCAAAATCATGCATCCCGTTCAGTACTTCATTTAACGTACCATCACCACCGACCACAATAAGATACACTTTTTCTCTATCAATATCACATACACGGTCTGCAAGCTTCTTCGCATGGCCCTCATACTCTGTAAAATGTGCTTTATACCTTATTTCATGCTCCAGAAGGTAATTCTGCAGTTCCTCCCAGACCCGTTTGGACCTGCCGCCTCCCGAGGTATTGTTTACTATAAAATGATACATTTTATTCTGCTGTTTCTAAAGCTTCCAGCTCTTCTTTTGTTTTTCTCTTTCTACAGTAGATTTCCATATTTTTGCAGACTTTCTTTGCAAGTGCCGAAGTAATCTGTCCATCTACTGCACGCCATTTCCAGTTCATGCCAAGTGTAGATGGTGTATTCATACGTCCTTCACTGCCAATTCCAAGAATATCCTGCATCGGAACAATAGCCATATCACCAACACAGCCCCATACTGCTTTCATGGTGCCCCAGTTATATCCTTCTTCTTTGTTTAATCTTAAATATTCTTTGGCATATTTAACGCTTTCCTTTGGAGCCGTCTTGAACCATCCCATAATGGTATCATTATCATGAGTTCCAGTATAAACAACACAATTCTTTTGATATGTATGTGGAAGGTAATCACTCTCTTCTCTGCTGTCAAAAGCAAACTGGATTAACTTCATTCCAGGGAAACCGGTATCCTTTAACAACTGTTTTACGGACGGTGTTAAATAACCCAGATCTTCTACAATAATATTTAATCTGCCAAGTTTCTTTTCCAGAGCATTGAACAGGTCCATACCAGGACCTTCTCTCCACTCTCCATTTCTTGCTGTCTTATCCTTTGCAGGAATTGCGTAATATGAATCAAAACCTCTGAAGTGGTCAATACGAACAACATCATACAATTCAGACATTGCTTTGATACGTTTTGTCCACCAGGTATAACCATCCTTCTTCATAGCATCCCAACGGAATAACGGGTTACCCCATAACTGTCCATCATCAGAGAATGCATCTGGAGGACATCCGGATACATCAATCGGATCCAGGTTCTCATCTAAATAGAACTGTCCCGGATTTGCCCATACATCTGCGCTGTCACCAGCAACATAAATAGGTACATCACCGATAATCTGAATGCCTTTTTCATTAGCATATGCTTTCAGCTCTGTCCACTGTTTGAAGAACAGATACTGCAGCATTTTCCAGAATTCAACATCATCTGCAAATTCTTCTTTCGCATTTTCAATTGCTGATGGTTTGCGGAGTTTTAAATCTTTCTTCCATTCAAACCATGCAACCCCGCCATTTGCATCCTTCAATGCCATAAACAGTGCATAGTCCTCTAACCAGTCACTGTTTTTCTCACAAAAGTCCGCAAAATCATCCGGTAATGCTTTTTTAAAGCGCTGATATGCTTTTTTCAATAAAGGAAAACGGTTTTCATAAAGTGTTCCATACTCTACAAATTCCGGATTTTCTCCCCATTCATAGCTTAAACATTCCTTTTTTGTCAGTAACTTATCCTTACAAAGATAATCTAAGTCAATAAAATATGGATTCCCCGCAAAGCTTGAAAATGACTGATACGGAGAATCTCCATAACTGGTTGGGCATATCGGTAATATCTGCCAGTAAGTCTGTCCTGCTTTATCCAAAAAGTCTACAAATTTTCTGGCTTCCTTTCCCATTGTACCAATTCCGTATGGTGACGGAAGTGAAGATATATGCATTAATATCCCACTTGTTCTCATAATTAAATTCCTCCTGCAAACTAGATTATTTTCCTATCTCACGAACACTTTCCCCCAGTGCAAGTTCAAAAGGTATTATCTCATGTACTGCCTTGGTTTTCAAGTCAATTGTACGAAATAGTATTTCAAGACTGCGTTGTGCCATCGTCTGGTACCGCTGTCTTATAGTGGTCAGCTTTGGATTATAGTAATCCGCCATTGGTATTCCGTCAAACCCCACAACGGAAATATCATCCGGTACCAACAGACCTCTGTCTCGTATCGCACGAATTGCTCCAATTGCCATGACATCACTCATCGCAAATATAGCAGTCACATCCTTTGCCTTCTCCAAAAGTTTTTCCGTAGCCCGATATGCACTTCCAAAGTCAAATCTTGCTTTCACAAAATATTTATCGTAATCAAATATTCTTCCCTTTTCACCAAAGCATTTCTCGCACCCGATATAACGCTGTTCACTGACATAAGAGGAACTTAAATTTCCTCCAATTACCCCAATATGAACATGCCCCTGATTCACCAGATAATTCATGGCACATTTCGCTGCTTCCACATCATCTGTTGCTACACTGGACAGGTTCGGAAAGCCAAGATCTTTTCCTGCTGTAGACACTAATACCGATGGAACTTTTACTTCATGAAACTTTTCCCTGAAAAATGCAGGATTACCTCCGAGGAATAAAATCCCCAGAGGTTTTCTTTCACGACACTGAATAATTGCCTGTTCTACTTCATTTTCTTCTTCATCCAGATATATCATATTCAATGTATAACTGGTCTTATTTACAATCGTCTGAATTTCTTCTGCTATCCCTGAAAAAACCATATTTGACGTACCTTTTACCAGTACGCAGATGGTTTTAGAGGCAATCTGTTTCAAATGTTTGGCATTTCCATTTGGAACAAAATTGTGTTCTGCAACAATCCGCCGAATCTTCTTTTCTGCTTCCGGACTCACATCATCCCTGTTATTCAGAACCCTCGACACAGTACTTACTGAATATCCGGATTCTTTTGCAATATCTTTTATTGTCATGTTTTGTCCTGCCTTTACACTATATCTATAGCGAAATACTTATTATATAAATGCTTAACCTTTTACAGCTCCTGCAACAACGCCTTCGATAATATATTTCTGGCAGATTCCATAGAAAATGATAATTGGAAGAATTGCCAGTACCAGCATAGCCATCATTGCACCCCAGTCGATAGAGCCATATCCACCTTTCAAATACTGAATTGCAATCGGAATCGTTTTCCATTTTCTGATATCGAGTACCAGATATGGAAGAAGGTAGTCATTCCAAATCCACATTACCTGAAGAATTGCAACTGTAATTGCCGTAGGCTTTAAAATCGGGAATACAACCTGGAAATATGTCTGAATCGGGCTGCATCCATCAATCATTGCTGCTTCTTCGATTTCAAGCGGGATACTCTTTACAAAGCCGGTAAACATGAATACCGCAAGTCCTGCTCCAAATCCAAGATATACTAAAATGATTCCAACCGGATTTCCAAGATGTAACATATTGGACAGCTTGGATAATGTAAACATTACCATCTGGAAAGGTACAATCATGGAAAACAGGCAAAGGCAATATAAACCTTTTGAAAACTTATCATTCACGCGGATGATATACCATGCACACATAGATGTGCAGAGAATAATTACTGCAACAGAACATACTGTGATAAATAATGATGTTCCAAACGCATTAAAGAAGTTAATCTTGCGGATACCTTCTGCATAGTTGGTTAATCCAACAAATGCCTTCTGTACTCCGGCAACAAATCTGTCCCATCCGTCAGTCATTTTAAACGGTCCTAACTGGAACGGGAATCGGTTAATATATGCCTTTAATTTAAAGGAGTTCATAAATACGATTACAATTGGAAGTACCCACAGTACACTTAAAATAGTAAATATAATGGTAAAAATCCAGCCATGTTTTGCTTTTCTTACATTACTCATTACTGCTGCACCTCCTTACGTCTGGTCAGATAGTTCTGTCCAAGTGCAATTATTGCTACCAGAATAAAGAATACAACTGCTTTTGCCTGACCAACGCCTTCCCATCCGTTTCTACCATAGAAAGTATCATAGATGTTCAATGCTAAAAGCTGTGATCTCTTTGCAGGTTCACCTGCTGTCAATGCTAAGTTCTGGTCGAATAATTTAAATCCGTTGGTCAGTGTTAAAAATGTACATACGGTAATAGATGGCATTACCATCGGTAAGGTTACATTTTTAAGTACCTGCCAGGAAGTTGCCCCGTCGATTTCTGCAGCTTCAATCAAATCTCCAGGAATATTCTGGATACCTGCGATATAGATAATCATCATATAACCTATCTGCTGCCAGCACATCAGGATAATCATACCCCAGAAACCATATTTTTCATTATATACCAATGTTCTGCTGTAATTTGCGAGAATACCATTGAAAATCAACTGCCAGATATATCCTAATACAATACCACCAATCAGGTTCGGCATGAAGAAAATGGTACGGAACGCATTTGTTCCTCTAATACCCTTTGTTAAAAGCATCGCAATTACGAATGCAAAAAAGTTAATGGCAAGCACAGAAACAATTGTAAAGAGTGCTGTATACCATAATGAGTGAACAAATGTCTCATCTCCAAAGATTTTGGTATAGTTAGATAGTCCTACAAACTTTGCATCCGTAACAGTTGTGAATTTACAAAAAGAAAGATAGATACCCATAGCAAAAGGAATTATAAAACCAATTGTAAATGCAACTAACGTTGGAAGTGCAAAAAGAGGAAAATATTTTTTAATTGATTTGTTCATAATATTTTTCCTTTCCCTTTATAAAGGGCAGGCGATATCCGCCCGCCCTTTTTTCACATATTGTTTTAATTATATGCGATAAGTCTTACTCGTTTGCTGCTGCGTACTCAGAAGCCCAGCCATCAACGAATGCAGTTACAACATCATCCCAGGAACCTGTTCCAGCAGCATAAGCTGTTAATGCAGAACCTACGCCATCTTTCCAAGCCTCAGAAGGCATTGTTGTAAAGCACCAAGCTACAGAAGTCTTACCATCTGCAATGTACTGGTTAGCTGCATCCATGAATGCATTGCTTGCCTGATATCCATCATCAAATGAATCAAATGGTGTTGTGAAGCCCATCTGGTTAGCAACAACGTCACGTCCTGTGTCACTTGTAATAACCCAGTTCAAGAAATCTTCTGTTGCTTTGATGTTTTCTTCAGAAGCATTAGCATTAATACACCAGTAGTTCTCAGATCCTGTACAAAGTCCCTGATTCTCTTCTCCATCAACTCCGATGTAGATAGGCATCATTCCAAGGTCATCATCTGTTAATACACCAGCATTGATAATATCATTGTATGCCCATGTACCATTCTGATAGAATACAGCTTCGCCTAAGCCAAATTCAGCTGTTGCATCATCACCAGTCTTGCTTGCTAACATAGAGCCTTCGCAAGTAGAATCTGTTGTGTATAAATCCCAGATCTGTTTGTAGTTATCAAGGTAAGTTCCTTTGATAGCATCTGTAGATCCGATTCCATCTGCTTTGTATTCATAGTAGATTGGAAGGTTTGCTAAATGGGTTTTGAATCTCCAGTCAGAAGATGAATCCATACCAGCTGAAGTAAATGCACCCTTAAGGTCATATTCAGGACCAGCTGCTTCACTTACTTCTGCAAGTCTTGACTGAATATCATCTGCTACTTCTTTTAATTTTGCAAAGCTGTTGATTTCATCGATAGAAGTAACTTTAGCTCCGTCCATTCCGCAATATGCGTTTAATACGGTTTTGTTGTAAATAAGACCATAAGTCTCAAGTACATATGCGATACCTTTTACTTCGTCTCCATCTTTCAGTACAAAGTCATCACTCTTAACATGTGAATAAACATCTGTTCCTGATAAGTCTGCGCAGTAATCTTTCCATGTTGCAAGACCAACCGGTCCGTTTACCTGGAAAAGTGTAGGTGCATCAGATTTAGCCATCTCAGACTTTAAAGTCTCTTCATATGTACCAGATGCTGCTGTAACAACTTCAACTGGGACACCAGTCTCATCTGTGTAAGCTTTTGCAAGATCCTGCCACTGCTGATCCTGTTCTGGTTTGAAGTTCAAGTAGTAAACAGAACCACTTGCTGCTTCTTTGCTGTCATCTGTCTTCTCTGTTCCTGCTGCATTATTGTCAGCTGCTTTCTTGTCGTCGCTTCCACATCCAGCAACCATAGCTGCTGTCATAGATACAACTAACATAAGAGATACTAATTTTCTTTTCATAGTACATCCTCCTAAAATATAATATGCTGTCCTTCCTGAAAACCTCTTCCCCAATCTGTATACCGACTTGTCTGGAACCTAGTTGGTTACGTTCTCGGTAACGTTTTCAGTGGATGTATATAATATAACCCCATTACTCAAAAATAGCAATGGGGTTTTCAACATTTTGTACACTTATATAATTTTGACATTCTGTTTTTGTGCACTTTTACCATAAAATTGTGTTTTTTCTATGAAAACAAGTGCTCTGCTATACGGACTGCATCTTCAATACAGCCATCGCAGCTCCGCAAAACCTTTCCGGTTTCAATTCCTTTCAATTCTTTACAGATATGAGAGCCGTTTTTTTCATCAAATGCTGCTGTCAGTCCCTTTACTGTCTGATATGTTCTGCCTTTGGTCATGCCCTTTTCAATTGCTCCCGAGCTTCCCAGTGCTCCTGCAATCATATACATGCCGGTTACTGCTCCACAGGTTCCCTGCATATCTGCCATTCCTGCGCCGAATCCTTCGGACAGACGGAATAAAGTTTCCTCGTCAATTCCAAGCTTATCACTGTAACTGCATAATACTGCCTGTGCACAGTTATAACCACTGTGATGTTTTTCTTCTGCTAATTTTACTCTTTCTTCTATTGTCATCTTCTAATCTCCTTTTTCTGTTTCCTGCTATTCTCTGTAATAACTTTTTCTTGCTTATAAAATGCTGCCTTCTGCCAAACGTTTTCTTTTCTATCCATCTGGTAAAAGATTTTTCCTGCGGATACACTCACGGCAGCTTTCAAATAATAATTTCTTACTGCCACAGACTGTTTCCGGATTCTTCATTCCTGCCTTTTCCCGCATCAGACATAATTTGTGTACCGTATCTGCATCCAGCTCCCGGTCCATTTCCATCATTTTACTCTGGTAAAGAAGTCTTGCATATAATTCTACCGACTCCATCCGGTAATAAGCTTCCGTCAGGTCCTTTCCATAAGTCAGTGCCCCATGATGCGCTAAGAGCAACGCATCAAAATAGTCAAGATATGGTGCAATGGCATCCGGTATTTCCTGCGTAGACGGCAGCCCATATTCTGCTACCGGCACACAGCCAAGACTTACAATGGATTCTGATATGATTGCACGATTTAATGCCTGACCGCCAATCGCAAAGGTTGTGGCATATGGCGGATGCGCATGTACAACTGCTCTTACATCCGGACGTTTTTCATATACTTTCAAATGCATCTTCATTTCAGAAGACGGGCGGAACCCATCCTGACAGGATAAGACTTCTCCCTGCAGATTTATCTTACATAAACATTCTTCCGTCATATATCCTTTAGATATTCCGGTTGGCGTACACAAAATTTCATTCTCTGATATACGCACAGAAAGATTACCATCATTGGCAGCCACCATTCCACTCTGATAAATTCTTTTTCCAATCTCTATCATCTGCCGGCGTATCCTGATTTCTGATTCCATCTTTCTTCCTCCATTGCCTGTAATTTCCAGATTTTATAGAAAGCCTTCACTTATTATAGTCACCCCGGTTATTTTTTGCAAATAAAATTCTCTTCATTTATCTCTTCATTCATCTTGTAAATTTATTTCCAGAATGCTACTATTTCTTATAGAATATATATTTTTCAAAAAATACAAACAATTTCTGCTTATAATATTTACTTTATATAAAAAAGGAGTTACTACATCATGAACGAACCAGTTACCAAAGAACTTGTGATACATAAAATCAAACACAATCTGCGTCGTCTGCGTACCGCCATAAAATGGATTATTTTTTCTATTCTGTCCGGTCTTCTCATCGGTATGGTGGGAATTGCCTTTTACTTTGGCATGACATGGGTCACCGATACAAGAACTGCTTATCCATGGCTCATCTTCTTTCTTCCGCTGGGTGGAATCGTGATTGTACTGCTCTATCATCTTCTCCATGATGAAAAGGATACTGGAACCAACCTGGTGCTTTCCGCCATCCACTCTGGGGATGAAATTCCACTGCGTATGGCTCCGCTTATTTTTATCTCCACCTTAATCACACACCTCTTTGGTGGTTCTGCCGGCCGGGAAGGTGCAGCACTTCAGCTTGGCGGAAGCATCGGAAATTCTCTCGGAAGACTTTTCCGTTTTGATGAAAAAGATAAACATATTATGATTATGTGCGGCATGAGTGCTGCTTTTTCCGCCTTATTCGGAACACCGATGGCTGCCGCTATTTTTCCGCTGGAAGTAGTCAGTGTCGGCATCATGCACTATTCTGCATTAGTGCCATGCGTTATCTCTGCTTTAGTAGCACATGGTCTGGCATTACACTTTCAGATTGCGCCGCCGTCCTTTGCTATTTCAGACATTCCGGAATTCGGAATTTCTTCTGCAGTTACCGTAACGATTCTTGCCGTTTTATGTGCATTGGTCAGTATCCTGTTCTGTATTTCCTTACATTACAGTGAAACCATTTACCGTAAATTTATCAAAAATCCTTACCTTCGTGCTGCGGCAGGCGGCTGCATCATTATTCTCCTCACCCTTCTGGCAGGTAATCAGGATTACAACGGAACCGGCGTTAATATTATTTCCAAATGCTTTGACGGCACAGTGGCACCGGAAGCTTTTCTTTTAAAAATTATTTTTACTGCCCTGACTCTTGGTGCCGGCTTCAAAGGTGGCGAAATTGTTCCTACTTTCTTTATCGGTGCAAGCTTCGGCTGTCTCTTTGGAACGTTGACCGGTTTCTCCCCAACCTTATGTGCCGCCATCGGTATGGCCGCCATTTTCTGTGGTGTCACCAACAGCCCGATTACTTCTTTGCTGATCAGCTTTGAAATGTTCGGCTTTGCTGCAATGCCGTTCCTGCTTCTTGCGATTGCATTCAGTTATATGCTCTCCGGCTATTACGGACTGTACCGCAGCCAGAAGATTATGTATTCAAAATTTAAGACAAGCTATATTAATAAACAGACGCACTAACTACGAGAAACACGCTTTGCGAGTTTCTCGAGTTATCGCGGTGCTTGCCAAATCTGCATGCAGGCATGCGATTTTTCTCGCTATTCGCACAAAAAGAACTTCTGCTGATTGTTTTCCAACCGGCAGGAGTTCTTCTCATATCATTCACAATATGCTATTTTTAATCTCTTCTTATAAGTACTTCTGAATCTCTTCAAATACGTTTTCTACCGGAACCTGTTCCTTTAAAGTCTTATCACGGGATGTCACTTCAATGATTCCCTGCTTCATATTTCTTGGGCTTACGATAACACGAAGCGGAATTCCAAGAAGGTCTGCATCGGCAAACATAACGCCGGCACTTACGGTACGGTCATCATAGATAACTTCAATACCGGCATTCTGCATTTTCTCATATAAATCATCAGCAAAAGCCTTTACTTCTTCATTGTCCGGTCTTACTGCACAAAGGTGGACCTGCCATGGAGCAATTTCCTTTGGCCAGATTGGACCATACTCATCATGATGGGCTTCACATACAGCAGCAGCAAGTCTTCCGACACCGATTCCATAGCAGCCCATGATTGGAGTCTGTCTCTCACCATCTTTATCTACATAAGTCATCTTCATGGACTTGGTATATTTGGTTCCGAGCTGGAAGATATTTCCCACTTCAATACCTTTAGAAATACGGACGGTCTTCTTACCACATTTCGGGCAGATTCCGCCTTCGTATACCTTAGCAAAATCATGATATTCTGCGTCTTTTACATCACGCTCCATATCAAGTCCTTTGAAGTGGTATTCCTCTTCATTTGCTCCGCAGGATAAGTTATTTCTTCCTTCCAGAGACTTATCATATAAAACCACATGAGGTGCATTGATATGTAAGCCAACTGGTCCGATATAGCCTGCATTTAATCCGCATTCTTCTGTAATAACAGCAGCATGAATCTGATCACCAAGATAATTAACAAGCTTGGTCTCATTGATTTCCAGATCGCCACGGATAAATACAACCACATAGCTGTCATCTGAATTTTTCTGATAAACAACTGCTTTACAGGAGTTGTTTGTCTTATCGCCAAAGAATTCACAGATATCTTCAATAGTATGGATATTTGGTGTATGAACCTTTTCCAGTTCTGCTGATTCTGCGGCTCTTGGAATATCAGAAATATTTTCTGCAGCTTCCATATTTGCTTTGTATCCACAATCATCACAAAGTACAATGGAATCTTCTCCAATCGGAGTAAGAAGCATGAACTCATGGGAAAGGCTTCCGCCCATCATACCGGAATCAGATGCAACGGATACCACTTCCGGAATACCGGCTCTTTCAAAAATACGCTCATATGCCTTGTGTACTCTCTGATAATACTGCTCCAAATCTTCCTGGCTGGTATGGAAGGAATATGCATCCTTCATGGTAAACTCTCTTACACGGATTAATCCGGCACGAGGTCTTGCTTCATCACGGAATTTGGTCTGAATCTGATAAATCATAAAAGGATATTTGGTATAGCTCTGTGCATACTCACGAACCAGCTGTACGGCTGCTTCTTCGTGGGTCATGCCAAGTACCATCCTGGCACCGTTTCTGTCTGTGAAACGAAGCAGCTCGTCTCCGATGCTTTCATATCTTCCGGATTCTTCCCAGATAGATGCAGGCATAACAACCGGGAACTGAACTTCCTGTCCGTCTACCTTGTCCATCTCTTCACGAAGAATCTGCTCAATCTTACGTGTAATTCTCTTTAATGGCAGGAATGAAGAATAGATACCATTTGCCACATATTTGATGTATCCACCTTTTACCATAAGTGCATGACTGTCAATCACACAATCTGCCGGTCTCTCTTTAAACCGGTCACCAACTAATTTTTCCAGTTTCATTTTCTTATCTCCTTTTTCTATTCTTGCAACTCATCTGCTTAAAGCAATATAAAAGCCCTAAGCTATGATTTAGCTTAGGGCGAATGTTTCATCCGTGGTACCACCTAAATTCAGGACTGCTCCTGCACTCCGGCACATCTTCTTATGCCTTCTCTCTGTAACGGGAGAACCCGACATACCTTCACTTCTGCTTGGATATGCAGCTCCAAGACTGGTTCATCATCTTCCGTCAAAAACTCTCACCTGCCGTTTTCTCTCTGAAGGCTTCCAATGATTACTATTTCTCTTCCACACTTTCTCATATATTTTACCAACGGATATTTTACTTGTCAATCCTTTTATTCCGCAATTTCGGTTGTGCTTTCCGTATCCCCGTCTTGTAGAGTATCAGCTTCTTCTGTCTCTTCCGGCTGTTCAGTCGCCGATTCCTCAGTACTCTCCGTTACTGTAAGATCCGCGATTCCTTTCTGATAAGTGGTATATACTGCACTTCCTGCCAGATAAATACTATTAGACTGATCCGTCTTTACATAATACTGGCTCAGCATGTCATTTTTATTTCCAATCAGAAGTGTTGTTGTTCCATCCCCTGTCGTCAGGGTAATGGTATTTGACGGCGTTTCAAGCCCATACTCTGATAAGTCCTCATAATCCTTGATTTCCTGCTCTGCCGTAAGCTGTGCTGCGGTGGTAACCAATGTTTCCACGGCATCCTGGTCTAATGCAATGCTTTTATCTGCCTCATAATACCATGTATCATCTTCTTTTACAAAAGACAGTGTCTCATTATTATATTGATAAGAAAATGCATTTACATCTTCTGTGTTAACATCTGTCACCGTTACTTTTGA
This sequence comes from Roseburia sp. OM03-7AC, assembly GCF_003462625.1. Taxonomy (NCBI): domain Bacteria; kingdom Bacillati; phylum Bacillota; class Clostridia; order Lachnospirales; family Lachnospiraceae; genus Roseburia; species Roseburia sp. OM03-7AC. The sequence continues at coordinate 652,491 of NZ_QTZJ01000001.1, forward strand.
AGATTCTTCCTCTTCCTGTTTTTTCTGTTCCTGGCTCTTATTCCACTTCGTCAGGCCAACCCATGCCACAATGCAGATAAGAAGCAGGATGCATAAAGCAATCAACTGTTTTTTCTGTTTCTTCATTACTTCTTTCTCCTTCTCATCCAGATTACGATACCGATTGCAAGAAGCAATAACGGAATTACTGCAATGCCGATTACAGCTGATGCAATGACAACCGAAGCCGGTACGGTCAGGGTACTGCTGTCATATTCTTTGACCGGAATCACAACTGCTGAACCGCTGTCTTCCGGAATATAGTTTGCAATGGATTTTGAAAATACGGATAAATTATTTCCGGATACCATACTGTCTGCATCATCCGTAAACATACTCATGGAAGAATATACAAGAATATCTGCGCTTGTATCATCCATGGTTTTTTCCGCCTTTAATCCTACCGTAAACGGTCCTGCAATATCATCCTCCGTCTGCTCTAAGGAACTTGTAGCATCTGTCTTACTGTACGCTGCATCCGAAGTGGTAAGTAAAGGTGTATAGGTTACATTTTCGGTATCGGTATTATAGGTAAGACCTACTGCATACGGTGTAAATACATAGCCATCCACACCGGAAGTCAGTGCACCGCTTTCTACATTTGGCAAAAGATAATATGGTGCCTGATAATAAGAACCGGTATTGCTCTCCATCACCATTCCATCTACTGCAGTAATGCCAAACTCATTTAAAACCGAATAAAAATTACTCATATCAGCATCTGTATAAGATAGCGTTACAAAAAGTTTTCCACCTTTATTGATATAATCAATTACTTTTGACGCATCATCGGATGAAAAATCAGAGGTCGGTCCATTGATAATAAGTGCCTGTGCATCTTCCGGAATGCTGTCTGCCTGCATCAGGTTGAGGCTGTTTAAAGTGACATTTGCTTTCTCAATAGCATCTTTAAAATCACCACTCAATGCTGTCTCACCATGTCCCTGTAGTTCGTACATAACCGGCATTTCATCCGATGTGACATAGGAAATGGCACTGGTAAGCTGTCCCTCTCCATCATAACCTGTAGTCTGGCTGCTATAAGTACTGTAATCTATACTGGTCTCATAAATATTGCTGTAATTAATTACTTTGGAACGTTTGCTGCTTTCTACAATCAGACTCTTTCTGGTGATAGAGGTATCATCCGTATAATCCCGGTAAAAATTCGGATAAACGGATGGGTCTTTATATTCTACTGAAATATGGGAAGATTCGCCTTCATAACGCTTTAATGTCGTTGCAAGGGTATCATCCATATTTCCTTCCGCTTCCAGAACATAAATTGTGACATCCTCATCCAGATTATGAAGAATCTCTTTTGTATCATCAGAAATGGAATACATCTTCTGGGCTGTCAAATCAATAGACGTAATGGAAGATGGCAATGCATTTGCTACAAGGTTTACTGCAACTGTAACAACGATTCCGATTACAACCATGGCTGAACTGAATACGCCAAGCTTTAATTTCTTACTGCTCATGCTCCAGCGGCGCTTCTGTATGGACTGTACTGTCAGGAATAAAAACAGGATAATCATGGATAAATAATATACAATGCCGGATACATCAAGAATTCCCTGCATCAGCATATCCATGTGTTTTGTCAAATCATAACAGCCTAAAATCTTTGTAATCATATTTCCATTCTGTGAAATCAGATTGGTAATTCCGGTCATCAGATATCCCACAAAGAGAAATACAAAGGTTAATACTGCAGAAATTACAATACTTTCTGTCAGTGAAGATACAAAGGTTCCAATGGCAATACAGGTCATACCATATAACCAGAAACCCAGTACTCCCACATAGCTCTTTGCAAAAGCAACGTTTCCATATGCTGACATAATTAACGGTGCCAGACACATAACCGCTACACTGATGGTAAATACGGTTCCGGTGGCGAGATATTTTGCCAGAACCACTTTTTCTACTGATACCGGCGAAGTTAAAATCAGCTGGTCTGTCTTATTCTTCCGCTCCTCTGCCAGGGTACGCATCGTAAGAATCGGCACAGTAACCAGAAACAGAAACGTTACTGCTGATAAAGTACTGCTGATATCTGTCGAACCATAATACATATTGTATACATAAAAATAAAGGCCAAACAGTGCCAGTGTTGCTGCAATAAAAAGCCATCCTGTCACCGTCTGAAAATAAGATTTTAATTCTCTTTTCCATATTGCACGCATTATTCTTCCTCCTTTGAAGTAAGTTCAAGAAAGATATCTTCCAGTGATTTACCACCATTTATCATTTCCAAAATCGGCATATCACTTTCTGCGCAAATATGAAAAATCTCTTCTCTGACATCTTTATTTTTTTCTGCCGTTACAGTCACCTCAGTAACTCCATCCTCCGGCAGTTCTTTCGTCTCTACTGCAGTAATATGTTCTGCATCTGCAAAAACTTCTTTTACTTTTTCTTCTTCAGCTTTTAATTTAAGCTCGATTACCTGTCCACCGGACATCCGCTCTACCAGTTCTTCTGTTTCTTCCGATGCAACTAATTTTCCATGGGAAATAATAAATATGTAATCACATACTGCCCGGACTTCCGAAAGGATATGGGAACTTAAAATTACAGTATGCTTCTTGCCAAGACTCTGAATCAAATCACGGATTTCAATAATCTGTTTCGGGTCTAAGCCTACTGTAGGCTCATCTAAGATAATAACTTCCGGATAACCTAAAATTGCCTGTGCCAGTCCGACTCTCTGCCGGTATCCTTTGGACAGATTTTTAATCAGTCTGCCTTTCATATCAGTAATCTTTGTGGTTGCCATGGCATCTTCTACATATGGTTTCCGGTTCTCCTTTGGAATCTTCTTAAGTTCTGCTGCAAACAAAAGATATTCTTCTACCGTCATATCCATGTATAAAGGTGGCAGCTCTGGCAAATAGCCAATACATTTCTTTGCTTCCTCCGGCTGTGCCAAAATATCAAATCCATTGATTTTAATGGTTCCCTCTGTTGCCCCCAGATATCCGGTAATCATGTTCATTGTAGTTGATTTGCCTGCGCCATTCGGTCCTAAGAAGCCATAAATTCTTCCCGGCTCAATAGTAAGATTCAAATCATCTACCGCTACATGCGTCCCGTATTTTTTCGTCAAATGACTAATCTCTATCACGCCTCTTCCTCCTTATAACATCTTACCTCAGAAAGTTTATGAGAAAGTTGTGTTAAAAAGACGATGTTTTTGTGATAAAAATGCGGTCAAACTGTGTTTTTTGTGTGACGGAATTAATCTAATAATTCTTCAAAGCTTAGGATATAGCGGTCAGATAGCTGCATGATTTCATTTTTCTCATAGGAGGAATGGATATCTTCCACACCTACCACATAGAAATCATCCATCTTTGCACCTTCCACACCTTTTAAAATATCTTCATATACCACACACTGCTTTGGTTTCAAAGAAAGCTTTTCTGCTGCAAGCTGGTACACATCCGGGAATCCTTTTCCCCGCTTCACTTCCTGCGTCACTGTAAATGCATCAAAATATTCCATGATGCCGCAATGGGTAAGACAAGGACGAAACAGCCTCTCATCGGAAGAAGTTGCTGCTGCAATCTTAATTCCTTCTGCCTTCAATTGCTTCAGATAATCTATAACACCGGCTTTCAACTTTACTTCATTGGTATAAGCTTCAATCGCCATATCAAACCATTCTTTGATAATCTCTTCTTCGGACTCCGGCAGATTGAAACGCTCTTTGGTATATTCTGCTGCCGCATCAAAGTTCTTTGAAGTAATTGCTACCAGATAATCATCCGGCACTATAAATCCTCTTTTTCCAAGAAAATCCTCATCAATTTTCCGCCATACTCCCATAGAGTCTAAAAGAGTGCCATCTAAATCAAAGATGGCACCCATTCTATTGTCAATCATATATTTTCCTTTACATTCTGTCTGGTGCAGAAAAACCTAATACATCGATACAAACCTCTAATGTCCGCCTGGTCAGTGTTAATAAACGAACATAGGAAGCCTGCACTGCCTCGTCTTCTTCTGCCATAATCTTTGTCTCATGATAAAAATGATTCAATGCATTTGCCAGGTCATAGATATAAGAACATACCTTATGTGGTGCTGTCTCTTCGTAGGCATTTTCCATCATGGCATTGAAACGGGTCAGCTCTAACATCAATGCCTTCTCGCTTTCGGAATGTGCCGGAAGAATTGCTGCTGTTCCTGCTTCTTTTCCTGCTTCTTTATATTTGTTCAGAATGGATTTGATCCGGACAATCGTATAAAGAATATATGGGCCTGTATTTCCTTCAAATGAAGTAAAACGGTCGATATCAAAAATATAATCCTTGGAAGCCTGATTGGAAAGGTCTCCGTATTTTACTGCAGAAAGTGCAACTACTTTTGCGGTTGCCTTTGCTTCCGCTTCTTCTACCGTACGGTTCTCTGTAATCTTGCGGTACATCTCATCATTGATGCTGGAAAGCAGTGTCTCTAACCGCATGACACCACCCTCTCTGGTCTTAAATGGTTTTCCGTCTTTTCCATTCATGGTACCAAAACCTAAAAACTGAAGCTCTGTATCATCATCCACAAGATGTGTCTTTCTGGCACAACGGAACACCTGTGTAAAATACAGCTCCTGACGTTTATCCACTACATAGATAATTTTATCCGGATGATAGTCTTTCATACGCCATACAATCGTCGCAAGGTCTGTTGTGTTATAAAGAGAGGCCCCATCGGATTTTAAAATCATACATGGCGGGATCTCTTTCGTATCAGTCTCTTCTTTGACATCTACTACCAGTGCACCATCACTGATATATGCATAACCGTCATCCTTCATCTTCTGTACCATGTCCGGGATATATGGCTGTGCGTCAGACTCACCCTTCCATAATTCAAAAGATACATTTAAATTAGCATAATTCTTCTTTAAATCCGTTACAGATACATTTAAAATATGGGAAAGTAATGCCTGATAGCCTCTTCTTCCATGCTGCAGTTCATAGGTTGCCTGCATGGCAGCTTCTTTATAAGCTGCATCCTCTTTGGATTTTCCGCTGGCTGTCGGATAAATTTCTTCCAGCTCGGAAATGGTAAATGGAGGCTCAACTGGATATTCTCCCTCATAATCTTCATCAAAATAGCAAAGTTCCGGTTTACGGAGCTTTAGCTCAGTAATAATCAGTCCCATCTGAAGACCCCAGTCACCCAGATGCACATCACCAATCATATTGTGTCCCATGAATTTACCAATACGTTTGATGCTTTCACCGATAATAGCAGAACGTAAATGTCCTACATGAAGTGGTTTTGCAACGTTTGGTCCGCCATAGTCAATCATGATGGTCTTTGGATGTTCCACCTTATCACAGCCTAAACGCTCTGTATCCTCCTGCATCTTACTGATATAGGAAGCCACAAATTCATTATTCAGCTTTAAGTTAAGGAAGCCAGGTTTTACAGCTTCTACGGATTCAAACATTGCGTTATCCTTAAGCTGTGCTACTACTTCCTCCGCAATCATAATCGGTGCTTTCTTATATTCTTTTGCAGCAGCCATAGCGCCGTTGCACTGATATTCACATAAGTCCGGTCTGTTTGAAACAGTTACTTTTGCATATTTTGCATCAAGTCCGGCTGCTTCAAATGCTTTCACCATCTCATCTGTTATTAAATCCAGTATCTTTCTCATTCTTTCTCATGTTCCTTTCTGAGCATTCTATTTTTCCATTTTATACTCAAAGGCAAGCAGTTGTCAACTACGCCAGAAAGTGTTCTGCCATCAGAATTGTTCCGATTTTCTGCACCTCTCCGGTAAGGAACACACTGCCATCCTCTCCGATTTCTATCAGTAACTGCCCACCCGGCATCGTGACTTCAATTCTGTCATCCACCAGTCCCAGCTTATGGGATGCTGCCGCTGCTGCACAGGCTCCGGTTCCGGAAGCTAAGGTATATCCGGCTCCCCGCTCATAGATTTCCACCCGGATATGACCTCTATCCATTACTTTACAAAGCTGCATATTAATCCGGTTTGGAAAATAAGATGCATTTTCCACATAAGGTCCTAATTCCATTGCCTTTTCTTTACTGATTTCATCTAAATGAATCACGCAGTTCGGATTTCCCATGGAAACACAGGTTGCCCGGTAAGGATGGTCATGAAAAACCAGAGGCCTGTTTATAATTTCCGGAGGCGTACCTACATAAGCAAGTACCCCTCCGGTAAATTGTGGTATTCCCATATTTACTTTCATAAGACTTCCGTCTTCATTTAAAAAATCAATCCTTACTTCGCCTGCCTTGGTATAAAGGCTAAACGGTCTGTGTCTGATATATCCGGCATCTAATAAATATTTTGCAAAAATCCGAACACCATTTCCGCTGCGCTCTGCTTCACTTCCATCCGGGTTAAATATCTTTACATAAAGCTTCTCATCCTGCCATATCGGTCCATATAAAATGCCATCAGCTCCTGCACCAATATTTCTTCTGCATAGCTTTACAATATGACGTTCCAATAAATGTATCTTATTCTTATTCGGGTCGAGTACAAGATAATCATTTCCTAATCCATGATACTTCTGTAACAGCAAGGCATCATCCATACTTATGCTCCAGTTTTACTTCTTATTACAATATATGAATGAGATATTGTCCGTTAGAACCCGACTTATTCCTGTTCTGTTTCAACGGTCGCTTCTATGACCTCAGGCACTTGTTCTCCACTGTCTGTCTGTTTCTCCACCACCTGCGGTGTTTCCACCTCCTGTGACACTTCCGCTGCCTGCGGTGTTTCTTTTCGTTCAGGACTCTTTTCTCCTAAAATAGCAGATAACTTATCATCTGAAATCGTTCCATCTGCTTCTTCTTTCTGTAAACGTGCTCTTTCTTCCTCAATCTGCTGCCTTACTGCCGCATCAATCTCACGCTGCTTTTTTTCTTCTTCCTCTGCAGCCACTCTTGCAAGACGATCAAGAATCTCCTGTGCCCGCTGTTCATCCTGCTGTTTCTTGCGTGCGGCTAAAATCTCTTCTTCCGACATGTAATGAACATTCCAGCGTTTCACAATACTATGAGCAATTCGATCTCTTTCATTTCTCTTATCTATTGCATCCTGCATATTATTCCACTTCCATTTTTTCTCTTTATATATATCATAGCTTTCACTCATTCGTTTTTCAAGATGAAAAATTATTAAATTTTTATTGTTTCCGGCATATTTTTATGTAAATAAGGACATCCTTTCTGTATCAGCCAATGGCTGCAAAAACATTTTAACCCGGAGGTACGCATCATGTCCGTCTACAAAGTTGAAATCTGCGGCGTAAATACCGCAAAGCTTCCAATCCTAAAGGAAGAAGAAAAGGCTGCTCTATTTGCCAGAATCAAACAGGGGGATATGACTGCAAGGGAAACATATATCAAAGGGAATCTTCGTCTGGTCTTAAGTGTGATTAAACGTTTTTCCGGAAATCAGGAAAATATTGATGACCTCTTTCAGATTGGATGTATCGGACTGATTAAGTCCATTGACAATTTTGATGATACACTGGGGGTAAAATTTTCCACCTATGCCGTTCCTATGATTATTGGCGAAATCCGCCGCTATCTGCGGGATAACAACAGCATCCGTGTCAGCCGTTCCCTGCGGGATACTGCCTATAAAGCCATTCATGCCAAAGAAATCCTGATGAAAAATTCCATGCAGGAGCCTACTTTACAGGAAATTGCAAAAGAAGCCGGACTTACCAAAGAGGAAATCGTCTATGCCCTAGATGCCATTCAAAGTCCGGTCAGTCTTTATGACCCGGTCTATACGGATGGTGGTGATACACTCTATGTGATGGATCAGATTAGTGATAAAAAGAATAAAGAAGATAACTGGGTGGAAGGGCTTGCCCTTTCCGATGCAATGAACCGGCTCAACGACAGAGAAAATCATATCGTTAAGCTACGGTTCTTTGAAGGCAAAACCCAGATGGAGATTGCTGATGAGATTCATATTTCCCAGGCTCAGGTCAGCCGTCTGGAAAAAACTGCTCTTAAGACTATGAAAAATTATCTTGCCCTGCATACCTGAGCTCTGATTTTTGGTGCAATTAAAATTGCCAGTGCCATTTTTACCAGGTCACCAGGAATAAAAGGAATTACACCAGCCCATAATGCTGCCATCATGTCCATCTTTGCTTCATAAGCAAGCCATGCTGTTCCTAACGCATAGCAGACAATCGTTCCAATAATCATTGCCAGCAGACATAAAAGCCATTTCTCAGTATATTTATCAATTACAATACCGGCAATGATTGCCATTGGAATAAATCCGATTAAATATCCACCGGTTGGGCCAAAAAGTTTCGCCGGTCCTGCGGTAAATCCTGAAAATACCGGTACACCAACCAGTCCAATCAGAAGGTAAATGACGTAGCTTAACGTTCCAAGCTTCCAACCCAGTAAATACAATGAGAAGTAAATAACCAGATTGGTAAGGGAAATTGGTACCGGACCAATTGGCAATGAAAATGGTGCCAGGATACAGGTCAGTGCTGTCATGATTGCTACCAGTGCCATCTGCTGTGTTGTTATTTTTCTTTTTTCCATAATAATGCTCCTATCATTGTGTTTTTTTCAGGCGATTATGAAAGGAAATACCCTATCATTCACTAAAATTTCAGCTATTCAAAGGACATATCTTTTAAGCCACCAGATGCCGCAATTCTAAACAGCATGTTTTCCTTTTTGCTATGAAAACAGTCTTTCCAATGTTTGACAAGATAGCGGCACTGTCCGTTGAAGGTACGGATGCATTAGAATGACTGTTAGGGGCACTTGGAATTTCGTCTGTCACCCGGCAACGCTGGCACAGGGATGTGCCAGCGAGGCGCATCTGAACATGGATGTGAATATGCGCCGGTTGCCAGACGAATCCATATATGTTCCGAAATTCTTAGTGCCCCTTGCAGACGTTCGGCTGCATCCGTATTCAACGGACAGTGCCGCTATCTAAGTCAAAGCAACGGAAAGACAGTCTGCATTCAAGGAAAACATGCCGCTAAGAATTGCTGACATCTGGTGCCGTATAAAATATAGTCCTTTGAATATCTGAATATTTTATTGGTAATATTGGTATTTCTTTTCACAATCGCCTAAAAATACCCTATAGATTTTATCCATAGGGTATTATATGGTATTCTGGCTTATATTGTCAACCTATATTTGTAAAAGGTTAACATTCCGTTTTTACGGTGCAGATTTATTTCTGTTTTTACGCTTCGTTTGATACCTTCACCAGCTCCGCTAACTTCCCTGCTGCTTTTCCACTGTCGATTGCTTCTTTTGCAAGGGTGATTCCATCTTCAATGGTGGATGCTGCTCCACCAACATACAGGGTTGCACCGGCATTCAGTAATACGATGTCACGTTTTGCGCCTTTTTCTTCTCCGGAGAGAATTTTCTTTGTGATAACGGCGTTTTCTGTTCCATCACCACCACACAGTTCTTCTAAGGAAGCACGTTTTAAACCAAACTGCTCCGGTGTTATGGTAAATGTATTTACTTTCCCGTCCTTGATTTCAGATATTACGGTCTCAGTTGTTGTTGTGATTTCATCCATATTGTCTTTGCCGCTTACTACAAAGGCACGTTCAACGCCAAGTCTGCTCATGGCAAGGGCAATTTTTTCTGTCAGGGCTGCATCATAAACACCTACCACCATATTTTTTGCTCTGGAAGGATTGGCAAGAGGTCCTAAAATATTGAACACAGTACGCACACCCATTTCCTTTCTTGCCTGACCTACATATTTCATGGATTTGTTAAAGAGCTGTGCAAACATAAATCCGATTCCGGCTTTCTCCACGCAGGCTTCTACTTTTGCAGGCTCTGCCATAATATTTACGCCCAGTGCCTCTAATACATCACCGGCTCCGCTCTTTGAAGAAATGGAACGATTACCATGCTTTGCTACCGGGAGTCCGGCTGCTGCAACGACAAATGCAGAAGTGGTAGACACATTAAAAGTATAAGTACAGTCTCCACCGGTTCCAACCAGATCCACATAATCAGAAACCTTCGGTAAAATAGTATCTGCCTTATCCCGGAGTACTCCTGCAAACCCGGTTAATTCATCTAAGGTCTCACCTTTCATACGAAGTCCCATTAAAAAAGCACCAATCTGAGCTTGGGATGCTTCCCCGCTTAATAAGATTTCCATTGCTGCTTTTGCCTGTTCTTCTGTTAAATCTTTTCCTTCTGCAACCAGTTCAATATATTCTTTCATCGCAAATTTCTCCTTTACTGATTCAGTTCTTTTTTAAATGTGCCACAATAAGTTCCAATTTTCTGTAAATCATAATCATTTTCTTCCATCAGCCTGATGAAATGTGAGCCTACAATCGCTCCATCGATAATATCCTTCATCGGTGCAACATCCTCTGCAGTACGGATACCAAAGCCCATCATAACAGGAATCTTTGATACTTCTTTTACACTGCCAAGATAATCAATTACACTCTTATGGAAGGTTGCTTCCTGTCCGGTTACACCCATGGAAGATACGCAGTAAACAAATCCTCTTGCATCCTTTAAAATCTCAGGGATTCTGTCTTTCGAAACCGGAGATACCAGTTGGATAAGAATCGGTGCATTTTCCTTCTGTAAAAATTCCTTTATCTCATCCTGTTCCTCTAATGGCAGATCCGGAATAATCAGTCCGTCTACTCCGCTTTCAATACATGCATCCACAAAGGCTTCCACACCATAGTGAAGTATGGTATTGTAATACATCATAAATACAATTGGAATCTCAATTTTTGCACTGCGAAGCTTTTTCATGGCTTCTAATACTTTCTTTAAATTCACACCTTTTAAGATGGCATGATAGGAAGCATCCTGAATAACCGGACCGTCTGCTACCGGGTCTGAAAATGGAATTCCAAGCTCGATGATGTCTGTCCCCGCCTGCTCCTGTGTGCGGATAATCTCCTGCATTTTATCAAAGTCCGGCATTCCTGCTGTCATATATGTAATAAATGCTTTTTTGTTCTGTTCTTTTAACTGTGCTAATTTTTCTTCGATTCTGTTCATGCTGCACCTCCTAGTTTAAATAACCCTTTCCTGCAAGATAATCTGCAATTGTATTTACATCCTTGTCGCCTCTTCCGGAAAGACAAACCACCATAATATCATCCGGTTTCATTTTCTTCGCCTGCTTCTTTGCATATGCCACTGCATGGGCACTTTCGATTGCCGGTATGATACCCTCTAATTTACAAAGCTCCATTAAGGCATCCATGGCTTCATCATCCTTGATTGCAACATATTCTGCTCTGCCGCTGTCCTTAAGGTATGCATGCTCCGGTCCAACACCCGGATAATCCAGTCCTGCGGAAATGGAATGGGCAAGCTGCACATTTCCATCCTCATCCTGTAATAAATAGGAACGCATACCATGTAATACGCCAGGCTCGCCCAATGCCATGGCACTGGCATGCTCCCCTGTCTCAATTCCCTTTCCGGCAGCTTCTACACCAATCAGTTTTACATCCTTTTCTTCAATAAAATCTGCAAACATTCCGATAGAATTAGAACCTCCGCCAACACATGCCATAACCACATCCGGCAGTCTTCCTTCCTGCTCTAAAATCTGTTTCTTTGCTTCTTTGCTGATGACGCTCTGGAAATATTTTACCATCTTCGGATAAGGATACGGTCCAACAGCGGAACCGATTACATAAAAGGTATCCTCTGCGGTTTTTGCCCAGGTACGAATTGCCTCATTAGTAGCATCCTTTAAGGTATTACTTCCGGATGTAACCGGCACTACTTTAGCTCCCAGCATTTCCATACGCATTACATTCAGTGACTGACGTTTCATATCCTCCGCTCCCATATATACGGTACATTCCATATTAAAAAGAGCTGCTCCGGTTGCAGTTGCCACACCATGCTGACCGGCTCCGGTTTCTGCGATTACCTTGGTTTTTCCCATTCTCTTTGCCAGAAGAATCTGACCGATTACGTTGTTAATCTTATGGGCTCCGGTATGGTTTAAATCCTCTCTTTTTAAATAAATCTTTGTTCCATATGCCTCACTCAGACGGCTGGCAAAATAAAGTGGTGTCTCTCTTCCTACATATTGTTTCAGATAATAGTCCACTTCCTTTAAAAATTCTTCATCCTTTGTATACTTTTCAAAAGCATCATCCAACTCTTTTAAAGTATTCATCAATGATTCTGCTACATACTGTCCACCAAATGCTCCATAATAACTCTTCTTATTCATGTTCTCTCACCTTTCTTACAAATGCTTCTACTTTTTTATAATCTTTTCCATGTTCTCCTTCTACCGAAGAACTGACATCTACTACATCAGGTTCAAATAACCGGATACCTTCTTCTACATTTTCACTGCTTAAGCCGCCGGCTAAAATAAATGGTATCCTTCTTTCCTGCCATTCCCTTCTTTTTTTCATCGGAAAATCCTGCCAGGAAAAAGTCTTTCCACTGCCATATTCCGGTGCGTCTAATAAAATGCCGGAAGTACCATCCAGAACATTTATTTCTTCTGCTTCTTTCCTGCTTCGCACCTGATATGCTACCCAGACCGGAATTTTAAGATTTTCAGGGAATTCCTGCATCTTATGAATCTGCAGAATATCAAAACCTGCTTCTATGATTTCATCTATCAAATCCAGTGCCGGATTTACAGTAACTGCCACAGTTTTAATAGAAGGCTTCAAATGTTTTTTAATTTCTTTTGCCTGCTCTATCGAAACGTTTCGTTTGCTTTTTTCAAAGAATACAAAGCCTGCATAATCTACCTGCATCCGGTTCAGCACTTCTGTCTCAGATTCTCTTGTGATGCCACAAATCTTAATCTTTGCCATGCCAGTTCTCCTTACTTTGCGGCTTCCTTATAAACCTGTTTCCAGTGGGCTGCCAGTGCCTTGGGGTTTTCATGTTCCATAAATGCTCTTCCGATTAAGAATCCGCTGACACCGCAATCTGCAAGATATGCCACATCATCATCTCTTACAATTCCGCTTTCTGCGATTAAGAGTTTATCCTTTGGCACCATCTTAGAAAGTGTTTTGGTTCGTTCCAGCGAAATGGTAAAATCTTTAAGATTACGGTTGTTGATTCCAATGATGTCTGCATCCAGCTTCAATGCCCGTTCCATTTCCCATTCATCATGGGTTTCCACCAGTACATCTAACTTTAATTCCTTTGCAAGCTGATAAAAGTCATACATTTCCTTGTCATCTAAGATTGCTGCTATCAGTAATACCGCATCTGCATCAATGGCTTTTGCTTCATAAAACTGATATTCTTCAATCATGAAATCTTTCCGTAACATTGGAAGCGGAGTCAGATTTCTTACTTTCCGGAAATAATCAGTATTTCCAAGGAAATGCTTCTCTTCTGTCAGGCAGGATACCGCATCCACAGAAGCGGTATAATCTTCCATCCGCTCTTCCAATGTAATCCTGCTTTCTATCTTTCCAAGGCTTGGGGATGCATTTTTAAATTCTCCGATAATGGAAAGTCCATCTTTGGCAAGATTCTGATAAAAGCTTCTTACATTTTCTTTCTTTGCTGCTTCTTCCCTTAACTTCTCTTCTGCCAAAGTCCGCATCACGGTCAGATCTGTTTTCTGCTTATCACGAAATAGCTGCTCTCTTTTATCTGCAACAATTTCATCTAATATCATGTTCTATATCCTCCCATTCAAGAAATTCTCTATCATACGCTTTCCATGCTGTGTATAAATGGATTCCGGATGGAACTGTAATCCAGCTACCGGATAATCTTTATGGCGCATTGCCATGATTTCTCCATCCTCTGTCTCCGCCGTTACCACAAGGCACTCCGGAAGACTATCTTTCTGAACAGCCAGGGAATGATATCTTGCCACCTGAATCGGGCTTTCAATTCCCTGAAAGATTCCTGTGCCGTCATGGGCAATCAGGGACTGTTTTCCATGATATAATTCCTTTGCATAGCTCACTACGCCGCCAAAGGCTTCCCCGATACACTGATGTCCTAAGCAGATGCCAAGGATTGGAATTGTCTTATAAAATTCCTTCACCACATCCATACAGATGCCGGCATCCTTCGGTGCTTTTGGTCCCGGAGAAAGAATGATGCGTTCCGGGTTTATGGTGCGGATTTCTTCTATTGTAATCTTGTCATTCCGTTTTACGATAATGTCCTTCGTAAAAGTTCCTATATACTGATACAGGTTATAGGTAAATGAATCGTAGTTATCAATCAGCAGTATCATAAGTTCTCCTCCTCAACCAAAGTCTTTGCCAATGCCATTACTTTATTGCAGCATTCATAATATTCATTTTCCGGTACGGAATCTGCTACGATTCCGGCTCCTGCCTGAAGGTATACCTCATTTCCTTTCTTTACCATGGTCCGGATTGTAATACAGAAATCCATGTCTCCACCGAAATCAATATATCCGGTTGCTCCACCATATAAGCCTCTTCGTACACTTTCTAATTCATCAATGATTTCCATGGCCCGAATCTTTGGTGCTCCGCTTAAGGTTCCTGCCGGAAGGAAGGATGCCACCAAATCTAATGGATGGGATTCTCCTTTCTTGCGTCCCTCTACCTGGGAAACAATATGCATTACATGGGAATAATTCTGTACTTCCATAAACTGTGTTACCTTTACGGTTCCAAATTCACTGATTCTTCCCATATCATTTCTTGCAAGGTCTACTAACATAACATGTTCTGCCCGCTCTTTTTCATCGGAAAGTAGTTCATCCCGTAGCCGTTTGTCTTCTGCTTCATCTTTTCCTCTCTTCCGGGTTCCTGCAATCGGACAGGTGAACACTTTATTTCCCTGCTTCTTTACAATCATTTCCGGTGAACTTCCGATTACTTCAAAGGTTCCGTAATTAAAATAATAAAGATATGGAGAAGGATTTAATTCTCTTAATTCCTTATATAATTCAAAACCGGTCTGTCTGGTTTCAATCGTCCAGCGCTGTGACAATACGGTCTGGAACACATGGCCTTCTCTGATATAATGTTTGATTTTCTCTACCTTTTCGCCATATTCTTCGATACTGTCTGACTTCTTAATAATTTTTCCATCGTGGTAGAAGTTCCGTTTGCATTCCTTCTTCTCCATGGCTTTCTTTATCATCTGTCCTGCCTTTTCCATTGCCTGCTCTCTTCCTTCTTCCGAAGGCTCTTCTAATACTACAGCAGTCAGTGTTTCTGCTACATGGTCTACCATAAGGAAAGAAGTCATCAACATCATCTGTATGGTTTCGATTCCGATTTCATCCGGGTTATTGTCCGGAAGCACTTCAGAATATCTTACGAAATCATATCCAAGATTTCCAACCAGTCCACCGGAGAAGGACAGCTCTTCATCTTCTTTTTCGATATGAAATTCACTGTAATATTCTTTCAGACGCTCCAGCGGATTTCCTTCTCTTACTTTCTCTGTGCCATCTGCTTTTGTAATCACCAGTGCATTTCCTCTTGATGTTACAATTTCTTCCGGCTCCATGCCAAAGAAAGTATAGCGGTCATAATTCTTATCGTAACTTTCTAACAGGAAGCCTTTTTTATCTCCTACCAGACTTTCGTACATGTCTGTTGATTTTTCATTGACAATGCTCACTGTTTTTTTGAATACTTTTCTGTTTCTTACCATAATCATCCTCCTATAAACCGGCTTTATAAATGCTGCTCGTGCAAAGAAAAAGTCCCTGACCGGAAAATGTTCTTTTCCAGTCAGGGACGCTTATCGCGTGGTGCCACCCATCTTCGCTATGTCTGCTTTTTACCTGCAAGTAACTAAAAAAGCGGATATTTTCAATCAGAAAATATCCGCCACTAATTCAAACACAACCTCTTGGATACAGAAGTCTCCTTCGATATCCTCGTCCCTGTAACGTGGGAAAACGGCATCCGCTACTATTGTTCACTTTGCATCTGACAAATCCATTCCGAATAAACTATCTTACCGGCTTCCACCAACGCCGGCTCTCTGTAAAGAAATCATTTACCGTACTACTTTTGCTCACTGATTTTATTTATTCAGTTCATTAATTGAGCATAGTTTATCACTGTAAAGTGATGATGTCAATGTATTTTTATAAATTTTTGATTTTTTTCTGTAAAAAAACGCAAAAAAAAGAAAAACATTGTCAAGCTGACTTTAATATGATACCTTAGTAGAGTGTAACCATTCACATAATATATGAAAAGGAGAAAGTTATGTATAATTTAAATGGAGAAAATGTAAACGACAACCCAAATGGTTTTTCCGGAAATGAACCTGCCGGAACTCCAAACCCAGACAACAATGCTCAGATGAACTATGGTCAACCGGCTCCTGAGCAGCAGACGTACAACCAGCCGGAAAATGGTCCTCAGACCTATGATGCCCCAAATGCAAATCAGCAGCAGGCATTCAACCAGAACGATTATAATCCAAACAGCTTTAATCAGAGTGACTATAATCAGAACGCTTATAATCAGTCGGCTTACAATCAGCCAGATTACGGACAGCAGGCATTTAACAATGGAAACACCTATAATGGAAACAGCTACAATGCAGCACCTTCCTACAATATCAACGGTGATGCGCCGAAAAAATCCTGTGTTTTTGGTGTCCTTGGTCTGATTCTTGGTATCGCAGCTTTACCTTTCGGATGGTTTGTTCCAATTATCGGAATCATTCTTGGTATCGCTGCTATCATTCTTTCCATTCTTGGAATGGGTAAGAACCGTGACCTTCGTGGTGCAGCAATTGCCGGATTAATCATTTCCATTCTGGCAACCATCTTTTCTATCGGTGTTATTGTATATGCAGTTATCAATGTTTCTAAAACCTTAAGCAATGCTGGAAAAGAACTTTTTGACAACAGTGGTATCACATCTGATCTTGATGACTTTGATTTTGATTCCGATTCAGATGATAGTGATGACTATGATGACAGTGATTACAGTGATTACAGCTATGGCGATGACAAAGAAGTTCCTTTAGATAATGTTGTATTATACTCAGCTAATGATGTTACCATTACAGCTACCAGTATTGTATACAGCTACTATGATGATTCTGTAATTCCGGAAATTAAAGTTACTGTTGAAAACAATACTTCTAACGACCTTGGAATCAATGTTGATTATTGTGCAATCAATGGTGTAACCATGTATGGTTATATTTCAGGTGACGTCGCTGCCGGCAAAAAAAGCAACGAAGAACTTAGCATTTCTTCTGATGATTTCACTTTAACCGGTTTTGACAGCATCGATAATATTAAACTTCAGGTAAGCTTCTATGATTCTGATACTTATGATACTTTGATTGATGATGGTGTTGTACAGGATATCAATCTTTCCGATTCCTATACCCCATTCTCTATTTCCTCTGTTCCGGGTGCAGTTGCATTAGATTCCTCTAATGGCATCAATGCATATTATGTCGGCACAACAACCGGTTGGGATGATACACTTGTATTTGTATTCTATATTGAGAACACTACAGATAAAACCTGTGTTGCTGAATCCGATGATTTCTCAATCAATGACTTTATGCAGGATGATTACGGATATGGATATCTTCTTCCTGGAACCGGTACCTTTATGTCAATTGAAGCAAATGATGATATTACATCTATTGATGATGTAACCAATGCTTCTATTAAATTTGAAGTACGTGATTATGATTCTTATGAGACATTCTATTCCTCTGATGAATTAACATTTATCTCAAATAACTAAGGAATTTTAAAATAATACAAATCATCATAAAAGGACCTGCCACTTATCATAAGTGACAGGTCCCTTTTCATCGCTGTGAACACCTTTTCCGAAATGCACTTCAGCTTAAATATTCTTCCTGGCTTTACAGATTCTCCTGTAAGAATGCACTTAATTTTTCAATTGCTGCATCTTCATCTTCACCTTCAGCACGAAGTGTGATTTCTGCACCTTTCTTAGCACCCAGCCCCATAACGCCAAGGATTCTCTTTGCATCTACTTTCTTACCATCCTTTTCAATGGTAATTGCACTTGCAAATCCTGCAGCTTCCTTTACCAGTAATCCTGCCGGTCTTGCATGGATTCCCTGCTCATCTGTGATTGTGTAAGTAAATTCCTTCATGTTCTTCCTCCTAAAAAGTTATATTTTTTCCCGTTTTTTATACCATAGTTTTAATTTGCAAGTATTTTGACTCGCTTATGCTCACTATTCGTGAGTACATCATTTATTATATCATACAATCTTCTTTTTTAACAATCCCAAAAGCAGACAAGATACTGCTGAACCTACAATCAATGATAAAAGATACCAGATTGCATTACCCATTACTAAGAATACGAAGATTCCACCATGTGGTGCCATCAGTGTACAGTTAAATGCCATAGACATTGCTCCTGCAATTGCAGAACCTACCACACAGGCTGGAATCACGCGCAGCGGATCCGCTGCTGCAAACGGTATTGCACCTTCTGTAATAAAGGATAATCCCATAATAAAGTTTGTCGGTCCGGCTTTTCTTTCTTCTGCTGTAAATTTATTTTTGAAAAATAAGGTTCCAAGTGCAATGGCAATTGGTGGTACCATACCTCCAATCATAACGGCTGCCATAATATTATAGTTTCCAGCGGCAATGGATGCAGTTCCAAATACATATGCTGCCTTATTTAAAGGACCACCCATATCCACAGCCATCATTCCAGCTACCAATGCTCCCAGTAATACCGAGCTTACACCATTCATATGTGCCAGTCCTGTATTAATTGCAATATTCAAAGCTCCGACCGGTGGTTCGATGATAAAGGTCATCAATGCACCTATTAACAATACACCAAGCAGCGGATACAGTAGAACCGGTTTCAATCCATCCAGGCCTTTTGGCAGTTTGTCAAAGATTTTCTTTAATAACTGGATGATAAGACCTGCGGCAAATCCGGCTACTAAGGCTCCAAGGAAACCTGATTTTCCATTTGCTGCAATTGCTCCTCCAACGAAACCTACTACCAGTCCCGGACGGTCTGCAATACTCATGGCAATATAGCCAGCCAGTACAGGAAGCATAAAGCCAAATGCCAGTCCTCCAATGGACTTAAAGAATGCTGCTGCCGGAAGAATTGTACCAAAATTAGCACGCTCATCCGTAGGAAGTGATGCAAGGTCTACACCAAAGCTGTCGATTAAGAATGCAATGGCAATCATAATACCACCACCGACAACAAACGGAAGCATATGGGAAACACCATTCATCAGATGCTTGTAAACTTTGTGTCCAAAACTTTCTCCGCCCATGCTTTCACTTTCTGATGCTTCGCCGCTGCCTTTATAAATTGGTGCATCCTTTGCCATAGCGCGCTGTATTAATTTATCTGCTTTACTGATTCCATCGGAAACCTGACAGATGATAACCGGTTTTCCGGCAAAACGATCCATCGGGACTTTGGTATCGGCTGCAACAATAATGCAGTCTGCTTCTTCAATTTCTTTTGCAGTAAGCACATTTTTTGCTCCGCCGGAGCCTCTTGTTTCCACCTTAATAAAGCAACCTAATTCTGCTGCCTTCTTTTCCAGACTTTCTGCTGCCATGTATGTATGGGCAATTCCAGTCGGACATCCGGTTACTGCAAGAATCTTTTTCTGATTTTCTTCCGGTTCCTTTATTTCTGTTTCCTTCTGTTCTTCCTTTTCTTCCTTCTCAGACTCTGCTTCATCAATGACTTTTAAGAATTCTTCAACCGAAGCAGCCTGTTTTAATCCGTTGGTGAAATTCTCATCCATCAGAAGAACAGACAGACGGCTTAATACGTCAAGATGTACATTATCTTCTGTATCCGGTGCTGCAATTAAGAATATTAAATGAACTTTCTCTCCATCTAAGGCATCAAAATCTACCCCATCCTTTAATACCATTGCACTTAATCCCGGTTTCTTTACGGCTGCTGATTTGCAATGAGGAATTGCAATGCCCTCTCCAATTCCTGTGGTACTCTCTTCCTCTCTTGCAAAGACTCCTTTCCGGTAATTCTCTTCATCTGTAATTTTTCCACTCTTTACCATCAGGGAAACCATCTGGTTTAATACATCTTCCTTTCCGGTTGCTGAGCCATTCAACTGAATGCTTTCCGGTGCCAGCAAATCTCTGATTCTCATATACCTTCCTCCTTCTTAAAATGGAAATGCATGATTCTTTAATAATTGTTCTACTTCTTCTTTCGTTGCAAGTTCTTCTGAAAATGCACTGGCACTTCCGGTACAGATTCCCATCTTATACGCCTGCGCATAATCCTTATTCTTTAAATATCCTGCCAGAAAACCTGCCACCATGGAGTCTCCTGCTCCTACGGAATTCTTTACTTTTCCCTTCGGAGCTTCGCTCTCATAAGCTTTTCCCTCTTCTGTCAAAAGCACAGCTCCGTCGCCAGCCATGGAAACAAGGACATTTCTTGCACCCTGCTCCTGTAGTTGTGCTGCGTATTTCTTTACATCCTCTTTGCTGTTGATTGTCACACCAAATAACTGTCCTAATTCATGATTATTTGGTTTAATCAGGAATGGATGAAGCGGAAGTACATTTGCCAGAAGTTCTCTGGTTGCATCTACAGCAATCATGACATCCTTTCCTTCCAGGTATTTCATGATATCCATATATATGGACTGCGGCATAACATCCGGTATACTTCCTGCCAATACCAACACATCACCGGCTTTTAAAGCATCTAATTTAGCATAAAGTTTCTCGATATCTGTGCTGCGAATCATCGGTCCCTGGCCATTGATTTCTGTTTCTTCAGTGGACCGAAGCTTCACATTAATTCTTGATATTCCTTCCTCTACCTGAATGAAATCGGTATTTACACCCTCTTCATCCAGACGCTTACTGATTTCTTCTCCGGTAAAGCCAGCTAAAAAGCCCCAGGCGGTACTCTTTAATCCCAGATGATTCAGTACGATGGATACGTTGATTCCCTTTCCTCCCGGGAACATTTTCTCCTGTTCCGTCCGATTTACCTGACCGGTTTTGAAGTTTTTTACATCCACCACATAATCCAATGACGGATTAAACGTTACGGTATAAATCATTCTTCCACCTCCTTTATATTTTTATACTTCCGATAAGATTCCAACGTAAGACCTGTTGTAATCACATCTGCTGAAGCAAATGGTGCAAATGTCACACTGGATATCTGTGCAAATTTGCTCTTATCTCCCAGAATATAACACTGTCTGCAATTTGCCATTGCTTTCTTCTTTACCATAGCCTCTTTCACATCTGGTGTGGTATATCCTTTTTCTACATTAATTCCATTAGTTCCGAAGAAACCTTTTGTAAAGTTATATTTATCCAAGGACTCCACTGCCTCAGCACCTACCACAGCTTCTGTGGATGCCTTGAACTCTCCGCCGATGATATAAACCTCACATCCCAGTTCAGAGAGCCGTTTTGCATGGGCTACTGCGTTGGTTACCACACAGGATGGCTTCACATCCATAAAATCAATCATGCAGTCTGTTGTGGTTCCTGCATCCAGATAAATAAAATCATCTGCTGTAATTAAGGATGCTGCATACTTCGCTATGGCTGCCTTCTCATCACGATGCATGTTTCTTCGAAGTAGCACATCATCATCCTGTGTATGAAAAACTGTTCCTCTTAAAATTGCACCGCCATGAACCTTCAAAAGCTTTCCATTTTCGTCTAAAGTATTCAAATCTCTTCGTACCGTTGACTCGGAAGCATCGAAAAGCTGCATCAGCTCAGTTACTTTAACACTGCCCTGTTCTTCCAGCAGGGAAAGGATTTTTCCATATCTTTCCTCTGTCAGCATATCATCCCTCCCATTCCTTTTTTCTATTTTCTGCTTTCTATGGTTTTATTATACGTTCAAAAACCGTCATGGTCAATCATATTCCGTCATTTTCATTCACAAAAATCCATTTCACAATTTGTGCAAAATATACAAAACAGGATACACCTTGGTACATCCTCGCGGAGCTTTTTTTACTTTACAGGAAAGCAATTTCCTGTAAAGTAAAAAAAGAAGCCTGCAAAAGCATCACCTTTTACAGACCTCTTCTCGCCTTTTTAAACCGTTTTCCGGTTCTTATTCTTATTCTTATTATCTTTTAGAAGCTTCGGATTTTCTCGTTCTCTTCTCCGGTATTTTCAATTTTACGGATTATAACATCATAACTGTAATCGTCATTTACCTTCACACTGACACGGTCTCCTACCTTATGACCAAGCACTGCTTTCCCCATAGGAGATTCGATACTGATTAATCCTTTCAGCGAATTTCCACGCATGGTAGTCACCAATTTGAAGGATTCTTCCATATCATCTTCTTCAATATAAACCGTCACCGTATTATTGATACCTGCCTCGTCTTCCTTAGAGTCATCTGATACCACGACTGCAGTACGAATCATGCGCTCTAAATAACGAATTCTGCTTTCGTTTTTATTCTTATCTTTCTTGGCGGCATAATACTCGAAGTTTTCACTTAAGTCACCCTGTTCTCTTGCTTCCTGTACAGCACGGATTGCATTCTTTCGTACCACTAATTTCCGATATTCAATTTCTTCTTCCATCTTCTTGATATCACTTTGTGTTAATTCGTTATGCATACCGTCACCTTTTCATTCTAACAGTTTAAGCTAATGCAGCTGTAATAATTGCCATGGAATATACTTCTGACGCATTACATCCGCGGGATAAGTCATTGATTGGTGCATTCAATCCAAGAAGAATCGGACCATATGCATCGAAGTTACCAAGACGCTGTGCAATCTTATATCCGATATTTCCGGCATTGATATCTGGGAAAATAAAGGTATTTGCATGTCCTGCCACTTTGGATTCCGGACATTTGGTACGTGCAACTCTTGGAGATACGGCTGCATCAAACTGAAGCTCTCCCTCGATTGGAAGCTCCGGATATTTTTCTCTTGTCTTGTTTGCAGCATTACGCATCTTATCTACATCCTCGCCCTTTCCGGAGCCTAATGTAGAATAGCTTAAGAATGCCACCTTTGGATCTACACCGAATATCTTTGCACACTCAGCTGCTTCTCCGGCAATTTCAACCAGCTCATCTTCTGTCGGATGAATGTTGATTGCACAGTCAGCCATTGCCAGTACTTCATTCTCGCCGGTTGCAGAAGGACGTACCAGAATAAAGCAGGATGATACAATGCTGTTACCCGGTTTTGTCTTAATTAACTGTAATGCTGGACGAACAGTATCTGCTGTAGAATAGGTTGCTCCACCTAACAGTGCATCAGCATATCCCATTTTTACTAACATGGTTCCGAAATAATTAGCCTGTGAAAGAATTCCTTTTGCCTGCTCCGGTGTTACGCCTTTGCTCTTTCTTAAATCACAGAACATGGTAACCATTTCATCAAATTTTTCAAAATGTAATGGATCGATAATTTTGGCTCCACGAATATTAAATCCGCTCTCCTCTGCTGCTTTCTGAATCTCAGCCTCATTTCCAACCAGAATCGGGCTTAAGAAATTACTTGCCAGCAGACGGGATGCTGCCTCTAAAATTCTTGGGTCATTTCCCTCTGTAAACACAATTTTCTTTGGGCTTTTCTTCAAAATATCAATCAGTTGACCAAAACCAAACATATCTTTCTCTCCTCTTTTTCTATGTATTATTTTAACTGCATATTATTGTACCCTCTTTTAAATAAAAATCAAGTTTTGAATTCAATACAATTTCTCAAGAGTGCATTTTCTTCTATTACAAATATGCATCTCTGTTCAGGCAAAAATGATTCTTCCGGAAAGAAAGCCGTCCCTCATCTCTTAATTTTCCAAGCTCCGTTGACATCGCACTCCGTTCCACAGAAAGATAATCTGCTAACTGCTGTCTGGAAAATGGAATATCAAACTCTGATGTTCCATGCTTCTGTGCCTCTGCTGACAGATAGGACAATAACTTTTCCCTGGTATTGCGTTTTCCCATATGGGTTAATTTTTCATTAAAGCGAAGATTCTTTTCTGCCATATTCTCTAATAAATTCCGAAGCAGAACCAGCTTCCAGCCTTCCGTTTCTCCATCTGCATCCAATATATTCCGAACGTTCAGCCACAGCACATTTGCTGCCTCTTCTGCAATCACACTTACATTAATATTCCGCCTCTGCATACAGGCAAAAGTCTCTGCAAAAACATCCCCCGGTTCTATTTTTGCAACCAGATTCCGGTTTCCCCAGAAATCCTCCTGCACAATCAAAAGTCCGCCAGAAACCAGCAGCCCCATTTCTTTTACCTGCTCTCCGCAGTGCAGAATATAATTTTCTTTATCATAAGTCATCTCATGGGCATCTAATCCCTTTAAGACTTTCTCCTCTTCTGTTTCCTCAATTCCTTCAAAAAAAGGTGAATTTTTCATTTCTACAGGAAATTTTTTCATTTTATAACCTCCGTTGTTTTTCCAACCGATTATTTATTGCTATTATAGTATACTGACTATACAAAATCAACGAGGAGGAATCTAAAATGATTCGTAAAATAATTCATATTGATAAAGAAAAATGTAATGGATGCGGTTTATGTGCATCCGCCTGCCACGAAGGTGCCATCGGCATGGTCGATGGAAAAGCCCAGCTTTTAAGAGAGGATTACTGCGATGGGTTAGGTGACTGTCTTCCGGCATGTCCTACCGGTGCTATTACCTTTGTACAGAGGGAAGCCGCAGCTTATGACGAAGCCGCTGTAAAAGAGCACTTAAAGAACCGTGAAGCGGCTTCGGTAAAACCTGCAGTTTCAGCCAATCACGCAGCTCCGGTTTTCAGCGGATGTCCGGGCAGCCGGATGCGCTCCATGCAGCGTAAAAACACGGAAAATACTTCTGCAGGCTCTAATACCGCATCCGATACTGCATCCAACGCAGTCACAGCAGGAAACGCACCGGAAAGCCAGCTTACCCAGTGGCCGGTTCAGATTAAATTAGCACCTACAAATGCTCCGTATTTTGACAATGCAAGACTGCTGATTGCTGCAGACTGTACAGCTTTTGCCTATGGCAATTTCCATGAAAAATTCATAAAAAACCACATCACCCTGATTGGATGTCCCAAACTGGATGATGTGGATTACAGTGAAAAGCTTACTGAAATTATCCGCAATAACAATATCAGAGATATCAGTATTGTGCGCATGGAGGTTCCGTGCTGCGGCGGCATTGTAATGGCTGTCCAGAATGCCTTAAAGCAAAGCGGGAAAATGATTCCATGGCAGGTTGTTACCATCTCTGTTGATGGCAAGATTATGGAATAAATTTCCAGATTAAATTGCTTCCACAAATCTTACTTTTCTAATTCTAAGACAACGGTTTCACAGCTGTCTAATGTAATTGTTCCATTTAAGGCTGCCTCAGCATTGATTGCTTCCTGGCGGCCTTCATTGGTTAACAATACCTTGGCAATTCTTTGCTCTAATGTGATGGTATGCTCTTCTGTTCCAAAGTTTGCAAGAATCAAAAGCTTCTGACCGCTTTCTTCATTTACCCGTTCAAAAGCAAATATGTCATCTGCATTTTCATATTTTGGTTTAAAAATACCATAAGTGAAAGTATCTTTGTATTCTTTTGCCTTACGCAGTGCAATTAATTTCCTATAATAAGCCAATACAGAATCTGCCTTATGTTCCTGGGCTGCTACGTTGATTTCCATGTAATTCGGATTCATGGCAAGCCATGGAGTTCCATCTGTAAATCCGCCATTTTTTCCATCGGACCACTGCATTGGTGTTCTGGCATTATCACGGCTGTTCTCATAGCAGCATTTCAAGGCTTCTTCTTCACTGAGTCCTGCACGCAACGCCTCCTGATACTGGTCGATGGTGCTGATGTCATCATATTCTGAAATATCATTTCGTTTGCAGTTGGTCATCCCGATTTCCTGTCCCTGATAGATAAATGGAATTCCACGCAAAAGAACGGATACGGTTCCAAGCATCTTCTTTCCTGCATCATTTCTGGCATGCTCCGGCAGATAATGAGTTGCTCCTCTTGGTTCATCATGATTTTCAATAATGTTTGCCTTAAAGCATTTTCCCTGTAATTCCTGCTGGGAATCGAAAATTACTTTCCGCCATTCCTCAAAACGTAATGGTTTCTGGTCGTACCAGCCATGCTCACCAAAAGTAAGCACATGGGCGCTGAAATCAAACATCGTAGAGAAATGTCCATCCTCTCCGATAAATTCCAAGAGTTCATCTTCCTTCATATTAAAGACTTCTCCTACTGTAAAGGCATCGTGCTTCTCAAAGGTCTCATGCTTTAATTCCTCTAAGAAATCTCCTACTCCATTTACCTCTTCTACCATCCTGATGCAGGTTACAAGTCCGTCCGGTCCATCCGGCTCAAAGGACGGGAAATTAATATCTTTCTTAATATTGATAATTGCATCAATACGGAATCCCGCCACGCCTTTGTCTAACCACCAGTTCACCATTTCATAGATTTTCTGACGTACTACCGGATTCTCCCAGTTTAAATCCGGCTGCTCTTTGGCGAACATATGAAGATAGTATTTATCACTGTTTGGCACCTTCTCCCAGGTGCTTCCGCCAAAATAGGAACGGTAATTACTTGGAGCCTTGCCATCTTTTCCTTTCACAAAATAGAAATAATCTGCATACTCTCCATCCGGGTCTGCCAGTGCTTTCCGGAACCACTCATGCTGGTCGGAGCAATGATTTACCACCAGATCCATTACGATATACATATCACGTTTCTTTGCTTCCGCAAGCAGCTCATCAAACTCTTCCATGGTTCCGAATTCTTCAGCAATATTATAATAATCTGAAATATCATATCCCTGGTCTACAAATGGGGATTTATAAATCGGTGAAAGCCATACGATATCGATACCCAGTTCCTTTAAATAATCCAGTCTGGATATGATTCCTCTCAAATCACCGATTCCATCTCCGTTGCTGTCCTGAAAGCTCTTTGGATAAATCTGATATGCTACCTTGTCATGCCACCATTTTTTCTTCATGTTCTCATCCTCCATATTTCCATTATTTCTGTATTTACACTTCGTTCTTTGTATGATACTGTTATTATATACGAAGTTTTAGGAAGTTTCTTCCGTGATATTTGCGTTTTTATTGCACAATCCTGCTCTTTTATGTAAAACAAAATAAACGATATGATTATGGATTTCAGATGCAGACGGTGGAAGGTAGGTTATAGGATACAAAATAGCAGCATTTCTTAGATACATTTTTTCTTGATTATAAACTGTCTTTCCGCTTGCTTTGACGAGGATATCTGCACCGTCCGTCGAGTGTGGATGCTGCATAAAGATAGTAAGGCGCACTAAGAATTTCAGTATTAATATTATTTTATCTGCCAACCGGCGCAAATTCACATCCATGTTCATATGCGCCTCGCCGGCACGTCCCTGTGCCAGCGTTGGCTATTGCTGTATGAAATTCTAAGTGCGCCTAACAATCCTTATCATGCATCCATACTTCGGCGAACGGTACAGATATCTTGTCAAACATTGGAAAGACTGTTTTTATCATAGAAAGAAAAAATGTATTTTAGAAATGCACTGTTTTGCATCAGACCTACCTTCCATCGTCTGCATCCAAAATTCCATTTCTTTCATTTTGTTTGTATAAAAAATCAGGATAAATGCTGTTTAAATAAGCAACATTAAAAGGAGATTCCCATGAAAGATAAAAAACAACTCCCTCTGGAACAAAAAGAAAAGGCCGTTCATGGCGAACGAATTTTTCCATTAAAGAAATATCTTACTACGTTGCAGGAACGGTATCCCATTGTTACGCCACACTGGCATGAAGAGGCTGAATTTACTCTGATTACCAGCGGTGTCTGTACGTATCAGGTTGACCTTGAAAGCTTTCAGGCTATGCCTGGAGATTTCGTTTTCATTCCTCCTCTGGCTCTGCATTCCATTGCCATATTACCTGCCGGGCATATGCATTCGGAAACATATGTCTTTCACCTTGATTTCCTTGGTGCATCCTCTGCAGATATCTGTGCCATGCGATATCTGATGCCCCTTGCCAAGCAGCAGCTGATTCCCCCTTTTCATATAGTAAAAGAGCACCCGGTCTACCCGGATGCCCTCGCATTGTTCTATGAAATCAGCAGCTGTTATTCCGCTGCCCAGCCGGGATATGAACTGATGTTAAAATCCCTGCTGTTAAAGCTTCTTACCCTTCTACTTCCGTACTGCAGCAAAAGTTCTGAGCAGCCACAGCTTCAAAGCGAACATACCCAGAAGATTAAG
This sequence comes from Roseburia sp. OM03-7AC, assembly GCF_003462625.1. Taxonomy (NCBI): domain Bacteria; kingdom Bacillati; phylum Bacillota; class Clostridia; order Lachnospirales; family Lachnospiraceae; genus Roseburia; species Roseburia sp. OM03-7AC. The sequence continues at coordinate 680,814 of NZ_QTZJ01000001.1, forward strand.
GGTGTCTTAGAATATATCGGATTACATTATACCGAAAATATTTCTATTGAAAGCCTGGCATCCTCCTGCTATTTCAGCGAATATCATTTCATGCGCTTTTTTAAGAAATATGTCGGAATGTCATGCTTAGATTATATCAAGAGCCTGCGCCTGCAAAAGGCTGCCGACCTCTTAGAACAGCAGGAGCTATCCATTACAGATGCCGCCATGACTGCCGGTTTCAGCAGCCTTTCCTACTTCTACCGGGAATTTAAAAAACGCTATGGCATGACACCACGCCAGTTTATCCATTCCCTTCCGGAACGTCAGCATACGAATCGTACCTCTACTCCAGGCAGTCCTTTTTCTCCACTTTGATTTCCCAGTGGATTAAGAAAGTCAGGGCTGCCCGGAGTGCAATATATAGGGGTTCTTTTCCATATTGTATCCTGCCTTTTATTAATTATCCACGAAAATCTACATTCCAGCCAACCTGTTTTTCCCGTGGTGTAAATACATAATCGCTCATGCTGTCATATAACATATCCTGGATTTTCTTTTCCAGTTCTTCCAACGAACCAGCAGTAACCGTTACAAGCTCTTCACTCTTACCAGTTTTATCCGTGCTGTCAGTCCTGTCCGATTTCTTAACGGAAGATGTATCTTCATCCTCCTTATTCATTCGTTTCTCATAAGCTTCCTTCTGAGCTTTCTTACGTTCTGCACGGTTTTCTTCCTGTTTCTTTTCGATACGTTTCTTCTGAAGAGATAAAGACTTATCTACAACTGCAAAAAATGATGCATTGCCGCCATCATTTACCTGAATGCCATATGCCTTCACACCACTCTGTCCATTAGCAAACCGACTCTGCATGGTTGCAAGCTGACTGGATGCATTGGCTATGATTCCCTCGTACTGTTTCCGGTAAGACTCATCTTCTGCCATCCGCTCAATCTTCTCTTCATCAATCAGGACCACCATTTTGTTGGCATTGGCATACTGTCCTGCATTGGCTTTTGCTGTCTCTTTCATATCCTTGGATACCAGAATGAAATCCATCGTGCTAAATTTCTTTTTCAGCTTCTCATAATACTCTTTCGCCTTATCCGAAAGCTTTGGCTCTCCAATGGTTTTTCCGGAGACTTTGCTGCTCTTTTCCGATTCCGTATAACCAGAAACGTTTTCTGCCACCTGATTTACTGCGTTTGTGTTCATAAAAATTCCTCCTTGAAAATATCTATAAGCAAATCCTTTTGCTTAAAACAATCTGTTCCATTCTTTATATCGGAAGAATCTCTCATTTTCTTAAGCGGTTCCTATAGTGCAAAATAGCCTAAAACAATGGCTCCAAGAATAATCCGGTACCAGCCAAATACTTTAAAATCGTGTTTTTTGATATAGCCCATCAGAAAACGAATGACTACTACAGATACCGCAAATGCTACCACGCAACCTAAGCCTAAGACACAAAGTTCCTGAGTAGAAAACGCAAAGCCGAACTTAATAAGTTTGATCAGGCTCCAGCCAAACATAACCGGCACAGCCAGGAAAAATGTAAACTCTGCTGCAGCCACACGGGATACTCCGATTAAAAGTGCTCCGATAATGGTTGCACCGGAACGGGAGGTTCCCGGAATAATTGCAAGTACCTGAAAAAGTCCGATAAAAAATGCTGTCTGATAAGTAATATCATTTAAGCTTTCCACCCTTACTTTCCGCTTTTTATTCCAGTTTTCAATCAGAATAAACGCAAAACCATAGAAAATCAATGCAGCAGCAATCACAAGCGGTGTATGAAAATGTGCATCCACATAATCATCAAACAAAAGCGTTACCACAGCTCCCGGTATGCAGGCAGCTACAACCTTAAACCATAAAGAAAAAATATCTTTCCGGATGACCGGCTGTGTCTTGTCTTTAAACTGAAACGGGAACATTTTCTTCCAGAACAAAAGCACTACCGCAAGAATAGCTCCCAACTGTATCACCACGAAAAACATCTCTTTGAATGAATCTGTCATATCAAGCCTGATAAATTCATCCACTAAAAGCATATGTCCTGTGCTGCTGATTGGAAGCCATTCTGTAATTCCTTCTACAATTCCAAGAAAAATAACCTTCAGCATTTCTACAAAATCCAATAACATTTCGTTGTCCTCTTTTCCTATTATTTCCGATTCCTCATTTTAACATACTATGCCGATAATATATATATTATTTTTCTTAAGATATTCTGTTTATTTGCGGAATGCTGAAAATAATCCCTTCTTCTCATATGGTTCTTTTGTTACTTCTAACGCATCATATCCACTGTTTTTAATCACTTCCTTGATTTTTTCCTCCGGAATATCAGTATCGGTAATAATTACGGTCTCTTTTTTACTGTGGGATGAAGTTACTTTCTTTACCGGAAACGCTGCCCGCACTGCATCATTTACATGTGCCTCACACATTCCACACTGCATACCATCTACTTTTACTGTTATTTTCTGCATAAATCCTTCCTCCTTCATTTCCTTCCATCACATTATAATCTCTTTTTTTCTAAAAAAATATAGGATTAACGATATTTTTTCTCACCACTTTGCCACTATTTTCGCTCTTCCTTTTCTGAAAAAATTATTGTAAAATATTTCTTTGGGATTAAATTTTAAAAAGAAAGGATTTTATATATGAAAAAACCATTCCGTCTTCTTCTATGTCTTGCGCTGCTTTTTGTGAGTGGATGCAGTGGTTATCAGAAAACCATCCGCTTTGGTGCCGCTGACATAGGTGGAATCTACTATACCTTTGCCAATACCTTTACCGGACTTGCCTCCTCGGAGGATGATACCTATCAGTTTGAAGTTAAGACAACCGCAGGCTCTGCTGCCAATCTAAGGCTGCTCTCCGGTGGATATATCGAACTTGGATTAGCCCAGTCTGACCTGATTGCCTCCGCCTATGAAGGCAGTGGAATTTTTGAGGGAGATCCTTGTCAGGGATATTCCGCTATTGCCGGGCTTTATACGGAAGCCTGTCAGATTGTCGTCCGTGCAGACTCCAATATTCAGACGCTGGATGATTTACAGGGCAAAACCGTCAGCATCGGTGCAGAGGATTCCGGTACTGAACAGAACGCTAACCAGATTCTGACCATGAGCGGACTTACCACTGAGCTGGTGAAAACAGTAAACCTCGATTATACCGATGCTGCTGACCAGCTTATCAATGGAAAAATCGATGCATTTTTCTGTACTGCCGGTATCCAGACAACTGTAATCGAAGAATTAGCCAAAGAATGTGATATCCGTCTTTTGGATATTGATGAGAAATGCAGGAATAAATTGCTGTCTGCTTATCCATCCTATAGTGAATATACCATTCCTGCCAATACTTACACCGGACAGACGGAAGATATCCATACCCTTGGTGTCAAAGCGGTTCTCCTTGCTTCCGACAAGCTCTCTTCCGATACGGTAGAGCACTTGACGGAATGGCTTTTTTCCCATGCGAAGGATTTACAGTATGCAACTTCTTTAAACCTGCAATTAGATGAAACTTATGCTACTGATGGCATACCGATTCCATTCCATCCGGGTGCTGTTGCCTATTATGAGAAACAGGGCATTACGCTTTCTTCCGAAAGCAATACACCAAACTAGAAAGGAACACTATGAATATACATTTAGATATGTACCAGACCTTAGCTGTTGCTGTGCTGGTACTCATGCTGGGAAGTTTTTTACGAAAAAGAATACATTTTCTGGAAAAATTCTGTATTCCGGCACCCGTTATCGGCGGTCTGCTCTTTGCGATTTTCACCTGTATCTGTTACAGCACCGGAGTTGCAGAATTTTCCTTTGATGATACCCTGCGGGAAGTATGTATGGTATTCTTCTTTACTTCCGTAGGATTTCAGGCTAACTTAAAAGTCTTAAAAAGTGGTGGGAAATCCATGGCAGTATTTTTAGGACTGGTCATTACCCTTATTATTACCCAGAACTTTCTTGCCGTTGGATTATCCAAACTATTAGGATTAAATCCATTAATCGGTATGTGTACCGGTTCCATTCCAATGGTGGGCGGACATGGTACAGCAGGTGCTTTTGGACCGGTACTGGAGGATTTCAATATCCATGGTGCCACTACCATCTGTACCGCTGCTGCTACCTTCGGTCTGATTACAGGAAGCCTGATTGGCGGTCCTTTAGGAAAACGCCTGGTAGAAAAGAAAAATCTTCTCTCTACTGTTGCTTCCGAAGATGACAGCCTCTTAGTGGAAGATGAGAAAAAACACGAACGCCATACCAACATGTATGCTTCCGCTGTTTTCCAGCTTATCCTTGCCATTGGACTTGGTACTATTTTCTCCTATTTTCTAACAAAAACAGGACTGACTTTTCCAATTTATATTGGTGCCATGTTAGCAGCCGCACTGATTCGTAATATTGTGGAATACTCCCATGGCAATGCCACGATCCACATGGGAGAAATTAATGACCTGGGTGGTATTTCCCTGTCATTATTTCTTGGTATGGCTATGATTACTTTAAAATTATGGGAACTGGCTTCTCTGGCACTTCCGCTTATCATTTTATTAAGCTCACAGGTCATTCTGATTGCTGTATTTACTTACTTTATTGAGTTCAATATTATGGGGCGGGATTATGATGCAGCAGTCCTTGTTGCAGGTACCTGCGGATTCGGTATGGGTGCCACACCAAATGCCATGGCAAATATGCAGGCTCTCTGCGACCGCTATGTTCCATCCGTCAAAGCATACCTTCTGATTCCACTGGTGGGAAGTCTGTTTGCCGATTTCATCAACAGCCTTGTAATTACATTTTTTATTAATATTTTGTAAATAAAGGAGCACCTTATGTTTCATTTTAAAAATAAAATCAAGAATGCAAGAAAAGAACGTGAAAAGAAAAATTATGATCTGACTTATGATAATGTTGCCATTCCAGAGGTGCACAAGACATCTTCCACTCCGGATACAGCAGAAAATACCACTGCTGCCTTTCCATCTGAATCTTCCGATGAACAGACTTCCAGTGTCAGCTTTGATAATGTTGCGATTCCGGAAATTCATATACGAAAGAAAAACTAATTTCACTTTTGAATACAGACCGCCGGCAGGAAAAACACATTCCTTTCTTATGTGTTTTTCCTGCCGGCCGTTTTCAATCTTTCCTATTTTTTCAATTTTCTATTTTCAATCTCTTTCTATCTGCTCAGAATTTCCTTATAAATTTCTTCTGTCTGTGCATCATCCACTCCACTCATATAATATTGTTTTCCATTTGCCGAAAAATGCAGAAATTTCTTATTCTGCGGATTTAAAAACTCCTGACATTCTCCCTGCTCATAAATCTTAAATGTTCCTTTCTCAAGATTATCCATTCCTGTTCCATTTATCTTAGACCTGCGCGGAAGTTCTGTCACCATTTCCACCTCTTCTATGGTATCCAGCGGAAGCTCATAATCGGTGCGGATATGCTCTGCACAAAGATTGCCATTTTCTATTTCCAGATGAATCGGTGTAAACTCTTCTGCAATCACCCAGGCACATAAAATTGGAATAGTAAGAAATACCAGTGCTGTAAATAGCATTGTTGCTTTTCCAGCTTTTGACGCCATATTTACAGTTGTTCCAATGCCGACTTTTTTATCTACCATCGTATGCGGATCATTAGGATTATAATAAAGAACACCGCCTATCCAGTTTCTATCATCTTCTGTTCCGTTGCTTAAATCATGTTTGCCTGCATAAGCCTTTTCCACTTTTCCCAGTCTGATAAATACCGGAATGCATATCACCAGCAGGAGAACTGCATACACTATCATGGCAATAAGCATTATGCTTTCTACCTTCTTATCTACGAATGAAATTGCCAGAAGAAATAATATCAATATGGTATTCATCCAGATACAGCAAAGCCAGAAATTTTTCCAGATATTTTTCTTTGCCCTGCTATAATTGATATTAATGTCACTATCTGAACTGATGACCTGTATCGGCTGTCTGTCCATAATAACTGCGACCAGAAAATAAATGAATCCACAGGCAGCTCCAATCAGACAGGATATTCCAACCATTTTATAAACCGGCAGTGCTAAAGCTGCGCCTATAATGCCTATGGCAAGCGGAAGAAAGAATTGGAAAAAATGTATGCACCGAATGGCTCCCGCATTCTTTAGTTCCACATATCGCTCTGTTGACTGTGTCTCATAGTATCCCTTTTGCCGCTTCCATTCTTTCAGCCGGCTATTGGCAAAGACCAATGGCAGCATCAGTAATATAATTGCTCCAAACATCCATACCAACCAGATCGTCATCTGGATGGAAAAATACGGTGTCAAAAGACTGCTAAAAGGAATTACCGCAAGCAGCAGCCCATACCATCTCATTTCTCTTTTAAACCGCTTCTGAATTGCCTTTACTTCATCCTCTTCGAACCATTCCGGTTTCATATTTACACCAAAAATACTTCCATTCTTCTGTCCGCTTTGCAGCGCCATTACCACATATACAATAAATAATACCGGATACAATGTTGCAAAAAATATAATATTAAGAAACATCTTCATCACCCCTTATACATATTCCTGCATAATGCTAAAAATTCTTCCTGCGTTATGCCACATATCTTTGCCTCGGAAATCACCTGTTGTAATATTATTTTGGATTTCTCCTGCAGTTCCTTTGTCTCAGTAAATTCATTCCGCACATGAGCGCCATTCCGCCGGTCGGTATAAATATATCCTTCCTGCTTTAATAATGCATATGCCTTATTTACTGTCATAGAATTGATTCCTATCTCTCCTGCCAAAGCCCGGACCGTTGGAAGCTGCTCACCTGGCTTTAACCTGCCATCCGAAATTCCCAGTACAATCTGATTACGAATCTGCTGGTAAATCGGCACTTCCGCTGTCTCATCAATCGATATGACCATCTGAAAACTTCCTTTCTAAATTTTCTTTCTAAAATTTTCTTTGTCTCATTTGTGTTATTAATTATAATACAAATGAGACAAAGATGCAAGGAATATATTCACATCATATATCCAATCTGACAGCATATTATTCTGTTTCATCAATCATCATATGTATCATCTTCTTTACACCTGAAATATCAAATGGACTTTCCGAAGATTCATAAGTAAAAATAACATCCCGCCCCGGCATAAGATAATTTTCTATATATAAATTCTGCTTTCGGATAAAATTTCCTACATAAGATATATTATCCATCATTCCCGCATGTTCCCAATAAAGAATCCGCCCGGTTTCCTTATTTAAAATTGTAAAATCCGGATATATTTCTATCTCTTTTCCTTTCTTTTTTAACTTTAATGGGCGTTCATACTTATATAGCAGAATGTCTTTTTTCTGATGCAGCATATTAGCTATAAGCACTTCTGACTTGGAACGCACCAGTTCCCCATGCTCCGTCTCATATCGTAAATTCTCCGGATATTCTATATTCTGCTCATATTTTTCCTCTTCCCATTCCTTCAAAACAACTTCTTCCGGTTTTAGATATGGTGTGATCAGCTTCTTCCTCTGGTATTCCTGCTCCTCATAAATCTCTCTCATCCATCCTATATCATAATCAGCCTCCACCTGCTGAAGTATTTTTAAATTTCTCTCTGCTTTGGTCTTAAGCTTTTTGCAATAGCTCTTCTGTGCCAGAATACGAATAAAATTCATTTCTCTTAGTGGAAGATATTGTTGTATCATCTTCCCTTCTTCATCTTTCATCTGCCTGTAATAATACGTTTTTCCATTTTTATTATGAATTCTCAGCGTACCACTTGGTGCTTTCTCTTCAAAATGCTTTATATCATTGAGTATCTTCTGCAATTCATTTATTTCATTTTGTATCCAATTTTTCATAAGCATTATTCCTTTCTTTTATAAGATTTAAAGTTCTTATATTCTTTACAGTTCTTGTATTCTTCACAGTTCTTATAGCTTTTACAATTCTTGTATTCTTTACAGTTCTTATAGTTTTTATAGCTCTTATATTTTCATATTTAAACAATGATTCCTATTGTCACATACTTCGCATGATAGTCTGCCTTATGCCATAATCATACTTCTTTTTCTTGCAGCATATATCTGGTATGATTTTTTCAACACTTTTTCAGCTTTCTTCATACTAAAAAAATAGATTCTACTGTTTAGTATGATTTTTTTCATTTTTCAGGGATTTTTTTGATATAAATGGAGATTTTTTCATACTAGAAACTTTAAAAGAACTGAATTAGTATGATTAGACTAAACAATATGATTTGACTATATAATATGATTAAACCAAACAATATGATTTGACTATATAATATGATTTTACCTAAATTTTATATATAATTTTCGATTATTCGCATAAACACTATACTTTCAAGCAATTTGAAGTATAGAAAATTATTCAATTTACCACGAATTTACCACGATTGAGTGAGCCTTGATATGACAATAAAATAGCACTAAAAAGACACCCTTAACACCTAAGCGGTGTCTTTTATTAAAAAGCAGTCAATCCTAAGACTAACTGCTTTGTGTGTATGGATATGAAATTGTCAAACTGGAATTTACATTATGCTCACAACATTAGTTATTTCTTGCTGTCTGGTTTTCATTTTTCTCCAACTTACAAATCCGTATATATCATTAGCAAAGAACGCAATAAAACATACTACCACCGAAACATATCTAATATCATACAGACTTGCCAATATCCATAATATAATCAAAACAATATCATTGGCAGCGTATGCCAATGCAAAATACGGACTTCTCCTAAAGGTAAGGTATACTGCAAGAAAACTTGTTGTTACCGATATAGTGCTCGGGATGATGTTAGCTGTATTAAAACACTTCAAAATCAAATAGAATAGAAATGTAACAACAAATGTCACAATCCACATACAGACATTTTCTCTTTTTCCAATGCTATTAACTTTAACCTCCGCTTTGTTTCCGTTATACGGATTCTTCAGCCATGATATTAAGGCAAAAATTGCCATCGGCATTGTCATTCCAAGATATGTAATCATCTCCCCATAATACGAAAAGGTATATGAAATAATCCCATACAGCAAACTGAATACAACCATAAGTAATTGTCCAAACGGATTTCCCTTTGCGTTAAATATCAAAGATGTTACTCCTATTAGCGATGCACACAAAGTCATATAATTTATTCTGTCAAAAACACAGAATGAAATTATAATAACCATTACAGAAGAACTCCACAAAACAATTTCACTTTTTGAAAAATAGTCCTTAAACTCTTTCATAATAACCTCCAAAAAAATAAGCATCCGAATATACATCTTCAAAGACCTAACGATGTACAGTCGAATGCTTTACGCATCTACTACCCGGTGGCAGTGCTTATTCTTTATCAACTTTTTTCATTTTAACCAGGTCAATTGCTTCTTTACCAGTCAGGTGTTCAATTGTCATTTCAATGATTGCCATGTTTCTGATAGAAGAATCAATTTCTTTAGGAATTCCATCTTTGTAATCTGCTGAATATTTCATAAAAAGCAAGGTTGCAATACGACGCATTTCATTCATATCTTCTACAAGATGTACTTTACCGAACGCAATGACGCTTCTGAAATATGTAGTATATTTCTCCGGCACAATATGATCTTGATCAATTACGCAAAAAGATGCTTTTTCATGTTTAATAATTGCATCAATTTTGTGTCCGCTTTTAGCAGAATGGAAATACAGTTTTCCATCTATATAAACATAGCTTATAGGAACGGCGTATGGATAATCATTATCTCCGATTAACGCTAAAGTTCCGCTTGTATTTCTGTTCAAAATTTCTATAGCGGTTTCTTGTGGCAATAACTGCTTAAATCTTCTCATTTCTCTAAACATGGTTCTTCTCCTTTTAATGTTATAAAAGAAAAAGCATTTGAATGCACATCTTCAAAGACCTAACGATGTACAAACAAATGCTTTACGCATTCACTACCCGTTGGCAGTTTTTATTCTATATTAACATTATCTATTATAATAAATAACACCTCAAAAAACAATAGAAAATTCTAATTTGTCCTTTTCTTCATACCATATTATAACAGTTCCATATATCCGCCACAATAAAAATCAGCATACCCTTTGAATATTTTCTGCATTGAACATACACACTTTTTCTTTCTTCCTCTTGATTACCTACCACAGAAAAGAAAAAGCCCTGTCAAGAGCCTTGCCACCATTGGTGGTGCTTTGCACTCTTTACTGGGCTTTTTGTTTGCTGTATCTTCCATGCAAGAGGAAATTAAAGACCTCTGTTCCATTTCGCCTTTAGATAATCTTCATAATCTCCCTCGTTAAAGTCTACTTGTGGAGAAGTATTAGGAATATTATTTCTGTTGTCAATATCCGCAAGCTGACGGAATATCCAATCATCATAAGGGTCGTGGTATTTATATTCTTTAGGCTGTTCTCTGTATCGGTCTAAACCTCGCATTTCCTTATGCACTTTCATTATGCGTTCCAATTTCTGACGCTGTATCAACTGCTTGATTTCCATAAGTTCTTCCAACTCCGTAACCTCATTGGTAATGTAGTTATGAATATACTGTATGAGTTTATATTCCATGTAAAATCTACATTCTCTTTCGTCATTGAAAAATTCATTTTCAGACAGATAATCTAAAGAAACATTAAAATCCTGTTCCCGTTTGATAACGTCCATGATATATGGCTCGGTGTGGTCGATATATTTCCATTCCCCTGATAACAATTCATTGGGCGTTACACCCAGCACGTCCATTATCTTCTCCAACGTATCAAAGGTAGGATAATTCACACCACGTTCAATCTTGGAAAGGCTCTGCATATTGATACCGATTTTGTCCGCAAGTTCCTGTTGTTTCATTTTCCTGTGTTTTCTTATGGTTTGTATGTTCTCTCCTAAGAAACTGATTTTCTTTTCATAATGCTCCATAACTTAGTATAACCGCTCCTTTCGTTGCTTTTCTTGGTATTTATAAGCATATCATACTTAATATATATCCAAAAGTCAACAAAAACTTCTTGACAAGTAATTCTAATGGCGTTATTATCGTATTAGAAAGAGTGATTAAGCACGCTAGGGTCAATCACATGCTTGAGTAAGCATATAGAATAGATATTTTCACTTTGATAGCATGAATAGGCATGGACTATCAGACTGAAAATCGGGTTTCTGACTGGGCTGTTCCGTTTAGCCACGAGCCTTACAAGGCTCGTGAGCGTTAAGAACGGGGCAGACACAGGAAGAAAGGGAACGCCTTTCGGCGTTCGTAAAGGGCGTATATGTAACACCGCCCTGCGTATACATGTCATAGTACCTAGAAACTGTGATAAATAAAGGAAAAAACACAATTTTTACCCCGCAAAAAAACGGGGCATACGAAAGGAGAAATGCACTATAACTACACACAAAAATTTATCCGTTAAGATTGATTACATCAGCATTGTATTTGAAACGGCAACCGCTGAAGATGTAATCATGCACATTTTAGATTTACCGACTGACATTTTCAATGTTTATCCAGCAATGATAAAATTCAAGACTTATCAAGCACGCTGGCAGATTGGAGATATTTATGTATCGGGGGACGCAAGAAAGACAGAGGATAACCCACAGGGGCTAGGCTGTTATCTTGTTATGACTGGCAGAGGTTGTGATGATATTTTCCGTATTCTCGATAGTAGGAATTGTACCTTTGGAGATATGTTCCGACGCTGTGAGCGAAGATACGGACTGGATAACTTCCATTTTACAAGACTTGATATTGCCATTGATGATAAGAACGAAAAGCCATTCTTTATCATAGAGCAGATAAAGAAGAAATGCGAAAAAGAGGAATTTATTTCTAATAGTGAGGGCTACCACTTTGACGAAAGCAAGTTTGATGATTTCGACACCGCAAAGACTGTTTATATCGGTGCTGGTAAATCGGGATTGTCCTACCGCTTTTATGATAAAGATAAGGAAGTCTGTTCAAAACATAATAAGACACTTGATGAAGTTGGCAGTTGGAAACGGACAGAAATGCAACTGCGTGATGATAAGGCTCATGCTTTTGCCATGACATTCAAAGACAGACCGCTGGAACTTGGGGAACTGGCTTTCGGGCTATTGGCAAACAACCTACGCTTTGTCGTGCCAAACAGAAATGAAAGTAATAAGAGCAGATGGAAAACGTGTCGGTTTTGGGAACGCTTTTTAGGGGCTGTGGAAGTCTTGAAAGTGCAAGTACCGAAACTACATAATTCTCTTGAAGAAACACAGCAATGGCTCACAGAGGGTGGCGTGATTTCCGCTGTCAAAAGTTTTTACTTCTTAGAAGAACATGACGCATTAGGTGGACTGGAAAAAGTGGGAACTATGCTTGATAAGGCAAGATACAGTAATTCCCTTTCCAGCAAACTAACCGCCCACTTACAGAGGATAAACCGCACCGACCTTATCCCCTATATCCAGTATGACACAAAACAAGGGAAAGGGGGTATCTAATGAATAACAACGATATTCCTGTATGGGAAAAGTACACCCTTACCATTGAAGAAGCGTCAAAATATTTCCGTATCGGAGAAAACAAGTTAAGACGATTGGCAGAGGAAAACAAGGACGCTGGCTGGCTCATTATGAATGGCAACCGCATACAGATTAAACGCCGACAGTTTGAAAAGGTCATTGATAAATTGGACGCAATCTAATGCAAATGAGCCTTGTATGTGTTATGATGAACACAAGTCATATCAAGGCTCTTTCCAACAAGGAAAGGAGCAGACACCATGAAAGAAAAAAGACGGGATAGCAAAGGACGTATCCTGCATACTGGAGAGAGCCAGCGAACAGACGGAAAATACTTATATAAATATGTGGACGCATTTGGAAACACAAAATATGTGTATGCTTGGAGATTGACACCCACAGACCCGACACCAAAGGGAAAACGGGAAAAACCCTCACTTCGTGAACTGGAACAGCAGATAAGACGGGATATTGAGGACGGTATCGACAGCACAGGCAAGAAAATGACGCTTTGCCAACTCTACGCTAAACAGAACACACAGAGGGCAAACGTGAAGAAAAGCACACAGAAACAACGGGAACAGCTCATGCGGTTATTGAAAGAGGACAAGTTAGGTGCTAGGAGCATTGATACGATAAAACCCTCTGACGCTAAGGAATGGGCATTACGCATGAAAGACAAAGGCTTTTCCTATAACACCATTAACAACCATAAACGCTCGTTAAAAGCGTCATTCTATATCGCCATACAAGACGATTGTGTAAGGAAAAACCCTTTTGATTTCAAGTTAAGTGAAGTCCTAGAAAATGATACCAAAGAGAAAGTCGCATTGACAGAGGAACAGGAACAAGCCCTACTCTCATTCATCAAGACGGACAATGTGTATCACAAGTATTATGATGATGTGCTGATACTGTTAAAGACAGGACTTCGTATCTCGGAACTGTGCGGACTGACAATCATGGACGTTGATTTTATCCATGAGGTTGTGGTTATCGACCACCAGTTACTAAAGAGCAAGGAACAGGGTTATTATATTGAAACGCCTAAGACAAAAAGCGGAACAAGGCAAGTGCCATTAAGCAGAGAAACGATACAAGCATTTCAACGGGTTATGAAGAAACGCCCAAAGGCAAAACCATTTGTGATAGACGGACGGGGCAACTTTCTATTTGTCAATCATAAAGGCAAGCCCAAAGTTGCCATTGATTACAATATGCTTTTTGTCCGTATGGTAAAGAAATACAACAAGCACCACAAAGACAATCCCTTGCCACATATCACACCGCATACACTACGCCATACATTCTGCACAAGGCTGGCAAGCAAGAACATGAACCCGAAAGATTTACAGTATATCATGGGGCATTCAAATATCAGTATCACAATGAACTGGTATGCTCATGCGTCCATAGATACCGCAAAATCAGAGGTTCAGCGTCTAATCGCATAAGAAGTATTTACCACGATTTTAACCACGCTTGATAGCGAAAATATAAGAAGATAGACCTAGATATGTGAGGTTTACCACAAAAGAAAAATGCCCGTAGAGCCGATAAAATAAGGCTTTGCGGACATTTAAGAAGATATAAAAAGATAGTCAAAAAGACATATATAATTTAAACTAAATAATATAATTAAACTAAATGATATGATTACTTTCAAAATATAATTACTTGAATATTATGCCTTAACTGAATTTTGTAATTAAATGGAATTTGATAAAGAAACTTAAGATTTTTTAACAAATAAGCGAATGGATTCGTAATAAGAATATTCTGTTATCATCCTGCCGGAAGAATAAGAACCTGGCAGCAAGCGAAATATAAGGTCATATAACAATCATGCTGCACAAGCTAAAAAGCACTATGCAATATAAAAATGCTATGCAATACAAAAATACTATACAATATAAGTACCATTTCACAAGATAGATAAGCCTCACCATACGGTGAGGCTTATCCTGCATATACAGCATTCCCACGATATATGAGATATGCTGTATATTATATTGTTCCTGTCCAATAATTATTTGTTAGCGATTGCTGCCTGAGCTGCTGCTAATCTAGCGATTGGTACACGGAATGGTGAACATGATACATAGTCAAGACCAATCTTGTGGCAGAATTCAACAGATGAAGGATCTCCACCGTGTTCTCCACAGATACCAACGTGAAGGTTCGGATTAACTGGCTTACCAAGTTTCAGTGCCATATCCATAAGTTTACCAACACCAGTCTGGTCTAACTTAGCAAATGGATCGTTCTCGAAAATCTTCTTGTCATAGTAAGCATCTAAGAACTTACCAGCATCGTCACGGGAGAATCCAAATGTCATCTGAGTTAAGTCGTTAGTACCGAAGCAGAAGAAGTCAGCTTCTTTAGCGATTTCATCAGCTGTAAGAGCAGCTCTAGGAATCTCGATCATAGTACCAACTTCGTACTCTAATTTAACGCCTGCAGCTGCGATCTCAGCGTCTGCTGTCTCAACAACTACTTTCTTAACGTATTTAAGCTCTTCAACTTCACATACTAATGGAATCATGATTTCAGGTTTCACATTCCAATCTGCATGCTCTTTCTGAACTTCGATTGCTGCACGGATAACAGCTTTTGTCTGCATCTTAGCAATTTCAGGATATGTTACAGCAAGACGGCATCCTCTGTGACCCATCATTGGGTTGAACTCATGAAGTCCATCGATGATTGTCTTAATCTGCTCAACAGTTTTGCCCTGAGCATCTGCTAATTTCTTAATATCAGCTTCCTCTGTAGGAACGAACTCATGAAGAGGTGGATCCAGGAAACGAATAGTAACCGGGCATCCTTCCAGTGCTTCATAAAGAGCTTTGAAGTCTCCCTGCTGATATGGAAGAATCTTCTCAAGAGCTGCTTCTCTTTCTTCTACAGTGTCAGAACAGATCATCTCACGGAATGCTGCAATTCTGTCTTCTTCGAAGAACATATGCTCTGTACGGCAAAGTCCGATACCTTCTGCTCCAAGCTCACGAGCTTTCTTAGCATCTGCAGGAGTATCTGCATTAGTACGAACTTTAAGTTTTCTATATTTGTCAGCCCAAGCCATAACACGGCCGAACTCACCAGCGATGGTAGCGTCAACTGTCTTGATTTCGCCATCGTAGATGTTACCTGTTGTACCATCGATAGAGATGAAATCTCCCTCATGGAATTCTTTTCCAGCAAGAGTGAATTTCT
This sequence comes from Roseburia sp. OM03-7AC, assembly GCF_003462625.1. Taxonomy (NCBI): domain Bacteria; kingdom Bacillati; phylum Bacillota; class Clostridia; order Lachnospirales; family Lachnospiraceae; genus Roseburia; species Roseburia sp. OM03-7AC. Next base: position 696,548 of record NZ_QTZJ01000001.1, read on the forward strand.
TATTCTCTTCGTCCATAGCGATATCACCACATCCGGATACACAGCATGTACCCATACCACGGGCAACTACAGCTGCGTGAGATGTCATACCACCACGAACAGTTAAGATACCCTGGGAAGCTTTCATACCTGTGATGTCTTCCGGAGATGTCTCAAGACGAACAAGTACAACTTTCTCTCCGCGAGCGTTCCAAGCTTCTGCATCTTCTGCTGTAAATACGATCTTACCACAAGCTGCTCCAGGAGAAGCTCCTAAACCTTTTCCGATTGGTGTAGCTGCTTTTAATGCTGCTGCATCAAACTGTGGATGAAGAAGTGTATCTAAGTTACGAGGATCGATCATAGCTACTGCTTCTTCTTCTGTCTTATGTCCTTCATCAACAAGGTCACATGCAATCTTAAGAGCTGCTGGAGCAGTTCTCTTACCATTACGGCACTGAAGCATGTATAACTTCTTGTTCTCTACTGTAAACTCCATATCCTGCATGTCATGGTAGTGATTCTCAAGAGTCTCACAAACCTTGATGAACTCAGCATATGCTTCTGGGAATTCCTGCTCCATCTGAGCGATTGGCATAGGTGTACGAACACCAGCAACTACGTCCTCACCCTGAGCATTGATTAAGAACTCACCCATTAATTTCTTCTCGCCTGTAGCAGGATCACGGGTAAATGCAACACCTGTACCAGACTCATCATTTAAGTTACCGAATACCATAGGCATTACGTTAACAGCTGTTCCCCAGGAATATGGGATATCGTTATCACGACGATATACGTTTGCACGTGGGTTATCCCATGAACGGAATACAGCTTCGATAGCTAATTTTAACTGCTCTACAGGATCAGATGGGAAATCGGTTCCTAACTGGTTCTTGTACTCAGCTTTGAACTGCTCTGCTAATTCTTTTAAGTCAGCGGCTGTAAGTTCAACGTCGAACTTAACTCCTCTGTCTGCTTTCATCTTATCGATGAGCTGCTCGAAATATTTCTTACCAACTTCCATAACAACGTCAGAGAACATCTGGATAAAACGTCTGTAAGAATCATATACGAAACGCTCGAATTTAGGATCTGGGTTTCCAGCGATCATTGCTGCAACTACTTCGTCATTCAGTCCAAGGTTTAAGATGGTGTCCATCATACCTGGCATAGATGCTCTGGCACCGGAACGAACAGAAACAAGTAATGGATTCTTGAGGTCTCCGAATTTCTTTCCATTGATCTCTTCCATTTTCTTAACGCCTTCCATAGCCTGTGCCATGATTTCGTCGTTAATCTTGCGGCCATCCTCATAATACTGAGTACAAGCCTCTGTTGTGATTGTGAATCCCTGTGGTACTGGAAGACCGATATCAGTCATCTCGGCAAGGTTAGCACCTTTTCCACCAAGGAGATTACGCATGGACATGTTTCCTTCACTGAACATGTAAACCCATTTGTTTGCCATTTTGAATTCCTCCTAATAAATTTACTTTGGTTTATTGATATGCGAACATCGTCTGTTATCAACAACAATTGATATCCACAATGTCACCCATTATGCGTGCCACTTGTCCACAAGCGCACATATTTATTTTATCATAATTTTATAGTTTCGCAACCATTTTTTCGAAATCAGACCATTCAGTCATGTAAAAAATAAAGTGTTTGATTTAGAAAGTGAATTTTTCTGCAAAATATGTATCTAAATCTTCGATTTTGATACGCTCCTGCTCCATGGTATCACGGTCACGTACCGTAACTGCTCCGTCTGTTTCAGATTCAAAATCGTAAGTTACACAGAATGGAGTTCCGATTTCATCCTGACGACGATAGCGCTTACCGATATTTCCTCTGTCATCAAATTCGCAGTTGTATTTCTTGGAAAGCTGTGTAAATACTTTCTCTGCACCTTCATTTAATTTCTTGGAAAGCGGAAGCACACCAATCTTAACCGGTGCAAGTGCCGGATGGAAATGAAGAACGGTTCTCATATCCGGTTTCTCTTCTGTTCCGATGTTCTCTTCGTCATATGCTGCACAAAGGAATGCCAGTACCACACGGTCTGCGCCAAGAGACGGCTCAATAACGTAAGGAATGTATTTTTCATTCTTGGTATCATCAAAGTAAGACATATCCTGGCCGGATGTATTCTGATGCTGTGTCAGGTCATAGTCGGTACGGTCTGCAATTCCCCACAGTTCGCCCCATCCGAATGGGAATAAGAATTCAAAGTCGGTAGTTGCTTTACTGTAAAATGCAAGCTCTGCTGGATCATGGTCACGAAGACGTAATTCTTCATCTTTCATGCCAAGGCTTAACAGCCAGTTATGGCAGAAGGTTCTCCAGTACTGGAACCACTCAAGGTCGGTACCCGGCTCACAGAAGAACTCCAGCTCCATCTGTTCAAACTCTCTGGTACGGAAAGTAAAGTTACCAGGAGTAATCTCGTTACGGAAAGATTTTCCAATCTGTGCAATACCGAAAGGCACTTTCTTACGGGATGTTCTCTGCACGTTTTTGAAGTTAACAAAAATACCCTGTGCTGTTTCCGGTCTTAAGTATACCGTATTCTTTGCATCTTCAGTTACACCCTGGAAAGTCTTGAACATCAGGTTAAACTGACGGATATCTGTAAAGTTATGTTTTCCACAGGATGGACATGGAACACTGTTATCTTTGATGAAGTTCATCATTTCTTCCTGACTCCAGCCATCTACGGAAGTCTCTAATGTAATGCCATGCTCTTCTGCATAATCTTCAATAATCTTATCTGCACGGAAACGTTCATGACACTCTTTACAATCCATAAGAGGGTCTGAAAATCCGCCTAAATGTCCGGAAGCTACCCATGTCTGCGGGTTCATAAGAATGGCACAGTCTACACCAACATTGTATGGATTTTCCTGTACGAATTTCTGCCACCAGGCACGTTTCACATTATTCTTTAATTCTACACCAAGGTTACCGTAATCCCATGTATTTGCCAGTCCACCGTAAATCTCGGAACCCGGATATACAAAACCTCTTGCCTTTGCTAAAGCTACAATTTTTTCCATTGATTTTTCCATAAAATTCTTCCTCGCATTCTATTTATAAATAATATATCTTGCTTCTGCTGTCTCACCAGCAGGAATTTCATCCACGGTTGCAGTGTTCTTATCCTTGACGGTTACTCCGGAAGAAACATACTGCAGTGTTCCATCTACCGTAACATCTACACCTTTGCTTAATACGATAACATGATAGTCATCATTTTTCATGACATCTTTGCTGTCCGCTGCATCTCCGGCAGCTCCATCTGTTACCGCTACGAAATCTGTATTAAAATCATATCCGGCAGCAATTGCCTGTACCACCGTTCCGGTAAATACGGTATCTCCCACAAATGCAGAATATGCTGTGCTGTCACTGTAATGCATACCAAGCTTTGCGACTCCGTCTTTTACGGAAAGATTTTTTAATTTTACTGTCCCGGCTCCATCATTGTCTTCATATTCTTTGATGGAATCCTTTACATACTGTTCTAACTCATTCTCATCATAATTGTCTTTGTCAAAGTCACCTACTGCAACTTCTGTGATTCCACCCTTTTTCTCCGGAAAGAGTGTTGTGGTATCTGCATCTTTTGTAGCACCGCAGCCGCCAAATATTCCACAGGCTAACAGCATTACAAGGAGTGCACTTATCTTCTTCTTCATACGAACCTCCAAATCCCTGTATCTCATAATCTCAACAATTATACTATTTTCGGTTTGGTATTTCAAGCGTTACCTCAGGCAAAATGCCCGGCTTCTCCTATAAATCAGAAAAGCCCTTCTAAAAATTGCTCTGATTTAAATGTATGGGGTGCATATTTTTCCCGAAATTCCTTCACCGTCCGAATCAGTTCAAACAACACTTTTTCTGATACTGCAAAATGAAAAAGCTTTGCTGATTCCGTGGTAATAATATACTGCATCGTATAAATGGTAGATGCATCTAACCGTCTGCCATGCTCGGTTTCGCTGCAGGAATCACAAAGAAGCCCGGCGCGCTGCACACTGAAAAACTGCATCGGTTCCTTTCTTCCACATTTCTGGCAGGAAAAAAGATTCGGATATACTCCATTTAGCACCATCATTTTCAATTCATAAATCACGCGGACCAGCCGGTTATCAAAATTCTTCTTTCCAAGTGCCTTTAAGGACTGGTAAAGAAGCTTTAGCATTTCCCGGTCATCACTGTTTTCCTGGGCATAATATTCTGCCATCTCAAGAAAATAAAATCCATAGTATGTATCATTCAAGTCTGTGGTGAGTTCGGTAAAATAATTTTTAATTTCTGCCCGCACCACATTGTAGGAGGTACGGCCCTCATAGACTTCAAACTGTCCGAAGGAAAAGGGATTGCAGGCTGCCAGCAGTGTACTGTTCGGTCTTCTCGCACCTCTGGCAAACGCCGTAATCTTTCCCCTCTCCAGGGTCAGTATCGTAATTCGTTTGTCATATTCACTGATTGGCATTGCGGTAAGCACCATACCCGTAACCATCACGTTTGTGCCCACGGTCCTGTTCACCTCTTACTTTCTCTTTCAGGCTGCCCAATCCATCCTGTTCTTCTTTTTCCTGTTCCTTAAACTTAAGATAATCATCTACACTTCCGGTCAAAGTAAAATGATTCCAGCTTGCTCTTACCATATGCTTCCTTCCTGCCCTTTCTTCATACTTGTATGAAATTAGGTTTTCCAGAAGCACTTAAGATAATACTGTCAATATTTAGAATTCCTCTTCCCGGTATCCAAAGTTCTTAATCATATAATCGCTGTCACGCCAGTCTTTTTTCACTTTTACCCAAAGCTTTAAATTAACCTTGGCATCTAAGAGGTGCTCAATCTCATATCTGGCATTGGTACCAATCTTCTTTAACATGGCTCCCTGCTTGCCGATAATAATTCCCTTGTGGGAATCCCGCTCACAGATAATCGTGGCATCAATATCAAACATTTTCCTGCCTTTGCGTTTCTTCATCTGGTCAATAGAAACGGCAATTCCATGAGGAATTTCTTCATTTAAAGCATGTAAGGCTTTTTCACGAATCAGCTCTGCCACAATCTGACGCTCCGGCTGGTCGGTAATGGTATCTTCATCATAGAACATCGGACCATACGGCAGATATTTAAAAATCAAATCAATGATAACATCCGTATTTTCTCCCCGCAGTGCAGATGCCGGTACGATTTCCGCAAAGTCATAAACTTTACGATAAGTGTCAATATACTCAAGCATCTTATCCTTGTTATCCAAGGTATCTAATTTATTGATAACCAGAATAACCGGTGTCTTTACGGTCTTTAATTTTTCGATAATATGCTGCTCTCCTGCACCGATAAAATCACTCGGTTCCACCAGCCATAAAATGACATCCACTTCATTCAATGTGTGTTCTGCCACATTTACCATAAATTCGCCCAGCTTATTCTTTGCCTTATGGATACCAGGTGTATCCACAAAAATAATCTGTCCTCTGTTTTCATCCGTATAAATAGTCTGGATACGGTTTCTGGTAGTCTGCGGTTTATTGGATGTAATTGCAATCTTCTGTCCAATCAGATGATTCATCAAGGTGGACTTTCCTACATTCGGCCGTCCAATCAGTGTTACAAAGCCTGATTTAAAATTTTCCGTCATACTTACTCCTTCTTATGTATGCTGCGGGACTATTACCCACAGCTTTTAATAAAGATTCTTTACTTCTAAGAACATATCTTTTTCTGCTTCTACATTTTCCTCTGCACCGATGACACACAAGGCATCCTGTGCGAGTACCGCTTCAATAAGTCCTGCGAGATTTTTGATGTTTTCCGGCTGTGCATCTAAAACTTCATTTCTCTCACGCTGTAATTCCTCATAAGAAATATTGGTAAGATAAGCACTTACGGAACGCATGCCCTTGGCAGCCGGATTCAACGGGGTATCCATATCACTTACTGTTCCGATGATATATTTTGTCATATCACGTTCATCTGCATCAAAAGCTCTTAAATATGCCGGGATACCTTCGTAAATCTCATTGGTGCTCTTAAGGTTCGGGTCACGGTAAGAAGTGAAATATGCATCTCCGTTCCGCATAAATCCGCTCATACAGCCATATGCACCACCCTTTACCCGGACATTAATCCAAAGGTAATCATAGCTTAAAATTACTTTTAAGATACGAAGTGCTCCGGTATAGGAATATCCTTTCGATAAATAATTTCCGGCTCTGGATACATACTGTACTTTGGATGCATCTAAGAAGCCTTCATTCTTTTTCTCACAATGGAAGGTAACTGCTTCTCCCTCTTTCTCTCCATCCGGTAAAACAGTTAAGAACTGCGGGAATTTTTTTTCTAACAGCTGATATCCTTCTGCGTCTGCCGTCAGGGAAATCAACAGTCTGTTCTTTACAAATATTTTCTCTGTAAGGCTTCTTAATTTATCCATTAAGAACTGCTTCTTTTCTTCAAAATGTTCTTCTAATTCTGCAATCGTCCGGTACAGTGCAATTCCGCCAACCAGGTCATTGAATCGGGCTACCGGTGAGAAATAAGACATTGCCCGCATGGCAGATACGGAATGTCCGGCAGAGCTTAAGGACATCTGCAGTCTCGATTTGATACGCGCTAAAATCTCATAGAGACGTTTTTCATCTGTAATCTGTGTGCCCATCAGAATCTCAGAAAGAAGTCTAAGCCCCTCTTCTAAATTCTGATAAAGAATCTTGGAACGTACTTCGTATTTTGCATGGAAACTGTCTTTTTTCTTGGTATCCGCATAAATATTAATCTGGGATGAGATACCGCCGGTCTTAAGATCAATCTCATTTGCTAAGTCTGCATAGTTATAATGCTCCGTATCCATATAACCAAGTACAGCTTTTAACACCCCAAGGTATGGCAGTTCTTCTTCTGTAATATCACCGATATCAAACATCAGATTCAGATAATGAATGCCATTGGAATAAATGTTGGTATGAATGGTTTCGATGCCATTGCAGCTTACCTTTTCATATACCAGCGGCTGTGCTTCACGCTTCATGTCCTGCCGTTTTAACATCGGAATCTTCATCAGGTCTTCCTTTGGTGACGGCTCTTCCTGATACTGTTTTAAATGCTTTGTATCCTCTACTAACTTATCAATCTCTTCTTCTGATAAGTCTCTCTTATAAGCAGCCAGTTTCTCTTCTAATTCTTTTTCCAGCCTGGCATTTAAGCCTTTTTCCGGTTCAATGGATACATAGGATTTATGGCTGTTATCCAAAAGATATTTCTGAATCAGTTCTTCAAAATATCCTGTTTCAATCTTTTCCTTTAATGCTGCAAATACGTCTAATATTTTAAGATATAAGAATGGTTCGTCATCATCATAAAGCCAGCTGTCCATACAGGATAATCCATAAATTAATCCCTTCGGGAAATTACCGTAATCTGCTTCACGGAATTTGAATTCTTCACTGTTGATTCCTGCTAACAGGGATTTTCTATTGAGACCGTCTTTGACGATTTTCTTTAAAGTATCTTCGATAATTCCTACAAACTTCTCTTCGTCTTCTTTATTGGCATTCTTTGCCACCACTGAAAAGATTGGCTGTAAGGTGCTGTTATCAAATCCACCCATGATATCTTTTCCGATTCCTGCATCAATAAGTGCCTGCTTCAACGGTGCTCCCGGTGCACTTAACAGTGCATAATCCAAGACATCAAATGCCAGAGTCAGTTCACTCTCAAGATTCGTTCCGATTGCCACATTATAGGAAAGATATGCATTATCCTCTAAGCTTTCGGAAGATGCAATGGAATATGGCTTGCTGATGGTTACCGGCTTTTCAAAAGGAGCCTGCAGCTGAATTGCGGAATCTACTTCGATTTTATCATAATGGCTTAAATATTCTTTATCGAGAAATTCCAGTTTTTCGTCCATATCCATATTTCCATAAAGGTAAATATAAGAATTACATGGATGATAGAATTTCCGGTGGAAATCAAGGTACTGCTCATAAGTAAGCTCCGGAATTACTTCCGGGTCACCGCCGGACTCATTACTGTATGTGGTATCCGGGAACAGGGAATTTAATACTACACGGTCTAAGACACCTTCCGGAGAAGAAAATGCGCCCTTCATCTCATTGTATACCACTCCATTGATGGTAACCGGTGCATCTTTATCCTCTAATTCATAATGCCAGCCTTCCTGTTTGAAGATTTCTTCTTTCTTATAGATATTCGGATGGAACACAGCGTCTAAGTATACATCCATCAGATTAGCAAAATCTTTATCATTGCAGCTTGCCACCGGATAAACGGTCTTGTCCGGGTAAGTCATGGCATTTAAGAATGTATTTAAAGAACCCTTCACCAGTTCCACAAACGGGTCCTTCACCGGGAACTTGTCTGAACCGCACAATACCGTATGCTCAATGATATGTGGTACGCCGGTGCTGTCCTCTACCGGAGTACGGAATCCAATATAAAAGACCTTATTTTCATCATCATTGGAAATAAGGCTGATTTTAGCTCCACTCTTTTTATGTCGAAGCAGATATCCCTTTGCATGGATGTCTGTCAGATTTTCTTCTTTGATTAATTCATATGCTGTTAACGCTGCTAAATTCAAATGTTTTATCCTCCATGTTCTCATAATCTGACTCACAGTCTTTATCAGTATAACACATTTTTTTTACATTTACACCTGATAAACCTAAAAACAGGAAGACGGATATCCATCTTCCTGCTCTGCGCTTATTTCATATTCAACTCTATACGAATTAACCTAAGCGAACTACGTTAGCTGCCTGAGGTCCTTTTTCTCCTTCTACTACCTCAAATTCAACTGCTTCTCCATCTTTAAGCTCTTTGAATCCATCCATATTTAATGCGGAGAAATGAACGAATACATCATTTCCTTCTGCATCTGAGATAAATCCATAACCCTTCTTTGCGTTAAACCATTTTACAGTTCCCTGCATTTCTTTTTCCTCCTAATACACAATAAATCTAAAAAGTTGCACAAAATTGTGCACGACTACATGGCTAACAGTAGCATATTTTCCAATATTTGTCAAACTTTTTCACTTTTTTGCCCGATTTTATACCGGATTCTTTACGTTGACATCAAGCTGCGGGAACGGAATTTCGATTCCATTTTCATCCAGAGCATTTTTCATCTCCTCAGTCAGTGCCCAGCGGATATCCCAGTATAAATCAGTCGGCACCCACACTCTTGCACCAATGGTAACACTGCTGTCTCCCAATTCCGATACAAAGACCTGCACCGCCTCATCCTTAAGCCGGCGTTCTTCGGAAAGAAGCAACTGCTCTATCACAGCCTTCGTCTTCTTTAAATCCGCCGAATAGGACACCCCTACTTCCAGGTCAATCCTGCGTTTCTCACTGTAGGTTACATTGGTAAGGCTGCTGTTAGCTAAGATTCCATTTGGAATTACGATAATCTTATTGTCAACACTCTTTAACTTGGTGTAGAAAATCGAAATCTCTGTTACCGTTCCTTCGTTGCCATGGCTGTCTTCTACAATATAATCCCCCACTTTAAACGGTTTTAACATCAGTATTAATACGCCGCCGGCAAAGTTGGATAAGCTTCCCTGCAGTGCCAGGCCTACCGTCAGTCCTGCAGAACCTGCAATTGCCATTACAGATGTGGTTGCAATTCCAAAGAGCGAAAGAATGATTACAATCAAGAAGAAATATCCAATGCACTTGACCAGTGCATCCATAAACTGTTTTACACCCTTGTCAGCATCCTTTTTATCCAGCCATTTCCGGACGAGTTTCCGGAAAAGTTTGATTAACTTTACGCCAATGGCATATACCACGCAGGCAATCACCACCTGAAAGAGAAACGCCAGTAAATCCGGCACCAGCCCCTCCAGGTAAGTACGTATCACGCCCGGTTTCTTCATCTGTTCAATAGCATCGCTGACTTCTTCCGCTGTAATGCCCTCTGTGCTGGCCTCTAATGCGGTCAGATAAAATCCCATTTTAATATCCTCCAGTTATTTATGAAAGTTATTATGAAAGTGCATGAATAAATAATCCACTGCGAAGTTTTGGCTCAAACCAGGTGGATTTCGGCGGCATCAGTCTTCCGGCATCTGCTACTGCAAACAACTCTCCGATGCTGGTCGGATACATGGCAAATGCCACTTTACAGTCACTATGTACTCTGCGCTCCAATTCCTCCAGTCCACGAATTCCACCTACGAAATCAATCCGCTTATCGGTCTTCGGGTCTTCAATGCCAAGTACCGGATGCAGTAACACATTCTGTAAAATTGATACGTCCAGCCCATCTACCGGGTCACTGCTTAAATCCGCCTCTTTCATCCGGCAGGCATACCAGTTATCCCCAAGGTACATGCTGAAACTTCCTTTTTCAGCCGGATGAACCGCTTTCTTCTGTGGTGCTCCCACTTCAAACAGGTCGTTCATCTTTCCAAGGAATTCCTCTTCTGTCATTCCATTTAAGTCTTTTACCACACGGTTATAATCCATAATCATAAGCTGGTCATCCGGGAATAATACGGATAAAAAATAGTTAAATTCCTCAGTTCCGTCATAATCCGGATGCTCTGCTCTCCGCATCAGTCCTACCTTTACTGCGGATGCTGCACGGTGATGACCGTCTGCGATATAAATTTCTTTTATCTTTGCAAATGCTTCCTCGATAGCCGCAATATCTTCTGCCTCTGCAATTCTGTATACACGATGTCCGATTCCATCCTCTGCCACAAAATCATAAAGAGGTGCTGTCTTCTTTACCTTCTCTACCACTGCATTGATGACATCATTGGAACGGTATGCTAAGAAAATCGGTCCGGTCTGTGCATCACAGATATTTACATGGTTGATTCTGTCCTGCTCTTTATCTGCTCTGGTATTCTCATGTTTTTTAATGACCTGATTCTGATAATCATCAATCGAAGCACAGGCTGTAATACCGGTCTGCACCCTTCCGTCCATGGTCAGTTCGTAAATATAATAGCACGGTTTCTCTTCTTTTACGAAATCACCTTCTGCTACCATATCCCAGAGCATGTCATGGGCTTTCTTATATACCTCCGGTGCATAAGTGTCTACGGAATCATCAAACTGTGTCTCGGCACGGTCAATGCGAAGAAAGCTTTTGTCATGTCCTTCTACCGCTTTCTTTGCTTCTTCTCTGTTATATACATCATACGGAAGTGCTGCAATCTCTGCCGCCTCATCCTCTCTTGGTCTGATACATAAAAATGGTCTGATATCTGCCATTATTTTCTCCTTCCTGCGTAATTGCGAAAAACACGCTTTGTGAGTTTCCTGCGTAAGAGAAATGGACTGTCGCGGCGTAACCGGGCAGTCCATATATTATCTTTTTCTCACCTGCATTTATTATTTTACAATACGAACCTTTAATACACCATCTAAGGTCTGAAGTTTCTCTTCTACTTCTTTGGTAACAGGTGCATCTACATCAAGCAATGTACATGCATAATCGCCACGGCTCTTATTGGTCATATCAGAAATGTTGATATTTGCATCTCCTAAAATAGAAGTATAGCTGCTGATCATTCCCTTTACGTTACGGTGTAACAGTAACAGTCTTCCTGCACTCTTGCACTCGCCCATATTGCAGTCCGGATAGTTTACAGAATGTGTAATATTTCCATTCTCTAAGAAATCACGAATCTCTTTTACTGCCATTACTGCACAGTTATCTTCGGATTCTTCGGTAGAAGCTCCAATATGAGGAGTTACGATACAGCCTTTCTTTCCAACTGTGGTTGGATTTGGGAAGTCGCTGACATATTTTGCAATCTTTCCTTCCTCTAATGCTACTACCATTGCCTCTTCATCAACCAGTAAGTCTCTTGCAAAGTTCAATACTACAGTGGTAGGTTTCATCATTGCAATTGCTTCTGCATTAATCATTTTCTTGGTAGAATCTAAAAGCGGAACATGAATTGTGATATAATCACAGTTCTTGTAAATTTCTTCTACAGCATTTACATGATTTACATTGCGTGATAAGCTCCATGCAGCATTTACAGAAATGTATGGGTCATATCCGTATACTTCCATACCAAGATGTGTCGCAGCATTTGCTACTTTAACACCGATGGCACCAAGTCCGATAACGCCAAGCTTCTTTCCTGCAATTTCGCTTCCGGCAAAGTTCTTCTTCTGTTTCTCAGCAAGTTTTGCAACATCTGCATTGCCTTCCTCGCCTTTTACCCATTCGATTCCGCCGACTACGTCACGGGCTGCCAATAACATTCCTGCAAATACCAGTTCCTTTACACCATTTGCGTTTGCACCCGGTGTATTGAATACTACGATACCTGCTTCTGCACATTTATCCAATGGGATATTATTTACACCTGCACCGGCTCTTGCAACAACTTCCAAAGTCTTTGGAAGTTCCATATCATGCATTGCTGCACTTCTTACCAGGACTGCCTGTGCATCTTTGATATCATCTACTTTGTTATATTCATCTGACAAAAGGTCTAAGCCTACACCAGCGATTGGATTTAAACATGTATAGTTAAACATTATGCGTTCTCCTCCTCAAACTTCTTCATAAATGCTACCAGCTTCTCAACACCCTCTTTTGGCATTGCATTGTAAATGCTGGCACGCATACCGCCAACGGTTCTGTGTCCCTTTAAGTTTACAAAACCGGCTTCGGTTGCTTCTTTGACGAATTTTGCATCTAAGTCAGCATCACCGGTAACGAATGGTACGTTCATAAGAGAACGGTCTTTTGGAACTACAGTTCCCTTGAATAACTTGCTCTGATCTAAGAAATCATAAAGAATCTTAGCTTTCTCTTCGTTACGCTGTTTCATAACTTCGAGTCCGCCCATCTTCTTTAACCATTTGAATACTTTACCACAGATATATATGCCGTAGCATGGTGGTGTATTGTAAAGAGAATCTGCGTCTGCCTGAGTCTTGTATTTTAACATGGTAGGTGTTCCCGGAAGAACATCATCTGTAATTAAGTCTTCACGAATGATTACGATTACAACACCTGCAGGTCCAACGTTCTTCTGAACGCCGCCGTAGATTACTCCGTATTTGGTTACATCAACCGGTTCTGATAAGAAGCAGGAAGATACGTCTGCAACAAGTGTATGTCCTTTGGTATTTGGAAGTTCTTTGAACTTGGTTCCATAAATCGTATTGTTTTCACAGATATATACATAATCTGCATCTTCCGGAATATCCAGATCTGAACAATCCGGAATATAAGAGAAGGTCTTATCTGCTGAAGATGCTACTTCTACTGCATCCCCATACATTTTTGCTTCCTGGTAAGCTTTCTTAGCCCACTGTCCAGTTACAATGTATGCAGCTTTCTTATTTTTCATCAGGTTCATTGGAATTGCAGCAAACTGCTGGGAAGCTCCACCCTGTAAGAATAATACCTTGTAATTATCCGGGATATTCATTAAGTCTCTTAAATCAGCTTCTGCCTCTTTGATGATGTTGTCATATACTTTGGAACGATGACTCATCTCCATTACGGACATTCCACATCCTCTGTAGTCTAACATCTCATCTGCTGCTTCCTGTAAAACTTCTTCCGGTAATACTGCCGGACCTGCAGAAAAATTATATACTCTGCTCATTTTCTAATTCCTCCTCACTTCTTACACATATCTTTCTATATGTAATGGCTTATTATTTTAAATCTTCCTCGGTAAACACCTCAGATATAGCTGCCCCCGGTGCTACCATTGGCCACACCTTATCATCACTATCAATTATACAGTCTATAACAACTGGTGTACTACTTGCAAGTGCTTTTTTCAAAATATCGACAAATTCTGCCTGACTGGTTGCCCGATATCCCGTTGCTCCCATGGCTTCTGCCAGTTTTACAAAATCTACTCCATCGTCTAAAACAGTTGCAGAATAATGCTTCTCATAGAAAAGTGTCTGCCACTGTCTTACCATTCCAAGCACATGGTTATTAATGATAACTTCGATTAACGGAAGCTTCTGACGGACTGCTGTTGCAATCTCATTCATATTCATACGGAAACATCCGTCACCGGCAATATTGATAACCTGTTTATCCGGATTTGCTATCTGCGCACCGATTGCTGCCCCCAGTCCATAACCCATGGTTCCAAGTCCGCCGGATGTCAGAAGTGTTCTCGGCTGTTTGTATTTATAATACTGTGCTGCCCACATCTGATGCTGTCCGACCTCCGTTACCATGATAGCATCTCCGTTGGTCTGACGATAGATTTCTTCGATTACGAACGGACCGCTTAATCCTTCCGGATGATAGCTCAATGGATATTCTTTCTTGTATTCCATGATGTGCTCCATCCACTCTTTATGCTCCATCGGAGATAACATCGGATTGATTCTTGCAAGAATCTTCTTTAAATCACCAATTACGCTGTTTGTTACCATGATATTTTTATTAATCTCTGCCGCATCCACATCAAACTGTAAGATTTTTGCATGATGGGCAAATTTCTTAGCATTTCCAAGCACACGGTCTGAGAAACGGACACCTACTGCAATCAGAAGATCGCACTCGCTGACTCCTAAGTTTGAAGTCTTGGTTCCATGCATTCCAAGCATTCCGGTATAACGTTCATCGGTTCCGTTAAATGCACCTTTTCCCATCAGGGTATCACAAACCGGTGCATCCACCTTATCCACAAACTCTCTCAATTCATCCGAACAATCGGAAATCACGGCACCGCCGCCCACAAAGATATATGGTTTTTTCGCTTTCTGAATCAAAGCAACTGCTTCTTCTAAATCTTCCTCCCGGATGGTTTCTGTCACACGCAGTACCGGTTCAATACGCTGTGCGTTATATTCTGCCCTGTTAGCAGTGACATCCTTTGGAATATCCACAAGAACAGGACCCGGTCTTCCTTTTTTTGCAATGCGGAATGCCCGGCGGATGGTATCTGCCAGATCATTGACATCTTTTACAATAAAGTTGTGCTTGGTAATCGGCATGGTAATTCCTGCAATATCAATTTCCTGGAAACTGTCTTTGCCAAGAAGCGGCACATTGACATTACAGGTAATTGCTACCATTGGAACAGAATCCATATATGCGGTTGCAATTCCGGTTACCAGATTAGTTGCACCCGGTCCGCTGGTGGCAAAGCACACACCAACTTTTCCGGTACTTCTTGCATATCCGTCTGCCGCATGGGAAGCTCCCTGCTCATGGGAAGTTAAAATATGTTTTATTTCATTACTATGTTTATATAACTCATCATATACATTTAAAATTGCACCGCCCGGATAACCAAATACCGTATCCACGCCCTGCTCTTTCAAACATTCTATTACGATTTCAGCACCTGTTAAGAGCATTGAAATTTCCTCTCTTTCCAACTTATCTTTCTGCTGTATATTTACAGATTACCGGTTCTTATTTTTCTTCCCCGGTACCTGGAATCTGTAAAATTGCACCGCGGTTTCCTGAAGTAACCATGGAAGCATAACGTGCCAGATATCCGGTTGTTACCTTCGGTTCTCTTGGCTGCCATTTTGCTTTACGGGCTGCCAGTTCTTCATCGGATACTGCAAGTTCTAACTTCATTTCCGGAATGTTAATCTTAATGATGTCGCCTTCTTCTACCAATGCGATTGGTCCGCCTACGGCTGCTTCCGGTGAAACATGACCGATGGATGCTCCACGGCTTGCGCCGGAGAAACGTCCGTCTGTAATCAATGCTACGGAAGAACCAAGTCCCATTCCTGCGATTGCAGAAGTCGGATTTAACATCTCACGCATACCAGGGCCGCCTTTTGGTCCTTCGTAACGGATCACGACTACATCACCGGCAACAATTCTACCACCCTTGATTGCTGCAATGGCATCTTCCTCACAGTCAAATACTCTTGCCGGTCCTTCATGAACCATCATCTCTTCTACGACTGCGGAACGTTTTACAACGCCGCCGTCCGGAGCAAGATTTCCTTTTAATACGGCAAGACCACCGGTCTTACTGTATGGATTATCCAGTGGACGGATAACTTCCGGATTCTTATTGACTGCATCTTTGATATTCTCGCCTACGGTCTTACCGGTTACGGTCATACAGTCTGTATGTAAAAGTCCTGCATCTGCTAATTCTTTCATGACAGCATAGACACCGCCGGCTTCATTTAAGTCTTCCATATAGGTCGGGCCTGCCGGTGCCAGGTGGCAGAGGTTCGGAGTCTTCTCACTGATTGGATTTGCAAAGGAAATATCAAAATCAAATCCTACTTCATGTGCGATTGCAGGCAGGTGAAGCATACTGTTGGTAGAGCAGCCTAACGCCATATCTACGGTCAGTGCATTTAAAATAGCATCCTTTGTCATAATATCTCTTGGACGGATATCTTTCCGATACATATCCATAACTGCCATTCCGGCATGTTTTGCTAATTTGATACGCTCGGAATATACGGCAGGAATAGTTCCGTTTCCACGTAAGCCCATACCAAGTGCCTCGGTCAGACAGTTCATGGAGTTTGCGGTATACATACCGGAACAGGAACCACAGGTCGGACATACTTTCTCTTCATATTCTCTTACTTCTTCCTCTGTCATTGTACCTGCTGCATAGGAGCCTACTGCCTCAAACATGGAAGATAAGCTTCTCTTGCGTCCCTTTACATGACCAGCTAACATCGGGCCACCGGAAACAAATACGGTAGGAACATTAATTCTTGCTGCTGCCATCAGAAGTCCCGGTACGTTCTTATCACAGTTTGGCACCATAACCAGTGCATCAAACTGATGGGCTAATGCCATACATTCGGTGGAATCTGCAATTAAGTCTCTTGTTACCAGGGAATATTTCATTCCGATATGTCCCATGGCAATTCCATCACAAACTGCAATTGCAGGGAATACAACCGGTACTCCACCTGCTTCTGCAACACCTAATTTTACAGCGTTTACAATTTTATCCAGATTCATATGGCCCGGTACGATTTCATTATAAGAACTTACGATACCAACCATTGGTTTCTTCATTTCTTCTTCGGTAAATCCCAAAGCGTTAAAAAGACTTCTGTGCGGAGCCTGCTGCATTCCGGCTTTTACATTATCACTCTTCATCTTTATTCTTCCTCTCTTTTTTATTGTTCTGTCTGAAAATTTCTTATCTCTTACAGATTCTCTACGATTAAGTCACCCATTCTGGCTGTTCCTACCTGGGTTACGGTTGCTTTCTTTGCTTCTTCCTGTGGCATAATGTCAATAGTACGATAGCCTGCCTTTAATACCTTCTTTACGGCATTTTCAATGGCATCTGCTTCTTTATCGAGATCAAAGGAATATCTTAACATCATCGCTGCACTTAAAATGGTTGCAATCGGGTTTGCAATTCCTTTTCCTGCGATATCCGGTGCAGAACCGCCGCTTGGCTCATAAAGACCGAATTTCGTATCATTTAAGCTTGCAGAGGATAACATTCCGATGGAACCGGTTACCATACTTGCTTCATCCGATAAAATATCTCCAAACATATTCTCAGTTAAAATTACATCGAACTGCTTCGGGTCTTTTACCAACTGCATGGCACAGTTATCTACCAGCATATGCTCATATGTTACTTCCGGATAATCCTTTGCTACTTCTTCTACAATCTTTCTCCAGAGTCTGGAGGAATCCAGTACGTTTGCCTTATCCACGCTGGTTACTTTCCTGCGGCGTTTCATGGCAATGTCAAATCCACGTTTTGCAATTCTGCGGATTTCATTTTCGTTATATGTCAAAGTATCGGTTGCCGTCATCACACCGTCCACTTCTTCTGTCTTTCTCTCGCCAAAATAAAGTCCGCCGGTCAGTTCACGCATAATCATCATGTCAAATCCGTCTCCGATAATATCATCACGCAGTGGACATGCTTCCTTTAATTCTTCATAAAGGTATGCCGGTCTTAAGTTAGCAAAAAGGTTCAATGCTTTTCTCAATTTCAAAAGGCCTGCCTCCGGGCGAAGGGATGGCTCTAATTTGTACCAAGGGGATGTTGCTGTATTTCCTCCGATGGAACCCATCAGAACTGCATCTGCCGCTTTTGCATGTGCAATGGCATCATCGGTCAGCGGTACACCGGTTGCATCGATAGAACAACCGCCCATCAGTATCTCGTCATATGTAAAGGTGTGTCCGAATTTTGCTCCAATGGCATCTAACACCTTTCTTGCTTCGCTTACAATCTCCGGTCCGATTCCGTCACCGGCAATTACTCCAACATTATAATTCATGGGTAAATCCTTCTTTCTTTTCCTATTGCATGCATCCCAATTTCATAACTACTGATTATGGTAATGCTCATTATCCTATATCATAGCTTATTTATCCGAAGAATTCAATAAATTTTACCATTATAGTTTCTCATAGTATTTATAATCTGTGGTTATATTCTATTCTTTTGGTATGATTTGTTGTTATTATACAAATCTTTTTCTTGTCAGAATGGGATTGGTACAGTAGACTTGAGGTAGGTATTTTATAGGAGATGAGAAAGGTTCTATGATTCATCAGATATGGATGCGAGGCAAAACGGTAAGGGGCAGCAGGCATTTCTACCGCAATACTAATACCGTACGGCAACCGGTGCAGATTCACATCCATGTTCTGATGAATCATAGCTTTTTCACTCTCACCTATATAACGAGCCAATTAACTTATCCATTCGTAAGGAGGACTAACAATGCCATTTATTAACATGAAAACTACTGCTACTTTAGATATTGCCAAAAAAGATACCCTGTCCAAAGCACTCTGCACCATTACCAGAGACTGCATTGGCAAAGGCGAGAACTGGGTTATGACCGGGTTCGAGGGTAATGCTTCTCTTTGTTTTTTAGGGAGCACCAAAGATATTGCTTATGTAGAAGTGAAATGCTACGGCTATCCGACTAAGCCACAGATGAATCTTATGACAAGAAAAGTCTGCTCTCTCTTAGAAACTGAACTTGGTATTCCGAAGAAGCGAATCTACGTTGCTTACTTCCCGACCGAGGACTGGGGATGGAATGACAGTAATTTCTAGGGGATTAGAAAAGGGATTTTACCACAAATCATATTTTTCCATGGTTTCCGCATTTCTGAATTCGTGCTTCTCATAGTAGCCAATCAGCTTTTCTTCAGCATCCCTTAACGCAACCATATACACATCTTTATTCTGCTTCTCATTATGGGAGGTATAGATGAGATTGTGGCTTTCATCTGCTGCGAACCAGTCGATTACCTGCTGGATGCGTTTTTGCGATTCTTCATTATGGCAGTTTAAAAGACTTCTTCCAATAAGGCTTTCACCGCCCCATTTCTCATAGCTTTTTACTGCAGTTGGATTCATATAAATGATTTCGTGCTTTAAATTGCATATCACAACGGAACAACGATCCTGGTCAATGATGCTTTTAAAATATGTTGCGTTAATGTCTGTCTGCATGGTTATGCTCCTTTTCTTTCTGTTCTTTCATTTTCCATATTGCCATAGGATGACTACAAATATTATCTAAAATTACTTTATCATCAAACAACAACTCTGGTCTATACTCTTTTCTTTCAAATGCCTCTAAATATTCCCTTTCTTCTGGTGTCAACATCATAAGTTCCTGTATATATGTTTTTGCCTTCTTCTTTCTCTCTTCCAGATTAAAATTATCTTTCTTCCTCAAAACCGGAAACAAATCTCTCCTGATTTTCGTAAAATTCAAGCCATCAATTGCAGATGTGTCAAAATTCCTGTTAATTACTTCTGCTGATACTGAAGCATAAAATATAATACATTTTCGTAGAAGAATTTCTTCCTCTTTTCCAAATAAACCATATGTTATCATATTATTGAAATCATATAAGTCCCTCGCTGCAGCCCTGCTCATTAATGCATTTGCCTTGGCAGCAAAAATTTCCATCGGATGTAACGTCCGAATCATCACATCTTCCTGAAACATATCCGTCACAATTTTCCTGTTTGTGGGTTCAAACAAATGCGACCGCAAGGAATAATTAATTTCCACCTTGATATTATCCCTATTTCCGCCTGCATTTTGATATAAAAACAAAAATGCATCTAAGCTATGGCTATATCTTGATGCTTCAGACCGGTGATACCCCAATTCTTCCATGTATTCACATAATTGCTCTGTAATCTGTTTTCTATGCATCTGCGTATCATCTTTGGATAAGTTCGGAGTAAAATCCAAATCAATATCTACCGACAAACGTGGCAGATTGAATATTGTCATATTAATTGCTGTACCACCTTTTAACGCCAAATGCTCCCTTAAATACGGATCACTGTTAATATATTTCAACACTTCTTTCAAACGTAGCACTTTTTCAAATGTATCTCTGACAAATCCTGCCTGTTTTGCCGCTTTTTCTAATTCAATTTTTTTATATGCTATCATGTAACACCCCATTTTTCATGCCATATATATCATTTGGAACAACCAGCTTCCAACTGTTGTCATATTTTCCACCCGTCATCTCCTTCGTCAGATATCGCTTACTTTTTCCGATTTTTCCCCTGCAAAATTCAAAAAAATCATCACTTAATCCAAGCTTATTTTTATACGCCCAAAGCAGATACCCTGTCTTTTGATACAGGAACTGATTATGATACGCTTGCAGATACTGTAACAAACGTTTTTCCTGTAAGTGTGTCACTGCTTCTATATCTGCTATTACCTCCTCAATGCCGGCTATTTTATCCATATCTTTAATACTGTCAACAACTGTCCTCTCCTTAGTTGTCACCCGTATACCACCACTGTACATAATCTCATCAATACCGATATCACACTTTGAAGCAACATAACAATAATTATAACCATCAAATTCAAACTCTTTAAATGGTGTTTTAGACGAAACATATATATCATAATATATCTGATCACCCATACCATAATATTCCATTGCTGTATGATGCGATATATACGATGATTCCGTAATAGCACATCCTATCTGGTACTTGTTTGCAACAGGACTATCTGTTTCTCCACTTATGCAAGTGTACATATTCTTTTTTATCCGAACAATGCGCCCCTTATTCAACAACCGTCGAACTGCTGAACTGGCTGATTCCATATTATGATAAAACTGATTCACATCATTTAATGTAAATACCGGTTTTTTTAGCAGTTCATAATATACATTCATAAATGATTAACCTCATTTTTTCTTTTATTATTATCTATACTAACTTATTTAACAGTGTATTTCAAGTTTATTTTTTATTTCAAACAGTTTGTTTTTAAACTGTTTGTATGTTTTTTTAAACTTTTTTTCTTTGCAAACTATAAGAAACACGATTTGCGGGTTTCTCACATAAAAAAATCCGTGGCTTGTACATCTCGCACACTCCACGGATTTTCTAAGGTCTTATCTTATTTCTTCTCTTTGGTTTCTTTTGCTTCTACTGCTTCTTCCGGTTTCTCGATTGCTGCAATTGCGGCTTTCTGCATTGGGATACGGCAGTTTCTGTTGCTGCCAAACTCAACGATAACAGTATCATCTTCAGATACGTCAATTACGATTCCGTAGAAACCGCTGGTTGTCAGTACGGTATCTCCTACTGCTAACTCTGACATCATCTGCTCTTTCTTCTTTGCTTCTTTCTTCTGTGGACGAATCATGAAGAAGTATACAAATACAACCATAATTACTACCCACATAATAATGCTTCCCCAGGCCTGTGCCTGCTGTGATGCTAAAATAGACATTTCTTTTCCTCCTGAATTACAAACTTAAGTTCATGAAAAACATTGTACACAAAAAGACTGCGTTTCACAAGTATTTTCCCGATATTTCATTCTTTTTTTAGATTTGTGCCTCTTTTTCCCTGTTTATCTGGTTCATACCATAGAGTTTTTCCTCTTTGTATGACTTGTAGCTGCCGGCATCGATGGCGTCTCTGATTTCTTCCATCATGGTATTGTAGAAATACAGATTGTGCAATACGCAAAGGCGCATGCCAAGCATTTCCTTTGCCTTTAACAAATGGCGGACATAGGCTCTGCTGTAACGGCGGCAGGTCGGACACTGACAGCCTTCCTCGATTGGGCGCATATCCTTTTCATATTTCTTATTGAAAAGGTTAATCTTTCCCTGATTGGTATAAAGATGTCCGTGGCGGCCATTACGGGTCGGATATACACAGTCAAAGAAATCCACGCCACGGTCTACTGCCTCTAAAATATTTGCCGGAGTTCCGACACCCATAAGATAGGTTGGTTTCTCAAGTGGCAGATATGGAACGGTCTGGTCTAAGATATCATACATCTCTTCGTGGGTCTCGCCTACTGCAAGTCCACCTACTGCATAGCCATCTAAATCCAATTCACTGATTCGCTTTGCATGGTCAACCCGGATATCCGGATAAATGGCTCCCTGGTTAATTCCAAACAGCATCTGATTTTTATTAATGGTATCTTCCAACCCATTCAGTCTTGTCATTTCCGCCTTACAGCGTGCCAGCCAGCGGGTTGTTCTGGCTACGGATGCCTCTACATATCCACGGTCAGCCAGTGCCGGTGCACATTCATCAAATGCCATGGCAATGGTGGATGCCAGATTAGACTGTATCTGCATACTTTCTTCCGGTCCCATGAAAATTTTTGCTCCATCAATGTGGGAATGGAAATAGACTCCCTCTTCTTTGATTTTACGGAGTCCTGCCAGTGAAAATACCTGGAATCCACCGGAATCGGTAAGGATTGGTTTGTCCCACACCATGAACTTGTGCAGTCCGCCCAGCTCTTTGATTAATTTATCTCCCGGACGTACATGCAGATGATAGGTATTGGATAATTCCACCTGTGTCTTAATCTGCTCTAAGTCTTCGGTAGAAACAGCTCCCTTTATGGCAGCGACCGTTCCTACATTCATAAACACCGGGGTCTGTATATCACCATGTACAGTATGAAAAATGCCCCTCTTTGCTCTTCCATCCTGTTTTAATAATTCGTACATATAATCTCCTGTTTCTGTTCTTTTTACAAATACTATCCTAGCATACCTTGTTTTCGTACTTTTTGCAACTGTGGGATTGCCAGTATCTGAAAAATCTTCTATAATAGAGTCTGACTTTTTTACAAAAACAAATCAGGAGGATGCTATGGCAGGCTCAACTATTGGAACTAACTTTAAAATTACAACCTGGGGAGAATCACACGGATCAGGAATCGGTGTCGTAATTGACGGCTGTCCTGCCGGACTTTCCCTTTGTGAAGAAGATATACAGACCTATTTAAACCGGCGTAAACCGGGACAATCTGCTTTCTCTACCCCGCGAAAAGAGGATGATGCAGTACATATTCTTTCCGGTGTCTTTGAAGGCAGAACCACCGGAACTCCAATCTCACTGATTGTGGTAAATGAAAACCAGCATTCCAAAGACTACCGTGAGATTGCTTCCTACTATCGTCCGGGACATGCTGACTTTACCTTTGATGCCAAATACGGTTTCCGGGATTACCGTGGCGGCGGACGTTCTTCCGGCCGTGAGACTATCGGACGTGTGGCTGCCGGTGCGGTTGCCGCAAAAATTTTAAAGGAACTTGGCATTGAGATTCTCACCTACAGTAAGAGCATCGGTCCCATCACCATTGACGAAACCAGATTTGACACCGCAGAAATCACGAAGAATCCGCTCTATATGCCGGATGCAGATGCTGCTGCAAAAGCTGCTTCCTATCTGGAAGAATGCAAAGCCATGCAGAACTCTGCCGGCGGTATTATCGAATGTGTTATTACCGGTGTTCCTGCCGGAATCGGTGACCCGGTATTCGAAAAAATCGATGCAAATTTAGCCAAAGCAATTTTCTCCATTGGTGCTGTAAAAGGCTTTGAAATCGGTGATGGATTTGCCGTTGCTGCTGCTACCGGACTTACCAACAACGATGCCTTTGTAACGGATGAAAACGGTTCTGTCACAAAAGAAACCAACCACGCCGGCGGTATCTTAGGCGGCATGAGTGATGGCTCGCCGATTGTATTCCGTGCTGCCATCAAGCCGACTCCTTCCGTTGCCTCCACCCAGAAGACCATAAAGAAAAACGGCGAGGAAATCGAAATCAATATCAAGGGACGTCACGATCCGATTATCGTTCCAAGAGCTGTTGTGGTTGTCGAATCCATGGCTGCCATTACTATTTTCGATGCCATGCTTTCTAACATGAGTGCCCGGATGGATGGAATCAAAGATTTCTACAAGAAATAAAGGCTTCTATCAGAAATAGCAAAATCCCTGTCTGCTACAAGTCACAAACTCAGGTGACCTTCCGCTGACAGGGATTATTATTATTTTCTACGCCTGCATTTTGCTTAGAATCTCATCAAAGATAGCTGAGGCAACTTCATCCTTCGACATAATCGGAAGCTCTTTTTCTTCTGATTCTGTAATCAAAGTTACCACATTGGTATCGGTACCAAATCCGGCTCCCGCTGTCTTAAGATTATTGGCAACAATCATATCAAGCTTCTTCTTTTCTAACTTGGCTTTGGAATTTTCTTTCAGATGCTGTGTCTCCATGGAAAATCCACACAGGAACTGGTTTTCCTTCCGGGCAGAAACTGTTCCTAAAATATCTTTCGTGCGTTCCATTTCCAACGCCAGTCCGCCATCGGCCTTTTTGATTTTTTCATCCGCAACGGTCTTTGGACGGTAGTCTGCTACTGCTGCAGCCATGACTGCAATATCCTGTTCTGCAAATGCATCTGTAACAGCCTGATACATCTCTTCTGCCGTAACCACCGGAATTGTATTTACAAAAAAAGGCTTTTCAAGGCTGGTCGGTCCGGTGACCAGTGTTACCTCTGCCCCTCTTCTTGCCGCATTCTTTGCCAGTGCATAACCCATTTTTCCAGTGGAATGGTTGGTCACATAACGTACCGGGTCAATTGCCTCCTGGGTGGCTCCTGCTGTGATGAGAACCTTCTTTCCTGTCAGGTCTTTCTCACAGGCAGCTTCCTGCAGAATATATTCTAACAGTTCTTCCGGTTCCGGAAGTTTTCCCCTTCCGGTATCACCACAGGCAAGATAGCCTGAGGACGGCTCAATGATGTGATAACCATATTCTCTTAGCTTCTTAAGATTATCCTGTGTTACCGGATTGTCAAACATATGTGTATTCATTGCCGGGGCAAGATATATCGGAGCCTCACAGGCTAACATAGTAGAAGTGAGCATATCATCTGCAATTCCGTGTGCCAGCTTTGCAATAACATTTGCAGAAGCCGGAGCAATCATCACCACATCTGCTTCCTGTGCCATGGCAATATGTGCCACATGATATCCGCTGTTGCGGTCAAAGGTATCGTCAATCACCTTATTTCCGGTCAGTGTCTCAAAGGTAACCGGTGATATAAACTGCTCTGCATTTTTCGTCATAATCACATGCACATCTGCGTGCTGCTTTACCAGCATACTGGCAAGCGAAGCCGCTTTATATGCTGCAATACTGCCTGTCACTGCCAGTAATATATTCCTGCCCTTTAACATATGAATTACCTCCTGTGTACTTTATTCAATACCATTCCAATTGCGGCTACCAGAACGGCTGCTACAATTGCTTCTATAATTCCATTAAAGCTGATAACGCCAAGGATTACGCCCATAACTGCGCCCGGCTCAATGCTCAATGCGTTGGCATATGCCTCTTTATAGAAAATATAAATCATCGGCATTACAAGCAGTGTATTGGTCAATGCTCCGGTTACGCCGGCATAGACATAGCCCAAGAATCTACCATCCTTCTTTCTTCCGGTCAGTTCCATTACAATAAAATAAATAACTGCTGCAGCTGCACCTGATATCCAGCCAATCATTTCCTTCGAATCTGTTGTCAGCATTTTAGCAAAGAACGCATGGATACCAACCAGTAAAAGTACGCTGATTACAAGATTACTGATTACCTTTGCAGCCTTTGCATGGCTGGATGTGGTTAATTTTACAATTCCACGATATACGAAATATGGGATGATACCTACTAAAATTCGTGGTACAAAACAGATAATGGTACTCTTTACCACTCCTGCTGCGCCATCAATGCTGCTTGCCAGTATCGGTGAAAATACAAATGCTGACATTGAAGTTGGCATCAATGTATTTTTAATAAAACTGGTTAATCCAAATACAAATCCCAAAAAGGCACCTTTTTTCGGTCCGCAGAAAATTGCACCTAAAATAACCGGTATATGGATAATCGTTGCATTAATTACTACTAAAGGAATAAATCCTAACGGGGTAAAAGCCATTACGACGATAATGGCGGTAAATAAAGCTGTCAGAACCAGCTCATAAGATTTTGGGATACTTCTGTCCCTGGTAAAAGCTACGTTTTTTTCACTCATAGTCTCTTCCTCTTTTCTTAAATTTTCTTTTTTCTCCGCATTTTAAGGCTTTGCGGCCAAGCACTTCCATTGATAGCCTCCGGACCGGTAGGCTTCAACCGTGTTATTCTATCATAGTTTTTCCAAAAAAGAAAGATGTCGTCTGTTATTTTTTTAACAAATGACATCTTTTTTTACCCTTTTTACATGAATACCGAAAAATGCCTGATTAAAGCATGTTTCCTGCAGTTCGCTTTTAACTTAGTTTATGAATATAAATGCAATTCGGCTTGTCTACCGGAATCGGCTTCTCTTCCATCAGAATGTATTTCTTCTCATAATCTACCTTAAACATGGTAATCTCATTGGTCTCATTATTAAGGCTCATGAAATGCATTCTGTCCGGACAGATACCAATCATTTTCGGATAATCACCACTGATTTTCGAATTACACATCATGGTAAGACATCCACTCTCTTTATCAATTTCATAAATCGATACGGAGTTTGCACCTGCATTACTGCAGAATAAATATTCACCATCCATTGTCACTTCCAGACCGGATGCAGCACAGACATCAGCTTCCTTCGGTGTGGTCGTTGTAATGGTCTGAACCTTCTCGAAATGCGGCTGGTCATTTTCTAACATATAGGAAAATACCTCTATCTGATTCAACAGCTCATAGAGAATATAAGCAAATCTTCCATCACGGCTGAAGCGAATCATATGCGGTGCAGATTCCAACGGACAACGGATGATATCTGCAAGCTTCATCCTGCCATTCTCATAGTCAATCCGGTAAATCTTTACATGATCTAATCCATTATCCACTGCACACAAGAACTTCTCGTCCGGTGTCAGCTTCACGCAGTCTACATGTGGCTTGGAACTTCGCTCTGCAATGGTCCGTCCTATTCCCTTATGAAAGATACCGTCTGCGATTTCTCCGATGCTGCCATCTTCTTCCAACTTCATCATGGTCACTCTGCCATCATGATGACCGCCTACGAAAAGATAACGGTTCTTACTGTCCACTTCCACATAACAGCCACGCATACCGCCAATCCACTGCTTGTTCATTGGCTCAAGGTCTCCGTCCGGCAGAATGTGAAATGCTTCCACGCCTTCATCTGCGATGGAATATAAGAATCTGCCATCCTTCGATACCAGCAAATCGGAAGGATTATTGATGGGAACCACTTTCCGTTCCTTCATTTCTCCGCTTTTTGCATCCAAATCATATAAATGGATTCCGATACTGTTCTCATGGGTATACGTTCCGACATAAACAACATACTTTTCTTCCATAGGTCATTCCTCCTGTCTGCGTAAAATATCATACATCTCCAGTTCCTGTCCTAAATCAATGTAAAGCACCTGTTTGGGATGTGGTGCTGATTCCATTTCATTTCCATCTTCGTCCACAATCCGTTTTACGGTAACCGGAATATTTCTTCCATCCGGTTT
Source organism: Roseburia sp. OM03-7AC (assembly GCF_003462625.1). Lineage (NCBI taxonomy): Bacteria > Bacillati > Bacillota > Clostridia > Lachnospirales > Lachnospiraceae > Roseburia > Roseburia sp. OM03-7AC. The sequence continues at coordinate 724,349 of NZ_QTZJ01000001.1, forward strand.
CATGACTTCAATCTGTTCCCCTACGGAGAATTTATTTCTCTGTTCAATTTGATATAATCCCTCTTCGTTGCGTTCTCCTACAATTCCAAGGTAGGTATACTCTTTGATATAAGTGTTATTATCGTAAATCTGGCTCTCTTCCGAAGGCTTTCCAAAGAAAAAGCCGGTGGTAAACTGGCGATAAGTACAGTTAGAAATCTGTTCTAAATACCAGTCCATATTTTCTTTATATTTCTCCGGTGAGGTAAGATAATCATCAATGGCTTTCCGGTAAGTACGTGCTACAGTAGCAACATATAGTGCTGTCTTCATACGTCCTTCTATCTTAAAGGAATCAATACCTGCCTCAATCAGTTCCGGGATGTGCTCAATCATGCACAAATCCTTGGAGTTAAAAATATAGGTACCACGTTCATTTTCATAAACCGGCAGATACTCTCCCGGACGTTTTTCCTCTACCACTGCATATTTCCAGCGGCACGGATGAGTGCAGGCTCCCTGGTTGGCATCTCTTCCGGTAAAATAATTACTTAAAAGACATCTTCCGGAATAGGAAATACACATTGCTCCATGCACAAATGTCTCGATTTCCATTTCATCCGGAATATTTTTGCGAATCTCAGCAATCTCATTTAAAGAAAGCTCTCTTGCTGTTACCACACGCTTTGCGCCCTGGTTCCACCAGAACTGATACGTTCCATAGTTGGTATTATTGGCCTGGGTACTGATATGACACTCGATTTCCGGGCAGATTTCTTTTGCAATGGTATAAATACCCGGGTCAGAAATAATCAGGGCATCCGGCTTGATTTCCTTTAACTGGGTAAAGTACTCTCTTACACCTTCCAAATCCCCATTGTGAGCCAGTATATTTGCTGTTACATAAACTTTTACGCCATGCTCATGGGCAAACTGGATGCCCTCTGCCATATCCTCCATGGAAAAGTTTTTTGCCTTCGCACGAAGTCCAAATACTTCTCCGCCGATATATACGGCATCTGCTCCATAAATGACTGCAATTTTTAATACTTCCAGACTGCTGGCTGGAATCAGTAATTCTACCGGTCTCATTGATTTATTTCTCCTAATATTTCAATCTGTATCATCTATTTCTTAATGCTAATGGTAACACCGTCTCCAATCGGAAGCACCGATGTGGTAAGACTGTCATTGTGTGTCAGTTCATAAAGATATTCCCGCATTCTCTTATGAATGGTCCGGTTTCTTCTGGTTACTGCATAATGGGATTCGATAATATCTCCCTCCTGCAGCACATTGTCAGATACCAGTAATGCACCAGGCTTCATCAGCCGAAGAATATCCGGCAGGAAATTGATATACTGTCCCTTTGCCGCATCCATAAAAAGAAAATCATAAGGATCTTCTAACGTCTTTAACACCTCTGTGGCATCTCCCGGAATCAGTGTGATTTCTTTCTCTTTTCCGGCACGTTTAAAATTTTCCTGTGCAATAGGAATTCTTTTCTCGTAATTTTCTATAGTTGTAATCCGGCATGGCACCGGATTATATTCTTCCATCAGAAGTGCAGAAAATCCTACTGCAGTTCCCACTTCCAAAATCCGCTCCGGCCGCTTTAATGCCAGCATGGATTTTAAAAAGCTCTGCATTTCCTTACGAATAACCGGCACATAATTCTTCTTTGCCTCTGCCTCAATTTCCTCTAAAAGCGGTGTATTTCCACTGTCTAAGGAATTGATATACGTTACTAATCGTTCCTCTACTATCACGTTGTACCCTCTGTATCTTTTTCCGAAACCGGTGACATGGCTTCCATCATTTCTTTCGCTGTCATGGAAGTATTCAGCGTATATATTCCCGGTTTGATTTTTTTAGAATACGCAGAAAGCTTTAACTGCACTGCAAAAAGCCTGGCATCACGGATAAGTCCTTTCTCCTCTAACATACTTCCAATATCACTACCGGACATTCCAGCCTCTATCTGAACCACAATATCCTTGCCATCACCGGATGACACCGGCTGCTCTGTATACACGCGATATCCGAAATCATATGCATAGCTTCCTGCCTTAAAAAGTACAAAAATCACCAGTACAACAACAAGAACAGAAAAACTGATTCGGACAATTTTCATCACAATCTTACTGGCACTCATCGCACAACCTCTCCATTATCTTTCGTTTACAAAACCTACTTCAAAATTCAGGCCGCCAACCAGTCTGAAATTAATTTTCTGCAGCAGACGGCAGAATGCAAGCTCTGCTGTCATAAATTCTTCTGCAACCGGATTCTTGCGGATATCTATATTTTCCCGCTCCAGCTGGTCTACTTCCCAGAACAGATCCACATTTTTACTGTTCTGGATCTGGTAATTCTTCTGGCGGAATGCAAATACAATCTGCTCTAATTCCGGATTCGCATGCAGCTTATTCTTTGCTTCCTGATAACGCTTATATTCATTGGTATCCTGAATTGCATTTACAAGTTCTGTTACCTTATCTTCTACTACGCTCATGTTCATCCACCCACATTAAACTTCCATAATAATTGGAATAATCATCGGTCTGCGCTTTGTCTCTTTCCAGACAAAATCACCTAAAGCATCTTTGATTTCTGTCTTAATCTTGCTCCAGTCTGTAATATTCTTATCCATGCAGTGTTCCATGGTTCCCTCTAATACATGACGAGCTTCCTCCATCAGGCTTTCTGCCCCACGTACATAGACAAATCCTCTGGATACGATGTCCGGTCCTGCCAGCACCATTCCGGAGCCACTTTCCAATGTCATTACAACAATAATGATTCCTTCTTCTGCCAGATGCTGTCTGTCACGCAATACAATATTTCCTACGTCACCAACACCAAGTCCGTCTACCATGACATCGCCTACCTGTACATGTCCGGTAACTGCTGCGCTTTCCTCATCCAGTTCTAATACATCACCGGAAGACAAGAGGAAAATATTTTCTTTATCAATGCCAAGTTCTTCTGCAATCTTAGCCTGGGCAACCAGATGACGGTATTCTCCATGAACCGGAATTGCATATTTCGGTTTTACCAGTGAGTAAATCAGTTTGATATCCTCCTGACAGGCATGACCGGAAACATGAACATCCTGGAAAATAACCTCTGCACCTTTCATGGTCAGTTCATTAATGACACCGGACACTGCTTTTTCATTACCCGGAATCGGGTTGGAACTAAAAATAATGGTATCCTTTGGTTTAATTGTTATCTTACGATGCATGCCGGATGCCATACGGGATAATGCCGCCATGGATTCTCCCTGGCTTCCTGTTGTAATGATAACCGTCTGCTCATCCGGATAATTCTTCAGCTGTTCAATATCAATCAGGGTCTGCTCCGGGATGGTAAGGTATCCCAGCTCAGACGCAATCGTAATGATATTTACCATGCTTCGTCCTTCAATCACTACTTTTCTGCCATACTTATTGGCAGAGTTCATAATCTGCTGTACACGGTCTACATTGGATGCAAAGGTTGCAATAATGATTCGTGTGCTCTTATGGTCTGCAAAAATATTATCAAAGGTCTTTCCTACGGTACGCTCCGACATGGTAAAGCCAGGACGCTCTGCATTGGTGGAGTCACACATCAATGCCAGTACACCCTTCTTACCAATCTCACCAAAACGCTGTAAATCGATAGCATCACCATATACCGGTGTATAATCCACTTTAAAGTCTCCGGTGTGGACAACTGTTCCTGCCGGTGAATAAATGGCAAGGGCTGCCGCATCCTGAATACTATGGTTGGTACGGATAAATTCCACGCGGAAGCAGCCTAAGTTAATATGCTGTCCGTATTTTACTACCTTACGTTTTACTTTCTTGAGCATATTATGCTCTTCTAACTTGTGTTCGATAATTGCAATCGTAAGCTTGGTTGCATAAATCGGCACATTGACTTCTTTTAAAATATAAGGGATTGCTCCGATATGGTCTTCGTGACCATGGGTAATAAAAAATCCCTTTACTTTGTCAATATTATCTTTTAAATAAGTCACATCCGGGATAACAAGGTCTACACCAAACATGTCATCCTCCGGGAATGACAAACCGCAGTCCACAACAATAATACTGTCTTCGTATTCAAAGGCAGTTATGTTCATTCCAATCTGCTCTAATCCGCCTAATGGAATGATTTTCAATTTTGAATTTGCTTCTTTTTTCAAAATATTACCTCCATAAATTCTTTCTTTTCGCGCTCATTGCATTTGTCCGCAATTACATAAGTTCTCCTAGAATTCAATGTCTACATCTTCCATTAATTCTGCGAAAATTTTTGCAAGTGCTTCTAACTCTTTATCATCTTCCACCATTTCATAGATGGTATTGTGATCATCTTCATTCTGTGTTTCTTTTAAAATAAATGCATCCGAATCACCCTCTTCGTCTACTGTGACAAGAAGGTAATTGATTCCCCGTATGGTTGTCTGCTCTAATACATAAAATTCTGCTGACTCATTGGTATCCGGGTCTGTAAAATTTACTTTTTCCATATTTACTCCTGATTCTTTTCATTCTGCAGATAGTCAAGGTATCCCTGTAAAATAAAGGATGCCGCTATCTGATCCACATATTCTTTGCGATTCTCTCTTCGGATTCCGGCTTCCATCATAAGATTATCCGCCGCAACAGTAGTAAGGCGTTCGTCCCACAGTTCTACTGTAAGTCCGGTACGCCTTTCTAACATTTCTTTAAATTCTAAGGTTTTTTCACAACGCTCGCCTTCACTATTATTCATATTTTTCGGAAAGCCGAGAACAATTTTCTCCACGTTATATTCTTTGATTAATTCTTCAATACGTGCCAATGTCTGACGCAGCTTATTTTCTGATTTTCTGCGCACAATCTCAATTCCCTGTGCAGTAATAAGCAGTTCATCGCTAACGGCAACTCCAACGGTTTTAGAACCGAAGTCAAGACCGATTATCCGCATCAACTGCCTCCTACTTCCATGAATTTGTATGGATATATTCCTTTAATATCTCTTCTACAAGTTCGTCACGTTCTACTTTCATAATCAGACTTCTTGCATTATTGTGACTGGTAATATAAGTCGGATCACCAGACATAATATATCCAACAATCTGATTGACCGGATTGTATCCTTTCTCAGATAATGCCTCGTATACAATCTTAAGTACATCATGTACCCTGATTTCCGGTTCTTTTTCAACTCTAAAATATTGTGTGTTATTCATGTTCTGCATTTTTTCACGCCCTTATTTTGCTCTTTTGTTCTTCCTAATGAAAAAGCATCGCTAAATCTATTCTAATATAAAGTACTGCAAAATTCAACCATTATTCAAAATACACTTCTCATACACTTATCTTTTCCCGATAATTCTACTCTGCTTTTTCCATATTTTCCATCCGGTATACATCCGCTGAAATCCGTCCGGTCACTACACCTTTCACCAAAATATTTTCTTCCCCTTCTGCCTCCGGCACTGCTATCTTTACATATTCTTTGGTATATCCGGTAAAATATACATTTCCTGCGATTTCATCGGTTTCTTCTAATAATATTTCTTCCGGTCTGCCAACATAATACTCCCGGAATTCTTCTGACATTTCCTGTGCCAGTGCCAAAAGCACCTTACTGCGTTCTGTCTTCACCTGTTCTGGCACCTGATCCGGCATCACTGCTGCCTTCGTACCTTTGCGCTTGGAATACTTGAAAATATGCATCTCATAAAAATGAATCCGCTCTAAGAATTCCTTCGTTGCCTCAAATTCTTCCTCTGTTTCTCCCGGGAATCCTACGATAACATCTGTGGTAATTGCCGGATGGGTAAAATATTTCCGAATCAGCTTACAGCCTGCTTCATAAGTGGCTGTATCATATTTCCGGTTCATCCGCTTTAAGGTTGCATCACATCCGCTCTGCAGGGACAGGTGAAAATGCGGACAGATTTTTTCTAATTTTGCCAGCTCTTTCACAAAATTCTCATCGATGATTCCAGGCTCCAAGGAACCCAGACGAATCCGGCGGATACCTTCTACTTTATGCACTTCCTGAATCAGATGTAAAAGATTATCTCCATGGTCTAATCCATAGGAACTTAAATGGATTCCGGTCAGTACCACTTCCTTACAGCCATTTGCTGCAAGTGTCTCCACTTCACGCACGACCTCTTCTGCCTTACGGCTTCTGATTCTACCTCTCGCATATGGAATAATACAATATGTGCAGAACTGGTTGCAGCCATCCTGCACCTTTAAGAAAGCTCTGGTATGTTCTTCCGTCCGGCTGATAGACAGTGCTTCATATGCTCTGCCTTTCTCATTAATATCGCAGATATTTTCCTTCCAGTCATCCACTCCTTCGGTTTCTTCGTTTGCATTTTTCTTCTGGTTCATACAGTTTTCAATAAGCTCCACCAGTTCATGTTTCTTGTCATTTCCGATAATGATATCCACGGATAAATCCCTTGCTGCTTCTTCCGATGAAGTCTGGACATAACAGCCGGCAGCGACAACGATACTGTCCGGATTTTCTTTTTTTGCTTTATGAAGCATCTGGCGGGATTTCCGGTCTGCCATGTTGGTTACCGAACAGGTGTTAATCACATAGACATCCGCCTGTTCCGTAAAAGGAACAATCTCATAACCTGCCTGTTCTAATAACTGCTGCATAGCCTCCGTCTCATATGCGTTCACCTTGCATCCCAAATTGTGCAATGCTGCTTTTTTCATTCGATTTTTTCCTCACTTCTAGTTGACTTTTACCTCCAAAGAAGTTACTATTAAGAAAAAGTATTTATAGCAACCAAGGAGGTCTTACTATGAAAACAGTTCAAATTTCATTAAACTCAATCGATAAGGTGAAATCCTTCGTAAACGCAATCACACAGTTCGAATTTGATTTCGACTTAATCTCTGGAAGATACGTTATCGATGCTAAATCTATCATGGGTATCTTCAGCTTAGATTTATCCAAACCAATCGACTTAGCAATTCATGCAGAGTCTAATCTGGATGAGATTATGGAAGCATTAAAACCTTATCTTGTATAATTGAATTGATGTAAATGAATTGGGGGGATTGCGAAAGCAATCCCTTTTTTTATTTGTGCAGGAACCCGCTACGCTGTGCGAGTCCCTTATTTAATTCCGTTTCTATATATTGCTCTGCTTTTATATATTATCTGTTTCTACGTAATATTCTGCTTCTAAACAGCATTCTATTTCTATTCACACTACTCTGCTTCTACGTGAATCACTTCTACCGTATCAATTGCAGTCTGCATCAGTTCATCAATCTTCTCTTCTAACTTTGTTTCAGATTTCTTGATGTATTCAATGTTCGGTTTGGTAACCGGATGCTTTGCCACAAAAATGGTACAGCAGTCTTCAAACGGCTGGATAGATGTCTCATAGGTATCAATTTTTTCTGACACTTCTACGATTTCCTGCTTGTCAAATCCAATCAATGGGCGGTATACCGGCATGGTACATACTTCATTGGTTGCCGCTAATGACTGCATAGTCTGGCTTGCAACCTGTCCGATACTCTCTCCGGTAATCAGTCCTAAACAGCGGTTTTCTTTAGCAAAATGCTCTGCCAGTTTCATCATATAGCGGCGCATGATAATGGTAAGCTCCTCATGTGGACATTTCTCATAAATATAAAGCTGGATATCGGTAAAATTCACTACATGAAGATTGATAGGTCCGCTGTATCTTGCTACCAGTTTTGCCAGATCCACTACCTTCTGTTTTGCACGTTCTGAAGTATATGGCGGTGCATGAAAATAGGTTGCGTCCAGCGCTACTCCACGTTTTGCAATCATATAACCTGCTACCGGACTGTCGATTCCGCCGGATAATAATAACATTGCTTTTCCGTTAGAACCTACCGGCATTCCACCCGGTCCCGGAATTTCCTTGGAATAAATATTGATAAGGCTTCTGATTTCAATGCAGACCATAACCTCCGGGTTATGCACATCTACCTTGCTCTCCGGGAACGCATCTAAGATTTTTCCACCCAGTTCAGCATTGATTTCCATGGAATCAAGGGGATAATTCTTTCTTGCTCTCCTTGCATTTACTTTAAAGGTAAAGTTCTTTTCCGGATATTCTTTACCCAGATAATCTACCACTGTCTCCGCTAATTTATCGAAGCCTTCATCCTCTACCTGAAGTAATGGACAGAATCCTACAATACCAAATACACGGCTTAATGCTTCTACGGTCTCGTCATAATCATAGTCATCGGATACTACATTGACATAGATTCTTCCCTGCTCTTTGGTTACTTCAAACTCGCCCTCTGCTGTCTTTAACGCATGGCGGATCTGCTCCATTAACATATTTTCAAAAATATAACGGTTCTTTCCCTTTACTCCGATTTCTCCATATTTTACCAGAAATGATTTATACATATGATTTCCTTTCTCTTTTAATGTCTTGTATATTTCTTCAATACCGGAAGCAGCTCTCCCAGTACTTCTAATGCGTAATCAATCTCTTCTTCCGTTGTATGCACACTGAAGGAAAAACGCAGTGTGGAATCCAGAAGGTTTTCCTTTAAATGAATGTTTCTAAGGGTCTTGCTTCCCTTCTGTTTGCCTGCATGATTATTGGAAGAACAGGCAGAACCGGAAGATACATAAATCCCCCTGTCTTCCAGTGAATGTAATAATACTTCACTTCGGATTCCTTCAAAGCTGACGCTGACGATATGTGGTGCAGAATCCTCTCCGGTCTTTCCATTTACATGGGTTCCTTCCAGCTTTTCGATTCCGTCGATAAAACGCTGCTTTAATCCGTAAAGATGTGCTCTCTTTTCATCGAGATTCTCATAGATTTCTTCTGCTGCTTCTCCAAGACCTGCAATTGCCGGTACATTTTCCGTTCCGGAACGCATTCCCTTCTGCTGTCCACCGCCTAATATCAGCGGCTTTAATTTCGTCTTTTCCTTCACCCAGAGGAATCCGCTTCCCTTTGGACCGTGAATCTTATGTCCGCTGACGGAAAGCATGTCTATGCCAAGCTTCTTTGGATAGATATACATTTTTCCATAAGACTGGATTGCATCTACATGAATCAGTGTATCCGGATTCTTTTTCTTAATAAGCTCTGCAGCTTCTGCAACCGGCTCAATGGCTCCGATTTCATTATTTACCTGCATCATGGAAACAAGAATAGTCTGTTCCGTCACTGCTTCTTCTAACTCTTCCAGTGAAATAATTCCATTCTCATCCACAGAAAGATAAGTAATGTCAAAGCCCTGCTCCTTTAAGAATTCCATTGGATTCTCTACGGATGCATGTTCAATGGATGTGGTTATAATATGATTTCCCGCTCTGCGGTTTGCCATTGCAGCACCGATAATCGCAAGGTTATTTGACTCCGTTCCACCGGATGTAAAGATAATTTCTTTTTCTAATACTCTTAATGTTTTTGCTATTTTCTTCTTTGCAGTCTCAACAAATCGTTCTGCCTCAATTCCTTTCATATGAAGGGAAGATGGATTGCCATAATCCTTCGTCAGAAGGTCTACCATTAACTGACACGCCCGGTCACTGCAGCGGGTGGTCGCAGAATTATCCAGATATGCTTCCATACTTTTCTACACTTTCTTACTGTTTTTTCGTTATATACGGCTCTCTAATTGCAGCATCAGCATGGACATCATGCAGATACCTGCTGTATCTGTCCGAAGTATTCTTCTTCCTAAGGAAATGGACTGCATGGTCTCTCTTGCTTTTGCAATCTCTTCCTCTGCAAATCCGCCTTCCGGTCCTATCATAATGCTGATACTCTTCCCCGGTTCGATTTGCTCTAATACTGTCCTGGTTCCTTCCATGCCATTTTCATTTTCATAAGGCACTAAGCGGATATCACAGTTTTCTGCCAGCTTTACGGCTTCCTTGAAAGATACTACTTCATGAATCTTTGGAATGATACTGCGCTTTGACTGTTTTGCTGCAGTCTCTGCCTGCGCCTGCCATTTTTGTACCCGTTGTGCTGCCTTTTTTCCTTCCAGCTTTACCACACAGTATTTCATGGCTACCGGAATGATTTCATAGACACCAAGTTCTACTGCCTTTTCAATCACCGTTTCCATCCGATCTCCCTTCGGCAGTGCCTGAAATAAATAGATTTTAGACGGAAGTTCGGTTCCTTCTTCGTCCACAGATACTATGTCTGCCTGCACGAAATTTTCTCCGGTTTCTGCAATCTTACAAAAATAATTGCCACCTTCCCGGTCACTGATGCGAATCGTCTCTCCGATTTTCATACGCAGTACATTCCGGATATGATTTACATCGCTTCCGGTTATGGTAACATATTCTTTGCCCACCTGGCTTTTTTCAACAAAAAACTGATGCATCTATTTTACCTCTGATTTTTCCGTGCAGTTACATTGACCCATTCGCCCTGATGGTTGACTTCTAAGATTTCAAAGCCTGCCTGCTCTAAAGCTTCTTTTACTTCGTTTTCTTTAAAATCAATAATTCCGGAAGTAATAAGCACTCCCTGCTCTTTCGCACACTGATAAAGTGCCGGTGCCATCGGAATAATAATATCCGCCAAAATATTCGCTACGACCAGATCATAACCTGTGCCAATCTTTTCCTGAAATGCTTTATCGTCAATCAGGTTTCCAACATAAAATTCACCTGAATTTTCTGCCAGATGATTGACTGTCATATTTTCATGAGTTGATGTGATACAATCTCCATCCACATCCGTACCCACTACGCTGCCTGCACCAAGCTTTAATGCTGCAATGGATAAGATTCCGCTGCCGCATCCTACATCCAGAACACGCTCGCCCTCTTTTAAATATTTACGAATCTGGCGGATACAAAGCTGTGTTGTCTCATGCTTTCCGGTTCCAAAGGAAATACCCGGGTCAATCTCGATTAAGAATTTATTTTTATCCTCTTCCTTTAATGGTTCCCAGGTTGGTTTGATTAAAATATCATCGATATAAAAAGACTGAAAAAACTGTTTCCAGTTATTAATCCAGTCAATATCCTCGGTCTGGCTGGAGGTAATATCTCCGCTTCCGATTTCTACCATGCTTCTTAACTGCTCTAAACCAATGCGGACTGCCTTTAAAGTCTCGGTATGGTCTTCGCCTGCCTCTAAATAAAAGCTGACTTTGCTTTTTCCTTCGTCTGGTGGAAGCTCCGGCGGAAAATCAATAAACATTTCTCCTGTTTCTTCTTTCGTCAATGGTACATTATCTTCGATTTCAATTCCTTCAATGCCATTTTCTGATAACATCATGCTGATAAAATCCTCAGCTTCTGTTGTTGTATCTATTGTATATTTATCCCATTTCATAGTTTCTGCTCCTGTTCTTATCTTAACCTTCTATTATAAAAAGCAAACATTTTAATCTTAACATAGCTTTTTATTTTTCGCAACTGTAAGGGAATCAACGGCAACCAGCAGACAGCTTCTTTAGATACATAGCGACGCCTATGCATGTCTGGTAACACAAAAACAGCGGAACATATTTCTTCTGCCCGCTGATTTTCCTGTTTATTGCTATGTCATTGCTGTGCTATTATTGCAATCTTATTACTGATATTTTACTTCCAGTTTCTGCATCAGCACCTGATATTCCCGGTTAATTTCCTGAATGGTACCGGTGTCTCCATTGAGATTATCCGGATGATATATTTTAATCAAATCCTTATAACGCTTCCGCAATGATTTTTCATTGCCCACGCCCATAAAGAACATTTCTCCCTTCACCACATTGGATGATTGGTTTCTATTCTCCTGTTCAAATTCATGTACTCTGCTGTAAAAGTCTCTCTGACGCTCCATTTTCTGCTTTTCGGCAGCAAGTTTCTGAAGTTCACTTTCTAATATTTTCCACTTCATGTCAAAAAGATGCTGTTCCCGCTTCATCCGCTCCTGTTCAAGATTCTTCTCCATCTCGAATTTCCGCTTCTGACGTTCTAACTCCCTCTGATGGTGTTCCATCTCGCGTTTGGAATTTTCCAGTTCTCTCCTTGTATGTTCCAGTTCCACAGTCTGCTGAAAACACCATTTATCAAACTGTGCTGCATCCTTCTTAATCACAGCGCTGTTATGCTGCTTCATAAATCTCTCTCCTTGTCTCATAAACGGTTGCCTAAATCAACATATGGTTACAAAAAACTTATGAATCAGAAACAGTATACAATATGTTGTCACAAAATGCAACAACGAGAAACTCACTTTTGCAGTTTTCCCGAGTTATCACAATACTCAACTACGAGAAACACGCTTTGCGAGTTTCTCGAGTTATCGCGGTGCTCGCCAAATCTGCATGCAAGCATGCGATTTTTCTCGCTACTCGCGTAAAAAAAGCTGCCTCCATTTTTCAGGAAACAGCTTTATCATTTTTATAAATCATCGAAGGACTCTTTAATTTTTCCCATAAATCCCTTTTTCTTTTTCGTGCCTGCCGCACCATTCTGTGTCTTTAATGAATTACCGGTCTCTGCATCAAACTGGCGCAGTGCCTCCTTTGCAGCTTCATTTAATCCGGTCGGAACCTGAACCACAAGTGTAACATACTGGTCACCACGGACTGCCTTGTTACGCAGGGATGGGATTCCTTTTCCTTTCAGACGGATTCTGGTGTCGGTCTGTGTACCAGGTTTTACTTCGTAGACCACATCGCCGTCAATGGTTGTAATTCTTACTTCTCCGCCCAATGCTGCCTGTGCAAAACTGATTGGTGCTGTTGAATATACATCCATGCCCTGTCTCTGAAGGATTGGATGGCGGGATACTACTACTTCTACCAGAAGATCTCCTCTTGGTCCGCCATTTACACCCGGCTCACCTTTTTCACGGATTCTTACACTCTGACCGTTATCAATTCCGGCAGGAATGCTGACCTTAATCTTCTTCCTGCTGGCAATGTAGCCGGTTCCACGACAGTCCGGACATTTGTCACGAACAATTTTACCGCTTCCGTTACATTCCGGACAGGTCTGTACATTCTGTACCATACCAAATAAGGACTGCTGGGTATATACCACTTTTCCTTTTCCCTGACATTTGCTACAGGTCTCCGGACTGGTTCCCGGCTTCGCTCCTGTACCATGACAGGTCTTACATTCATCCTTTAATACTAAATCAATTTCTTTCTCACAGCCAAATGCTGCCTCTTCAAATGTAATTCTGACACTGGCACGTACATTGGCTCCCTTCATCGGTCCGTTGCTGCTGCTGCGTCTTCCGCCGCCAAAGAAATCTCCGAAAATGTCTCCAAAGCTTCCAAAAATGTCTCCCATATCCATACCTGAGAAATCAAATCCGCCTGCTCCGCCGGCACCTCCATCAAAGGCTGCATGACCAAACTGGTCATACTGTTTTCTCTTCTCCGGGTCGCTCAGTACTGCATATGCTTCAGATGCTTCCTTGAATTTCTTTTCTGCTTCTTTATCCCCCGGGTTCATATCCGGATGATATTTTTTGGCAAGGACACGATATGCTTTTTTTATTGCTGCGTCATCTGCGTTTTTATCAACGCCTAAGACCTCGTAATAGTCTCTTTTCTGTTCTGCCATAATCTATTCCCTCTTTACCGTTTGTAAGGGTTGACAGTAAAACTGCCAACCCTTTCTACTGCTTTTTATCTGTAGAATTATACTTCTTTGTAATCAGCATCTACCACATCATCATCTGCAGAACCTGCAGCTGCTCCACCGGCTGCACCTGCTCCCATATCAGGGCCTGCACCAGCGGCTCCCTGAGCTGCCTGAGCATTCTCATACATCTTAGCAAATACTTTCTGTGCACTTTCCATCAGTTTCTCTTTTGCTGCTTTCATCTCAGCAACCTGATCATCTGTCATGTTTTCAGCCTGTGGATTTGCATCTACTAAAGCTTTCAGTGCATTTAAGTCAGCCTCTACTGCAGATTTATCTGCCGCATCAAGGTTATTTCCAACCTGGTCTAATGCCTGCTGTGTCTGGAATACGAAGGCATCTGCATCATTTCTGGTGTCAATTGCTTCTTTTCTCTTCTTGTCCTGTGCTTCAAATTCAGCTGCTTCTTTTACTGCTTTATCGATATCTGCATCAGACATGTTAGATCCGGCAGTAATTGTAATATGCTGTTCTTTTCCGGTTCCTAAGTCTTTTGCTGATACGTTTACAATACCGTTTGCATCGATATCGAAAGTAACTTCAATCTGAGGAACTCCACGACGTGCTGGTGGGATACCATCCAGACGGAACTGTCCAAGGGATTTGTTATCTCTTGCGAACTGACGCTCACCCTGTACTACGTTGATATCTACTGCTGTCTGATTATCTGCTGCTGTTGAGAAAATCTGGCTCTTTCTTGTAGGAATTGTTGTATTTCTCTCAATCAGTCTTGTTGCAACTCCACCCATGGTCTCGATAGACAGTGACAATGGCGTAACATCCAGAAGAAGGATATCGCCTGCGCCGGCATCTCCTGCTAATTTACCACCCTGGATACAAGCACCAAGTGCTACACACTCATCCGGGTTTAAGGATTTACTTGGCTCTTTGCCTGTTAACTGTCTTACTTTATCCTGAACAGCCGGGATACGTGTAGAACCACCAACCAATAATACCTGGCCTAAGTCTGCATTGGTTACGCCTGCATCTTTCATAGCGTTCTGTACCGGGATTGCTGTTTTTTCTACTAAGTCATGTGTCAACTCATCGAATTTTGCTCTTGTCAAGTTCATATCAAAGTGCTTTGGTCCTTCTGCTGTTGCAGTAATGAAAGGCAGGTTGATATTGGTTGTTGTTGCTGAAGACAACTCTTTCTTAGCTTTCTCTGCAGCTTCTTTTAATCTCTGAAGAGCCATCTTATCAGTAGATAAATCAACGCCTTCTGCTTTCTTGAATTCGTCAATCATCCACTGTGTAATCTTGTTATCGAAATCATCTCCACCTAATCTGGTATCACCATTTGTAGATAATACTTCGATGACTCCGTCACCGATTTCGATGATAGATACATCAAATGTACCACCACCTAAGTCGTATACCATAATTTTCTGTTCTTTTTCGTTGTCCAGTCCATAAGCAAGTGCTGCTGCTGTCGGCTCGTTGATGATACGTTTTACATCAAGTCCTGCAATCTTACCTGCATCCTTGGTTGCCTGACGCTGTGCATCATTGAAGTATGCCGGTACAGTAATAACTGCTTCTGATACTTTTTCTCCTAAATATCCTTCTGCATCAGCTTTTAATTTCTGTAAAATCATTGCAGAAATCTGCTGTGGAGAATACTGTTTGTCATCAATGCTTACTTTGTAATCGGTTCCCATATGTCTCTTAATGGAAGAGATTGTTTTCTCTGCGTTGGTTACTGCCTGACGTTTTGCTGGTTCACCAATCAGACGCTCACCTGTTTTTGTAAATGCTACGATAGATGGTGTTGTTCTTGCACCTTCCTGGTTTGCTATAACGGTAGGTTTTCCACCTTCCATAACTGCCACACAACTGTTTGTTGTTCCTAAATCAATACCAATAATTTTACTCATGTTCTTATCCTCCTATGCTTAATTCGCTACTTTTACCATGCTATGTCTGATTACATTTTCTTTGTACTTGTAACCTTTCTGTAACTCCTCGGCTACTACATTCTCACCGAGTTCTTCATCTTCCACATGCATTACTGCATTATGGAGATTCGGGTCAAACTCCTGACCGGCTGCTTCAATCGGTGTTACACCAACCTCTGTCAGCACTGTCATCATCTGCTTATAAATCTTATCCATACCTTCTACGAAGCCATTGTTTTTGTCTTCTTCCGGTACAGCTGCAAGCCCTCTTTCAAAATTGTCGATAACTGGAAGGATTTTCTCTAAGATTGCGCTGGCTCCCATGTCATACATCTGGCTCTTTTCCTTTTCCGTTCTCTTACGGAAGTTTTCAAATTCTGCCATCTGACGTTTCAGCCGGTCGGTTAAATCTTCAATCTGTTCGTCCTTCTTATCTTTCTTGTCTTTCTTTTTAAAGATACCTTTCTTTTTCTCCTCATCTTCTTTCTCTATTTCTTCCGGTTCAGATTCGGTATCTTCCGTTTTTTCTTCTGCCTCAACTTCTTTTTCTTCTGAGGCGGTATTCTGTGCTTCTTCCTGCTTTTTTGCATCCTCTGCTTCTAAGTCTTCTAATACTTCCTCAAGCACTTCTTCTTTCTTTTCTTCTGCCACTTCCTTACCACCTTTCTATGCTATTCTTTCTTCGGCTTATCAAATATGCCTTCTAGTTGTGATTTCAAATTTTTCAGATTATCCATGACGTTCTCATAATCCATACGCTTTGGTCCGATAATTCCTATCGTTCCCTTCACGCCTTTACCAAGTTCATAGGTAGCTGTTACCACACTGCAGTCCTTCATGGTCTGAATTGGAGATTCATCTCCTATATAAACCTGTATGCCGTTCTCCTCATTGCTGAGGTTATCCGTCACCAGACTTACTAACTGTTTCTTCTCTTCTAACGCATCTAAAAGCTCTCCTGCTTTCTGCGAATCCGATAACTCCGGATATTTTAAGATATTCGTTGCACCGCTGGTATATATCTCCAAATCCTCGTCTTCGCTGATTGCTTCTGCTACTGCATCCAATACATCACTGATGACTTTGGAATGGATACCGGCTTTCTCTTTCAACACTGCTATGGTGCCCAGATTAATCTGATCTAATGACAATCCATTTAAATGTGTATTCAAAAGCATGTTAAGTTTTAACATATGCTCATTATCTATCGGCTCTTCTATCGGAATCATCTTATTTTTCACAAGATTGCCTTCCAATACGACAACTGCCAGAATATGTTCATCATCCACATTGGATAACTGGATGAACTTCAGGCTGTTGTGGTGATACTGCGGTGCTGTTATCATGGTGGTGTAATTCGTATTGTTCGCCAACAGCTTTGCCACCTGCTGCAATACCTGTTCCATCTTCTCCGTATGTTCAATTACGAACTCTTTCATATCGGATACTTCTTTGTCCTTCTCTGCAATCAGATTATCTACATAGAAGCGATATCCCTTATCGGATGGAATTCTTCCTGCCGATGTATGTGGCTGCAAAATATATCCCATCTCTTCCAAGTCCGACATCTCATTCCGGATTGTTGCGGAACTTAAGTTCAAATCCGTATACTTGGAAATGGTTCTTGAACCAACCGGCTCACCTGTTTCCAGATAGTTGCGAATGATTGCATTTAAGATTTTTGTTTTTCTTTCATCTAATTCGTTCTCGTTCATTCACGTTCTCCTGAAAATGAAACTTTTATAGGTATTTGAAAAAGCTTTTTGTACTGCTTTTTCTTAGTTGTTAGCACTCAACTTGAAAGAGTGCTAATTTCTATGTACTTAAGATAGCACCATTCGTTTTTTTTGTCAACAGAATTTTATAATTTTATATTTTCTTTAGATTTGTTCTGATTCAATGCGGTTCAACACCGCACTACTTAATCCAGTAAAAACTGGGCGAGTACATAGTTGCTGATGTCCATGCCATGGTCGCTGAGCTTTATTACACCGGCTTTTTTCTCGATTAAGTCCTCTTCCTGAAGCTGGTTTAAGACTTCGCCATATACTGCTTCTATTTCCACGCCAAAAGTCTCTTTGAATTCTGTTCTTGTAACTCCCTTTAACATACGCAGGCCTAAAAACATGAATTCTTCCATCTGGGCATGGCGGCTGATTGCATCTGCACTCTCATGGAGATTCAATGCCGGTACTCCATCTATTTCCTTCGCCGAAATATTACCACATGCTTTGATATACGCTTCAATCTCTCTTATATTACTGTAGCGTACTTCTCCAATCAGGGACGCTGCCCCAAGTCCTACCCCAAGATACGGCACCCGCTTCCAGTATCCGATATTATGCCTTGCCTCTTTCCCCGGCTTTGCATAATTGGATACTTCATAATGCTCATAACCTGCCTCTGCAAGAATCTCCTGAGTCTTTTTATAAATCTCATACTCTGTCTCTTCAGATGGCAGATGCTCTGTCGGCTTTCCGGCTTCCCGGAGCACTGCCTCGAATTTGTATTTTTCATAAAATGGTGTTCCCTTTTCGATAATCAGGGAATAGGCTGAAATATGCTCCGGTTTTAATGCTATGACACGCTTTAAGCTGGTAACAAATTTCTCCGTACTCTGATAAGGCAGGGCACTCATCAAATCAACATTGATATTTTCAAATCCACATCTTCTGGCACATTCATAATTCTCCAAGAACTGCCGGTAAGTATGGATTCTTCCTAATATCTTTAATTCATCATCAAAGGCAGACTGTAACCCTATGCTGAGACGGTTAATGCCTGCTTCTTTATAAGTAAGAAGTTTTTCCTCATTTAAAGTTCCGGGATTACATTCTATGGTAATCTCTGCATCTGCTTCCACCTCAAAGCTTACCTGAATCTGTTTTAAAAGAAGTGCGATATATTCCGGTGCTAAAAGAGACGGTGTTCCGCCCCCTATATATATAGTAGAAAGAGCCGGACGTCCCATTATCTGTCCGTAATATCTGATTTCATGCAAAAGAGCACCCACGTAGCGGTTTTGTAGCCGCTCGTCCGCAGGTGCTGATAAGAAATCACAATATTCACATTTTCTTACACAAAAAGGAATATGCACATAAAGTTCCATCTATGTTCTCCTGTCATCTATTTCTCATCTAACTTCAGTACACTCATAAATGCTTCCTGTGGAATCTCTACATTTCCCACCTGACGCATACGTTTCTTACCTTCCTTCTGTTTCTCTAACAGTTTACGCTTACGGCTGATGTCACCGCCGTAACATTTTGCCAGCACATCTTTTCGCATTGCTTTTACTGTCTCACGGGCAATTACCTTGCTTCCAACGGCTGCCTGAATCGGGATTTCAAATAAATGTCTCGGAATCTCTTCCTTTAACTTCTCACACATCTTTCTTCCACGCTCATAGGCGGTATCCTTAAATACAATAAAGGAAAGAGCATCCACTTCTTCTTTATTAATAAGAATATCCAGCTTCACAAGCTCTGACTGCTCATAACCCTTCATCTCATAATCAAAGGACGCATATCCTTTAGAACGGGATTTCAATGCATCAAAGAAATCATAAATAATTTCATTTAACGGAAGGTCATATTTAATAACTGCACGGGTCTGCTCAATATATTCCATACTCTTATAGATACCACGGCGTTCCTGGCACAAATCCATAATGGCACCTACATATTCGGATGTCACCATAATTTCTGCTGCAACCATCGGCTCTTCCATATATTCGATTTCGGATGGATCCGGAAGATTGGATGGGTTTGTCAATTCTATCATGGTACCATCCGTCTTATGTACCCGGTATACAACGCCTGGTGCTGTCGTTACTAAATCAAGATTAAATTCTCTCTCTAACCGCTCCTGAATTACCTCCAAATGAAGCAGTCCCAAGAAACCACAGCGGAAACCAAAGCCCAATGCAATGGAAGTCTCCGGTTCAAACTGTAAGGCTGCATCATTTAACTGTAATTTTTCCAAAGCGTCACGAAGATCCGGATATTTGGCTCCATCTGTTGGATATAATCCACAGTATACCATCGGATTAACTTTCTTATATCCCGGCAATGGTGCATCACAAGGACGCTTTGCTTCTGTTATGGTATCACCCACACGGGTTTCTTTCACATTCTTAAGGCTGGCAGTAATATAACCTACCATTCCGGCTTCTAACTCATCACATGGAATGAACTGTCCGGCTCCGAAATATCCTACTTCTACTACATCTGCTTCTGCTCCGGTTGCCATCATGCGGATGGTTGTCCCCGGTTTTACGGAACCTTCCCGGATTCTGCAGAATACAATAACACCTTTATAAGCATCATACACAGAATCAAAAATCAACGCCTGAAGGGGCGCTTTGGCGTCCCCTTTTGGTGCCGGTAATTTATGCACAATCTGCTCTAATACTTCTTCCACATTCAACCCTGTTTTGGCAGAAATCCGTGGTGCATCCTGTGCCTCAATTCCAATCACATCTTCAATTTCTTCTACTACTTCTTCCGGCCTTGCACTCGGCAGATCAATTTTATTAATGACTGGAATCACTTCCAGATCATGGTCTAATGCCAGATATACATTGGCAAGGGTCTGTGCCTCAATCCCCTGTGCCGCATCTACTACCAGCACAGCACCGTCACAGGCAGCAAGACTTCTTGATACTTCATAGGTAAAGTCCACATGTCCCGGTGTATCAATCAGATTGAAAATATATTCTTCTCCATCTTTGGCATGATATATAATACGGACTGCCTGGGACTTAATGGTAATTCCACGTTCCCGCTCCAAATCCATATTATCTAAAACCTGTGCCTGCATTTCGCGGCTAGTCAGAAGTCCTGTCATTTCGATAATACGGTCTGCAAGGGTTGATTTACCGTGGTCAATATGGGCAATGATACAAAAATTACGAATCTTACTCTGGTCGATTGACATATATTTACTCCTTCTTTATTCCATGTTTCAAAAGGAAATCCGTCCACAGGGAATAATATTTTCCCAGCAGGTGAATCTCATCATAAGTATATTCCGGATTCAGATTTCCTGTTTCGTCAGTCACTACTTCATTTACATCAATATAAAATATATCGTGATTATTTGCAAGCATTGCAATTCTGTCATTCCGTTCTTTGATTGCCGGATTGTTAAAAATCGGGTCGGTCTCTGACTTTTCCTGTTTTACATACATAATGCCCTGTAAGAAAATCAGTGCATCCGGCTGTAATTCCCGGATATGATTGACAGCTTCTTCATATGCTTTCATAAAGCTGTCTACTGTACCGGTTCCCATTTCGTTGATTCCAATCATCAGATAGACTTTACCAAACTGATGCTCGCTTAATGCTTCTTCAACGGTAATCTTCGCGCCGTTTTCCTCGACAATCGGCGTATCAAACATATCATAGACCGTAAGTCCGATACTGGCATAATAAGTTGCATTATCCCAGCCGCCATAATCCCTTAATCCAACGGTTCTGGAATCTCCGATAAATACTGCATCATCAAAATAATCCTGGGTTACATCGGTAAAAGTATAAGTCTTATCCTCTTCTGCCTCCGTATCTGCAACTGCTTCTGCTGCTTCTTCCGTTGCCGGCTCCTCTTTGTCAGCATATACGCTTTCCAAATCCTCCTCCGGTTCTGCCTTATCCCATGGCAGAACGCCCTCTTTGGATGCCTGCATCATGCCAGCCACCGCCGGAACCTTCGGCCAGTCCTTATTATATTCTTTATATGCGCCCTTTGTTCCGGCTAAGGCAACACCGCTTACCAGCAGCATACTGATTGCCGTAACAATAAGAAGCGGACATTTCTTCCATTTCTTCATGGCAGCCTCCCATTAAAAACTAAAATACATAAACGGATTGTTCAGTCCATTTGCAATCTGATAAATACAAATCCATAATACAACAAACAAAATTGCTTTCATCCACCACTTCTTCCAGCATTTTTTTAATATCTTATCCATAAAAGGAAGTGATACCACAAATGCCAATAGGAAAAACACTCCATAGGTTCTGCCGTATTTCAGATAATCGCCTGCATTGACTGCGATTCCGGTTCCAAAGAACGGGAACAGTCTTGCAAAATATACTTTCAAATCAGATAACTTCGTAATTGCAAACACGACCCAGGTCAGAGGGATTACAAACCAGATGTAAAGGTGTGCCAGCCATCCATGTTTCTCTAAAAAATTTCTGATTACAAATCGTTCCAACGCAATAAATACAAATAAAATCAAGCCCCATAATGGAAAATTAATGGTAGAACCATGCCACATTCCGGTTACAACCCAGACAATCAGCAGATTGAAAAATGTCCACGCATTTCCCTTCCGGTTGCCTCCCAAGGGAATATATAAATAATCACGGAACCATCTTCCCAGTGTAATGTGCCACCGGCGGTAAAACTCAGACACTGTCCTGGAACGATACGGATGGTCAAAGTTCTTCGGCAAATCAAATCCAAGCATCTCTCCGATTCCGATTGCCATCAGGGAATATCCCTGGAAATCAAAGAATAACTGTGCAGAATAACCGAATGCTCCCATCCACGCTAACGGTGTGGAAATACTCTCAAAACCAATGCCCTGAATATCACGCCAGAGAATTGCCAGATGATTTGCAATAATTACTTTATATCCCAATCCTATGATAAAAAGAGTCAGACCATGTTCGATTTTCTCCAGACGGATTGGATGTTTCTTTAACTGCCCTGCCATATTGGCAAACTGGGCAATCGGTCCGGATATCAGTTTTGGGAACAAAAGGATATAAGTTCCATATTCCAGATAATCCCTCAACGCTGCAGTTTTCTTCTTATAGACATCCAGCACATAGGAAAGCATGGTAAAAGTATAAAAGCTGATTCCAAGCGGAAGCGACAATCTTGTATATTTAAATATACACAATAATCCGATATTATAGCAAAGCAAAATCACAAGCATGGTATTTCTGCTGCTCTTCCTTCTTATATGATCCATCAGTAATACTAGAATATAGTTCAGACTCATGGAAAACAGTAAAAGAAGTGCATCCTTCCAGCTTCCCATGGCATAAAATACCAGACTGCCAAAGAAAAGTACCGGATTTTTATACTTTACCGGTACCAGATAATATATAATAAGAAAAATCGGCAAAAACCGAAATAAAAATTCTAAGCTTGAAAATTCCATGATAACTCCATATCTTTCGTTTTATTTTACGCATCTCTTTTATTATATAAGAAATGCAAGTGATTTCAATGTGTTTTTCCGAAAAAGTTATTACATTTTCATTACGAAATATTTTTCTAATTTTCTCCATGCAACACTCTGTTCAAAAGGTCTGCCAGTGGAACCATGGCATTGCGTGCCTCCTCCTGCGTGTTGGTATAGGAACCCATTTCGATCAAAAGATATTTCTCTTTAAAATGCATATTATACCGGTATCCTTTTAAATAAATCGGGCGGGTAAGATTCGGATAATACTCTGCCGCTGCAATCTGCATCTGCAGGGAAAAAGCAAGATTCCCGGTAAGGTTTGGATTATTGAGATAAGAAATATCTCCCAGCGCTTTTGTCCGGCTCAGTCCGTTAAAGAACATAATCGGTGCCATCTGCACCCCGTTTACCTCCCGCACCATATGCTTATCCACTGCATCACGATGTAAATCTATTACCACTTCTATGCTCGGATTCTCTGCTAACAGCTGCTCAATGGGCCCCTCCGCATTGGCATAGGCGTGATCTCTGTCTCCCACATCATACTGTCCCATATGATGCATGACCTGAAATCCATATTTTTCCTGTAACAGGCTGGTAAGATATTCCCCTGTTCCCATAACGCCCGTCATTACATCATTTGGGTCGGAATCTGCAAACATTTCCTGGGAATGGGTATGGTAAATCAGAATCTGTGGCTGGTCTGCCGGCGTTTTTATGGTTAAATCCATATTTAACAATTCTTCTGCATTTAACTGACTGCTATTGATGGTTGTTGTATTGTCCACCTGATAAAAATTCTGAATCAGATAATCAAAATCATTTAATTTTTCTCTTGGAATCTCCACCAACGGCTGAGAACTGACTGCTGTATTATCCGGGGCTGCCGGCTGCTCTGCCGCTTCTGCTGCCGCATCTGCTCCTGCCTGCGCATTTTCCTGCTCCATTTCTGCCACTATGCAGTCCTGATTCTCTCTGCTGGCTGCCTCCGCCATCTGTCTGGCCTCTACTTCCGCTTCATCCTTTCCTTCCAGTGCAACAATCTCTTCTTCTGAAAGGCTGCTCTCAATTGTCGTTTCATAAGTCCTTATGGTATCTGCATATCCGATAAGTGGTATCTGGTCTGTCACTTTTTCCAGCAAAAAATCACTCAGTGTCTGTTCCTGCCTGCCCTCTGCCATATAGGCAACAGTCGGAATATACTGTCTGGTCATGGACATGGATATCTCATTTTGTATATAGGAAAAAAAACGTTTTGCCAGTGTTTCCCTTCCGGTTCCCGCTTTCACCATAAGAAAAAATGCATACAACAGAAAAAGTGCAATAGCAGACTGCCTGTACCATTTTTTTCGTTTCCTGACCAGTTCCGTTTTTCCCTGATATCTTTGCCCATAGACTCTCATGCTGCCAGCACCTCCTGTTCTGCCATAGCAAACACTATATTCTATGCAGCTTCTGTCCCTTTAGAACCGGGAGAATGCCAGATTCAGTCCCTCTGATATGGTATAGCTCAGCCTTTTTACCGCTTCATCAATATCTTTTGGGGTTACAAACATTGCATTCAAATGTGGAGATAAAAGTTCTCTTGCCAGCTCATGCTTTTCAATTTCATCCAGACCTGCCAGCCCATTTCCCACACTTTTTAGCTGCGCTGACTCCCGCATGGCTCCGATTAAGTCACTCATGGTATCTGAAACTATCGTTGCGGCATCTACTACGGTAGGAATTCCTATGGCAATTACCGGAATTCCCATGCTTTCTTTATTAATGGCGTGCCTGTGATTGCCCACACCGGAACCGGGATTGATTCCGGTATCCGTAATCTGGATGGTACGGTTCAGACGCTTCACGCTGCGGGCCGCCAGTGCATCCACCACAATTACAATATCCGGTTTCGTCTCTTCAATGACTCCCCGGACAATCTCTCCTGATTCCATGCCGGTCTGTGCCATTACGCCCGGCACAATTCCGCTTATCTGGCTCCTCACCTTATTTCCAAAGGCATATTGTCCATATTCCTTGATAATGTGCCTGGTAATCATCATATTATCTACTACATAAGGTCCTAATGCATCCGGTGTCACTTCCCGGTTACCAAGACCCACTACCAATATCTTGAGTTCTTCTTTTTTCCCCGGCAGCATGGTTTCAATCACTTTTGCCAGCTGCCCGGACACTTCTCTGTGATAATCCTCATCTTCTTCCATCATGTCCGAAGCCTCAATGGTAATATAGGTTCCCTTCGGTTTTTTCATTGCCTTTGCTCCGTTTTCTGTGTCAATGAACACTCTTGTAATCATGATTTCCGGTGAAATTCTCTCCTCATCTACCCGTACTCCCTTTACTTCAATATGATCTTCATCAAATTTTTCTCTCGTCTCTAATGCGAGGTCTGTTCTTATCTGAAACATAGCTTCACTTCCTGTAAACAATTTTTCCAAATAAATTTTCTTTATTATTTTTTACATTTTTTCTCCAAATATGTATTGACAGATGTAAATATGTGGGATAAACTATCATAGTATGTTTACATTAGAACGTCCGTGTCCGGCTTTAATGAAACAACCAAAAACAATAAAACAATCATATTGGAGGTGTACAGGTTGGCTAACATTAAATCTGCTAAGAAAAGAATTCTTGTAAATCAGACCAAAGCTGATAGAAACAAGGCTATTAGATCAAAAGTTAAAACATCTATTAAGAAAGTAGACGCTGCAATCGCTGCAAACGATAAAGAGGCTGCTGCTGCTGCATTAGTTGCTGCAACATCTGAAATCAACAAAGCTGCTACTAAGGGTGTTTATCACAAGAACACTTCTTCCAGAAAGATTTCACGCTTAAACAAAGCTGTGAACAAGATGGCATAATTGCCGGAAGAGCATAGATTATAAACGATTATAAAAAAGAACGTTTCGTACCGTCATTCGAAACGTTCTTTTTTTATGCACTGTATTTTACAATCAGAAGTTCTACGGCTAACTGGTCTGCCATTCTTCCCGTCTTGACATCCTCTTCTGCCTGTCCGCAGTCTTCAATTGCTTCCTTTAACTGATTTATTTTAAAAGCTCCTGCCTGCCGAAGATTCTTCTGCACTGCAAAGCTTGGCATCCCTGCAGTCTTTGCAATACTGACAGCAGGATATCCTTTTGCTGACATACTTTTTATCAAAAGCAGATTCTGGAACTGTCTTGCAATCAGGAATAAAATCCGCATGGGTGCTTCCTTTAATGCCAGTAAATCGTAATATAAGTCCAAAGCCTTCTTCTGATTCCTGGCAGAGATGGCATCAATCATTTCAAAGATTTTATTTTCCGTCTGTCCGGTACAGATTGCCTCTACATCTGCCGCAGAAATCTCTGTCTTATCCAATGTATAACAGATAAGCTTTTCTAATTCCTTATCAATATTTTCCATATCGGAACCGGTCTTTGACAGGAAAAGCTGCATCACGGACTGGGTAATTTTCTTCCCTTCCCGCTGGATTCTGCCCAGTATCCAGCGGACCAGCATATCTTCCTTCGGGGTCTCAAATTCTACGGCACTTCCAGCCCTGGATGCCGCTTTAAATAATTTGGAACGCTTATCCACTTCTTCTTCCACAAAAACAAAGCAGGTGGATTCCGGCACCTGGCTCATATATTCTGCCAGGTCATCACAGCTGTTTTTAAAGAAGCCACTGTTTTCCACCAGAATCATACGCTTTTCTTTAAAAAATGGCAGTGTCTCCGATAAATCAATCAGTTCCTTTGGATTAATATCCTTTCCCTCATATGCTGAAAAATTCATCGTATCATCCGGCTCTACCAGTGCATGTTTTAGCTTATCACGATACTGCCGTTTCAGATAGTCTTCCGTTCCATATAAAAGATATACGTTTTTTAATTGTCCCATTTTAATGTCATTATCTATTGTTTTCATAAAGGATATTATACTATATTTTTACTTCTTTATCAAAGCATACTTACCGAAAGCTTTGAATTGTGATCCTTCCCTTTTCCTCTTCCAGCGAAATCTGACCGCCTTCCATCGTATCAAAAATTTCTGCCGAAGCTTCTTTTAATCGATTTATGGTCTCCTGATGAGGGTGTCCATATCGGTTGTTTTCCCCACAGGAAATCAATGCCAGTTCCGGCGAAAGTGCTTTTAAAAATTTTTCTGTCGAGGAATACTTTGAGCCATGATGTCCTACTTTAAGAAAATCTACTTTCCACAACCGCTGCTTTTCTAAGAGCCAATTTTCTTCTGCTTCTCCGGCATCTCCGGTAAATATCCCGGAAATATATTTCGTCTGATAGAGCAATATCATGGATTTTCCATTCTCATCCTCTGCCTGATACTCTCCGTCCGGAAGGAGGCAGCTTATGGTATCCTCGCCACTTCTTATGCAATCTCCTTCTTTCATATATACGATGGGAATGTTTCTCCGCTCTGCCAGTGCACATATGCTCTGATAATTCTTTACATCCGGCTGTTTTCCAGGCAATATAATATTTTCAACAGAATACTCCGTCTCAAGAACTTCTAACAATCCGTTCACATGGTCTTCGTCATAATGGCTTATAAACCAATAATCTATCTTTGTGATTCCATTGCTTTTTAGAAATGGCAAAATCCGATACGTTCCCACCTTAGACACATCAGTGCTTCCGCCATCCAGAAAAAGATTGGTATCTTCCCCCAGTCGTACATAGATGCCATCTCCCTGCCCCACATCAAGAACTGCCATAAGATGATTACTCTTTACCGGACGAAGAACCAGAAGTAACACCACGCTTCCAATCAAAACAATCGGAAACTTTCTAAGGAGTATATTTGTATTTGTATTTGTATTTCTATTCCCATCTCTGTTTCCGCTTTTCTTTGTCCGGTTTTTTATCAGCAAGCAGGTGGCTGCAAGCATCAGATAATAGAATATGATGCGCTGTATCGGCCACTGTCCTACTATCTTCGTAGCTCCCGGGAGCCGGCTGCACCAGCTGACTCCAACATAAATTCCGTCCAGCAATAATTCCAACATCATGATTACCGGTCCCGCAAACAGCCTTCCTACAACAATTTTTCCCATACACATGAGCAATGTTGCAGTTATTCCATTTATTAAAACTACACTTAACAAAGAAACTATCAGTAGATTCAGAAGCAAAGCATAGACCGGCACTTCATAATAATAGTATGCCACCAGTGGAAGTGTTGTAAGTTGAACGGAAAGCGAAACTAAAAAGTTCTGCCGGATTTGCCGTTTCCATATTTCCCGTATTTTATTTGCCGCCTTATCGCCTGTTTTCCGTTCCTGTGTTTGCTGTTTTTGCTCCCTTGGAAACAACTGTTCAATACATTTTGCCACTACTACCACACCAAGAATTGCAGCTACCGAAAACTGGAGTCCTGCATTTTCAACCAGATACGGGTTTTTCCATAAAAGCACCAGCACTGCCACAGAAAGAGCGGTTCTGCTATCATAGCTTCGCCCGGACAGCTTGGCTGCCATAAGAAGTGCAAACATAATCCATGCCCGGATAGCAGATATTCCCATCCCGGTCATTTTCACATAACAGAACAAAAATACAACCGCTGCCGTACAGGCACAAAGAGAATTTCCTTTTTTTCTAAGAAGTCCATAACAGAACAGTCCAATGCAGGAAATATGCATTCCACTGATTACCAGCACATGGCTGGCTCCTGCCTGTTGAAAGACTGTTGAAACTTCCTTTTCCAAAAGTTCTTTATCTCCTAAAAGCATTGTTCCAAGAATCCCAGCATTTCTTTTCGATAAATTATTTATATAATCTTCTTTTAATTTTTCTTTTATCAAAAATAATTTCTCTGCCAGTACATCTTCTCTTCCATATTCCTCACAAATCCTTTCGGCATCAAAATGATAATCCATATTCAGACTGTGATAATATTGAAATTCATCATAATTACCATCATTGGCAGCGTGATTCAGTTGTCGGATATTTCCTTCTAATACAATGGTTGTTCCAATACGACACGATTGGTCAGATGGTTCTTGCTTCAGTCGAACCAGGACAGAATTGGTTTTATAGGTTTTATCTCCAATCCGCAAGAAAACATGATTAAGATATAATCTTGTCTGATTGTTTTTTCGTTCTTTCTTCTCTATCTTCCCCTGTAAAATTGTCTTTTCATTTTCCGTCTGCCAGCCTCTGGAAGCATCTGTTTCTACAGAAAGGCTGGTCTCCTGCTCTTTTAAAATCGTCTCAATGGTATAGCTTTGCTGCTGCATATACCAGATTCTTGCAATTCCCAGCAGAAAAAATCCTATTCCAAGTACTGCTGTAAACCGGTATACCCTCCGTTTTCTTTGCCGCAGGGCATACAGCAGATACGTCTGACACCCTGCCACAAAGCTGATAAGGATAACTTTTATGACCGTCGGAACAGACAGGCAGACAATAATACCACACAGGAACAATATCGTTCCATAGCATAAGGGGCGTTTTATAATTTCGATATAACCCCTCCTAAATATTTTTCTAAGATATTTCTTCTTAATATGTTACTTATAAGATACTTCTTCTTAAGACCTTCTCCTTAAGGTGTCTCTTCTGTTTGTGCTTCTGTAGATACCGTCTCGTTCTCATCTGCACTTACCACATAGTCAAGGTTCCGTTCATAAAGCTGGTCTAATGCAAAACTATCCCGGTAAACACCGCTGGTCTTTCCATTTACAGAAATCTGCACCTTACTGATGGTTGAAATCTCCGATAAAGAGTCTACAATAGAATAAATGACAATTGGCTCCTGTATTTCATAATTCTGATTCAGGAACGCCTCATCTAATGTAACATAGCAGGTTCCATTGGTTGTCGTAACATTGACAAGATTTGTTCCTTCCGGAAGTGGTGCTTTCAAATTCTTATCATCCGGTCCCTTTAAAAGATTCTCCATAATCAGTTTTTCCAAGGAAATGTTACTGCTATACTGTACTTCTTTTTCGCACTCTACCAGTCCGTTTCCATCAGCATTTGCATAATATAAATGTAATGTTGTTGTCTGAATGGAATTAATCTGTTTTCCCGGATTCTCAACAAAGCTTTCTTCTGTCATCAGTCCGATTACATTATCCCGGCTGTCTGCCAACGGTGCATCTCCCACATAAAAAGATACATATTTTACATCCGGAAGCTGTACCAGTGTCTTTACCACTGCTGCCCGGCACAACACCTCATCCGTAGACTGCATTTTGGAATAATTATCATTAAAGTAAAGGAACAGCTGATTGCTTTCCAGTGACCAGTCTGTAATTGTAACATCACCAGGAACCGGTTTCTGATACTCCACACTATCCGTATTGGTGCACAACGCATCTAAAAGAGTGGCTATCATGTCCTCTGTCTTGCCCTCTTTTAAATCATATGGCTGCTCTACCACTTTTGTTTTTTCTTTATTCAGATAATAAATATGATACGCCGAGTCATCTGTCTCCTGTCTGCCACACCCTGTGAACAGCGATACCAGAAGGATAAAACTCAGCCATCCTGCAATTTTCTTCATGCCAGACCTCCTAGGCAATGTAATTCAGCGGAATCCGCACAGTAAAGAGCGTTCCCTCACCCTCTGTACTAAATACCTTAATTGCACCACGGTGCATTAATATTGCATTTCTTGTAATGGCAAGTCCAAGTCCGGTTCCACCTATTTCTCTGGAATGGGACTTGTCTACGCGGTAGAATCTTTCATAAATATGCTCTAAGGAATCCTCCGGAATACCGATGCCGGAATCCTCTACCTTAAGATAGAAATACTGATAATCTGCATTCAGGGACACATGTACCCAACCGTCTTCCTTATTGTATTTGATTGCATTTTCCACCAGATTGGTAATGGCAAGCGTCAGCTTTACCTCATCAATTTCCGCTGTAACAGGCCGGAAGCTTTCCAACACCAGATCTACATGCTGTTTTTCCGCAATCGGTTTTAATCTCTTTAAAATTAAATCCAGCATCTCATTGATGTTAACTGACGTGATATTCAAATCTGATGCAGACTTATCCATCTTAACCAGCGAGAGCAAATCATTGATAATTTTATTTTCACGTTCAATTTCATTTCCAATGTCTAACATAAATTCACGATACAGTTCTACCGGAACATCTTCCTGTCCATTCAGTGAGTCTGCCAGTACCTTCATAGAAGTAAGCGGTGTTTTCAGCTCATGGGACACATTGGACACAAATTCCTGTCTGGAGTCATCCAGCATCTTCATTCTGCTATAAAGTTTATTAAATTTTTCCGAAATCTGAACTGTTTCAGAATAATCCTTAATCATCAGCTCCCCATCACTGGTTCCATATCCATTCTGAATCTCAGCAATAGAGGATGCCATATTCTTCAACGGGTTTGTCAGACGAACGGATAAAAATACGCTGACTGCAAACAGTAAAACTGCCCCGAAAATCTGAAGCACTAATGCAGCATTTCTCATATATTCCAGATTGGCAAGAATACTATCTGTCGAAACACTGATAAGAAGCACTCCGATAATACTCTTCTCCCCTGACTCTACGTTATCTGTAGTCAGCGGAATCGTCATTTCCACATAATGATTATCCACATCATAATTCATAGAATCCTCACCGCGGAATGACTTTATGACTTCTTCTGAAATAATTGTTTTATCGGTATCCAGATCATAAGTATCTTTTATAATATGAAAAGAAGAATCTATCAGAAGAATTCTTCCATCATAAATACGTGACATCTGCTGCAACTGTGAAGTGATGCTTTCCGACTCCGCTCCATTGATATAATCTGTGGATACCATCTGGTTTGCAAGAATCTTTGCCTGACCAATTACATCTACACTCCGGTTAGAAACTGCATGTTTCTCATAAGCAGTTAAAATCCCGGTCCGGATTAAAATTCCGGTCAAAATACCGATCAGCATAAAAAGACAAATCAGCCGGAATTTCATGCTTTTCAAAAAATTACGAATACCTTTTTTTCTATTCATAAGTCTGTACCTTCATCCTCTGCTTATCGCTGTTATTTCTGATAGAAATAACCTACACCCCATTTCGTATGCACATATTTTGGCTCACTCGGATTCGGTTCAATCTTCTCACGCAGTCTACGCACATGAACATCCACCGTTCTGACATCGCCCGGATATTCATAACCCCATACCAGATTCAACAGATTCTCACGGCTGTATACCTTATTCGGATTCATAACAAGAAGCTCTAACAAGTCAAATTCCTTGGCTGTCAGATTAATCTCTCTTCCCTGGACAAACAGTCTGCGGCTCTCACAGTCTAATTTTAAATCGCCGCTCTCTATCACTTTGGAATTTTCTTCCTTCGGTTCACTGGCAGCAGTTCTTCGCATAATTGCTTTGATTCTGGCTTTCACCTCAAGAATATTAAACGGCTTGGTAATATAATCATCTGCACCATATTCCAGTCCTAAGATTTTATCCATATCATCGCCTTTTGCTGTCAGCATGACAATTGGCATATTAGAAAACTCCCGGATTGCCTGACACACTTCAAATCCATCCATCTTCGGAAGCATGATATCCAGTAAAATCATATCAAACTTATTCTCCTGTGCCAGATGCAGTGCCTCTTCACCATCATACGCACAGGTTACTTCCATTCCATCCTGTTCCAATGAAAAACGGATTCCTTTCACTATTAATTTTTCGTCGTCCACAACCAGAACTTTTTTTGCCATTTTACACCTCAGTTAACCCTT
The DNA here is from genome assembly GCF_003462625.1 of Roseburia sp. OM03-7AC. Lineage (NCBI taxonomy): Bacteria > Bacillati > Bacillota > Clostridia > Lachnospirales > Lachnospiraceae > Roseburia > Roseburia sp. OM03-7AC. The sequence continues at coordinate 756,794 of NZ_QTZJ01000001.1, forward strand.
ATATTATCTTTTATTTTTTCAAAAACGCCATTTTTAATTCCGGGAATATTCATTAAATCTTCAATAGTCTGAAATGCGCCATTTTTTTCCCGGTAAGAAATAATTGTCTCAGCTTTTGATTCTCCAATTCCGGAAAGTGTCATAAGCTGTTCCTTTGATGCAGTATTCAGATTGATTCTGCCATCCTCCGGCTCTGCTGCCGAATCAGCACTCCCTGTCTGCTGCAAAAGGTAAGTTTCCTGATCCGGCACCTTTATCATCTGTCCGTCAACAACCGGTTCTGCCTGATTGAGTGCCTCTTTTGCTGCAGCCTCGTTAAAACCTCCTGCCAGCTCCAATACATCGCAGATTCTGGCTCCATCTTCCACTTCATATACTCCCGGGTGCACTACCTCACCACAGACATATACATAACAAGAAGCCGGCGGGCATAAGACAGCTTCTGTAACCTCTTCACTCTCCATTTGCGTATCCGGCTCAAAATATACGGTATCTTCTTTTCCACATGCCGTATATATAATCCCACAATATAAAGCCAGAGCTAATAACCCGACTTTTTTCATCTGTATCACTCCCTTACATAAATTCTGTTATGCAAGAAAGTCCCCTAATGCTTACTGTTTTCTATTTTAACGAAAATTTGCCCTTTATACAAGTAGTATTTTCAAATTATTCCTGTGGCAGGCTTCCACCATTCCACAATGCCTTCATCTGCCTTGTAAATTCTGACCAGAACTCACCTGCATTTGCAGCATCCGGTACCAGCTGGCTGTTCTGATACTGCATAAAAGCTGCCTGTTCTGCTTCATCCCGGCTGGCACCTTCATCTGTAGAAATATGACCGGTCATTGCATGCAGGGTATCCACTTCTTCTTTTTCTATAAAAGCAGCAAAATCAGCCGCCATATCTTTTTCCCCCGAAAATTCATTTACCAAAAGGATCCCCGTTCTGACAACCCCCTGCATCGGTGTGGTATCGTCTAACATCGGCAGCCCGCAAACGCCATAATTTTCTGCTGTCATCTTATTTAAATCATCAGAATCAATGATTGCACACAAAGATGCTCCCTGATTAAAATTCTCCACTACCTGATTTCTGCTAATTTCATCCGCATCAATTCCCACGGTTTCTGAAAGGTTTTTAAAGAAAGTTAATTCATCATTATATTTTTCTCCATATGTCGTCAAAAGGGTATAGTCCGTCTCATTCCATTCCACTTCAGTCCCCACAAATGGATAATCATAAAATCCATCTGCCACATTCCATTCCAGCAGATTTCCTACACCTTCTCCTAAAAGGTTATTCTGTCCATAGTCTAAAATTTCCGAAATACTCTCCGGTGCTTCCGGGAAATTCTCTTTCTGATATACCATCACCAGTGTATCAAAAAACAATGGGTATTCTTCTTCCGTTGCAACACCATATAAATACGCCTTGTCTTTTGCATCATTCCAGGCAAGATACAAATCCGGATAGTCTTCTTCCGTCATCGTTGCATCATAAATCTGTTCAAGATAAGATTCCTCATCTACATAACGGATCCCCACTGCGATACCGGTTTTGGCATAATAATCCACTGCACACTGTTCAAAATAATTCCTGCAGTCTGCATCGCTGTACCAAAAGGATAGCTCCTTTTGTGCTGCTTCATATGCTTCTTTCGTTTCCTGCTCAGATGTTATCTGCTCTTTTCTGTCTGTTTTTAACTCTGTTTTCCCTGTTTCTTTGCTGCTGTAAAAAGCAGCCGCTGACAGCAGGATAACTCCCACTGCCAGCGTTGTTGTTTCTATGATTTCCTTTGTTTTCTTTTTCATATACCCTGCCTACATACGATCCAGTACGTTTTTCAGTTTCGTTATCATTTCATCCACATGCTCTTTTTCAATCACAAGTGGCGGCACCATACGGATTACATCTGCGCCGGCTGTTATAATAATTAAACCTTCTTTTAATGCTTCTGCCGCGATGGTTCCAACTGGTTTTGTGCTTACAAGCCCCTGCATCAGTCCCATACCACGGCGGGCTGTAATAAAATCATATTCTTCTACCAGCTTATCCAGTTCGCTTTCCAGATAAACTGCGATTTCTTTTACATGGTCTGTAAGCTTTAATTCTTCAAATAAGTCCATTACCTTACTGACCGCTGCTCCGACAAACGGATTACCTCCATATGTGGTTCCATGGTCACCCGGTGCAAGTGATTTCTCTGCCACACGTTCTGTCATGGCAAAAGCTCCTACCGGCACTCCACAGCCCAATGCCTTGGCACTGGTCATAATATCCGGTTTGATTCCATAATGCTGCCATGCAAACATTTCTCCGGTTCTTCCCATTCCACACTGGATTTCATCTAAAATAAGAAGAATATCTTTCTCTTTGCAGAGTGCAGAAATCTCTTTCATAAAGGATTCCTCTGCCGGATAAATTCCACCCTCTCCCTGCACGGTTTCAAAGATAATGGCACATGTTTTTTCTGTTACCTGAGCTTTTACACTTTCAATATCATTAAAATCAGCAAATTTCACACCACCGCAGAGTGGCTCAAACGGTTCTCTGTAATGGGCATTTCCGGTTACGGATAATGCACCCAGGGTTCTTCCATGGAAGGAATGGTTCATGGCTATAATCTCATGGTCTGCATGACCATCTCTGGTATAGGCATATTTTTTTGCTGCCTTAATTGCTCCCTCAATGGCTTCTGCTCCACTGTTGGTGAAGAAAACCCTGTCCATTTTGGAAACTTTTAAGAATTTCTCTGCAGCTTCCATAATCGGGACATTATAATAAAGATTTGAAGTATGTGTAATTTTATCAATCTGGTCTTTTAATGCCTGCTTATACGCTTCATTGCTGTATCCTAACGCTTCTACCGCAATACCTGCCGCAAAATCAAGATACTTCTTTCCATCGGTATCATAAAGATATACGCCCTCACCATGATCTAATACCAGAGGGAAACGATTATAAGTATGTAATAATGCTTTATCTTCACAATCCATATATTCCTGTTTATTCATGATAAAACTTTTCCTCCGCATCTCCTAAAATTGCTGTTCCGATTCCTCGGTTTGTAAAGATTTCCAGTAACAGACAATGTGCAATTCTACCATCTAAGATATGTACTCTGGATACACCATTTTCAATGGCATCGATACAGTTATTTAATTTTGGAAGCATTCCGCCGCCAATATAACCATCTTCAATCAGCTTGTGTGCATCTGAAATCTTAAGTTCGGAAATCAGTGTAGATTTATCATCCGGATCTTTGTATACACCTTCAATATCTGTAAGAAATGCAAGTTTTTCTGCCTGTACGGCACGGGCAATTGCACACGCTGCATCGTCCGCATTGATATTATAGGTATCATAATTATCATCAAGACCTACCGGGCAGATAATCGGCAGGAAATCTTTTTCGAGAAGATCATATAAAATCTTTGGATTTACTTCCTTAACTTCACCCACATACCCGATATCCTGTCCATTGGATAATTTCTTATTTACCTTCAGCAGTCCACCATCTTTACCGCTGATACCTACTGCGTTCACGCCAAGCTTTTCTACCATCTGAACCAGTGATTTATTGACTTTTCCAAGAACCATCTCTGCAATTTCCATGGTAGGTGCATCGGTTTTACGAAGTCCATTGATAAATTCCGGCTCCATTCCGGCTTTTGCAACCCATTTGCTGATTTCCTTACCGCCACCATGAACGATAATCGGTTTGAAACCAACCAGTTTTAAAAGAGTTACATCCTGGATAACGCTCTGCTTTAACTCTTCATCTACCATTGCACTTCCGCCGTATTTTACTACAATAATTTTGCGGTTGAAACGCTGGATATATGGCAATGCCTCAATTAATACCTCAGCTTTTTTCAATATTTCCTGCATACTGTTTTCTTCCATCTGACCAATCCTCTTTCCTTTTCTTAAAAAATCTTTTTTCATATATTTTTTCAATCAAATCTTTTTTAAGAACGATAATCTGCATTTATTTTAATATAATCATAGGTCAAATCACAGCCCCATGCTGTTGCACAGGCTTCACCCATCTTCATATCTGCAATGGCAGTTACTTCTTTTTCAGATAAAATCTTAGTTGCCTCTTCCTCGGAATAATCTACGGCAACACCATCTTTGATAATCATCAGCTTGCCGGCTGCACTTTCAAAGTAAAGGTCAACCTGCTCCGGATCAAATTCCACGCCGGAATAGCCCAATGCACATAGGATTCTTCCCCAGTTAGCATCATGTCCAAAGATTGCAGCCTTGGTAAGGCTTGATGTTACTACGGATTTGCTTAAGATAACCGCATCTTCTTTGGATGCCGCATGCACTACTTTTACTTCAAATAAAGCAGTTGCGCCTTCGCCATCTCCTGCCATCATCTTAGCCAGTGCTTCATTGACATAATAAAGTGCTTCACAGAATGTTTCGTAATCTTCATTCTTCTCTTTGATTTTTTCATTGCCTGCAAGACCATTTGCCAGTACCAGGCAGGTGTCGTTGGTGGAAGTGTCTCCATCTACGGAAATCATGTTATAAGTATCTGTTACGGTACTGCTCAGTGCTTCCTGCAACATTTCTTTTGAAATTGCCGCATCTGTTGTGATAAAGCTTAACATGGTACACATATTCGGATGAATCATGCCAGAGCCTTTACACATTCCACCGATGGTAACCTTCTTACCGGAAAGCTCTACCTCCACTGCAGCCTCTTTCTCATGGGTATCTGTTGTCATAATAGCAAGTGCTGCATTATGTCCACTAGTTAAATCACCACTTAATTTTTTACTCATCTGTTCCACACCGGCACAGATACGGTCAATCGGAAGCTGTTTTCCAATTACTCCTGTGGATGCCACAAGAACTGCATCCTCCGGAATATCCATTAACTCTGAAGTTTTCTTTGCGGTATCTTTGCAATATCCTAATCCTTCTGTTCCGGTACATGCATTGGCAATTCCGGCATTTACTACAACTGCCTGTGCAAATGCACTGTTCTTTACAATGTCCTTATCCCATTTTACCGGTGCTGCCTTTACGACATTCGTGGTAAATGTTCCGGCAACTGCACATGGCTCTGCGGAATAAATCATTGCCATATCTGTTCTGTCTTTATACTTAATACCTGCTGCTGTGGATGCAGCCTGAAAACCTTCTGCTGCGGTAACGCCGCCTTCTACTTTTTTCATAATATGCCTCCTGTCCTGCTTTCTTCTGTCTTTTATCTTAAGCTGTCTGCTTTCCAAATTTATTTATGGATTAAATACAGTTACATTTTCCGGATTCAAATCAAATTCATAATAATTCATATCCTTCCGGAATGTCCAGCCCATATTCTTCCAGAATCCATTGCCCAGCTCATTACTGGTAAATGCCACCAGATTTACTTTGTTGATGCCTTCTTTTTTCAATGCTTCCATTGCCATCATTGCCATTGCTTTTCCAATACCATGTTTCCGGTAATCCTCATGGACGCATACATGATAAAAGCATCCTCTTCTTCCATCCTGTCCGCAAAGAATAGCTCCTACGATTTTTCCATCCATACATGCCACGATACTGGTGTCCGGATTTCTTCGGATAAAACGTTTCACATTTTCTTCCGAATCATCAATGCTCCGGATACCAAATCCGTGAATGCTCATCCAGAGTGCATGGACTTCATTAAAATCGTCTTCTTTCATTGTTCTTAATATATATGTAGCTTCTGCCATATTCTCTCCTGCTTACGGGAACATCGGTACCAGTTCGAGACCTTCCGATTCCTTTAATCCAAATAATAAATTCATATTCTGAACCGCCTGACCGGCTGCTCCTTTTACCAGATTATCCAGCGCACCCATCATAATCACTCTTCCGGTACGCTCATCTACTACAAAGTTCACATCTACATAGTTGCTTCCTTCTACCCATTTGGTTTCCGGGCACACACCATCCTCTAATACCCTGACGAATTTCTCGTTCTTATAATATTTTTCATAAGCTGCACGAATCTCTTCTTTGGATGGATAACTTCCGTCTGCTTTCTTTACCAGTGATGCGTACTCTGTTGCTAAGATACCACGGTTCATCGGAACAAGATGTGGTGTAAAGCTGATGGTAATCTCTTTTCCGGCTGCATAACCTAACTGTTCTTCAATTTCCGGTGTGTGTCTGTGGGTTGCCACGCCATATGCCTTCATATTTTCATTTACTTCACAGAACAGATTATTGACCTTTGCTCCACGTCCTGCACCGGAAGTACCGCTCTTTGCATCCACAATCAATGTATTGGCATCAATCAGTCCCTCTTTTACCAACGGATATGCGGTTAAAATAGAACAGGTGGTATAGCATCCCGGGTTGGCTACCAGTCTTGCATTTTTCACCTTTTCACGATTGATTTCGCAAAGTCCGTAAACGGCTTCTTCAATAAACTGTGGACTCTTATGCTCAATTTTATACCATTTTTCATAAGTAGCCACATCTTTAATACGGTAATCTGCGCTCAAATCAATTACCTTTGTCTCGGATAAAATCTTCTCATTCAATACAGAGCCAAGAAAACCCTGCGGTGTTGCTGTAAAAATAACATCCACCTGCTTTGCCAGTTCTTCTATATTATCATCGAGGCAGGTATCCTCTACGATTTCAAACATATTACGGTAAACATCTGCATACTTCTTATCTATATAACTTCTGGAGCCATACCACTTAATCTCTACGGAAGGATGTCCCATAAGAATCCTTACCAGTTCTGCTCCTGCATATCCGGTTGCTCCGATAATTCCTGCTTTAATCATTTTTACATCTTCTTTCTTCTTAAGATTATGGCACACACGAAATCTGCATGCCATTTACAGTGCATAATTATACATTCGTTTTATACATTATGCAAGTATTATTTTCTGTTTTCACGCTTTTTCAGTTAGTTTGTGATTCTATAAGTCTTCTTTTATTAATATATTATCCGTTTTTTATACATAAATATGTACCCTTTGTATATAATTATGCATTTTTATAAGTATATTATGTATATTTTTTCGCTTGCGTATTTAATTTTTTTGTTGTATATTAGTCCTAGTTAAAAAACATCTGAAGAAAGGATACCTATTATTATGAAAGAAAAAGTTGTTTTAGCGTACTCTGGCGGACTTGATACAACCGCTATCATCCCATGGTTAAAAGAAAATTATGATTATGAAGTAATCTGCTGCTGCGTTGACTGCGGACAGGGTGAAGAGCTGGATGGTCTTGATGAAAGAGCAAAATTATCCGGTGCAACCAAATTATATATTGAAGATATTACAGATGAATTCTGTGATGACTATATTGTTCCATGTGTTCAGGCAGATGCCGTATATGAGAACAAATATCTCTTAGGAACTTCTATGGCTCGTCCTGGTATTGCCAAGAAATTAGTTGAAATTGCACGAAAAGAAAATGCTGTTGCTATCTGCCACGGTGCAACCGGTAAGGGAAATGACCAGATTCGTTTCGAGCTTTCTATCAAAGCACTTGCTCCTGATATTAAAATTATTGCTCCTTGGCGTGATGATAAATGGAAAATGGATTCCCGTGAATCCGAAATTGAATACTGCAAAGCACATGGCATTCATCTTCCATTCTCTACTGACCAGAGCTACAGCCGTGACCGTAACTTATGGCACATCAGCCACGAAGGTCTTGAGTTAGAGGATCCCGCAAATGAGCCAAACTATGACCACCTTTTAGTTCTTGGTGTTTCTCCGGAAAAAGCTCCGGATGAGGGCGAATACGTAACCATGACCTTTGAAAAAGGTGTTCCTACTGCTGTTAATGGAAAGAAAATGAAAGTTTCCGATATCATCCGTGAATTAAACCGTTTAGGCGGCAAACATGGAATTGGTATCATCGATATCGTAGAAAACCGTGTTGTTGGTATGAAATCCCGTGGTGTATATGAAACTCCTGGCGGAACTATCCTGATGGAAGCACATCGTCAGTTAGAGGAACTCGTATTAGACCGTGCTACTATGGATGTTAAAAAAGATATGGGCAATCGTATGGCTCAGATTGTTTACGAAGGAAAATGGTTCACACCTTTACGTGAAGCAGTTCAGGCATTCGTTGAGTCTACCCAGGAATATGTAACCGGTGAAGTAAAATTCAAGCTCTACAAAGGAAACATCATCAAAGCCGGAACAACTTCTCCATACTCTCTCTACAGTGAGTCACTGGCAAGCTTTACAACCGGAGACCTTTATGATCACCATGATGCAGATGGATTCATCACACTGTTTGGTCTTCCATTAAAAGTTCGTGCTATGAAAATGCAGGAATTAGAAAAAAATAACCAGAAATAGAATTTTCTAACACAATATAGAATGTAAAAAAGGCATTACATTCGACAGCCGCCGATATGTAATGTCTTTTTTATTTATCCAGAATCTCTCTTAATACAGCAAGACCCTGTTCCATTTCATCTTCTGTCAGATTACCATATCCAAGCACCAGTGTCGGAACTTTCTTTTCCTTTGGCTTTTGAATCACATATTCACCCAGTCCATGAATTTCAATATGCTGCTCTCTCGCCTGCTCTACCACTTCTTCTTCCTTCCACTTCACATCCAGTTCTACCAATACATGCAGGCCGGCATTATCACCGTAAATGCGGCAGACCCAGTCTTCCTGCTTTAAAAGACGCATAAAAGTATCATGCTTATTCTTATAGTTATTACGCATACGGTTCAGATGCCGTTCAAAATGCCCTTCTTCCATAAAATGGCACAATACTTCCTGACTGTTCCGCGGCACCGTACAGGCATAGAAACCACAGAAACTGTGGTACCGCTCCATCAGGGAATGGGGCAATACCATAAAACTGATTCGAAGAGAAGGTGCAATACTTTTTGAAAAAGTTCCTATATAAATCACATGCTCTCCGGTATCATTTCCCCACAAAGCCGGAATCGGCTTTCCTTTATAACGGAACTCACTATCGTGGTCATCTTCTATGATATAACGTTCTTCTCCTTCAGACGCCCACTGTAAAAGTTCCAGCCTTCTTCGCAGCGGCATGACATTTCCCAACGGGAACTGATGGGATGGCATGACATAAACCATATCCGGATTTTCTTTCCGGATAGCCTCCATACAAATTCCATCTTCATCAATTTCTTCTGCCAGCACCCGATATCCCATATTACAGAAAGTATAATATGCCTGCAAATAAGTATAATTCTCCATTGCCACTTTCTTATCCCGCCCCATAATCTGAGCTAACAATAACAGAAGATACTCATTACCGGCACCAATAAGAATCTGTTTTTCATCGCAGACTACCCCTCTCGCCTGATAGAGATAGCGGCTGATTGCCATTCTAAGATTCAGTTCTCCCTTTGGATTTCCCGAAAGCAATAAATCCGGGTTATCCTCCGGCACTACACTCTTATGCATCCGATACCATATTCCATAGGGAAAATGCTTCCGGTCAATCTCATAAGGAGAAAAACTGATTTCATACTGCTTTTTCTGCCGCTCCATGAGTCTTCCCTCTTCTGGCTTTTCCTGTCCACGGCTCAGCTGATACAGCATGCTGATATCGCATACAAAATAGCCTGCACAGGGTTTTGGTTCAATATAACCCTCTGCTGTAAGCTGTTCATATGCCAGTTCCACGGTACTCCTGCTGATTTGCAGATTTTTGGCCATAAAACGAGTAGACGGTAATTTTTCCCCCGGGGAAATCTTACCGTCTGCTATATCCTTACGAATATATTCGTAAATCTGCTCATAAAGTGCGTGTGGAGAATCCGGCTGTAAATCAATCCATAATTCCTTCATCCCGTTATCCACCTATCGGTTTTTCTTAAGCTCTTTTAAAATAATTTCTTTTAATTCCAAGGATTTATCCTTAATCTTACGATTTGCACTTGCGGAACTCAAAACACGGCTTAAGCATTTTGATGTTATATCATACTGCTTATAATGGAATGCCATATTTGCAAGAAGATAATCCATAGTACTCTGATCCATTCCACAAATCGGGAACATCTCTGTACTTACTGCCTTCATCATGCCATCATAGGCCTCTTTATAGAAAGATTCCTCTTCCTGTCTGCAGGCTGCTGCCTCTTCTTTTTTACCGGCAGTCTCTAATTCCTCTGCTTTGGTGCGAAGCAACCATGCAAGAATCAGACAGTTATATGCTTTTTCACTGGTTCTCGCTTTCTTTACCATCGAATTAAACAGGGATAACTTATGCATTTCAATTGCCTTATCATAATCCCATGTTGCATCGTCAGATGGTGCCTGCGGATGAAAATTCCGGCTAATCTGTTCCTTAATCAATTTAATCTGACCCATGGTAATATGTTCAAAATAACGATTCAGTGAAGTATATCCGCAATTCGGGCAGGATGCCACATCATATTTCAAAGAATCCACATACTGCTGTCTCGGTCTCAAATCTGCATCCGGCTCCAATCGCTTCACCTTACCGGCTTTTACCATTTTCGTCTTAAATTCTTTATCACATACCGGGCAGCGCACGGTCTTATCTAAAAGGAAATCCTCTTCCTTTGGCTGTACTACGGCTGTTTCTACTTTTTCTTTTGTTTTCTTTTCTGCTACTTTCTCATCGGCATAAAGGTCTGTACTGTCAGTTGCCTTTATTCCGAATTTTTCCAATCCAGAAAATAAATTCATATCTATTCCTCCGCTCTACTGCTGAGCTGGCAGTTTATAAGAACTCTTTAGTGAAACGATGCGGTTAAATACCAGTGCATCTTCTTTTGAATCTTTCGCGTCTACACAGAAATATCCCTGTCGTACAAACTGGAAGCTGTCATATCCTTTTGCATCTGCAAGACCTGGCTCTACATAGCACTCTTTTAATACGGTAAGAGAATTCGGATTTAAGTTCAGGCTTCCGTCTTCGTTATATACGCCCAACTCTTCGTCCACAATATTCTCGTATAATCTTACTTCTGCTTTCACTGCGGTTGGTGCTGCTACCCAGTGAATGGTTCCTTTTACCTTTCTTCCATCCGGGCTGTTTCCGCCTCTGGATTCCGGGTCATAGGTACAGTGAATCTCTGTCACTTTTCCGTTCTCGTCTTTTACAAAGCTGTTGCATTTCACAAAATATGCATGCATCAGACGCACTTCGTTGCCCGGGAACATACGGAAATATTTTCTTGGCGGTTCTTCCATGAAATCTTCTCTGTCAATGTAAAGTTCTCTTGCAAATGGAACTTTACGGCTGCCGAGAGCTTCATTTTCCATATTATTGACCACATCAAAGTATTCTATCTGGTCTTCCGGATAATTGTCAATGATAACCCTAATTGGATCTAATACTGCCATCACGCGGGAACGTTTTAATTTCAAATCCTCACGGATACAATATTCTAACATAGCATAATCTACCGAACTGTTTGCCTTGGAAACGCCGCACAGCTCTACGAACATTTTAATAGACTCCGGTGTAAAGCCTCTTCTTCTCAAAGCGGCAATGGATACCAGACGCGGGTCATCCCATCCATCTACAATATGTTCCTCTACCAGCTTCTTAATATAACGCTTACCGGTTACCACATTGGTAAGATATAATTTTGCAAACTCAATCTGCTTTGGTGGATTCTCATACTCTAACTCACGGACAACCCAGTCATATAAAGGTCTGTGGTCTTCGAATTCCAGCGTACAGATAGAATGTGTGATTCCTTCAATGGCATCCTCGATTGGATGTGCAAAATCATACATCGGATAAATGCACCACTTATCTCCTGTATTCTGATGGGTCATATGTGCCACACGGTAAATAACCGGGTCACGCATATTCATATTTGGAGAAGCCATATCAATTCTGGCACGCAATACCTTCTCACCGTCTGCATACCTGCCATCTTTCATTGCTTCAAACAGTTCTAAGTTCTCTTCTACACTTCTACCGGCTGACGGATCTTCTTTTCCCGGCTCCTTTAAGGTTCCGCGGTACTCGCGCATCTCTTCTGCGCTTAAGTCAGAAACATATGCTTTCCCTTTCTTAATCAGTTTTACAGCTGCTTCATACATCTGATCAAAATAATTGGATGCAAAAAACAATCTGTCGCCCCAATCCGCACCCAGCCATTTAATATCCTCTTTGATTGACTCTACGAATTCGCTTCGCTCTTTGGTCGGATTGGTATCGTCAAAACGCATATTAAATAAGCCGTTATATTCCTGTGCAAGTCCATAATTTAAAAGAATAGATTTGGCATGTCCGATATGCAAATAGCCATTTGGCTCCGGTGGAAATCTGGTATGCACCGTTTTGCAATGTCCTTCTGCTAAATCTTTGTCGATAATCTGCTCAATAAAATTCTTGGAGACAGCTTCGTTTTCCATTTTGTCTTCCTCCTGGGTTCGTTTCTTCACTAATATATCTATTATAAAGTCAAACGTCTGCTAAATCAATAACGATTTTTGGAGTTCCGTCAAAATATTGTCTAGCTGTGCTTAATATGCTGATGGGTAAACAGATGATCCTGACAATATTCGTAATTACCATCGCACTTGGAGCAGAAACGGAATTCCAGGTTTGGATCATCCAGTTCAGTCCTTCCGCAGACTGCACATTTATGCTTTGTCACCATGCCGCCTCTCCTCGGCTCCCGCATCTGAGCCTTAAATACCTGCTTCCGGTGAATTTCCTTCGGGGATACCCTTCTGTAATTTCTGGTAGACAGGAAGAAAATCAGGAAATTTAAAATAGACATAATGATAGCAATTCTTCCGCCCCAGCTGGTTAAAATCAGATTAATCGCAATCAGTACTGCATATACCACTGCCATCCACTTCATTTTTACCGGAATAATAAAGAACAGTAAAATCTGCATTTCCGGATACATGACCGCAAAGGCAAGGAATATGGTCAGATTGATATAATTCGTAGTGAAAGTAAGGCTTGAAATCAATGAAATTGTTTCTAAGCTTCCTGTTCCGGCTGCTGCATATATTCCATATAAAATAAACGCTCCGATTACGGTAAATAACATTCCGCCGAAAATATAAACATTAAAACGGAATGTGCCCCAGCTCCGTTCCAGTGCAGAACCAAGCTGATAATAAAGAAGCGCCATAATCAGCAGTGAGAATACTCTGGTGTCTGTCGGCATCAGAATCCAGGTAATCAGTCTCCACACCTGTCCATGCAGAATGTGATAAGGGCTTAAGGTCAGCATCAACATAAAGTTCGGATTTACCGTATAAATCACAAATCCGATGCAATATGCTGCAATCAGATAAATCATCAGATTCGGGATGGCGTATTTTCCAATTTTGCGCTCCATTTTATTCAAAAAATTCATATTACACCTCATATTTCATAAATTAGTTTATTGCAATCTGTCTACTATTATAGAAGTATCCCCAAAGATTTGTCAACGACACTAGGACTTCTTCATAAAAATTTCAGATTCACCACTATTTCTAAACAATCCATAAATTCTTTTATTAGGAATTGTTTTTTGAAAAATACTGTCGTATAATGAATTTTGTTTTGGAATTTATGAAACACATTATTAATATGAAGTAACAGACTAATACAGGGTGATTATTATGGAAAACAAAAATCTTAACAAACTGGGAATAGACATCGGTTCCACAACCGTTAAAATTGCTGTTCTTGGAAAAAATAACGAGCTGCTGTTTGCAGACTATGAAAGACATTTTGCCAATATCCGTGAAACCTTAACGGATTTATTAAAAAAGGCATTTGATAAGCTTGGGAATTTAAAGCTGGCACCGATGATTACCGGTTCCGGCGGACTTACCCTTGCCAAACATCTTGGCATTCCGTTTGTGCAGGAGGTTATTTCCGTATCTACTGCCTTACAGGACTATGCGCCACAGACTGACGTTGCCATTGAGCTTGGTGGTGAGGATGCCAAAATTATTTATTTTGAAGGTGGTAATGTGGAGCAGCGTATGAATGGTATCTGTGCCGGTGGTACCGGTTCCTTTATTGACCAGATGGCATCTTTGATCCAGACAGATGCATCCGGTCTGAATGAGTATGCCAAAAATTATGATGCCATCTATCCGATTGCTGCACGATGCGGTGTATTTGCAAAAACCGATATCCAGCCATTGATTAATGAAGGTGCTACCAGAGAGGACTTATCTGCTTCTATTTTCCAGGCAGTCGTAAACCAGACCATCAGTGGTCTTGCCTGTGGAAAACCAATCCGTGGTCACGTTGCTTTCTTAGGTGGACCACTGCACTTCCTTTCTGAATTAAAGGAAGCTTTCATCCGTACCTTAAAACTGGATGATGAACACATTATTGCACCGGAAAATTCCCATCTGTTTGCAGCCATTGGTTCTGCATTAAATTATAAAGAAGATGTCACTTACGATTTATCCGATATTTTAGACAAATTGTCTTCTGATATTAAAATGGAATTTGAAGTAGCCCGTATGGAGCCTCTTTTTGCAACCCAGGCTGACTATGACGCCTTTACTGCCCGTCATAACGGACACAATGTAAAGACAGCGGACCTTTCTACTTACAAAGGAAACTGCTATCTTGGAATTGATGCCGGCTCCACCACAACCAAAATTGCACTGGCAGGAGAAGACGGTTCTCTTCTCTATTCTTTCTATAGCAGCAACAACGGAAGTCCTCTGGCTACTGCAATCAAATCCATCAAGGAAATCTATTCCTTATTACCGGCGGATGCACATATTGTACACTCCTGCTCCACCGGTTATGGAGAGGCTTTATTAAAAGCTGCCCTTATGTTGGATGACGGTGAGGTAGAAACCGTTGCCCACTACTATGCAGCGGCATTCTTTGACCCGGATGTAGACTGTATCTTAGACATCGGTGGTCAGGATATGAAATGCATCAAGATTAAGAACCAGACCGTTGACAGTGTTCAGTTAAATGAAGCCTGCTCTTCCGGATGCGGTTCCTTTATCGAGACTTTTGCAAAATCATTAAATTACAGTGTGCAGGATTTTGCCAAAGAAGCTTTATTTGCTGAAAACCCGATTGACCTTGGAACCCGTTGTACCGTATTTATGAATTCCAAGGTAAAACAGGCTCAGAAGGAAGGTGCAAGCGTTGCTGATATTTCCGCCGGTCTTGCTTATTCCGTTATCAAGAATGCTCTTTTCAAGGTTATCAAGCTTTCCGATGCAAAGGATTTAGGTGAGCATATCGTAGTTCAGGGTGGAACCTTCTACAATGATGCGGTACTCCGGAGCTTTGAAAAAATTTCCGGCTGTGAAGCGGTAAGACCTGATATTGCAGGAATCATGGGTGCTTTTGGTGCTGCTTTAATTGCAAGGGAGCGTCATGAGGAAGGTTACCAGACTTCCATGCTTTCCATTGATGAAATCAATGCACTGACCTTTGATACCAAGCTGACCCGCTGTCAGGGATGTACCAACCACTGTCTTTTAACCATCAACCGTTTCTCCGGCAACCGTTCCTACATTACCGGTAATCGTTGTGAACGTGGACTTGGCAAAGAAAAGAATAAAGAAAATATTCCAAACCTTTTTGAATATAAGAATGAACGGCTTTTTGCTTATCCTCCACTGAAGAAAGAAGAAGCCACCCGCGGAACCGTAGGACTTCCGAGAGTATTAAATATGTATGAGAATTACCCATTCTGGGCAACCTTCTTTGCAGCTTTAAAATTTGAAGTAGTACTCTCTCCACAGTCAACCAGAAAGATTTACGAGCTGGGTATTGATTCCATTCCAAGCGAGTCCGAATGTTATCCGGCCAAACTTGCCCACGGTCATGTATCCTGGCTGATTCAGCATCAGGTAGATTTCATTTTCTACCCATGTATTCCTTATGAAAGAAATGAATTCCCGGATTCTAACAATCACTACAACTGCCCGATTGTTACATCCTATGCCGAAAATATCAAGAATAATGTAGATGAAATTACTTCAGGTCAGGTTCGTTTCTTAAATCCGTTTATGGCATTTACCAACCTTGACGTTCTGACCGAGCAGTTAGTACATACCTTTACCGAAGAGTTCTCCATTCCGGCAGAAGAAATCAAAGCTGCCGCGAGAACTGCATGGCAGGAGCTTTCCAATGCCAGAGAGGATATCAAACGCAAGGGCGAAGAAACTTTAGCATATTTAAAAGAGACTGGGAAACGTGGTATTGTACTTGCCGGCCGTCCATATCATGTGGATCCGGAAATCAACCATGGTATTCCGGAACTGATTAATTCCTATGGTCTAGCTGTACTTACAGAGGATTCCGTAGCACATCTCCATGAAGTAGAGCGTCCGCTTATCGTTATGGATCAGTGGATGTATCACTCCAGACTGTATGCTGCAGCAAACTTTGTAAAGACACAGGATAATCTTGATTTAATCCAGTTGAATTCCTTCGGTTGTGGATTAGATGCCGTTACAACAGACTGCGTCAATGACATTCTAAGCAAATCCGGCAAGATTTATACCTGCCTGAAAATCGATGAGGTAAATAACTTAGGGGCTGCAAGAATCCGTATCCGTTCTCTTCTTGCTGCTATCCGTGTCAAAGAAAAACGTCAGGAAAAACGTACCATCGTTCCTGCTAACTTTAACCGTGTGGTATTTACCGAAGAAATGCGTGACAGTTACACAATTCTCTGTCCGCAGATGTCACCGATTCATTTTGAACTCTTAGAGCCTGCTTTCCAGGCTGCCGGATATCATCTGGTTGTACTTGATAATGATAACCGCGACTCTGTGGATGTGGGATTAAAATATGTAAATAACGACGCCTGCTACCCTTCCCTTATGGTTGTCGGTCAGATTATGAGTGCTGTTATGTCCGGAAAATATGACATGACAAAGACTGCAATTTTAATCTCACAGACCGGTGGTGGATGTCGTGCCAGCAACTATATCGGATTTATCCGCCGTGCCTTGGAAAAAGCCGGTTATAAAGACGTTCCGGTTATTTCCATCAACTTAAGCGGCTTAGAGAAAAACCCTGGCTTTAAGTTCACACCACAGCTTATCCAGCATGGTCTTTATGCCTTAGAGTTTGGCGATATTTTCATGCGCTGTCTCTACCGCACCAGACCTTATGAGGAAGTACCTGGTTCTGCCAATGCACTTCATGAGAAATGGAAAGAACGCGTCATTGCATTTATTTCCAGGAAGGGCTTTGTCTCCCACCGGAAATACAAAAAGATGTGCCGTGAAATCATCCGTGACTTTGACCGCCTTCCGATGAAGGACATTAAGAAACCTAAAGTTGGTGTCGTTGGTGAGATTCTGGTTAAATTCCTTCCAGCCGCAAATAATTATCTGGTAGACTTACTAGAGGCAGAAGGTGCTGAGGCTGTTGTTCCTGACCTTACCGACTTCCTGCTCTACTGCTTCTATAACCAGAACTTTAAAGCAGAACACCTTGGCATGAGCAGGAAATCCGCAAGAGTCTCAAACCTCGGTATCAAATTCTTCGAATGGCTCCGTTCCGCTGCCCGTGACGAATTTGAAAAGAGTGAACACTTTGATCCGCCTGCCCACATTGAAACACTAGCAAAATATGCTTCTGAGATTGTATCCCAGGGTAACCAGACCGGTGAAGGCTGGTTCTTAACCGGCGAAATGTTAGAGCTGATTCATACCGGGACCAATAATATCGTATGTACACAGCCATTTGCCTGTCTGCCAAACCATGTGGTTGGTAAAGGTGTTATCAAGAAGCTGCGTCACCAGTACCCTCTTTCTAACATCGTGGCTATCGACTATGACCCGGGTGCCAGTGAGGTTAACCAGTTGAACCGTATCAAACTGATGCTCTCTACTGCCAACAAGAACCTTGCAAAGGATTGATTCTTTTATGCAAACAATGACGATTATTGTACCCTGCTATAACGAAGAAGAAGCACTTCCCTATTTTTACGAAGAGATTTCAAAAATCAGGCAACAGCTTACAGAGATTTCTCTTAAGCTGCTGTTTATCAATGATGGCTCAACGGACAATACCCTTGCCATCCTAAAGAAGCTTGCTTCTTCCGATAACAGTGTATATTATATTTCCTTTTCCCGTAATTTTGGAAAAGAAGCGGCTATTTATGCCGGTCTGAAAAATTCAACCAGTGATTATACTGCCATTATGGATGCAGATTTACAGGATCCGCCTTCCCTGCTTCCTTCGATGCTTCACGCCATCCGGGAAGAAGGCTATGATTCGGTTGCCACACGACGGGTAAACCGCAAAGGAGAACCGCCTGTCCGCTCTTTCTTTGCCCGGATGTTCTATAAGCTTATCCGCAAAATGTCCGATACAGATATCGTAGATGGTGCCAGAGATTTCCGGTTGATGAACCGTCCTTTTGTTGATGCGTTGTTAGAATTAAATGAATACAACCGCTTTTCCAAGGGGTTATTTGGCTGGGTCGGTTTCCGTACCAAATGGATTGAATTTGAAAATACAGAGCGGATTGCCGGAGAAACCAAATGGTCTTTCTTCCAGCTGGTCCGCTACTCCTTAGACGGAATGATATCCTTCTCTACAGCTCCGTTGAAGCTTGCATCCTTTACCGGAATGTTTATGTGTATCATTTCCTTCCTTGCCATTATCTTTATTATTGTAAGGCAGCTTTTATTCGGTGGCTCCGCTTTCGGCTGGCCGTCCATGGCATGTATCGTTATCTTTATCGGAGGTATCCAGCTTCTGTGCATCGGAATCTTAGGTTCCTACCTTTCCCGCACTTATATGGAGGTCAAAAAACGGCCTATTTATATCTGTCAGGAAAGCAATTTAAACCCAGATAAAGCTGTTAAATCTAAATGAAAAAATGATTAAACAGAAAGTTTATAAACTTTTAAGAAATCCGCAGCGTCCCATAAATACTGGTGTTGCGGATTTTTGTTAGCACTCTTTTCTAAAGAGTGCTAATTTTCTATTGACTTTTAAATTTGCAAAGTATAATATTTCTATTAGGATTTGTAGTCTGACACTACAAAATAGAACAAGAAATTATATAGAGAAAGAAAAGGAGTGTTTTAAATGAGTAATAAACATGGAAATTTATCAATTAGCAGCGATAACATTTTTCCGATTATAAAGAAATGGATGTATTCCGATCATGATATTTTCTATCGTGAACTGATTTCCAATGGCTGTGATGCCATTACCAAATTAAAGAAGCTGGAAATGATGGGCGAATATACCCTTCCAGCCGATTATAAGCCTGAAATCCACGTTATTGTCAACCCGGACGACAAAACACTTACCTTCATCGATAACGGTCTCGGAATGACCGCTGATGAGGTAGAAGAATATATCAACCAGATTGCCTTCTCCGGTGCTACTGATTTTCTGGAGAAATACAAAGATAAAGCCAACGAAGACCAGATTATCGGTCATTTCGGACTGGGCTTCTATTCCGCTTTCATGGTTGCAGATGAGGTTCACATTGATACCCTTTCTTATAAAGATGGTGCTACTGCTGTTCACTGGGAATGCGATGGCGGTACAGAATTTGATATGAAAGACAGTGACCGTACCGAAGTCGGCACCAAAATTACTCTTTTCTTAAATGAAGATGCTTTGGAATTTGCCAACGAATATCGTGCAAGAGAAGTCATTGAGAAGTACTGCTCTTTCATGCCGGTACCAATCTATCTGACCAAAGCAAATGCTGAGCCACAGTATGAGACCATCAAACCGGAAGATAAATTAGATACCGATACTGTCATTGAAACAATCGTTGAAGAAGCAAAAACTGAAGAAAAAGAAAATGAAAATGGCGAAAAAGAAGTCGTAGAAGTATCTCCAAGAACCGAAAAGCTTAAGATTTTAAAACGTCCGGTTCCATTGAATGATACGAACCCACTGTGGACTAAGACTCCGAGCGAATGTACCGATGAAGAATACAAAGCTTTCTACCGTAAAGTATTTATGGATTATAAAGAGCCTTTATTCTGGATTCACCTGAATATGGACTATCCATTTAACTTAAAAGGTATTCTGTACTTCCCGAAGATTAATACGGAATACGATTCCATCGAAGGAACTATTAAATTATATAATAATCAGGTATTTATCGCAGATAATATTAAGGAAGTGATTCCGGAATTCTTAATGCTCTTAAAGGGCGTGATTGACTGTCCTGACCTTCCGCTTAATGTTTCCCGTAGTGCTCTGCAGAACGATGGCTTTGTAAAGAAGATTTCCGATTACATCAGCAAAAAAGTTGCAGATAAATTAATCGGTATGTGCAAGACCGAAAAAGAAAGCTACGAAAAATACTGGGATGACATCAGCCCATTTATCAAATTCGGCTGCTTAAAAGATACCAAGTTCTGTGACAAGATGAATGATTACATTCTCTTTAAGAACTTAGACGATAAGTACCTTACTCTTCCGGAGCTTCTGAAAGAAGACGAAAAAGCAGAAGAAAATACGGAAGGAAATACCGAAGATACAAAGGCTGAAGATACCGCTTCAGACAATGTGTCTGATGCTGATAAGACCGCTGATACTGCTTCTGACTCAGAAGAAAAGGATGAAAGAAAACCGATTTACTATGTTACCGATCCGGTTCAGCAGGGACAGTATATCAAGATGTTCAAGGAACAGGGCATGGATGCAGTTATCTTAAATCACAATATCGATACCTCCTTCATCAGCCAGTTAGAGCAGCGTAATGAGAAATTCAAATTCATGCGAATCGATGCAGACCTTACCGATTCCCTGAAAGAAGAAAATGCTGAAGAGACTAAAGAGACTGAAGAAACACTGTCCAAAGTATTCAAGGATACTTTAAAGAATGATAAGCTTACGATTAAAGTTGCCAAACTGAAAAATCCCGACATTGCTTCTGTTATTACTCTCTCCGAGGAAGGCAGACGTATGCAGGATATGATGAAAATGTATGCCATGAATGGCATGGGCGGTATGGATACTTCCATGTTTGCGGCAGACCAGACACTGACCTTAAATACCAGTCATCCTCTGGTCCAGTACATCTTAAATCACAAAGATTCCGAGCATGTACCAATGTTCTGTCAGCAGCTTTACGATTTAGCTGTTTTAAGCAACCAGCCATTATCCGTAGATGCTATGACAAAATTCATCCAGCGTAGCAACGATATCATGATGCTGCTGGCAAAGTAAAAGTTCAAGAAGAACTACCCAAAAGGGAATCTGATTTTCATCAGATTCCCTTTTATAGTTGCCAGCGGCAGATTCTGTAGATTTTTTCTACTATTGTTCTACTCTTCTAACTGATAATACTTATCCAGCACTTCAAAAAAACTGTTGGTGGTTATGGTTCCGTCTGTTTTAAGTTCCAGTTCTTCCCAGACTTTTTCATTGAGGCTTGAAGATAAATCTGCCACAAAAGCGTCATATTCGTCATTAAATGCTTCTTTCTCACGCTTTTTAACAATCTTATCCTTATTTGCATCCGTCAGCTCCTGATTGAATTTATTGATGCACTTGATAAAATAATAACCATCCTCTGTCGCAATGCTTTCTGATATTTCATCATCATTTAAGTTAAATGCAATATCCTCTACTTCCTTTGGCATCTCATCTCTTCCAAAGGTAATATCAATCTGGGCAGCCTCATTATAATCTGCTGCTACTGTCCGGAAATCCTCTCCATTTGCCAGTCTGGATGCCACCTCTCCTGCACGGTTCTGATCCTTTACATAAATCTGCTGTGCTTCCATAACCCTTGCTTCATCATCACTGACTTCCTCATTGACACCGGTTGTTAAAGATGTATACACCTTGCTTGCCAGTGCATAATTCTCATAGAGCTTCTCTATGGTTGCCTCACTGACATCCATATAACTTTTTTCCTCTTCATTCAATGACTCATAATATTCTTTTGCAGCCAGCTTCAGATTGGTCTTTTCTTCTTTACTTAAAGTAATTTCCTTCTGCTCTGCCAGCTGGTCCATACAGATTACCCTGGTCATTTCCGATAATGTAACGTCCTTCACATACTGCTCTAAATCATCGGTCTGATACTGCTGTTCCCACAAATCGATTCCATAGACATTTCCATATAGATTCTGGTAGTTACAAAGATATACCTTGGCTTCTGCCAAAGATACCTTTTCATGCTCTATCTTAAAAACTTCATTAGCAGATAAGCCTGTTGTAAATACAATGTCAGTTTTTCCAAGACTGCATCCACCAAGAAATACGGAAATGCTTAAGACCACTGCGGCAATTTTACTCTTTCGTCCCATGAATTTTCTTCCTTTTCTTATTCGAAAACCAATTCTTTGGTATGTTTTTATGCTTCAAGACTCTTTAATATACTTCTTGCCACGCTGATTCCGTTTGCAGATGCCTGCTGTAATCCTCTGGTTACGCTTGCACCATCACCGATGGCACGCAGACCTTTAATGCTGGTTTCAAAATCTTTGCTGACAACAACTTTATTGGAATAGAATTTTACTTCTACACCATAAAGTAATGTTTCATCACTGGCAATACCAGGTGTAACCTTATCCAGTGCCTCTAACATTTCTTCGATATCTACCATAATACGATGTGGAAATACCAGTGATAAATCTCCCGGCACTGCATCCTTTAAAGTTGGAATCAGATTGTTTCTCGCCAGGCGTTCCTCTGTAGTTCTTCTGCCCCGCTTAAAGTCACCAAATGTCTGTACTAAAATTTTGCCATCACAAAGCATGTTGGAAAGCTGTGCAATCTGCTTACCATACTCAATCGGAGTCTTAAATGGCTTGGTAAAGTTCTTGGATACCAGCAATGCAAAGTTGGTATTATTTGTTTTCATATCTTTCGACTTGTAAGCATGTCCATTTACAACCGCAAGTCCGTCATCATAATATTCGGTTGCTACTTCACCGGATGGGTTTGTGCAGAAAGTACGCACTTTATCGTCAAAGGTTGGTGTATGATAAACGAGTTTTGCTTCATAAAGGTTTGTATTTAAGAAATCCATAACCTCATCACGCACTTCCACACGGACACCGATATCAACCGTACCTACCTTGGTTTCAATCTTTTTTTCCTTACAGATATGTGAGAACCAGTCTGCGCCTTCACGTCCTACTGCAGAAATGATTTCTTTCGCATAATATGTATCTCCCTTTTCTGTTACAGCACCGGTTACGGCATTGTTTTCTACCAGAATATCCGCTACCATGGTATTAAAGAGAATCTCCACACCAAGGTCTAACAAATGCTTCTGCAGACGTGCATAAATCTTATATCCTTCTTCTGTTCCAAGATGACGAATCGGACACTCGATTAATTTTAAGTTGGCATTGATTGCTTTTCTGCGAATCTCGCGGATTTCTTTTTCCTTATCCACACCATAAACATTGGTGTCTGCACCGAATTTCAGATAAATATCATCCGATTCTTTAATTAAGGATAATGCTTCTTCATATCCTAAGATTTCCGGCAGATTGCCACCTACATCCGGTGATAATGATAATTTACCATCCGAAAATGCTCCTGCTCCGGCAAATCCTGTTGTAATCGAACACGGCTGACATCCTACACAGACCTTTGTCTTACGCTTCGGACACTGGCGTTTCTCAATGCTTCTTCCCTTTTCTATCATGAGAACCTTTAAATCCGGTCTCTTTTCCTTTAATTCATAGGCACAGAAAATTCCGGACGGACCTGCACCGATAATGATTACATCATAGTTATTGCTCATATTTAATACCCCTTTCGTTTACGCTTCTACCACCAGATATCTGCCATCCGGCAGTGAAAATACTTCTTCTGCTTCTTCAATTTCATGATTGCTCATTCCGGATACATCCGCACCGCTTTCGTCTAAGAACTGTTTTACTTCTTTGATGCTGTCACAGATAACTGCCATACAGTCCTCTAAAAACGCTTCTGCCTCTTCTAAACTGTCTGCCACATTTTCATCAAATAACTGTGACTGATGCTCCAAAAAGTAATTCAGACATACCTCATCGTATTCCATTTATTCTTTCCTCCTGTTTTAAGAAAATTTATACACATCAATACCTAATTGTTTTAATTCCTGATAAATCCGGGCAATCGGCAGACCTACTACATTGTTGTAATCACCTTCAATTTTTTCGATAAATGCAGCTGCTTTTCCCTGAATTCCATATGCACCTGCTTTATCCATCGGTTCCCCGGTATCTATATAACGGTTCAGTTCCTCATCTGTAACCGGATACATGGTTACTTTCGTACATTCATAAAAACTGTATTGCACTTTCTTTCCATCCTCCCGCATCCAGAGCGAAACTCCGGTATAAACTTCATGGATACTTCCGGAAAGTCCTTTTAACATTGTAAATGCATCCTCCCGGTTCTTCGGTTTACCCAGCACTTTGCCATCCTTTACCACGACGGTATCTGCTCCGATTACCAGACTGTCCTGTTCTCCTACTTTGGCTTCTATCATCTTTTCATAAATTTCTCCCGCTTTCTGCTTCGCCAGATTCATGACAATCTCAGAAGGCGTATCTCCCACCTGCTTTTCTTCTCCCTGTGCCGGAAATACCAGAAAGGTAAGTCCAAGCTGCTCTAAGAGTTCTTTTCTTCGTGGGGAAGCTGATGCTAAAATTATTTTCACGTTTTTTCTCCTTGTGTTCCGGTATATTATAAGTGAGTGGATGAAACGGTTAATAGAAAAGTTTTTACGTCTAAAGGCATTTGCTTTAACCTTTGAAATGCCGAAGTTCTAAGGCATATGTTTTCCTTTTTTCTATAAATACAGTCTTTCCAATGTTTGACAGACACATTGCACGGTTCGCTGCCTGCGGATACATGAATAGGCTTGTTAGGGGCACTTAGAATTTCGTCTGCAACCAGGCAACGCTGGTACAGGGATGTACCAGCGAGGCACAGATGAACACGGATGTGAATTTGTGCCGGTTGCCAGACGAAGTTCATATATTAGCCGAAATTCTTAGTGCCCCTTACAGGCGTATGCGGTATCCGCAGACAACGGACAGTGCGACGTGTCGGTCCAAGCAACGGAAAGACAGTTTATCATCAAGGAAAATATACGCCTAAGAACTGCTGGTATTTCAAAGAAACTAAAACAAATGCTCTTCATACGCAAAAACTTTTCCTATTAACACTTTCCCTCCCATCACTTATGACACCTTATACTTCAATTGCCTGATTCAGCCGGAAGGAATAAAGATACTTCTCCTTCACCGGAAGCGGGAATATCCGTTCTAACGCTTCTGCATATAAATCCAGCTGTTCTTTATACATATCCCGCAGCCTTGTGGCACTATCTACCCGGTCTGTCTTATAATCAAGCAGTACAATTCCATCTTCTTCCACCCAGAAAACATCTATGATTCCCTGGATTAAAACCATCTCTTCTTCCATCTCATGATTTCCCATGACAAACGGCTTCTCGCGGAACAAATCATCCCGCATTGCAGCTGCTTTCATACGGGGTGCAAGCTGCGATTTTAAGAATAATTCCACGGATGGTATACGGATTAATTTTTGCATATCCTCAGATACTTTACCCATTTGTACCAGTCCTGTCAACTGCTTTTTTATATTCTCTGCAAATTCATCGGAACGATCCGGCATTTTCGTAAAATCATAGCATTCCATCAGACGATGCATTGCTGTTCCACGCAGTGCTCCCTGATTTACTTCTGCTTTTCCTTCCATAAATGCCGGAACATATGGGGTAGATACTTCTTCTAAGAATTTCGGTGTAACATCCTCTTCTTCCTTTGCTGCAAGCTCCCTCATTGCCCGGTGTTTTAATTCCGATACAGAATATTTTGTCACCAGATGAATGGCATCCGGGTGCGGATACTGATAGGATAATTGTTCCTTTATCTTTTCATACAGAGTATCCGAAACTTTCTCCGCCTGCTGCACACGCTGCCTCAATGACACATGTTCTGTTATCTGATGCGCCGCCTCGTCCTCTAACATGCTCCATGGTGTCACATAGGAAACCTTGTCCCAGCTGCCACTGGCGGCTGCCGCCGGAAGGATCCACTCCAGGAAGGTCTTTGCTTCTGCCCGCTCCTTAAAATTAAGTTCTGTTCGGTTACTTCCGCAATAAATTTCTCTTATCTGCTGCAGCATTTCTTCATCCTTGATGCAGCCCGTTATAATCAATTTTTCTTTGGCTCTTGTAAATGCCACATATAAGACACGAAGCTCCTCACCGAGACTTTCTAATTCTGTCTGCCTTGCAATTACCTTCTTAAAAAATGCAGGTACTTTTATCCGCCGGTCTTCCTCAATAATATCAAGTCCAACGCCAAGGTTCGGATGCAGAATCATCTTGCTGCGGCTATCCTGCTTATTAAAGGATTTGCCCATTCCACTGACAAAGCAGACCGGAAATTCCAGTCCCTTACTCTTGTGTATACTCATTATATTTACTGCATCTTCATTTTCACCCACAAGTTCTGCTTCCCCAAAGTCCACATCATACTTCTGCAGCTCATCAATGTATCTTATAAAATGATAAAGTCCGCGATAACTGGTTTTCTCATAGGCAATAGCTTTCTCTGACAGCATATGAAGATTTGCAAGTCTCTGTCTGCCCGCCGGCAATGCCGATGCATATCTGGCATATCCCGTTTCCTTCAATACCTTTTGCAGCAGTTCGTGCATTGGTATATCCATGGTCTGTCTACGAAGTTTTTTATATGTTTCGGAAAAACGTTTTAATTTTGCCCGCATGTCTTCATCCGCTGTTGATTCTTTTTCTGTCAGTTCTTCTTCCGCTTCCAAAAACATCTTTACACACTGATGATACGGCTTGTCCTCTGCCAGTAACCGGAGTCTTGCAAGCTGCTCATCGGAAAGACCTGCCATTGGGGATTTTAATACTGCTGCCAGTGGAATATCCTGTCTTGGATTATCTAATATCCTAAGATAATTTAATACCGTCCTGATTTCTAATGTGGAAAAATATCCGGTTCTTGAAACCGTATGTGCCGGAATTCCATTGGCATTTAAAACCTCTGCAAAAAGATCCGCCCATTCACTTAAACTACGCAGTAAAATTACAATATCGCCATAGCGGACTTTCCGGAATTCTCCGGTTTCTTCGTCTACCACTTTCTCTTTGCCTACCATCTTCCGAATCCGGTCTGCAATTAATTTTGCTTCCAGTTCCTGCTTTGAAATCCGCTGTTTTGTTTCCTCTTCCAGTTCCTGTGTAGTTGTAAGAAGAATCTCACTGTCAAAAGCGTCTGCTTTCTCGCCCGCCGGATAATCTGCACCACAATACAATGCCGCCTCATCGGTATAATCCACACCGCCAAGATTCCGTTTCATAATCTGATAGAAAATATCATTGGTAAAAGTAAGCACCGTATCTCTGCTTCGGAAGTTCTTATGCAGATCAATCCGCTGGCAGGGTGCATCTGTTGTCTCATAAGTATCAAACTTTTCCATGAAAAGCTCCGGTCTCGCCAGACGAAAACGGTAAATACTCTGTTTTACATCTCCTACCATAAAAAGATTATTCTGTCCGACCACTTCTCTTGAAATTGCCCGGAGAATCGTCTCCTGCACATAGTTGCTGTCCTGATACTCATCGATCATAATTTCTTCATAGGCATTCTGAAATTCTTTTGCTGTCTCCGTTGGTTTCCCGGTCTCTTCCTCTACCAATATCTCTAATGCAAAATGCTCAAGGTCTGAGAAATCCACCAGATTCTTATCCTGCTTTCTTTCTGCGAAAGCATCGATAAAACGCTCCGTCACTTCAGCTAACGCTTCTGCTGATGGCTGTACCAGAGCGAGCTGCTCTAAGATTTCCTGAAAAGTAAGGGCAAAGCAGTCACTTTTTAACTTTCCGATTCCATCCTTAAGCTTCTTACGTTCTGTCTTTACCTGCTCCTGCTTTTCCGGACTTCCGATATAATCCTTTGCTCTTCCTAATGTTGCAAATTTACATTTTCCTAATTCTTCATAAAAATTCTGATAAGTACTGCAGGAAAGCAATTTCTCCATCCGCTCTTCATCCTGCTCACAGGCTTCCTCATACATATAGGGGCCATCGACATCCTGACAAAGTTCATGATAATGCTCTGCCTGCTCTAAATAGCCCTTTACCATCTGCTTCCCATATTCTACCGTCATTTCAATAAAAGGCGCCTGCTCTAATTCCTGCTCTGTTTTTATCTCATAACAGCTTAACGCTTCCCGAAGCCACTGCTTCGGCCATGGATAACTCTGTGCATAGGAATAAAGTTTAAAAATCATATCCCGCACCGGTGCATCACTTCTACTGGTTCCATAACAGGAAATGAGATGCAAAAACCCCGGATGTTTTTCTTCATAACACTGTTCAAACAATCCGGTCATTACATCTTCCCGAAGAAGCTTTAACTCGCCTTCATCTCCAATACGGAAATTCGGCTCCAGACCGATTTCATGAAAATGATTCCGAAGCACATAAAGGCAGAAACTGTCTATGGTAGTAATCTGCGCATTCTGCACCAGTGCAGCCTGCTGCTGTAATCTCACATCGGAAGGATTCTCCTGCAATGCCTTTTCCAAGGCTTTTGCTACACGCTCTTTCATCTGGGCTGCCGCCGCATTGGTAAAAGTTACCACCAGAAGATGGTCAATGTCTACCGGATGCTTCTTATCCAATACCAGCTCTTTGATTCGCTCTACCAGTACGGCTGTCTTTCCGGAACCTGCTGCCGCAGACACTAAGATATTACGGTTTCTTAAATCAATGACCTGCTGCTGTTCTTTTGTCCATGTCATTCCCATTTCTTAAAAAACCTCCTTCATGCGTTCATAGATTTCCTCGGAAGATAATTCTTCCAACCGCCTTACTTCATATCCCGGAATTTTTTTATCAAATCCACAGACCGCAGCATATGGACAATAATCACAGCTGCTCCGGTTCTTTAAAAGATACGGATTCACCTCTGTATTTCCCTTTAAAATAGCATTTCCAGCTTCTGCAATCCGATAGTTAGCATAATCCGCAATCAGCCTAAATTCTTCCTTATCCACAGCCTTATCGCTCTTTCGCACCGTTCCGTCCTTATTTACAGAAATCGGAAGGACATTGGATTTACCGGAAAGTTCCACATCCATGGCACGGTAAATATCATCCTCTGTATTTACCACTCCATCCAGACGTAAATTTTCCAATATCTTTCTTCGAATCTCTTCTTCAGATTCACTACCGGTTCCTTCCACCATCGGATCATCAATATGATAGTAGAACATACCTGCCGGCACTACCTCTTTTGCCGGATTTTGCTTTGCAAATAATTCCATTGCTGCATTCATATAAACCACAAGCTGAAGCTTCAGTCCATGATACAGAGATAGCAGTTCAAAACCGGTATTACCGGATTTATAATCAATAATCTTTACATATAACTTATCTTTGTCTTCATAAGTATCAATACGGTCAATTCTTCCCTGGAGCCGCATATGCTCTTCTTCACTGAGTTTAAAATTCACTGCATTTAAATCATCCGTATAGGAAAATCCCACCTCAAACTGCGATGGTTCAAATTTTCCCTGACGGATCTGGCTGGTCAGTGCCCAGATGGTCCGTGCAAAAATCTTTTTCATCTTTGCTACCTGATAACGGTTTGCCGCTGTATCTGCCATGGCTGCATTTCCACTGGAAGCAATTGCTTCTTCCATCGCCCGCTCCATAAGCTGTTTTTGTGCTTCTTCTGTAATATCAAACCAGCTATAGGATGATTCTTTCAGATACCGGCTATAATTTTCCAATGCCTGATGATAGATATTTCCCATATCCGCCATACGGAATTCAAAGAGTTCCCGTTCCTGTAAACGCAGTCCATACGTCAGGAAATGGGCACAGGCACAGGCTGCATACTGTTCCAACCGCGTAACACTGTTCTTTAACTCATTTCCATAAAGAGCCTTTGCCACAGCCCGGCTGATTGGCTCTGCATGATATTTAAGCTCTGCTGCATCAAGAATAGCTTTTACCTGCTCCCGATATGCCGGTTCCTTTTCATACCAATGCAGCAAAGCCTGCCAGAGTACTTCCTTCTCATCATTCCACCCGGCATCTTCCTGATACAGTCCCTCTAACAGAAATGCCATGCTGCTCTCCGGTGTTACCAGTGTTTCATCAACCTGTTCTCCCGTTATCAGCTCTGCTCTTAACCCCGGGAACAGTCCCTCAATCATATGAATAAAATAGGACGGGCGCTTTGCACTTCCATCACTGCCTACCCTTGCATAGGTAAGATAAAGTTTTTTCGATGGCTTTGTCACTGCAAGATAAAGGTAAAAACGCTGGATAAAAACACGTTCCCTTGCTGTAGGAGCCAGTTCCATATGATTTTTCGCAAGTTCTTCTCTTTCCAGCTGGGAAATGATGCCGCCACGATTATCGGATTTTGGCACAATACCATCATTGACTCCCACGATAAACAATACTTTTATATCGTCAAGACGGGTTCTTTCGATATCACCAATCATCACGCAGTCATAGCCACCCGGAATCACGCCTACTTTGGCTGCTTCAAAGCCAGCTTCTAAGACCTTGGCATATTCGGATATGTCCATGACTTCATCACCCAGAAGCGTTGCCATCTTATCCAAAATATCCATTACGATGCGATAAATCTGTGCATATTCCTTTGCCTTGGCTAAGTCCTTCGCCTCTTTATACTGATTCTCCCGGTATTTTAACTGCTGCTCTATCTGTAAGGACACAATAAACTGATAGAGTGCTGTCGTGCATTCCCGTACGGTAGCACCTTTTTTACGAAATACAGCCGTCAATTCCGAAAATGGCTCCATTACACGGATCCGGAGTTCATTTAATGCTTCTAAATCTTCTTCCGTAACCTCATGGGTGGTATAAATAAATCTTGCCTCCCATTTTTTCTTTCCACGGATGCCTGCTGCCAGTACATAATTTTCCAGCAGGTCAATCTCATCCTCACTGATTTGTGATAATCCGCAGCGCAGATAACGGAACATTGCTTCCTCTGAAAAATTGTCCTCGATTACCTGCAAAAGAGACCGGACAAATTCCAAAAATGGATGCAGTAAAATATTTTTCGTTGTATCTAAGAAAAACGGAATGCCAAACTCCTCCATAATCTGCGGCACATAGCTTCCATACTCTTCTATGGCACCGGAAATAATGGCAAAATCCCGGTAGCGGTATGCTCCGGTATGCACCAGCCTTGCAATCTCTTCTGCTGCATACTGCAGTTCTCTTCTTGGATTTGGCAGGGATAAAATCTCTATGCCTTCTTTGATTTCTTTCTCATCCTTCTTTTCGTAGCTATGATGTCTGGTACGGAACAGATTCTGCTCTAAGAACCGTAGTACCGGTGCCTCCCGGAACCGGTCAGCTTTGGGATTCTTTAATACCACCGGCTCTGTTACTTCAAAATGCTTCTCTTCTGCCATTTTCATTAGGCTGGCTACAGTCTTCTTACTCATGGCAAACAGCTCCTGCATATCATGATAGGAATAAATATCCTCTGCCGGGTCAATGGTTACTGTCACATATATATCTGATACAATTCCCATCAGGCGGTACAGCACGTTATTCTGAATCGGTGTAAATCCGGTAAATCCATCGAAAACCAGCACGGCATCCTGTAAAAGCTTTGATTCCTCTGCCATATCACAGAAGGCTTCTAAAACTTCTTCAGCAGTAATATACATCCCGGAAATTGCACTTCGAAAACCCCTGTACATGGTCAGGATATCCTGCAGTTTATAGGAAAATGCCGGTGGCATATTCTGCTCTTCAATAAATGTTTCCAAAGTATCCGGATCGATATTATACTGTGTCAGCTCTGATATCAGGGACTTCACTTCACTGATATATCCCATCTTTTTCATATTTCCCTGCATGACACATAAATCATCCATCCGCTCTTCGGCAACCTTACGCAATACAAGGTTTTTCCCGGTCTCTTCTAAAACTGCCATATTCGTCTTTCCTAATTCATCGAAAATACGATATGCCAGTCGCTGGAAGCTGACCACATCTATATTCATAATACTGTTTTTTTCCTGTAACCGAACAAGTTCACGCTGCGTCTGCATCGTGAACTGTTCCGGTACTACTACATAATAATTTTTCTTTAAATTCTTCTGAGCTTCTTTGACTGTTTTGCGGAATACATAGTCTGACTTTCCGCTTCCAGCACTGCCCAGCACAAATTGCAGTGCCATATCAGATTCCTCCTACTGATTCTCCTACCAAAAGTTCTCCATTGATAATCACACGCTCCACCAGCGTTGTCTTAGGCTGCTCGATTCTCTGTACCAGACGTTTTACGGCCTCTTCCCCAATCTTTCTGGTATTCTGCCGTATAGTCGTAATCTTTGGACTCATCATCTGGGATACTTTTGTTCCATCAAAACCTGCAATAGAAATATCATCCGGTACTTTAAGTCCCATTTCATCAATTACATTAATCCCACCAATTAATGCTGTATCATCCGGGTAGAGAATACAGGTCGGCGGGTCAGGCAGATTTAAAAGTTCCCTGGTTGCCTTTGCCACAAGCCTGGTATCTAAATATTCTCCTTCCTTTAAATAGTCATCCGGAACATTCAGATTAAAGCTCTCCATTGTCTGGAAAAAGCTGGTCAGACGATCTCTGGTAACAGCCGAATGTTTTTCCCCATAAATGTATGCAATTTTCCGGTGTCCCTTGGAATAAATATAACGTACCAGTTCATTCATCCCTTTTACATTATTAGAAGAAACAACCGTGCAGTTGTAATATACATAATCCACAGTAACAATCGGAATATTACTCTGCAAAAGTTCCTGTACCTCCGGTTCCTCAAACCTGGCACACACAATTCCAACTCCGTCAAAATTCCGGTATTTGCAGTGTTCAAGATATGACATCTTATGATTCACATGCTCATTATTAATAAAAGTGATATCATAGCCTAATTCTTCCGCCTTTTCTTTAAATCCATTTAAGATGCCAGAGAAATATTCATGGGTAAGCCCTCTTCCGGCCTCCTCTTTAAAAAGTACTCCTAAGTTATAAGAACGGTTCGTCTTTAATGCCCTTGCTGCCGCATTCGGAAAATACCCCATCTCCTGTGCTGCTTCTTTAATCCGTATCCTGGTCTTCTCTCCAATATCGCTATGTCCATTCAACGCTTTACTTACTGTTGCCGTTGAGACACCACAACGCTTCGCTACGTCCTTTAATGAAACCATTTCTTTCCTCCTGTTTTATCCCCGTATCCACTCTTCTGCAGATACTATAGCTCAATTCCGACTGCCTCTTTTGCCAGCCGGTCTGCTTCTTCATTTCCTTCTACTCCTGAATGCCCTTTTACTTTTACAAAATGAAGTGTAATTTTATCCTTTATGCCCTGAATATAGTCATAATAGGCAATGGTTCCTTTCTTATTCCGTTTCCATGCTCCTGTTGCCCACATTTCAATGCCCATATAGTCATAATATATCGTAAGCTCTGCCAGTCCAAGTTCCACTGCCTTCTCAATGGCAGCCATGCTTCCTAATACTTCTCCTGCCACATTATGCATGGATACCATTTCTTCTTCCGATCCTGAGCCCTGCAGCACTTCTTTTTTCCCATCTGCCATCAGAAAGCCGCCGTATCCGTATACCTTAGTTGCAATATTATAAGAGCCATCCACAAAGGCATAATTTTCCGGCTCTTTTTCTACTGTCTGCTGCTTCTGACCGATATATTCTTCTGCCGCTTCCCTTGTTGGAAAGCTTTTAAACTCTGCTCCCGGAAAACCATCGGTCTGCTGCTTACATATATCCCAGCTCATATAAATACCCGGTTTCTTTCCTTTTCGGACTGCATAAAACTTTGCTGCCATTCTTCTTCCTCTTACTATCTTTTATTTCTGTGAATTTTCTTCTTTTCTTAATTTACATCATTAATTCTATTCTATCATTTTTCCCTTTGAAAGGCTAGGACAAGCTTAGGATTCGTAACGATATTTTCCAAAGAAATGATTGTATACTGCAATGACTCTTCCTACTCCAATCACTGCCAGCAATGTTCCAATTCCGATTCCAAGAATTTTTCCTTTTATCAAAAGTCCTGCCACACAGGTTATTGTTACATTGCATGCATCAAAACAGTTTTTGGTAAATCCTACTGATTTTCCTGCGAAATCTGCAATTGCCTGAACAACTCCGTCTCCCGGATTCGGTATGATTCTCATATTCAAAGACATGGCCGCACCTACACCGGTTAATATGATTGCCAGCATCAGCAGTAAAAGTCTTCCCGGAATGCCACCCCAGAATGTGCCCTCACAGTCTTTGGCAAATTCTGGAACAAAACCGGCAAATAAATTCATAAAACGGGTAAATACAATACTCAGTGGCAGCTGCAAAATGTCTAATAACAGTCGTTTCATATATTTTCCTTTTTCCCGCCGGATGGTATGCAATATCATTTCTATCAGTACAAAAATGCTGTACAAAATCAATGTCATATCTCCTAAATTCCACCCACTGATTACTGACATGCTGTAAGCCACGGATATAATCGGTGATACACCAAGTCCTGTTTTCGTATTTAATATGATTCCCATGGCAAGCAGCAGTAATCCTGCAATATATACCAGCACCCTGTTTATTTTCTTCTGCATCTTTTCTTCCTCTTTTACTCTATGTTATCTGAAAACAAATCCCGGTAATCCTCCGGCATAAAACGATGATAGATGATATGGCAGCCTTCGTCCTTAAAGCAGTAATAATAAGAATCCTCTCCATGTTCAAAATAAATAAGATAATCAAAATCCTCTGTCTCAATTTTCTCAAAATGTATCTTCTCGCCGGTTCCTAAGAACAGCTTATGGATATCCTCTATGGTGCAAGGATGTGTCTGCAGCAGAGCCACAAGCTTTTTAATAAAAGAATTTCCACTTCTTTTTTCATGCACATATTCTGCACCTTCTTCCGGCACTACAAAACAAAAGCGGTCCTTGTTTCTGCTAATTTCTACTCTGCCAAGCCGTATTCCTGCTGCTTCATAAAATTCTTTTTCCAATTCTTCCGTTGATTTTCCGCTCACTTCTTCTCCCAGAAAATGCTTTAATGAACTCAAAGGATAATATAACCGGATTTTTTCTTTCCGGTATCCAAGTTTTACCTGCTCTTCCTGTATGAAATCCATAATTCCTTTTTCTAATCTGCTATAATCCATTGTATGCTCCTTTAGACGTGGAAAAACAGAACCACCTTTCGACGATTCTGTTTCATGCTGATACAAAGTAAGCTTTGCCCACTTTGCTCAATTTCTATTCTGCATTGATATACTCATAATCCCGGTCTAACTCAATTGCCACACTTCCATCATTGATTGTGCCATCAAATGTATGTGCTTCATCTGTTCCAAGACCCTTTACAATTCCATTTTCATATTCTTCTGCGGTACGCTGTGTCTGTAATACGAACAGCAGTCCCTTATATTCTGCCGGTGCTGTTACTTTATAAGTCTCTTTTATTTCATAGTAAGTCACCATCGGATACTCACTGCCATCCTCTACCGTCCAGTCACCAAATGTTGTCTCTGTATCTTCTGTGGCTGCCACCTGATATGTTGTGCCGGCACAAGCCACTTCTGCCATCATAGCCATGGAACTGTCTGTTGCAGCTACATGCTGCGGCAGCACCATTCCGGTAGTTGCATCCACGAGGCTGATGTCTTCATATTCGATATAAGCTTCTGCATCCGTCTGTATGCCATTCCACGGAATCTTTGCAGATAAAGTAACCGTATAAACTGTATTTCCTTCTTCGTCTGCCTCAGTACGATTCCAGCTTATCTCATACTCCGCCTGATTTAAATGATTGGTAAAATCAGATGCCTGCACAAAGGTCTCACCATCCATGGTTCCTGCCATATTGTATACATTGACATTTTTTATCACAGCGGTATTCTCTTCGGTTTCCATTTTGTGCTGATACATACCGGATAAAACATACCAGGTATCTTCCTTAAGATTTCCCTGTGCCTCTGTCTCCGTCTCTGTGGCATGGAGCCCTTCCACTGCTTCTGTTTCTGTATTTCCTGCTGCTTCCTTGTCTGTATCTTTCTCCTTTGGTCCGCATCCATCCAGCATTCCTAATACGACAATGCAAATCAAAGCTGCCGCCCATATTTTCTTCTTCATTTCCTGCTCCTTCACTCTATCCATAACACAATATATTCATTCTTATCCCCGCATGCGATTGGTTGCACACGGACTTTACGATTATACCGTAGATGAAGGGGAAGTGCAAGGAGTTAATAGAAAGATAATTGTGGTATATACTCTGTAGTTATATTTAGCAAAAAACAGCCACCAATCGTTAGATTTGAAACCTAACTTTTGGTGGTGGCACACAATAACCTCTCCTGTATTACTTTTATATTATTCTTTATAAATTATTCCAATATATTCCCATAATAATTTTGGGCTAACTTAAAAATCGTATTGAGATGATTCTTTCCCTTCATAACTACCATTTGGGATTGTTTTCTTAAATGCAACTCCAATCGGCAAAATCCCCCTTATTATTCCCTGCCGAATAAACTGCTGGTCTTTTCCCATTAGTTTAGCAACTTCTATAATAGGAACATTCTTACCTGAAAACTCTGGAAGAATATAATAGATTTTATTATTAAACTTATTAGTTTGCTCCTGTGTTTCCTGTTCCATATGTGCTCACCTCATCTATATATTCTACTTCTTCAAATAGTATTTCCAATTGAATTTCTCCCTTTTTACAAAAGTGTGTCTGATGCATACTAACTCATTTTTATTCGCTTTCCCACACTTTTATTCATTTTCTATTCATTTCTTACTAATGGGTATTCTTTTTTACTCTAAGTTGTCGTGCAATTTATTAAATTTGAATTTTGAAAAAGCCAGCACCTTGAATGGACTGGCTCTTTCAATGTCTCCTGTAATTGACAAACTTGAATTTATCGCTTCTTATAGGTAATTACGATTCCAATAACAGAAGCAATGAAAGCAAATGGCGCTAATCTCACAAAGACAAATTCAAATCCATGTAATATTGTTCCTGCAACTGCAAATTCCGGGTTATTATAATCCCACCCTAGATAAGAACTTTTCATAATCGCAAGAGCAATAAAAACAAGCACTATAAACGCACATAGCGAGATAAATATCCAACGGATCGTTTTTACTTTGACCATGTTTCTCTTTGCCAACTGTAAATTAATTACCTCTAATTTTTCAGAGATTGCTTTTAGGTCATCTGTCATTGACTCCATTACAGTTTCTCCAAGCAATACACTTACAGAAGTATCCAATTCATCTGCTAATGTAATCAGCATATCCGAATCTGGAACTGATAAACCTGCTCGTGTCAACCCTAGACCAAAAAAAATTTAATTTTTTTGTACCCTCAAATATCACTTTCCATTATACCTGCTATTGCAGTATATTGAAAGCAATATTTATGCCTGCATAAGAAAGGAGTGCCACATTTTCTCGGCACTCCACACTCTTTAAACATCCATCTTACCTGAAAAATGGATCATCTGTATTCCATACAATCTCTATATTGTCCTCTCCATTGATAATCACTTTTTTGATTACCTTCTGGATTTTCTCTCTGTCAAAAGATTCCATATTGATGATACTTTCTAACTGTGTCTCAAACTTACTGGAAGAATTATCTTCTGGCGGTATTTCTGTTTTAAGCTGTTCAATTTCCTGATGCAATTCATCAATCTTCTCCATGGTAAAAAGAGTCTTCTCTTGGTAGTACACCAAATAAATCACTTATATCCTCTTCTGTCAATCCCATCTCTTCCAACTGTACTACTATGCTTTCCATCCCATCAAATAGAACTCCCAACTGTTGCTCAGTTATTGTGGACGAACCTGAAGCCATTGCGGTATAACTTTGAGAAAGTACCAGACTGACCGCAAGCACAATTGAACACATAAATTTTACAATCTTTGTTTTTGCCATACTTTTATCCTCCCATGTTTTGATTCAGTTTTTCTTGATTCCAATAAAAACTTAATTTTACTAGCAAGCCTTTTCTTTCCACATCTATAGTTGCATAAAGTTCATCACCTCCATAAACATAAAGCTCATCATCAACCGATTTCCATACAACATTTATATCACTTAAATTGTAATCTCTAAATATAAATACATTTTCTTCCACAATTTGTTTTGATATTATTTCTATGTCTTCTGTATTTTTTACATAATACTCTAGTATAAAATCACCATTATGCTTATAGTCATCTTCCGCATAAATAACATTACCCTCAAAATAATTTTTTTTGCCCAAATACAATTCTAAGGAGTTCATTCCATAATCAAATGTATGATCCACCCCTGATGCCGAACCCATCATTGTACACAATATTCCAAAAAATACCACCCAAAATCCATAGATAAAATAAAATTTTTTCTTTTTGCATTTTTTATCTCTATATCTGCCAAAGCACATTACATGCGTTATCTGATGTGCGAAGAAGAACGTTAAAAATAATGATAGCGCTAAATAGTAAACTTTCAAATTGTTCTCACCTCTCATCATGCATAATATATTCATTTAGTTATTCATATATTTCTCTGTATAAAAACCATAATAATTATTATACAAAAAAATTTAATTCTAATGTTGAAAAATATTGTTTACTTTTTTTTGCTTCTATTTGTAAATGACAAAATAATTTTGTACACAATAATATAAACTAAAATCAATATATAGTATCGTGAATCACGAACTGTTCCAATAGCAATAAAAAATATAGTAGTCAATATAATTAGTATTGAAAAAACAGTAAAAATAATTTTTTTCATAAATATCTCCTATCGAAATTGTAACCCTTAATTGCATAAAAACGTTATACAACAATTAATGTGTTCATTCTACTTATTCTTTAAATTTAGTTGTACGCTTTACTTACCTAAAATATCAACGAATTTAACATCATTTTCATTTACATAGACACAGTATAACATAATTCCTGTGCCTATGCGATATCATTTAATGCTTATTCCGATATGAACTCATCTTCTCCACAGTTACCTCCGCATAAAAGTAAGTAAGAATCGTTGCCTTCGGAACTCCTGCAGCAAGTGCTTTCTTCACCTCTTCCTTCTGCTCCGGTGTATATGACCAGTGTAGCATTCTGTTTGTGATGGTATCCTCCCACTTAGGCTTTTCCCTCTCAGGATTCCTTACAGGCTTAGCTCCAGTACTTCCATTAGACGCATTGGCACTTTCTGCAGCATCAGACTTCTGCGATTCATCGACATACTCAAGCTCATTTGCTTGCTCCCTGTCAATCTTTGCCTTCTGCTCTGCTTCATCCTGCATTGAGAATCTTCTGCTTAATTCCGCATCACCAAGCATCATAAACTGCTCATAGGTAAGAGAATCTATATACACATTCTCGCCCTTATCCTTCAGTTTTTCATAATACTTAACTGCCTTATCTGACAGAATCTCAAATGGTGGACCGATAAGATTATCTGCTCCCATTATCTGATGAACATAAGGCTCTCCCTTGCCATCTGCTGTCTGGTTAAACATCGGATGATTGAATGGTATGAACTTATTGTCCATGATAGGAACAAAACCACGGATAAAGATAATACACTTTTTGTTATCCAGCTTTCTGACCTCATCGGGTGTAAACAGTTCTCTTCCTAATACATCATAGTTTCTTGAAGAGCTTCCCTGTCTGCCCTTTGTCTCCCCGCTTGACTTCTTATCAATCGTCCCTTTGCACAAAAGCTCCGAGACATACTTGTGTGTACTCTGCTCATTGCCTCCAAGATAAATGAAAGTATCGCAGTTGCCGGGAATTGTCTCCCAGGTATCTTTGAAAAGTGCCTTTAACTGGGCAAAGTTCTGAATGATGATGCGTGACTTATACAAATGCTGTCGCATTTAAGGTTATGCCGGATACGGCATTATGTTCGTAACAATGGGACTTTTTTACAGCCCCTCTGCACTATGTTAAATATTACAATTTCAATCCAAAGAAGTTATGATTATATCATTTTCAACATCTGTATGCAGTATCTTATTCCGAATAGTTCTGGCTGCTTCAAGCACCTTCGATATCAGTAGTACAAGTTCCGTAATCGCCATATTAAGTATCAATGCTAATCGTTGTGGTTTGTTTCCATACAGTTCAATCGACCTTTTTATCGGTTCTGTGATATGTTCCCTTTTTTTCTGTAAAATCTCATCCATAGGAACATCACTTATGATTGCTCTGTCAACCTCCCGATTCCAGTCCATCCGCAGTTTATTATCCTGCTCAATCTGTTCAGTTTTGGGATTATTTTTTCCAATCTTCTTGGTAGCAAGATATGGACCATTACGATCAAATACTGTAGCTCTTCATTGGTGAGTGCCATGGCATGAACCTCCTTGCATAAACAAAATTCATACCCTTAAATGCACCCTATGAATATAAAAAGGCTTCCCAGATTATCTGGAAAGCCTTATGGTATTGTATTTGAATTTGGAATACTTGATTTTCTAATTGCATACGCAATTCGTGAAATGTATAATTATACTGTTGATACATCAGACACACAAATGTAAATAGGGACTTGAATTTTATTTATACGGAACTAACAGACCTGTCATTTTTATTAGTTGCAATATCTTCCATTACTAAATTTTACTTTGCAGTATTTCTATTATACTAAATTTAATTTGTAGGATGAATACAACACATTTTTTATAATTTACTTTGATAATTCTCTAACTGATGAAAAATACCAACTACATTTACAACATCCGCTCTCACATCAAAAACGATAATATAATTCATCTGTGACACAACTGCCTCACGATATCCTCTTTTAGCAAGATATGCATCTCTGCACTCTGCGAACTGAAATGGATTAACCTCTAGCCTGTCACAGATAGTATCTATACTATCCAACAGATGCTTTGCTGCCTGTTCATTCCTTAAGCAATAAATTAAATGATACACAAGATTATCAAGCAGTTCATTCGCATGTTCAGTAACATTTATTTTATATGCCATACTTCGCCCTCATTTCTCTAAGCGCAGTTCTGGCATCCTTTACCTGTCCTTCCTCTATTTGCTTTTCAGATATTTCAATATCTCTGTACATAGCAATCTGTCTCATGGTTGACTCATAAGTCTCCATGCTCATAATTACCATATCTCCATATCCATTTTTCGTAACATAAATTGGTTCCTCTGCTTTATGACACATATCAGATATCTCTGATGTATTCTTCAAATCTTTAATTGGAATTATTTGTGGCATAATGTACACCTCCTATTCATGGTCTAATTATACCATAATTATGTCTTTTTTCAATTTAATTATCACGTAAAGTGAAATTTTTAATTTTTAATTTCTATGTCCCTATTTACATTTGTGTGTCTGATGTATCAACAGTATAATTATACATTTCACGAATTACGTATGCAATTAGAAAATCAAGTAGTCCAAATTCCATAAAATGAAATTTTAGGGCAAATTACAGACATTGGCTTGGCTGTAGTATTTTTTAACAACGTGTGTTAGACTACTGTTATACAAATCGGAATTTGTGGAGAGATTTCCTGAACTTTCCTTATTTTACAGGCTTTTCAGCCCATTAAATAGTGAAATGATATGTATTTTCCCTTATTTTTGCCCTTATGCGGAATCCGCAAGGGAAATAAGGGAAATTTTTAGTTAAGCATTGCTCGCTACTTTATCAAGAAGTCTTGCGGAATCCCGTTTTGCTTTTCTTGTTGAGTGAGCGTAAATATTCATTGTGGTACTGACATCAGAGTGTCCTAACAGTTCCTGTACATCTTTCGGTGCAGCTCCATTGGAAAGCAGATTGCTGGTATAAGTGTGACGCAACTGGTGAAAATGGAAATCTTCAAATCCTTCCAGCTTCTTTGCCACTGATCTGCATACAATGCTGAGTGTACTCGGCAGTTCCAAAGAGCCATCTGGTCGCAGGCAGACAAAGGAGATTTCTTTGTAATCTGTCGGGACTTCCTGTGTTCCGTCAAGATGATAGTATTCATAATATACCCTGTTTTTCACATGCACTTCTTTGTAGTAATTGCGGTGATATAATTCGCCATACTGCATCCGGTTTTTGAGCTGTTCTTTTCTGGCAGCTTTCAGTATTTCAGTCAGCGTATCTCCAAAATCAACAATCCTTACTTTTTTCCGTTTCGTTGGTCCGATAATATTTTTGTGTTTCATGCCGTCGTAGCGGATACTGCGTTTTATGGTCAGGCATTGTTCCTCAAGGTTAATGTCCTGCCATGTAAGACCACAGGTTTCCCCGATACGGAGCCCGGCATAATACGCAATTTGAATCGGAAGAATAGCAGGTGGATTTTTCTTTTCCAGATATTGGATAAGCCGTTCATAATCCTCATGTGAAATCGGCTGTGTACCTTCTTCCACTTCATCATCGGAAAAGAGGTCAACTTCCTCTGCCTGCTTTTTCAGCTTAATATACTGCATCGGATTGAAACTGATTAACTGTTTTGGAAATACTGCAAAACGGAATGACTGCTGTAACACTGCGGAAAAAGAATGGATATAATCTTTGCTGTATCCCTTTTTTACTTTCCCGTCTGGAAACTCACCACCGAATGTAAGCAGATCAAGAAATGCCTGTAAATGTTCGGCAGTAACTGTTTTCAGTTTGCGGTCTGCAATCGGGTGTTTTTTGATACATCGGATTGCACCAAGATAATTTTCCACTGTACCGTTGCTGAGTGTCCCAGTTTTCAGTTCTTCTTCTGCCCACATATCCAGAAGTTCCCCTACGGTAAGATTATCTGCCTTTGCAACAAACTTCTTATCTTCGTAGTCTTCCAGTGCCTTGCGGAGAAGCTTTTCCGTCTCACTTTTACTTTCGGTTCCGGCGTATTCTTTCTGAACCATTTTACCGCTTGCATCTTCTACATAGAAACGATAGTACCATTTTTTTCCTTTTTTTCTAACAGATCCTTTTGCCATAATCGTATGTCTCCTTTCGATATCAGACAATCGGAACTGCTGAAATGCTTCTTGCGTGTAGGCATCTTATGGACAAGTCCATAAGCCAATTCGCCGCTCGTCAAATCTGTAAACAGCTTGACTCGCTTGCGCTCATTGTATCATAACTCCGATTATCTTACTATACCGATTCAGAATCGTCATACATAACTTCGGATAAAAGATTTGCAAGCCTTTGTTCTGCCGCTTCCGGTTTCTTTGAATAGAGCCTTACAACATCTGCCATATCATTAAATGCGTTGACAGTATGTGTGATCTCCCTGAGAAACATAATCTCATTATATTCATCTTTCGATTCAAATCCCATTACTTTGGCAATGTCCGCATCTTTGGTACTGCCTTTGTAATTTTTACAGGCGAACTGAAACGAATCCAGAAACAGTTCATATTGCTTTAACATTAACAGCAGTAAGTCTTTAGAAAAAGCGTCTTCTGTTTTA
Organism: Roseburia sp. OM03-7AC; assembly: GCF_003462625.1. NCBI lineage: Bacteria > Bacillati > Bacillota > Clostridia > Lachnospirales > Lachnospiraceae > Roseburia > Roseburia sp. OM03-7AC. The sequence goes on from NZ_QTZJ01000001.1 coordinate 800,218, forward strand.
TTGAGGTCAAGAGGAAACTGTTTGAGAATGTCGCCCATCGCATCACGAATCTGCAATTCTTTCTTATCCGTAATATCAGTTTCATATTCATCGGTTTCCCCTTTGAGCCATTCAATCGATACATGAAGTGCTTCCGAAAGACCTTCCAGTACCATCTTTTTGGTATTGTCAATCGAACCATTCTCATAACGCAGGATTGTGGAAGCGGTAACTCCCATCTTCTCTGCGACATAAGGCTGTGTCAGATTTAATTCCAGACGGCGCTGTTTTGCCCTGCTGCCAATCAGCTTGCGTAGTTCTTTATCTTTCATGCTGATGTGCCTCCTTTTTCGGTATGTCATTACTATACCACGCAACAAAATATATTGCAATATGCAATTTTAAGAAAAGCAGAAAAATTTCATAATGCTTGACAAAGCAATATAAACACGCTATACTGACAGCACAAATGAAATTGCATAATGCAATTCGAAAGGAGGTGGTCATATGACGCAAAGAAAGATTGCCTTATCTATTGAGGAAGCTGCTGATTATACGGGAATTGGCAGGAACACCCTGCGAAAGTTGGTAGAGTGGAAGAAACTTCCGGTATTGAAGGTTGGGAGAAAAGTCCTGATCAAAACGGATATGCTGGAACTTTTTATGGAAGCCAACGAGGGCAGGGACTTGAGGGATAAGGGAAATGTGAAAGCAGTCACAAGAAACGGTTCAACTTAAAAAAGCGGTTCCCGAAGAAACCGCCAAAGGTTCTATCAGACCGGAGTCATGATATACCTACACGCAAGCAGATTATACCATGTACTTCGTCTGACAGACAACAGGAAACTTATGTTTGGAAAAAAAGAAAGGACGATGATATTTATGGCAAGATCAACAAAGAGTTATGAGGAGCGTATGCTCCAGTTGGAAAAGAAAGAACAGGAAAGCCTTGAGAAAGCAAAACAGTATGCAGCACAGAAACGGGAACTGAAGAAACGTCAGAAAGATGTGGAAACCAAAAAACGGACACACAGGCTCTGCCAGATTGGCGGTGCAGTGGAATCGGTACTGGGTTCTGCGATTGAGGAAGATGATATCCCAAAGCTGATCGGCTTCTTAAAAAGGCAGGAAGCAAATGGGAAATTCTTCTCAAAGGCAATGCAGAAAGAGCCAGTTGCAAATACGGAGGAAGTGTAATGCCGGAGGGAGTGGAGTTTCCATTCCCTTCATTGCTTTTTTATGAAGGGCGCACTTATGGACAACCAGAGGTCGTCCGTATAAGTTTGCCACAGGTGGCAACCGGTCTGCGCTTACGCTTGCCGGGCTCGTTCCGTCGGCGGGGCTTTCAGCCAGACCTGCTCATGCCGCAGGAGGCACTCTTCGCCAGATGGGCACATTCCATGCAGGCTGTTATGCACAGGGCACTCTTACGCAGAGGGTGCTCCGGCAGATACCATTTTCTTTTAGGAAAAACGTTACCTGCCGGAAATCAAAGCCGGATACGGCAGAATGGGGGAAACGGAGCATGGCGATTTTTCATTATACAGTAAAGATTGTTGGACGCAGCAAAGGAAAATCCATCATATCGGCGTCTGCTTATCTCAATGGCGATGTGATGAAAAATGAAGAAACAGGCAGGATCAGCTACTATACTTCAAAAAAAGAAGTCGTTTATACCAGCCTGCTGATGTGTGAAAATGCACCACAGGAATGGCAGAATGTACCTGCTGAAAATATCAGACGGTTCCAGAAATCTGTCCGATATAAAAGGGCAGATAACCAAAATGCTGCACTGGAAAAATTCAAACTTACTTTTCAGAAGCAGCGTTTATGGAATGAAGTCTTGAGGATAGAAAAAAGTTCAGATGCACAACTCGGCAGGTCATTTGAGTTCTCACTTCCGAAAGAATGGAGCCGACAGGAACAGATTGATTATACAACTGAATATATTCAAAAGACCTTTGTAGATAAGGGAATGTGTGCGGATTGGAGTATCCACGATAAAGGAGATGGTAATCCCCATGTGCATTTATTGGTGACGTTGCGACCATTCAATTCAGACCACTCATGGGGTAACAAAGAAATCAAGGATTGGGAGTTTGTCAGAGATGAAAATGGAAATATTGTGGTGGATGAATCCCATCCGGACTGGTGGCAGGATAAAAAGAACCCTGACCGTCATGGAATCCGAATCCCCGTACTTGATGAAAATGGAGTCCAGAAAGTCGGGACAAGGAACCGCAAACAGTGGAAACGTGTATTAACCGATGCTACCGGGTGGAACAATCCGAAAAATTGTGAGCTATGGCGGAGCGAATGGGCAAACGTCTGTAATGCACATTTGAAAACGGAAAATCACATTGACCATCGTTCTTATGCAAGGCAGGGAAAATTAGAGATACCGACGATCCATGAGGGCGCAGATGCCAGAAAAATTGACGAGAAATTTCAAAACGGACAGACATCCTCTACTTCATGGAAAGTAGAGGAAAACCAGATCATAAAAAGACAAAATGCACTGCTGGATAAAATACAGATTTCTTTTGGAAAAGTATCCAGTGCATTAACACAATGGAAGGAGCGATTGCGTGACATTAGAAGAAAGCCGGGAAGTCATTCCCATGATGGAGACAATGATAAACCAGATCGAGGAACAGCAGAATCTTATGGCAGAGATGGTACAGGAATTGCAGGAACGGGACAGGCAGCTCCTGTCTTTTCAGGAGCAGAACCAGAGTTTAAAAAGCTTAAACAGCGAATTATCCAGGCTGCTAAATCTTTTGCCAGATACAGAAGAACTGCTCTCACAGATCGAGCAACAGAAAACCAGAATCGAACAGTTGGAAAACGAGAATCAGCAATGGCAGGAATTAACGCAGAAGCTGAACAACGAGAACAGCTTATTGCAGAAACAGAACAGCGAATTGCTGACCTTAAACAGCAGATAGAGAAAGCGAGGGAGATCGATGAGCGAATGCAGAAACTTAGAGAACGTCGGGCAGGTGGAAGAACTTCTGCTGATGACCGAACAGATGCAGGACGAACTGGATCAGAAAGACCAGACAATCCAGGAACTAAACAGGCAGCTAAGCGAATCGCTGACCTTGAACGAGAAATTGAACAGCGAAAACAGAGCCGAGAATATCGAAGCATTGCGGACAAGATTAAGGCAAACAGAGGAACGATTGACCAGCGAGACAGACAGCAGGAAAAGAGCCGACGCAGAAGCCGTGGCATGGAAATTTAAGTATGAAAAAGCAGAGCAGGAAAAACTTTATGCACAGACACACCAAAAGACGGTAGAGGTAGCTGTTGAGAAAAAAGTGCCTTATGAGAAATGTGAAAAATGTGACCGTACTGCTTACCGGAAAGCAAAAGAAAAATGCGATAGCCGTAAAAGCCAGTTAGAAAAGAAATATAAAAATATGACGATTGGTTATGAAAGTATCTTGTTTCTACTGGCATGGTACAGCATAACAACAACACTGTTTACTGCGATTCTTTCGCCGGTTTTCCTTAACGACTGTATCGTCTTTTTCGGTGCGTTAGGAAAAGGAATGGGAAGTTTATTTCGGGAGTTTGTGACAGGTGCAGACTCTTTCGGACAGTTAAGCAGTGGAATACCTAACAGTATTCTTTCCGGGATTGTGTACTGGCTGATTGCCGGTACTGTCATGGCAATTTTATTCGTAATAACCGGGTGGCTGATAATCGGGATTGGTTATCAGGTAGGAAAAATCTACCGGAAATATTGTTGGGATATCATCAGTATCGTGGTAGCGATAACGAGTACAGCTGTTGTAATTTACTTTGGAGAATGGATTAAAAACGCTAATCCGATAAATCTTATTGTATTGCTATTACTGTCGCATATTATTTATATTGGAATCAGATGTTATGTGAAAGACTGGATGGAAGAACGAGGATATTATTAAAAGAGGACAGGGAAATTTCATAATCTTCCTGTCCTTAGTAAGGGACTATTGATTGTTTATATAAAGAAAAAGTATATAAATAAATCTTGACAATTAGTACGAACTCGGACTATATTATAAAAGTCCGGATTCGTACTAATTTAAGGAGGAAAAAGATGAGAAAAGATAATAATATGATAATACAGTTGCAACGATATTATGCTTTATGGGAAGAATGTACAGCAATGTATGAGGAATGGTCAAAGGATCAGGGACTGTCTTCAAATGGAGTTTTTGCTTTGTATTCATTTTATGAAAGTAATGGAAGATGCACGCAGAAAATGATAAGTGAAAAATGGAATATACCTAAGCAAACGGTAAATACGATACTAAAAGATTTTCAGAAAAAAGGATACATCAATATGGTATCTGATGATTCAGACAAGAGAAATAAGCTGATATGCCTCACAGAATCAGGAATGGAATATACGAAAGATATCATAGAAAAACTGCACTCAAAAGAAATATATGTAATCGAAAAAATGGGATTAGAGAATATAGAAAGTCTTAATGATAATACAGAGCTGTTTATCAGACTTTTCAAGGAAGGAGATTGTAAGAAAAATGAATCATAAATCATTATTTTTTAAATATGTTATTCCATCTATTATAGCATTTGCATTATCAGGAATATATGCGATAGTGGATGGATATTTTGTAGGCAATACCATAGGAGATGCTGGACTTTCGGCTATTAATATTGTATATCCGATTGAGGCTTTGATTCAGGCTCTTGGAACAGGAATTGGTATGGGAGGAGCTGTTTATTACTCAATTAATGCAGCAGAAAAGAAAGGAAAACGGGCAGAAGAATTTATTGCTACAAGCTGGTGGCTTCTTGTAATAGTAAGTGTTATCAGTACCATAATTATTTACTCCTTTTCGTCTAAAATTTTAGGATTGCTTGGAGCAGATGGAATTATATTAACAAATGCGACAGATTATATCAAAATTATAGCACTTGGAGCAATATTGCAGATTCTTGGAACTGGAATGATGCCATTCATTAGAAATTATGGAAACTCTTTCTGGTCAATGTTTGCGATGGTTGGTGGATTCATAACCAATATTGTTCTGGATTTTATCTTTGTATGGATATATGAAATGGGCATGAAAGGTGCAGCCACAGCTACAATAGCCGGACAGGGTGTGACTGCAGCAATTGCAATCATATACGCATTATATATTAAAAAGTTTTATGTGTATGTATCCTTAAAAAATGTAAAAGAAATGTGTGGCGCTATATTCAGAGTAGGTCTTGCACCATTTGGGCTAGCATTGACTCCTAATATTTCATTGGTGTTTATAAACCGATTCTCCGCTTCTTATGGGGGAGAAAAAGCTATTGCAACTTATGCATGTGTATCCTATATTATCTGTATCATATATCTCATATTGCAGGGCGTAGGTGATGGAAGTCAACCTTTAATGAGCCGTTTTTATGGTGAGAAGGATCAAGAAAGCCTGAGAGGAGTTCAGAGAATGGCATACATTTTTGCAATAATTCTTGCTGTTTGTGGTGGAATTATCATGTATGTAAACAGAGCAAATATTGGAGGGGTTTTCGGAGCTTCTTATGAAGTAAGTATTGAGATTTCTAAAATTGTACCTATATTTTTAGTGTCATTACCATTTGTTGCGATTACCAGAATAGCGACAGCTGGATTTTATGCTACTGAAAAAAGTGGATTGTCATACATTCTTACATTCATTGAACCAGTATTGATGCTGATATTTATGCTTGTTTTACCACCTTTATTTGGTGGACAGATTATGATATGGTGGAGTACGGTATTGGCACGTGTTTTTTCAGCGATTCTGGCATTCATACTAATAAAATATTGCGAAAAGGGAGATTTGCAATATGGAATACAGAAAATTTAACAATCAGATAGTAGCAAGAATAATCTAGGTTTATCTATTGTATTTTTAAGGACAGCCTCATAGCAATAGGGCTGTCCTTTTAAAATTATGAAGCTAATTTTTAATAAATTCTAGTAGATTTTGATTGGAATAATCATAACTCTAATGAATCTTCAGCATCTACCCACATCTGTAAATTCCCATCAAGATATAACCTTGCATATTCTAATGGCTCATCGATTGCAAGCGATGTCAAAGCACAATCAGATCCAGGTGTGGTTCTTAAATTTTTTTCTGCTTCCCAACAATCAATACGGAGTATATAGCCCGTATTAGTATATACATCAATGCTGTTGCACTGTGGATTGTATTCTGCAAATATTGTTCTCATCGTATCCCATCTCCTTATCATTTAATCAATCAGTAGTAGCAAAAATTAAGAAGCATTTCAATCAGTTCACCATGTCACTTTTATTTTGTGTTATACTGTCTTATAGATTTTTCTTGCCCTTGTATTTGCCCTTATCAGAGTGCATAAACACTGATGGGACGATATAACACAAGGGAAATAATAAGGGAAAGCTCACCTGCGACAAATCCAGTGTTTTCAAGGGGTTGCGAAGAATTTAATAATAAAATATAACAGTTATTAAATTTCTTAAAACAGGTGAAATCTCAATCGGAATTTATAAAGGAGAATATTGATGAAATTATTTTTATGTTCGCACTTTTCAAGTGTAGGAAGTCTGATAAAGGAAGAAATTGAAAATAAGAAAGTCGCATTTATTCCAACAGCTTCACTGCGTGAAGGCTACACCGGTTATGTCGGCTCGGCTCGAAAATTATTCAAAAAGTTGGGAGCAATCGTAACTGAAATTGATATTTCAACGGAGGCTTATTCAACGATACAGTCTGTTTTTGAAGAAGCAGATGTAATATATTTTACCGGTGGAAATTCTTTCTTTCTTATGGACCAGCTCCGTAAAACGGGAACTGATGGACTGCTGAAAAAGGAATTGGCAAATGGAAAATTGATGATCGGCGAGTCGGCAGGCGCAATTATATGCGCTCCAAACATCCAATATATCGAGCAAATGGATGAAAAGCCGGAGGACTACTCACAAGAAGATGATGCAGGGATTGATTTGATTGATTTCTATGTTCTTCCGCATTATCTTACAGCACCATTTAAGAAAGTTACCGAGAAAATAATGACTGAGTTTTCGGATTTGAATCTATGCCCGATTAACAACCGTCAGGGAATTGTAATTGATGGTGAAGATTCAAAGGTTATTTGCAAAGACTAATTTGAAAATTCCAGTTTGTCAATTACAGGTGACATTGAAAGAGTCAGCCCATTCAAGATGCTGGCTCTTTCAAAAATTCCATTCTAATAAATTGCACGACAACTTAAAGTAAAAATGAATAAAAGAGTGGTGTTTCGTATAATTATGAGTTAGTATGCATCAGACACACTTTTGTAAAAAGGGAGTAAATTAAATAATGCATAAGATTATCAAGTAGTTCATCCGCATGCTCCGCAACATTTATTTTATATGCCATACTTCGCCCTCATTTCTCTAAGCGCAGTTCTGGAATCCTTTACCTGTCCTGCCTCTATTTGCTTTTCAGATATTTCAATATCTCTGTACATAGCAATCTGTCTCATGGTTGACTCATAAGTCTCCATGCTCATAATTACCATATCTCCATATCCATTTTTCGTAACATAAATTGGTTCCTCTGCTTTATGACACATATCAGATATCTCTGATGTATTCTTCAAATCTTTAATTGGAATTATTTGTGGCATAATGTACACCTCCTATTTATGGTCTAATTATACCATAATTATGTCTTTTTCAATTTAATTATCACGTAAAGTGAAATTTTTAATTTTTATGTCCCTATTTACATTTGTGTGTCTGATGTATCAACAGTATAATTATACATTTCACGAATTACGTATGCAATTAGAAAATCAAGTAGTCCAAATTCCATAAAATGAAATTTTAGGGCAAATTACAGACATTGGCTTGGCTGTAGTATTTTTTAACAACGTGTGTTAGACTACTGTTATACAAATCGGAGTTTGGAGGTACACGATGATAATAAAAATTGTTACAATTTCACTGATGGCAGTGTTCTACATCTGCTATTTTGCAAAGCTGATTAGTCAGAAAAAGCAAGGCATAAAGACAGATCAATTAGGAAAAGGAAAAGAGGGATTTGTCAAATTTATAGAAGTGGCTCTTAAAATAATCACATATTTGCTTCCTGTAATACAGATTATCAGTATTGTGTTTTATTCGGGAACAGCACATATTGTGTTGCAATTTACAGGAGTTGTAATAACAATGTTCGGTGTACTTGCTTTTATTGTTTCTGTTACACAGATGAAGGAGAATTGGAGAGCAGGTGTGCAAAAAGAAGAAAGGACCATTTTGGTAACAGCGGGCATCTATTCTATTAGCAGAAATCCTGCATTTTTGGGTTTTGATTTAATGTATATAGGAATATTGTTTTCGTTCTTTAATTGGTTCCTTTGCTTTGCCACAGGTTTTGCAGTGGTATTTTTTCATTTGCAGATAGTCAATGTAGAGGAAGATTTTTTGATAGAAGCATTCGGAAATGAGTACCTGCAATACAAATCAAAAGTATGCCGATATTTAGGAAGAAAAAGATAACTTGAAGTTCTTGGGGCTAAAGCCAATATAAATAATACTAGACAGATTTGTCCAATAGCGTAAATACGGCATTTTCTCGCTTTGTGTCGTGTTATGTTTAGTAGAATAATATTACTCTGTCAATGAAAGGAGGAAACAGTATGGATCAGAAAAAGATTGGACGTTTCTTAAAAGAACTTAGGAAAGAAAAGAATATTACACAGGAACAGCTTGCTGAAAAGATAAAAGTTTCAGGCCGAACGGTTTCTAGATGGGAAACAGGTTCTAATATGCCTGATATTAGTTTGTTGGCTGAATTGGCTGATTTTTATGATGTTAGTATACCTGAAATCATTGGTGGAGAAAGGAAAAGCGAGAATATGAATGAAGAAATAAAAGAAACAGTATTGAAATTATCTGATTATACAGAGACAATTAATCAAAAAATTAAAGGAAAGTTATTTGTACTTACGGTTATTGCAATAATAGGAATGATTGCGTTTGTGATTATTGAATTTACAGGACTAGATACACCTGGAAGTGTCTATGAAAGAGTAGCAAGTGCAGGTCTTGGGTTAGATTGTGGTATGTTAATAGTCCTTGCAATGTATCTTTCTGGACTTTTAGGAAAGATTAAGGCAAGACGAAAAATGAAACGATAGTACAACTGTAAATAAAAAGTCTGATAGACCGTAAAATTCTAGTTTGACGGAGTAATAGATATGAAAATCCGAGAAGTGAATGAGAATAAAAAGCAATTTATAGCATTATTGTTATTAGCTGATGAGCAGGAAAATATGATTGATCACTATCTTGAAAAAGGTACTATGTATGTACTTGAAGATGGTAATGTAAAAGCTGAATGTGTCGTTACTGATGAAGATAATGGAATACTTGAAATTAAAAATATTGCAGTTGATCCTCAGAATCAAGGACAGGGCTATGGGAAAGCATTGATTGACTTCCTTGTAAGTAAATATTCAGATGAATATTCTATTTTGCAGGTTGGAACAGGTGACAGCCCGTTGACCGTACCGTTTTATGAAAAATGCGGATTTGTCCGATCTCACAATATTCCGAATTTCTTTACGGACAATTATGACCACCCAATTTATGAGTGTGGTGTACAGTTAATAGATATGGTATATTTGCAAAGATGTTTATAACTTCCAGTTTGTCAATTACAGGTGACATTGAAAGAGTCAGCCCATTCAAGATGCTGGCTCTTTCAAAAATTCCATTCTAATAAATTGCACGACAACTTAAAGTAAAAATGAATACCCATTAGTAAGAAGTGAATAGAAAAATGAATAAAAGAGTGGTGTTTCGTATAATTATGAGTTAGTATGCATCAGACACACTTTTGTAAAAAGGGAGATTTCTATTTACTCTTCCATTCTTGTTTTTCTTATAGACTCTAATACTTGACTCTCCAAAGTATCCTAATACCCACAACAAAGAATGTACCTTGGCACATTCTCGCACCTGCGGCGGTCGCTTGCGACATCTACCTTATACGCCGCAGTGCGCATCCTCGCGAAGCGTTTTTTACTTTACAGGAAAGCAATTTCCTGTAAAGCAAGAAAAAAGCAATCCTTTGACCTAACCAAAAGACCGCTTTTCTTGATTCTTACTAATTCATATTAATTCTCATTCATCTTCGCCAATTTTGCTGCCTGGTCTGCTGCAATCAGAGCATCTAAGATTTCCTGGATGTCACCATTCATGATTTTATCCAGTTTATAGAGCGTAAGATTGATTCTGTGGTCGGTTACACGTCCCTGTGGAAAGTTATAAGTACGAATCTTCTCCGAACGGTCACCAGTACCAATCTGGCTTCTTCTGGCTTCTGCTTCTGCATCATGCGCCTTCTGGCATTCTATGTCGTATAATTTAGCACGCAAAAGGGCAAATGCTTTCTCTTTATTCTGAAGCTGTGATTTCTCTGTCTGGCTGTAGATTACAATTCCGGTTGGATAATGAGTCAGACGAACCGCAGAGTCTGTAGTATTGACACACTGTCCACCGTTTCCGGATGCACGCATAACGTCGATTCGGATATCCTTTTCATCAATCTGGACATCAACTTCTTCTGCCTCCGGCATTACTGCTACTGTAATGGTAGACGTATGGATACGTCCGCCGGACTCTGTCTCAGGTACACGCTGTACACGATGTACACCAGATTCATATTTCATAACAGAGTAAGCGCCCTGTCCAGTAATCATGAAAGTAACACTCTTCATTCCACCGATTCCGATTTCTTCGCATTCCATCGTCTCAACTTTCCAGCGTCTGCTCTCTGCATAATGGACATACATACGGTAAATCTCAGCTGCAAACAAAGCTGCCTCATCTCCGCCGGCACCGGCACGGATTTCCACAATGACATTCTTATCATCATTCGGATCCTTTGGAAGAAGAAGAATTTTCAGTTTCTGCTCTAATTCTTCTACTCTTGCCTTGGAATCATTTAATTCCTCTTTGGCAAGTTCTTTCATCTCTTCATCTGTCTCTTCGTCCAGCATAGCAAGCGAATCTTCAATATTCTGCTTACACTGTTTGTATTCTTTATAAGCTTCCACGATAGGTGTCAGATCACTCTGCTCCTTCATCAGCTTACGAAAACGCTCCGGATTATTTGCCACATCCGGTTCACTTAACTCACTCATCAACTCTTCATAACGAATCAATAAATCCTCTAAACGATCAAACATTTTAATTTCCTTTCCCTTTTACCACACGATCATTTCGTGCAAGGTCTTTGATTACTTCAACTTCTGTAAATCCTGCGTTACGCATCAGCTCAGAGACTGCTTCTCCCTGGTCATAACCAATTTCCATGTAAACATATCCGCCAGGATTCAAATAATCCTTTACCTGTCCGGCAATCTTCCGATAAAAATCAAGGCCATCCGCTCCGCCATCTAATGCGTTTTCCGGCTCAAAATCCCGTACCTCCGGCATCAGTGACAGAATCTCTCCTGTCGGGATATATGGTGGATTTGCCATGATTACATCAAAAGTCTCGGTAATATTATCAAATAAATCACTCCGTACCCACTCGGCATCCACTTCATGCAGCTTTGCGTTTTCCTTCGCTACTAATAAAGCTGTTTTGGAAATGTCGCTTCCCATACCGGTAAGTTCCGATGCATTTTTCAGCACACTAATCAATACACAACCAGACCCTGTACAAAGGTCTAATACTTTCATCCCCGGCTTTACAATCTTCAATACCTGCTCTACTAAAGTCTCGGTATCCTGCCGCGGTATCAGAACATTGGAATTTACTTTGAATCGAAGCCCCATAAATTCCTGTTCTCCAATAATATATTGTAACGGAATATGTTCAGCTCGTTTCTGTACTGCAATCTCATATTCTTTCTGAGCATCCTGTGTAATATCTTCTTCCCCGTGAACGTAGTAGTAACTGCGTTCAATCCTGCATACCATCTGTAAAAGATACCATGCATCCAGTGCGGCATCCGGCACTCCTGCATCTGTAAGACACTTTGTACCAAATTCCACTGCCTCTCTATAAGTCATATATTACGCCCTTTTCTTTTACATTTCGCTCAAATATTTTTTCCAGTCAAATACTGCTTCCACGGAAGCAATACCAACCTCAATCATAGAATCATCCGGTTCTCTTGTTGTAAGCCTCTGCAGCCACAATCCAGGTTTACTTAAGAAATTCACTACCGGATTATTACTTTTTCCGGCAAGCCGGATAAATTCATATGACACACCAGCAATCACCGGTATCAGCAGCAAACGAAGCACTACCTTCAAAATCCGGCTCTTTACATCAATAAATGCAAAGAAAATAATACTGATAATCATTACAAACAGGAGAAAACTTGTACCACACCGCTTATGCAGTCTGGAACTCTTTCTCACGTTTTCTACATTCAGCTCCATTCCATGTTCAATGCAGTTAATGCATTTGTGCTCTGCTCCGTGATACATGAATACACGCTGGATATCCTTCATTAAGGAAATTGAAGCAATATATGCCAAAAAAATCATCATTCGGATGATACCTTCAATCAGCGCCAGTGCCACATGGGATGTAATAAATTTCTGAAAAATCAAAGAAAGATAATATGGCAGAATCATAAAGATTCCAATGGCAAGTACAAAGGAAAATGCAACAGTAATACCCATTTCTGCCTTTTCTTTTTTTGCTGCTGCCTCTTTTGATAATTCTTTCTTTTTTGCTTTGGTGTCTTCCTCATCCTCTTCAAAGAAAGATGCGGAATATGTAAGCGTTGATATTCCAAGTGTCAAAGACTCCACAAAACTTAACACTCCGCGTAAAATTGGAATGTTCCGCAATGTCTTGTTTTTAATCAGTCCATAATACTCTTTGGTATCAACGGTAATCTCTCCATCCGGCTTCCGGACTGCCACGGCGTACTTTTCCTTATTTTTCATCATTACGCCTTCTAAAACTGCCTGTCCACCGATTCCCGAATATTTCATGTGTGACCTCTCTTCCTGTTTCTAAAAAAAGGTTGAGATTAGAAACCTCAACCTTATCTTTCAGTCACATTGTGCAATTTCTATTTCATGCCGTATTTCTTATTGAACTGCTCAATACGTCCACGAGCCTGGTTAGCTTTCTGCTGTCCAGTATAGAATGGATGGCATTTGGAACAAATTTCAACGTGAATATCCTCTTTGGTTGAACCAGTTACGAATGTGTTACCACAGTTACATGTAACTGTTGCCTGATAATAATCTGGATGGATTCCTTCTCTCATGTCTCTCACCTCTCATATATGAATTGCTTCGCAATTACGACATTTGTCTAATTTAAGTGCGATACTGTTTAGTTTCCGAATAAACAGCTTATTCATTGTAGCATAGGAAAAGCTGTTATGCAAGTGTTTTTAAACAAATTTTGTCTTTTTTACAGTCTGGATATATTCCCGGTTGTTTTTCGTCCGGACAAACATATTCAAGATGCTCTCAACCGCTTCATCGGTACGCATGCCATTGATTGCCTTACGCATAATAAATACGGCCTCCTGCTCTTCCTGTGTCAGTAAGAGGTCTTCTCTTCTTGTACCGGATTTTACAATGTCAATTGCAGGGAATACACGTTTCTCAGATAACTTACGGTCAAGCACCAGTTCCATGTTACCGGTTCCCTTAAATTCCTCGTAAACAACATCATCCATCTTGCTTCCGGTATCTACCAGTGCTGTTGCAAGGATTGTAAGGCTTCCGCCCTCACGCATATTACGGGCTGCACCAAAGAAACGCTTCGGCATATGGAGGGCTGCCGGATCAAGACCACCGGATAAGGTTCTTCCACTTGGCGGAACTGTAAGGTTATATGCTCTTGCAAGTCTTGTAATACTGTCTAAGAGAATCATAACATCCTTCTTATGCTCTACCAGACGTTTTGCTCTCTCAATTACCATCTCGGATACTCTCTTATGATGCTCCGGCAATTCATCAAAGGTAGAATAAATAACTTCTACATTTGGTCCTTCAATTGCTTCCTTAATATCGGTAACTTCCTCCGGCCGCTCATCAATTAATAAGATAATCAGATGCATCTCCGGGTTATTCTGCTTTACTGCCTGTGCCACACCTTTTAATAATGTAGTCTTACCTGCTTTTGGTGGGGAAACAATCATTCCACGCTGTCCCTTACCAATCGGAGATACTAAATCTACAATTCGCATTGCCATTGCACTATGGCTTGTCTCAAGCCGGATTCTCTCATCTGGAAAAATCGGAGTTAAATCTTCAAAATTCTTCCGTTTTACAGCCTCTGACGGATGCAGGTCATTAATAGAAGTAATGTATAATAATGCAGAGAATTTTTCAGCCTGTGTCTTAATTCTGGTATTTCCGGTCACAATATCTCCGGTTTTCAGATTGAACTTACGAATCTGGGACGGAGAAACATAGACATCATGCTCTCCCGGCAGATAATTTTCACAACGGATAAATCCGAATCCATCCGGCATAACTTCAAGAATTCCATGTGCCTTCACACCGCTGTCCAAATCCTTGTTTTCTTCTGCCACACGCTCCGTTTCATCTTTTTCCGAAATATGCTCATCCGGTGTATGTCTTACTGTGTTTCGACGCATCTCTCCCTCATGTCCCCTCGCTGCATTTTCCCGGTGCGGACGTTCTGCGCGATAGGTTCTGGTTTCTGCTACCTGCTCCGTAGTTTCTGTTGTACCTTCTGCTTCTTTCTTTGCTTCCTGCACCTTTGCTTCCTTTTCATCTTCCGCCAGCATCGCTTCTACTAACTCAGCTTTCTTTAAGGTAGAAATTCCTTTCATTCCCCTTGCTTTTGCCAGTTCACGCAACACTGCTGCAGAAAGACTTTCATACTTCTCTCTCATTCTATTCTCCTTACCTCTTGCTTATTTGATTATCTGCTAAATAATTGGGATTTCTTTTTGAAATAAAAATAATTGGAACGTAAGATTCGTCTTTTCGTATTATACAACAGTTTCTTTCAAATAGGAAGTCCTTTTTCTTGCTTTAAAAATTTTTTAATGATATGATACTAGACGGAAGTAATCAATGGCTAAGAAAAGGAGACGAACTATGGATACCAACGAAAAAGCAATTGAAATGCATAAAAAATGGAATGGAAAATTAGAAACCATCTCCAAGACACCGGTAAAGACCCGGGAAGATTTATCTATCGCATACACACCTGGTGTTGCGGCACCTTGCCGTATCATCGCAGAAAATAAAGAAGAAGCTTATACTTATACCATGAAAGCCAACACCGTTGCCGTTGTATCAGACGGAAGTGCTGTTCTTGGTCTTGGAAACATCGGACCGTACGCAGCCATGCCGGTTATGGAAGGAAAATGTGTACTGTTTAAAGAATTCGGAAATGTCAACGCTGTTCCAATCTGCCTTGACACACAGGATACCGAAGAAATTATAAAAACTGTTAAAAATATTGCTCCGGGATTCGGCGGCATCAACTTAGAGGATATTTCCGCTCCACGTTGTTTTGAAATTGAAGAGCGTTTAAAGGAAATGCTTGATATTCCGGTCTTCCATGACGACCAGCATGGTACTGCTATCGTTGTGCTTGCAGGAATTATCAACGCATTAAAAGTAACTGGAAAAGAAAAAGAGAAATGCCGTGTTGTTGTAAACGGTGCCGGTTCTGCCGGTGTTGCCATCACCAAACTGTTACTGACTTACGGCTTTAAAAATGTTATTATGTGTGACCGCATGGGAATCATCGGCAAAGATTATCCTGACTTAAACTGGATGCAGAAAAAAATGACCGAAGTTACCAACCTTTCCAATGAATCCGGTACCCTTGCCGATGCATTAAAGGGTGCTGATATCTTCGTTGGTGTTTCCGCACCGAATATTGTGACTCAGGAAATGGTTTCATCCATGAATAAAGATGCGATTCTTTTTGCCATGGCAAATCCTACTCCGGAAATCATGCCGGATCTTGCCAAAGCTGCAGGTGCTAAAGTAGTAGGAACCGGAAGAAGTGATTTCCCGAATCAGGTAAACAACGTCGTCGCTTTCCCGGGAATCTTCAAAGGTGCTTTAGAAGGACACGCTTCCCAGATTACAGAAGAAATGAAGCTTGCTGCTGCAAAAGCTATTGCAGGATTAGTATCTGATGATGAATTAAATGAAGACTTTATTATGCCGGAAGCATTTGACCCGCGTGTTGCCGAAGTGGTAAGCCAGGCAGTCAAATCACACATCCGCTAATGAAAAACGGCACGATTACACTGTGGGGGGAGAAGCGCTACCACTCTCTGGACTACTATTTAAAAAATACCTATCACGAAAAGGTATACCGGATTGCATTAAATGCCGGACTCAGTTGTCCCAACCGTGACGGACGCTTAGATACCAGAGGCTGTATTTTCTGCTCTGCCGGTGGCTCCGGAGATTTTGCCGCCTCTCCCACACTTTCTATCACAGAGCAGTTAGAAACTGAAAAAAGGATTCTGAGAGCAAAAAGAAACTGCAACAAATTCATTGCATATTTTCAGGCATTCACGAATACTTATGGTTCTGTGGAACACCTGCGGAATCTTTATATGCAGGCAGTAAATGACCCGGATGTGGTTATTATTTCCATTGCCACAAGACCTGACTGTCTGCAGCCTGAGATTCTTTCACTGCTTGCCGAAATCAATGAAAAGAAAACCGTCTGGGTGGAACTTGGTTTACAGACAATCCATGATGACACCAGAGAGTTTACACGAAGCGGCTTTACTTATGAGACTTTTCAAAAAAGTCTCTTCGCCCTTCACGCCCTTTCTATCAAGGTGATTGTTCATCTGATTTTAGGACTGCCCCACGAAACCAGAGAAATGATGTCTGCTTCCGTTCAGGCAATTGCAAATCTCCCGGTCTGGGGAATCAAGCTACAGCTGCTTCATGTATTATCCGGCACCGATTTAGCCGCTTATTATGAAAAGACACATTTTCCGGTATTTTCCATGGATGAATACTGTGAAATGATTATTGACTGTCTGGAGCTTCTGCCTCCGGAAATGGTGATTCACCGGATTACCGGCGATGGTCCGAAGGATTTACTGATTGCGCCGATGTGGAGCACCGGAAAACGGACTGTTTTAAATCAGATTCACCGCCGCTTAAAAGAGCGGAATACTTACCAGGGACGCTTAGCAACTAAGAGGTGATTTTATGGCTGAACCAGCTACTTTATATAAATTAATTATTCTGCACATGCTTGAACATATTGATTTTCCATTGTCCAATGCGCAGATTTCAGATTTCTTTTTAGACAGGGAATATACCGACTACTTTACGATTCAGCAGGTCATTCATGACCTGATGGATTCCGGGCTTGTCCGTACGGAAAACACCCACAACAGTACACGGTATATCATTACTCCTGCAGGAAAAGAAACACTGCATTTTTTCCATGACAAAATATCCCCTTCTATTGAAGAAGATATTGCTGCTTATTTTCAGGCAAATAAGCTTGCCATTAAAACAGAAAATGCATATCTATCCGATTATTACAAAACACCGGAACAGGAATACGGTGTGCGATGCCAGCTCCGGGAAAAAGGCCGTACCCGCCTTGATTTTACTTTAACTGTCCAGACAAAGGAACAGGCGGAAGCCATCTGCACCAACTGGCAGAATCAGGCAGATGATGTATTTGCCTGTCTTATGGATTTACTTTTAAAATAAATATCTAAAATAAATGTTATTCAAAAAGCGGAACAACGAGAAGATTTTTCTCTCTGTTCCGCTTTCTATAATTTCTTATATTTTCAGTTATTTTGTCCTTTTTATTTTATTCTTTTTTATTTTGCTCTTTTACTTCGCTTTTTTCTTTCTGCCATTCTTTGAAGGCTTCTGCTTCTTTACGCTGTAACCAAAACTTCCAAGCCTCTTACCCAGCAGAAAATATTCTCCATGGGAATAAGTCACCAGCCCGCTCTGATTCAGTTCGAATTTACCTTTTTCATTCATATAGGAATCATCAACGGTAACGCCTACTACATCTGCCAGAAACATATCATGGCTTCCAAGATGTAATATCTGGCTTACCTTGCAGGCAATGTTTACCGGACTTTCTGCAATTCCCGGTGCCGATACCTGCGGAAGGTTCAGTGGTGTCAGATGCATGGCATCAAACTTGTCAACGTCACGGCCGGATTTTACGCCACAATAATCCGTGGCACAGACCAGATCCTTCGTCACAAGATTTACAACAAATTCACCGGTTTCCGCGATTATTCCATGGGAATATCGTTCCGGACGGACAGATATGGAAAGCATTGGCGGATTCGTACATACCGTTCCTGCCCACGCTACCGTAATAATATTCGGTTTTTCTGTCGGTCTCTGGCAGCTTACCATCACTGCTGGAACCGGATATAACATATTACCCGGCTTCCATGTTTCTTTCGCCATTTCAATTCTCCTGTATAAGTTGTTATCTTATTTCTGTCTCTGATATGGGCATTTAAACCTGCTGTCATCCTGCCGTAAGCATTTACGCTTGCTGCAATCCTGCCATTAATGTCGGAATCATCTGTTTCTTACGGGATACTACTCCCTTTAAGTAAAAGCTGCCTGATTCATCCGGCTCTCCAAAGCACTCCTTTAAAAGGCTGCCTGCCTGTGCTCCGGCATAGATTACTTCCGAATTCTCATCCAGAATGTCCGTCAGCATCACAAATACGGCATCCAGTTTCTGCTCTCCCAATGCAATTTCCAGATATGGCTGCAGCTTCTTCTTCGCCATGCCAAGCTGCACGTCACTCATGGCACTAAGCTGTGCTACACCAAAATCAAATTCATCGGTATGGAAGGTTTTAAAATCCTGATAAAACAGTTCTTCTGTTGTCTTTTTCTTAAAATCACTGCCGGCTTCAAACATCTTCTTGGCCAGCTCTTCAATATCTACTTCTGCAATCTTCGCCAGTGCTTCTGCTGCTGCCCGGTCCATCTGTGTACAGGTCGGTGAACGGAACATCAAGGTATCTGAAATAATTGCTGCCAAAAGAATTCCGGCTGTCTTTTTATCAATGATTGCTCCCTTTTCCTGATACATCTGATAAATAATCGTTGAAGTACAGCCCAATGGCTGGTTCCGGAAAAATACCGGAGCAATCGTCTCAAGGCTGCCCAGTCGGTGATGGTCAATAATTTCTAAGATTTCTGCATCTTCGATTCCATCTACTGCCTGGGATTTTTCATTATGGTCAACAAGGATCACCTGTTTTTTCTGTAAATTTAAAAGATTTCGTCTGGAAAACATACCGACATATTTTCCATTCTCATCCAGTACCGGAAAATCACGATGACGCACTTTAGACATAGTCTCTTTCACATCATCCACATAATCCTCTAATTCGAATGTAATCAGATGCTCCTTTTTCATAATATATTTAATCGGCATACTCTGATTAATCAAACGCGCCACGGTAAATGTGTCATATGGTGTGCTGATAAGCATACAGTCTTTCTCTTCTGCAAGCTGCACAATGGTCTTTGTAATCTTCGCTCCGGAACAGACAATCACACAGCTTGCATTCATTTCCAATGCACAGAACTGTGATTCATAACGGTCTCCTAAGATAACCATATCGTCATCTTCAATATACTGCTCCATCATATCCGGTGTGGTAGCCGCAACAACAACCTTACCTTTTATGAAGTAACCATGCTCATTTCCTGTTACAAGAGTTCCATTTAAAGTTTCAACAATATTCTTATACTGCGTCCGGGCAGTTGCAAGAATCCGGTTGTCCAATACATCCATATAGGATTTTGCAATATCACTGGTAACAACCATTCCCTGCAGATTGTTCTCATTGTCAGTAATCGGCAATGACACGACATCTAAATTCTTCATCAGCTCCCATGCCCGTTTAATGGAAATGTGACTGCTGACGCCCTCCGTTCTACGATATTCAATATCCTTAATCTGTGCACCGACATCTGTTACCAGTTCCGGTTCCGGTACATCAAAAAATTTTAGGACATACTTCGTCTCTTCGTTCATATGTCCTGCTCTTTTCGGTATAAAAATACCGTCCTCTGTTTGATTTTTTAAATCTGCATAGGCAATCGCCGCACAAATAGAATCTGTGTCCGGATTCTTATGTCCAATTACCCATGTCTTTCTCTTTCCCTGTGTCATATAATTCCTCGTTTTAACTACTGCTTAAAAATTAAATACTCCAAGAGAATATAGAATAAATGCCACCAATACTACAAAATTGATAACAGAAAACCAGGTTAAGCATTTTGCATAACCTTTTACGGTATTCAAGCTCTTCTCTAAAGTATCATTTTCCTCTAACTTAACGGTAAGCTCTTTAATTAAGTCCTGCATATTGCGGTAGCACTTTACATCTTCGGTATGTATTTTCTCAGCCAGTTCCAGTTTCATGCTGTCTAACTGCTGGGAAATTTCCTGTAAAGATGCCTGCATCTGTGCAGTTTGTTCTGCGGTTCTTCCGGTGGAATCACTTACGTCTGCTGCAATCTTTTCAGACAGTGCATTCAATTTTTCTTCTACACGGTTAATCATTTCTTCCATCTGACCGTGTACTCCGGTAAGAAGAACATCTGCTTCTGATTTACGTGCATTTAAAACATGCTGCAGTTCTTTTGCTTTTTCTTCTCTTTCATCTACGATATTCTGTAATTCCTGCACTTTGTCTTCTTTTGTAACAAGCAAAGCCTGAAGCTGTTTTGCTTTCTCACGGAATTCATCAATCTGCTTTAATAAGAAATCTTCCTTATCCATTCCTTTATCCACCTTACTGTTTGTCCTCTCTGACCTGTTATGCTGTTCGTTTTCTTTTAACGAAGGGGCTGCCTTTCTGGTCTCTGTATTTCTTATCTGTACCTTCTGTTGTGTCACCGGCTCTTTTCTGCTCCGGTCCGGCGTCCCATAACTCTTCGCATTTTTACGGTAAAACATCGTTTTCAGCACATCAAAAAAGCTTTTCACTACCGTCTTCCTCCTGCGGAATCTCTTCCATTCCTATTACTGCTAGACACATTCTAGCATTTACCCTGTGATTTGTCCAGCAAATGCTCAACCATTGCTTTCTCCTTTGCTGTCAAATCTGCATCTGCCAGCAAATCCGGTCTTCGTTCCATGGTTCTTTTAATGGATTGTTCTCTCCTCCATGCTTCTACCTTTGCATGGTCTCCGGAAAGTAAAATAGCTGGAACTTTCTTTCCCATCCAGTCTTCCGGTCTGCTATACTGCGGATATTCCAATAAATTTCCTTCAAAGGATTCTGTGGTTCCGGATTCATCATTTGCCAATACGCCAGGCACCATACGGGATATCGAATCCACCATGACCATTGCCGGAAGTTCTCCTCCTGTCAGCACATAATCTCCAATCGACACATAATCCGTCACAATTTCTTCTAACACACGTTCATCGATGCCCTCATAATGCCCACAAAGCAATACCAGGTCTTCTTCCTTCGCATAATCCTTTGCCATTTCCTGCTGAAACGTATTGCCCTGAGGTGTAAGATATACTGTTCTTGGCTTTCTTCCAATCTTCTGTGCCACTGCCTGCCACGCATCATAAATCGGCTGTGCCTGCATTACCATCCCGGCTCCGCCACCATACGGATAATCATCTACTTTTTTATGACGGTCTAACGTATAATCCCGGATGTTAATTGTTTCTATATTTAAAAGTCCTTTGCCAACTGCTCTTCCGATGATACTGGTATTCAGTCCCCGTTCTACCATATCCGGAAATAATGTTAATATATGAAAATTCATTTTGCTACCTACTTCTTATTAATATCACGAAGCCCATTTAAAAGGTGTACCATAATGGTGCCTTCCTCTATATTGACATTTTTTACACAATCCTTAATTGCCGGAAGTAAAATATCATCTTCCCCATCTTTATGTAATACATAAATGTCATTTGCACCGGTCTGAAGTACATCCTTTACTTCACCTAAATCTTCTCCGTCATCTCCGACTGCCTTTAAGCCAATCAAATCAGCCACGAAATATTCATTCGGAGCCAGCTTTACAGCATTTTCCCTTGTTACATATAGCCCTCTGCTCTTATACTTCTCTACATCATTTATATTATCAAATTCTTTGAATTTTAATATTACCAGATTTTTAAAGAAGCGCGCCTGTGTAACCTGAAGCTCCATCGGTTCTTTTCCAGTATCCAAAAATACCTGCTTCAGCTTTTTAAAACGCATGACATCATCTGTTGTCGGATATACCTTCACTTCGCCACGCACACCATGTGTATTGGTAAGTACTCCTACCTGCAGCATTTCTTCCTTCCAGTCTTCCTGCACTTTCTTCATATCCTATCCTCTTTCTCTCATACTTCCCGTTCTTCAGGCAAGCCTGAATTTAATTATACAAAAGAAGCATAACTGCCGCAAGTAAAAAAGGTAAGATTCTTAAGAATTCTTAGGAATCTTACCTTCTAACGGTCTCTTACTTTTTTATAATCAAAATTGCTCTTATAAATTAAAGTTTTCTACATTTCGCACTTTTGCAGTATCCGTTGCAGTAATCTGCCGGATTCCGCTCTGTTCAATGTTCTCTCCCACAAAAAACTGATACTGCTGCAGTACCTGATCTTTGTGCATATCAGATAATGCCTTTTCAACATCCAGGCTATGTATATCACTTTCAGAACCTTTCATCTCATAGGTACGATCCGGCTGATATTGTGCCGCATAATCTGCTGCCCCAAAATCCTGTTCTCTTCGTACCGGAGTCTCTAAGGTATCCTTCTGCTGCTGTTCAGATGCACCGGCATCTGCTGCCGTCTTAACAACCGGTGTATCTTCTACTGCATTCCGGATATTCTGTATGCTGTTGTAATCGTAAAATCCCGCATTGGGACGAATTCCTGAAATATTCATAACGATCACGTTCCTCACATCATAATTATCTGCTACTAATTTTATCGGATAAATTCAACAAAAATCAACCCTTTTCTCCTAAAAGATTTTCTTTTATTTATCCAGCATTTTCTTTAACTCATTCATAAAGGTATTTACATCCTTAAATTCACGATATACAGATGCAAAACGAACATACGCCACTGCATCTAAATCTTTAATCTTATCCATCAGAATCTCACCAATTACGGTACTTGGGATTTCCTTTTCTTCCCGATTAAAAATCTCTGTCTCCACTTCATCAACCAGTCTGGTTATCTGCTCCACGGATACCGGTCTCTTATGGCAGGCACGAAGTACACCTGCTTCAATCTTGGAACGGTCATACTGCTCTCTGCAGTTATCTTTTTTTATTACAATCAATGGAATTGTCTCAACTTTTTCATAAGTTGTGAAACGTTTTCCACAATCATCGCATAATCTTCTCCGGCGAATGGAGTTATTGTCATCTGCCGGTCTCGAATCAATTACTCTGGTATTTTCACTGCTGCAAAATGGGCACTTCATCTTTTTTCTCCTATTCTAAAAGCTATGCAAAACACGCTTTGTGAATTTTGCATAAATAATACCGTTTTTCCATCACCAAACGTTCATAAAGAACTGTTGATATCAGCTTTTACAAATATTGGTCGTACTATTTTTAGTATAACTTTCTCGTATTCTTATGTCAACTAACTTTTCACATCTTCTACACAGACATCTACCAGAATAATATCCGGTCCAATCCGCACAACACGTTTCCATGGAATAATATATTCGCATGCCGGACAAAAAATACAGAAAAATTTTCCCGGCGCAGCTACAACCAGTGCACAGATTCTTCCATTGCACTCATCCAGTTCCAAATCCACCACATTTCCCAGGCAGCAACAGTCTGCAATATTAATCACCTGCTTTTCACACAATTCACAATAGCGTATCATGTGCCTGCCCCACTGTGCCTTTTCTTCTATTTATACTATGCCGGATTTTTCAAAAGGTTCCTTATACGTTGAAACGGAATAAAATAATATCGCCATCCTGAACAACGTAATCTTTTCCTTCCAGTCTTACCAGTCCCTTTTCTTTTGCTGCTGTCATGCTTCCACACTCAATCAGATGGTCATAGGATACCACCTCTGCACGTATAAATCCACGTTCGAAGTCGGTATGAATCTTTCCTGCCGCCTGCGGTGCCTTGGTTCCCTTGGTAATAGTCCATGCTCTTGTCTCATCTTCTCCTGATGTAAGGTAGCTGATAAGTCCTAACAATTTATAGCTTGCTGCAATCAGTTTCTCAAGACCGGATTCTTTTAATCCAAGGTCCTCTAAGAACATTGCTTTTTCATCATCATCTAATTCCGCAATTTCCTGTTCAATCTGTGCGCAGATAACAAATACTTCACTGTTTTCTGCGGCTGCCTGTTCTCTTACTCTTGCAACATGTGGATTGTCTGCACCATCATCTGCAAGGTCATCCTCACTTACATTCGCTGCATAGATAACCGGTTTTGCAGTTAATAAATTATAAGATGCAAACCATGCCTGCTCGTCCTCATCATCACTCAACGGATAAGTCTTTGCCATCTTTCCTTCTTCCAGATGTGCCTTTAAGGATTTCAAAAGTGCCTCTTCTTTTGCAAGTGTCTTGTCCATTCTTGCCTGCTTGGTAACTTTTGCAATTCTTCTTTCCAGGATTTCAATATCAGAAAAGATAAGCTCTAAATTAATGGTCTCAATATCACGAACCGGGTCAATGCTTCCGTCTACATGGACTACGTTGGTATCTTCAAAACAACGTACAACATGAACGATGGCATCTACTTCACGAATATTGGCAAGGAACTGGTTTCCAAGTCCCTCTCCTTTGCTGGCTCCTTTTACAAGTCCTGCAATATCTACAAATTCAATGACTGCCGGTGTTACTTTCTTGGAATGATACATCTCGCCTAACACCTTCAGACGGTTATCCGGTACGGTTACGATTCCCACATTCGGGTCAATGGTACAAAACGGATAATTGGCTGATTCTGCGCCTGCTTTGGTCAGTGAATTAAATAATGTACTTTTTCCTACGTTTGGTAAACCTACGATTCCTAATTTCATTTTATCTTTTACCTGTTCGAAAATCCTTAAGTTATCAGGTTTTTCGCCTTTCTATGTTATTTTACTACATAATTTATCATGCAAATTTTTAAGCTGTATCAAACTCTTTTCTGCCATGTTGGCAAAAGGAGCTTAATACAGCTTATTATTATATCATAAGTCTTATTATTTTGAAACCATCAAAATTTAAAGTTCAGAGTTTCCATCTATTGATTTGTTTTACATATCACTATAATGATATCTGCAAGCTAAAATATATACGTTTTCATCATCTATCTTATATATAAGCCTGTCTTTATCATTTATTCTTCTACTCCAAAATCCAGTCAAATTTCCTGTTAATGGTTCTGGCTTCCCGATACCTTCATTTCCATTTCTGCATATATCCTCTATCAGACTATTTATTTTCTTTAATGTCTTACGGTCTTCTGTCTGCCAATATACATAATCTTTCCATCCGTTATCGGTGAAAACTTTATTCATCCACAGATACCTCCGCAAGATTCCGAACAGAATAATTGCCCTTCTCAAGCTGTTCTTTTGATTCCATTAACCAGTCATAATTTGCTTTATTACCCATTACATAGACATTTTCCATTAAATTGTTATAGGCTTCCTCTGATAGCATTACAACATTTTTATTGTCCTTTCGTGTTACAATCATTGTTTCGTAATCATCTGTAACTTTATCCATATATGTTTTCATATTATCTCGTAAATTTGTATAATTAACCGCTAGCATAAGACCACCTCCATAAAGCAATGTACAGTTTTCTGTACTCTTATTATATTGTACAGTTTTCTGTACGTCAAGTACCTCTATCCTTTTATTTTATGGAAAAATCGTATAAATTATTCTGATTTACAACTGGCAGCAATATCCCGGATACTTTCTGCCATGTCCGCATCTATGCACACTGCCCGTTTTCCAAAACTTTCCGGCACGACCGCTGCGCCAAGGTTTAATCTTATCAGACTTATATTTTTATGCTCCCGCACCAGCTTTTCAAATGGGAAACGGATGATGGTCGGCGTATTAAATCCAACGCCAAGTTCCAATAATACAAGTTTCTTATGCACCGCTTCGCTAAGATATTCCGAGAAAAGTTTTTCCGCATGATACCATGCCTCATCCTGTACAAAATGCCCGTCTTTTCTTAGATTCATATCCATTGATCCGCCACAGACCGGACATTTCGGTACCATGTAGGATGGAATCTTACAGTCTTTTCTCGCCTGATTCATCTGGGAAAAAAGCTTTCTTGCATCATAAATCTTATTATGGCAGCCCCGCCTGCACTGGATATGAAAATAGTCTCCCTGGGTACAGAATATTTTCTCTTCCGGCAGTCCGGCTTTCACAAACTGCCCATCTGCATTGGTGCTTAATACAAATATATTTTTATCAGAAAAAGCCTCTAATAAACACTTATGAAGTGGTGTTACATCCAGTTCCATGCCACCGAGCAGTGCCTGCTTCGACCAGTAGCCCCAATAGCTTTCTTCATCCGGATACGGATAAAAACCTGCCGAATACATATCCTGCATATAAGGCCCTTTTCCATACTTTTTCTGGAATTCTCCAAAATTTTCTTCAAAAAAGCTGCCGCCATACTGTGCACCTGCTGCCGTGCTCATTCCGGCTCCCGCACCAATCAGAACATAATCGGCATCCTTTAACATCTTTCCAGCTTCATTTATCTGTTCCTGATATGGAATATCCTGAGTGATATAATCCCTTACCGGTATTCCGCAAAGGAAGTTTTCAAACGTTATTTTCATGTGTACTCCTTAACTTAATTTTTCTCACTTACAACAGGTCTCTGTAAAACGCTTCATCATAATCCTTAAAAACATTAAAGACTACTTTTATCCGGCTTCCGGTTCTCTTTTTATATGCTTTCACCGTTTCCACTGCAATCTCAGCCGCCCGCTCATTTGGAAACATAAATACACCGGTAGAAATGCAACAGAAGGCAATGGACTCTAAGTTCTTTTCATCGGCTGCTTCCAGACAGGACTGATAGCAGGAAGAAAGAAGTTCCTCATGTTTCTTTGTAAGCCTGCCACTTACAATCGGTCCTACTGTGTGAATCACATATTCACAGGGAAGATTATAGGCAGATGTAAGCTTCGCCTGACCGGTTGGTTCTTCATGTCCCTGTCTTTGCATCAGCTTCGCACATGCTAACCGCAGCTGGACTCCCGCATAAGTATGGATACAGTTGTCAATGCAGTTATGGCAGGGCTGGTAACAGCCTGTCATTCCGCTGTTGGCAGCATTTACAATGGCACCCACCTTAAGTCTCGTAATGTCTCCCTTGTAAAGATAAAGCTCCGGCTCTAATTCTTCCATTTCAGAAAATGTCACGATTCCCTTTTCGGCATTTACCTGCTGCAAATAAGCATCCTGTATGTGCAAAAACTCTTCATCTATAGCAGATGGCATTCTGACATTCATCAGTGACCGGAGCAGTATTTTCTGTTCTTCTTTTCCGGCTGGAATCTGCATGGTCTTATCTTCTTTCCAATATCCCTTGCGCTCTTCTAACAATCTTTCGATTAAATAACGTCTTCTCTCTGACTGATTCATGCTATCCTCTTCTTTCAATTGCCTGCACCGGACAATTTTCATAACAGCTTCCGCAGTACAAGCAATGATTCTGCTGTATTGTAAATGGCTCGCCTTCTGTGATACAGCGTTGCGGACAACTGCTCTGACAGGTACCACATCCGATGCAGGCATCCGTTATGTAATATCCCTTTTCTTCTATTCCAGCATTTCCCAATTGATATGTCTCCCGGAATATGGGATTAACACCCAGATTAAAATATTCTATTTCTGCTCTGTCGATGCAGAAAACAATTCCGATATTTCTGGTATCGCCCGGATATACATTGCCAAGATAAGGCTGTTCTTCAAAAATAATATCCCGCAATTTTTCCTGTTCGCTCTCCGCCACTGCATAAGCTTTTCCGGACATCCGAATCATTTCCTTATATCTGGTATAACAAAGAATCTGCACTCTGCCATCCTGTTGAATCTCCCTGCAGAAATTTTTCCCTCTTGCTGTAAAAAAGTAAATTGCATCTTCTTCATAATGTATCGTACTGATATTTCGAATCTGTGGTGCGCCATCTGCATCCACCGTTGCAAATGCCAGCACACCTACTAACTGCATTTTCTTTAAACATGTTGCCAAATCCATTTTCTGTCACCTCTATTTTATTATCACTATTTGATGATATCCATTAACATGATAGCACCTCCCCGGTAATCTCATTTCTTGTCTTCCAGCACTGTGGATCTGCTCCATAGAAATTTCCAGCTGCTCCGTTTGCAACAGCCGGACAGCCTCTGCACCATGCTTTCAGTTCGCATTTACTGCATTTTACAAATTTATCATAGTCCCGGTATTTCTCCATCTGGCAGAGCCAGACATCTGCCAGCCGGTCTTCGAATATATTTGCCACCTTGCTGTCCATCACTCTTCTGCATGCCATCACATCTCCGTTTGAAGATATTGTAATATGACAGTTTCCACAGTTGCAGCCTCCATAAATCATTCCGTCCACTGCATTCTGTGGCAATTTGAACTGACCGTTTTCATATTCGTATAATGTCCACAGATGGTCTTTTCTATTAAAATAGGTCTCACATCCCGCCGCCTCATATGCTTTATATTTCGCATCACAGATTTCCAGTAAATCTCTATACTCCTGTGGAGTCAGATTGCTGTCTACCTCTCCGCCAGTTGAGACATAGCGGGAAAATGCATATACCTTAACTTTCGCTTTTACTACCGCATCAATAATATCCGGAATTTCCTTTAAATTAGTCTTTGATACGGTGCTCATAATAATGCTTTTGATTCCTGCCCGGTTAAGGCAGCTAACCTTTTCCAGTGTCAAGTCAAAGCTGCCCGGTTTGCGGAACCAGTCGTGTGTCTTTTGCATTCCATCCAAAGACATCTGGTATTTCTCGCAGCCGCACACCTTTAACATTCTGCAGATTTCATCATTTAAATGAAAGGGATTTCCCATTAATGTAAATGGAATATTTTTGCTTTTCAGCAATACCAGCAGCTTCCAGAAATCCGGGTGAAGGATAGGATCTCCTCCGGTGATATAAAAATATGGTACCCGGTTATAAACCTTGCAGAAGTCTTCGCAATTTGCTACCACTTCACGCATCTGGCCGAATGTCATGCTTTTTAATTCCTTACATCCGTCTCCCGAAAAAATATAACAATGTTTACAACGCTGGTCACACTCATCTGTAATATGCCATTGAAACGAAAAATACTGACTCATCCTATCCTGCCCTTCTTTCCTAATCTTTCTTATTTATCAGATGCACCACAAGCTGTTCCGCACGCTGCCGGTTTCTCCTCTGATTTGTCTGCTGCTCCGCAGGCTGTTCCGCACGCTGCCGGTTTCTCCTCTGGTTTGTCTGCTGCTCCGCAGGCTGTTCCACACGCTGTACTTGTCTTTGCATACACTTTGTTGTTCCATCCAGAAAGATTTGATAATGCCATTTTTGTTTCCTCCTCTGATTCTTTTATTTTTCGGCAATTTCCTTGTTGCAGACTTATCATAGCAAGAGTTTTTCCACTAAAAAAGTACGCACTTTTTTATTACATAGGCACCTTTTTGTAACCACTATACACATGCAGATTTATATGTTACATTATTTTTGAATCTAATATCATAATTTGAACAAATGGAGGGAATACAGATGTTGACAAAAGACGAATTACCTGAATGTCCGGTTGCTACCACGGTCCAGTTAATCGGCAGCAAATGGAAACTATTAATTATAAGAAATCTTTTAGAAAGACCCTGGAGATTTAATGAATTGAAAAAGAATTTGGAAGGAATCAGCCAAAAGGTTTTAACAGACAGCTTACGTGCCATGGAAGAGGATGGAATTATTACAAGAACTGTTTACCCGGAAGTTCCGCCTCGTGTAGAATATGCACTCAGTGACCTCGGCGAATCCATGCGTCCGATTCTTACTGCCATGCAGGAATGGGGAGACAATTATAAAGCGACCTTTCTTTCCTGAGCTTTTTTAAATTATTCTTTTCTATAAACTATGTAAACAAAGGCTTTAAAAACTCAACTTATAAGAAAAAGCACGCCGTTAAAATACATTTTCATGGTCAGCCACTTTGTATTTCCATCGACGTGCTTTTCTTAATAACACTCTTTTTATAATACTCTTTGAACAGCATCTACTACCTGCTGCCACTCTTCCATGGCTTCCGGATAAAAATGCTCTATCTTTTCGAGGTTTTTTTCCTTTCCGGCACACTCCAGCTGGTAAAAGAAATCCCCAAGCTTTCTGGCTCCGATGCCCCAGGCCTCACCCTTTAGTCCATGGGACTGGGTTACGAATGTTTTCCATAATTCGTTCATCATTTCTGTATCTGTTGTAGCTTCTGAATCTATGATAGTTGCAGCTTCTTTCATTGTTACTACATGATTTATCTTAAGAGATTGGAACGCTTTCTCTAAATGATGCTGCTTCTTCTCTTTTTCTTTTGCAAAGATACCTAACAATTCTTTATAGAACTGTTCATCTCCATCCGCATAGGATAAGCCTTCTTCTGCTGCAATTCCATGCTTCTCAAGATAATGTAATAAGCCTCTTAGCTTTGTTATCTCTGTATCATCCATGTTTCCCTGGAAAACCATATTTTCTTCCGGCAGATAATCCCTAAGATATTTCTGCAGCATAATCTCCAGTGTGCCCGGTTTTACCGGCTTGGTAATATACTCTGCAAATCCTTCGCTTTTGTACAGTTCTTTTGCACCAGCTGTTGCATTAGCGGTAAATGCCACTGCCTGAGTATAATGATTTCGTCCTTTCTCATCTGCACGGATGAGGTGCAGCGTCTCTATACCATCCGGCTTCGGCATCATATGGTCTAAAAGAAGTAAATCATATGTTTTCTCTTCACATTTTTGAATGGCAGTATTTCCATCCATCACGGTTTCCATTTTAACCTTTGTCTTATGTAAAAGATGTTCTAATACCATCAGATTCTGCTCATTATCATCTACCGCAAGAATGGTAAAGCTGCTGTAATCCGCATTCATACTTTTCGCACTCTGTTTTGTAAAATGATGTTTTTCCGATACTTCTACCCACGGAATCCGAACCGTAAAGGTACTTCCCTTTGTCACTTCACTACTCAGGCTGAGACTTCCACCCATAGCCTCTGCCAGTTGTCTTGCAATATCCAGTCCGAGCCCGATTCCGTCTTTCCTGCTGTTTCTGGCATTATTGCCCCGTTCAAAGCTTTCAAAGATTTTATCCTGATCTTCTTTTCCTATTCCAATTCCACTGTCAGTTACAGTTATCTTTAAAAAGGTATCTCCATTTTCCGCCGCCTTTTCTACACCCAGCTCCACAAAGCCTTCATCTGTGTATTTCACCGCATTTTCCAGAAGATTTATGATAATCTGACGGATATGTGCCTTGTCTCCATAGAAATGTTTTCCCGGTTTTAATAATGGTTCCTCCATCCGCTGCCGGAAGTTTAAAGATTTCTTCTCTGCCTGTGGTCTCATCTGGGCTGCTGCGTCATTGATAACCTCTTCTAAAGCAAATGCATCCTTCTTTATCTGAAGCGTACCACTCTCTAACCGTGAAGCATCTAACACTTCTTCTATCAGTGCAATCATACTGTCACCGGCAGATGCAATTTCTCTGGTATATCTACGGATTTTCTCTTCTGATGTTTCTTCGGAAATCACTTCATTCATACCAAGTATCGTATGCATCGGAGTCCGCAGCTCATGGCTCACTTTCATTAAAAATCTGGTCTTCGCTTCATCCGCACTACGGAGTCTCTGCATCATTTCCAAGTTTTCTGTCTGGTCGATAAACCAGAGCATGCAGCCATCTTTTTCACCATTTTCCACTATATCTTCCATACGAAGTTCATAGATGCGGTCATTTTTATGCAACAGCCTTTCCCGGTTTGTCAGTGCCTGCAGGATTTCTTTTTGCCTGCTTGCGGCACTTCCTACCTTTATTTCCGGGAAAAGTTCCTTCATACGCTGATTGACGGAAATAATTTTATTTTCTGCATCCAGGATAATCAAGCCTTCTTTTCCATGATTAAATGCATTATCCACCGCAGCCTGCAGAGAGCCAAAATATCCATAACGAATCATTGCCATCATCATGCAGAACATCATAATTGTCATGGCAATGACTACCGGATTATAACTGCCAAATACACCCAGACCCTTTAAGATTAATTCCAGTGCAAAAGTTCCCACACCTGCTATCATATAAATAATCCGCTTTTTATGAATCGGTGAACTCTCCCCGTAACGCATGATACACAAAATAAATACCGCAAGTATTACCGTTCCCAGATGTATATAATGCAGTTTCCAGATGATTCCGGGTATAACTTCAATCCGGTGATATATGCCATCTTTCAATATCCGCATTGTTTTATAAAAATATGGATGATATTCTGCCGTAAATACTCCTGTCAAAACAATTGTATTAATTACTGCCTGAATAAAATAAATAAACTTTGGAATTTTTAATCTGCCAAATTCCGATGCAAACCAGAGAAATGCCATTAAAAATCCTGCCTGTCCAACATACTGGATGCACAGCCCGGCAAGTGC
This sequence comes from Roseburia sp. OM03-7AC, assembly GCF_003462625.1. NCBI lineage: Bacteria > Bacillati > Bacillota > Clostridia > Lachnospirales > Lachnospiraceae > Roseburia > Roseburia sp. OM03-7AC. The sequence continues at coordinate 832,891 of NZ_QTZJ01000001.1, forward strand.
CTCACCAACGGTATCCGAATGCACCAGTTCCAGATGAACTCCCACCACAAACAGCATGGTAAAAATATCATAAATAATAAATGCAAGCTGTGCTTTGGAGAGCTTTTTACGAAGGCAGACTGCCAACATAAAAAGCATCAGGATAAGCGCTATAATATTTACCAACACAAGAAAATAGAACATACTTCTTTTCCTTTCGTAAAAGTCTTTTTGACTCTTTTACCATATTATAGCGGAATGCCTGATGCTTTTCCACTGATTTTATTTTGCAAACAAAGGAGTAGATAAATAACGGTCTCCGGAATCCGGAAGCAATACCACAATGTTCTTTCCTTTATTTTCTTTTCTTTTTGCCAGCTCAACAGCTGCCTTTAATGCAGCTCCTGCACTGATTCCCACAAGAATTCCCTCGCTGCGGGCAAATGCCCTTCCTTCTTCAAAGGCATCATCATTTTTGATTGGAATAATCTCGTCATAAACAGAAGTATCCAGTGTGTCCGGAATAAATCCGGCACCGATTCCCTGAATTTTATGTGGTCCGACTTTTCCCTGGGAAAGTACCGGGCTGGTTGCAGGTTCTACTGCAACAATGTGTACGGACTTCTTCTGTTTTTTCAGATATTTTCCAACTCCGGTTATGGTTCCACCAGTTCCGACTCCTGCCACAAAAATATCAACGCTGCCTTCTGTCTGTTCCCAGATCTCCGGTCCTGTGGTTTCTTCATGGGCTTTTGGATTTGCCGGATTTTCAAACTGTCCTAAAATAATTGAACCCGGAATCTCTTTATGAAGTTCTTCTGCTTTTTCGATTGCACCCTTCATTCCCTTATACCCTGAGGTCAGCACAATATGCGCTCCATACGCCTGCAGAAGATTCCGACGTTCTACCGTCATGGTTTCCGGCAATGTTAAAATTGCATGATACCCTTTTGCAGCCGCCACAGAAGCAAGTCCGATTCCCGTATTACCGGAAGTTGGCTCGATAATCGTAGCTCCCGGCTTTAATCTGCCCTTTCTCTCTGCATCTTCAATCATGGCAAGTGCCACTCGGTCTTTTACCGAACCTGCCGGATTAAAATATTCCAGCTTGGCAATGATTGCCGCATCCTCTACACCTGCCTCTTTCATATAATTATGAAGATAGAGCATCGGCGTCTTTCCAATCAGTTCCGAAGCACTGTCCACTATTCCTTTCACACACGTTTCCTTCTTTCTATTCCATTCCTTTGATATATCCGGTTGCAGACTGAATTGCCACTGCACCATCTGCAACTGCTGTGACTACCTGACGCAGGCTTTTCGTCCGCACATCTCCTGCCACGAACAGTCCCGCAAGACTGCTGCTGCAGTCTTCTCCTGCAATCACATAGCCTTTCTCATCGAGAACGTCAAGGTTCTTTAATAATTCCGTATTTGGAATCATTCCAACCGCTTCAAAAACACCATCTACAGCTATTGTCCCACCGTTATCTAAAATAATACCATCTACTTTATCTTCCCCGGTGATTTCCTGTACTCTCGTATTGGTAAGTATCGTTACATTGGAAAGCTCTTCTAATTTCTTTTTTGTCTTCTCTGCTCCACGGAATTCTGCTCTCCGGTGAATGAGATATACCTGTTCGCAGATATCGGATAAATACAATGCATCATCCAATGCGGTATCTCCACCACCGATGACTGCAGCTTTCTTTCCCTTATAAAAGGCACCGTCACAGACTGCACAAAAAGAAACTCCTTTTGCCAGCAGCTTTTCTTCTCCCGGCACCCCTAATCTGCGGTTCTGACAGCCTGCTGCATAGACTACGGTTTTCGCCTCTATGTTCTTTCCATCTTCACAGGAAATGACAAAGCTTTGCTCTTTTTTTGTAATGGCTGTAACCTCTGCCTCTTCAATGGTTACTCCAAGTCCTTCGGCATGCTCTAAGAATGCCTCTCCTAAAGAATAACCGTCTTTGCCCGGCAGTCCCGGGTAATTATCTACCCGGCTGCTGTATGCAATCTGTCCGGTTCCAAGATATTCTTTTTCCAGTACAACCGCATCGAGGTTTGCCCGCTTAGCATAGATTGCCGCACTTAAACCTGCCGGCCCGCTTCCAATGATAACTACATCTAACATATTACCAGATCTTCCTTCGTTGATTCGTCGCCTTCAATATGAAATGAATTGAGTACCGGCTGTTCCGGTTCCATCAGAGAAAGAATCATATAGCTTGCTTTACTGTCATATGCAAGACGCTTATCTTCTTCGGATGGTCTCGAAGGAGATTCCGGATGGGAGTGCCAGTTGCCTAAAGGCATGAGACCATTGGCACGCATATCCTTCACGGCTGCTAACTGCTCTTTCGGATCCAGTGTAAAATGCTCATTGGAATGGTCGATATTGGTCAACAGATATACCTTTTCTACCACCTTATCCTCTCCGTCTCTGGTTCCTGCAATCAGTCCGCAAGCCTCTTCTGGTACACAGCTTTTGGCATGTGCCAGTATTTTTTCATAATCTGCTTTTTTTAATGAAATCATGCTATCCTCTTTCTATGTTTCATGGGTTATGTATCTGATAACATTTATTTACTGATACATTTATTTATCTGTACATTCTGCCTGTTCATAATCAATCAGCTCTGTTATGGTCGGATGTTCTCCACAAACGGCACATCCCTTGCCATTCCAAGGAAGCTTAATCTTGTGGAATTCCTGCTTAATTGCATCATAGGTCAATAACTGACCGGTCAGCAGATCTCCTACTCCAAGGATGTATTTGATTGCTTCCATTGCCTGAAGGCTTCCGATGACACCACCCATTGCGCCGATAACACCAGCCTGCTTACAGGTCGGTACGGCATCCTTTGGTGGTGGATTCTTAAATACACAGCGGTAACATGGTCCCTCTCCCGGAACATAGGTCATTAACTGACCTTTGAAACGGATGATTCCTGCATGGGAAAATGGTTTCTTTGCCATAACACAGGCATCGTTAATTAAGAATTTTGCCGGGAAGTTATCGGTTCCGTCAATGATAAAATCATAATCTGCAATGATGTCCATGATATTTTCACTGGTAATGAATTCACGATATGTACGGACTTCTACATCCGGGTTCATTGCATTAATAGTCTCTTTTGCAGACTGCACTTTTGCTTTGCCTACATCTGCTGTCTGATGAATAATCTGTCTCTGAAGGTTACTTAAATCTACTTCATCTGCATCTGCAATTCCGATGGTACCTACACCTGCTGCTCCAAGATACATTGCTGCCGGTGCTCCAAGTCCACCTGCTCCGATGATTAAAACTTTTGCATTTAAAAGTTTTTTCTGACCCTTAGCGCCAACTTCTTTTAAAATGATATGTCTGGAATAACGTTCAATCTGCTCATCCGTTAATGCCATAGCTTCCACCTCCCATGAAGTAAAGGAATTCTACATTATCACCATCCTTAAGAACGGTTGTTGCCTTTGCTTCTGTTTCTATAAATTCATCGTTAATGGATACAGTTACATATTCCGGTGTCTCTACATTTTCCTGCTCAATTAATTCCGGAAGTGTTAATCCGTCTTTTACTTCTTTCTTTTCGCCTGCTACTGTAATCTGCATAATTTCCTTCCTCTCACTTTTCTTTATTTTTATTTGTCAAGGGACTGGGTAATCCACTCCTCAAGTACCGCTTTTTTCTCTGCACCACTCTTACGGGCAATTTCTTCGCCATCCTTGAAGAGTACAATGGTTGGTACAGACATTACACTGTATTTTTCTGCCAGTTCTGAATCAAAGTTGGTATTTACTTTATAGACATTTAATTTTTCTGTCTGTTCGTCTGCGATAGCGCCAATGACCGGTGACATTTTCTTGCACGGAACACAACTGTCTGAGTAAAAATCAATCAGCACCGGGAGGCTGCTCTTCAATACTTTTTCTTCAAAAGTGTCTTTTGTTACGCGTTCTGCCATTTCTTTCTCCCTTCCAGATGTTTAGTCCTCAACCTTCTTTACAATGAGGTTATAGGTTCCATCTTCGTTATTAACCAGTTTTAAAATCTGATGTCCTTCTTCTTTAATACTGCGTGGTACGTTCTGTACCGGCTCGCCATCATTCATACGGATTGCAATGACTTCGCCATCCTCTAACTCATCAATTGCAACCTTTGCCTTTACAAAAGTAAGCGGGCACACTTTATCGGTAATATCTACTGTATCATCAATTCTGATTCCTTCGATTTCCATCTTATATCTCCTCGTATAATAATTTTTATTTTGAATTTTCATTCCGATTTTTTCTTTTTCTGCTGCTTCCGGCAACTTTATTTTTCTTCAAATGCATTGCGGATTACTTTGCGGAATTCATCTTCTCCCACACGCTGTAAAAGTAAACGGAAACGTTCACCCGGATTTGCATGCTCTTCAAAGAATCCAATGGCTGCATCAGTCACACGGAATAATGTCTCTTCATCGGTAATCAGCGGAAGTAACTGTTCTCCTTTATAAATATGATTTCCAAATAATCCACCAAAGGATACGATATATCCGCTCTTTCCTTCCCATGCATCTGTCGGGCAGGATTTTACACAACGGCCACAGTTGGTACATTTATCATAATCAATGGTAACTTCTGTTCCGGTACATTTGATAGCATCTTCACGGCATGCCTTTTCGCAGACACCACAATTGATACATTTATCTGCTACCCAGCTTACTTCCATACCACCTTTTACACCGATATCATTTTCTTCTGCCTTAAGACAGTTGTTCTGACATCCGGTAACACCAAATTTGAATTTGTGCGGAAGCTCTCTTCCGAAGTAATGCTCATCTAATTTCTTTGCCAGGCTGTAGGTATCGATACATCCGCTCGGGCAGATTTCAGAACCCTGACATGCGGTAACGGTACGGACTCTCGGTCCACATACACCAGGTTTTACACCACCGTCTGCTAACTTTGCACGAACCTCTTCTATATCTTCAAAGTTAATAAATGGAATCTCAATGCCCTGTCTGGAAGTCATATGAACATAGCCTTTTCCATATTTTTCTGCCACATCTGCTACTGCTTTAATATTTTCTGCTGTCAGGTTTCCTCCAACTACCTGAATTCTTAAAGAAAAGAATCCTTTCTGTTTCTGGCGCATAAATCCGCCTTTTTTCAATGCCGCATAATCAATTTTTACCATTGTCTGCTTCCTCCATTTACTCTTTGCTTTTCTCTGGTTTGCTCTGATCCATTGCCTGTCTGAAGTCTTCGATTAAATCTTCGACATCTTCAATTCCAACACTGATGCGGATCAAGTCATCAAATACTCCGGCGTCTCTTTTTTCTTCCGGGGTACTGTGTACATTTAATGTAGATTCCGGATGAATCACTAATGTTTTCGTATCTCCGATATTGGAAATAATCAGCGGAAGCTTTAATGCATTGATTATTTCAAATGCCCGTTTCTTGCTTCCGGTCCGTATGGTTAAGATTCCACCAAAACGGTCCTTAAACTGTTTCTTTGCGATTTCATGCCATGGACTGCTCTCCAATCCCGGATAATTGACTGTTACATCCGGATATTCTCTTACAAAAAACCTTGCCAGTTCTGCTGCATTGTCACAGATACGCTCCATCCGGATTCCCAGTGTCTCTAACCCGATGCAGTTATAAAATGCATTCTGCGGAGACAGACAGGCTCCTGTGTTGCGGAACAGTCCATTCCGAAGCTTGGCAGTATAGGCAAATGGTCCAAACTTCTTAAAGTCTGCCATGCCCGGATATTTTTCCACATCCCACTTAAATCTGCCGCTGTCCGTAATAATTCCGCTGATGGAATTGCTGTGACCATTGATGTATTTAGAGGAAGAATTCATTACAATATCCGCTCCTAGGGAAAGCGGCTTCACTAAGAATGCAGTAGCAACCGTATTATCTATAATGAGCGGTACCTGATGCTCATGTGCCAGATTTGCAAGTGCCGTAATATCTGTCACATCAAGTCTTGGATTACCAATGGTCTCTGCAAAGTAAAGACGGGTATGTTCATTGGTCTTTGCTTCAAATGCAGCCAGGTCATTGTTTTCCACATAATGTGTTGTGATACCAAATGCCTCTAAGTCACGGAATAAATCAATGCTGCCGCCATAGAGACTGGCACTGGATACGATTTCATCGCCGGAACGAAGGATATTACAAAATGCATTGTAGAGTGCTGCCATTCCTGATGCACAGGCAACGCTTGCTACGCCACCCTCTAACGCCGTTACTCTTTTTTCAAATGCATCTACCGTAGGATTACTGATTCTCGTATAGGAATATCCCGGTGCCTGATTATGAAAAATCTTTTCTAACTTCTCTGCCGACTCATGTGCAAATGCACTGGATTGATAAATCGGAGTTGTTGTTGCACCTGTATTCGGTTCTCCCTGAAAATCTCCATGTAATAATGCGGTATTAAACTTCATCTTACGCTCCAATTCCTGCACGTCTTATTGTGCACTAAATACTTTGAACTGCCTTAGGAAATCTAATTACGATTATTCCTATTGGTTTTGTATGAATTATATTTTACTATATTTTTCTAATTTGTCAATACTAATTTATCAGAGCATTGTTATTTCTCTCCGAATATGTTATTTTATTCACGCAAGCGACCGCCGCAGGCGCGAGAATGTGCCAAGGCTCATTCTTTGTTCCAACAATACTTTTCAGGAAACACAATACATATTTCTGGAATAACGGAAAGGATTTCCTATGTACACGAGAAAAAAAATTATTTTATCTTTTGCCGGAATGTTTTTCCTGCTGCTTCTTATGATGTCAGCAAGTCTTTTTTTCGGCAGCGTTTTATTAAATCCGAAAGAGATTTTATCCTGTCTGATTCAAAATGACCGGACTTCTGTCACAGGTCTGTTACTTTTTCATATCAGAATTCCACGGATGTTTGGTGCCATTGCTGCCGGCATGGGTTTATCCTGCGCCGGAGTTATCTTACAGACTGTTATGAATAATTCCCTTGCCAGTCCGAATACCATCGGTGTCAATTCCGGAGCCGGATTTGCCGTTATGATTGGGCTTGCCATCTTCCAGGGCCGTGCAACCCATAATGCCATCTTTGCATTTGCAGGTGCCTTTCTGACAACACTTCTTATTTTTGCACTGGCGTATATGGCAGACAGCAAACGTACTACTATTATTCTTGCCGGAATTACCGTTTCTTCTTTTTTAAGTGCCGGAATCAATACGGTAAAATTATTAAGTGATGATATCACTTTAAACCTCACTACCTTTATGATTGGTTCTCTTTCTGATGTCACCACAAAAACGCTTTTTGCTCCCGGCATTGCTATTGTCATTGCGGTTATCATCTCCTGCTTTTTCGGAAGCCACATGAATGTTCTGAGTCTTGGAGAAGATGTTGCCCGCTCCCTTGGCATTCCGGTATCGCTGCTCCGTTTTCTGCTGTTGATGCTTTCTAGTATACTGGCAGGCTGTGTGGTAAGCTATGCAGGACTTTTAAGCTTCGTCGGGCTGATTGTTCCTCATATTGCAAGACGGCTCTTCGGCAATGATCTGCGGCTTTTAGTTCCCCTTTGTGCTCTCTTAGGTGCAAGTTTCGTCCTCTTCTGTGACACCCTTGGACGTGTTATTGCCGCACCATATGAACTTCCTGCCGGCATTATTCTTTCTTTTGTTGGCGGACCGTTTTTCTTATATCTTTTATTAGGAAAGAAAGGAGGCCGCAGAGTCCATGCTTAAATTTAATTCCGTTTCCATTGGCTACCACAAGGTGCCTCTGATTAAAAATCTGTCCGTTGAAATTCCTACCGGCAGCATCACAACCATCGTAGGACCAAATGGCTGTGGCAAAACAACGCTGATTTCCGTATTAAATAAATCCAGCCAGCTTTTTAACGGCTCTATCACATTAGATGGCGAAGATATTTATCATATGAATGGACACCTTCGTGCCAGGAAAATTGCACTCCTTCCACAGATTCGCGAAGTAATTCCTGCTCTTCCGGTTCATACCTTAGTGGAGCATGGACGTTTCCCTTATCTTGGTTTTTCGAGACGCCTCACCGAAGAAGACCGCGGACTGGTGGAAGATGCCATGGAATTTACCCATATTACGGATTACCGCAACGTTGCAACTGACACTCTTTCCGGCGGAATAAGACAGCGTGTCTTCTTTGCCATGACTTTAGCCCAGAACTGCGATACGATTATTTTGGATGAACCGACTACCTTCTTAGACTTGGAAAGCCAGAATAATTTCTACCGGATGCTTCCAATCTTAAAGGCACAGGGAAAAACAATTCTTCTGGTGCTGCACGACCTTGCCAAAGCACTTACTATTTCAGACAAACTTATCGTCATGGAATCCGGTGCCATCTGCTTTCAGGGCACTCCGGATGAATGCGTACAAAAAAACGTCTTAAATAAAGTATTTCATACTTCACTTAAGACGTTCTCTGATGCAGAAGGAACTTACTACTTCTTTGAGTAAGTTCCTTACTTTTCCAATGTTTCATTCATACTTCCCATTCGGTAACCGCAAAGATCTAAGGTTACATAGGTAAATCCATATTCCCGGAAAGCTTTTATAATTCTTTCCCTGTTTTCCACTTCCATCAGTTTTGAAAACTCTTCCGGTTCAATCTCTATCCTTGACATCATTCCATGAATTCTTACCCTCACCTGATGAAATCCCATATCCAGCAATAACTGTTCTGCTTTATCTACCATTGCAAGTTTCTCTTCGGATATGGTCTCTCCATAGACAAACCGGGATGACAGACAGGCAAAGGACTGCTTTTCCCAGTTTGGAAGATTCAATGCCTTCGAAAGAACACGGATATCCTGCTTGGTAAAACCACAGTCTCTGAGCGGACTTTTTATGCCTAATTCCGCTACTGCTTTTAATCCCGGACGATAATCTCCGTTATCATCAAGGTTAGAGCCTTCCGCCACATAGACAATTTTCTGCTCTTCTGCAATCTTTAATATCTTTTCAAATAATTCATGCTTGCAAAGATAACAGCGGTTCTTAGGATTCTGTGCAAATCCTTCGATTTCAAGTTCTTCCGATTCTGTAATAAAATGTCTTATATTTTCTTTCCGGCAAAATGCTTCTGCTTCTCCTAACTCTCTCTTTGGAAATGAACAGGAGGACGCAGTTACTGCTATTGCCCGCTCTCCCAATACATCATGCGCCACTTTCAAAAGATAGGTGGAATCCACACCACTTGAGAATGCAACTGCCACGCTGCCTAATTTTTCAAAATATTGTTTTAACGCTTCCTGCTTTTTTAACTGTTCCGGAGTTGGTGCTGCTATTTTATCCATTTCTTATGCCTCTACTTCACTTCTTCTCTGAGTTCTTTTACCGTAGCAAGCTCCAGTCCGACCTTTTCTGCAATTACTTCATCTGTCAGAAGGTCTAAAAGGTTTCTTGCAACACTGATTTTTTCTCTGGCAATTCCACGGGCTTCACCAATTTTAATTCCTTTTGCTTCGCCAATCTTAATGCCCTGCGCTTCACCAATCTTGATGCCCTGCGCTTCACCAATCTCTATTCCCTTGTTGGTCATCTCTTCTGCAAACGTACACATTGTAATCACCTCTCCTGCCTTCACACGTTCTGCTACTGTTTTCTCTATTTTGACATAGGTTTTATCATTTGTAAACACCCGAAGTAGATTCAAAACCGCTTCTACATGGCAGATTGCCTCCGGATGTTCCTTGGGATTATATCTTCCAAGACGTTTTTCTGCAAAAAAATCTGCTACAATTTTAAAATCGCTCTTAAACTCTTTTCGGACTTTCTCCGGCAAAAATGCAATATTAAAAACAAATATTTTATAATCATTTACATACGGTCTTAGTTCCGGAGAAACATCTAAAATGTCAAATAGCGCATTCGGACTTTTCCATTCTGTATCACTGAAATTTAAAACAATCGTAATTGCCGGATATTTTCGTTCTTCCCCACGGTCAATCTGCGCCCGATACACAGCATAATCATACCCCATAATCCGGATGGGCATATTTTTGTCTATCCGACTTTCATTTTCAATCCCAAAAGATGCCACTTTGTATAACCCATTCTTATATAATTTCACAGTATCCCGAAACTGATTCCGAAGATTGTTTTCTTCCACCTTATAGATGCTTTCTGTTGGTCCCTCTTCCAATCCTTCTTCCAAAAGAATCTCCTTTCGAAAAAGTAATACATTATATATGTCAGCAAAAACATCCGAAAATGATTCCAGATATTTTTCTGCCAAATCCTTATCTGCCAAGTATTTTCCCCCTGTTAAATAAATATTTTGGATAAAAAGATTCTGAAAATATGAATATAAGATTATCACGAATACAGGCAGTTCAACACGCCTGCATAATAGATGAATATCGAATATTATTATGAACTGATTTTACTTAAGTATAATAGCAAAAATATTCCGAAGAGCACAAGTACTCTGCGGAATATTTTAATCCAATTTAATAGAATTTATATAATCTTTACAAAGATAAAACATTTTTTCTGTTTTTGTAACTATTTTCTTCTCATTTTTGTCATTTTCCATGTAAACGTTTGCGCACATGTACTTTAACTGCATCACTTTAGATGTAGTACTCCAGACGATTGGTATTTTCCACCGAAGTACAGCTTTCTTATTTTTATAACCAGATTTCATCCTTGAAAATAATCTTACGATATGTTTCAAAATGCAGCCACTTATTGAAGAAGTCACTGGATGGTTTTTCACCTGCTGCAGCCAGATCGTCTAAGAATGCCTGTGCATCCTGTGCAGATGTAATGGCAACGGCAAAGCCTCTTCCGTTGATAACCGGAACATTGCTGTACTGGTATTCTGCCAGCGGTGCAATCTTTTCTACCTTGCGTCCACGAACCTGTACAAAGATTCTTTCTCTTAAGATGACAATATCGAAGTCATCCGGATACTGATAGCTCTCTCCGCTTACCGGAATTTCATCTCCAATGGTATAGGTCTTCTGAACCGGACGTACCTTGGCAATCGTCATACTCTCAAGGTTATAATAGAACTCTTCGAAAATGTCTCCATTTCCCTTAAGGCTTCCATATACGAAAGCTGCTTTTAAATCCTTGCTCTCATCTACGGCAGCATCTTCTACTACACCGCAGGCAGAAGTCATATTGGAAATACGGTCAATCAGAATCAGCTCTCCTAAAGTCTTATGCTTTTTGAATTCATCGATGACAACCGGCTCCTGCAAATCAAGGTCACAGACTGCAATCTCATTTTTCTTAAGCTGTCCTGCCGGAATAAATTCACCGGTATTTACATCAATCTTATACTGAATGTTCTTTAAGATACCAGGAATCTGCTTGGTTCCAAGTTTTACCAGATAATCGGTTCCCGGTGTCAGCTCCTCATCATCCATCCAGAGAATGGTTGCTGTAAAGGATTTGCTGATTGGCAGGTTATTGCCGGATGCAATGACACAGCCTCTGGATACGTCTACTTCTTTATCAAGCTGCAGTGTAACCGGCTGTCCCATAAAGGCACTCTGGCTGTCTTTATCTCCTACTAAAATGCTCTTGATATGCGCACGCTCATTGCTTGGCAGGGTAACGATTTCGTCTCCGACTTTTACTTCACCGGATTCAATCTGTCCCTGGAATCCACGGAAAGTATGGTCCGGACGGCACACTCTCTGTACCGGCATATAGAAGCCCTCTTCCTGCTTCTTCTCTGTTACATCTACTTTTTCAAGGTATGGAAGCAATGCCTCTCCCTTGTACCAGCTAATTTTATCGGATTTGGTTGTTACATTATCACCTTCTGTTGCAGAAACCGGAATAATGTAAATGCTCTCTAACTTCAGTTCGTCTGCTAATTCTTTAATCTGTGCTTCGATTTCTTTGAAACGCTCTTCGCTGTAGTCTACCAGATCCATTTTGTTTACTGCAAATACAAAGAACTTGATTCCCATTAATGCACAGATTCTGGCATGTCTTCTGGTCTGTACCAGTACCCCTTGTTTTGCATCAATTAAGATAACTGCAAGGTCTGCAAAGGATGCACCAACCGCCATGTTTCTGGTGTACTCTTCATGACCCGGTGTATCTGCTACGATAAAGCTTCTGTTGTCTGTTGTAAAATAACGGTATGCTACGTCAATGGTAATACCCTGCTCACGCTCTGCCATCAGTCCGTCCAACAGAAGTGAATAGTCAATTGCTCCGCCACGGCTTCCTACTTTTGAATCTAATTCCAATGCTTTTTCCTGGTCTGTATACAAAAGCTTTGCATCATAAAGAATGTGTCCAATCAAAGTGGACTTTCCGTCATCCACACTACCGCATGTAATAAATTTTAATAATCCACTCATCTTAGAAATACCCCTCTCTCTTTCTTCTTTCCATACTGCCTGCTGCTTCGTTATCAATGACACGGGTGGTTCTCTCGGAAGATACTGCACTTAAAGTCTCATCGATAATTTCATCCAATGTAGTTGCTGTTGACTCTGTTCCTCCGGTCAAAGGATAGCATCCTAAGGTACGGAAACGTACACTCTTGTACTGGATTTCCTCTCCCGGAAGCAGACGCATACGGTCATCATCCACCATGATAATATTTCCATCACGATATACTACCGGACGTACTGCTGCAAAGTATAACGGTACAATGTCAATTTTCTCACGTTTGATATACTGCCAGATATCAGTCTCAGTCCAGTTGGAAATCGGGAATACTCGAATGCTTTCGCCTTTATTGATTTTAGCGTTGTAAAGCTTCCACATTTCCGGTCTCTGGTTCTTCGGGTCCCAGGCATGATTTTCATTACGGAAGGAGAATATTCTTTCCTTTGCACGGGATTTCTCCTCATCACGTCTGCCGCCGCCAAATGCTGCGGTAAATCCATATTTATTTAATGCCTGTTTCAATGCCTGTGTTTTCATGATGTCGGTATATGCAGAGCCATGGTCGAATGGGTTAATCCCCTTCTTTACACCATCTTCATTGATATACTCTATCATTTCAATGCCAAGCTTCTTTGCTGTCTCATCACGGAATTGAATCATTTCCTTGAATTTCCATGTGGTATTTACATGCAGAAATGGAAATGGCGGCTTCTCCGGATAAAATGCTTTCATGGCAAGATGCAGCATTACGGAGCTGTCTTTTCCAATGGAGTAAAGCATAACCGGCTTCTCGCACTCTGCGGCCACCTCTCTTATGATGTAAATTGCTTCTGCTTCCAGTTCATCCAAATGTGATAATTCACCCATACTTACCTCTTTCTGCCACCCTGTGGCGATTTATTAATATTGATTCGATTGCTTTCTGTCAATAACGATGGTTTCTACGGTGCCATCCCGTTTCTCTATCTTCCAGTCCAGATACTGTTCCCGGCTTGCTACACTCATCTTACTTCCCATGCCGCCCATATCTGCACCCAAGTAAAGTGCTATGGCATCTACCTTACATTCCTTAATACAGGAGCAACAGCCCCAGCAGTCCTTCGGATACAGCATACATGCCTTTCCATCAGAGTCCATTCCAATCAGTGTTCCCGGACAGACCTGACTGCATCTGCCACATCCCACACATTTGCTTTGATTAATAGCTATGCTCATAGGTCTCACCTCGCTTTACTAATTCCCGGAAGAGCACATGGATTTTACCATTTTCTTTTCTGGTATTCACATATTTTAACCACTCATCACTCTTATCCGGATAATCTAAGTTTTCTGCAAAACTGTGCCAGCGGGTTTCCTTTCTGGCTCTCAGATGATAAATCAGTGTCTCACAGACCGTCAGCCGGTTCTTAAGCTCATAGACAAACATCAGTTCATGCATATTGGAAGCTCCAAGCTCCTTCGAAAGTTCCTTTAACTTTTCGATTTTCTCTTCTGCCAGATTCAGCTGGTTTTCATTAAACTGATAATGATTGCTGATTCCGCCTGCATAGGTATCCATTACCTTCTGCATGGCTTCTTCTAACTGTTCCGTATCATATAAACCGGACTGATTTGTTAAAATCTTATCATATTCTTTCATCTTTTCTTCAAATCTGTTGTCACAGAATGCTTTTTCTTCTTCCGTCATTTCATAGCTTGCAGCCTTTTCTTTTGCAAGGTCTTCTACCATTGCCTTTGCTGCAATCTCGCCCTCGACCATGGCTCCTGTTACATATTTCTGTGGACAGCCTCCTGCCACATCTCCGGCTGCATACAGTCCGTGAATCGTAGATTCTCTTCTGGTGTCAACCCAGTAACCACTGGCGGTATGTCCACCTACCACATACGGCTCGGTTCCTTCGATTTCCACATTCTGCTCACTTGGGTTCTTTCCCTGCTCAATCCATTTTAAGGTCTGGCTCGGTGCCATGTTAAGATAAGCCTTCTTTAAGGAATCATCCTGCTCTGCACTGATTCCTTCTGTCCGAAGATAGCATGGACCATGTCCTAATAAATTCTCTTTTACGGTTCCATACACACGCTGTGAAGTGGTAAGTCCGTATTTTGTCTCATATACTTCGCCAAGGGCATTTATCTGCTTTGCTCCCACACCCTGTGCAATGGTTCCGGTCGGTGCGATGGTATCTTTGCAACGCAGTGCAATAAAACGCATTTCAAAGGTGGTCATCTCTGCTCCCGACTCAATTCCCATGGCATAACCGGCTCCGGTATTAAATGGTGGATACCACATCTTATGTCTGGAGAATCCCGGATTGTTCGGCCGGTAAAGACCGGATGCTCCACCGGTTGCACAAAGCACTTTCTTCGCCCGGATTTCTACTGCTGTCTCATTTTCAATGGAAAATCCCACTGCACCATAAATCCTGTTCTCCTTTACCAGATAATCGGTAATTGCCACCCGGTTTAATATGATAACATTCGGCAGCGCTTCTACTGCAGAAGCAAGTAGCGGCTTGATATTCTCACCGTTGATTTTGATATTCCGGTTTCCTCTTGCCACATATCTGCCATTTTCATCTTTTAAAATGACAAGACCAAGCTTCTCCATTTTCTCTGTTACACGGTTTAAGCCCTCCGACATAGTAAGAAGCAAATCCTCTCTTACGATGCCGTCTGCATCCTTTTTGGCATAATCCACATAATCTTCCGGCTTTCTGCCCTCTACGATATATGCATTAATGGCATTTACTCCGGCTGCAAGACAGCCGCTTCTTTTGATGTTGGCTTTCTCTGCAATGATAACTTTCGCATCGGACTGTTCTGCAATGGTCAGTGCTGCATAACAGCCTGCGGTTCCACCGCCAATAATTAAAATGTCTGTATCCATTATTTTTCTGTTCTTAATTTCCATAGCAACTTAGATGTAGAATACATCATCCTCCTGCATTTCTTTATTTTCACAGAGATACGTCCGCTCTTTATCCAGCACATATAACCGGTAAATCAAAAGGCTTACCTTCTCTCCGATTTCAAGACTTTCTTTTTCCAATGGCCACTCACAGATTATCTCAATGCCGCCTACGTCTACCGTAACATCCAGACGGTTTCCACGGAATACGATATCCTTTACAATGCCATCCTGGGATGCACTCATATAGCGGTCAATTTTGCCAAATTTATGTATCTTTACAAATTCCGGTCGGATGACTGCTTTCGCTGCACCCTCGATTTTATCAAATCCATGCAGTTCTTCGTAATGTTCCACTAGGGAAGAACGTCCAATAAACTGTGCTACAAACGGAGTATCCGGTGTATTATAAATCTCTGCCGGTGTTCCAATCTGTTCGATGGTTCCGTGATTAGTAATGATAATCTCATCTGCCACCTCAACGGCTTCATCCTGGTCATGGGTTACGAAAATGCTGGTGATTCCAAGCTTTGTAACTACACTGCGAAGCCAGAGTCTTAATTCCGAACGAACCTTGGCGTCAATTGCTGCAAACGGTTCATCCAAAAGCAGTACCTGTGGTCTTGGTGCCAGTGCCCTTGCAAAAGCAACTCTCTGCCGCTGTCCGCCGGACAACTGGTTCGGATACCGCTTCTCCATACCGGAAAGTCCGGTAATCTCCAAAAGCTCCATTACCCGCTTCTTAATTTCTTTCTTTGGCACCTTCTGAAGCTCCAGTCCAAATGCCACATTGTCATATACCGTCATATAGCGGAACAATGCGTAGTTCTGAAAAACAAATCCGATGCCTCGTTTGGAAGCCGGTACATCATTGACCCGTTTTCCATCGATGTAAATGTCTCCGGAATTTGGCATTTCCAGTCCTGCAATCATACGAAGCAGTGTTGTCTTTCCACTGCCGGATGGTCCAAGCAGTGCCACCAGTTTTCCTTTTTCAATGCCAAAGCTGACATGATCAGAAGCTTTAAAACTGCCATATTGTTTGCATATATCTTTCATTTCAACATACATATCAGCGGCTCTCCCTTCTTGTTTTTGCCCGATATTCCAGAATATTTCGAAGGAATAATATAATAACTGCCAGAATAACCAAAAGCGAGGATACTGCAAATGCTGCAGTAACGGACTGCTCTGTACCCGACATATATAATGCATCGATTTCCAGTGGAAGTGTAAAGGTCTCTCCTCTTGTCTTTGACAGAGCATTGACCGCACCGAACTCTCCCAACGCTCTCGAGGTACAAAGGATGACTCCATAGAGCAATGCCCATTTCATCTGTGGAAATGTAATCTTAAAAAAGATTTTCAGTCCGCCGGCTCCCATCAGGGCTGCTGCTTCTTCTTCGTCCTTGCCCTGAGCATTTAAAACCGGAATCACTTCCCTTGATACATAAGGAAATGTTACAAATACCGTTGCTAAAATAACGCCCGGAATTGCAAAAGCGATTCTGATATTCGTTCCAAAAAACTGGTTAATTGCCCGGATAAATGGATAGGTCCAGCCCAGTCTTCCAAATGTCATCAAAAATGCCAGTCCCACGATAACCGGTGAAATGGAAAACGGAATATCAATCAAGGTTGCCAGCACCTGTTTTCCTCGGAAGGAAAACTTGGTTAAAAGCCATGAAACACATAATCCAAAGAATGTGTTAATCACCACCGCTGCCACTGTTGCAATCAGAGTTACCTTTAAAGCACTCTTTACATAATCTGTCCGGATGGACTGCATGTAAAAGGCAAATCCTTCTTTTAAGGAACTTGCAATGATGCAGAGCAGCGGAAGAACCAGCATCAGGAACAGGAACAGTACACTGACTGTAATCAGAATATGACGCGTACTTTTTTTTCTTTTTTCCAGTTTTTCAAGCTCATTCATACTTTTCTCCTTCTATAACTGATTCGTGCGTTGCGCCTGCTTCATCTGAATGATATTCACTGCAAATAAAATAAGGAATGATATGATTAACATAACCAGTGCAATTGCTGTTGCAGAGGTATAATCGATATAATTTAATTTCTGCATAATAACATAGGAAATTACCTGTGTATGCTCCTTGGCACTATTGCCGGATATATAGATAACACTTCCATATTCTCCTACCCCTCTGGCAAATGCCAGTCCAAATCCGGTTAAAATTGCCGGTTTCATCTCAGATAAGATTACTTTGAAAAATGTTTTCGACGGTGTCGCTCCAAGGATATAAGCTGCTTCTTCATACTGTCCATCCAATTTTTCCAATATTGGCTGAACGGAACGCACGACAAATGGAATTCCCACAAATACCAGTGCAATGACCAGTCCCACATGGGTATATGCTGCTTTTATTCCAAGGACTGCTAACGGCTTTCCGATGACTCCGGTGTCAGAATACATCTTTGATAAAGTAATACCCGCAACTGCAGTAGGCAGTGCAAATGGAAGTTCAATAAATCCATCTAAAATCCGTTTTCCCGGAAAATCATACCGGGTCAGCGTCCAGGCTAATATCACACCAAATACCACATTGATACATGCTGCTAAGAAAGAACATCCGATGCTGGTGGCAAATGCATATAATACATTTGACTTGGTCAGAAGTCCGAAAAATTCTGACAGAGATAACTTTAAGGAATATACCATTACGGATGCCAGTGGAATCAGTACAATCAGTGAAAGCATTGTAACTGTAATTCCAAGCGTTAAATGAAATCCCGGTATGACTCTGATTTTTTTATTTTTACGGAATCGTCTTTTCATACTTGCCTCTTCTTCTAGTAGTTATATATCTCATCGAACCAGGCATCATCATCAAAATAATCTTTGTATGCCTGATCCCAGCCACCAAAATCATCAATACTCCAAAGTGCCATCGTCAGATCAAAGGTATCTTCATATTCCTTTAAAATTTCCTGATTGGATGGACGGTAACCATTCTCTGCGGCGAGCCGCTGTGCATCATCTTCATATAAATAAGATAAATATGCTTCTGCCACATCTCTTGTTCCATTGAAATCTACATTATCATCTACCACTGCCACACTGGGCTGTGCTAAGATACTGACCGTCGGAGAAATCAGTTCATATTCTCCCGGATAATTCTTAAGTACTGTCATGGCTTCATTTTCCCATGCAATCAGTACATCGCCTTTTCCATTTTCCACAAAGGTGGTTGTGGAACCTCTTGCTCCGGAATCCATCACGGAAACGTTGGCATAAAGTTCTTTTAAAAATTTCTTTTGTTCTGCTTCACTGTAACCCTTTTCCTTTGCATAGCTTAATGCTGCCAGAAAGTTCCAGCATGCACCGCCGCTGCTCTTCGGATCCGGCGTGATTACTTCAACACCCGGTTGAATCAAATCATCCCAGTCTTTGATATTTCTCTCATTTCCCTTTCGTACCAGAAAGACAATGGTTGAAGTATATGGTGCGGATTGATCCGGGAACTGATCCATCCAGCCCTCATTAATCAATCCGGTATCCTCTATCAACGAAATGTCATGTGCCAGTGCCAGTGTCACCACATCCGCATTACAACCTTCCACTACGGAACGTGCCTGCATGCCGGAGCCTCCATGAGACTGGATGACTTCCACTTTTTTTCCGGTTTCTGCTTCATAATGCTGTATGAACATTTTATTATATGCTTCATAAAACTCTCTGGTCGGATCATAGGAAACATTGGTTATGGTAATGACATCACTCTTTTGTCTGCCACATCCACTGAGCAGCAACATCATGACTGCAAGTAAAAGTGCAGTCATGCGGTAACGATATGTAATTTTCTTTCCCTGCTGTTTTCTGCTCTTCTGCATGTCACCCAACATTTCCTTTCTATCTCTTTTCATTGATTTTATAATTCGAATAAAGAGGTGGATAAATACCGCTCTCCGCTGTCCGGCATTAAGATAACAATATTTTTATCTTTATTCTCCGGTCTGCCTGCCAGTTCTTCTGCTGCATGTAAGACTGCACCGGACGAGATTCCAATCAGGAGTCCATCCGTCTTTGCCACTTCTCTTGTGGTATCAAATGCCACATCATTATCTACCGGAATAATCTCATCAACCAGTGACAAATCCATAACCTTCGGAATAAATCCTGCGCCGATTCCCTGTATCTTATGTGGTCCCGGTTCTTTTCCGGAAAGAACGGCGGAAGTTGCAGGTTCTACTGCCACAATCTTAATGTCTGCTTTCTTTGCCTTTAAGCCTCTTGCTGTTCCGGTCAGTGTTCCACCGGTTCCTACAGAAGCTACAAAAATATCTATCCTGCCATCCGTATCCCGCCAGATTTCCTCTGCGGTAGTAAGCTCATGGATTTTTGGATTGACCGGATTTTCAAACTGTTGCGGAATAAATGCATTTCCATATTCTTCTTTTAACTGGGCTGCCTTCTCAATTGCGCCCCGCATGCCAAGCCGTCCCTGGGTCAGTACCACTTCTGCTCCCAGTGCTGTTACAATCTTTCTTCGCTCAACACTCATGGTATCCGGCATGGTTAAAATCAGATGCAGCTTCTTTGCCGCACATACAAATGCCAGCCCAATTCCGGTATTGCCACTGGTCGGTTCTATAATAACGGTCTTGTCATTAATCAGCCCGTCTTTTATTCCCTGCTCTATCATTGCTTCTGCCACACGGTCTTTTACGCTGCCCAATGGATTAAAATACTCAAGCTTTGCTAAAAGGTGTGCCGGAAGATGCTTTGCTTCTTCGTAATTTTTCAGTTCCAGTATTGGTGTATTACCAACTAATTCTGTCAGAGATTGTGCTATTTTCGCCATTTCCTTTTTTCTCCTTTCCTGTAACTATTTACCATAATACCCTATAATTCATATATGGTCAATAGGAAATGTAAGAAAATTTTTTTCAGGACCTCGTTTTTCCGAAAAGTCCTGAATTTTTTTCTTTTTCTTACTCCGGTAAACGGACGGTATCTCCTACCACAATCACTGCCGGCATTGGGATCTGTTTCTCCTGCACTTCTTTTTCGATGGTAAGAAGTGTTCCATATGCTGCCCGGCTGCTTCCATCAGAAGTTCCATGAATTACTGCTACCGGTGTCTCTGCCGCTGCACCGCCGTTTTGTAATTCTCTTACAATCTCCGCAAGTCTTGTGTATCCCATCAGAAAGACACAGGTTCCATCCATGGCAGCCATTTTGTGAATCTCATCTTTTAATGATTCCTCATCTCCGGCAAAATGCCCGGTCATTACATGAAAGCTCCGGCTGACCTTCCGCTCCGTCACCGGAATTCCGGCAAGCTCCGGCACTGCAATGCAGGAGGAAATGCCGGGAATTACTTCTGTTTCAATGCCAGCCTCCGTCAGTGCGTCTACTTCTTCATTTCCTCTGCCAAAGACAAATGGGTCACCGCCTTTTAACCTTACAACATGCGCACCTTCTTTTGCCTTCTCTATCAGCAGCATATTAATCTCTTCCTGCTTCATGCTGTGTCTGCCACTGCGTTTTCCTACACAGATTTTTTCACAGTTTTCAATGGTAAAATCAAGAAGCCTTGTATCAATTAACGCATCATAAATCAGCACCTGTGCTTTTCTGATTTCCTGCATGCCGCGCAGTGTTATGTATTCATAGGACAGACAACCGGCTCCCACCAGAACCACCTTTCCTGGGGATACTTTCCTGACCGGACAAGCTTCTTTTAGGGTTTTGCTTTGATAATTTTCCAGTAAAATTTCGCATTCAGTTTCTGTCAGGGGACGTCCTTTTCCCATACACACATCTGCCAATTCCATCAGAAAAGCAGCTCTCTTTTTGTCATCTTCGATTGCCATTTTTGCAAAAGGACGAATCTTTTCAAGATAATCCAGGATTTCTTCCATCCGCTCCGGGATGTCTGCGCTTAACCGGGCACGGAACGTGGTTGCTACTCTTGGACTTGCTCCTTCGGTAGAAATGCCGATACTGAGCTTTCCCTCCCGAATCAGCGACGGGAACAGGAATCCACATTTTTCCTTATCATCTACAACATTTACCAGAATATTCCTCTCTTCACAAAGCTTTGCAATCCTTGCATTCAATGTTTCATCCGAGGTTGCCGCAATAACAAAATCCATTTTTTCCAGATTTGTAGTTTCAAAATCCCGCTCGGATAAAATAAGTTCCGACGTATCTTCGTTCTTTTTTCTTTTCTCTTTTATTTCTTCGGAAAGTTTCCAGATTCCATTATCAATCTTTGGTGCAACAACCAGAAGCTCCGGTTCATAAGGCAGCAGCTTTCTTACCTTGCGTTCTGCTACAATACCGCCACCGACAATCAGTCCTCTTTTTCCTTTTAGTTCCACAAAAAATGGAAAATATCCCATCCCGCTTCTCCTTTATTGCCTATACTCTGTCACTTAAGTTTCTGCGTCTTAGTTTTCCTGATATAAAATGTCTGCCAGTTCTTTATACGCTTCTCCCCAGCGGGCATTTGGTTTCAGGTTGTAAAGCCGTTTATCCAGTACATAATAGTGATTCTCTTTCACTGCAGTAAGACTGCTCCATACCGGACTGTTAATTAATGTTTCCTGCACATTTTCCAGTGCCGCATCTGTATCGGTTCCCTGTGTAGTCACGAAAATATAATCCGGATCTGCGGTTACGATTGCTTCAAGGCTCAGATTATCCAATAATCCGCTGTCGCTGTCTGCAATATTCACACATCCCAAATCCTTTAACAGCTCACCACCTACGCTGCCTTCACTTCCTTTGGCTTTTACACCACTTGCTGCTGCACGTAAAAATAATACGCTTGGATGGGAATCATCTACCCTTGCCTTGATTTCTTCAATCTGTTTCTGAACCTCAAGTCCGTTTTTCTCATATAAATCTTTTCTTCCGGTAATATCTGTACAAATGTCTAACATCTGAAGATATGCGTCAAAATCAGATACATCAAAATATGCTACTGTAACGCCTGCTTCTGTCAGCATATTTTCCATCTCCACATTAGAAGTAGTATTGGTGCTTGCAATTACAAGATCCGGCTGTGCGGCAAGTAATGCTTCTGTATTTGGCTCCTGAATACTTCCAAGATTTACCACATCATCTCCTAAGTCAAGGTCTAATGACTCCCATGAGTCATTGGCTGTTGCCACCAGTTCACCACCGGATAATAACCAGACATCTGCAAAGCTTCCAATCATGGCTGCCACACGGTCATGGGAAGTTACGGTTACATCTCTTCCCAGTGCATCCGTAAAAGTAACCGGATTCTCTTCACTGGCTCCCTCTGTCACTTCATTTCCTGCTTCTGTCACATTTTCTGTACTCTCAATTACCTCTGTCACAGACTGCTGCTCCGTGCTTAAGGTCTCCTTTGTATCCTTATTTCCACACCCTGTCAGTGCTGTAAACATTAATGTTACGCAAAGACCGAGTGCTGTTAATTTTGTTCTTACGCTTCTGTTCATCTTCCTTTTCATCCTTTTCCTATTCATTTACTATGAATTGTATTGTACTATATTTTTTTAATTTGTCAAGATAGAAACGGTCTTTCCGTTAAAAGAATAATGGTACAGTCTATCCGCTCCAATACAAGCATAAAGCCTGAAGAAGCTTAATAACAAAAAAGAGACCTCTTCTGTCTTACAGAATTCAGTCTCTCAAAAATCAGTCTCTCGATTCAATCATAATCAATATTCCGTTTTCTAAATCTATCACCGCTTCATCGTCTGCAATTTCATTACTGACACCTAATGTATTATCACTGGTAAATGCGGCATCCTGCAGAGGATATTTCATTCCGGTCAATGTTACTCCGGTTACTTCTGTGGTAAGAGGAAGTAAGGATACATACTTTCCGAACTGCTGACTCTTTCGAAGAACCGCGCGCTCTTTCAACAGGCGAATCCGGTTATGGGAATCTATGAGAAAACACGGAATATCTTTTGCCAGCGGCTGCATCAGAAGCTGTATATTACCTAACACATGGTCAAGCCTTGTGCCGGTGCCACCTAATATATGGATTTCACTACTGTTTCGCTCCATAGCTTTTCCGATGGCAATTTCAGAATCGGTATAATCCTTCTCCGGCTGATACTGGTGCCACTCAATGCCGCTTTGCCGTCGAAATGCTTCCAATATGGTTTTATCTGCCGAATCATAATCTCCTAATATGACATCCGGTTTTATCTGATTGCGGTAACAGAATTCCATGCCACGGTCTGCTGCTAAGATACAATCCGGTTTTACCCTCTCTATATAACTTAATGCAAATGCATCCTCTATTGTTCCGCCATTGATAATCAATGTTTTCATCTTATTTACCACCATTAATGAGATTTAAGAAACATCTGGTGTTCTCTTCCGCATCTCCGCCAAAAACTGCGCTTCCGGCAACAATAATATTTGCTCCTGCATCCATCAATGTTTCAACATTGGAAAGGTTTACGCCGCCATCCACTTCAATATCAAGCTTCAGCTTCCGCTCCTGCACCATTTTCTTTAACTGACGCACTTTATCGATAGTATAAGGAATCAGCTTCTGTCCGCCAAAGCCCGGATTTACTGTCATGATTAATACCATATCCACTTTTTCTAAAATATGTTCAATGGCAGTTAATGGTGTAGCAGGATTTAATGCTACTCCTGCAATGATGCCACGTTCCTTAATAGCTTCAATGGTCCGGTCTAAATGCTTACAGCTTTCTGCATGCACCGTAATCAAATCGGCTCCACAGTCTACCAGCTCATCAATATAACGGATTGGCTCATCAATCATCAGATGAACATCAAATATTTTATCAGTGCATTTTCGAATGGAGCGGATTACCGGCATTCCAAAAGAAATGCTTGGCACAAAGCTTCCATCCATTACATCGATATGAATGTACTGCGCCCCGGCTTCATCTACCGTCTTAATCTCTTCTCCTAATTTACTAAAATCTGCTGATAAAATAGATGGGGATAAACAATTCATCGTCTGATTCCTTTCTGTATCTGATATTTCTTTCGTATCTTATTTGGCTGTACCTTATTTTCGATATCCTATTTTCTATCTCTTCTCTTTCGATACTCTAATTATTTAATACTTCTTTCTGTCCTTTAATTCTCCATAAAGCTGGCAGTAATTTTCATAACGCACCGGATGAATCTTTCCTTCTGATAAAGCTTCTTTGACTCCGCAGTCCGGCTCACTGATATGGGAACAGCCCTGAAATCTGCAATACGGTTCAAAGGCTGCAAACTCCGGATAACAATCCTGCAATTCTTCCTTCTCCATTTCCGGAAGATAAAGAGAACTAAATCCCGGTGTATCCATGATATAACCATCGCCCTTAAGCTGAATCAGTTCTGCATGTCTTGTGGTATGACGGCCGCGCTCTATCTTCTTACTGATTTCACCGGTCTCCATACAGGCTTCCGGTGCTAAAAGATTAATAAGTGAAGATTTTCCCACTCCGGAAGGTCCTGCTACCGTTGTAGTCTTTCCTTCTAATATTTCCTGAAGTTCTTTCAGTCCCAGTTCCTTTTTTGCACTGACAAAGAGTATCTTGCAGCCGCTTGCTTCATAAATAGATGCAATCTCCTGCTGCTGTTCCTCCGTAATCAAATCACACTTATTAAAACAAAGGATTACCGGAACATCCTGCCGTCCCATCATTACCAGAAAGCGGTCCAAAAGATTAAAATTGGGATTGGGACTTGCCGCCGCGAAAATCAAAAGAGCCTGGTCCACATTGGCAACTGCCGGACGAATCAGTGCATTTTTTCTTGGAAGAATTGCTGCGACATTTCCGGTCTTCTTCTCTTCTGAAATAATATCAATCTCTACATCATCTCCCACCAGTGGTTTCATCTTCTGCTGGCGGAATATTCCTTTTGCCTTACATTCATAAATTCCGGATTCCACTACATGAACGTAGTAGAATCCGGAAATTCCTTTGACTATTTTTCCCTGCATGTGCATCCTTATTTTTCAGTAAAGTTTACAGAGGTCGATACCACATTGGTTCCTGTTGTACCATCTTCGTTGGTATATGTCCAGTCAACCTCAAGGGTACCGCTGCTCATATTTTTAATATTATCCACGTTCACAGAACCAGGTGTTGTTCCCTCGAAGGTTGTAGTCCAGAGGGTACTTCCATCAGAACCTTTCAAAGTAACGGTTCCGCCGGTATAATTCTTGCCATCCTGCGGTACTGCTAATGTATCACTCTTATAAGAATAGTATGTGGTCTTCTTGCCTAAGCTGATGGTCAGGGTAACGGTTGTTCCACGGTCAACAAACTTGCCATTTACCGGATCCTGGCTGATAACCTGACCTTCTGCCACATCATCGCTGTAATCGGTCTTGGTTGTAACATTTAAGCCTACACCGGTTAATTCATTTTTCGCATCAGTTTCTGAGTGTCCTCTGACATCCGGTACCTGTACGCTTTCAATACCACGGCTCAAAATCAGGGTAATGGTATCACCCTTCTTCGCATTGGTTCCGATATCCGGTGTAGTCTTGATAACATAATCCTGCTGTACGGTATCGCTGTAATCATAATCCGTGCTTACCTTAAAGCCCATATCCTCTAATTTTTTCTGTGCTTCCGAAGACTTATAACCGGCTACGTCAGGAATCGGAACATCTCCTGCTCCGCTGCTGATACGGACAGTAACGGTATCGCCAGCCTTTACAGATTCACCCTTCTTCACACTCTGCTCGGCAATCTGTCCTTCCTCATAATCATCAGAGGAAATCTCCTCGCCTTCTTCTAACTTGATATCAAGCTTCTTATCTTTGATTTCATTCTGTGCTTCTTCAAAAGTAAGACCACGCAAATCAATCATTTCGATTTTATCTTCGGTGTCTGTTTCGGTTTCTGTTGCAATCTCTGTCTCGGTATCATTTTTCTTGCTGCCGCCAAATCGGAAAATTCCAAGGATATTACCAACCAGGCAAATGACGATTCCTACGATGATAACTGCAGCGACAATTCCCATAATAGTAACTGCTTTTTCCATCTTCGGATTGAGAATTCCATTCTCCTTCTCCTCATCCTCTGTTAATTCATCCTCATCCGGTTCTTCTTCCTCTCCTGCTTCTTCCTCTTCATCATAGGAAACTTTTCCGGAGCCTTCTCGGATCTGCTCTAATTCATCCTGTCCGATGACTCTTGTCTTATCATTGCTGCCAAGTGGAACCATGGTAACAAAATCTTCATTCGGACTAATCAGACATTTCTTTAAATCAATCAACAGTTCGCCCATATTCTCATAACGGCGGTCCGGGTTCTTCTGTGTACATTTTAAAATAATCTTCTCTAAGCTGATTGGAAGGTCCGGTGTATACGCAGTTGGTGGAACCATTTCTTCCTGTAAATGCTGGATTGCTACCGCAACCGTAGTATCTCCATCAAAAGGAACTCTTCCGGTTACCATTTCATACATGACAATTCCAAGAGAATAAATATCACTCTTGCCATCTACGAAACCGTTTCTTGCCTGCTCCGGAGAAGAATAATGTACGGAACCCATAACATCTGAATTAATGGTGTTGGAAGTTGCTGCACGGGCAATTCCAAAATCGGTTACCTTTACTTTTCCTTCTGTGGAAATAATAATATTCTGTGGCTTGATATCACGGTGCACAATATTCTTATTGTGTGCAGCCTCAATACCTCTGCCTACCTGAATGGCAATGCTGACCGCTTCTTTGTAAGTCAGTTTGCTTTTCTTCTCAATATATGTCTTTAATGTGATTCCATCCACATACTCCATGACAATATAATGCATGCCGTTTTCGCTTCCGACATCATAGATATTTACGATGTTTGGATGCTCTAATCCTGCTGCTGACTGTGCCTCTGTACGGAACTTTGTCACAAAATTAACATCTTCACTGAATTCCTGCTTTAAAACTTTAATTGCCACAAAACGTCCTAAGACATGATCCTTTGCCTTATAAACATCAGACATTCCGCCTGCGCCTATTTTCCCAATAATTTCATAACGTTCTGCGATAAACATTCCCTCTGTTAACATATCTTCACCTCATCCGAAAATGGTTTTATTACAATTACTGTAATGTTGTCTTTACCGCCATTTTCATTGGCAGTCTTTACCAGTCTTTCTGCTTGTTCTGCAATATCACGCTGACTGAGCATAATATTTCTGATATCTGCATCCTCTACCATGTTGGTTAATCCATCGGTACACATAAGTATTTCATCTTCCGGATCCAGATTAATCTCAAAGAAATCCACATCCACTTCCGGGACTGCTCCGATTGCCCTTGTAATAATGTTTTTATCACGGTGATTCCGGGCTGTTTCTTTGTCCATCTCACCCATCCGCACCATTTCTTCTACCAGCGAATGGTCTTTCGTAATCTGCCTGATTTCTTGATTTACTACATATAGTCTGCTGTCTCCCACATTGGCAACCGTAAGCACGTTGTCATGAATGGTACAAATTACCAGAGTAGTTCCCATTCCCTTCATTTCCTCATGGTTATTCGCTTCCTCTAACAGCATGGTATTTGCCTGCTTTACTGCAGACTCAATAATTGCAGCCGGCTCTGACAATGTCGACTCACGAATCAGCTTCTCCAATGTCTCTACCGTATATCTGGAAGCATAATCTCCCGCTTTATGTCCTCCCATTCCATCTGCAACAATGAAAAGATTTGGCAGATTACCAATCGGCTGCTCAGAGGAAAAGACATAGTCCTGATTGGAGCTGCGCTTTTGTCCGATATCTGTAATTGAAAAAGTCTTCATGATAGTCCACCTACCTTTCTAAAAATTTCTTTCTTAACTGTCCACAGGCACCATCAATATCTCTGCCCATTTCCCTTCTAATAGTAACATTAATTCCGTTTTTTTCAAGTTTATTTTTAAATTTGAGGATTTCCTCATGGTCTGACTGCACATAATCCCGCTCTTTAATGGGATTTACCGGAATCAGATTAATGTGGCAGTTCATGCCGGAAACCAGCTTAACCAGCCGCTCTGCATCCTCATCCGTATCATTGACGCCGCCCACCAGACTGTACTCAAAAGTGATTCTTCGTCCTGTCTTGTCAAAATAATATCTGCAGGCATCTAAGACCTCGGAAAGCTCATAACTGTTGGCAACCGGCATCAGCTCTTTCCTCTTTTCCTGTGAGGATGCATGCAGGGAAAGTGCCAGTGTAATCTGAAGTTTCAAATCAGCGAGCTGCTTCATCCGTGGCACCAGTCCACAGGTAGATACCGTAAGATTTCTCTGGCTGATATGAAGTCCATGCTCGTCTGTCAGCAGTTCAATGAATTTTACAATATTATCATAATTATCCATAGGTTCTCCGCTTCCCATGACTACCACATTGGAAACACGTTCTCCGATGCTCTCCTGAATCCGGTATATCTGCTCTAAGATTTCCGATGGTGTCAGATTACGCACCAGTCCGTCCAGTGTGGATGCACAGAACCGGCAGCCCATACGGCAGCCCACCTGGGAAGAAACACATACGGAATTGCCATGCTTATATTTCATCAGCACACTTTCTATCATATTCCCATCTGCCAATGCAAATAAGTACTTTCTCGTTCCGTCAATCTTCGAAATCTGTACCAGTTCTTCTTCTAATACTATAAGGTCTGCTTTCTCTTTTAATGTCTCCCTTAAATTCTTCGAAAGATTTGTCATTTCATCAAAGGAGGTGACATGATGGATGTGCATCCATTCATATATCTGCTTTGCCCGGAATTTCTTCTCTCC
The DNA here is from genome assembly GCF_003462625.1 of Roseburia sp. OM03-7AC. Lineage (NCBI taxonomy): Bacteria > Bacillati > Bacillota > Clostridia > Lachnospirales > Lachnospiraceae > Roseburia > Roseburia sp. OM03-7AC. Next base: position 861,920 of record NZ_QTZJ01000001.1, read on the forward strand.
CAGAGACAAAAGAAATTCTTCTAATTCTTTTAAATTCAAGGATTTTACATCAACTTTTTCTATCATACATTCTGTTTCCTTAATCTGGCAATGAAAAATCCGTCACTGCCTAATTCATCCGGCAGAATCTGTTCCATGCTTTCTACTTCAAATTCTTTATGATTTGCCATAAACCACGCAACATTTTCTTCATTCTCTCCCGCATCAATGGTGCAGGTACTGTAAATCATTCTGCCACCCGGCTTCACATACTGATGAACCGTGGATAAAATCTCCCGCTGTAATGCGATCAGTGACTTGATATCTTCCGGCTGCATCCGATATTTGATATCCGGTTTCTTCCGGAGCACACCCAGTCCGGAACATGGTAAATCGGCAATAACCACATCTGCTTTGCCGATACTGCCTTTATCTGATACACAGGCATCCCACTGCTCGGCTGTCATATTGGTCACCTGATGACGTCTGATATTCTCTTCTATCAAAGAGACTTTATACTCACTGACATCCCTGGTGATGACCCTTCCACTGCCGGAAAGCAGCTGTGCAATATGTATACTCTTTCCACCAGGTGCTCCGCACACATCAATGACAGTATCATTTGCTTTTACCTCTGCCGCCTCAGCCACCTTCATGGAGCTTAAATCCTGCACATAAAAAAGTCCTTCCGCAAATTCCGGAATGCTGCCAAGATAATCCACACCTCTTACATGCAATGCATAAGGAAGTTTTTCATCTATGTTCACTTCCATGCCACGATTTTTCAAGCGCTCCACCAATGCTTCCGGTGTAATCTTTGTAATATTACACCTTATGGTCAGTGGTTCTTCTTTCAAAAATGCTTCTGCTATCTTTTCAATCCGTTCTAAGGAATAATTTTTCTCCCAGAGTGTAATCATCCATTCCGGGATGGAACAGGTTACGGATAAATACTGTTTATAAGCTTTTTTCTTATCCGGGTATGCAATCTTATCAAGATTTCTTCCGATATTCCGAAGCACTCCATTGACAAATCCGGAAAGCTTTCCAAAGCCTTTTTTCTTTGCAAGCTTTACTGCTTCGTTGCAGGAAGCCGATACCGGAACACTGTCCATATATTTCATTTCATAGACTGCACTCCGGATAATACAACGGATTACCGGCTTCATTTTATTCACCTTCACACGGGAAAACTGATTGATAATATAATCAAGCTCCAGCATACGCTCCAGAGTACCCTCGCTGACTCTGGTAATAAAGCTGCGCTCCTGTTTCTCAAGATACTGATATTTGGTCAGTACATCAGAAATCGCCACATGGCTGTATATGCCATCCTTTGTTACCGCCAGCAAAATTGCAAGCACCAGTTCCCGGCTGTTCACCGAATCAGTCATCCCGTCGTCCTCCAAATAATAAAATCAGACGCAGTAACTGAAGAATCGCTGAAGCTGCTCCCGCTACATAGGTTAACGCTGCAGCTCCTAAAACTTTTCTCGTATAGCCCAGTTCCTGTTCTCCTAAGATTCCTGTCTCTCCAAGGATTCTTACTGCTCTTCTCGATGCATTAAATTCTACCGGAAGTGTTACAATCTGAAATAATACTGCCAGTGAAAAGCAGATGATTCCTGCTGTAATCAATGCCTGACCACTGCGGCTGCTGATAAATAATCCAATCAGGATCAGCGGCCATGCCAGTGTAGAACCGATATTGGCTACCGGAACAATGGCACCACGAATGGTAAGCGGTGCATAATTCTTCTGATGCTGGATAGCATGTCCACACTCATGGGCTGCTACACCAACCGCCGCAACAGATGCCGAACTATAGACACTGTCTGAAAGACTTAAGGTCTTATTTCTCGGGTCATAATGGTCGGTAAGGTTTCCGGAAATATGGCGGATTTCCACATCATAAATGCCTGCTGCATTTAAGATTCTCTGTGCCGCCTGTGCCCCTGTCATTCCGGACATACTGCGGTATTTTGAATATTTTTTAAACGTATTGTTTACATGGGCAGATGCCAGAAGGCAGATTACTGCACCAATAATTACTAAGAAATAAGTCGGGTCCCACCAATAATAATATGGCATATGAATTCCTCCTTTTTATTGCTGTTTTGTTCCAAGCACCGTTCCGTTTCCGATTGTAAATCCACGTAAGAAATCAGCAACCGGCATACGTTTTTTTCCTTCTAACTGCACTTCTTCCAGCGAAAGACGGTCAACGCCTGTCTGTATGACAAGGCTCTGTTTATCTGCCTTTACCACTGTTCCCGGTGCAGCATCCGTATTGCCCGGATGTACCGTTGCCTTCCAGATTTTCAATGTCTTACCGGAAAGGTAAGTATAGGCACTCGGCCATGGATTCAGTCCACGAATCAGCCTCTCAATCTGCACTGCAGATAAAGACCAGTTAATCTTTCCCAATGACTTCTGAATCATTTTGGTATGCGTTGCAATCTCATTATCCTGTGGTGTATACACTGCTGTACCATCTTCAATGGATTTCATGGTTTCTACACACAATTGTGCCCCGGCATCCTGCAATTTATCAAAAAGGCTGCCACCGGTCTCCTGTGCATCCAGTTCCACAGCCACAGATGCTATCATATCTCCGGTATCCAGGCCTTCATCCATACGCATAATCGTTACGCCGGAAGCCTTCTCTCCATTGATTACTGCCCACTGGATTGGTGCAGCCCCACGATATTTTGGAAGCAGGGATGCATGGACATTGATGCAGCCATATTTTGGCATCTCTAAAATTTCTTTTGGAAGTATCTGTCCAAAGGCTGCTACCACAATGATGTCCGGCTGATATTTTGCCAGATATTCTATGCATTCTAGGCGGCGTACCCGCTCCGGCTGATATACTTCGATTTCATGGGCAATTGCAGCTTCCTTTACCGGCGGATACTGCATGCTCTTTCCTCTTCCCTTGGGTTTATCCGGCTGTGTTACCGCAAGCACTACTTCATGGCCTGCTGCCACAATTGCCTCTAATGTACCCACCGCAAAATCCGGTGTTCCCATAAATATTACTTTCATTTCTAGCCCTCCTCATAGACTACATCATGAAGCTCGCCCTCTACTTTTTCCATATACATATGTCCATCCAGATGGTCTAATTCATGACAGATTGCTCTTGCTAAAAGCTCTGTTCCCTCAATCTCATATTCATCACCATCTTCATTAAATGCACGGGCTTTTACATAATTTGGTCTTGTAACTGTTCCTGCCTTGCCCGGAAGACTTAAGCAGCCTTCATCTCCGGTCTGGGTTCCGGAAGTCTCGATAATCTCAGGATTAATCATAAGAATCGGGCCATCTCCGATATCAATAACTACCATTCTCTTTAAGATTCCAACCTGCGGTGCAGCAAGTCCCACACCATTGGCTTCATACATGGTTTCTAACATATCATCTGCCAGTTCTAAAATCTTTGGTGTTATCTCTTTAATTTCTTTACAGGTCTTTGTCAATACCGGATCTCCTACTGTCCGGATCTGTCTTAATGCCATTTTTACTTCCTCCTTAAATTTCTTTCTCTAAAAGCCATTTACCGGGTCAAAATCAAATTGCACCGATACGTTTCTTACTCCCTGTTTTTCTTCCATAAGCTGTTCTACTTTATCTTTTATCTGAATCAACACACCATAATCCGGGTGTTTGAAATAAAGTACTTTTTTATAAATGTCATTTACCTTGGCTACTGCTGCATCTGCTGGTCCAATCATCTGAAGCTTTTTATCAGCCTGCACTTTTTCCATGGTATCTGCAAGCTCTTTTGCACATGCATAGGCTTCTGCTTCTTCTTTTGATGCACAAAGCACAACCAGCATATGCCATACCGGCGGATAACGCATTGCCTGCCGGTAGAAAATTTCCTCTTCATAGAACTGGTTATAATCCTGATTCTTTGCACAGATGACGCTGTAGTGCTCCGGATTATAAGTCTGGATAATGACCTCTCCCGGTTTCTCACCTCGTCCTGCCCTTCCGGCTGCCTGGGTCAGAAGCTGAAAGGTTCTCTCAGCGGCATGATAATCGGATACATAAAGAGATAAGTCTGCTGCCAGCACTCCTACTAATGTTACATTTGGAAAATCATGTCCTTTTACAATCATCTGGGTTCCAATCAGGATATCTGCTTCCTGATTGGCAAATGCGGAGAGGATTTTCTCATAGCTGTCTTTGCTTCTTGTGGTATCAAAATCCATCCGAAGAATCCTTGCCTTAGGGAATTCTTTTTTTACCAGTTCCTCAATTTTCTGGGTTCCGGCTTTAAAACCACTGATATATTTTGAACCACAGTTCGGACATATCTTAACATGATTTTGCTCATAACCACAATAGTGACATATCAGTTTTCCATTATTATGTGCATGCAATGACACATCACAGTGGGGACATTTCATTACATGACCACAGGCACGGCAGGATACAAAGCCTGCCATTCCCCTGCGGTTAATAAATAGCATAACCTGTTCTTTCCGCAATAACCGCTGCTCTATTTTTTTATGAAGGCTTCTGCTTAAAATCGAAAAGTTTCTTGCCTTTAATTCTTCTCTTAAGTCCACAATTTCACATTCCGGCAGTGGCTTTTCCTTCACCCGCTTATCCATGGAAAGGAGTAAATAGTCACCCTTTTTCGCATGATAAAAGCTTTCGATGGAAGGGGTCGCCGAGCCTAAAATCACAGTGGCACCGGACATTCTCGCCCGCTCTATTGCGGTTTCCCTTGCATGATACCTTGGTATCGTCTCACTTTTATAAGTGCCCTCATGCTCTTCATCTATTATAATATACCCAAGATTTGAAAAAGGTGTGAACAAAGCAGAACGAGGGCCAATCATAACATCAATTTCACCTTTTTTTGCCCGCTCAAACTGGTCGGAACGCTCTCCCGGTGACAGTTTCGAATTCATAATGGAAACCCGGTCGCCAAACCTATGGTAAAACCGCATCACCGTCTGATAGGTCAGTGCAATCTCCGGAATTAATACGATGGACTGCTTTCCCCTGCCGGCAGCTTCTGCAATCAGCTCCATGTAGACTTCTGTCTTACCGCTTCCGGTCACTCCGTGAATGAGGCACGGTTTCTTTTCTGTTCTGGCATTTTCTATCACTGCATCCACCACTTTTTGCTGCATTGCATTTAAGGTCAGGGTATAGGCTCCCATCTCCTGTGTACGGACAGGATTACGGTAAGTCCGCACTTCTTCTACCGTTATAACTCCCTGCTGCACCATTGCTTTGATGACATCTGCCGTAATATGAAGCTTTTTGGTTATTACATCATAACTTAAGACAGTTTCTTCTAACAGTGCTTCTAACAGTCTTGCCCGGGCAGTTCTGTGCTTTCTTTTCAGTTCTTCCAAAAGGCTTGCTGCCTCGTTAAAAGGAAGCATAAGGCGTACCAGACGGCTCTTTTTTTCTTTGGCTTTCTCTTTAATTGGAATCACTGTCTTTAATGCCTGGTTCATGGTTCCACCATAATTTTTACGCATCCACGCTGCCAGGGCAATGAACTGTGATTCAATCTGCATGGCATTGTTATCAACAGCTTTAATGTCCTTTAATTTAGCCGTGTCAAATTCTGCTTTATCTGTCAGTTCTATCACGTAGCCCTTTATCGTCCGGTTTCCAAAGGGAACAATGACCTGCATTCCTTCCGTTATCTCATCCTTCATTTCCGGTGGAATCCGATACTGAAAAGTTTTATCTAATTTTTCATGAGAAATATCAATTATGATATTGGCATATTTTGCCATAGATTCACCTCATATACTGTTCTCTATCATTTCCCGTTCGTTCATCGGATAAAAATGTCCTTCTATCTCCTGATACTCTTCATGACCTTTTCCTGCCACTACAATCAAATCGCCCTCCTGTGCCTGGGAAACAGCATAAGAAATGGCTTCTCTTCTATCCGGAATAATTTTATACTTTCCTTTCGTTCTCTTCATTCCCTGTTCGATGTCAGAAAGGATTGCCTCCGGCTTTTCATATCTTGGATTATCCGATGTCAATATCGTGACATCCGAAAGTCTTCCGGCTGTCTCACCCATCTGAAACCTCCGCAGCGGAGAACGGTTTCCACCGCAGCCAAACAATAATACCAGACGCTTGGGCTGATACTGCCGCAATGTCTTTATCAGGGATTCCAGACTTGCCGCATTATGGGCATAATCAATGACTACATCAAATTTATCTGAAATTCTTACTTCTTCAATTCTTCCTTTTACTGAAACATTTCTTAAGGTTTTCCTTATCGTCTCCGGGGAAATTCCAAGGAGATGTGCTGCTTCCATGGCAGCAAGGGAATTATATACATTGGCAGTTCCGGGCATTTTTAATACGATTTCATCCTTTATCCACCCGGTTGTCTGATATGTGACATTTAATCCACGACTGCTTCTTTCATATATGATATGCTCCGCTTTTACATCGCAGGGTTGTTCGATTCCATAAGTATATACCGGAGCATCAAGATTCGCTGTCATAAAACCATGATATTTATCATCTGCATTGATACAAATCACCCGGCTACGCTCAAAAAGCCGTTTTTTACAGCAGGCATACTCCCGAAAACTCCGATGCTCTCCCGGTCCGATATGGTCCATGGACAGATTAGTATAAATTCCAATGGCAAAGGTGATTCCGTCCACCCGGTAATGCTTCAGTCCCTGGGAGGATACTTCCATCACACAACAACTGCATCCGGCATCCGCCATTTCCCGCAGTTCCTTCTGTAATACCAGAGCATCCGGTGTCGTATTGCTGCCTGGCTTTTTTAATCCATCGCTTCTTCGTACGCCAAGAGTTCCGATCAGTCCGCATTTTACCCCGGCTTCCTTTAACATCTGATACAGCATACAGGCAGTCGTGGTCTTTCCTTTTGTTCCGGTAATTCCTATCATCTGCATGGCTTCTGCCGGTGCGCCATAATAATTTCTGGCTATCCATGCCATGGCTTCACTGGTATTGCGTACCCGGATGACTGTCACATCACCTTCCACCCAGACATGCTTTGATACTACACACACTGCTGCTCCTTTACGAATTGCCTGAGCAAGATAATCATGCCCGTCTTCTCTGCTTCCCGCAAGGCAGATAAACATGCTTCCTCTGACCACCTGTCTGGAATCATGGCAGATATGTGTCACCTTACAATCCATCGTTCCCCGTGTACAAATATATGTAACCTGCTTTAGTAAATCCTTAAGATATGCCATAGACGTATCCTTAAAAATACACTTTTATCATTATATGCTACCGGGTGGGTTTTTACAAGTTTTCCACTTTTTATTTATGAAAGATTTCATAATTTCTTACAGATATTTTATGAAATTACGAAACAGGGTGATGCTGCAAATGTATTTATTGTGTAACCGAAATAACCGGATGTTCACGAAATCTGAATGTAACATAATGACCTGCAAGAAGCACTAAGAATTCTGATATTGTTATGATTTGTTCCGGCAACCAGCGCAAATTCACATCCATGTTCATATGCGCTTCGCTGCCACATCCATGTGTCAGCGTTGCCTGTTTTTATACAGAATTCCAAGTGCTTCTAACAGGTCTTATCATACATTCGTCCTTTCGTGAACACCCAGTTATTTTACACACAAAAATTACCAGCCGCATTCCATCCCTGTTTCATAATTTCATAGTATTTTTCTAAATTCAAAGGAGATACTTTTCTTATGATGAAGAATAATTTTATGATATGCGGACTCACGGGCTGGTGCATGGAAATTATCTTCACCTCCCTTGATTCTGTCCGCAATAACAATTTTAAACTGACGGGGCATACTTCTATCTGGATGTTCCCGATTTATGGCATGGCGGCGGTTATTCCGCCGGTTTATAAGCACATTCATAAGCTGCCTGCCATCTTCCGGGGTTCCATTTACTCTGCCGGTATCTTTGTCTGTGAGTATCTGACCGGAACCTTCTTAAAGAAAAAGGGCATCTGTCCATGGGATTACAGCAATGCCAAAACCAATATCAACGGTGTCATCCGCTTAGACTATGCGCCTCTCTGGATGATGGCAGGTCTCCTATTTGAACGTGTTACCACTGTTCCCCGGAGAAAATCTTAAATCCCCTTTTCTGCATAAAACAGCATCGCACGGAACTTCTTTATTAAGTCCGTGCGATGCCTGAATCCTGCAATGTCCTGTTACGCTTATGAGTCTAAATCATCAATATCTGCGCCAGCTCCAATATCTAACGTATTTAAAGTACGGCGTTTCATTCTTGCAATTTCGGATGCTTTTAAGATGTAATTTTTTACTTCCCTGGAATGTTTGATATGTGTCAGCCGAAGCTCCGGTGTAGTAACATCTCCGGTATAACAGATTACAGTTCCAAGTCCGAACATCCGCTCCAGCAAAGTTGCCGTTAATTTTACATCCTGTACCTTATACATATAGCAGTCATTTTCTTCAATTTTGAATAAGCCTGCATCTACTGTAATTACACTTGGTTTGATGATATATTTGGTAAAGGTCCATGGCAGACCGAAAAAGAGTATTCTCTTGCGTTCTGTGTACTGGGCATCCTCATCAAAGTCCATCTGCATATCGTTTCTTTCCTCAATCATTTTTGCTCTCCTTCTCTTTGCATCACCTTATGATACCCTACTTTATCATATACTGAAAAATTTTTCAAATTTCAGAATATTGCGTCTTTATATTTTACCTTGAATTTTATATTTTAATATTATATGATAGTAAAAATGCCTAGACGACATTACTAAAAACATCATACAGGAGGAATCTTATGCGACACTTAATGAGTCCCCTCGATTTATCCGTAGAGGAGCTGGATCAACTGCTGGATTTAGCAGGTGATATTGAAAAAAATCCACAAAAATATGCACATGCCTGTGATGGTATGAAACTTGCAACCTGTTTCTATGAACCAAGCACCCGTACCCGTCTTAGTTTTGAAGCTGCCATGTTAAACCTTGGTGGTTCTGTTCTTGGTTTTGCCAGTGCAGACAGTTCATCCGCAGCAAAAGGTGAAAGTGTTTCCGATACTATCCGAATCATTTCCTGTTACGCAGATATATGTGCTATGCGTCATCCAAAGGAAGGTGCACCTCTTGTAGCTTCCCAGAAATCTTCTATTCCAGTAATCAACGCCGGTGATGGCGGTCATCAACATCCAACCCAGACATTAACTGATTTATTAACCATTCGTTCTTTAAAAGGGAAATTAGACAATATGACAATCGGTTTATGCGGTGATTTAAAATTCGGCCGGACCGTGCACTCTCTGATTAATGCACTGATTCGTTATCCCGGAATCCGCTTCGTTCTTATTTCTCCGGAAGAACTTAAAATTCCGGACTATATCCGCGAAGACGTTCTGGTAAAAAATAATATTCCGTTTGAAGAAGTAACAAGACTGGATGATGCAATGCCAAAACTTGATATTCTTTATATGACCAGAGTACAGAAGGAACGTTTCTTCAATGAAGAAGATTATGTCCGTCTGAAAAACTATTACATATTAGACAAGGAAAAAATGAAACTTGCCAAAGACGACATGTATGTTCTTCATCCACTTCCTCGTGTCAATGAAATATCCGTAGAAGTAGATGATGACCCAAGAGCTGCTTATTTCCGTCAGGCACAGTACGGTGTCTATGTGCGAATGGCTCTGATTCTTACACTATTAAAATGGAGGTAATCAATATGTTAAATATCAGTGGAATTCATGAAGGTTTCGTTCTCGACCATATCAAAGCCGGTATGAGCCTTTCTATCTATCACAATTTAAAGCTGGACAAGTTAGACTGTACCGTTGCCATTATCAAGAATGCCAAAAGCAATAAAATGGGAAAAAAAGACATCATCAAAGTCGAATGCCCGATTGATGCCTTAGACTTAGATATCTTAGGTTTTATCGACCACAATATTACCGTAAATATTATCAAAGGCGATAAAATCGTTGAGAAAAAGGAACTGCATCTTCCAAAGCAGGTAAAAAATGTAATCCGTTGCAAGAACCCACGCTGCATTACTTCCATCGAACAGGAATTAGACCAGATTTTCCTGCTCACAGATGAAAATGAAGAAACCTATCGCTGCAAATATTGCGAAGAAATGTATACCGACTACGGTTTTCGCGCATAAGTAAAATTGTTAAAAAGTGCACAGGAACGAATTCCTGTGCACTTTTTATAAAACTATATAACTGCTTTTCTTTTCCCCAGAAAAAACTTACTGTTTTATCTTTTTATCTTGACAATTGTCCACAGATTTTCTCTACATCATAGTCTGGTTCCATATTTCTTGCCAGTTCATATATATTTTGAATTTTTTCCGGAGTTTCTTCTAGCATATCCGCAATTTCTTCTACAGATTTTCCTTTTTTCATTTTCTTTATTACAAGTGAAACTAAACTCTGCTCTATTCCATGCTCGACTCCTGCCTCAAATTCTGCTTTCCTTAATTTCTTTTCCTCTTCCTCTTTGTCATATTCAAATATACTCATAGCAATTACCTCCGCCTGATTTTTCCTAAGGAAATCTGCCAGAATATTTTCATGGCTGCATTCTGCAACTGCTTTTTGTACAGCAGCATCTACTGGCATCTGTTCCGTAAAAACACGCACTTTTGCGACATAAATGGAATATTCCCTCAATATCTGGCACTGGGACATTAACTCCGTGTTGTGCCCCACATTCACATTAAATGTGGTAACAACAAGCTCCAAAGATGGATTGTCTGTTGCATGATAAAACGCATCTGACAGCCGTCTGGTACAACAATCCTCTATCGGCATGCTTCCGTTATAAAATACAATAAAATGGGGATTGGGAATTTTCTGTAATGCAGAAGAATATAGGGATTTCTTATCTACAAGCCTCTGGTATTCTGCTGCAATATAAAATAAATCCCGAAGCGGAATGTTCGGATTTATTGTGGATTGATGTTCATATAGATAAAGATTCATATCCAGAATAAAAGCCAGGTCATTCTTCATTCCCATATAAATAGCATTTTCTAAAGTTACAATTTCCAGTGCATCTGCATCCGTATAATTACTGCTATTAACCGCATTATAAAGCGACAGCAAAGCTTCCTTTTCCGAAAATAGCATGCGAAAAATAGTGTCCTTGAATTTACGGTTTGCTACCGGTGTGTTTTCATTTGTTTCTCTTGTCATAGGCAAGTCCTCCTTGTATGTGACAGAAGAACCATTGCTACAAAATCCACTGCTGTACCTCTCCTGCTTTTTTGATTAATTAGTGAATAAAAGCATAGATAGATACAGAAATGTCATGTTCAAAATGAAACAAGATTTGAATAATAGAATTTGCTATTTCGATTGTATTAATGTATGCTTTTTTGTATTTTAACATATGTCGCATAATGGGACAAGATGGAAAAGTGCACAGGAACGAATTCCTGTGCATAATTATTAGCATATAGATAAAAAGGAAGCAACAGATTACTCTGCTGCTTCCTTTTATGTCATCGATATTATTACATAATATCAACGATTACTTTTTTGTTTTCTTTTGAGGCTGCTGCTTTCACAACAGAACGGATTGCCTTTGCAATGCGTCCCTGCTTTCCGATTACCTTTCCCATGTCGGACTGAGCTACGCGCAGTTCCAATACGATGGCTTTCTCGTTCTCTGTCTCTGTGACATTGACCTCATCCGGGTAATCTACAAGTGATTTTGCAATTACTTCTACTAATTCCTTCATAGGTACACCTCACTATTTTACGATACCGGTTGCTTTGAAGATACGGTTTACGGTTTCTGTTGGCTGTGCGCCGTTTGCTAACCATTTCTTAGCCAGTTCTTCATTTACATGGTACTCACTAGGATCCTTAGTTGGGTCATAAGTTCCGATCTCTTCGATGCATTTTCCATCTCTTGGGGAACGGGAATCTGCAACTACGATTCTATAGAAAGGAGCCTTTTTCTGTCCTAATCTTCTTAATCTGATCTTTACTGCCATTACTGTTTCACCTCCTTGAATTATGCTGTCTTAAGCAAATGCTTATATGTTAAAAAGGAAATTTAAATTTTCCCATTTTACCACCGCGTCCACGTCCGCCCATCAGTCCGGGCATCTGTTTCATCATTTTCTTCGCCTGTTCAAACTGCTTTACCAGACGGTTTACTTCACTGATATCTACCCCTGCACCTTTTGCAATCCGGTGCTTACGGCTCGGATTCAAAAGTGAAGGATTACTTCTTTCCTTCTTTGTCATGGAATAGATGATGGCTGTTGTACGTGCCATATTTTTCTCAGCTTCACCTTCATCAATATCCGGCATCTTTCCGCCGCCAAGTCCCGGCAGCATACCAAGAATATTGCCAAGGCCGCCCATTTTCTTCATCTGTTCCATGGAAAGCAGATAATCATCAAAGGTAAAGTCTGCTTTCTTCAGACGCTGCTGCATGTCTTTGGCTTTCTCTTCATCTATATCAATCTCGTTCTGTGCTTTTTCAATCAATGTAAGCACATCGCCCATGCCAAGAATTCTACTTGCCATACGATCCGGATAGAACTGTTCCAAATCAGAAAGTTTCTCTCCCATACCAACATAAAGAATCGGTTTACCGGTTACTGCACGGATGGATAATGCCGCTCCACCTCTGGTATCACCGTCTAACTTTGTCAGTACAACTCCATCAATTCCAATCTTCTCATCGAACGTTCCCGCCACATTTACGGCATCCTGTCCGGTCATGGCATCTACAACCAAAATGGTCTGTGCCACATCCACATTTTCTTTTATCTCAATCAACTCATCCATCATATCTTCATCTACATGAAGACGTCCGGCGGTATCTAAGATGACTACCTGATTGCCATTCTTTACTGCATGCTCTACTGCTGCTTTTGCAATATTTACCGGCTTATTCTTATCGCCCATGGAGAATACTTCAACTTCCTGCTTCTCTCCATTGATTTTCAACTGCTCAATCGCAGCCGGTCGGTATACATCGCAGGCTACTAACAACGGCTTCTTGCCCTTCTGTTTTAATTTACCTGCAATCTTAGCGGTCGTCGTTGTCTTACCAGCTCCCTGAAGACCCACCATCATAATAATGGTAATCTGCTGTCCCGGACGAAGTGCTATCTCCGTCGTCTCGGAGCCCATGAGCCTGACCATCTCTTCATTTACAATCTTAATTACCATCTGTCCAGGATTCAGTCCGTTCATTACATCAGAACCAATTGCACGCTCCTGCACTGCTTTGGTAAACTGTTTTACTACTTTAAAGTTAACATCTGCCTCAAGCAGAGCCATCTTTACTTCTTTCAGTGCTGCCTTCACATCATCTTCTGTAAGACGTCCCTTACTGCGAAGATTTTTAAACACATTTTGAAGTTTCTGTGAAAGACTGTCAAATGCCATATTACAGCTCCTCCAATATCTCTCCTGAAATTCTCTCTATCTTATCAATTACTGTATCTGCGCGTTCTGCCCTGAAGCTTTCCGCTAATTTGTTAATCTCTTCTACCTTCTGCTTCGTCTCTAGGAATTTCTTTACCAGATGAAGCTTCTCTTCATAGCCTTCCAGCATCTTATTGCACCGCTTAATCAGATCATGTACACCCTGGCGGCTGATGCCCTCGCAGGAAGCTATCTCGCCTAAAGATAAATCATTGAACACGAAATCTTCGTAGATTCTTCTCTGATGTTCATTGAGCAGCTCTCCATAAAAATCATATAAATAAGCCTGTTCTACTTTTTCTTCCATGTTCTCACTCCTTGCGACCTTAGCTATCATACTATAAAGGAAGCAGGGTGTCAAGTATTTTTTCTTGACACCCTGCTTTTTCTTCTATTACACTCGCTTTTCATTTTTCCGAATATTTGTTATACGCTCCTTTTTACGATTCATCAAGAAATTTCAGAGTTGCAAAGTCTGCCACCGACAGCTTCTTACGAATACTTTGTAACAGCAAAAAAGCCCTGATATCATCAAGGCTTTTTTCATGCAGGAGATGGGACTTGAACCCACACGATATTGCTACCACAGGCACCTGAAGCCTGCGCGTCTGCCAATTCCGCCACTCCTGCGAACAAATGATATTTTACCGTTTCAACGGTAATAAGTCAACCCCTATTTTTAATTTTTTCCCTTTTTTTGAAAAAATATATAAAATTGGCAAAAATCGAAAAAAGTTAAAAATAAGCATTGACAATTGCCCCGGAATTTGTTACTATTTACAAGTCGTCATGAGACGTAAGTTCATACGGTATGCGGAAGTGTCGGAACTGGCAGACGAGCAAGACTAAGGATCTTGTAAGCATTGCGCTTGTGTGGGTTCAAGTCCCATCTTCCGCATTATTTAATGGAGCGGGAAGCCTGATAAATCAAGGCTTCCTGTTTTTTTGCTTATAACCAGATTTTAGTTACAGCATGTATCTACGCTTTAAAAATATTATGTAAAAAGCTTCTTTCGCCAGCCAAATACAACTCTGGAAAAAGAAGCTTTTACATTCTTTTCTACTCTTTTATTTTTGCATACACAACCTTCAACAGCTTATTGTGTGGATTCTCAATCGGGTTTAATTCAATGCTCCTAAACTTCTTTAAGAAGGTAGAAAGTTTACTGCACTGGTAATTTCGTGGGTCAAAGCCCGGAATACGTTTGCTCAGATTGATTCCAAGCTCAGAAATATTAATCCAGCCATTTTCCTCTGCATTGCTCCGGATAATGGAGATTACCTCCTTTTCAATATCCGAAAGCTTCGGAAGGTTGTCATTGTCCCCGGCATCCTTTTCCGAAGATGCATTCGTATTTCTTCTTGTGGTGGCTGTGCGCTGTTTTTCCTCTGCTTCTTCCTTATTATAAAGTAAATCAAGATACTTGAAATTCTCGCAGGCATTTACAAAAGACTTCGGTGTCTTCTCCTCTCCCATTCCGATTACCATCATACCGGCTTCCTTTAAGCGCATGGCAAGTTTGGTAAAATCACTGTCTGACGACACCAGACAGAAACCGCTGACTTTGCCGGAATAAAGAATATCCATGGCATCTATAATCAATGCCGAATCAGAAGCACTTTTTCCTGCAGTATAATTACACTGCAATTCCGGTGTCAGAGCATACTCCTGCATATTTTTCATCCATGCAGATACGCTCGGATTCGAATAATCTCCATAAACCCGCTTATAAGTAGCCACCCCGTAATTGCTGACCTCATCCATAATTAGTTTCACATATTTATTGGATACATTTTCTGCATCAATCAGCACTGCTAATTTCGGTTGTTCATTCATACCATCTACGCTCCTATTTCTTTAAGTGTCCCGTCACTACTACACGAATCAGATTGGTGGTACCGGAAATACCCAATGGAATTCCAGCTGTAATAACCGCCAGATCTCCATGCTGTACATATCCATGCTGTTCTGCGGATTCCATTGCATTATTAAACAATGCTTCTGTATCCGTCTCTTCCTGTATCATAAGTGGTGTTACGCCCCAGGAAAGATTCATCTGATAATAACTCTTTTCCGATGGGGTACAGCCGATAATTGCACATTTCGGACGATATCTTGAAATCATGCGGGCAGTCTTGCCGGATTTGGTTACCGTAACAATTGCTGCCGCATTGATGTCAATGGCAGTCATACAGGTTGCATGGGAAATGGCATCTGTTACATCCGGATTATCAATCTTCTCCAGCTGGCGGAAACGTTTCTCATAATCAATATCATTTTCTGTATATTCCGCAATCTCTGTCATGGTTTTTAATGCCTCCACCGGATATTTCCCGGCAGCAGTCTCACCAGACAGCATAATTGCACTGGTTCCATCATAAATAGCATTGGCAACATCTGTTGCTTCTGCTCTGGTCGGGCGTGGATTCTTCATCATGGAATCCAGCATCTGGGTTGCCGTAATAACAACCTTTTCTGCATGGTAAACCTTTTTTATAATTTTCTTCTGAATTGCCGGAACTTCACGAATCGGAATCTCCACTCCCATGTCTCCTCTGGCAACCATAATGCCATCTGACACTGCCAGAATCTCATCAATATTATCTACACCCTGACGGTTTTCGATTTTAGAGATAATCTTAATGTCATTGCAGCCCTGCTCTGCCATAATTTTCCGTAACTGCAGCACATCATCTGCACAGCGTACAAAAGATGCTGCAATAAAATCTACACCCTGCTCAATTCCAAATAGAATATCGGAGCGGTCTTTCGGGCTGATATAAGGCATGGACAGATTTACATTCGGTACATTAATTCCTTTGCGGTCTGAAATCACACCACCATTTTCTACTTTACAGGTAATCTCAGTTTCTGTTACATTGGTTACCAGCATTTCAATCAGTCCATCATCAATCAGAATTCTGGTTCCGGCTTTGACATCATGCACCAAATCCTTGTAAGTAATAGAGACCCGCTCTTTATTTCCCATAATATCATTGGTGGTAAGTTTAAAGGTATCTCCCGGAAGCAGTTCTGCTCTGCCACCCTCCAGCTGTCCAATCCTGATTTCCGGTCCACTGGTATCAAGAAGAATCCCAACCGGTCTGCCCAGTTCCTTACGCATCCTTTTTACACGATCCATGGTTACTTTATGTTCTGCCTGTGAGCCGTGGGAAAAGTTAATTCTCGCCACGTCCATTCCATTTTCCATTAACTGTTTTAATACTTCATCATCCTTTGTTGCCGGTCCTAATGTACATATAATTTTTGTCTTTCTCATATTCTGTCCTTTCCTGCTACAAGCCCTCTATCTTCTTTTATTCATTTATACTTCTTTCGTCTTTTCCTGTTCCTCTTTAGAAGAAGTCGCATCCTCTCTGCCATGATGCTCATACCACCAGCATGCAGCAACTGCTGCCGCTGCCATAATGCCCATAAGCGCTACTACAATATCCTGTGCCATATTTTATTATCCTCCTATCACAGTTATGACCTGATATTGTACGCAAAGAAACCTATGCTCCTCTGCGCACAGGTAAATTGCTTCTAACTTATGATAGTCAGCCCTTCGCTCCATCCTGATGATGGATATAGCCTATAATGACACTCCTGCTGTCCAAAACATCCTTTAACTTCCATAAATCGAAATTCCAGCTATCTCCTGCCAGATTTTCAGGCAATACTGCTGCCAGTGATAATGCAGCTTCTTCAACATTACCGGATTTCTCCGTCAGCCTGCGATATCCCGCTGCAATCCTGCCGGTCTCCCGATTTCCCAGAAGTTCTTCGGTACAGCTTTCTGATGGTCTGGATAAATGCACTGCCTGTGTGAAATTCTGGTTCGCAGTATCTTCATATGCAAAGGAAGAATCTATGTTGATATTTTCAACATACATTCCTGAAACCGTCATAATAACAGCCACTATGAGACTTATCAGCTTTTTCTTTAAACCTGTTATCCTCATTGTATTCTCCCTGCTTACTGTGCAACTGCGAAAACACACTTTACAGGAAAGCAATTTCCTGTAAAAAAAACTGGCAGGAGTAACTCCTGCCAGTTGCGTTGCTACCCGTCTGCTTACGCTCATTATAAGCATTTCGCTATTGAAATGCAAGAAACGAATAGACAATTATTCTTTTTTTACATAATCTTTACTTATTAACTACCGGATACGACACCAAGTTCCAAAAGCCTTCTTTTTGCCTGCTGCTGATTCTGAAACTGTATGCCTATAATGCCAAGCTTTTCTGCCGTCTCTATGTTTTCCGGACGGTCGTCTATGAATACACATTCCTGTGGCACTAAATGGTATCTGTCCAGCAATAGCTTATAAATTTCCACTTCCGGCTTGATGCACTTCACCTGATAGGAAAAGATTGCTCCGGTAGTCTCCTTTTCAAAAGAAAGTTCTTCTGTTGCTTTTTCATAAGTGCTCTTTGGAAAATTAGATAATATATAGGTATGATATCCATTTTTCTCAAGGCTTCGTATCCACCGCACCGTATATGGATAAGTACGAATCGTCTCTCCTGCATGGTCATAAAAGAGTCTGATTTCTCTTTCATAATCCGGTGCTTCCTTGATGCATGCAGCAATAATCTCTTCATCCGGCTTTGCTCCCCGGTCGAATTCATTCCAGGTTACGGAACGGACGGTAGCATCCGCCACACATTCAAAAGTTTTCCCCTCAAAACCAAGCTTATGAAATACTTCTTCCCAGCAGAAATCCACCAGTACATTTCCTACGTCAAAGATTACATTTTTTATCATCACAATCTGCCTTTATTCTTAACGATAAATGATATCATTTCTTCCCGGTCCGTTAGAAACCATGGTAATCGGATATCCAATCTGTTCTTCAATGAATTCTACATATTTACGGCAGTTTTCCGGAAGGTCTTCGTATTTCTTAATTCCACGGATATCTGTTTTCCAGCCCGGAAGTTTCTTTAATACAGGTTTTGCTTTTTCAAGCTTTGTGGTTACAGGGAAGTCTGTGGTTACTTCTCCGTCGATTTCATATCCTACGCAAACCGGAATCTCATCTAAATATCCCAAAACATCTAACACGGTAAATGCTACATCGGTAGTTCCCTGCATGCGGCAGCCATATTTACTTGCCACACAGTCAAACCATCCCATACGTCTTGGACGTCCTGTGGTTGCGCCGAATTCTCCGCCGTCTCCACCGCGTTTTCTTAATTCATCCGCTTCTTCGCCAAAGATTTCGCTGACGAATGCGCCTGCACCAACAGCAGAAGAATATGCTTTACATACAGTAACAATTTTCTTAATCTCATATGGTGGGATTCCTGCTCCGATTGCACCATATGCAGCCAATGTAGAAGAAGATGTTACCATTGGATAAATTCCGTGATCCGGGTCTTTTAAGGTTCCAAGCTGTCCCTCTAAGAGAATGTTCTTTCCTTCTTTGATTGCCTTATCAAGATATAAAGAAACATCACAGACATACGGAGCTACCATATCACGGTACTCATGTAATGTATTTAACAGCTCTGCCTTGTCCAGTAATGGTTTGTGGTACATATGCTCTAACATAATATTTTTCATTTCACAGATACGGTCTACCTTTTCAGTTAAAGTATCTTCATCGAAAAGTTCACTTACCTGGAAACCGATTTTTGCATATTTATCTGAATAAAATGGTGCAATACCTGACTTGGTAGAACCGAATGATTTCTTGCCAAGACGCTCCTCTTCGTACTGATCAAAAAGCACATGATACGGCATAACAATCTGTGCACGGTCAGAAACCAAAAGCTTAGGTGCCGGTACATTACGGTCTGTAATAGACTTCATCTCATTGAAAAGCTTCGGGATATCAAGTGCAACACCATTTCCGATAATACTTGTGGTATGTCCGTAGAACACTCCTGATGGAAGGGTATGTAATGCAAATTTTCCGTAATCATTTACGATAGTATGTCCTGCATTTGCACCACCCTGGAAACGGATAATAATATCTGCTTCCTTTGCAAGCATATCAGTAATCTTGCCTTTTCCTTCATCTCCCCAGTTTGCACCAACTACTGCTGTAACCATTTTTATTTCCTCCTTATAATAAGAAATATGTTCTTCGCGCTGCTCGCGTAACTATGAGAAACACGCTTTACGAGCTACTCGCGGAGCGTGTTTTACTTTACAGGAAAGCAATTTCCTGTAAAGCAAAAAAGAACCGGTGTAAAAACCAGTTCTCTGCTTCTTACTTTCTGATTATACCGAATCAGATATTATAAGTAAAGTCAATATTCCTTATACTCGACATAAGTTTTACTTATGTTGTAATAATTTCAACAATTTTTCTGCTGCCGCAGTCAACGGAACCCTGTCATCCGAAACAATACAGAACTGTCTGGCAGGAATCTTCTTATTAAATGTAATCTGAAACAGTTCCCCCTTATCAATTTCTTCCTGGGCAAAGTCCCTGACCACATTTGCTATGCCAAGGCTCCTTTTTGCAAACTGTATCAGCATATCGCTGGTGGCAAGTTCTATCTCCGGGTGAATCACAGCGCCTTCTCCCAGCAGAAATTCCTCTACATATTTTCTGGTAGAGGTATTTCCCTCCAGGCACATAACCGGCAGATGTTCCAATTCTTTATAGCTTAATTTACCGCCCTTTAAATATTCAAATTTTCGTCCTGCCACAAAGACATCTTCTATCTCACGCACCGGAATCACATGCATATTCTTCGTTGTCTCCATAGGCGTGCTGACTACACCAAAATCGATTCTGCCGCTCTGCAGATATTTCAGTGTCTCCGGTGTCGGTGCATTGGTAACTGTAATCCTGATTTTCGGATACTGCTCATGAAACTGTTCCAGATAAGAAAGCAGATAAAACTGCAGTGTCATATCGCTGGCTCCGATACATACTTCTCCGCTGGTCAGCTCCTGCATTTCAAGGAATTTGCGTTCGCCTTCCCGGATGGTCTCATAGCCCCGCTGCACATAGCCGTAAAGTGTCTGCCCCTCTGCAGTCAGACGCACCCCTCTGGATGTCCGCATGAAAAGGGTGGTTCCCAGCTCCCGCTCCAAATTACGGATTGCCTGGGACACTGCCGGCTGTGAAACATTCAGTTCTTCTGCTGCCAATGTAATACTGTGAAGTTTTCCTACATAATAAAAAAATTTGTAATATTCTAAATTCGTATTCATGAGCGAATTATACCATAATTAAATTGATTTTTACATTGTCATTTTTATTTTACCAATGTATACTAATCCCGTTTCCAAAGAATATAGTACTTTTTTCTCATATAGTGCAGAATATTTCTGCAAATTTTTTTGAAAGGAGCTTATAATTATGACGAAAGATATGACAATCGGAAATCCACTGAAATTAATCCTTCTCTTCTCACTTCCTGTATTGTTCGGAAATCTGTTCCAGCAGTTCTACAGCATGGTAGATACCATCATTGTAGGACAGTTTTTAGGAGAAGATGCCCTGGCTGCTGTAGGTGCAACCGGTTCTATTATGTTTCTGGTGCTTGGTTTTGCATCCGGACTTGCCCAGGGATTCGGTGTTATGGTATCACAGGCTTTCGGTGCAAAGGATGAAAGCCGTTTAAAGCATATTGTTGCTTTATCCTTCCTCTTAACCATAATCATTTCCGTGGTTCTTACCGCATTGACTGTTACTACTTCCCGGGAGCTTTTAATCTTTATGAACACACCGGATAATATTCTTGATATGGCAGACTCTTATATCCGGGTTATCTTCTGGGGTATCATTACCAGTATGATGTACAATGTTGTTTCCGGAATTTTAAGAGGTGTTGGTGACAGCAAGACTCCATTATACTTCCTGCTGTTTTCCTCCGCTCTTAATATTGTGCTGGATTTATTCTGTATTGTAACTTTAAAATTAAATGTTGCAGGTGCTGCATATGCCACCGTAATCTCACAGGGTATTTCCGCTGTTCTCTGTCTTATTTATATGTACCGTAAATTCACGATTCTCCGCACCAGAAAAAGTGATTACTACATCGACCGCGTGACAACCGCCCAGATGATGGGACTTGGTATCCCGATGGCTTTGAACTACTCTCTGATAGCTGTTGGTTCCATGATTCTTCAGTCTGCAGTAAATGTATTTGGTTCCAGTGCTGTTGCAGCCTTTACTGCTGCATCCAAGGTAGAACAGATTTCTACCCAGCCAATGCCGGCTCTTGGAACCACAATGTCTACTTACTGCGGTCAGAACTTAGGTGCCGGAAAATATGACCGCATCTTCGATGGCATGAAGAAGGCCTTTGGAATCGCCCTTGGAACTGTTGCTATTGCTGCATTCATCTGTACTGTATTTGGACGTTCCATTGTTTCCCTTTTCTTAAGCGAACCGACGGAAGCCATTTACAGTTATGCCACACAGTACTTAAATACCATCAGCTGCTTTTTCTTCTTTCTTGCCCTTATTTACCTTTACCGTACTTCTTTGCAGGGACTTGGAAAAGGTATCATGCCTATGGTCAGCGGTATCTTTGAAATGATTTGCCGTGTCGGTGTCGTATGGCTCCTTTTAAATCCATATGGATACTGGTCAGTCCGTCTGGCAAGCCCGGTAGCATGGATTGGTGCCGGTGTACCGCTTATGATTTCCTATCTTGTTTGGAAGAACCGGAAAAAGAAACAGCTCCGCAGTCAGGCTGTATAAAATCCTGAGCCTGCAATGCTGCAGCACGCAGAAAAGAAGCCCCATCCTCTGAATAATCAGACGATGGGGCTTCTACTTTACTTATTACTTATTTCATATTCCAGTTTATGCAACCGGATTTCCGCACTTGGTACAAAACTTATTTCCAGCTACAAGCGGAGCACCACATTTACTGCATACCGGCTGTACTGGCTGCTGTGGCTGTACTGGCTGGCTCTGGAACTGCCCCTGCTGTGGCGACATTGGCTGTCCCTGGAACTGTCCCTGCTGCTGTGGTGGCATTGGCTGTCCCTGGAACTGTCCCTGCTGCTGTGGCGGCATTGGCTGTCCCTGGAACTGTCCCTGCTGTGGTGGCACATTTCCATACATATTCTGCTGTGGCATTCCCTGATATCCGTTCATCATTTTCTGTCTGATTAATGGTTTCTCAGCCTGAAGTACGTTGATAATAATCAACAGATCCAACACTACAATTGCCAGAATAAATAAGATATTAAATATAAATCCGGCTGTAACTTTTGCTGTACAGTAATTATCTGTTGCTTCCTTATTTACTCCGACGCAAAGTGCAATCCAGAAAATAAAGTCAACAACTGCACAGCTTCCGGATGCGATTGCAGCAATTTTGTCTTTTAATACGCTCTTTAAGCACCAGAGAGCCAGCATAGCGATTGGAAGCAGCAGCATTATAATGCAGATTACTTTTGGATCTGTTACACTTTCGCCTTCTATCTTAATACCTGTCATAGCTTTAAAAGCACTAATTTTAATATTTCCATATCCAGCACAGGATACCATAAATGATGGCACAAAGAAAAATACCATTAATAAAATAGATAACAAACGAATGATATTTTTCACATGAATGTGCTTTGTAAAATCATTTCCAGAATTCATTTTCTTCTCCTTTAGTTTCCAAACTGAGTTAAATTATCAGTTACTTCGTAAGTATAATCAACCTTCTGAGTTACAACCAGATCATTAAACATCTGTGCCCCATCTGTATAACCCTCAACATTATCCCATCCATCATCATACTCTAAATCAGTATATCCTTCGATATCACCATATGTATTAAAGTTCTGGCTTCCATCGGATAATGCCATAATATTTGTATATTTTACCGGGAAGTATACAACAGTTGGCTCAAATGCATTTTCTGCACTGGTTACAGTTGTCGAAAATACCAGATAAAGGACGTTCGTATCACCCCATGTATCACTGTTTTTTGCAACCAGATAATAAGAACCTTCATAACTGAATCCGGAATTTCCAATATAGGAATTGTTATTTGCAAAATATGCATCTAACGCATCTGTTGCTTCATTTTTCATGGAATCCAGATTGTCTGCTGAAATATCTGCAGCAGATGTTACATAAGAATCTACTCCGGATACAGTATATTCTTTTGATGTCTGTGTGAATTTGTAACCATTTGCCAATGCATTCTCTTCTGACTCATCAACAGTTAAAGTTACGGTATCTCCGACATCAAGACTGTCATAATCTTCAAAGTTGAACCACAGATAACGTAAATAGTCATCCTCTGAATTATTTGTCCAGTTTGGATATACATAAGGTGGTGTTCCTGAGAAGGTTACCTCGATATCTTCAAACGGATCAACTTCTTTTACTTCTTCCAGTCCTTCTACTGTAAATTCCTGTTCTTTGGAAAGAATTTTAACTCCTGCTTTTTTCTCATAATCTTCATTCCATGAAGCAGTAACGGTTACCACATCACCATTTGACAGGTCTGAATCCGGTTTCACATCAAAAGTAATACTGTCAATCAAATCCCAGTTACTGCTTCCCATCAAATCTGTGAGGTCACTCCAGTCAAGGTCATCAAGAGATTTTACATTTTTAAGTTTCTTTCCCTGTGCCTTGATAACAGCTTCACTGAATCCGGTCTCGTCGAAATCAACATATGCTGTTCCTGCTGTTTCATATCCGTTATACTCTACAGAAATATAATCGTTGATATTTACTTTCTTTTTCTGATTCTTCACTACCACAAGTGCAACAATTGCAACTACTACAACTGCAATGACTGCAATAAGCAATGCCCATAACTGTTTCGTCATCTTAAATGGTTTCTTAGGCGGGCGTGCCTGCTGTGGCTGTCCCTGGAACTGTCCCTGCTGTGGCTGTCCCTGGAACTGTCCCTGCTGCGGCTGTCCCTGGAACTGTCCCTGCTGTGGTCTTCCCTGGAACTGTCCCTGCTGTGGTCTTCCCTGGAACTGTCCCTGCTGCGGCTGACTCTGGAACTGTCCCTGCTGCGGCTGTCCCTGGAACTGTCCCTGCTGCGGCTGACTCTGGAACTGTCCCTGCTGCGGCTGACTCTGGAACTGTCCCTGCTGCGGCTGTCCCTGTGCCGGTGCTGCCTGTTCTGCCGGCTGTTCCTGTACCGGTGCTTCCTGTTCTGCCGGCTGTTCCTGTACCGGTGTTTCCTGCTCTGCCGGCTGTTCCTGTACCGGTGTTTCCTGCTCTGCCGGCTGTTCCTGTACCGGTGCTGCCTGCTCTGCCGGCTGTTCCATCTCCCCTTTTAATTTCTGGCCACAATTCGGGCAAAAATCTGCATCATCACCCACTTGTGTGCCACAATTTCCACAAAATGCCATTTTCATTTTCCTCCTTGGTTTTACCATGATATGTTACTTGCTTTTATGCATTAACAAGTTAAACTATTTCAAGTTTACACAATATTTTGTGGTTGGTCAATCAATTTTACCGAGAATTTACACTTTAAATCTTATAATTTTCTTGCACAGGCAAGTGCTAATGCTCCCGGTCCGATATGGCAGGATACATTTAAAGAAAGCGGATCCATCATAATGTCTGTAATCCCAAATTCTGCTTCCACTTCTTTGCGGAATTCCATCGCTGCACTTATATCTCCAGTGTATGCAATACAAAGCTGCATCTCATCCTGACACTCCTTAAAGCGGGATGCATAGTCATCTTTTACTGCTTTTATCATAATGCTTTTTGCCTGCTTTACCGTTCTGGCTTTTGCAAAAGCATCCAGCTTTTCACCCTGAATCTGTAATACTGGTTTTAATTTCAACAATGTTCCCAGTGCTGCTGCTGTCGGTGTAATTCTTCCACCTTTTTTCAGATAGTAAAGGGTATCTACCATGATATAAATGCTGGACTGGAATTTTGCATCCTCTAAAATATCTTTAATCTCTTTTCCGCTCTTGCCACTCTCTGACAGCCTGATTGCATCAAATACGGACTGTTTCTGTGTTACAGAAATTCTCTGATTGTTTACTACAAAAACCTTGCCCTCATACTCTTCATCTGAAGATAATGCTGTTGCTGTCTCACAGGAACTGCTCAATCCACTGGATAAAGGAATGTATACTATTTCATCATATTCTTTTAAAAGCTCATCCCAACGGTCTGTAAGGTCTCCTACTGCCGGCATGGATGTTGAAATCTCAGCTCCATCTGTTAGATGCTCATAAAATGTATCCTGTGTCAGATTGATATCCTCAAACAGTGTTTCACCATTTATAAAAAAAGGCATTGGTAATACGCTAATCCCTAACTGCTGCGCTTCTGCCTGACGAATTCCACTGGAACTGTCTGTAAGAATAACTACCTTTCCCATTTTTCTTCCTCCTTGCTATTCAGACTTCATGTTACACAATGAAATAATTGTAACATATTTTGCAAATCAAAACAACTGCCCCCAAAAAAACTAACATCAGGAAAAAACTGCATAGCAAAACTCCTGACTGCATTATCCGCAGCCAGGAGCTCTCTATCCTTACTTTTCAGTAATATATTTTATTTTCTTATTACATCATTCCCATACCTGGGTTTCCTGCCGGCATTGCAGGAGCATCTTCTTTGATATTTGCTACAACAGATTCCGTTGTAAGTAATGTAGATGCTACAGATGTTGCATTCTGCAAAGCACTTCTTGTAACCTTAACCGGGTCAAGGATACCAGCTTCTACCATATCTACATATTCTTCTGTTGCTGCATTAAATCCGATACCAGGAGCGGACTCTTTTACTTTATTAATAATAACTGCACCTTCGAGACCTGCATTTGCGGAAATGTAATACAATGGAGCCTCCAATGCCTTTAAGATAACCTTTGCACCGGTCTTCTCATCACCTTCCAATGTCTCAGCAAGCTTTGCAACTTCTTTGGATGCATGGATGTATGCAGAACCGCCACCTGCGATGATTCCTTCTTCGACTGCTGCTCTTGTTGCATTCAAAGCATCTTCCATACGAAGTTTTGCTTCTTTCATTTCTGTCTCTGTTGCAGCACCAACACGGATAACTGCTACGCCACCTGCCAGTTTTGCAAGTCTTTCCTGTAATTTTTCTTTATCAAATTCAGATGTTGTCTCTTCAAGCTGTGCACGAATCTGGCCGATTCTTGCCTGAATTTCTTCTTTATTTCCTTCACCATCAACGATAACGGTGTTCTCTTTCTTAACCTTAACAGATTTTGCACGGCCAAGCTGTGCCATAGTAACATCTTTTAATTCCAGGCCAACTTCTTCTGAAATCACCTGACCACCGGTAAGGATAGCGATATCTTTTAACATTTCTTTTCTTCTGTCGCCATATCCTGGAGCTTTTACTGCTACTACGTTAAATGTTCCACGCAGTTTATTTACAATCAATGTAGTTAAAGCTTCACCCTCGATATCTTCGGCAATGATAAGAAGTTTGGAACCGGACTGAACAATCTGCTCTAACAGTGAAAGGATTTCCTGAATGTTGCTGATTTTCTTATCGGTAATTAAGATGTACGGTTCATCTAAAACTGCTTCCATCTTATCCATATCTGTGCACATATATGCGGAAATGTATCCACGGTCAAACTGCATACCTTCTACCAGGTCAAGCTCTGTCTGCATGGTCTTGCTCTCTTCAATGGTAATAACACCATCATTGGAAACTTTTTCCATTGCGTCTGCTACCATGTTGCCAACGCTTTCATCACCTGCGGAAATAGATGCAACTTTTGCAATCTGGTCTTTTCCGGTTACTTTAGAAGACATTGCTGCGATTGTTTCAACTGCTTTTTCAGTTGCTTTCTTCATACCACGTCTTAAAACGATTGGGTTTGCACCAGCCTCTAAGTTCTTCATTCCTTCCTGAATCATTGCTTGTGCAAGAACAGTTGCTGTTGTAGTACCATCACCGGCGACGTCATTGGTCTTGGTTGCTACTTCTTTTACAAGCTGTGCGCCCATATTTTCGAATGCATCTTCCAATTCGATTTCTTTTGCAATGGTAACACCATCGTTTGTGATTAATGGAGCTCCATATGATTTATCCAGTACAACGTTTCTTCCTTTTGGTCCGATTGTTACTCTGACTGTATTTGCCAGTTTATCAACTCCAGCCTCTAATGCTGTTCTGGCTTCTGTTCCATATTTGATTTCCTTTGCCATAATTTCTTACCTCTTTCTTCTATTTTCCTATTTTATTATTTGTTTTATTTACCAATTATCAATTCGATTATTCTACTACTGCAAGAATATCATTCTGCTTTACGATGATATATTCTTCGCCATCCAGTTTTACTTCTGTTCCGGCATATTTAGAATAAATAACCTTCTGACCTTCTTTTACCTGCATGGTAACTTCTTTGCCATCTACCACTCCGCCAGGACCAACTGCGATTACTTCTGCTTCCTGTGGTTTCTCCTGTGCAGCACTTGCTAAGATAATTCCGGATTTGGTTTTTTCCTCTGCTTTTAACTGTTTTAATACAACTCTGTCTGATAATGGTACTAATTTCATGATTCATTGCCTCCTTGATTCGGTCTCTTTGTTTTCTTTCTTTTTTATTAGCACTCATTCAAGCCGAGTGCTAACCGATAGTCATATAATAGTTTCTGCGTCTCTTTTTCGCAAGCCTGACCATTTTTTATTTTTCTCTTGTTTCCTTATATTTTTTCTCGATATCTCGTTTTTTCTCTCGTTTTCTCACTTTCTGCAATTTGTAACGATTTAATACTTTTTTTAGATTTGTTTATGAAATCAGTCCAAAATGCTCCAATCCCTTATAAATGCCGTCTTCGTGCAATGATGCTGTGATATAATCCGCTGCTTCTTTTGCTGCTTTGGTACCATTTCCCATGGCAATTCCATGCTGCACATGCTTTAACATTTCCACATCATTGATACTGTCTCCAAATGCATAGGTATCTTCTTTCTCAATACCAAGAAGCTCACAGGTTTTTTCGATGCCGGACGCTTTGGAAAATCCTTTTGGAATAAACTCTGCGCATGCCGCATCATGCACCAGCGGTGTGAAATTCTCTTCCAAATGGGAAAGTACCTTAAGATAAGCATCATCCGGTGTAGAGCAGGAAAACTTACTGATTTCCATAATTGCTTCATTTCCCGTTACCGGCAGCAAATCCTCTCCCAATGTCTCTTTTAGTTTCAAGCCATAAGGGTCTTCTTCAAATTCTTCCAGATCCATATACAAATTCCGGCTTCCCTCATATACCGTAGGAATTCCATACTCTTTTAATATATGTATGGTATCCTCTATCAATTCCTGTTCTAATTTTTTATAAAAAAGTGTTTTTCCATCCAGCTCTATCCAGGTACCGCAGCCTGCCACAATTCCGTCGAATCCCAGTGCCAGCAATCTTTCATCCTGAATAAATGCTCTGGTTCTTCCGCTGCAGAGAAATGCCAGATGTCCATTTTCCCGTAGCTTCCGGATTGCTTCCTTTGTGCTCTCCGGTATCACAAAATGCTCGTCCCACAATGTTCCATCAATATCAAAAAATACTGCTTTCCTGCTCATTCTCTTTATGTCCTTTCGCTGTTTTCTTCTTCTCGTTCTTTTTGTCACAAGGATTATTTTATGCCCCAAAAGCAGAATGTGTCAACCACGAAAAAGCCGCCTGCCACAGCTCACCTTCCGGCGTCACCATAGTCAGACGACTTTCTTCTATCATTATATTGTAATTTTCATTACTGTACGGAAAGATAAGAATATCCCATCAGACTTTCGTCTACTTCACGGGCTGCTTCTCTTCCTTCACGGATTGCCCATACAACCAGGGACTGTCCACGATGCATATCTCCTGCTGTAAAGACATTTTCCACGTTGGTCTTGTAATGACCGGCTTCTGTTGCCACATTGGTTCTGGCATTTAAGTCTACGCCGAATGCTTTGGCAATGTAATCTTCTGTTCCAAGGAAGCCTGCTGCAATCAGAACCAGATCACAATCTAACTTGCTTTCAGAGCCTGGTACTTCCACCATCTGCATCCGTCCGGTCTTTTCATCCTTTTTGCCCTCTAATTTTACGGTTTTTAATCCGCAGAGCTTACCGTTCTTGTCTTTTAAGAACTCTTTTACGGTTGTCTGGTAAATACGAGGGTCGGAGCCGAACATGGCAATTGCTTCTTCCTGACCGTAGTCTGTCTTGCAGACTCTCGGCCACTCCGGCCATGGATTGTTCTCAGCACGTTCATCCGGTGCCTTTGGCATCATTTCAAGCTGGATGACACTGGCTGCGCCGTGACGGATAGAAGTTCCGACACAGTCATTTCCGGTATCTCCACCACCGATGATAACTACTTTCTTTCCCTTGGCAGAAATATATTTGTTATCTTTAAGCTCGGAATCTAAAAGGCTCTTGGTAGTTGCCTTTAAGAAATCTACTGCAAAGTAAATGCCTTCTGCATCTCTGCCCGGAGCTTTGATGTCTCTTGGATTCTTTGCTCCACAGGCTAAGATGACACGGTCATATTCTTTTAAGAGTTTTGCCGGCTTGATGTCTTTTCCAACATTGGCATTGGTAATAAACTCGACACCCTCTTCTTTCATTATATTAATCTTACGGTCAATAACCCATTTTTCCAGCTTCATATTCGGGATTCCATACATCAAAAGTCCACCGACACGGTCATCTCTTTCAAATACGGTAACGGAATGTCCTCTTTTATTCAACTGGTCTGCTGCTGCAAGTCCGGCAGGACCGGAACCGATGATTGCAACCTTCTTTCCGGTACGGACTCTTGGAGGTTTTGCTGCAGCATATCCTTTTTCATAGGCATTTTCAATGATTCCATGCTCATTTGCCTTACAGGTTACCGGGTCTTCCCAGTGTCCACAGGTACAGGCTGCTTCACAAAGTGCCGGACATACTCTTGAGGTAAATTCCGGGAAGTTGTTGGTCTTGGTCAGACGGTTATATGCCTGCTCCCAGTTGTTGGTATACAAAAGGTCATTCCACTCCGGTACCAGGTTATGCAGCGGACATCCGCTGGTCATTCCCATGATATTCATACCAGCCTGGCAGAACGGCACGCCGCAGTTCATACAACGTGCTGCCTGTACTCTTTGTTTCTCTTTTGAGAGAGGGGTATGGAACTCGTTAAAGTTCTTGATACGCTCCTTTGGTGCAACCGCTGCTGCATTCTCTCTGTCATATTCCATAAATCCTGTTGGTTTTCCCATTTTGCGTCCCCTCCTTAATTTCTTGTATTCGCATAAAATGCTTCAATCTGTGCCTGTTCGGAAGACAATCCTTTTTCTTCCATCTGAACAATTGCCATTAACATACGGTTATAATCGTATGGAATTACTTTCTTGAACTTCGGCAGATACTCACTGAAATTATCTAAGATTTCTTTTCCCTTTTCAGAATTGGTCAAAGCTACGTGTTCTTTAATCATATCTTTCAATTCCATAACATCGTATTTGTTTCCAACTTCTTCTGAGAATACCATTTCTTTATTCAGTCTGGTATAAAGGTCGTTGTCCTCATCTAATACATAAGCGATACCGCCGCTCATTCCGGCTGCAAAGTTTTTGCCAGTCTTACCAAGGATAACAACACGTCCACCGGTCATGTATTCACAGCCATGGTCACCGACACCTTCTACTACTGCAGATGCTCCGGAATTTCGTACGCAGAAACGTTCTCCTGCCACACCACTGATAAATGCTTTACCACTGGTTGCACCGTAAAGTGCTACGTTACCGATGATGATATTTTCATCTTTCTTATATTTCACACCTGCCGGAGCATATACAACCAGTTTTCCACCGGAAAGTCCTTTTCCGAAGTAATCATTGGAATCTCCTACCAGTTCCAGTGTCAGTCCTTTTGGAATGAATGCACCAAAGCTCTGTCCACCGGCTCCGGTACATTTTACAATGAAAGTATCTTCATCTAATGTATCATCATATTTCTTTGTAATCTCAGAACCGAAGATGGTACCAAAGGAACGGTCTGTATTGCTTACTTCTACATCAATGCTTCTCTTCTGTTTCTTATCCAGTGCAGAAGAAAGCTGTTTTAACAGTACAGTTTCGTCCTTGGTCTTCTCCAGTTCGAAATCGTATACATGTTTTGGATCAAATGTAACTTTCTCCTTTGGTCCTGCAAACGGGTTATTCAAAATCTTGGAAAGGTCGATTTCTTTTTCCCGGTCTGTCAAATCCTCTCTTACCCGGAGAAGGTCACTTCTTCCTACCATTTCATCAATGGTACGGCAGCCTAACTTCGCCATGATTTCTCTTAATTCTTCTGCAATAAACCGCATGAAGTTTTCTACATATTCCGGTTTTCCCGCGAAACGTTTCCGAAGCTCCGGATTCTGTGTTGCGATTCCGGCAGGGCAGGTATCCAGATTACATACACGCATCATCACGCATCCCATGGTTACCAGCGGTGCAGTTGCAAATCCGTACTCTTCTGCTCCAAGTAATGCAGCAATCGCTACATCACGGCCGCTCATCAGCTTACCGTCTGTCTCAATTCTTACCTTATTACGAAGTCCGTTCATAATCAGAGTCTGGTGTGTCTCTGCAAGTCCAAGCTCCCAAGGAAGTCCTGCGTTATGGATAGAACTGCTTGGTGCTGCACCGGTACCACCGTCATAACCGGAAATTAACACTACCTGTGCTCCTGCCTTGGCAACACCGGCTGCGACTGTACCAACGCCTGCTTCTGATACCAGTTTTACGGAAATTCTTGCATCACGGTTGGCATTCTTCAAATCGTAAATTAACTGCTCCAAATCCTCGATGGAGTAGATATCATGATGAGGTGGCGGTGAAATCAAGGATACACCCGGTGTGGAAAGTCTTGTCTTTGCAATCCAAGGATATACTTTCTTGCCCGGAAGGTGTCCACCTTCACCAGGTTTTGCACCCTGTGCCATCTTAATCTGAATCTCTTCTGCACTGACTAAGTAACGGCTGGTTACACCAAACCGGCCGGACGCTACCTGCTTGATTGCAGAACATCTGTCTAAGCTTGTATTTTTACTTGCGATACGGTCCGGATCTTCTCCACCCTCACCGGTATTGGATTTACCATGTAAATGGTTCATGGCAATTGCCAGTGTTTCATGGGCTTCCTTGGAAATAGAACCATAGGACATCGCACCTGTTTTAAATCTTGTTACAATAGAATCTACGCTTTCTACTTCTTCAATCGGAACACCTTTTTTCGGGAAATTGAAATCCATCAGTCCACGAATATTGGCATCACGTTCTTCACTGTTCACAAGGTCTGTGTACTGTTTGAACAGGTTGTAATCTCCACGTTTGGTTGATTCCTGTAAAAGGTGGATGGTTGCCGGATTATAAAGGTGAACATCTGCGCCACTTCTCATCTTGTGACGTCCCTTGCTGTCTAAAGTAAGGTCTGTCTCTAATCCCAATGGATCATAGGCTGCAGAATGCAGAGTATCTACATCTTTTGCAATGTCTTCCAGTGTAATTCCACCGATACGGCTTACGGTATTTGTGAAATATTTATCAATTACTGCGGAGTCAATACCAATTGCCTCAAAAATCTTAGAACCCTGATAAGACTGAATGGTTGAAATACCCATTTTGGAAGCAATTTTTACGATACCACTGATAATTGCCTGATTGTAATCATGGATTGCTGCATAGTAATCCTTGTCTAACATATGCTCGTCTACTAACTGCTTTACGGTATCCTGTGCCAGATATGGGTTGATTGCACAGGCACCATAACCAAGCAATGTTGCAAAATGATGTACTTCTCTTGGTTCACCGGATTCCAGAATCATGGCAACTGCAGTTCTCTTCTTGGTCTTTACCAGATGCTGCTGCAAACCGGATACTGCCAGAAGGGATGGGATTGCCACATGGTTCTCATCAATGCCACGGTCGGAAAGAATCAGGATATTTGCACCGTCACGGTATGCACGGTCTGCTTCTACAAACAGATGATCCAATGCTTTTTCCAGGCTTGTATTCTTATAATATGTAGTAGGAAGAACCACAACCTTGAATCCTTCTACTTTCATATTTTTAATTTTCATCAAATCTGTGTTGGTAAGAATCGGGTTATCTACCTTTAATACCTGACAGTTAATCGCCTTTTCTTCCAGCAGGTTACCATCTTCTCCGATATATACGGTAGTGGATGTAACCACTTTCTCACGAATGGAATCAATTGGCGGGTTTGTTACCTGTGCAAATAACTGTTTGAAATAATTAAACAGTGGCTGATGGTCTCCTGCCAGTGCTGCCAGCGGAGTATCAATACCCATTGCAGAAGTTCCTTCTCCTCCGTTTAATGCCATCGGAAGGATTGCTTCACGCAGTGATTCGTAAGTATAACCGAATGCTTTCTGCATTCTCTGACGCTCTTCTTTGGTATATTCCGGAACACGCTGATTTGGAATCTTTAAATCCTCCAGTTTAATCAGGTTACGGTCAAGCCATTCACCATAAGGCTGTTTGCTTGCGTAATACTCTTTTAATTCATCATCATTGATGACTCTTCCCTGAATAGTATCTACCAGAAGCATTTTACCCGGGCGGAGTCTTTCTTTTACGACAATCTTGGTCGGATCAATATCAAGCACTCCAACCTCGGAAGAAAGAATCAGCTGGTCATCATCGGTAATATAATATCTGGAAGGTCTTAATCCGTTACGGTCAAGAACGGCTCCCATGACATCTCCATCTGAGAAAAGTATGGATGCCGGTCCATCCCAAGGCTCCATCATGGTCGCATAGTACTGATAGAAGTCTTTCTTCTTCTGGGACATGGTATTGTTATTTGCCCATGGCTCCGGAATCATAATCATAACTGCCAGTGGTAAATCCATTCCACTCATTACCAGGAACTCTAAGGTATTATCTAACATTGCTGAGTCAGAACCTTCGGAATTAATAACCGGAAGGACTTTCTGCAGTTCCCCTTTCAGTTCTTCGGACTCCATGGTCTCTTCACGGGCAAGCATCTTATCTGCATTACCTTTGATGGTATTAATCTCTCCGTTATGTACAATGAAACGGTTCGGATGTGCTCTCTCCCAGCTTGGATTGGTGTTGGTTGAGAATCTGGAGTGTACGGTTGCGATTGCAGATTCATAATCTTTATCCTGAAGGTCTGCAAAGAACTGACGCAGCTGGTCTACTAAAAACATTCCTTTATATACAATAGTACGGCTGGAAAAGGATACTACATAAGTATCATCATTAGACTGCTCGAATACCCGTCTTGCCACATACAACCGGCGGTCAAAATCAAGTCCCTTGGCTACTTCAGCTGGACGTTTTACAAATCCCTGCATGATATATGGCATACAGTCTACTGCTTTCTGTCCCAGTTTATCCGGGTCAGTCGGAACTTTTCTCCATCCTAAGAATTTCATTCCTTCCTTTTCCACGATAACCTCAAACATTTTCTTTGCCTGATTCCGTTTCAGCTCATCCTGTGGGAAGAAAAACATTCCGACACCGTAATCTCTTTCTCCACCAAGTTCAATATCTGATTCCTTTGCTACTTTAGAGAAAAATTTGTGTGATACCTGAAGCAGAATACCAACACCGTCACCGGTTTTTCCTTCTGCATCTTTACCAGCTCTGTGCTTTAAGTTTTCTACAATCTTTAAAGCATTCTCTACTGTAGCATGGGATTTGATACCTTTGATGTTTACCACAGCTCCGATACCGCAGTTATCATGTTCAAAATTTGGATCATACATACCCTGTGCTACTGCTGTACTTTCATTCCACTGTTCTGTCATAATCGTTCCCTTTCTGCTTTCTCTTTATTTTCTGTCTTACTTTGTTACCTGCACTCTGCTGCTTTAAAGTGCTTTTATTTTCTGAACTAAGTTTACACCCGGCGTAATATACTTTGCAATAGTTTTTTTCTTGCTATTGTCTGATTATTAGACAATTCATTTTATATTCTTTTATTGTATTTATATTTATCATTTTTTTGCATATAAAAAAGGCTTATTAAAACAATTCAACGTGTTTTTTGTTGAAAATATTTTTTCATAAGCCTTTTGAATTTGCCTGCTATTTTAAATTGTGTCTGAATTGTTTCTCTGTTGTACTGGAATTTCTTAGGAAGGTTTTGAGTGTATCTGCTCTTTACTTCTCTTTTCCACCACGGAAAGCCAGCACAAGCAACACCACTATCAGCACGCTCTCCACCACGGTGCATATGACGCTTCCCGTCATGGATGCATCCATGAAATGAAACAGCTTTGTCTCGCTTCGAAGTACCGATACCAGATTCGTTACCATATGGGCTGCCATGGCTGCGCCAAGCCCTTCCTGTTCCATGATGACTGCCAGCAAGAGTCCTACCGCTGTGGCATAAAGGAACTGCACCAGATTAAAATGCATGGCTCCAAATATTACTGCCGATAATACAATTGCCGTCTTCACTCCCAAAAACGCTTTCAAACGCTGGTAAACGATGCCACGGTAAAGAAGTTCCTCTAAGAACGGAATTATGATACAGGTTCCAAGTATTTCCAATGCCAGGCTGCTGCCGTAAAATGCAGCACTTACTTCCTGATAACTCTGCGATGTTTCTTTTAAGCCGGTATATCCGATAAGATTATTTAACACTACGCCAAATAAGCCTGCGGCTGCTGCAAATAAAATGGTTCGTGGCAGATTTGCCATTTTCCCGCCATCCTCTTTCCGATAGAAAGCATAGATAAAGGGAAATGCTATCACCGTTGCAATAATCTGATAAATCATATAATTTTCATTGGTCATTGCATGGATGATATTTAACACAAACATCACAACGTTGGTTACTACAAAATAAATACCAATGGGATAAATCACTTCCCAGATGCGAAGTAACTTATAATCTTTCAATATATTCTGCCGCCTCCTCGATACTGTCACAGATTGCCTTTGCACCAGCCTCCTGCAACTCTTCTCTGGTTCCGAATCCATAAGTGATACCGATGCAGTCCATATGTGCTTCTTTGGCTCCTGACACATCAAATCTGGTATCTCCAATCAATACTGCTTCGGTGGTATCATAAATATGCATCCGCTTTATCGTTTCCTGCAGCACCTCATATTTGCTGTCTATTCTGCCATCCATTGTGGCTCCCACCACTTCATCAAAATAGGAGAGGATATGAAAATGCTCCAAAATACGCCGGCAGGATTCTTCCGGCTTGCTGGATGCCAGTCCGATACGATAGCCTTTTCGCTTGAGAGATTTCAAAGCATCCTCAACGCCATCAAAAAGGCTGCATTCAAAGATACCGGTTGGATGATAGCGTTCCCGGTACTTAGCTACTGCCGCTACTGCGGTCTCTTCATCCATGCCATAATGTTCCATAAAAGTATTTTTAAGCGGCGGTCCGATAAAGAATTCAAGCTTATCTGCATCCGGTTCGTCAATACCATATGCCTTTAGGGCATACTGGGCACACTTTGTTATTCCTTCCTTGGAATTGGTAATGGTTCCATCCAAATCAAATAAAACAATGTCTTTTCTGCCCTTCAGTTCCTGTTTCATCTGAAGCACCGTCCTTTTTAACACAGGATGCCAGAGATATGGTGCGATTTCACACAGCGGTTCTAACACAAACAGGCGGTTTGCCATATCAATATGCGGAATCGTAAGTTCCGGGGTAGATATCACTTCATCATCATAAAATAAAATATCAAGGTCTATCGTTCTTGAGCCCCAGCGCATCTTACGTTCCCGGTTGCCATGAGCTTCTATGGCATGAAGCTTCTCCAATAATTCTTCCGGTGTATACAGGGTTCGAAGTTCCAGACATCCATTAAAAAATGCGCCTTCTGCCACGCCGCCATAAGGTTCTGTCTCGAGGATATCAGATACCTTTCCTACCTTGCAGTCTTCTAAGTTCCGCAGTTCTTCAACGGCATCTTCAATATATTTTCTCCGGTCGCCCATATTGGAACCAAAGGCAAGATATACCTTATGCCAGCCCCGTTCTATTTCCACTGCCACATCTGATAAAGGCAGTCCCACCGGTGCCCATGGTTTATGTATGGAAAATTTTAATTTCTGAATCAACGGAAAATGCAATAACACTGCCCGTGCTGTCTGCTCTGCTGCAGCTTCAATCAGCTTATAGGTATGTGTCGTCAGAAATTCTGTTACAAAATGGCTGACTTCTCCATAATTTACCGATTCTGTCAAATCATCCGAATATCCTGCTTTTCTGGTTGGTAAATAAAGTTCCATATTAATTAGAAACTTCTGTCCAAGCTTTGTCTCCTCCGGGAATACTCCATGATTTGCAAATAGCTCAAGATTTTCTATGATAATTTTATCCATGTAATCCTCCATCCCTGATTGCTTCTGCCATCTTAATTGCCTCTGCATTGGCACGCACATTGTGTACGCGGACAAATCCGCAATGTGCCCATACGGCATAAGCACTGGTTACTGCTGTGGCTGTATCACGTTCCTTTGCCGGAACATCCAGCGTCAGACCGATTACCGACTTCCGGGATGTGCCAAGCAGCACCGGATAGCCCAGTTCATTCAGTTCTCCCACGCATCGGATAGCTTCTAAATTATTCTCATAAGTCTTGCCAAATCCTACACCCGGGTCTGTCATAATACCATCTTCACGAATCCCCGCTTCCTTTGCAAGACGTAATGTTTCCCGCAAATCATTTTTCATATCTTCCATAAAGTTCTTATAATCTGCTTCGTTGCGGTTGTGCATCAGACAGCATGCGGCATCATATTTTGCAATCACGCCAGCCATTTTATCATCTGCTTTCAGTCCCCAGATGTCATTTAAAAGATGTGCTCCTGCCGCAAGGTTAGCCTCTGCCACCTTACTTTTATAGGTATCTACGGAAACCGGCACATCAAAACGGCTTACAATTGCTTCTACCACCGGAACAGTACGCTCAATTTCTTCTTCATCAGAAATCTTTGTATAACCCGGTCTTGTGGATTCTCCACCCACATCGATGATATCTGCCCCCTGTTCCATCATTTCTTCTACATGCTTTAATGCAAGGTCTAACTGGTTATAACTTCCCCCATCCGAAAAAGAATCCGGTGTTACATTTAAGATTCCCATTACATAAGTATGATTTGCTGTGTCAAATGTCCGATTGCCTATTCTCATTTTTCTTCTCCTTTTATGCTGTCTGTAGAACCTGCTACCAACAGCTTCTTGCGGATGCCTGGCAGCTTAAAACCAGGTCTCCGGTTTATTTTTCTCTTCTTCACTCCACTTGCAACTGTCTGCTGCTTCACAGGCAAAGCACATACGGGATGCCTTATCCGCCCATTTCATAAGCTGTGTAAATGCTGTCTGCCATAATTTCTCCCCGTGCAGCTCACTGCAGGTCTCCCTGCGGTGAGCCAGAATTGCCTGGCAGATGATAGCTCCTTTTTCCTTCGGATAGCCTATAGTCGCAAAAATCTCTCCTGCAAATTCGGCAGATGCCGCTGCATGAGAGATTCCCTGTTCATATTCTTTCATACGACCGATATCATGAAGCAGGGCATAAAGATATATCATCTCTTCATCCAAACCAAGCTGCTCCTTTAAATTGCGAATCTGTGCCAGACGTGCCACATCCATAAAATGTTCCATATTATGTCTGCAATAGATTCTGTCCGCTTCCAGACGGGCAATTTTCTTTACGGTTTTCCGGTATTGCTCCTGATGCAAAAGTCTCGCTACATATTCCATTTCATCACCATATCTAACGCACCATCTGGAAAAATTTATTTACCAGACGCTCATCCTCATTAAAGATACCACGGGTCACATAAGTAACCGTCCTGCTGCCCGGCTTCTTAATACCACGCATCGTCATACACATATGCTCTGCTTCCATCATGACCATAACACCCTTCGGCTTTAACTGCTCCATCAGTGCATCTGCCACCTGTGCCGTAAGCTGCTCCTGAATCTGAAGCCGTCTTGCATAGATTTCCACGGTTCTTGCCAGCTTGCTGATGCCGACTACTTCTCCATTTGGAATATAAGCAACGTGGGCTTTTCCATAAAATGGAAGCATATGATGCTCACAGGTAGAATAAAAAGTAATATCCTTTTCTACTACCATCTCATTATTGCTGGCATGAAATCTTTTCTTTAAAGGCTCTGCGGCATCCATGTCCATTCCGCCAAAGATTTCTTCATACATCCGTGCAATACGATCCGGAGTCTCAAGTAATCCCTCCCGGTTCACATCTTCGCCAATGCCTTCTAATATCAGTCGTACACCTGCTTCCACTTTCTCTTTATCTATCATTCTTCTGTCCTTCCCGATACTGTATGACAGCCTGCTTTGCCTCTGCAAGATATGATAGGGAGCCAAATATCAGCACCACATCTTCTCCCGAGCTCTCAGCAATTGCATGTCTTACCGCATCTTCAATCAAAGGTTCTGTTATTACTGTTTGATAGCCTGCTGCCTTCGCTTCCTCCGCCAGCTTCTCTGCCGGAAGTGCCCTGCCATTATGCGGCGTTACCGCATATACAGTTTCCGAATAAGGGCGCATTATCTTTAAAATCTTCTCATGTGCCTTATCAGCAAGCACCCCTATTATATAGGTTATCTTACGATTTGTAAAACAGTTTTCCAGCGTTTTTGCAAGTTGCAGTGCTGCGCCCTCATTATGGGCACCATCCAGAATGCATAATGGTTCCTCTAAAACACGTTCAAAACGCCCATTCCAGCAGACCTTCTGAAAGCCATTTTGTATCACCGATAAGGTAAGCTGCGGAAATGTTTTCTCTTTCAATACTTCTATTACTTTAAGCGCACAGGCTGCATTGGCTGCCTGATAGGCACCGGTCAACGGGAGTCTTATCTTCCACTGTGAATTATCTTCTCTTACATAATCAAACTGCATTCCATTCATATCATACAAAAGATTTCTTATGGCATCCTTCTTCGGCTGGTACAGCTGTGCTTTAAGCCGCTCTGCCTCCTTGACAAGAACCTCTTTCACAGCATCTTCCTGCCAGGCAGATACCACCGGGCAGTTCTCTTTTATGATTCCAGCCTTTGCAGATGCAATCTCTGATAACGTATTTCCCAGGAACTGCATATGATCCATGCTGATAGAAGTAATGACACTGCAAATGGGATGGGTAATCAGATTGGTTGCATCCTCTCTTCCCCCCATGCCGGTTTCCAATAACACCACATCACAGGCTTCTTCTTTAAAATATAAAAACGCTGCTGCAGTCTCTACCTCAAAGGAGGTCGGATGCGGAAGTCCTTTTTCTGTCAGTGTAAGACAGGCTGTCTTTACTTTTTCCATCAAGGCAGCGTATGCTTCTTCGGAAACTGCTTTTCCGTTTATCTGCCAGATTTCCCGATAGAAAAAGACTGCCGGGGAACTATATCTGCCTACCTTTAAGCCGGCTTCTTCCAATACTGCCTGAAGCATTGCTCCAACGGAACCTTTTCCGTTAGTTCCTGCAATGTGAATAATAGATAAGTCTTCCTGCACATCGCCCAATTCTTTCATCAGTGCCCGGATACTGTCCAGTCCTAATATACTGCCATATTTTTTTGTTTCTTCTACAAATGCAAGTGCCTGCTGATATGTCAATTTATTTCTTTACTCCTTTGGTTGCACGGTTTCCAATATGAAGCCGGTTCAGTGCAATTTCTTTATCTTTTACCATGACCACCGGCGGTTCTTCCTCACCCAGTGCATAGATGTTGGTCAGTTCATCCCCTGCTGCAAGCTTCATTCCGCAGACTCCGATTGCCCCCTTCTTCTTCTCAGGAATCGTATCTGCTGCAATCCTAAGGAACATGTCCTTTGCCGACTGCATAACAATAGTCATATTTTCTTCTACCGGTGCTACGAATATAACTGCATCATCATCTGCAAGCTTCGTGGCTGCTGTGGTACGTTTTGCTACGTCAAATTCTTTTCCATCCACCTGTTTTAACATGGCTGTCTTCGTTCCAAATAAAAGCTTCTGTGTACACAGTGCGGCCAGATCCGTGATATAAATCAACTGCTCTTTAGAGCTGTCATAATTACTTACATTATCAATCGGCTGTCCCTTGTCACGGAATTTTCCAAACGGCAAATCGACCACCTTCAGAAGATGCATCTGGCCGGTATTGGTAAAGATGCAGATTTTTCCGGTATTCATACAATGAAGTACATAACGGTTCTCGCTGTCTGCTGCTTCTTTGTTACGCTCATAAGCCGCCACATCAATGGTCTTCGCATAGCCAAAACGATCCATCAGGAAGACTACTTCCATCTCTTCCATCTTCTTTTCTTCATAAACGGCAGCTTCCACATTGTCGATATGGGTACGGCGTTCTCTGGAATAGTTTTTCTTAAGACCATCCAATTCCTTCATAATTACCTTCGCCATTGTACTGCGGTTGGTAAGAATATCTTCGTATTCTGCGATATTCTTTAATGTGGTATTATGCTCATCCATCAATGCTTCCACTTCCAGACCAATCAGCTTATAGAGGCGCATCTCTAAAATTGCTGTTGCCTGACGTTCTGTAAAGTTTAACTTCGAAGCTTTCTTTTCGGATTCTTTCGTTTTGAATTTAATATTTTCTGTTACACCGTTCATCAGACAGTTTTTCGCATCCTTGATATTACAGCTTCCTCTTAAGATTTCAATAATTAAATCAATGACATCGCAGGCACGTATTAAACCTTCCTGAATCTCTTTCTTATCCAGTTCCTTTGCCAGTAATGTCTTATATTTTCTGGTAGCAAGCTCATACTGGAACTTTACATGGTGGCGGATAATCGGAACCAGTCCCAGAGTCTCCGGTCTTCCGTCTGCTACTGCCAACATATTGACACCAAAAGTATCTTCTAATTTTGTCTTCTTATAAAGGAGATTGCAAAGATTCTGTGCATCTGCTCCTTTTCGAAGTTCGATAACAATGCGGATTCCCTCCTTGGATGACTGATTGGAAATATCCACAATATCATTTGTCTTCTTGGTCTCAACCAGACTGTAGACATCATTTAAGAATTTTCCAATATTGGCTCCAATCATGGTGTATGGAATTTCCGTAATAATCAGGCGCTCTTTTCCGCCTTTTACTGCTTCAATTTCTACTTTTCCACGAACCTTAATCTTACCGATTCCAGTCTCATAAATGGAAAGCAGTTCATCCTGGTTGGTCACAATTCCACCGGTCGGGAAATCCGGTCCCTTGATGTATTTCATCATTTCTTCTGTTGTAATATCCGGATTCTTCATATATGCTTTGACACCATCAATGACTTCGCCAAAATTATGCGGTGGAATGCTGGTTGCCATACCAACGGCAATACCCTCTGCTCCGTTTACCAAAAGGTTCGGCACCTTTA
Organism: Roseburia sp. OM03-7AC; assembly: GCF_003462625.1. Classification (NCBI taxonomy): domain Bacteria; kingdom Bacillati; phylum Bacillota; class Clostridia; order Lachnospirales; family Lachnospiraceae; genus Roseburia; species Roseburia sp. OM03-7AC. The sequence goes on from NZ_QTZJ01000001.1 coordinate 904,629, forward strand.
CCGGAAGTACTTCCGGTTCTTTTTCTGTCTCGTCAAAGTTTGGCACAAAATCTACTACATCTTTATCCAGATCCGCAAGGTATGCTTCCTGGGTAATCTTCTGCAGACGCGCCTCGGTATATCGCATCGCAGCCGCTCCGTCTCCTTCAATGGAACCAAAGTTACCATGACCATCTACCAGTGGCAGTCCCTTCTTAAATTCCTGTGCCATTACCACCAGTGCATCATAAATGGAGCTGTCACCATGCGGATGATATTTACCCATGGTATCTCCCACGATACGGGCACATTTACGATAAGGTTTATCATAACGGATGCCAAGTTCGTGCATATCATAAAGTGTTCTTCGCTGTACCGGCTTCAGACCATCTCTGACATCCGGCAATGCTCTTGCTATAATAACACTCATGGCATAATCGATATAAGATTTCTGCATTACTTCCGAATACTCGGTGCGGATAATCTGTTCTTTCGTTTCCATAATCTATCCAATTCCTTCCTGATTTTCTGCTTCTATCATTTCCCATACATCCATAAAAATATGCTGTCAGCAATTCCTTACGGATTCATAGAAATTTATATGTCAAGTTCTGCGTCCTTTGCATTATCATAGATGAATTTACGACGCGGCGGTACATCCGTTCCCATCAGCATCTCTGTTACATCCGATGCCATTCTGGCATCTTCGATTTCTACCTGTTTTAACATTCTTGTTTCCGGATTTAAGGTTGTCTCCCAAAGCTGCTGTGCGTCCATCTCTCCAAGACCTTTGTAACGCTGCAGTGTAAAGGAGCCTTTGTGTGTCTTACGATAGCGGGCAAGGGCTGCATCATCATAAAGATATTCCTCTTCTCCCTTAGTTGGCATCGCTTTATACAAAGGCGGCATCGCAATATAGACATGACCTTCGTAAATCAGTTCCGGCATAAACCGGTAAAATAAAGTCAGAAGCAATGTTGAAATATGTGCTCCATCCACATCTGCATCTGCCATGATAATTATCTTATCATAACGAAGCTTGCTGATATCAAAGTCATTTCCATATCCTTCGGAAAATCCGCAGCCAAATGCATAAATCATAGTTTTTATCTCTGCATTAGCCAATACTTTATCAATACTTGCTTTCTCTACATTTAATATCTTTCCACGAATCGGAAGAATTGCCTGGAACATTCGGTTTCTTGCAGTCTTAGCAGAACCACCCGCAGAATCTCCCTCCACGATAAAGATTTCACATTTGGAGGCATCACGGCTTTCGCAGTTGGCCAGTTTTCCATTGGAATCAAAGGAGAATTTCTGCTTGGTTAAAAGATTGGTTTTCGCTTTCTCTTCTGTCTTACGGATTTTTGCTGCTTTTTCTGCACATCCGATAATTGCCTTTAAAGTATCCAGGTTACGGTCAAAGTACATCTGAATTTCATCATTGGTTACTTTTCCGGTGGCTCTTGCCGCATCCTGGTTATCAAGCTTGGTTTTCGTCTGCCCCTCAAATCTTGGGTCCGGATGTTTCACAGAAATAACGGCAGTCATTCCATTTCTTACGTCTGTTCCGGTAAAGTTTGCATCCTTTTCTTTTAAGATGCCAAGCTCTCTTGCATAGGAATTAATCACCTGGGTAAAGGTTGTCTTAAAACCGGTCAGATGGGTTCCGCCCTCTGCATTGTAAATATTATTGCAGAAGCCCAGCACATTCTCATGGAATTCTGTTGTATACTGGAATGCCACTTCAACAGAAATGCCCTCAGATTCTCCTTTATAATAAATGACATCATGGAGACATTCATTATTCTGATTCATCTCTTTTACAAATCCAATGATTCCATCCGGCTCATGATATTCAATATGTTCTACTTCTTCCCCACGTCTATCTTCATAAATAATAGTTAAAGCAGGATTTAAATATGCAGTCTCATGGAGACGGCTCTTTACTTCATCCTCTTTAAATCTTGTCTTTTCAAAGATTTCCGGGTCCGGCAGGAAATTAATCTTTGTTCCGGTCTTTTTCGTCTTTCCAATTGTCGGCAACAATCCGTTTACCAGCTCTACCGTTGGTACGCCACGCTCATAGCGGTCATGATGCACATAACCGTCTCTGCTTATTTCTACATCCATATAAGTAGAAAGTGCATTTACAACGGAAGAACCTACTCCATGAAGACCACCGCTGGTCTTATATGCTGCATTATCAAATTTTCCGCCGGCATGCAGAGTAGAAAATACCACACGGGCTGCCGATACGCCCTTCTTATGCATTCCCACCGGAATTCCCCGTCCGTTATCTTCTACGGTACAGGAGCCATCTGCCTCTAATGTAACACGGATGGTATCACATACACCAGCAAGATGCTCATCTACCGAGTTATCCACGATTTCATATATTAAATGGTTCAATCCTTTTCTTGAGACGCTTCCAATATACATTCCCGGTCTCTTCCGGACAGCTTCCAGTCCTTCCAGTACGGAAATACTGCTTGCATCATATGTTTCCTGTTTCGCCATTGTTCCATTCCTTTCTTTCTAAAAACTGCTTCAAAAGAAGCCCTGCGGCTAGTATAACACATGGAGATTTTTTTGGCAAACATGTGTTTTCTATTTTGTTTGATCAGGAAGGAAATGGGCTTCTCATATATTTTATTTGGCAAATTGGTCAAAAGCATATCTATTTGTTCCACTGTATGCAAATAAGATGTTCTAAATGTACCTGATTAAATATAGAAATATCACGCAACCGTCCTAAACGAGCCATCCGGGCTCTTTAGGACTCATTCTGACATCCATGTCAGAATGTTGCTGTATCATGGCAGGTACATTAAGAACTTCTAATTTGCTTCCAAAGTCACAAATAGATATGTTTTTGTACAATTTTGCCATATCCAAAATTTGATTTCTCCATTTGGCACCTGATCTTTCAAAAAAAACAACTACCGGGTGAACCGGTAGTTGTCTGAAATCTCTTTTATAAAATTGTCCTGTCTTATTTAATTGAACAGATTCTTAAAGAAATCTGCAATAGAGGAAAACAGGTTGGAGAAAAAGCTTCCTATCTTATCAAAGATGCCGTCTGCACCAAGGTTTTCAATCTTGTCATAAATGGATTTCGCCTGATTTACAAGGCTGTCTACATCAAGATCCAGATTGCCAATCTTCTTTAACAGGTCTAATAACTGCTCTTTCTGCTCTTCTGTCAGTGCAACATCAAATTTATCTGCTGCTTCATCAATGGCATCACGGATACTTGCATCATCCGTAAGATTGTTTTCTGCCATCTGCTGTTTTAAGTATGCAACCAGTCCTTCTACGGATTCTGCATCTGCACCAGTGCTGCTCTCTAACTGTCCGGTTAAAACCAGCTCATTTAATGCAGTATCTACATTTTCCTGTGGAAGTTCTTTTCCGGTAATCTCCTGGTATGCCTTAAACACACCTACCAGAGCTGCTGTTCCGGAAATATTCTGTGGTCCTGCAACAATTATGTCCGCATCTTCAATTCCGGCTGTTACCAGTGCATTCTTATACATACCAACTGTACAGTATGAAATATTCTTGGTGGAAATATTGATTCCATTTCCTTTATCTTTCTTTACGATTACTACAGAAGACCAGGATTTACTTCCAATCTGTGAAGATGGAATATATGCATCCAGATACTGGTGTTCTTCGGAATTGTTTACTGTAACTACATCATAATTATCAAGCTGTGCAGGATCAATGCCCATCAGACTTAATACTGTATTCTTCTGCTCCTCAGACAGATCAGCACCCAGTGCCAGATATGGTTTATCGCTTTCTTTGATCACGACATTGTCATCTGCCTTATCTTCTGCCGCTGCCGGATTATCTGCATCTGCTCCACTTTCCGGAGTGCCGGCTGCTACTCCACTTTCCGGAGTGCCGGCTGCTGCTCCATTATCTGTATTGGCTGCTGCATCGGAATCGTTGTTCTCTCCGCCTGCTGCAGTACCATTTTCCGATGATGTCTCTGTAGACAGTGTTCCTGTCACTTCTGCTGCGGATGCCTGAAATGGTACTCCAAGAAACAGCATACATGCCAATCCCATTCCCATTATTTTTTTGATATGTTTTTTCATTTTTTCCTCCTTTTTCAGGCAAGATGAACATTCATCCATGCCAGAATATCATGATATACAACATCACGGTCTGTCTCATTTAAGATTTCGTGACGGTCGTTGTCATATAATTTCCAGGTAATATCCTCTTTGCCGGCTGCGTCAAATTTATTATATACCTTCTTTACGCCGCTGCCGCAGCCGCCCACCGGATCCATTGCTCCCGACACAAAGAATAACGGAAGACTCTTTGGAACTGCTTCAATATTTTCCTGCTGGTTGTCAAATAGAACTGCCTCAAACAGTCCCATATAAGCATTTACCGTAAATACAAACGTGCATTTCGGGTCTGCATAATAGGTTTTTACTATTTCTTCATCCTTGGTCAGCCAGCTATTGGAAGCATCTTTTCCTGTCAGGTCAAACTGATGATAGTATTTATCATAAGATAATTTCTGTAATAATTTACTTCTGTGATGCCAGCCGAAAAATGCTGCCTGCAGCTTTGCAATAAACATGGCAAGCTTTGTGGTATTGTCCGGAATACAGCCAGTTCCCATAATTATAGCACCGGTAAGCCCCTCTCCATGTATCGCCAGATATTTCCGAAGCATATAAGAACCCATGCTGTGTCCTAACATAAAATAAGGCACACCCGGATGCTCTTTCCGTGTTATCTCCCGGAGTGTATGCATATCGGCAACCACCGTATCGCTGGGATGCTCTGCAAAAAATCCCCATTCATCCTTAGATACAACGGATTCGCCGTGTCCGATATGATCATGACCTACCACCAGAAAACCATTGTCATTTAAAAATTCTGCAAAAGCCCGGTAGCGCTCAATATATTCCACCATACCATGTGTTATCTGTAAAACTGCACGATACTTTCCATCTTCCGGAGTCCATCGTACTGCATGAACTGTGGTTCGCCCATCTGCGGAAGGGAAAGAAAACACTTCCTCTTTCGTCATATAATATACCCCCTGTATGTTATAAATCCCTTATATTTTACAATGATTCTGCACTTTTTACAACCGAAGCGTCCTGCAAAAACCATAATACTCTATTAAATTTTTCTTAAATCCCTAAAGTTTTACCTAAAACGCCGTATTATTGCCTGTACACTTTCTCTTCCACTGTAAGTGTCCACTGCCGGCTCATAAACGGCTGCAAACTGTATGCTGTTTTCTTTTCCATGCATAGCTGCATCCACTTCTTCACTGCCAAACTTTTCACTGAGAAATGTAAGAAATTTTTCCACTTCTCCAAAATAGACTCCTGCCACCGGATTCCCCTTTGAATCCAACAAATGAAGCTTTAACACATTCCGGTTTACGCCCACTATACCGGCTCTCGTAATCTTAATATTACGGTCTGCAAATACCGGTTTGGTATTGGACTTTCCGCAAGGCTCCAGCACACTTAACTGCCGGATGGTATCTACCGTAAAATAGGACATCGGAAGCACCGCATCCAGCCTTACCACCTCTGCCATATCTTCTTCAGAAAGTTCTGCCTTCTGATTAAGCTGTTCCCGCAATTTATCAATATCTTCTTCCCGCATGGAAAGTCCTGCTGCCATAGGATGTCCGCCATATTTTGTAAACAGCTCCGCCACTTCCGTCATTTTATCAAACATGGAATAGGCTTCGATGGAACGACCGGAGCCTTTGACTCCTTCTTCTCCTCTGGTCAGTACAAATACCGGTCTCTGATAGGCTTCCCGGATTCTTCCGGCAATGATTCCCGCAAGACTCTCATGGCATTCCGGAAGGTAAACCACTAATACTTTATCTTTTTCCCGACCTTCCTTTCCAATCTGTTCCAATGCCTTCTGTGTCTCCTGCTGTGTCATATATTTCCGGCTTTCGTTAAGCTCCACCAATTCGTCTGCCAGTGCAGAAGCCTTTACTTCATCCCGCTCAAGCAGCAGCTCCAGGGAACGTTTTGCCGTATCCAGTCTGCCGCTGGCATTGATACATGGTCCCAATACAAAGCCGATATGATATGCACTCAACGGCTTGTCAGAAAGCTTGTTTTTTGCAATCAACGCTTTCATTCCGGGATTCTTCGTATGCTCTAACGCTTTTAACCCAAGCTTTACCAAAATACGGTTCTCTCCGGTTAAGTCCATGACATCCCCCACCGTTGCAAAGCCTGCATTTTCAATAAAAATATCCGCTTCTTCCACCGGAATATCCATTCTCTCATAAAGCACCTGCACCAGCTTCCACGCCACTACTGCTCCGCAGATTCCTTTGCAGGGATACGGACAATCCGCCTGCTTGGGATTTACAATGGCATCCGCATTACTCTGCAGAAATTCCTTTCCCTGCTCTGTATTGCAATAAGGAATCTCATGATGGTCCGTTACCACAACGGTCATTCCTTTTTCCTTTGCAAAATTAATCTCGTTGATTGCAGCAATTCCATTGTCGCAGGTAATCAAAAGTTCTTTTCTATCGGACAATGCCTGCTCGATTAAATGCTCATTGATTCCATAACCATCCTTCATCCGGTCCGGGATTGCAGCATCCACATTGCCGCCGCACCGGCGGATTCCCTCTAATAAAATATAAGTCGCATTGACACCATCGATATCATAATCACCAATGATACGCATGGCCTTTTTCTCTGCAATGCCCTCTGCAATAATTTCTGCAGCTTTATCCGCATCCTTTAATAAATGGGGATTATGTAATGCCTCTTTTCCACCATACAAATATTCTGTAATTTCTTTTTCATCTGTTATATCCCGGTTTCTTATAATCCGGGCAATCAGCGGGTCAATTCCATATTTCTTTGCCATTTCCATGAAATTGCCGCCTTTTCTGATTTCAATCCATTTCTCCATGAAGCTTTCTCTGCCTTATCTATTCATATTCCACATTTATGAGCACCAGTCCCTTTGCTGCTGCCATTGGTCCTGCCAGACTGCGGTTTCTGCCCTCTAATATTTCTTTCATCTCACGAACTTCCCGCTTTCCCGTTCCAACTTCTAACAGTGTTCCGGTAAGGATTCGCACCATGTTCTGTAAAAATCCATTTCCGGTAAAAGAAATGTCAAGTTCATCCTTTTTCTCTTCCAAGCGAATCTCATAAATCGTCCGTACTGCCGATTTTTTGAAATGACGGTTGCCGCAAAAAGAAGTAAAATCGTGGGTTCCAATCAGCACTTCCGCCGCTGCCTTCATTTTGTTAATATTCAGGTTTTCTGCCACCGGTGTTACATATTTTCTCCGGAATACATCCGGCTTCTCTCCTAAAAAAATGCGATAGCAATAAGTCTTTTTTACTGCGTTTAATCTGCTGTGAAACCGGAGTGGTACTTCGGATACCTCCAATACCACAATATCCTCCGGCAGATACTGGTTGCAGTACCTCTTTATCTCTTCCGGTTCATATGCACTCTGAAGTTTAAAATTTGCCACCTGTCCCATGGCATGCACGCCCGCATCCGTTCTTCCGGAGCCATGTATCTCTATTTCTTCTCCTGTCATTTTCTCCAATACCGACTGCAGCTTTCCCTGAATGGTCTGCTCCGTATTTCCCTGCACCTGCCATCCGCTGTATCTGCTGCCATCGTATTGCAATATCATTTTATAATTTGTCATGTTATTTCTCCATTCATTATGCAACAGTATAACACGTTTTTCTCCATTCCGGCATATACTTTATGGAATAAATATCATGAGGTTTCCATATGTCAAACCTTTCTTATATGCAAAAAACCACGGACATGGGGCAACTGCGGATTCATGTCACCACAGAGCGTGGCTTTTTCCCTATTAAAGATGCCTCCATCCGTCTTTCCTATACGGGAAATCCTACTGAAATCATTGAAGAACTATCAACTGACATTTCCGGTCAGACTGCAGCAGTTGAACTGCCGGCTCCCCCCTTAGAATATAGCATGGAACCTTCTGAATTCCAGCCTTACTCGGAATATACCATTCAGGTAAATGCGTCCGGCTACCGTCCCATCAACATTTCCGGAATCTCCGTTCTGCCGGATAAAACTTCCATCCAAAATGTCCGGATGGAAACTGCCACCGTGGAAAATCCCCCGGAACGAAATATTGTTATTACTGCCAACACTCTCTATGGGAATTTTCCGCCGAAAATCCCAGAGGATGAAATCAAGCCGATGAATGAAAGCGGCGAAATTGTCTTAAGCCGTGTTGTCATCCCGGAATATGTTATTGTCCATGACGGACCGCCAAGCGATTCTTCCGCCAACGACTACTATGTCCGCTACCGGGATTACATCAAAAATGTTGCCTCCAGCGAAATCTATGCTACCTGGCCGGATGCAGCTCTCCGTGCAAATATTTTAGCGATTATGTCCTTTACCCTGAACCGGGTGTATACGGAGTGGTACCGGAACAAAGGCTATGATTTTACCATTACTTCTTCCACCGCCTTTGACCACAAATTTGTCTACGGCAGAAACATCTTTTCCAACATTTCCAATATCGTCGATGAGATGTTTAACAGCTACCTTTCCCGTCCGAACGTCCGCCAGCCGATTCTGACACAGTACTGTGACGGGCAGCGGGTAAGCTGCCCGAACTGGATGACTCAGTGGGGGTCGAAATACTTAGCCGACCAGGGATATTCCACCATTGAGATTCTGCGCTACTATTACGGCAGCAGTATGTATATCAACACGGCGGATGAAATCAGTGGTGTACCTGCTTCCTGGCCGGGCAGCAACCTTGAGATTGGTTCTACCGGGGATAAGGTGCGGATGCTGCAGGAGCAGCTGAACCGGATTGCACGTAACTATCCTGCGCTTCCGACTATTACCGTGGATGGCATTTATGGTCCTGCCACCAAAGCTGCCGTAGAAAAATTCCAGTCCATCTTTGGGCTTCCAGTTACCGGAATTGTGGATTTCCGTACCTGGTACCGTATTTCCGAAATTTATGTGGCTGTTTCAAGAATTGCAGAATTGTATCAATAAATTTCATAACTTAAACCTTTTCTGGAATTCTTTTTACCACAAACCCATAGTAATTATGAAAATACAATGCTATACTAAATGCATATTACGAATTTACTGGAGGGAAAAATAATGCATACATTTCAACCATATCCAATTGACCTCGTGGAAATGAATCCGTTTACTAAAATCGGCAAAGAATGGATGTTAATCACAGCAGGTGATGAGAAGAAAGCAAATACAATGACTGCAAGCTGGGGCGGTGTTGGTGTCCTCTGGGGCAAAAATGTTGTCTACATCTTTGTAAGAGATACACGCTATACCAAAGAATTTATTGATAATGGAGAGACATTTTCACTGACCTTTTTAGATGAGTCCAATAAAGGAGCTTTAAAATATCTTGGAGCTGTTTCCGGACGTGATGAAAATAAAATTGAGAATGCAAGAATGCATCTTGATTACTGCAAGGACACACCTTATATTGACGAAGGAAATCTGGTATTTATCTGCCGTAAATTATCTGCTACAAAGATGACTCCGGACCAGTTTATTGATTCTTCTATCGAAAGCAGCTGGTATGCCGATGGCAACCTTCACACCATGTATGTAGGTGAAATCTTAGAAGTACTTGCCCGCTAAGCTACTTGCGTAAATAGCCCGGCGGCGGTTCTTTTCAGACTCATCTAAAAAGGAACCACTGCCGGGCATTTTTTTGCCATCATTTTACTTATGAATAATATCATAATGTGCCTGTACGGCAGCATCGATTTTTCTCTGGTCTCCCGTTTCAATTGCTTCTGCAATCTGTACATGAAGCTTCCACATTTTTTCAAATTTCTCGGCATCTGCATTTTCCCAGCCTTTTCGGATACTTTCCTTATAAATTTCTGAAAATACCTGCATAATCGTAATCATGAAACGGTTGCCGGAACCTAATATTAATTTCTGATGGAACTCCCGGTCAATCTCATAACTTCTCTGCTGGTCAGCATTCTGCATAGATTCTGCCAGTGCTTTTAACTCCGCAAAATCCTGTTTACCCATGTTTTTAGCCGCGAGAAGACCTATTGTGTATTCTAAAAGGCAGCGTGCCTCTGCAAGCTCATCCTTATCTACCTGCTGCAATAGCAGCATCATATTAATTACTTCTGAAAGGCTTTTTTCCATGTTGCAGCAGATATAATTGCCGGAGCCCTGCTGGCTTTCAATCAATCCGATATTCTCCATACTCTTTAATGCTTCCCGGATAGATGGACGTGACATACCAAGTGTTTCTGCCATTTCACGTTCTGTTGGCAGCTTGCTTCCTACCTGAAACTCCCCGCTCCGTATTCCATCTTTTACGAATGCCATTACTCTCTTATACTCTCTGTCCTTCATCTGAATCTCCTTTCATCCCTTGCAAAATTATTGTATCATAAATACATCAATAAAAATTAGCAAATACAGTTGCTGCTGCTACTGTCAGAAGTCCTGCTACTGCAATGGCAAGACTGCTCATTGCTCCTTCTACTTCTCCCATTTCCATGGCACGGGCGGTTCCGATTGCATGGGCGGAAGTACCGAGTGCCAGTCCCTTTGCCACCGGCTCTTCTATATGAAATACACGGCATACCACTTCTGCGATCATATTTCCCAAGACTCCGGTAATGATAATTACTGCCACCGTAATCGTTACGATTCCTCCAAGTTCTTCAGATACTCCCATTCCAATTGCTGTGGTAATGGATTTTGGCAGAAGGGTTACATATTCCTCATGATTCAGATGAAATATCACCGCAAAAAGAAGCACACTTCCCACACTTGCAATGACACCGGATATAATTCCTGCTACAATGGCACTTTTATGTTTTTTTAACAATTCCAGCTGCTCATACAACGGAACAGCAAGACATACCGTTGCCGGGGTTAAAAGATAGCTTAAATACTTTGCTCCTTCATAATAACTGTCATAGTCAATCCTGCCTACACTTAATACAACCATAACAAAAATAATAGAAATCAAAAGTGGATTAAACAGCGCCAGCTTTAATTTACGCTTTAACAGTGCTCCGATTTCATATCCAATGAGACTGATTACTACACCAAAGAAAAGGGTATCTCCTGCAAAATTATTCATTTTCTTCTTTCTCCCTTCCCTTTCGTATCACATTCTGTGTCACTCTTCCGGTCACGACCATAACAATAATCGTCGTAAGTACTGTAATGACAATCACCGGCACAATAGTCGGACGCAGAACGCTCCAGGAGTCCAGAAGTCCTACTGCTGCCGGAATAAACATCACCGGCATAATTTCAATCAAGAATACCGCAGTGTCCTTCACCTGTTCTATCTTAACGATACCTGTTACCAGCGCAAGCAGCATTAACACCAGTCCGTAAATGCTTGCAGGCACTGGTAATGGCAGCGCCATATGCAGAATTTCTCCAGCAAAAGAAATTGCCAGAATTAAAAAAAACTGTCTAAAATACTTCATTTCTAAATCCTCCGATTGGTATTACCAATCAAAGAGTATAATACAAAAGAAGTAAAAAGACAAGTTTTATTTAAGAATTTTTTCTAAGAATTAGAACCTGCGATTAACTCATCCAGAGTACCAAAATGGTAGCCCATCTCTTCCCACTTTGTAAGTAGTTCATCTAATATTTCACCATTGGTCTTTGAAGTATTGTGCAGCAGCACTATAGCTCCCGGATGAATACGTCCGGTGAGTTTTTTAAAGGCCTCTTCTTTTGTTGGCTGATTATCCGGATCCCAGTCCACATAGGCAAGACTCCAGAAAAAAGTATAATAACCTAATTCTTTTGCCATTTTCAGATTTGATTCACTGTATTTCCCCTGAGGCGGCCGGTAAAATTTAACCATCTCCTTGTCTGTAATCTCTTCATAAAGTAACTTGACATCTTCAACTTCCTTTTGAAATGACGATACATCTGCAATTTCTGACATATCCGGATGATGATAAGTATGGTTTCCTACGGTATGACCTTCTTCCACCATTTTCCTTACCAGATCCGGACTGGTCTCTAAGAAATGCCCTACTACAAAGAAGGTTGCCTTTACATCATGCTTTTTCAATGCTTCCAGTATCTTCTCCGTATTTCCATTCTCATAGCCGCAGTCAAAGGTCAGGTAAATCACCTTATCATCGCCATTACCAATAAAATATGTATTATATTTCCGCAATTCTTCCGGTGTGGCATTTCCGGTTGGCTGTGTCCCCGATTCACCAAATCCAAGTCCCCAGTTCTCTGTTGTAGATGCCACTGCATTTACTCCCAGTAAGCCGCCATTCTGCCAGCTTTTTACCAGCACTGCACTCCCACGGCCTGCGCAAAATACCAATGCCAGCATTACCGCCACTGCCAGTATCCTTTTCCATTTTTTCATAAAAAAAGCCTCATATACTCTTTCTAAAGTATATGAGACTTCTTTTATCTCATGCTTTTCATTTTAGTTCTTTCAGTCATTTACTCTACTGCCTTGAATGCTTCCTCTAAGTCTTCAATAATATCGTCGATATTTTCTGTTCCGATAGAAAGGCGGATGGTATTCGGTTTGATTCCCTGCTCTTCTAATTCTTCTGCACTAAGCTGGGAATGCGTGGTTGATGCTGGATGAATCACCAGGGATTTTACATCTGCAACATTTGCCAGTAAGGAGAAGATTTCCAGATTGTCGATGAAATCTTTTGCCTTTCTGTCATCACCTTTGATTTCAAAGGTAAAGATAGAACCGCCACCGTTCGGGAAGTATTTCTTATATAATTCCTGCTGCTTTGGATCTGTACTTACTGCAGGATGATTTACACGCTCCACCTGTGGATGGTTATTTAAGAACTCTACTACCTTCAATGCATTCTGTACATGACGTTCTACTCTTAAGGATAATGTCTCTAATCCCTGTAAGAAGATAAATGCATGGAACGGAGATAAAGTTGCTCCGGTATCACGGAGTAAGATTGCACGAATCTTGGTTACAAATGCTGCCGGTCCTACTGCCTTGGTAAAGCTGATGCCATGATAACTTGGATTTGGCTCAGTTAAAGATGTAAATTTTCCACTTGCCTCCCAATCAAATTTTCCGCTGTCTACGATAACTCCACCAATTGTTGTTCCGTGTCCACCAATGAATTTTGTTGCAGAATGTACCACGATGTCTGCGCCATACTCAATCGGACGAACCAGATAAGGTGTTGCAAAAGTGTTATCTACGACTAATGGAATCTTGTGTGCATGTGCTACTTTTGCGATGGCTTCAATATCAGCTACGTCTGAGTTAGGATTTCCTAATGTCTCAATATATAATGCTTTTGTATTGTCTTTGATTGCTGCTTCAAATGCTTCCGGCTCCGGCTCAACGAAGGTTGTTGTAATGCCGTACTGTGGAAGTGTATGCTCCAACAGGTTATAAGAACCACCATAGATATTCTTTGCAGCTACAATATGGTCACCATTCTGTGCAAGATTTTCAATCGTATAAGTAATTGCTGCTGCTCCGGATGCTACTGCCAACGCTGCAACTCCACCCTCTAATGCTGCAATTCTCTTCTCAAATACATCTTCTGTCGGATTCGTAAGTCTTCCATAAATATTTCCTGCATCTGCAAGACCAAATCTTGCTTCCGCATGGTCGCTGTTGCGGAATACATAGGATGATGTCTGATAAATAGGTACTGCTCTTGCATCTGTCACCGGATCCGGATTTTCCTGTCCTACATGTAACTGTAAAGTTTCAAATTTTAAATTACGTTCTGCTCTGCTTTTCTTTGTGCTCATCTTCTTTTTCTCCGTTCTGTTATTTATTTCTGTCACTCTGATGTTACATCAGATTTTTTCTATTCTACTGCAAATTACTCTGTAAATAAAGCTGTTGAATAATATCTGTCTCCATTGTCCGGTAATAAAGCTACAATTGTTTTTCCTTTATTTTCAGGTCTCTTTGCCAGTTCAATTGCTGCATAAGCTGCTGCTCCGGAAGAAATTCCTACTAATACGCCCTCTTTGTGTGCAATTTCTTTTGCCACACGGAAAGCATCTTCGTTCTCTACCGGAAATACCTCATCATATACTTTGGTGTTTAATACATCCGGTACGAATCCTGCACCGATACCCTGAATCTTATGTGCTCCACTCTTACCTTCGGATAATACCGGTGAAGATGCCGGCTCTACTGCTACAACTTTAACATCTGCTTTCTGCTCTTTTAAGTATTCACCGGTTCCTGTTACGGTTCCACCTGTACCAACTCCTGCTACGAAGATGTCTACTGCTCCGTCCGTATCTTTCCAGATTTCCGGTCCTGTTGTCTCTTTGTGTACTTTTGGATTCGCAGGGTTTACAAACTGTCCAGGGATAAAGCTGTTTGGAATCTCTTTTGCAAGTTCATCCGCTTTTGCAATTGCACCTTTCATTCCTTTGCTTGCTTCTGTCAGAACAATTTCTGCACCGTAAGCCTTTAAAATGTTTCTACGTTCAACACTCATGGATTCCGGCATAGTAAGAATGATACGGTATCCCTTGGCTGCCGCAAGTGCTGCAAGACCAATTCCTGTATTTCCGGATGTCGGCTCGATAATAACAGAACCTTCTTTTAACTGTCCTTTTGCTTCTGCATCTTCAATCATTGCTTTTGCGATACGGTCCTTTACGCTTCCTGCCGGATTGAAATATTCCAGTTTGAAAAGTAATTTTGCTTCTAAGTTATACGCCTTTTCTAAATTAATTGCCTCGATTAATGGTGTATTTCCAATCAGTCCTAATGTTCCTTTATAAATGTTTGCCATGATAATAATCTCCTTTTCCCTAAATTCATATATTTCCTATCTGTTTGATATGGATTAAGTATAATATAAAACGATGTGTACCAATTGTCAAGACTTTTTTCAAATAAATTATTTAAAATATTTTGTTTCATTGGTACACATCGACCTCGTCCATTTAAATGACATAATCGCTGCTGATATCCTGCTGCCATTCCATCAAATCCTCTAACGTATACTTGTCTACTACACTCTTAATCGCATCGTTTAATTCTTTCCAGATACGAAGTGTTACACATTCTGACTGACGCTCACAGGTGTTCACCTCATCCTCAAGACACGATACCGGTGCAAGACTTCCTTCTACCTGACGTAATATCATCCCTATCGTATATTCCTTCGGTGTCTTTGATAAACGATATCCTCCCTGGGGGCCTCTGATGCTCTTAACAAACCCTGCCCGTACCAGTGTAGAAATAATCTGTTCCAAGTATTTCATGGAAATATCCTGACGTTCCGCAACATCTTTAAGACGTACCGGTTCAACTTCATCATTCATTGCTATATCAAGAAGAAGTCGGACAGCATAACGTCCCTTTGTTGAAATCTTCATACTGTACCTCCATTTCTATTTGTCTATGGGTACAGTATATTTCTTTTTTCCTACTATGTCAATAGGGATATGCTTTTTTTAATATTCTTCCTCTTCTTCACCCTCAGAGATGTCGTTCTTCGGCTTCTTTAAGCCTTCAATGACAATGCCATTCTTCTCAGCATAATCCCAAAGTGCAGCATGAATACCTTCTTCTGCCAGAAGGGAACAATGCACTTTAACCGGTGGAAGTCCGTCTAATGCTTCCATTACTGCTTTATTGGTTACAAGTAATGCTTCCTGTACGGTCTTTCCCTTTACCAGTTCTGTTGCCATACTGCTGGTTGCAACTGCAGCACCACAGCCAAAGGTCTTAAACTTACAGTCCTGAATCACACCATTATCATCAATATCAAGATAGATTCGCATGATATCACCGCATTTTGCATTTCCTACTGTTCCTACTCCGCTGGCATTTTCAATCTCCCCTACATTTCTCGGATTCTGAAAATGATCCATAACTTTTTCACTATACATAATCGTTACTCCTTTTCTTCTCTATTACTGCTGGTTCTTTACAAAATCTTCGTATAACGGTGACATGCTGCGTAAATGTGCAACAATCTCTTTGATTGCATCTACCGTGGTGTCAATCTGCTCTTTGGTGGTATCTGCGCCTAAAGTCAGGCGGAGTGAGCCATGTGCAATCTCATGTGGCAGACCAATTGCCAGCAATACATGAGACGGGTCTAAGGAACCGGAAGTACATGCTGAACCGGAGGATGCACAAATCCCCTTCATATCTAACATAATCAGCATGGATTCTCCCTCCACAAAACGGAAGCATGCATTGACATTATTGGCAAGACGATGCTCTCTGTCTCCATTGATTTTCACATATGGGATTTCCTTTTCAAAACGGGAAATCATATAATCTCTCAATTCTCTTTCTCTTGCAGTACGCTCTTCCATGGAAGCAAATGCCAGTTCTGCAGCTTTACCGAAGCCTACGATTCCCGGTACATTTTCCGTTCCGGCTCTTCTCTTTCTCTCCTGTGCACCACCATGTACAAAGGAGCGGATTTTTACACCTTTTCTGATATAGAGGAAACCGATTCCCTTTGGTCCGTTTAATTTATGGCCACTGCTGCTTAACATATCAATATTCATTTCATCTACCTGGATTGGCTCCTGACCAAATGCCTGTACTGCATCAGTATGGAATAAAACTCCATGTGCCTTGGCAATTGCACCAATCTCTGCAATCGGCTCGATGGTGCCAATCTCATTGTTGGCAAACATAATAGAAATCAGAATGGTATCCGGACGGATTGCTGCTTCTACATCTGCCGGATTGATACGTCCATTCTCATCCACATCAAGATAAGTTACCTCAAAGCCCTGTCTTTCCAACCATTCACAGGTATGAAGAATTGCATGATGCTCAATCTTACTGGTGATGATATGTTTTCCTTTTTCTTTATAAGCTTCTGCTGTTGCTTTCAGTGCCCAGTTATCAGATTCACTTCCACCTGCCGTAAAATATATTTCTTCCGGTTTCGCACCGATTCCTGCTGCAATAATATCTCTGGCTTTGGTTACTGCCTTGCGGCTTTCCTCACCTAATGCATAAATGGTAGATGCATTTCCATAATACCGGGTAAAATAGGGAAGCATTGCCTCCACTACCCGCTCGTCCGTTCTTGTTGTTGCCGCATTGTCCAGATAGATTAATTCCATCGGTTTTCCTCCTTTATCAATTTGCTTTATCAGCTATTTTCGTCCTATTTCCAAGTAATTCAGTCGGAACTAAGAATAACACCTTAGGAATAGTATGTCAATCTTCTGCCTGGATTTATTCCTTTTGTACGTTTATTTATCCAAGAGGGTTAAAAGGGGAAAGGGCAGCTTTCGCTGCCCTTTCCATCTATCCTCTTATTTCAGACGATATACATTATAAAAACTAAACTCTCCTGTTTGCAGTTTTGCTCTGCTTAGACTCTTTTACGTCTTCTGTAAAGTACAACTACCGCTGCTCCTGCAACGAATAACAATACTACCATGCAGGCAATCGGAGTATTATCTCCTGTCTTAACCTGCTTCTCTGCTGTTACAACAGGTGTTGCATTCGGAGTTGTAGATGCTGCTGGTTTCATATCTGTATTGCTAAGTACAATAACATACTCAGATGCATGTGAGAATTTGAAATCAACGGTTCCGTCTGCATTTACCTTTACAGCCTGAACATATTCTAATGCTCCGGTCTTTTCATTGTAATAGTAAAGGTTTGCATATTTTCCACTGTTCTCTGCACCAACGTTGACACGAAGTGTAGCATCAAATCCAAATGCTCCGTCATGTGCCAGTGAAAGTTCAATGGTCTTGTTGTCTCCAGCTAATGCTTTAATCTTATCAGCCGGAATGCTGCTCTTACCTACGGTTACACCGAGGTCTATTGCATCTTTTAATTTACTTACAATGTTCTTTCCGTTTACAATCCAGCTTACGTTGTCGTTCAGCTTGAAGGTAATGGTAATATCTTTTCCAATCATGCCATTGAATACTGCTGCTGGAACTTTTGTGGTATCTGGCATTGTAACACGAATGTTAGTTCCATCGCCAACTTTTCCGATTGTATCAATAACTTCTTCGAAGTCTTTTCCAGGAACAGTAATGTCAAGATTGATCTTATCTTCCTGTTTTTCTTTGGTCAGTACTACTGTACCGCCATCCTTTGCTGCTGGAATGCTTACTGTTACAGTCTTGTCTGCTGATACAGTATACTCTTTTCCATCATAAAGGTTCTCCATCTTGCTTCCTGCCTCTGCGCTTACTGGAATAGTAACCTCAGTGGCTTTTTCTTTGATATTCATTCCTACATATAATGTAGTATCACCATAGCTTCTTGCGATTACATCATAGCCATCTTCATCTGATGAAATAACTGATGTTCTGCTTCCTCTTGCAAATACATCTGTGTATGCGTTACGGATTGAAAGCATGGTCTTGTAATGATTGTAAATGCTATTGCTGTCTGCCTTCTGTGTTTCTAACTCTGTCCAGTCAAAGTCACGACGATTTGTCTGGTATGGCCAGTCATTAGCGCCTGCCTGACCAAGCTCATCTCCATAGTAAATAACCGGCTGACCCTTGGCTGTAATCTGAAGAGTAGCAGCTACCTTCATCAGGTTATAAGCCTCTTCCTCTGAAAATCCACTCTTATCTACAAGCTTGTACTGAAGAGTATCCTCATCATGGCTGTTTAAGAAATTACCCATTGTTGCTGTATTGTTTAGTACACCATTACGCTTTAACAATGAGTTTTCAACAGTAGAAATCTTTCCACCTACAAAATCCTTTGCAAAATCATTGAAATCGAAGTCAAGGAGTGCATCCATGCTTCCTGTTCCAAGCTCTCCGGCTGTATTAGCATATCCGGCTCCAGAGTACTCTCCAATCATCTTGAAGTCTGGATTTACTTTTGTAAGAGAATTCTTGAAAGCTGACCATGTAGTAGAATCAACATGCTTTACAGTGTCTACACGATAATAGTCAATGTCAAATTTATCCATCCAGTCGGTCTGCCATTCAATCAACTGGTCTCTTACTTCTGCATCCTCAGTTACGAAGTCCGGAAGGTCTGAAAGTGCATCTTGCTTGTCATCTCCTGAAACAGTATTGTCGCTGTCACGAAGCATCTTTATTGCATTTCCATCCTCACCTGTGAGAATATTATTGAAGTAATTCTCTGTGCCATAGCCTGCATGGTTCAATACCACATCAACCATAAGCTTCATTCCACGGCTGTGGGCAGCTTCAATAAGTGCTGCAAACTCTTCCTCTGTTCCAAGGTGTTTATTAAGCTTTGTGAAGTCACTAGCCCAGTAACCATGATATCCATACGTATCCATACCTGTCTTTGCGTCAGGCTGGTCATCTGTGATATTCTCTACTATTGGTGTAATCCAGATGGTATTTACACCTAAATCCTTGAGATAGTCAAGCTTCTGTGTTAATCCTGCGAAATCTCCACCATGATAGCTTGAACCACCCTTATCGCTTGTATCGTAGTCTCCTACTCCATAAGCATCATTGTTGCTTGTATCTCCATCGAAGAAACGGTCAGTTACGGCAAAGTAAATTACTGCCTCATCCCAGTCGAAATCTCCATCCTTCTTGTCTCTCTCTGTTACTGTAACATTTGTGCTTGTTCTATATACATTTCCGTATATATCCTTTACAGTTACCGGAAGGGTCTTATCTCCAGTAGTTGTAGTATCAAGACATGAAATTGTTGCTTCCATTAATTCTGGGTCAATTGCATAAGTGCTACTTAAGCCAAGTGCGCTTAAATCTACTGTTGCTGTAGCCACTTCAAATCCAGACATATCTGCACCTTCAGCAGGATTTGTCTTTATTGTCAATACGTTATTGTCATTGTAATCCATAGAGGACTGAGATAATTCTGCTGTAATAGCTGCATCAAACTTCTTATAGTAACGATAGCTGCATGTCTTTCCATCATAATCTTTTGTCTCCGCATTATATGCGTCAAGCTTCTCTACACCATCTACTGTGTAGTAGTAACAGTAATCTCCTGTTGTGATGTCAGTTAAGTCATAGCTAAATCTTTCATTTGCAGCATCATAAGTCATTGCATGCTCTACGCCATTTATTGTAACACTTACTTTATCTGCAATAGATTCCTGTGTGTTATCGGCAGCAAGCACCTCATCATCTCTGTAATAAAAATGAATCTGTCCGTTCTCGCCATCCAATACACATCCAACATTTGATGGAATAACCTCAGTGATTCCCTCACCCTGTACGAATTTTGCTTTTACAACATTCTGATTTGCCGGTACACTCACATAATGGTCTCCACCATCTTTATCAGCCCAAGCATCATCTGCTGTGCTTCTTCTCATACAGAAAGATAACATCATATCTGCTGTAGTATCTTTTACTGGAATCTTGGCTACCATCTTGCCGTTCATTTCCTGAAGGTTAATAGTAACTTCACTTCCAAATCCACTGTTCCATGTAAAGATATTCCAACCATCATAGTCACCAGCTGGTCTGTCATATTCTACCATTACATAACGCTCTCTTGGCGCTACAAGCTCTGGAATGCTTGTGTAAGCTTTTTTGCTGTTTGATGTAATGTAAAGAGTTACATTTTCATCTTTGGCAGTGTTGTCATATGAAATTGTATCATTCTGCCAAGACCATGTATCACCATAGTTCTTTGGAATAATACGAATATTTTTATAATATGGAAGCTTTACAGTAGCTTTAAGCCATGTATTTCCATCGGATAACTGCTCTGTTCCAGAAAAATTATAAAGAACTCCATCAGCTCCGTCATCCTCCCAAATCCACAGAGAACTTGCATCTGCTGCCATATGACTTGCAATGAAATCATGATAGTAAATAGTATAAGTATAAACTTTATCTACTACCGGAATGGTAATATCTTTTGTTGTTCCGTTATATGATGCTCGAATAGTTACATCTGTTCCTTTATATGAGGTTGGAACCTTAAGTGTTGCTCCACTTACTGTGATGCCTTCTGAAACAGCAGTATAAGTTACATCTACACCTTCAGTCTTGCTTCCCTGTTCATCACCTGCGTAATAGGTTCCTGTTGCTGGAAGTGCAACATCTACTCCTTTTTCTACCTGTGCTGGTGTTTCAACATCCAATGCCTCAATATAACTAATGGTTACATCTGTCTTTTTATTAGCATCTGTCTTGTTCAGCTTCATGGTAATGTCTGCCGGTGCCTTCACTTCCAGCTGGATATTACTTCCACCTGCGCCCTGCGCCCATGCTTTGTTCCAGCCATTTAAAGCAGCATCTTCCAAAATCTTATATTCATAAGTTTTCGCCGGAACATTCTTAATAGAAATGCTGTATTCATTCTCGTTTGTTTCAGATTTCACAAAGTTTGGTGTTGCGCTTGCATCCCAACCTGTTCCAGGAAGTGTTCCTACCAGGAGGAAGGTTGTCTCAGTCTCTGGTAAATCAGGAACTGGTGTATTTCCTTCTGCGTCAAGGTAGTATGCAAAGCTTTTTCCACCATCTTTTGTAATATAGTAAACATCAGTAGGTGTATCCCCAGTATACTGTGTTAACTTTGGATCATTTGCAGGATTCTTTGTATTTCCAGTATTCTGAAAATCTAAGAACTGAAATCCTGTTGCATCTGTTTTGACAGTAAGATAATAATCTTTGTCGCCATTTGTATTTGTTGTTGTTCCTTCACTGAAGAAATAAGCTTTTGCTCCTCCCCATGTTGGAATTTCTTTTGATTCTCCACCGTTCGCATCATTGCTCACATAAAGCAAATCCTTGCTATTTCCCCAGAATTGTACCGCTGGCTGTGTCCAGCCCCAATTACTTGGTTCCATAAAGTGAATAGTTACATTCATCGGATTTGAAGCTGCTTTGGTAAGCATACTATTTCCGATTGCCGGAACCATGGTCACAATCATGGCAAGTGCTAGTACCATACTGAAGATTCTGCTTACAATACCATGTTTCTTGTGAAAGCGTTCTTTTAACTTTCTCATCTTTCCCTCTCCTTTTCATCGTTTCATTTTATACTTTCCTGCGATTACGTTTTCCCTCTGAATACGTTTTCGCAGTTTTTCGATAATTAATTATATTCTAATTTTTTTACTTTCGCTATCCGCAAATAAACTAAAAAAGAAATTCTTTTTTGTGCATTTTAACTAATTTCTGTCTTGAAGCTCATTTTTACAATTCATTTTACACAATTTCCGCATGATAATTTTTTCGAAAAAAGGACAGCACCGATTGGTACTGTCCCATATAATTTACATAATTGAATTTTCATAGTTCTGCAAAACAAGGCCGCTAATTCTGGTAATCCATATGTGCAATGACCATCATGGCAATCTTAAAAGTCATGGCATCCTCGAATTTGCGGATATCAAGTCCAATCATCTTTTCCAGACGTTCTAAACGGTATACCAGCGTATTCCGGTGGATGTACAGCTGCCTTGCTGTTTCTGAAATATTCAGGCTGTTCTCAAAAAATTTCTGGATTGTCACCATCGTTTCATCATCTAAATCAATATTCCGCTCACCAAAAATCTCTTTGATAAACATTTCGCAAAGGCTCATCGGAAGCTGGTAAATCAGTCTGCCGATGCCAAGCTTTCCGTAGGAAATGGTTTCCTCTTCTACATTAAAGATTCTTCCTACTTCCAGTGCCATCTTGGCTTCCTGATAAGATTTCGCAATATCCTGCA
This sequence comes from Roseburia sp. OM03-7AC, assembly GCF_003462625.1. Classification (NCBI taxonomy): domain Bacteria; kingdom Bacillati; phylum Bacillota; class Clostridia; order Lachnospirales; family Lachnospiraceae; genus Roseburia; species Roseburia sp. OM03-7AC. Next base: position 927,278 of record NZ_QTZJ01000001.1, read on the forward strand.
GGGTATTTACCGTATTGCCATAACCCACACGGACACGCACCATCGCTTCTGCATGCAGATTGTCTACAATTGTTTTCGCCAGATTCAATGCATCCTCTTCTGTTTTCAAATCTGTTGCATCCTTAATCAGGATAATGTTCTGCTCGTCTAACTCTGTTACAAAATCCCGGTTGCGGTCTGCAAAAAGATTCTTCACCATTTCTACAATAACAGAATCTTTTCTGCCATCCACTTCTATGACATAAACCAGACGCTTTGCCTGCTCAATATGCAGCTTCTTTGCCTTATTATACATATCTACAACCAGCATATTTCCAAGAAGGATATTCTGCATAAAGTTGTTCTTATCCGACTGTTCCCGGTTAGAGGCAATCAGATTCCGAATCTGGCATACTGCAAGTCTTCCCACCATATATGCTTCATCATTAGTGGAACGTGCCAGAAGAATATATTCTACTTCCTGTTCTGCAATTACTTTAAAGAAATGATAGCCCGTCAACATCTGGCTTTCTGCCATGGATGCTGCAAAATTCACAACCTCTGCACGCATATCTGTTTCAATCTGAAATGTTGCTGCAACCTGCTTCCCGTTTTCGTCATAAAGGGCAAGTCCGATTTTGGATATATCACTGATTTCTTCTAATGTTGTCTGTAGCTTATGATTTGAAAGCATTCTGCGCACTCCTTACTTATATATAATGTGAGAAAAAACTTTTACTGAGAACAAAGAATGTGCCTTGGCACATTCTCGCGCCTGCGGCGGTCGCTTGCGACATCTACCTTATACGCCGCAGTGCGCATCCTCGCGGAGCGTGTTTTACTTTACAGGAAATTACTTTCCTGTAAAGTAAAACACCCGGATGCATATAGCACCCGGGTTATTGCACTATATTCAGTTCGATTGTACCGAATTAGTTAGTAATTGTCAATTCAGTCTCTTTGTCGAATACATGAACCTTCTCAGGATCGATAGCAAGTTTGATATGATCACCTAAACGAGCCGGTGTTCTGGAATCAACCTTAGCTGTCATCTGAGTTCCTGCAGCTTCGAAGTATAATAATACTTCAGAACCAAGTAACTCATATCCAGTTACATCTGTCTCAATGATGCTGTCTTTGAAGGTTTCAATTGTAATCTGGGAATCATCGATATCTTCTGGTCTGACACCCATAACAACTGTTTTTCCGTTGTAGTTGCCTTCGATTAATTTCTTAGCTTTTGCTGGTGGTAATACAACAGTTGTATTGTCAAATGTAAGGGAAACTTTCTCTCCTTCAATATTACATTTAGCATCTACGAAGTTCATCTGTGGGGATCCGATGAATCCAGCTACAAATAAGTTATCTGGCTCATTGTATAATTTCTGTGGAGAATCAACCTGCATGATAACACCATCTTTTAATACAACGATTCTGGTTCCTAATGTCATAGCCTCTGTCTGGTCATGTGTTACATAGATGATTGTAGCACCTAATCTATGATGCAGAGCAGAAATCTCAGAACGCATCTGTACTCTTAATTTTGCATCCAGGTTGGATAACGGCTCGTCCATAAGGAATACTTTAGGATTACGAACGATTGCACGACCCATAGCAACACGCTGTCTCTGTCCACCGGAAAGAGCCTTTGGTTTACGGTCTAATAATTTCTCAAGGTCAAGGATCTTAGCTGCTTCTTCAACTTTCTTCTTGATTTCATCCTTCGGAACTTTTCTTAATTTTAATCCGAATGCCATATTGTCAAATACGGTCATATGTGGATACAGAGCGTAGTTCTGGAATACCATTGCGATATCTCTGTCTTTTGGTTCTACGTCGTTAACGAGTTTTCCGTCGATGTATAATTCTCCGGAAGAAATCTCCTCAAGACCTGCAATCATACGAAGTGTAGTAGATTTACCACATCCAGATGGTCCTACGAAGATGATGAATTCCTTATCTTCTACTTCAAGGTTGAAATCCTTAACAGCTTCAAAGCCGTTTGGATAAACTTTACAAATGTTTTTTAATGATAAACTTGCCATTGGTTTAACCTCCTAATGTTTTGTTCGTTTTTAACTGTCCTTATCATACAGGATATTGCGCACTTTGGCTATGCGAGGATTCCACAAAGATTTTTCTTTTTTTTGTATGTTCTGACTGATATTCTGTGCATTTTTTTATCTCTTCGTCAGAGTGACGAAAACCCATCTCTTTCTTGTACAATCCGACGAAAGAAATGGGTTTTCACTTTAGAAAATGTTTATCTTTTCTTTATAATTTAGAGTATCCGTAACCATTTACCATGGCCTCTAACTTCATGCCTTTTGCACAATACGGACAGTCATGCTGCTCATACGCCTGATAGCCCGGTACATCTTTCTCGGTAAAGAGACTTTCTACTCTGTGACCGTCTACTTCCTTAACAGTGGAGAAAATTGCTACTACATCTTCAATAATTCCACCGTAATACCGGATGCACTCTAAGCATCTTCTGATTGTCTCACCGGTTGTTGTTGTATCCAGCAAAAGCACGATATGTTTTCCGGTAATCATATTTTTGGTATTATCACGGAAAATCATCTGACCGCTGCTGTTCATCTCCGGAGAAATAACATAAATAGTCTCATGCAGATTGGTTGACATAAAATCTCCCTGTTCAAAACGCTCTGCTAAAAATCCGCCAATCATTTCTGTTCTGTCCATACATACAACGGTATCTACATAGGATGGATTACCGGTCTTCTGGTAAAGCACTTTTGCAGCTTCTTTTGCCTCTTTCACGCGGGCTTTCATACTGGTTACATCAATATAGTAATTGATGTGCGAATGACTGGTGGCAAAATGCCCCGGTATTGCATGTAATGCAAGATTGTTGTTTTCCTTTGAATAAAATTTGACCATACGTTCTTCCATTTGATTTACCCCCTGTTTGATAATTTACTGGATTCCGGTACTTCCGAAACCACCTCTGTCCTGGTTGCCCAGGCTTTCTACTTCTTCAAAATGAATCTGCGGCTGATTCTCTACAATACGGAACTGTGCGATACGGTCATTAACATGAATCACGGTATCACGCATTGCAATTGCAGGCAGTCTCCACATATCATTGTCTCCACAGTAGGAACCGTCTACGATTCCGCAGCTGTTTGCCTGAATAATTCCGAAATTCTTATAAGTAGAACTTCTTGGCATAATGTGTGCTTCATATCCCTTTGGCAGCTCCATTGCCACACCAAGAGGAATCAGTTTAAATTCTCCTGCTTTCATTTCGACTTCTTCGGATGCACGAAGATCAATCCAGTCGGATTTGCCATCGATATATGTAAGCTTTTCGATTTTATCTGTAAAATATTTGATACGAATCTTTTCCATTCTGCTAAAAACTCCTTTTCTCCTACTGCCATTCCAGGTCGTCATGCTCTACCTTTTTATCTCTGAGCATCAGTTCTTTTACTGCATCTTTCGCAGGTTTATTTTCAAACAATACTTCATTGACCTGTTCAATAATCGGCATATCTACATGATATTTCTTCGCTAAAGCAATTGCTGCTTTGGCAGAATAGACACCCTCAACTACCATCTTTACTTCATCCATTGCCTGCTGCATGGTATATCCCTGTCCCATCAGATATCCGGCACGACGGTTTCTACTGTGCTTGCTGGCACAGGTTACGATTAAATCACCCATTCCGGTCAGTCCGCTTAAGGTCTCATATTTTGCTCCCATGGCAATAGCAAGTCTTCCCATCTCGGATATTCCCCGGGTAATGAGTGCTGCTTTGGTATTATCTCCATAGCCAAGCCCATCCGCCATTCCGGCTGCCAATGCAATGACATTTTTTAAAGATGCGCCCAGTTCCATGCCAAGTACATCCGGGCTGGTATAAACTCGTAATACTTCACTCATAAAGGTGTTCTGAACCAGTTCTGCTGTGGCACGCTTCTTTGCTCCTGCTACCAGGCTGGTCGGAATTTCTTTTCCTACTTCTTCCGCATGGCTTGGTCCACATAAAACCGCCACCTCACATTGTGGAATCTCTTCCATAATGATTTCAGATAAAGTCATTAACGTATTCTCTTCAATTCCCTTTGCCACGCTGACAATAAGCTGTCCCTCTGCTACGAACGGGCTCATTGCTTTTGCTGTGCTTCTGGTAAATGGAGAAGGCACTGCTAAGACGAGCATGTCTTTTCCCCCGATTGCTTCTTTTAAATCTGTTGTGAACATAATATCATCCGGTAAAATAACGCCCGGAAGTTTTTCTGCCTGCTCATGCTTTTCCTTTAACATTTCAATTTCCGGTGCAAGTGCAGACCAGATTGTAATCTTATGACCGTTTTTATGTAATACCACCGATAAAGCAGTTCCCCAGCTTCCGGCTCCAATGATACTGATATCAGACATTTGTTTTTTCCTTTCCTATGCTTCCTGCTTCTTTGAATGAAAACTGAATTTGTTCTCGGTTCCCTTAAGAAGTCTTCCGATGTTGGCATGATGTAAAATGATTGCCAGTCCCGCCACAAAACCGAATACAATATACACCTCCGTCAGATACTGCTCCGGTACGGAAAGCAGTCCCATCTGTCCGAATACGATAATCTGTATTTCAAGACTGATTACACCAAGTATGGAACCCAGGGAAACATACCGTGTGATTGCTACCACAAGAATAAAAATTCCAAGGCTTATTGGCACTGCCAGCGGACAGAAGCCAATCAGAAGACCACCGGTACAGGCAATTCCCTTTCCGCCTTTAAATTTCATATAAGCCGGGAAATCGTGACCTAAGATGCAGCCCACACCAGCATAAAGCTCTAAGACCTTCACACTGTCCGGATAACGGTTCCGGAAAATGAGCCATACAATGACCATTGCCATAAATACTTTGCACACATCACCAATCAAGGTAAGAATGCCTGCCTTCACGCCGAGGTTACGCATGGTGTTGGTAGTTCCTACATTTCCACTGCCCACCTTACGTAAATCCACATTTTCTTTCTTTCCATATAAGAAGCCGGATAAAAACATACCGCATAAATATCCGATTCCTACTGATATTACACGTCCGAATAACATTTTATTAATCTTCCTTTCTTTCCCTTATAATGAATTTCAGGGAAGTACCCTTAAAGCCAAATGCTTCCCGAATCTTATTTTCCAGATATCTTGTATAGGAAAAATGCATCAGGTTCTTGTCATTTACAAAGATAACAAAAGTTGGCGGTTTTACCGCTGCCTGTGTAATATAATATAATTTTAAGCGTTTTCCCTTATCGGTCGGCGGCTGCTGCATGGCAACTGCCTCTGCCATAATCTCATTTAATACACCGGTTGCCACACGCATGCTGTTATTTTCAAGCACTACATCAATGGTCTCAAAAATCCTGCCGGTACGCTGTCCGGTCTTGGCTGAAATAAATAAAATCTCTGCATATGGCATGAAGCTTAAAATCTGACGAATTTTCTCTGTATGCTTGTAAATGGTCTTATCATCCTTTTCAATGGCATCCCATTTATTCACTGCAATGATAATTCCTTTGCCTCTTTCATGGGCAATTCCAGCAATCTTGGCATCCTGCTCCGTTACGCCTTCTGTAGCATCAATTACAATAATGACCACATCTGCACGTTCCACTGCTGTTACTGCCCGGATGATACTGTAACGCTCTAATTCTTCTTTAATCTTATTCTTTCTCCGGAGTCCTGCCGTATCAATAAATACATATTCTCTGCCATTATATTTTATATCGGTATCAATGGCATCTCTTGTAGTTCCGGCAATATCAGAAACAATCACACGGTTTTCACCGGTCAGCTTGTTAATCAGTGATGACTTACCTACGTTCGGCTTACCTACAATGGCAATACGCGGTCTGTCATCTTCTGCTTCTTCTAACATTTCCTGGGTAAAATGCTTTGCCACTTCATCTAACAAATCACCGATTCCAAGTCTGGATGCTGCAGATACCGGAACCGGGTCACCAATTCCAAGATTATAAAATTCATAAACATCCGGCATATATTTCTTAAAATCATCTACTTTATTTACTGCAAGAATAACCGGCTTCTTGGAACGGCGCAGCATATCCGCTACTTTCTGGTCTGCATCTACAAGCCCCTGTCTTACATCCGTAATAAAAATAATGACATCTGCGGTATCAATGGCTATCTGTGCCTGCTCCCGCATCTGGGATAAAATAATATCTCCGCTGTCCGGCTCAATACCGCCGGTATCAATTAAGGTAAAGTTATAGTCAAGCCAGGATACTTCGGCATATATACGGTCACGGGTTACCCCCGGTGTATCCTGTACGATAGAAATTCTTTCACCTGCCAACACGTTAAAAAGTGTTGATTTTCCTACGTTTGGTCTGCCTACAATAGCTACTACTGGTTTACTCATTCTGTCTCCTTCCAAGGACTGCATTCAGCAAATCCTGCCCGCTTGATTTTACAATATCTGCCTGTACTTGTAAAGTTCTTTTCAGCTCCGTCAATGTGATGTCATCTAAGAAAACATCCTCTCCCATACGCAATACATTGCATGGCAGCAGTATCTCATCTCCCAAATCTTCGTCCTTAAGCTGTGCGATAATATCCTGTCCGGTCAGAAGTCCTGCAACGGTAATCCGTTCTCCGAAGAAATCGTTTCGGATCACACGGACCCGTATCTTTACATTCGGAAACTTCTCCTTCATTTCTCCTGTCAGTTCCTCCAAAATCGGTCCTGCCAGCTTTCCGGTTACCAGCGTAACTGTCCTTTTCAGATTGGCATCACCTTTTTCTGCTGCAAGTGCCTCCCGGAATTCATCCCGCAGCAGTGTAATCATTCCCACACCATTTTCCAGCTGGATATACCCATCATAGTTTTCTGCAGACGGAAGAGGCTGCTCTGCCAGAAGATACCACTCGTCTCCTCCATGCACAAAGTGTGTACCGAAATGCTCCATGCAATAATCCTGCCAGCGGTGAATCTGCTCTAAGACTTTTCCTGCATCCTCTTTTTCAAAAGCTTCCAAAGGATATAAGCCCTCCCGGTATTTTGTCAGGCCGACCGGTACAATAGAAAGGCTCTGCATATTTGGAATGTATTCTGTCAGATCACGGATGGTCCGCTCTAACTCTTCGCCATCATTGACGCCCTTGCAGAGTACAACCTGTCCATTCATTTCAATTCCGGCATCTGATAAGCGTTTGATTTTCTTTAAGGCTTCTCCAGCGAAACGGTTGTGCAACATGGTACAGCGAAGCTTCGGATTCGTGGTATGCACCGACACATTAATCGGTCCAAGATTGTAGTATATGATACGTTCAATATCCTTATCCTTCATATTGGTCAGCGTTACATAATTCCCCTGTAAGAAGGAAAGTCTGGAATCATCATCTTTAAAATAAAGTGTCTTTCGCATGCCCGGCGGCATCTGGTCAATAAAACAGAACATACACTTATTGGAACAGGATTTGTAATCGTCCATCAGCCCATTTTCAAATTCGATTCCAAGGTCTTCATCATAATCTTTTTCAATTTCCAGTTCCCACTCTTCGCCATTATTCTTTCTTACTACCACCAGAAGATACTCGTCCTCTGTCAGGAACTGGTAGTCAAATACATCTTCTATTTCTTTGCCATTAATGGAAATCAGTTCGTCTCCCGGCTCAAGCTCAAGCTCCATGGCAATACTGTCCGGTTTTACTCCACTGATGACATGTTTCTTTGTATGCATAAATTATTTTCTCAATCTTTCTATATTATAATACCTCTCTAGTTTACAATAAAAAGGGCAGAATAACAACAGTTATTCCACCCTTCCACTTATTCCTGCTCCATGCTCATGCTTCTGTCTTCCATTTCCTGTAATGTCATCAGTTCATCCTCTGACTCAATGATATGTAACTCCAGCAGTTTGTTAATCGTGTATACACAACGATCATTCAAATTCAAATTGAAATAATAATCTTTACTGTTTTCCATTCCCCACATCCGTTGTTCTCTCCTGGTAAGCTGGATCCCCTGACTGTTATAGACATGCAGATACAGTCCATTGACATACGTATGTTTATAGTAGTTATCATTTACTGTATTCAGATAAATATGTCCTGCCCGGATGTCCTTAAGATAAGCATCATATATTTCCTGTGCCCGCTCATCATTTATATTAATGCTGTCATATTCCAAATTCTGGTCATAGTTATCAAACTCCATTGAAATAATATGATTATTCGGATCATCATAATTCACCATCAGATTCCCCTTGAGATAATTCTCCGGATCCATAGACATAGCATAAATTCTTGAAACAACCGAATCTGCATTTTCATAATAATTTTTAGCAGCCGGTACATCATAGCTTCTCACCATAACGCTTCCGTCCGCAAGCTGATAATCAATCTCTACCCACTGCAACGCCTTATCTAAATCAGACGAGCCCTGATATGCCTGAAATTCCTTCTTTGAATCAATAATCTGCTGATGAATACTCATAATTTCATCAATTCCGCTTTCTGAATTTTCTTCTATATCAAAATAGCAGTTAATATTTGCTGCGACAATTTCCTTCTTATCCGGGATTTTATTTTCCAGTCCGAAAGCATTCCATTTGATGCAAAAAAGAAATACGACTGAAATTCCTAACATGACGCCGCATTCTAATAATCTCTTTTTGGTCACTACACGCAGCTTCTTCGTCAAAATCATTTCCGCAATGAAAAATGCCAGAAAACCTGCAATCAATGTTGTAAATAAAACCATCAGGAAATTGCCCAGTGATGTATGTACCAGCACGCCAAACAGTCCGCTCAGCAGAATTGCAGTAAGAAAAGCCACACAAAAAGCCATTCCCCAGCGGAACACCGGGCGGGTTGCCGGAATTGTAAGCACATCTCCCGTGGTTTCCAGTTTACGTTTCTGATAAAGCATGCAGGATATTACTATCAGCACCACACCCACCAGCACATAGATCCCTACAACCGAAAGGCCAAACATATGGTATTCTATCCTGTCCTCTAAATAGTCATACTCTACTCCCACCTTATTTGAAAGATATATCACCGGTGATAAAATACTATTCATACGGTCAGCATAAGAATTCGCCATACCATAGCCAATTGTACTAATCATACATGTAATCACATAGCGGCATCCTATATATAATACGTTCAGAATAATCGTGAATACCGGCATTGCCAATAACTGACCGGTAAACATGCCAACGAAAATTGCCATACTGTAGAAGAAAAAGCTCTCTCCCGTCAACATCAGTGCCCACGCCAGCAGATACTGCAGACTTGTAATTCCCTGCATAATGCAGCATACTGTTCCAATAATAAACGCCAATAGTACAGGAACTACAATCATGCAGAATCCTGACAGGAAATTACTGATAAAAAGTTCTGTTCTTTTCAATGGCAGTGAATGAAACAGATGTGAGCGTCTGTTATTATAAAGATAATAAAATACTGCCATTGCTACAATAATTCCAATTGCCAGACTAAGGAGTGCAATAAGCGCACCGCTTCCATCTGAAAACAGAATCTGCATAAAATTATTCATTTTTATTTCTTTAATTTCCTGTGCTGAATAACCTTCATAAGAAATCCCGGAATTCACTAACAGCCGCAGAGGAACCATACATAGCAGCAATATCGTATAAATCAGCCAGACAGGCCAGAAATGCGTAATATTTTTCCAAAATACCGTCTTATTAAAGTAAGATGTCTTTGACCGCATAATCCGCACCTCCTAATTCGTAAATAAAAATTTCTTCCAATGTCAGAGGCAGCACATCAATCAGCATCGGCGAAGTCTGTTCTAACCGCAGCTTTGCCTCTTTGGGATTGCCTTTTACAATCATGGTATATACCCTTCCTGTACTGGACATATGTAACACTTCAAAATCAGCCGGAAGCTTCGGCATTCTTTCCTGATATGCCACCTGAATCTTACAGACACTTCCCTGTAGTTCGCTTAAGGAACGTTCCAGCATTACTTTTCCATGATGCATAATGCCCACATGGTCACAGACATCCTCCAGCTCTCTTAAGTTGTGGGAAGATACCAGCACCGTAGTTCCATGTTCTGCCACATCAGACATGATAATGCTCCAGATCTGCCTTCTCATTACCGGGTCTAGTCCATCTACCGGCTCATCTAAAATCATAAGCTCCGGTCTGCAGCTGATTGCCAGCCAGAAAGCCGCCTGCTTCTGCATGCCTTTCGACATTCTCCGGATAGACATCTTCGGATCAATATTCGAAAACGCATCCCGGATCCGGAAAAACAAATCTTCATCAAAAGTTTTATAGATTCCCTTATAAAAGCGTTTCATTTCCATGACATCTGCCTGCTGGAAATAGAAAAGATCATCCGGAATATATGCAAATCTGGCCTTTGCCTGAGGATTCTCATACACCGGCATCCCGGCTATTTCTATTTCGCCGGCATCCGGCTTATAGATTCCGGTAATATGTCTTATTATCGTAGATTTCCCGGCTCCGTTTGGTCCTACCAGTCCATAAATTGCTCCATCCTTTACATGCAGGTTTACACCGTCTAACGCCCGGAAATCTCCAAATGTCTTCACTACATTATTTACCCGTATCATGAATATATTCTCCTCCTTCCAGTTCCGTTATCCGATGTTTTAACTGCTCCGGCTCTACTGCCAGATACAGTAATTCTGATACGATTTCATCAAAATGTCCTTTTAATTCCACAGTTCTTGCATCCTTTACATGCTTCTGGGCAGCCACAAATGTGCCTTTCCCGGAAATGGTATAGACATATCCTTCTTTCTCCAGATCCCGGTATGCCCGCTGGATGGTATTCGGATTAATTGCCAGTGTTGCTGCCAGTTCACGCACAGATGGCAGTTTTTCATCCGCTGTCAATGCATTGGAAATCACAAGATGACGCATTCCATCTTTAATCTGTTCGTAAATAGGCTTTGCATCCCTGTAATTAAGCTGTATCACTTCGCTTCCTCCTTTTGGAATATCGTAGGTGTATTATCCGTATTACTTCAATTGATACGCACACTATAACATTCCAGCAGATGAGACACAAGAAAAATATCTGTATGATTTTATTAATAATTCCTTAATGCTGCTCGCGGAGCGTTTTTTACTTTACAGGAAAGCAATTTTCCTGTAAAGCAAAAAAGCGAAACCAGTTTGCACTGATTCCGTCTTTTTACACGATTCTATCTTCCTTTCATCAGGAAATATTATTCACATTTTTCAATTGCTGCAATTACTTCATTTAACTTCTGTAATTCATCTTTGATTTCGCGGTTGTTATTACCAAAGTCTGTTGCCAGTGCAGATACATTGGTTGCAACAATTGCGAATCCTTTTCCAGCCTCTCCTGCACGAGCAGCCTCAATAGAAGCGTTTAATGCAAGAATCTTCTGGTTCTTTTCAATCTTGTCCAGCTGTTTGGTAATATCATTAATCTTCTGGATGTATTCTGAGGTCTTCTGTACATTCTCATGAATATCAGAATTCTTCTTCTCTTCATCCATTCTCTTCTCTTCAGATGCTGCAAGCTGTGTCAGAACGATAGTCAGAGCTGCTATCTTAGATTTAGCTTCGTTTTCATCCTCTGCGTCTTCCTTCTTCGCATAAGAAAGATATCCAGCAATTTCAATTCCGGCTTTGATCACATCTCTGTATTCAGATGCTTCACCTTCCCCGATTGCTACACTTCCATCAGAATCCAGAAGTAATGGTTTTACTCCTGTTACGTTTTCCCATTGTGCAAAAAGTACCTCTATATCTTCTGCATTAAATATCTCATTCAACTGCATATTTCTGCCCTCCTAAATTATTTATCCTAATTATATCACATGTTTGCTTTGTGAACAAAAAAATTTTTCATTTTTTGACATTTTTCTATTTAATGCACAAAAATGCCCCAAGATTTCCTCTTCTTCCATGGCTTGCTCTGTGCGAAAACAACAGTTCACTGTTACAACAGGTACACACATTCGGCAAGATTAGTTTTTCCGGCAGGATTCCCGCATCTAAAAGCACTCTTTCATTGGCTTTCCAGAGATTTAACTGATACTTTCCATTTTCTTTCCGGTACATAATTTCACTGCCATGACCGGAAAACTCCTGCTCAAATTCCAGTGCCACATCTTCACTTACTTCATAACAGTCCTGGCAGATAGATGGGCCTATCGCACACCATACATCCTCCGGTACTGTTCCATATGCTTCTGCCATTGCTTTCAGCGTGGCTCTTCCCATTCTGTTAACCGTGCCCCTCCAGCCGGAATGGCTCAGTCCGATTGCCCTATGCTTTGTATCCACAAAGTAAAGCGGCACACAGTCTGCATAAAAGGTTGCAAGCATCAGCCCCGGCACATCGGTAATCAATCCATCCACATCATGATACGGTCGTTCCTTTGTCAGTCCGCTTCCTGCATCCTCTGCTGTTACTTTTCTTACATTGGTGGTATGGGTCTGGTCAGAGCAGACAATCTGCCCTGCCGGAACTTCCATTGCCTCAGCTACCCTGCGGAAATTTTCCTTTACTGCCTCTATGTCATCTCCACGGTTAAAGCTTAAATCCAGCGAAGAAAATTCATTCTTACTTACTCCACCCATTCTTGTGGTAAAGCAGTGTTTTACCATATCAAGTGCCTGCAACTGTGGATACTGCAGTAACACTAATTCTTTTTTCCCCGCATGGGAAAATACGGACGGTATCATGGTTCGTCCATCCTCTTTTATCTGAAATTCTGTCATTTTTCTTTTCCTGTTCTTATTTTTCCAGTTCCAACTCCATGCTGTAACTGGTTCAATTCTCCAGCATTCTTTTTCCTGTATCAAGTCTCATCTGTCACTAATAAGGCTCTATATAGGGGAAAGCATCCTTCAGCCACTGTATGTCCTCTCCTAATATTGCAATCACATCAAACCTGCAGGGCAGTCCCATCATATGTTTACACATCAGGTAATAATCTGCCACTCTTGATATTTTCCTTTGTTTGCGGTAATCTACCGCTTCCTGTGGAAGTCCCTTTCCGATATCACTGCGGTATTTTACTTCTGCAAAAACAAGATATTTTCCATCTCTTGCAATCATATCAATTTCTCCGAACCTGCAGCGGTAATTCATCTCACAGATGCTGCAGCCGGATGCCTTTAAATACTCTGCCGCCTTTTTTTCATACTCACTGCCCATGCTGCGTTTATTTTCCATCCCTGCTCCCCTTTCTGTTATTCCTACTATTTGGATTTCCACTATCCCGTTTGCCGTTACAGCTATTTTTATTCCAATTTACTGCGCAGCTTATCCATATCATCGACAAAGACAAGTATCTCTGCCACTACTTCATATAATTCCGGCGGAATCATATCTCCAATTTCAAGCCTGGATAAGGTATTTGCCAGCTGATTATCCTGATACAGCGGAACGTCTTCCTCTTTGGCTTTCTCAATAATTTTATCCGCAAGATACCCCTTTCCGGTTGCCAGTATCTTCGGTGCCCTCTCTCCCGGCTCATATGCGATGGCAACTGCTGTTTTTTCTTTTGTTTTCTCTTTTTCTTTTGTTTTCTCTTCTCCGGCATTTTTCCCATCAAAGTCTGCCGGATGCCAGATTCCATTTTTCATAAATTACGCCCTCATATCAAAGGAATACCGATGCAGGATTCCGGCTGACGGATGCTCCTGCTGCATAAAATCTTCAACCAGATTTTTCTTTCCGGACTGGTTCTCCACCTGTACCGTACAGGAATATCCTTTCTCCTGCAGCCGCTGCATCAGCTCAGCCATATGTTCTTCGATTAAATCATAGGATTTCTCATCCTCCAGATAAAAATTCGTATGCACCTTTCTATCCTTCATCCGCACAGACACATCCGTTGCACCAAGGTTATCCATATCAAGATGCAAAAAAGCACTCAGTTCGCCATCCGGTCTGTCCACACCACTCTTATTAGTATAGACAAATAAATCTCCGTGAGCATTCTGATTTGACATCCGAAGGGGAATCTGCACATAATGATAGGCATTATTAATCTGATTCATAAATTCAATATTCCCCTGGAGATTATTTACTGCTTTTGCAAGAGAAGTATTGCTCTGGCCGGATTCCTGCACCAGCTCCTGCATCTTCTGCATCTGATTTTCCATCTTCTCATAAAGATGCTTAACAGCATCCCCTTTGATTTCTTCCGGCTTTAGTGTCCACTGCTGTTTTACCTCATATTCCAGCACTTTCTGATACTCTTTACTGGAAAACAGTTTCTTTGCAGAACCTCCGGTTAAACCCATTATCTCATCCAGTGCCTGATGCAGTTCTTTTAGAAATGCACCTGTAGAAAGATTTCCGTTTAAAGTCCCCTCTGCGGTAAATAATTTACTGCCTGCAAGCTGTGGAAATTCTTTCAGAAGATTTGAAAAATCCTTCATCTGCCCCTCTGTAAACAATGCGCCGACACTGCCCCTGGCATAATACTGCACGCCATCTAATGTTTCTTCTATGGATCCTGCTATCGTTTCAGTTTCTGCTAATTCCGTTCCTGTGATTTCTGTGGCAGCAAATTCTGACGCTCCTTCCAGTATGGCTCCTTCCTGAAGTTCCACCGGACTCCAGCTTCCTTTCTGTACTCCCTCTTTTACAATTACAGACATATCCAAAGAACCATCCTGCTTCAACACCTGATAGATTCGGCTTCCCAGTTCCAATGCCTCTGTCTCGGAAAGGTTTTCGTTCTGATATAATTTTCCGATGCTTTCCAAGACATCATCAAACTGTGAAGTGATTGCCGCCTGATCAGATTTATAATTTTCAAACTGCCGGATAAATTCTTCTGACATCGGAATGTCAAGCTTATGCATCAATACCAGTGACTTAATATCCGCATCCGGATATGCAGAAATACTGCGTGCCATATCCATCAGGCTTTCCCTGCCAATGGACATCTGCTCTTCCATCATGGAATTGACCATATCTATCATTCTTGGTTCTGCCGGAATGCCTGCTGCATCCAGTGCCTTTAACAACGTCGGATTATTGAGATTTCCATTGGTATAAGGTCGAATTTCAACGGTAGTTCCATCATTGGATTTCACCTGGAAAAACATCGCCTGACCAACGGCTAACTGTACGCCTGCTGCTATTCTCGCCTGAACAGTCTGACCATTTGCCAGTCCAAGCGTAACCGTTCCGTTTTTGATATCATTTACGGTTCCTTCAAATACATTTCCTACCGTCATTTCCCGTACGGCTGATACCAGCTGCTGAACCCCTTGCTGCGGGGCTGTTGCTGTAGCTCCGGTAGCCGAACTTCTGTTGTATTGTGCTAACATGTCTGAAATCTGCATATCAATCACTCCACTCTGCATTGCCAATTTCTTTGGAATTATTCACTGTAAAAATTCTTAATAAAGGTTCTCCGGTGAATTGGTGTTGGTCCATATTCTTTGATTGCTGCAATATGGGCTGCGGAGCCATAACCCTTGTTATCCGCAAATCCATATTCCGGCATAATTTTCGCATATTCTTCCATCATGCGATCCCTTGTTACCTTTGCAATGATACTGGCTGCTCCAATGGAAATGCTCTTTGCATCTCCTTTGATAATCGGAACCTGACGGATATCTACTCCCGGTATTGTCACCGCATCATTTAATAATATATCGGGTTTTACTTTCAAATTCGTTATAGCCTGCCGCATAGCTTCATAAGTAGCCTGCAAAATATTAATTTCATCAATCCGCCCCGGACCTGCCATTCCAATTCCTGTTGCCACTGCCTTCTCCATAATTTCATCATAGAGTTTTTCACGCATGGATGCACTGAGTTTCTTGGAATCATTGATATATAAAATGTCACAATCCTTTGGCAGAATCACAGCTCCTGCCACAACCGGCCCCGCCAGCGGACCTCTTCCCACTTCATCTATACCGCAGATATAACCGGCATCCGCATATTCTTTTTCATACTTTTTCAGATTTTCAATCCGGGCATACTCTGTCTCAAGCTTCTGTATCCGCTTTCGTGCTTTTTCCACAAGGCTCTTTACGCCGCTTCGTTCATCTTTTTCATATCTTGCTATAAAATCAGGCAGCATACTGTCTTCTGCTGCCTGTAACTCTTCTTTGATTGCTCCGATTTTCTTCTCTTCTGCCATAATCACTTTATCCTCTGACTGCTCTTTCGTTTTTATTACTGATGCCGGATAAATCCAATTTTATCAAATGGATAGATTCTAAGCCATGCTTTTCCTATGATATCCGCCCGCTTGATATTTCCAACATCCGGGAACCTGCTGTCCTTGCTGTAATTGCGGTTATCTCCCATCACAAAATATTCATCCTCACCTAATGTAATCGGGTCTGATGCAAGTCCCGGGTCTTTAATAACCTCTCTTCCATAAGATTCTACCAGTTCTTCTCCGTTAATCAATATCTCTCCCTTATCGGTAATCTGTACCGTTTCTCCCGGCATTCCGATAATCCGTTTGATAAAATAAGTGTCTTCCTTATACTGATACGGAAATACAATAATATCAAAACGTTCCGGTTCATGAAACCGATAGGATATCTTATCTACAATCAGATTATCTCCATTGGTAAGGGTATTTTCCATGGACGAACCATCCACTCTGGTCCGCTGTCCAACATAACGTATCATCAAAAATGTCAGTACCACAATCACAATGAGATATAGTATGAAACTGACACTTTCCCTTACCGCCTTTCCTCTTTTGCCGTGTTCTTCTTCCTTCATATCTCCGTCTTGCTCCAACTCTTTTTGATTCCTATTCTTATTTTTATCTTATGCTTCCACTTCCGGTTTTTCAAGTGAAATTTTACCGAGCTTTCCAGTACGGAATTCATCCAGCACCAGTGCAGCGGCTTTGGCATAATCTACTTCATTTCCTTTTTTGATACAGCCACGGTTTAAGGCAATTTTCTCCAACATCTCTGCCGGTGTTCCCTCTTCTTCCATTCCATATCTTTCCTTTAATACACCCGGATACTCTTCCCGCAGAATCTGAATCAGTTCCAGTGAAAGTTCATCAATATTTAAAATATCATCTTTGATAGAACCTATCAGTGCCAGTCTTAACCCAACGCTCTGGTCTTCAAACTTTGGCCATAAAATACCCGGTGTATCCAAAAGTTCTACATTCTTATTCAGGCGAATCCACTGCTTGCCCTTGGTTACACCCGGCTTATTTCCGGTCTTGGCGCAGGCTTTTCCTGCAAAAGTATTGATAAAGGTGGATTTTCCCACATTCGGGATTCCCACTACCATAGCCCGCACCGGACGGTTCTTGATTCCTCTTCGTAAATCACGCTCCGTCTTTTCCTTGCAGGCTTCTGCTATAATTGCAGACACCTGCTTCATGCTTCCTTTATTTCTGGCATCCATGCGTACTACATAATAGCCCTTTTTCTTAAAAAACTCTGTCCAGCCTTCATTTTTTCTTTCATCTGCAAGGTCAGATTTGTTCAACAAAATCAGACGGGCTTTTCCTTTTCCCAGGGTATCTATATCCGGATTTCTGCTGCTCACCGGAATTCTTGCATCCACCAGCTCTATTACTAAATCTACCAGTTTTATATCTTCCTGCATCTGACGTTTTGCTTTCGTCATATGTCCCGGATACCATTGAAACTGCATCTTATTTTCCTCTCTTCCCTTACTGTTCTTCTATTTGATAAAACCGATTTTCCGGAGCGGAGAAATCCGGAACCATGCTTTTCCTACAATATATTCCCGTTTTATATTTCCAATATTGGCATAACGGCTGTCCTCACTACTGTTGCGGTTATCTCCCAATACAAAATACTCATCTTCCCCTACCGTAATCTCTTCGGATGCCAGTCCTGCATCTTCAATGGCAGCTGTATCTACTTTTTCATCAAACAGCTCTCCATTTACATAGACTGCTCCATTCTTTATCTGTATCTTATCTCCCGGCACCCCAATGACACGTTTTACATAATAATGCGACTTTTCATTTCCATTTGGAAGAAATACAATAACATCATTTGCTTTTGGTTTCTTCAGTTTATAAACAAAACGATTAACCAGAATCTCTTCTCCGTTCTCTATCGTAGGGTTCATGGACTGTCCTACCACAGTGGTCCGAAGTCCGATAAAATATACAAATACAAATGAAATCACCAGGACAATTGCAATCTCAATGACCCAGGTGCCGATTTCCTTCAGCAGTGGTACATTTATTTTCTTTCTGCGTCTGCCAAAATTCAGACCACGAACGCTTCCTCTACGCATAATCTTATGTTCTCCTTCTTACCTGAATATCATTCGATCTATCTGCAGAAACTGCCACCGGCAGCTTCTTACGAATACGTGGTAACTACAAGAAACACGCTTTGCGAGTTTCTCGAGTTATCGCGGTGCTCGCCAAATCTGCATGCAAGCATGCGATTTCTCTCGCTACTCGCGTAAATACAACAAGAGGGACGATACACATTGGCACGTCCCTCTGACAGATTCTTATTTTACTAACTCTTTTACTTTTGCTTTCTTACCGATACGACCTCTTAAGTAATTCAGCTTAGCTCTTCTTACTTTACCAGCTCTTACTACTTCAACCTTCTCTACGTTAGGAGAATGTAATGGCCAGGTCTTCTCTACGCCAACACCATTAGAGAATTTACGAACGGTAAATGTCTCACGGTTGCTTCCGCCCTGTTTCTTTAATACAACACCTTCGAAAACCTGAATTCTTTCACGGTTTCCTTCTTTAATTTTCGCATAAACCTTAACGGTATCTCCTACACGAAACTCTGGTGCATCTGCCTTTAACTGCTCTGCTTCAATGTTCTTAATAATTTCACTTGCGTTCATTTTGTGACCTCCTGTATATTTTGATGTTCTTAATGCATTCATTTGCAACAGAGGACCATCGCCTATTCACAACTGTTGTATTGTATCATGTTCTCTATGCCTCGTCAAGCTATTTTTATAAGCGTTTCTGTAACATTTCCGGATTGGATGCATAAACCAGTGCTGTCTCTTTTGTAATCTTTCCTTCCTGATACAATTTCAAAAGACTGCTGTCCATGGATATCATATCTTCCCGGTTCGAGGAATATACAATGCCGTCAATCTGTGGCACTTTATTCTCACGAATCATATTGCGGATTGCCGGTGTCACAGTCATAATTTCAAATGCCGGGATTACATTGCCATTCACATCCGGTACAAGCTGCTGGGAAACAATCGCCTGCAGCACCATGGAAAGCTGTACTGCAATCTGCCGCTGCTGATTTGCCGGGAACACATCAATGATACGGTCAATGGTATTAGCCGCTCCTATGGTATGTAAGGTGGATATAATAAGATGTCCTGTCTCTGCCGCTGTCATGGCAACACCAATCGTCTCGTAATCACGCATTTCTCCAAGAAGAATCACATCCGGACTCTGCCGCAGGGATGCACGCAATGCCGTTACATAATTTTCAGTATCTACATTTATTTCACGCTGGCTGATAATTCCCTGCTGATGGCTGTGCAGATATTCAATCGGATCCTCTAACGTAATAATATGCTTGGCACACCGGCGGTTCAGTGCATCTACCATGCAGGCTAACGTGGTAGACTTACCACTTCCTGCCGGTCCTGTTACTAATACCATTCCCTTTGGCTGCAGACCAAGGTCAATGATATTCTGTGGAATTCCAATGTCCTCCGGCTTTGGCAAATCAAAGGTAATCACACGAACCACTGCTGATAATGCGCCTCTTTGCTTATAAGCACTGACACGGAATCTTGACAGTCCCTGCACCGCAAAGGAGAAATCATCATCCCCATGCTTTAATAACCGGTCAATATCACGATGGTCCGCCAGTTCATATATCTGCTCTAAATAATTTTCTGTCTCAGGAGGCATCAACCGCTCTCCCTCTTCTTTTATAATTACATTATTCGAACGATATGATATCGGAAGTCCGGCTACAATAAATATATCTGATGCGTGTTCCTCTACTGCTTTTCGTAATACTTCTTTTACATCCATAATTTTCCCACCAATCTCTTTATTTCTGCTGCTCCATCAACGGAAGTCTGGTTTCCTCCTGTCTTACATCAGTAGCAGTTTCTTTCCATTCTAATATGCTCCATTCCAGCATTTCTCCTGTCTCTCCATCCGTCTCTTCCGTAATAGAAAGCTTTACACGTAACTCCTGTGTGTCTGTCTCCGGCACACAAAAGCTTATGGTATCAGCTGCATCCTTCACCTCCGGCAATCCGGAAATTTCCTGCAACGCCATTTCTTTATTTTCGGATTCTTCCAGAATAGCATCTATCTCTGCTAAGACATCATTTGCCTTGTTACATGCTTCATAATAGGCACTCATCTTATCTGCCGCCCGTTTACTGTATTTATAATCCCGCAGGGACGAAGATAATGACAACACTGCGAATAATAAAAAAGTCAGAATCAATACTACCACTAACAAAAAAGAGTATCCAAAAGGACTGGCTATACGCGGTCTGCGTTTTTCTTCGTATAATGCACTCTTACTCATCTTCTGCCGCCTCCCTCTGACTGATTGCCCTCTTTAGTTCCACTTCATAAATAATCTTATCTTTCTCCCCGTCCTTCTGCTTTACTGCAAAATGACCGACCAGCCGCTGCTTCGCTTCACCCAGTGTAATCCACAGGGTATATTCCGCATCTTTCGTCTTACAGTTCTCCCAGTCAGCAGCAAAGGATACAAAAAATGTATTATCCTCTTTCTCATAATAAGAATACTCTTCCTTCAGATAATCTTCCATATCTGTTCCGGAGCGGAATACTTCTGCTGCCGCTGCAGCCTTATGTACTGCCATATTCATATTTCCTGCATCTTCACTGATGCAATGGGATTTTACAAATAGCTGCAATCCCACCGCTGCAGCAATACAGAAAAATAAAATCGATATCATAAGTTCCAGTAAAAATACCCCGGAACGTCTTGCCTGCCCTTCTATCATATGCCTTCCTCTATTCCTGCCTTCTGCCGACAACAGCCACCACAGTATCCATTTTTCTCCCATCTTCCGACGTACAGGAAAAATGCAATAATCCATTTTCCAAAGCTTCCATTTTAAAATCTTCAACCGGAATGACTGCCTTTCCATCCGCTGTACTTACAGCAGTTCCGGACCGGACAAAAAGCTCTTTCAACATGCCTTCCTCTTCAAAAATATAGGTGCAATATTCTTCTCCATCATAATCCTGACGGATGATAAGACTGTCTGTTCCATCCACCGAACCAATAGTAACTGTCCCATTATCATTCTGATGAATCTTCTCCGTAAGATAAGACAATACTGTTCTGCTTTCATAATTTTCATCTGCCATAGTCGTCGTATCCTGATAAATATCTGCTGCCAGGATAAGCACCAGAAGTCCGCAGATTGCCAGCAGCCCAAACAATGCCCATGGAAATAATATATCAATTGTATGTTTTCTGGCGGTACTCTCTGCCATATTCATCCCTCTTCACTCTAATTCTTGCGCTCAATTACTGTCACATCCGGCATAATGTTTGCTCCAAGCAGCTGGTAGTCCACAAAAAACTGCTCCTTATCATAGGAAAAACCATACTGTTCTTCCAGATACGAAAGACTGTCCGGGTAATGTCCTTCCAGCACATAACACTGCACGATTTCCCTCTGCAGAGCCTCTTCTAAAGAACGTTTTTCCTCCTCTTTACTATCCGCCATCAATCGGTTCAATCCATGGCAGGTCAATAAAATAATACAACAGGAAATGGCCACCGTAAATAATATCTTTGCCCAGACAGAATGCCTTTTTTCATGAAAAAAAAGCCTCTTTCGACGAAATCCTTCCATATGCATCTCCTTCTTACAGTCCTGCCATAATTCCCATCAACGGAAGAATCACGGATAACAGTATCATTCCGACAATAACAGACAAAATAATTACAAGTGTCGGTTCTAATATTGCAATATAAGAAGACATTCTCTGATCAATTTCTCTTTCATACTGTCTTGCTATCGTCTCTAATGTTTCATCAGTCTCTCCGGTTTTCCCGGAAATCACCAGCATCCTCTCATACAAGCCCTCAAATATTCCGGCACCGCCTACTGCTGCTGCAAAATCCTCGCCCTCTTCCATTTTCTGGCTGCATTTCTTAATCTTCTTCGAAAAATTCTTATCTGCAATCAATTCGTCTGCAAATTCCAGTCCCTTTTGCGGATTTTGTCCACTCTTTAAAGTCAGATACAGGCTGTCTGCGAAACGGCATGCTGCGATTTTATCGTATAAGCCATGAAACAAGTGCATTTTTCTGCTAAAACCAGCAAACGCTCTTCGTCCTCTGCTGCTCTTTACAAAATAAACAAATACTCCAACGATTACCGCCGCTATTGCAATGAATACAATTGCATAATTCGAAATTGTTTTTCCCAATGCCAGCATACCACCGGAAAATCCGGTCATCTGTCTGCCTAACTGGTGAAATACCTGTTCAAATACCGGCATTACTTTTGTCAAAAGTATCACAATTACAGCTATCATCATAGCAACCATAATCAAAGGATATGTAAGTGCACTTTTAATACTCTTCTCTATCTCATCCTCACGCTCGTAATGGTGAGTCAGCCCATTCATAACATCATCCAGTGTACCTGTTTCTTCTCCTATCTTAACCATCTGAAGAAGATAATCCGGAAATACACCGGTCTTTTCCAGTGCCGGATATAACAGTCCTGTATTTATCATTTCATCATACATTACCTGAAGTATTGCCTTTTCCTGCACATCCTTTGCATCTTCCAGTAATAATGACACCCCCTCAACTGCCGGAAAGCCTGCATGCAGAACCATTGTCATCTGGCTGCAAAAAGATGCACATTCAAGATTTGACAGCTTTTGCTGTTTTTTACTTTTTCCCATACTTTTCTTCCTCTCTTAATATGTGTACTTTATAATATAACGGCTTCCATCGCCAATATAATCTTTTACGGTATCATCATCATTATTGGCTGCCAGGGTCGGATCCATAAGAGACCAGTCCTTTCCATCAAAAGATATTATATTATCTACCCAGCCTATCTCATCCACATAACAGCTGATCCACGCATGATAAGCCTCACCCGCATATCCTACCTGAAGTTTGGTTGGAATTCTCTGCGAACGAAGCATCGCTGCCATCAATGCTGCATAATCAAAACAGATTCCTTTTCCGGACGAAAGTGTTTCATCTACATCCGGCACATATCCATATGCAACATTCTCTGCTTTTTCTTCATCATATGTAATATTTTCAATTACATAATGATAAATGTTGGTTACTACATCAAGGTCACTGCCGCAGCCTGCTGCCAGTTCTTCCCCTTTCTTTACCGCCTTGGAATTCTCATCAAAATCCACATAGCAGTTAGGTGCCAGAAATGGGACAAATTCATCCGTAATGGTAACATCAATACTCTGGGTAAATGCTGTTGCATACAAATTTTCTTCTACTGATGCAGCTTCATATAAGGTCAACTGGTAAGTACCGCTTCCCTGTGTCAGCGGATATACAATATACGTTCCATTCTTTGTCACCAGATAGGTATATGCTTCCCCTTCCGGTGTCTCTATCTGGAATTTCACTTTTTCATTGGTTCCGGTATAATTAAGCATCACATAACCATCGGATGCATGCGATGCATCAATAGCAATCTGATCTGTCCCATAAGTCACTTCTCCGGAAGCCTCCGGATGTAATACTTCTGCTGTCGCATCGCGATTTCCCTTTGCGGTTTCATTGCTGCTTTGCTCCGGAGAATTCTTCTCTCCGCCACAGCCTCCCAATGCACCGCTCATCAGCAATATCCCTGCGGCCATCCATATTATCAGGTAATATTTCTTACTGTGCCGGCTCTTCTGCCTCTGCATGACAACACACCTATTCCTTTTCCTGTATATTCCTGCTATCTGTACCTATATATAATAAAATTGCCGCCAGTAATACAACTGAGACGATTACAATTTTACCGTAAAAGGTTACCATAGCTGCAAATATCCCTCCTAATACCGGAATGGTCAGGGTTACTTTTCCAATTACCTGTGCATAGGAAACCGGGGAAATATCCTCCGCTTCATTTGCATCTCCTTTGGTAATCAGCTGACCGGACACCACCTGATTCTTCACCACACGATGGGTAATGATAATTCCCGCATCTGTATCGCTCCGATATGCCACAACTTCACCTTCCATAAGTTCTGCCGGTGCTTCTTCCCTGACATAAATAAGACTTCCTACCGGAATCGCCGGTTCCATGCTTCCGGTTACAACTGTATAAATATCAAACCCTGTAAGCCTTGGTAATGTCAATGGTATGCAAATCAGAATCACCAATATCAGAAGAGATACTCCTATCATACTACAGATTCTGGCTATTGTCCTCTTTTTTCTTTTTGTTTTTCCCATTCGTTAATGCCTCTGCTCTGACATTCATTTTCTTTCTTCGTAATGCAAAAACAGTAAGAGCCACAAGTCCTGCAACTGCCGCTGATGCTACACCAATCAGCAATGGCATATTTCCTGCCGGTCTTTTGGTCTTCTCATCCTTTTGCTGCATATCTGCTAACGGAGTTTCCTCATCATCAAGATTTACCAGTTCCTGCGGAGTCTCTTCATCCGGAATATTTACATTTCCATCTGCCCCTTGATTATTATCCGCATTGGCATCATCTGCTGCATTCGCATTGTTTGCCGCATTCGCATTGTTTCCGGCATTTGCATTGTTTGCTGCATTTGCATTGTTTGCCGCATTTGCATTGTTTGCCGCATTTGCATCATTTCCGGCATTTGCACTGTTTGCCGCACTCTGTGTATCCGTCGTGTATACAAACGTAAAAATGTTTTCCGCTTCATTGCTGCTTAAGGTTTTCGTCAGATTATATGCCTGCGGACGATAATTTTCAAAATATTTAAACGCCACCACGGGCTGGTCACCCACTGCACCATAGAAGGTCTCACTGTCTGAAAGTGCATTTCCATTGGCATCCTGATAATTCACAGTATATGCTACCATATTTCCCGCAATTGCATATGCTGCTACATACTCCTGATCAGATTCTACCACAAAGGCAGATTTTCCAACAGTATTATTATCCCTTCCGCTCTCCCGGATTCCACCAATATAATATTTTCCATCTTCCTTTAGCTGAATACAGGACTGTGCCCGAACCATAACCCGGTCACCATATTTCAATCCACTGATTTTTATTTTTTCTCCCTGGCTTTCCTTTTCAATCTGATAAGAAGAACCTGTTATATGATTGTCTACTGTAATTCCATTCGTATCTGAAAAATATCCCTGATTTCCAGAGCATAACGTTACTGTATAGGTATATTCTGTTTCATTTCCACCAACTTTTGCCCATGCCTGTACCGGAAATGCCAGTGTAAGTAATGTTGTAAATAAAATACTTCCGTGAAGAATACGTTCCATTCTTTCTTTTATTTTATTCTTCATCCCTTACTCCTCCTTTTCCAACCGATTTTCAGCTGCCTCATCTTCTTTTCGTGTCCTCTTCACTCTCACAACAAAAAGGACGACTAAAACAAGTCCTGCCGCCAGAGCAAGTGCCGAAAAAAGAAGCACCTGATTATTATCACCCGTTTTAATAACGACATGATTCGACAATGGTGTTGAACCACTGGATAATAATTCTACCGCAAAATTCATCTGCAATTTTGCCAGGGTATCCTGATAGGTATTTCCCTGTGTCTCACCTTCCAGCTTTACGGTTAGTGCAATCTCTGCTTTTTCACCTTTCGTAAGCTCATCCAGATAGAAATAATCTTTCATTGCATTGGTTGCCTGGTGAAGACCTTCACCACTTTCTCCTACCGTATCTCCACCTACATTTTCACTGCTGTATAAAATACGGTTACTTCCATCCGGAGCCGTAAAAGAAAGTATGTACGAATACGCTCCTCCGGAAGCCACACTCTGTGAATCCTCAAGGCTCTGTAATACCTGATTTGTCATATACCACTGCGTATCCCCATCATAGGTATTCTTTAACTCCAGTCTGATATTTACCGTATCTCCCGGCTGAAGCTGATATATCGCATCATCAATATCTGCATTTTTAAATGTGCTGTTTAATTTTTCTCCATCAAACGTTACGTTCCAGTCATCACCGCCGGAAAACTCTTCTGCCTGTACCTGAACAGGGGCTGCTGCAACCAGAGCCAGAGCTGCCATGATACCAATCCATTTTCTCTTCATCTCAGTTTCCTCCTTACTGCAGTAATGTCAGATTTCCATTGGAATCAACAGAAACATCAACTCCCCAGGCACTCTTAATCGCATCCTGCGCATTGTGTGTCTGTACGGCATCCACTTCTGCCTCTACATGAAAGGAAACCCCATTATAATTAAATGTTGTAGTAGTGGTCTTAAGTCCATTTTCCTCCGTTGTATGCTCCGTTACCTTTGACGTAATGGAATTATCAATCTTTAAAGTATCAGAAAATTCCGGTGTACTCTCACCCACCTTCAATACCGATGGCCAGTAAAGAACAGTTCTCTCCTCCGTAGATGCATTTTCATCCACAATCCAGCCATTCTGGGTCAGGTTTAATTCAATCAAACTCGGAGCAAGTGTTGTTTCCTTGCTTCCATCCTCATTCTTCCAGCTCTTATAAATTCTCACACGGACATATTCATCAATATTGCCACTGTTTTTTACGGAAAGTGCTTCCTTATAATTTCTTCCGGCTACCAGCTTTCCATCGGTCTCATCCAGCATATCTGTAAGAAGTGCTCCCTGATTTTGCTTCCAGGCATCATCACTTCCTGCATAATCACGGCTGCTGATATCCTTAGAACCCTTGGCAGATTCTTCCACCAGAGTCACTCCGATATCATACATTTCCATCTGTGCG
Source organism: Roseburia sp. OM03-7AC (assembly GCF_003462625.1). NCBI lineage: Bacteria > Bacillati > Bacillota > Clostridia > Lachnospirales > Lachnospiraceae > Roseburia > Roseburia sp. OM03-7AC. The sequence goes on from NZ_QTZJ01000001.1 coordinate 954,156, forward strand.
GTATAATTCTCACTATAGTAAGTAAGTGCTGCTCTCGCACTTCCAACCGCACTTCCTGCCAGAAGAAGTACTGCTGCACCCAATAATAAAAAGGTTCCTTTTCTTCCCTTCATTACTTTTTTCAATCGGCTCATTCTTCACCAGCCTCCCTTGCATCTGCAGTTCCTATATCTGTCCTGGTATCTGCAATCCGGTTCCAGTCTGCATATGGTGTTCCATCCTCTTCATAGAGAACCGGTGTACACTCCTGAACGACCACTACATTAAAACTCTCTTTATATTCCTCCGGTATTGCTATTTGGGCTAAAAGTTCTTCTGTATTGCCACTTACCGGAACAATATCACTATAATACCAATAGCCATCTTCGCCCTGATTCCATGACGAGCCGGACATAGTTAATGTAATCTGACTTCCTGCGAATACCTTTACTCTGACAAAGCAATCACTTTCTCCTGTATTTGTAAGTACGATATGCTTCTCCATATTTTCAACTTTTTCTTCTATTGTAGTTTCATTACCAAGTGTAATCGGATATCCTCCTTCCGCTTCCACATAAGTTGTAAAATACGCCATTGCCGGTGGCACTGCTGCCCCTGCAAGGAATACCAATGCTGCTGCAGTCAGCCAGAACACTTTTGTTTTTTTCTTCATCATCTTATATTCCAGCCTCCTTTATTCTTCCTTTACACTATTATCCGGTAATTGTGTCCACTGCCATCCCTCATCTTCATCATAATCGAAATGATTGGTCACTCCGTAGCCCGGATTCAATCCGTGGTCATATGTATTATCAAACTCCACTGTTACGATTTCATCCGCACTGATTTCTGCTGTCTGCTGTGGCTCACTTACCAGTCTATAACCAGCCCCACTATATACCTCTGTCACAGTAACTTTTGCACCTGCCGGAATATGATCTGCAATTGCCGCTTTCGTTCCTGCCGATGAATGTGTGGTCGATACTACATTACTGTATACCGTATTACCATTTTCATCTACTGCTTCTATCGAAAATACAAAGGTTACCTCTTTCATTGTCTCATTATAGTTATCAAGATTTTTCTGTATAAGAAGACTTCCATACCGTGGAGAACGTTCCGGTTTTAGATTTTCTGTAACCTCATAAATCCATTTGTTTTCTGCGCCTGCAGAATGAAATGCCTGATTATCCGGCAACGCAATCAGACCTGGATTAAAATTATACTCATAAAAACCGGTTGATGCAGTTTCAACCACAACAAGATATATCCCAGAATTCAGTTCTTTCTCTCCTGTTCCATCCGTAATCGTGCATTCTGTATCCGGGGTTTTATCCGAAGCGAGCTCCGCTGCCTTCGCTGTCATCTCTTCCCATGTAACATCTCCATTTACCGCATCTTTTAAAGAGAGGGATTTAAATTCTGATGTTTCGCTGTACTCTCTTGCTGCATCCACAGTCGCTACCTGATATATTTTAGCATGCAGTTCCATCCCATTCAGTTCTTCCGTATATTCTTCGCCCTTCGGCACAGATAAAGTCAAAGTACAAGGTTCTGCCGGATCTATTACATTGGTGGCATATGCAGATGCCACATGTAATCCTGCTGCTGCCAAAAACAACGTCAGTAATCCCGCAATATACCCTTTCTTTATTTTTAACTTTTTCATTTTCCACCCTCCTTAGAACCTCTTGAAACTTTTCTATCTCGAATAATCTTTATCAAAACTGTAATCAGAATTGCTGTTGCAACTGCCAGTATTGCATATAACATATAATAATCTTTCACCGTCTGAAGCATAGATTCATTGGCTATTGCCTTCTCATCATCCTCTCCATTATACGGGACACTGTGACCACGCACCAGCAGTCTATGGCTGTTTACACCATATGGGGTGCAGGTGAAAAGTGTTACATAATCTTCCCCTTCGACATTCTTCATTGCCTCTGTCAAAGTATCCGTATCATCCTTTTCTACCATCGGCAGAATCTGATCCACTTCATATGCAAGCACCTTATCCAGTACATGCACATAGAATTTATCACCTTCTACAAGCTGGTCAATATCGGTAAAAAGTTTCGCACTTGGCAGTCCGCGGTGTGCTGCCAGTACACTATGTTTTCCCTCACCACCAACCGGAAGACTGGTTCCGGACATATGACCTGCGCCAATCTGTAATACTGCCTCCGAAGTTCCATGATAAATCGGAAGTCTCTGTTCTATTTTCGGGATGGAAATATATCCCATTATCCCATTATCTCCCGGATTTAATACGGACCAGTATTTACTTCCTCTCATATTCTGTTCTTCCTGCGAAAACGCATCCCCATCGAAGGTATTATTACCTATCTGGGAATTATATTCCTCTGCCATCTCCCAAAGCTTCTGATAGTCTACTTCATCCATATCTGCAACAGTTTCTTCATAACTGGCAATCGCCCTGCTCTGATGGTATTTATTCCATTGATCTGCCACAGTCGGATATGCAAAGATTCCCAGTCCGACCAGGAAAACCAGTCCAAGCAGAATTCCAGGTAATTTCTGCTTCCATTTCTGTTTCATTCCCTACTCCTTTTTCCTCTTCCAGCTAAACCGCTGCCAAATCAAAAGTCCCAGTAAAATCCAGAACAGTAATATAATCGCAACTACAATTGCAACTGCAGAAGTATTAACAAGATATCCATCTGCCGTCACAAAGTTACCGCTTTCCTCCTGTGAAATCCGCTCACCCCTTACCAGCAGCCGATGAGAATTGATTCCATATGGAGTGCAGGTCATTAATGTACAATAATCTTTTCCATCTTCAATTGTAAGATTATTAATTTCCTGTGGTTCTACAATTTTAATCTGATTCACCTGATAAGTCAGTTTACGATCCAATACGGTAACGGTAAAGGTATCTCCTGCTTCCATTTTATCCAGATTTGTAAAAAGTCTTGCAGACGGAAGTCCTCTGTGTGCAGAAAGAACACTATGTGTGCCTTCTCCTCCAACCGGCAAACTACTGCCCTCTAAATGGCCTGCTGCAACCTGTAATACTCCTTCCGAAGTTCCATGATAAATCGGGAGTTCCACACCTAACTTTTCAATTGTAACATAACCCATGATGCCGGTGCCGGAAATATCAAGAATGCTGTTATAATCGCCAGCCTCTGCATAATTCAGAAATGGCCGGTTCACATCCTTTAATTTTTCATTGTAGGTATCAGCTTTTTTTAACATTGTGTCTTTTTCTTCTTCTGTCAGTGATTTTACGGCATTACTATAAGACGCAACGGCTCTTGACTGGACTTTTGAATTCCAGTAAGAACTAATTGGCGGATACAGCATCACGGAGAGACCTATGATAAAAACAAACACTAACATTACATTCAGTTTATCTTTCTTAAATAATTTCTTTAATGTCCTCTTCATAGATTTCTCCCTAATGCTGTCAAAGTCCCAGCGAGCGGGAATTTTCTTCCAGTCTCGTTCGTGTATAAACCGGCGGTTCACCGGGAATTCCCGGTGAATTACCGCCGTTCATCTTAAAATTCTAGTTTTTTGCAGTACGTTTTCTTGTGATTAACAATACAGCTGCTACAATCATGATAATTGCACCTACGGTATAGAAAATCTTAGTACCGATACCACCGGTTGCAGGAAGTTCAGTTCCACTTAAGTTCTGTACATCCGTGGATACAGCACCTGTTCTTAAAGTTGCTGTAAAGATTGCTTCTGTTCCTTCTGAAACAACCTTTCCAGAAGCATCCTTTACTACTAATGTCTTTAATTCCGGATTATCTGATGTTGTATCATAGGTTGCTTCTACTGAAAATACAAGATCATCTGCTTTATTATATCCTGCCGGAACAGTTGTCTCAACCAATTTATACTGGCCTGCATCTACACCTTTGAAATAGAAGGTTGTTACTCCTGTAATCTCATTTCCAACTGCAACATAATCACCTGTAGTGCTGTCTAATTTGTAAAGGGTAAATCCTGCACCCTCAAGAGGAGCATTGTTACCGTCTACCTTATTTGCGATTAAATTATATGTAAATACAATAACTTTATCTTCCGGAGTTACACCTGTGCCATCTCCATAAGGATTGTTGCTGTATTCCAGTTTGGATACGTTGGTGTTTCCACCTTCACCGATTACTGCATTTTCATTCAGTTTTGCAGTGTAATTTACAACTACTTTACTTCCAGCTTTTACTGCTTTGATATTCTTTAAATCTGCAAAACGAACTTCAAAAGTGCAGCTATCATCTAAATCTTCTGTAACTACTTCATAGCCGGTTGTTACTGCTGTTCCGTCCACTGTTACAGTTACAGAATCTGCATTGAAAGTAAGTCCGTCAGACATGGTATCATGGAATGCATAATAATAACTTCCATAATTATCATATTTTGCATCTACCGTACCGGTTAACTGGAATGGTACGTTATCTCCGATATCATAATCTGCTGCATCCTGCCAGTCACTTTCTGCACCGGTAGAGTCATTTTTCTCTTTTACTTTCTTTTCAAGTTCCGGTCTGTCTTCCTTTGTTGTTACAGTTACGCTGTCATTTCCAGCTGTGTCTAACATAACAAGGGAATAGGTATCACCTTCATCACCTGTTTTTGTTTCTGCAATCAGGTAATAACCCTGATCAACACCGCTAAATTTATCATCGGATGTTTTTGCTTCCGGCTCTAATGTCTTGATTTTTGCAAATACTGCATCTGCAAATGCACGAATACCATCTGCATCTAATCCTGAAATGTAATTAATTACATCCTTATCTTCTGTTTTTCCTGTTACTTCTTTCAATGCTGCTGCATACTTATCATTTAATGTGTATGCAAATTTTCCTTCACCACCATCTGTAGCATTCAGCAATCTGTATGCCGCATATTCAGAACCTGCTGCGCCATTTGTAATTGTAATGTCTGCTGCATAAACAGTAACACCCATTGCAAATGCCATAACCATTGCAACCATTGCTGCAAAAAGTTTTTTCAATTTTTTCATCTTCTTTCTCCTTCTTTGACCTTTTAATATATTTGATACCTGAAACGGATTTCCTCAAAAGGGGGCTTTATATGCCTGCCCCCCTTTCTCTTTTCCGTCTCATCCGGTATCCATACAACAGGGATGACATAAGCATAATTGCTGCACCACCTATAGTATAAACAGTAGTACCTGTTCCTCCTGTTGCCGGAAGTTCATAACCGTATTCCTGATTCTTAACCTGAATCGAAATACTATCAAGATTATCATAATAGGTAAAGGTATATTTATTTTCTTTGCTTAATTCTGTACCCTTCTGACCTATTCCAACTAACTCATAACCATTTACCAGTTTTTCTTTCACCGTGTAGACCTGACCATCTTCCAACGCCTTATTGCCATTCTGGTCTGTAATGGTCTTCAATGCAACCGATCCACCCTGGCATACGGTAAATTCTGTAATATAATCAGATTCCTCCATTGAATCACCCTTATATAATGCAAAAGTAAAGGTTTTTGTCTGATCATACGGAAGTTCATTTCCATACGCATCCAGAACGTCTTTCTCAATTACCGGTTTCTTATAAATCTTTACTCCGACCTTTGGAGGCTCTGCCCGCAGTGTTTTTTCATTTCCGTTTACTTCTGCCGTATACTGGTATGCGAAGCTGTTCCATGCAGTCTCACCCGGGTTTGCATTCTCTCCTACTACTCCATTATATTTCATGGTAAGAATACAGCCCTTCTTTAATGCAAAGGTATCTGCCATCTTTATACGGAAGGACACATCATCTGACTGCCAGAAGGAATGCCACTGTTCTGTTGAAGTACCCGACATATCAGCTTCAGTAAAGCTTACCAGATTTGAAAATTCCACAAAATAATCCACGCCTTCTTCCATCTGCCGTTTTGTGCCGCTCTCCTCAGTTACCAAGAGTTCCAGTCCTTCGGCATATGCAACAGAGAATTCACTTCCTCGTTTTTCTTTCTGGTTCAGTACTCCGGTATCATTTATATGTGGCATACTGTCTACAATAACCATCTGTGTAAAGGAGTTATTGCTGACATTTTCAATATTGTTGGTGTAAATCACATCTTTTCCATCTTCATCCAGATAAATGTAATTCTTTCCTTCCAGTCCAAGATAGCCGCTTCCCCGGTTATCTGAATTACCGGTTTCCTCTACCGTTTTCCATGAGAATGAACCGTAATCACCCAATGCATAAACACAATCAGAAGCTTTTACTCCAATATATTTTCCACTGTCATCCGTCACCAGTTCTCCCATTTTTACACTGTTATCATCAAACGGATCATCCGGCAGGAGATATGCAGTATTTTCATAAATCTTGTTCTCATATACTGTATTTCTGGTATATACCGTAAACTCCGCTTTTCCACCTGCAGGGATCTGATATTCTTTTCCCTCCAGATACAGTGAAAACTCGTGGGTCGCATTATCCGGTATCAGCTTCCATACTTCTTCCGACAAATCATACTTATGAAGTACATTATCATCCTCATCATAAATGGTCAGTACAAAAGCATTTTTGTCAAGTCCCAGGTGAAGGGTTTTATTGGTTGCCTCTTCTTTCGACAATATATGGAATGGAGACTGAACAGAATCTTTAATTGTATAATCGCAGATCGGAATGGTTCCATCGTTGCGTAACTCCAACAGCCACTTTGTCGTTACATTCGGCTGTATATTGTCCTTCTCTTCCAATTCAACAGCATTTTCCACATTTTTACCAGATGGTATATAGGACACTGCTTTCTTGGTAATTCCCGGAACAATTACATCCTTCGGTGTTATCATTACAGATGACGAAATAACACGCTTTTCTCCTACAATTCCTTTATCTTCCGATGTGCCGTTATTCTGTCTGGAATCATCCCTGGTTCCTCTCATTGTAATGTCATTCGGATTCTCACGATATTCCACATCCTTATCTACCAGTAAATCCACGGTATTGGTAATTGGAACATCTAATTCCACGTCTTTACTTACCTTGCACATCACAAAGAATGAAAGATTCTTTCCTGCCGGCAAATCATAACCTTTGCCATCGTCTCCAATCGTAAAGGTAACCATATGATTTTCCTTATCATCATTGGTCATTGCAATGGTAACATCCCTTACCAGACTTCTGCCATCGATATTGGTTACCTGTGCCATGTTCCAGTCGTTTGACTTAATCGGTTCACTATAGCTCTTTTCAATCCGAACCGGAAGCGTATATCCCAGGCCCGGACGTATTCCAATATATTCCAGACCATCCGCCATATGATCTTCCAATGTATCAATATGAACGGGATCTTCTCCTGTATTTGTTACTGTAATATTGTAAATCACATAATTTCCGAGATAATTTCCTTCATTTACACTCTTAGAGAATATGGACTTATCTTTTAACTGGCTGGTCTTCCACTGATGGAACTGATCCAGAATTGCCCACACACTCTTCTGCACATCTACCGCCTGATCCAGCTCCTTTTTTCCTTCCGGTTTCCCTTTTACCGTTACTGTATCCTTCATTCCATTTACGGTTGCACTATTGATATAAGTAAAGGTTCCCGTCTGTTCATTCTCTTTATCATCCATATAAATGTAAGCATTGAATTCTTTTTCAATTACCTCACCCGGTAACATGGTGCCAATCTTCCAGATTAAACGGATTCCTTTATGTGCACTGATATTCATTCCATTGCTCTTGCCAATCCAGTATCTCCTTATCTGCACGTATTCACCATTTATTTTTGTATAATAAGTTCCCCAGTCAGATGTATTTTCTACATACTCTTTCCAGCTGATACCAGCCTCTACCAGTTCCTCATCATTTTTAGGATATCTGGAATTTAACGTTCCTGCCTGCTTTGCCTTATAAATCTTGTATTCATCCGAAGGAAAGACATGATATGGCATATCATCTGTCAATGACAGTCCGCCTTTCTTATATGCGGCATCTCCATCAGCATTTGTAATCGTTATGCTGTATTTAAATAATTCCTCTGCTTTAAAGGTTTCTCCACCTTCCCCGCCATTAACCTTCTTATCTACTGTAATCGGATTTTCAGTCTCAATTACAATTTCAGAATTCTCACCGGTTGAAGTACTCTTTACATAATTCTTAAAATGATAATCAGAAGCCTCCGGCAGTTCATTAACATCAACCTTACATACATACTTAATGGTCACCTTCTCCTTTGCATTCAGCCTGCCAAGAGAAAATGTCAGTGTTTTATCATTTATCTGTAAGCCAACATTGCGGCATCCACCGGTCGCATTGGTTGACTCTGCCACAAAATCCGTCTCGCCCTCCGGAACCTGTGCTCCATTCTTATCTATAACATACTGGAAAATAAGTCCTTTTGGCAGAGTATCTTCTAACGTCTGCTCAATGGTTTTATAATCTTCCATATTTTCAATCGTTATCGTATAAGTAACTAAATCACCATTTTTTACATGTAACCCGTCACCTGGTTCTTCCACTTTCTTTACAATATTGAGCTCCGGTTTTTTATAAACAACCGTTATTGTTGAACTCTTATCTTTATAAGAAGCTTTATTATGAATGGAAGTATTATTTTTATACTTTGCCATTTCTTCCTGGCTTTTTACATTAGCTGCAAAAGTAAATGAGACCTTTTCACCGGCTTTTAATGTACCAGGTGTAAAACTTATTGTTCTGGCTGCTTCGTCATACTCTGCTCCTTTATCATGGATTGCCTGTATCTGCTCCGATGTCAATGTCAGATGCTCCGGCAATTTATCTGTCACCTTATAAACGCTTCCATCTGAAGCTTCTCCTTTAATCGGATTGTTTCCCGTATTTTCTAGCGTAATCGTATAATTAATGGTATCTCCGGCAATTACTTCTTTCTTATCCGCCGTCTTAACAATTCTAAAGTCCTCTTTTATTTCCGGTCTTGACTTTACATCTGCAGACAATTTTATGTGTTCATATTCTTTATAAGGAACAGATTCAAAATCAACATGATTTGTAATTACATCCTCTTTTACTTTTTCTGCGGCTACTGTAATGTAATTATCTGTTAATACTAATTTTGATACATTCAGACTTGCACTTACATTCAGATGCTCCTGTTCTCTTGTTGGCACACCATTTGTCATATACTGGTTCGGCACACTAATCTTATATGTAACAGTTTTTCCATCCAATGTCAGGCTTGTAACGGTTCCTCCCTGAAGATCAGTAAACTGGAAAATCACATTTCCATTGCTATCCACAATGGAAACACCATCTTCACTGACCCTGGTTCCTTCCGGAAAGCTGATTCCATCCGGTAATGTCAATACATCACTCAACTCTACATGATCTGTCCAGATTGCTCCAGTATCACCAACTCCGCATGGATTCATACTGTTTGCAGTGATTCTATAATCTAATGTTCCTTCCAGCGTATTGGTCTTTCCATTCACCGGAATAATTTCCTTGCTGACAGTTTTTTTCAAATCCTGCCAGAGATTCGTTCCATGCCAGATTAATTCTGCCGGTTCAGAAATCACATCATTGTCTTTCTGATCCGGAATCTCCGGTGTCAATGTTACCTTGGAATCCTTTTCCATAATTCCATTTAAGGAATTAAACTGCAAATCGAAGGAAACGGTTGAACCTGCTGGTGGTTCAAACTCTATGTAAGTCTCATTATCCTCTTCTACCAGTTTTACTTCCAGTGTTTCTTCTGTTGTTTCACTGACCGCTTTATAAGTAACCTGCATAACATCACTTTCTTCAAAACCGGTCAATGTAACTCCTTCCGGCAAATCACTAATCCGGATACGAACCGGTACCAGCTCTGTATCTGTCGGATTTGAGTTGGTTGCACTAACGGTTGCATACAGAATCTGTCCATTTTTCCCATCATCCGGACTCTTCTGTGAAACGCTCAAGTTAATACGCTCACTAATCGTGCCTCCGGCTGATATCTGCTCTGTTTCCTTATTTCCTGTTGCTGCAAGTCCCGGAAGAATCAGTCCCCAGACTACACCCACCGCCACAAGAACGCAGCATATCCCCAGTAAAATTTTTGTTCTTCTGCGGATTTTTCTCTTTTCTTCTGCTTTCTTTACATGTTTTCTTACATTTTCCTGCATATCCCTATCTCTCCCTATTTAAGGAATCCCATTTTACTCAATGGCCAGAATCGAAAAGCCACCTTTCCAATTATCTGATCTTCTGCCACACACCCAATGGCTGAACTCCGGCTGTCAACCGATACTGAACGATGGTCTCCCATCACAAAATATTTGCCTTCCGGCACCTGATAAGGAAAATCAATATCACATTCCCCTAAATCTTTCTTTATTGCATATGGTTCATCTAATTTTTCACCATTTACATATACATTGCCGTCTTCGTCTATATCTATGTAATCACCTGCAGTTCCTATGACCCTTTTTACAAGAATCTTACTCTGATAGTAAAAGCCGATGATATCTCCCTGTTTGATTTTTGTGGTTTTCTTTATTACTACCAGTTCACCATTCTCTAATGCCGGTTCCATGCTCTTGCCCGAAACCTGCAATACCGGTACTAATCTTGTTGCAATCAATACTGAAATTGCTGCCACCACAAGCAGTATTCCGAGTGCACTGAAAAGATGCTGCTTCTTCTCTCTGTGAGCCTGTTCCGCCCGTATACTTTGAAGTGCCACATCTAATTCTATTTTCTTGTCCTTATTCCCGTCATTTTCTTCTGTAGTTTCCTGCAAATCCTTCTGGAGTCCCTCTATAATTTCAATCAACTCCCAGCGTTTCAGCTTGCGGAAATCCTTATCTGCCACAAACTGCACCCCCTGTTATTCTTTTGCTGCCCTTATTATGACCTTCCCCTGTCTTTTCATGCATGTGATTTTTCTTTTGCGTTGAATGTAAGTATATATATTTTTTGTATAGAATTATGTCATATTCTGGCATATAGATTTGATTTTTTCTAACGAAATAATCAGACTAATTTAATTTGATATCGTTCTTATAAAGTAAAAAAAGAGACGTAACTTACACTTCTGTAAATTACATCTCTTTTATTTTACTTAATCGTCAGATTCTTCTGTCCAATCAGCTAATCTTATTTGTAAAGTTCAACTAATCTTAACAGATGTTCATAACGAGCCTTTGCAGCTTCCTCAGATGCTTTGAACAGTTTTTCTGCTCTGTCTGGGAAGGAACGTGTTAATCTGCTGTAACGTGTCTCGTTATTTAAGAAATCCTGGTAAGATCCATCACCTGGCTTAGAAGTCAATGTGAATGGGTTCTTTCCTTCTGCTTTCAATGCCGGGTTGTATGAGAATAAGTTCCAGTAACCTGCTGCTACTGCTTTCTTCATCTCATCCTGGCAGTGGTTCATTCCACCCTTAACACCGTGTAACTCACATGGAGCATATCCGATGATAAGTGAAGGTCCGTTGTATGCTTCTGCTTCAGCAATTACCTTAACAGCATTTGCCATATTTGCACCAAGAGCGATCTGTGCTACATATACATAGCCGTAACTCATAGCGATTTCTGCAAGGCTCTTCTTGCCAACTTCTTTACCAGAAGCAGCGAACTGACAAACCTCACCGATGTTAGAAGCTTTAGAAGCCTGTCCACCTGTATTAGAGTACATCTCTGTATCGAATACCATTACGTTTACGTTCTCACCGGAAGCAAGTACATGGTCTAATCCGCCGAAGCCGATATCGTAAGCCCATCCATCACCACCGAAGATCCATACAGACTTCTTAGCAAGGTAATTCTTCTTATCTAATGCATCCTTAGCATCCGGGCATCCTGCTGCTGCAGCTTTCTCTAACTCAGCAACTAATGCTTCTGTTGCAGGTGTATTAGCTTTTGTATCATTCTTAGTCTCTTCGAACTTGTCAAATGCAGCCTTTAATTCTGCGCTTGCTTTATCAGACTCAGCACATTTCTTAGCGCTTGCAATTGCCTGCTCACGAAGAACTTTCTGTCCGATTTCCATACCAAAACCATGCTCAGCGTTATCCTCGAATAAGGAGTTTGCCCAAGCCGGACCTTTCTTGGAATCTTTGTTTACTGTATATGGTGATGTTGCTGCAGGACCGCCCCAGATAGAAGAACATCCTGTTGCATTGGAAATATACATATGCTCACCAAATAACTGAGTAATCAAACGAGCGTAAGATGTCTCTGCACAACCTGCACAAGAGCCTGAGAACTCAAGCAATGGCTGATTGAACTGGGAACCTTTAACGGTATTGTCTGCCGGCATACCAGGTTTCTTTCCAACGTTTGCTACTAAGTAATCGAATACTGGCTGCTGATCTGCCTGTGATTCCTGAGGAACCATTTCGATTGCGCCTACTGGACATACCGTAATACATTCGCCACATCCCATACAGTCTAATGGGGATACGCTCATTGTATATTTGTACTCGCCAGCCTTTGGCTTTGTATCAGCAAGTTTTGTCTGCTCTGGAGCAGCTTTTACTTCTGCTTCGTCTAACATGAATGGACGAATGGTTGCATGTGAACATACGAATGCACACTGGTTACACTGAATACATTTCTCAGCATCCCATGTAGGAACGGTTACGGCTGTACCACGTTTCTCATATGCTGCTGCACCATGTTCGAACTGTCCATCCGGATTCTTTGCAAATGCAGATACCGGAAGGCTGTCTCCGTCCATCTTGGAGATTGGCTCCATTAAGTCTCTTACCATCTTAACAGTCTCAGGACGTCCGGTTAATTCCTTCGGAGCTGGATCTGCTTCTGGGTTAGACCAGGATGCTGGAACTTCAACCTTATGTACTGCGTCTACACCAGCGTCGATAGCTTTGTAGTTCATTTCTACGACAGCGTCACCCTTCTTACCGTAGGATTTCTTAGCTGCTGCTTTCATGAATTCTACTGCATCGTCGATAGGCATAACGTTTGCAAGTTTGAAGAATGCAGACTGTAAAATTGTGTTGGTACGTTTACCCATACCAATTTCAATTGCTTTGTCAATTGCATTGATTGTATATAACTGAATGTTGTTATCAGCAATGTATTTCTTTGCTTCAGCATTCAGATGATGAGCTAACTCTTCGTCTGACCACTGGCAGTTAATCATGAATACTCCGCCTGGTTTAACATCCTGGGCCATCTTGAATCCTTTGGTTACATAAGATGGGTTGTGGCATGCTACGAAGTCAGCCTGGTTGATGTAATATGGGCTCTTGATTGGCTTGTCACCGAATCTTAAGTGGGAAATTGTTACACCACCGGTCTTCTTAGAGTCATACTGGAAGTATGCCTGGATGTATTTATCTGTGTGGTCACCGATAATCTTAGTAGAGTTCTTGTTAGCACCTACAGTACCGTCTCCACCAAGACCCCAGAACTTACACTCTACAGTTCCTTCTGCAGATGTGATAGGTGCTGGCTTAACCTCTGGTAAGCTTAAGTTTGTAACGTCATCTACGATACCTACTGTAAATCTGCTCTTTGGAGCATCTTTTTCCAGTTCTTTGTAGATAGCGAATACAGATGAAGGAGGAGTATCCTTAGATCCTAATCCGTAACGGCCGCCGCATAATACAACGTCGTTTAATCCTGCTTCACGTAATGTTGTAGCTACGTCTAAGTATAATGGGTCTCCTAATGCTCCTGGCTCTTTTGTTCTGTCAAGAACAGCAACTTTCTTTGCAGTCTTTGGAAGAACTTTTAATAAGGAAGCAGATACCCAAGGACGATACAGACGAACTTTGATTAATCCGACTTTCTCTCCTGCTGCTGTTAAGTAGTCGATTACTTCTTCTGCTACGTCACAGATAGATCCCATTGCTACGATAACACGGTCTGCATCTGCTGCTCCATAGTAGTTGAATAAGTCATAATCTGTACCAAGTTTTTCATTGATTTTGCCCATGTATTTCTCAACGATAGCCGGTAACTCATTGTAAGCTGTATTACAAGCTTCACGATGCTGGAAGAAAACGTCTCCGTTTTCATGAGAACCACGCATAGCTGGATGCTCTGGGTTTAATGCATGCTCACGGAATGCTTTTACAGCGTCCATGTTGCACATTTCTTTCAAATCTGCGTAATCCCATTTCTCGATTTTCTGAATCTCATGAGATGTACGGAATCCATCGAAGAAGTTGATGAATGGAACTTTTCCTTCAATTGTTGCAAGATGAGCAACTGGGCTTAAGTCCATAACTTCCTGTGGGTTTGTCTCACATAACATAGCGAAACCTGTCTGACGACAAGCATATACGTCACTGTGATCACCGAAAATATTTAAGGACTGGGTTGCAACGGTACGTGCTGATACATCAAATACACATGGAAGCTGCTCTCCAGCGATTTTGTACATATTAGGGATCATTAATAAAAGACCCTGGGATGCGGTAAATGTAGTGGTTAAAGCACCTGCTGCAAGAGAACCATGTACGGCACCTGCTGCTCCTGCCTCTGATTCCATTTCTACGACTTTAACCTGATTTCCAAAGATATTCTCCTGACCTGCTGCGGACCACTGGTCTACGGAGTCAGCCATTGGACTGGACGGGGTAATAGGATAAATAGCTGCAACGTCTGTGTATGCATAAGCTACATGAGCTGCTGCTGTATTACCGTCCATTGATTGTTTTGCTCTGGACATTATTTATTCCTCCTTATTTAAATATAAAACTTATGTCTTATCGACCTAAATCACATTTTAGCATTTTATTTGTCGATTATCAAGATTATGGACTGTACGAAATGAAGAACAATCACGAATTTCTTCTATAAGAAGTTTTAGTTGCTTTTCCACTGTTTTTCTAGTATGATACGAATTGGTGCATAAGCATGAAAGCACCGTAAATTCAAAGAGTCAGGAGATTTGATTATGATAAGTGCAAACAATGTAACTTTACGAATCGGGAAGAAAGCCTTGTTTGAAGATGTAAATATTAAATTCACGGAAGGCAACTGCTACGGTCTGATTGGTGCCAATGGTGCCGGTAAATCTACTTTCTTAAAGATTTTATCCGGACAATTAGACTCCACCAGCGGCGATGTGGTTATTACACCGGGACAACGTCTTTCCTTCCTGCAGCAGGACCACTTCAAATATGATGAGTACTCCGTTTTAGATACCGTTATCATGGGAAACAAACGTCTCTATGATATCATGAAGGAGAAGGATGCTATCTATGCAAAAGAGGATTTTTCCGATGAAGATGGTATCCGTGCCAGTGAACTGGAAGGCGAATTTGCTGAAATGGACGGCTGGAATGCAGAATCCGATGCTGCCATGTTATTAAATGGTCTTGGCATCCCGACAGAAGACCACTACACCACTATGCGTGACCTTCCGGGTGCTACCAAGGTTAAGGTGCTCTTAGCCCAGGCATTATTCGGTAATCCGGACATTCTGCTCTTAGACGAGCCGACCAACCACTTAGACTTAGATGCCATTGCATGGCTGGAAGAATTCTTAATTAACTTTAACAACACTGTAATCGTCGTATCCCACGACCGTTACTTCTTAAATAAGGTATGTACTCATATTGCCGATATCGATTATGGCAAGATTCAGTTATATGCCGGTAACTACGATTTCTGGTATGAGTCCAGCCAGCTTCTTGTTAAGCAGATGAAAGAAGCCAATAAAAAGAAGGAAGAAAAGATTAAAGAGTTACAGGAGTTCATTTCCCGTTTCTCTGCGAATGCTTCCAAATCCAAACAGGCAACTTCCAGAAAACGTGCCCTTGAGAAAATCGAACTGGATGAAATCAAACCTTCCAGCCGTAAATATCCTTACATTGATTTCCGCCCACAGCGTGAAATCGGTAATGAGGTTCTTACCGTAGAGGGGCTAAGCAAAACTATCGATGGCGTAAAAGTATTAGACAATGTATCCTTTATCTTAGGACATGATGATAAAGTAGCTTTTGTCGGAAGCAACGAGCTTGCCAAGACTACCCTCTTTAAGATTCTTGCCGGTGAAATGGAGCCGGACGAAGGAACTTACAAATGGGGTGTTACGACTTCCCAGTCCTATTTTCCGAAGGACAATACCGAAATCTTTGATACTGACCTTGTTATCACAGACTGGCTGACCCAGTATTCCGAGATCAAAGATGCTACTTATGTACGTGGTTTCTTAGGAAGAATGCTTTTTGCCGGTGAAGACGGCATGAAGAAAATGAGAGTCCTTTCCGGAGGAGAAAAAGTGCGTGTACTGCTCTCCCGTATGATGATTCAGGCTTCCAATGTCTTAATCTTAGATGAGCCTACCGACCACTTAGACATGGAGTCCATTACCGCATTAAACAACGGTCTGATTAAATTCCCGGGTGTTGTACTCTTCGCTTCCCGTGACCACCAGTTCACACAGACCACTGCCAACCGCATTATGGAGCTTCTTCCAAATGGCGGACTCATTGATAAGATTACCACTTACGATGAATACTTAGAAAGTGATGAAATGGCAAGAAAACGTCAGGTTTACTCCATGAGTGAAGAAGACGAGAATGATAACTAAAAATAGCTTTTAAGATAGAAAGCAGGTGTTCCAATCAGAACACCTGCTTTTTTGCTTTACCGAAAATTGCTTTCCTGTAACACACATTTCTTGTTATTTGCATATATTATTTATACCTGACATTTACACCGTCATTATGCGAATCATAATTATTAACCGGTCACTTAGGTTGTCGTATTATAAATCTCTCCGGTATTATAATTGTAGGTATATGTACCTGTATTACCATATGTATTGCCCTTGGATGCTTCCCGTTCTGCATAATAATCTGCCAAAGATGCTTTTGCAGATACCTGATATCCATAGGAACCATTTCCATTGAACAAAGATTTTACCAAAGACATATCTGCCTTCTTAAAGGTATCCTCATCAATACTGAGTTTGTTATCTGCACCAACGGTAATTCCAACCTTAGAAAGTAACTTTTCATTGGAATCCGTAGTCCGAACCATGGAAGAAACTGCATTGAGAATTCCATTGGTATTGGAATCTTCTGATTTCTTCAGCAGGTTATTGTAGCTGTCTACGAAAGCACTTACTTTCTTATAAATTGCGTCTTTATCATAATCTGTTGTGGTATTACCCTTTGCATCGGTTGTTGTTACTTTGTTAAATACAGACTTCTTGGTCTTATCCAGTAAAGCATCGGATGCACCCTTCAACTCTTCCGCAGCATCTTCAATTTTTGCTAATGTCTTAGTATCATCCTTTGCAGTAGACGTTGAAGTCTTCTTGTTTGTCTCTACAATCTTGCTGGCAGAATCATTTCCACCATAATATGCCTTCATCAGTTTAAAATAGGAACCGGTACGAATTGCAGAATAATCAGCAATATTAATTCCTAACAAACCGCTGTTTGAAGTTCTGCTTCCATTTGATAATCCGGAAAACAATGTGTTAATTGAATTCGAATCATAATTTGAAATGCCTATCATATAATCACTCCTTTGATATCTGATGTGTAACATCCTTGTCCCACGTCTGCCTATTGTTAATGCTATTATAGCATTTTAGGCACAGGATTGCAATATTGTGTAAAATTCACAACTTTTTATGTATTTTTTTTCATCTATTGTAACTTTTCACAAAGTTTTTATGGTTTGTTCATAGTTTTGTCATATTTATAGCATACTATAGAACCATCAAAAGAAACTCATGTTTTTAGATATATTTTTTCATAATAGCCTCGGCATCCAAAAGATGTCGGGGCACTCCTCATTTTAGGAATAATTTTTTATGTTGGCTGGATACCAATATATTTGATAACATAAATTACAGGATTTAACAGGTTTCTATGTCAGGCATAAAATACCGCAGTTCTAGAACACATATTTTTCTTTTTACAATATAAAGTGTCTTTCCAATGTTTGACAAACTATCAGCACTGTTCGTCAAAAGGACGGATGTTTGACAAAATTTATTAGGGGCACTTAGAATTTCGTATAGCAACCGGCAACGCCGGCACAGGATGTGCCGGCGAGGTGCAATCTGAACATGGATGTGAATTTGCACCGGTTGCCGGGAAAAACACAATATGTTTCGAAATTCTTAGTGCCCCTTATAAACTTTTGTGTAACATCCGTCTTTGACGGACAGTGCAGATAGTCAGTCAAAGCAACGGAAAGACATTTTGTAATCAAGAAAAAATATGTGCTAAGAACTGCAGATATTCCATGCCAATTAACATAGAAACCTGTTAAATCCTGCAATTCTTTGTTATTCAACATTAAAATCCATCCTACAAATTTTCAATCTGCCAGTCTATCGGTGCTACTCCATGCTCTTCTAAAAATGCATTCGCCTGTGAGAAATGTTTGCATCCGAAGAAACCACGGTATGCCGAAAGCGGGCTTGGATGAGGTGCTTTTAATATCAGATGCTTCGGATTGGTAAGCATTGGAATTTTGCTCTGTGCCGGTCTGCCCCACAGCATATAGACAACTGGTCGATCCTGGGCATTGACCGCCTGGATAATGGCATCCGTAAAATGCTCCCATCCTTTGCCCTGATGGGAATTCGCCTGATGTGCACGGACGGTCAGAACCGTGTTCAATAATAATACACCCTGCTTTGCCCATTTTTCCAGATAACCATTGTCAGGGATATAGCAGCCAAGGTCATCCTGCAGTTCTTTATAGATGTTCTGTAAAGATGGTGGAATCTCTTTCTGATCCGGCAGTACCGAAAAACTAAGGCCATGTGCCTGGTGTTCATTATGGTATGGATCCTGTCCCAAAATCAGCACCTTTACTTCTGAAAGCGGTGTCAGGTGCAAGGCATTAAAGATATCATCTGCCGGTGGATATACCACATGGGTGCTGTATTCTTTTTTTACAAAATCATATAAATCTCTGTAATATGGCTTTTTAAACTCGGCAGATACACTGTCCAGCCAGTCATTGGTAATCATTGCCATAGTTTTATCTCCTTACTGATACCCCGCGACCTGCAAGATAATTCTTAAGGTCCATAATTTCAAGTTCCTTATAATGGAACAAAGATGCTGCCAGTGCTGCATCTGCTTTACCTTCTGTCAAAGCTTCGTAGAAATGCTCTTTCGTTCCGGCTCCACCGGAAGCAATGACCGGGATAGATACATTTTCTGCAATCTGTCTGGTCAGTTCCAAATCGTAACCGGCTTTCGTGCCATCACAATCCATGCTGGTCAAAAGAATTTCTCCGGCTCCAAGCTTCTCGACTTTCATTGCCCATTCTACCGCATCAATGCCTACATCAATTCTTCCGCCATTTTTATAAATGTTCCAGCCGCTGCCATCTTCTCTTCTTCTCGCATCAATGGCAACAACCACACACTGGCTTCCGAATTTGTCTGCCGCATCACTGATTAACTGTGGTGTATTAATTGCAGAAGAATTAATGGAAATCTTGTCTGCACCTTCCCGGAGCAGCACTTTAAAATCTTCCACACTGCGGATTCCTCCGCCTACGGTAAATGGAATAAATACATTTTCCGCTACACGTCTTACCATATCTACTACTGTATTACGGTTATCCGAAGATGCTGTAATATCCAGAAATACCACTTCATCTGCTCCGGCTTTATCATAGGCTGCTGCAATTTCCACCGGGTCACCAGCATCTCTTAAATTCACAAAGTTCACACCTTTTACAACTCTTCCATCATTGACATCCAGACATGGAATAATTCTCTTGGTAAACATTATTTCACACCTCCCTGTAATGACGCAAAGTTCTTAAGTATCTTCAGTCCAACGGAGCTGCTCTTCTCCGGGTGGAACTGGCAGGCAAAGATGTTATCCTGTTCCACAGATGCATGAATAGTGACTCCATATTCTGTAGTTGCTTTTACAATTTCTTCATGTTTTGCCTGTAAATAATAAGAATGCACAAAATATACATAGGCATCCATCGGCACATTCTGAAACAGTCTTCCATTATTCTGTAAATGCAGGGAATTCCAACCGATATGCGGAATTTTCAGCCCATAGGTATCCGGGATCCGCACAATTTTTCCCTCTAAAAGTCCAAGTCCCTCTACTCCTTCTGACTCTTCGCTTCCTTCAAACATTAACTGAAGTCCGAGGCAAATTCCAAGGAATGGCACTTTTCTTTCACAGACTTCATGGATGACCTTGTCCAGTTCATAGCGTTTCAGATTATCCATTGCCACACCAAAAGAACCAACGCCCGGTAAAATCACCTTATCTGCCTGTTCAATAGTATGAAAATCTCTTGTAATTACGCTTTCCTCGCCCAGATATGCCAATGCTTTTTCCACACTCTTTAAGTTTCCTGCATCATAGTCAATAATTGCTATCATAATGTTCTCCTATTCCAGTCCTGCTGCTGCAAGTATCTCCTGAATTGCCTTTGTATAATCTGTTCTCTTTGTCATGGCATGCAATTCTGCTGCTTTTTCCTCTGATACACCAAAATGGTCTGATAACTGCTGCAAAATCTGATTCTTCAGTCCTGCCATTTCATCTGTTATCTCATATTCCTGAGCCAGGTCTGCACCATCTACGCATCTGCCATATCCACGAATCAACGCATCCAAAGCCATTTCATTTTCATTGATTCCGCTTAAGCTCTCATAAGACTGATATTCGCTCTGTATGGAAGCCAGCACCTGTGCTTTCTTATAGAAATTCTCGTCTTTTCCCTTTACAGAAGAACCGGCTACGGTCTGGAATGCTGTTACATAGGAGCCGCTTGCAAAATCATCCTTTGCCTGCTGCATATCCTGTCCATACTGTAAATTGGAGCTTCCCAGCAAAATCAAGATTAGAAGGGAAAGTGCCATAATAAAAATCAGAATAACCGGCTTCTTCGGAAGAGGCGGCGTACGGTCTATTTCTTTTTGAGGCTTCTCTTTCTTTACCTTTGGCGCCTTCTCCTTCTTCGCCTTTTCCTTCTTTTCTTTTTTCTCTTTCTTTTTCTTCTCTTTCTTTCCCTTCTTACCGGCTCCCTCGTCTGCATCCATCTCTTTTAAGATTTCTCTATTTTCGGATGAAATGCTGCCAAGGCTGTCATCTTCTGCAATCTTTGTATCATCCTCTTCTTCATCCGGTCCAAATAAAACGGACATAATTTTACTGAAGAATCCCTGTTTTTTTCTCTTTTCCTTTGCTTCCTTTAAATCCTTTAATTCTTCGATACTTCCAAGGCGTTCAAATTCATCCTGGACCTCACTGTCCTCATCTTCTGAATGCTCTAATTCTTCTCCATTTTCATCTGCTTTCAGCAAATCGCCGATATCGGATAAGTCAGCATCTCCGGATAACATATCCATAAGATTAATGGCATCATCATCTTCTGAAAGAAGTGGTTCCTCTTCCTCAGATTCTGTCTTTGATGCTTCCGGTATCTCTGCCGCCGAATCTTCATCCAGCGTATCAAAAAAGCCCAGAGGCTCTTCTTCCTCGGAAGCATCATCTTCCGGTGTTTTCGACGTATCCATATGTTCTTCCTCTCCGGAATCGCCCACTTTCTTCCGGACAGCGTCCATGATGTCATCCACATCTTCCATCATATCTGACGGTGCAGACCCATCTGTTGCCATATCTGTGGTCCCTGATGAGACTGGCTCCGAAGCATCCCGCAGCTGATTGTTTTCTTCTAACTGTTCTGCTTCTTCCATCTGGTTTGATGCTTCCTGCTGACTAGTTGCTGAAGCTTCCTCGACATCGGATGTCTGGTCTTCATTGACATCAATATCTGCCTGATTCGATGCCTCTTCGTCTAATTCCATTTCGAATTCCTGCAGGAAATCATCTGCTGCTCCTGTTGACAGCTCCTGTTCAAATTCACGTAGAAATCCTGTGCCGGAATAATCCTCGTGTTTCTTTTCCACCGGCTTTTTCTCCCGCTCCCTTGGCTTTGCAGCTTCTTCATTCATTGATTGAATCAGATTCTCGATATCCTTCTTATTATTTCTTCTGTTAGCATCTGAAACTGAATTCAGCAAATCGTCCAGATAATCTTCACTCTTACTCAAATTTATACCTCCATGTATCCAAGTTGCCTGTATATCTGCTTACAGGGTCTGCCACAACACCTCCCAGCAGATGCCGGACAGCGTAAAGGAAAGGGATGTGATGTAACATCACACCCCTTTGTCTGCGTTCTTTCCTTACTTTCCAGTCTGGTCAATCAGTCTGTCGATAGCCTGTACCAGACTTCCAATCTCCGGTTTAGTCAATTGGGCGTCTGCTCCGAGTGATTCACCTTTTCTTCTCATTTCATCATTTACCAGGGAAGAGAAAATGATTACCGGAATATCATGCATGTTATCGTTCTCTTTTACCAGTTTTGTTAACCGGTGTCCGTCCATCAATGGCATCTCGATATCTGTAATAATACAATGTACTTTATCTTTTACATTGCCGGCTTTCTCATAAGCACAAAGCTTGTCCCATGCTTCCTGTCCGTTCATATTGACATTCAGGTTGGTATAACCTGCTTTCTTCAGACAATCTGTAATCAATTTACTTAATAATGGGGAATCCTCTGCAATCATAATCGGGGAATCATTACGGTTACGATTTTCCAGATGCTCTACATCAGATACCTTAAGTCCTGTTTCCGGGCTGATATCAGAAATAATTTTTTCAAAGTCAAGAATAACAATCAACTGTCCATCCAGTTTAATGACTCCGGTTGATACACCCTTGTCCTGGACATTAATCGTTGCATCCGGTTTGATAATCTCTGACCAGGAGACACGATGAATCCCAATAACCTGATCTACATGGAATGCAATATTTAATTTATTAAAGTTTGTGATAATAAACAAACCTTTTCCTTCTTCATCCTGCATACCCAGACATCTTCTCAGGCTGATTACCGTCAGCATGGTATCTCGTGGCATAAAGATTCCTTCCACACTCGGATGTGCATTTGGTACCGGGGTTACCGGCTGATAGGATAAAATCTCACGAATCTTCGCTACGTTAATTCCGTAATGATTATCCCCTAAAGTAAACTCCAGCACTTCCAGTTCGTTCGTACCATTTTCTAACAGAATATTTGTCTCCATTTATGTTTTCCTCCCAAGGTCATTTCTTAGAATATTTCTATTTCAAATTATAACATAATATTACATAAAAATGCACCGTTTTTTTACAATTCTTTAGATATTTTTACCATTTTATAGATTACAGGTCTTATGTACCGTGTTTTCGACTACTTCCAGAGAGATTTTACTCAAATCTTCCGGTGTACCTTCCGGCACCTCAAAGAGTAAAACCGTATCTGTACCACTTCCTGCTTCAATAGTCCCCTGATATGTGCCAAGGTCATTTAACAGAATTGAGACCTGTGCAACAGCTTCCACGCTGTCATTTAATGTCATGCGGAATGACACCTTGCGGCTTAACATATCACAACCAACTGCTTCGGTTCCGGCATTGTTTAAATGAAAATGTAAAACCAGATACTTATTTCCAGCGGTCGGCTCTACGATATAAGACGAATCCTGCTGATAGACGGAAGCAAATTCTGCCCCAGTATACTGCACATCAATGCCCGGTATTGCCACTGCATCGTTTAAGGACACACTGTTGTCCGATGCCGCATTCTCCGGAGTTCCTGTTGCATCTCCACCTTCTGATGGCATCTGCTCAGTGGAATCCGGCTGTTCCACAGCCTCGGTATCTGCAGTCTCTGTTGTCTCTTCACTCTTCGATAGTCTTACAATTCCATCCTGCTGCTTTATATTATACTTTGATACTACATGTGCTGCATAATCTACAATTGTCTGTTCTTCCTGCTCTGTTAATTCAATCGGCTGCTCTCCGCATCCGCCTAAGAATAACGCAGCCAACAGCACACATGCCGTTGTTTTTATCTTTCTGTCTCTCATAGGCACTCCTTAACTTATCAATCTATTCCCATGTTAGCATTTTTCCGGCTTTCAGGCAATAGTTATTTCACGTTCTTCCTCGTTATCATCGCGATTGCTGGTGTCTAATTCTATCCAGAATTCCACACCATCCTCATGGTTAATGACTCCGCACTGCTGATGCATGGAATCCATAATTGCTTTTACAATGGACAGACCAATTCCGCTGCCTCCATAAGCTCTGGTTCTTGCTTTATCTACCTTATAGAATTTAATCCAGATATTATCAATGTCTTCTTCCGGAATCGGCTTTCCTGTATTAAACACGCTGACTCTTACTACATCCTGCTTACATTCATAAGAAATTTTAATCCGGTTTTCACCTTCCAAATGGTTGATTGCATTGCTCAGATAATTGGTTATAACCTCTTCTATCTTAAATTCATCCGCCCACACAAAAAGCGGCTGCTCGTCAAATTCCAGAATAGCTCCTTTCTGTTCTAAGATAATGGCATTACTGGCAGCTACTCCACGGATCAGTTCGGTGATATCAAACCGTTCCATCACAATAGCATCATTCCCAAATTCCAGCTGATTCAAAGTAAGAAGTTTCTTTACCATGCGGTTCATCTTCTCTGCTTCATCTGTAATGACCTCACAATAGAAATTTCTGCTCTCCGGATCGTCCTGCACACATTCCTGTAAGCCTTCTGCATAACCCTGAATCAGTGCCAGCGGTGTCTTTAGCTCATGCGAAACATTTGACAGGAAATCTTTTCTCATCTCGTCAATCTGTTCCTTCTTTTCGATATCTATCTTCAATTCATTATTGGCACTCTTTAATTCCGATATGGTCCGCTCTAAGATTTCCGATAGCTGGTTCATATGCTCGCCCAACTGTTCAATCTCATTATCTCCCTTGACCTCATACTTCGCATCAAAGTCGAATTCTGCCATTTTCTTGGATATATCTGTAAGCTGCAGAATTGGGTTAGTAATACGACGGGTAACAAAAAAAATGATAATACCACTCACTATTACCGCAACAACTCCTACATCCATCAGCAGACGATTAGACACCTGCGCACTTTCCTTGATACTTTCCAATGGAGTTCTCGCCAGCAAAAGATTACCATCTGCCAGGGTTCCCCAGAGAATCAGATAATCCGATTCCAGCCTGGTATCCTCTTTTTCTCCCATGACATAATTGTCGTTTGCTTTCAGTACTTTCATATTAAGATGCATATCATCATTCTGCACACTTGCCATGATAATTTCCATAAACTGCATCCTGAGATTTTCCACACCATTGGTAGAAGAACGCACTACTGTACCATCAGATGTAATGATTAAAATCGTCAGGTTACCATTGGAACAGATTTTTTCAAAATCTATATCATAATCTGATGTATTTAAGATTCCCTGTTCACTGGCCGCATTTATCTGCTGAAACCCATTTTCCAGCACTTCCTGTTTATAGCGGGTATAATAGCCTTCCAGCAGGGTAACATTAAGAAGCCAGCACAGTAATACCGTGCCGGCCACTAATCCAACGATAGTCAATGTAATCTGCGTTGTAATGGAATGCTGCTTTTTCTTATTCTTTGCCATATATCTTCCACCTTATCACATTCTATTGCGGTGCATCAATGTCCAGCTTATAGCCCATACCCCAGATTGTCTTGATATAATCCCCTTTTTCGCCCATCTTGCTGCGCAGCTTTTTCACATGGGTATCGATGGTTCTGGCATCACCGAAATAATCATAATTCCATACATGATTCAGAATTTTCTCACGGGATAAAGCAATTCCCTTATTCTCCATGAAATATGCCAGAAGCTCAAATTCTTTATAGCTCAAATCAATGTTTTTGCCGTCAATTGTTACCATGTGGGCAGCCTTGTCCATTACAATGCCACCTACTTCCAGCACATCATCTTCTGTATAATTGCCGGTTCTCCGCAAAATTGCCTCTACCCTTGCCACCAGGATCTTCGGGCTGAATGGTTTACTGATATATTCATCCACACCAAGTTCAAATCCTAAAAGTTCATCACTTTCTTCACTCTTGGCTGTCAGCATGATAATCGGTGTCTTGGAACTTTCCCTGATTTCCCGGCATACATCCCAGCCGTTCATCTTCGGCATCATAACATCCAGAATGATCAATGCAATATCTTTATTTTTATAAAATACGTCTAAGGCTTCTTCTCCGTCTCCTGCCTCTAACACTTCAAAGTTCTGTTTTACCAGGAAATCCCTCACCAGCTTACGCATACGGCTTTCATCGTCTAC
This sequence comes from Roseburia sp. OM03-7AC, assembly GCF_003462625.1. Taxonomy (NCBI): domain Bacteria; kingdom Bacillati; phylum Bacillota; class Clostridia; order Lachnospirales; family Lachnospiraceae; genus Roseburia; species Roseburia sp. OM03-7AC. Next base: position 980,243 of record NZ_QTZJ01000001.1, read on the forward strand.
CACCAGAATTTTACGTTTTTCCATATTTGCTTCCCTCTTCTTTTTTCTATAGTTTAACGGATAAATATGTCAAATTTGTGTTCTTCTGCGATTTAATTCTGCTTTTCCAAAGCATCCAGTGCCGCTTCTCTTTCATCCAGTTCCTGTTCCCACTCTTCATATTTATTAATGATTTTCGTCTCATAATTTAAGATTGTGGTACTGCCACTGGTAAGGCTGATGGCAAACATGGCAATAACAATGATAATCAGCACAATATTCACAGAAAGTAAGATGCGGCAGCGCTTCTGTAATTTCGTTTCCTGTTGTTCCTCTGAATTTTTATCAGTATTTTCATTCTGGTGCTCACCAGATTTTTCTTTGCCAGCTACATGGTCAAGGTCTAAGCCCATATCTTTCACCGGAATACCTGGTATTTCGGATGCATCCACCCCGGGCAGTCCTTTCAGATAATCCTGCAGTTCTTTTAGATAGGCATATCCTATCGGTGTATGGAACAATTCCTGAGCCATGATTCTCTGGTAGATTTCCTGTACCATCTGTGGATTATCCATGTTCATATTATCATGTATGTACTGGATTCCTTCCACTTCCTTTTTTGCCAATTTTGCCTGTTCTTCATTTTCAAATACGAATCCACTTACTTCCCAGACTTTGCCATCTAATTCTTTTTGTTCCATATTTCCTCCTGCAATTTACAATCCCAGAAAAGTCTTTTTATAAAATGGTGCAACCTCACCAATCAGCTCCATTGCCTTTTCGTCTGCTTCATGCATATCAAGACGCATATAGCCAAGGGACGGCTTTACAGCTTCAGCAATTCCTTCAAAGACGCTCTTTCTCTCACCCTTAAACTCTACAACCAGCAAATAACTAATGTCATCCTTACGTTCAATCTTCGTTACCAGATATGCTTTCTTAATATTCTTCTGTTTCTTCATATATTCACTGAGTATCTGTTTCAGTTCATCCGCCTCCGCAATTGGCTCACCAACAAATACACCCGTTTTCTTTTCAACAAGATTGCCAGATGCCATCTCAGCTTCCTGCCTCTTATATCGTTTGAAATAACCTATAATAATTTTCTTCCGGTTCTCTTCTACCCGAAGTTCCATACTGCCCGGATTGATTACAAAATCTCGCTCTCCTGCAATCTTCATCAGCTGGTCAAAACTGACTTTCTGTCCCTTCCATTCCTTTACATTATAAATCTTCTGGAAACTCTGCCAGTCTGTATACACCGGCATCCACTGTGCTCCATTGCTATCCTGTAACAATGCAAACTGAAGGGCTGTTCCCTTTTTTCCGTCTGCATCCTTTTCTTCCTTCGGGTCCTCTACCACTTTTACCGGACATAAGAATTCCCCGCGGACTACCTCTTTTAACATACGGTCACATAAGAACTGCTCCGCACGTTTCCACTGTTCATCTTTCTTTTCTTCAAATAAAATCTGTCTGTGTCTTGCCATTGCAAGAATCAGAGCCGGATTTACAACCGGAATCTGTGCTTTGGAAAGCTCGGAAAAATCCGGTGGTGGAAGCAAATCATCTCTTTTTAATCTGCAGGAATAGCTTCCCACATCCAGTATCAGATCTTCCATACCCCACCAGTGGAGGTTTGCCCAGAAGAACATCTGCTTGTCTCCTCTGATTCCTTTTAATTCCAGTTCTACATTCTGCTCTTTATAATGTTCTATTGCCTTTTGGGCAAATTCTTTCGTTGAAAAGATTAATACACTTCCGTCCCCCATAACACGCGGGTAACCGGTATGCTTGTCCCATGCGCAGTAAAGCTCTTTGCATCCCTTTATTTTATCTGCCAGAATCTCGTTAAACACTTCTATCTTCTTTAAAAAGTTATCTGCCACAAAGGTTTTCTTCTTATGATGTACTTCTGCAGAACGAATCAGAAATTCCAGCTCCTCTAAAGTAAGCTTTGCAAGCTCCTGTTCATCCGGCATTTCATAATTCAAAAGATGGGTCTCTAATAATTCTTCTTTACGCTCTTTACTAATTTCCATGTTCTTCTCCTATATCTTTCCTTAAAACAATCACGTTATTTCTATTTTAATATAAAAATGCCATAAAGTAAAATAGAATCCTTCCGGATTCTACTTTATCTTTCACGCAGTTTACATCAGTTCTTCAATGACTCCTGTTTCATTGTATTTTCTGCAGTCAATGACACGCTGATTGGAAGAACCTTTGAATTTTAATGTAATATCATATAGCTCTGCCACATAAGGGCCATCCACCAGCACATCGATTAAGGATAATAATTCTTTCGTATCCTCGGTATATCTTCTTCCCTCCGGTACCAAATCCTTATCCAGTACATATCCGGTATATGCCCATATGTCTTTTTCCGGATGTTCCGTCCGCACCCGCTTGATAAATGGAAGCAGTGCATGCTGGTTTTCCGGTTCAAAAGGGTCTCCTCCCAAAAGAGTCAGTCCCTTGATATAGGGAGATTCCAAAGATGCAAGAATTTCATCTTCTACTTCTTTTGTAAATTCCTCTCCATTTTTAAAGTCCCATGTTTCCGGCTGAAAACACTCTTTACAGTGGTTCCGGCAGCCGGATACAAACAGCACCGTTCTTACACCGGTGCCGTTCGCAATATCATTATATTTAATCGCTGAATAATGCATTTTCTTTTCACTTTCTTTTTATAAGTGAAGTACACGCTCCTTGATTTCCTGGGTTCTTCCCTGATTCCAGAACTGGGAACCAATATAACCACAGGTACGTCTTGCCACGTTCATCTTATCCTGGTCACGGTTGTGGCAATGCGGGCACTCCCATACTAATTTTCCATCATCATCTTTTACAATCTGAATTTCACCATCATAGCCGCATACCTGGCAGTAATCGCTCTTGGTATTTAACTCTGCATACATGATATTCTCATAGATGAATTTCATTACAGATAAAACAGCATCCAGATTATCCTGCATGTTCGGAACTTCCACATAGCTGATTGCTCCACCCGGTGAAAGTGCCTGGAACTGGGATTCGAATTTCAGCTTGGTAAATGCATCAATGTTTTCGGTTACATGCACATGATAACTGTTGGTAATGTAATTCTTATCGGTAACGCCCGGAATAACTCCGAATCGTTTCTGTAAACATTTTGCAAATTTATAAGTGGTAGACTCAAGCGGTGTTCCATATACGGAGAAATCAATATTTTCTTTCTCTTTCCACTCCTTGCAGGCATCATTTAACCGCTGCATTACCTTTAAGGCAAATGGTGTAGCTGCCGGGTCGGTATGTGGTTTTCCAGTCATATATCTGGTACATTCGCAAAGTCCTGCATAGCCCAGTGAAATAGTAGAATATCCACCATATAAAAGCTTGTCTATGGTCTCGCCCTTTTTCAGACGGGCAAGTGCTCCGTACTGCCAGAGAATCGGTGCCACATCAGAAGGTGTTCCCTTCAGGCGGTTATGACGCGCCATCAATGCACGGTAGCAAAGGTCCAAACGCTCATCAAATAGCTTCCAGAATTTTTCAAAATCTCCGCCGGAAGAGCACGCCAGATCTACCAGATTCAAGGTTACCACGCCTTGATTGAAACGACCGTAGAACTTTGGCTTGCCATCTTCATCATGATATACGGTAAGGAAGGAACGGCAGCCCATACAGGTATAGCAGTTGCCATCTTTTAATTCCTTCATTTTCTTCTCAGAAATATAATCCGGAACCATACGCTTTGCAGTACATTTTGCTGCTTTCTTGGTCAGATAATAGTATTCCGAATCCTCATGGATATTATCCTCTTCCAATACATAAATCAACTTTGGGAATGCCGGTGTAATCCATACGCCATCCTCATTCTTAACACCCTGATAACGCTGGTCTAACACTTCCTCTATAATCATGGCAAGGTCTTTTTTCTCCTGCTCATTCTTTGCTTCGTTCAGATACATGAACACGGTTACGAATGGGGACTGTCCGTTGGTAGTCATCAGGGTTACTACCTGATACTGGATAACCTGTACGCCCCGCTCGATTTCCGCATGAAGTCTTCTTTCCACAATGCTGTTAATCTTCTCTTCGCTCAGCTCCACACCGCTCTCTTTTAATGTCTGCAGCAGCTCTGCATGAATTTTCTCACGGCTGATCTGGACAAATGGTACTAAATGTGCCAGTGAAATACTCTGTCCGCCATACTGGGAGCTTGCCACCTGAGCAATAATCTGGGTTGCAATATTACATGCTGTAGAGAAAGAATGTGGCTTGTCAATTCTGGTTCCGCTGATAACGGTTCCGTTCTGTAACATATCCTCTAAATTTACCAGATCACAGTTATGCATATGCTGTGCAAAATAATCTGCATCATGGAAATGGATAATTCCCTGTTCATGTGCCTCTACAATATCCTCCGGGAGAAGGAATCTTCTGGTAATATCCTTACTCACCTCACCAGCCATATAGTCACGCTGCACGCTGTTTACGGTTGAATCCTTATTGGAATTCTCCTGTTTTACTTCTTCATTATTACATTCAATCAGACTTAAAATCTGTTCATCCGTAGAGTTGGATTTACGTACCAGGGCACGTTTATAGCGGTAAGTAATGTATTTCCGGGCAACAGAAAAAGCCCTCTTGTCCATTAACTGATCCTCCACTAAGTCCTGAATATCTTCTACATTCAGGGCATGGTTGGCATCCTTACAGGAATCCTCTATATATTGTGCAATCTCCTTAATCTGGTCTGCAGTCAATCGTTCCGCTTCCACCACCTCATGGTTCGCTTTATTGATTGCAATAATAATTTTTGAAATGTCAAAAACAGCCTCTGCGCCGCTTCTTTTAATGATTTTCATTGAAATCCTCTCCCATAAAAAAATAGTCTATTCGCATAAAATCGGCACAAAACTGTACTAGATTTTGTGTCGAATCTCTTCAACGCATATACAGTATACCATATCTTGTGTTTTACGCAAGGGAAATATACAAGATTCATGAATTTTTTTCAGAAAAATTTTTTTAGAATTTAACGCTTTTTTCATAATCTGGACAATTATTTTTCACAAAATCCGGGTATACTACAAATATCAATAGAGAACAGGTTCATCCCCCAATGTCTTGTCTCTCTATTTGATAAAACTTTTTTCATAAATTTTCATAACTCCCCTTTGTACCCCCGCAGTGCTGTGGGGGTATTACCTTTGTAAAACCATTTTTCAGACTGTAAAAACCCCGTCTCAAATATCAATGCGATATCGAAACGGGGCTTACTTCATTTTTAATCTATTTTTTAGAAATCTACTTCTGTGTCATAGTAACAGCATTTCAGCAGTTTTTCCATTTCTTCCTGACTTGGCTGTCTTGGGTTGGAGCCGGTGCAGGCATCCAAAATTGCATTGGCTGCAATCTCAGGCAGTCTCTCTAAGAATACTTCTTCCGGTACAAAGCCCTGCTCAGCCGGATAGCTGTCCGGTCCGTAGTTCTTAATACAGTGCGGAATATTCAAGTCATCATTCATCTTACGCAGGTACTGGATTAAAAGTGCGACTTTCTCGTCCAGTGTCTCTCCGCCAAGCTTCATAAAGTCTGCAATCACGCCATAACGTTTCTTTGCAGTCTCATCCTTTGCATTAAATGCAATAACCTTCGGCAGATACATGGCATTAGCTGCGCCATGAATAATATGTGCACCGTAGTCGGCAAATGCGGCACCGGTCTTATGTGCCATAGAATGTACGATTCCAAGCAGTGCATTGGAAAATGCCATTCCAGCCAGACACTGGGCATTGTGCATGGCATCACGTTTTGCCATATCTCCGTTATAGGAATCAATCAGATCATGCTGAATCATTTCGATAGCATGGAGTGCCAGCGGGTCTGTATAATCACTGTTGGCAGTTGAAACATATGCTTCAATTGCATGCGTCATCGCATCCATTCCGGTATGGGCTACCAGCTTCTGCGGCATGGTCTCTGCCAGTTCCGGGTCAACGATTGCTACGTCCGGTGTGATTTCAAAATCCGCAATCGGATATTTGATTCCCTTCTCATAATCCGTTATGATGGAAAATGCAGTTACTTCTGTTGCTGTTCCTGAGGTAGAAGAAATTGCACAGAAATGTGCTTTCTTTCTTAATTTCGGAATTCCAAATACCTTACACATATCTTCAAAGGTAATATCCGGATATTCATATTTAATCCACATTGCTTTCGCAGCATCAATTGGAGAACCACCACCGATTGCTACAATCCAGTCCGGCTGAAACTTCTCCATAGCGGCTGCACCCTTCATCACGGTCTCAACAGATGGATCCGGTTCAATTCCTTCAAACAGTTCCACTTCCATACCTGCTTCTTTCAGATATGCCTCTGCTTTATCCAGGAAACCAAACCGTTTCATGGAGCCTCCACCAACACAGATCATTGCGCGCTTTCCTTCGAAGTTCTTCAGTGCCTCCAATGCACCTTTGCCGTGGTATAAATCTCTTGGTAATGTAAATCTCTGCATTCGTAATACCTCCTTGATAATCATTGTATATTTACTGATATATTTTTATCATAACACAATAATATACAAAAGGTAACTGGATTTTTCTTATTTTTTGTGAAATTTTTATAAAATTTGGTTATATTTTCCTCTTACTTTGTTGTTTCAGCAGCAGCCGCATCCTGCACCAGCGGATTCGTATCCCGGGTAGTATCTGCCGCCGTCTTTCCTGTCCTGTTGCTTACTGCCTTGCTGATTTCTTTCACCTTATCTGTCGTTTCATAATCCTCTACATCAAATAAATAGCGGTGCAGCAAATCTACATTAGTCTCCAAATCCGTTGGTACAACTACTGCTCCGATGGATTTTTCCATCATCTTGGTGTCTAACTGGAATGGCCAGCCCTGGGTATCTGCAAGCTCATACTCTTTGACATGGGCTGCAAGTCCCAATATCTCTGTGGTAGAAAGGCTGGTAGAAATGTCCGGAAACAGCTTGTCTACCAAATCATTTAAAGTAAGGATGTCTGCCTGCTTTGCTTTTTCTACAATCTTTCCTACTACAATACGCTGGCGCTCGGTCCGACGGAAATCGTCTCCGCCGCTCATTCGGTCGCGGCAATAGGCAAGTGCCTGTATTCCATTGACCTGCTGCACGCCCGGTCCGGAAACCGGCTTGCCATGGGTTCCCATGACTTCATTCATTTCATCAATCCAGATATGCATATTGCTGGCTTCTTCCTTGGTAATATCCAACTCTATTCCACCTAATGCATCCACAACTTCCATTACCGCATTGAAGTCTACGGATACATATTCGGTAATATTCAAATCCAGATTCTTATTTAACGCCGCTACTGCACCGGTCGGTCCTCCCTTGGCATAAGCTGCATTCAGTTTCCGCAGGCTGTCTTTATCATCTACTGCCAGAAAGGAATCCCGGTATACGGATACAAGCTTCACTTCCTTGGTATCATCATTGATACTGGCAATCATGATACAGTCGCTGTTTCCACTTTCATAATTTCCACTGCTCCGGTTGTCAATTCCAAAGATAGCTATATTGGTATAATTATCTAACACTTCCTGGGTCTCGCTGTCTATATTAATATTCAGCTTCTTCGCGTCTAAGGAACCGGTATTATTGATTTTATTCAGCTTACTCATTACATAAAATACTACCAGCAAAATGAGTATCACTAATACTTCTACAATAAAAAGTATCAGTTTTCTCTTTCTTCTCTGCCTTTTTCCAACCTTCTTTTTCGGACCTGTCTTCGCCTTCTGCTTTTCCATGCCCATAGTTCCTCCTTACTTTGATATACTTATACTCCTTAATCCGGACTGTTTTTCCACAGTCCATTAATTCAAATATATCTTACTGGAATTGGTTGGTCAATGTCTCACAGACAACCTTAAGAATCGGTTCCATAAATTTAACGAAATCTTAAGTTTTCGTATTAATCGAAGGCAGAACTCTTTCCATTATACCAATGATCCCACATTGCATCATTTACCACAACATACTGTCCGTTATAAATTGCAATGGCATGGGTACCGCCATCCAGTGTACAGCCAATAATAAGAAGCTCATCCTCATAGCCATCTACATCATAGGTAACTTCTTTGATAATCTGTGTCATATCCCAGTCTGCATAAATCGTTCCCCTGACACCGTCAATCCAGCAGGTTGCCTTTACCGGCTCGTCCCAGAATTCAAAATAGTCTTTATCATTACGCACGGAACTTGGAAGCACAGATTCCGGAATATCAGCATATTTTTCACTTCCATTTTCATCCTCTGGTGCATCCGTTGTCTCTGTATCCTCAACCACGCCATCTATTGGCTGGTCTGCATTTACCGGAACTTCTTCTACTGCCGGAACATTTTCCTGTACGGTCGTATTTTTATCATTTGATTTATTGTAGCTGATGACACCAACTGTCACTGCACTTGCTATAGATGCCGTTGCCACGATTCCAATTACCGCTTTTCCAGCTGCAGTTGACAAAAATGATATCTTTCTTGCTGTGCCTGCGGCTTTTACCGCTGTTGAGGCTGCAGTTTTTCCTGCACCATATGTACTCTTTGCTATACTTTTTCTACATTCACTTAATAAAAGCTGGGTGGATGGCTCTGCCGCAGATACAACCATTTCCTTTTTCAACAGATACAGCAGTAACGGCATTGGTGCAACACTGTAAAGCTTGTATCCCCTCTTCTGCAGTTCCTCTGCCTTTGTCTTGATATTATTCCTGCCATAACGCAGTCTTGATTTCACTGTAGCTTCCGGGCAGCCCAGCTGTTCTGCAATTTCTTTTGTGGTAAGTCCCTCTAATTCAAAGGCAATTACCACCAGACGCTGCTCGTCAGACAATGCATCGATCAGCTCATGCACCAGCTGTCTGGTCTCTTCTTTCGTATATTCTAATTCCGGCTCATTTTCCCAGACGCTTACTGCCTGATCCATGATTTCTGCATCTTCTTCCTCACCACTTTCCATGCGTAAATCTAGCGGTGTATGATTGCGTTTTTCCAGTTCATTTTTTGCTGTATTTACCACAATCTGTGCTAACCAGAAATCAAACTTTTCCGGTTCTTTTAGTTTATCCAGATTTTTCCACGCTCGTATGTATGCTTCCTGCAAAACATCTTTTGCTGCCTCTTCATCTTTCACATATTTTAAAGCCAGATAATATTTATTATTTTTTGTTGTATCATAAAGAAATTCAAATCCCGTCGAATCTCCATTACATGCTTTTTCAACTGCCTGTGTATATATCATTTTCTTTTCCTTCTTTCTTCCTTATTTCTCATGTGTTTTTCCTATAACGCCTGATTTCTTAAAATTTTAACAGAAACAGCTCTTCCACCGCAAGCACATTTCCATCTTCTTTTCTCACCAGTCACGACTGTCAATATACTCATTTAAAGCTGCTTCTGCCTCCGGTCCATAGGCATTGCAGGATAACGTTCCACCACTGTTTTCACTTTCTTCCAGTGCAAAATTTTCCACTGCATACCAGACACCCTGATATACATATATGGCACAGGCACCTTTTACATAGGAAGATAACATATAGTTATTGTGATGACCGGTTGAGTAAAACCACTGCATGTGGATTCTATATGCGCTTCCCGCAGAATTTAATGCTATGTTTTCTCCATAATTGCCACAGCCATTATGGGAAAAATCTGATACAATTGCTTGTGCTCTCTGACATGCAAAATTGTATATGTCCTCATCCCAGGTAAGTGCATTGAGGCCTGCTGCTGTTCTCTCTGCATTCACATAAGACCACACCTCTTCGGCCGCACTTCTGTCAAAACCATCCGGATGAACCTCCGGCATATCAATCCATGTTCCTTCATTGACATCATATATCATTCCGTCATGTGGCGGCTTATTTGAATCGGTTGTATCTGCTACTGTTGTATTCTTTTTCTTACCGCTTTTATTTTTATCTGACTGTTCTGTCTCCCCAGTCTTTCCTTGCTCTGTTCCTGTCTCATTTTCTCCCTCTGTGTTTTCTTCCGCTGTATCTTCTTCTACCCCAAGTTCCGGTTCTAAATTTTCAGTTTCTTCTGTCTTCTGCGCCAATCTGACTGTTTCAATAGCTGTTTCTGCAGCATTTTCTACTATAACTTTTACCCTCTTCTGTGGTGTTTTCTCTGCTACTTTTTCTTTTTCCGTAGTCGGACTTCCCTTTGCTTCTGTCACATTACTACATCCTGTTAATGTGAGCGTTGCTGCCATCAAGACAGCAAGTGCAATATATCCAGGTTTTCTCATTTTCATCCTAATCTTTCACCTTCCTTTTTGTGATTTGTTCTGTTCATAATCTGTTTGCGAACCGAGCAATCCGTATCCTCGTTCATTTCAAAATTCTGCATGTCCTTATGCATCAGCAGCACAAACCATTTTATTATGTTTTTCATCTGTCCTTCCTCCCTTCTATTAAGTAAGACAGGAGGGATTGGAAAAAAGATTTAAATTTTCAAAAAAAATAAGAGCAGTCTGTGAAACCACTCTCATTTCTATAACATTTTATTTTGCACTTCTTTTCGTATAACCGCAGTCGCAATACGGTCCACCCGAAGCGATTGTATATTCCCTGGCAAAATTACTGACACAATCTGCTTCACTCATTGTATAGTCAAGGCGGCACATTGCAGGTATCAGCTTAGTCAGTCCCAGTTCATTCATCAGTGTGCAGATTCCACAAGTTGTAAATCTCGCTTCGTATCCGCTGCCATCCTCATACTCATAAAATTCCATATTCCAGGAATAAGGATTTCTGTCACCTGCTTTGAATTTTGCAATCTCTTTCTTTGCTTCGATATCTGATTCTGAGAATTTTTTCTTTCCACCTGTCCGGCAAAACCACTGCATAAATCCCGTCATCATGGATTGCTTGTAATATTCCGTTGCAGATTCAACCTCCGGCAGTTCCGGCATACTTCATATTAATTCGCCCTCCACTTTTCCAGCACCGATGATGATTTCTCACAATCCGGATATTGCGAATACGCTTTCGTATTCTGCAAATATTTCTACTTGTACATTTGTCGAATATACCGACAGAATTCTCATCTAATATTAGCTTTCCTTAACACATTATAAATTAACACTTCTCAGCACAAATTCTCTATCTCTGCAAATCCGAATCTGGAACGTGCTTTATAAATTTTTTCCGATCCCCTCAAGTTCGTTCATGGAATCCTTGTTTTTTTCAAGTTCATCTCTGGCTGTTGCGTAATATGATTTTTTGAAAAGCATATCCCATGAAAGATATTTTGCCATACAGTCAAACTGCTTATCAATCAGCTCATACTGGATACTGTCTACGGGAGAACCGCCTACAATAATCGTGCCAACTTTTTTATTTTTTAACTGCAATCCACGACAGTAGCACTTATCAATGATAAGTTTCAATTGTGCTGACATTCCCCACCAATAAACTGGTGTAGCAAAAAGAATCATATCTGCGGCAGCAATTTTATCAATTGTAGGATTTGTATCATCCTTATCGACGCATCCCTTAGAGCATTGACAGACACCACATCCCTTGCATGGTGCAATGTTGAGTTTGTCAGGTTCAATGATTTCAATTTCATTCTTTTCTGATGCTCCTTTTATAAATGCATTGATTGCTGTCAGCGTGTTTCCTTTTCTGGCACTTCCATTAATGATTACAATTTTCATACGTGTATCCTCCAACTTCCAATTGTTTTAATTCTTCTCAGTTCCACCTTCTTGCCCTTCGGACAAGAAGTATCCCCCGCTCAAAGAGCTCGGTCAATTCAAATCTTCTATTGCTTTCAGCCTCTGCTGAAGACTGAAAGTTACCTTCGCTTTACTATTTCTAATAGTTTTCTCACATAATCATCTGCGTGGTTTATTGAAAACTCTCCATGATACATATTAGGAAGAACTTGTATAAAACTATCCTGCAATTTTTCATGAATGATTTTAGCAGATTTTTTCATTAATTGCTTTTCTTTTTCTCCAACATAAATTTGAACGGTTGCTTCACACTCTCCAATGCCATCTTTTAGTGAATATACTGAGTTTTCCTGTAAAAAGGCAATCATATCACTCTTTCTAATAGCACAAGTATCTTTGTAATATTCATCAAACAAATTCGACTTTATTCGTAGTGATTTGAATTGCAATTTTGAAAACCACTTATACTTTATTAAGCCATAGCAACTTCCAAACGCCGGTTTAATCATAGAATATGTAAATTTTGAAGGTATCACAAGTACACTTTCCACTATTGCATACTTACATATATCTTTGCGTTGAGATAAAATTTCAAGCAAAATCTGCCCTCCAAGCGATAGTCCTCCCATCATTAAAACAGAACCGCCCAATTTGCTATTTACAAATTCTATAATATCCAAAGCATTATTCTCTATCGTTGTAAACTGCTTATCACATCCTGCATGACCATCTAATATAGGCAAAACCACATGATAATCTATTTGAAGTCTTTCAGCAACCTCTTTGTAATTCCACCATGATAAACCGCCTCCGTGTAAGAGGATAATTACATCGCTGTTTTCTTTTCCATATTCTACATAATTCAACCTCTTTCACCTCGCTGTAAACTTCCGATTCTAATGTTTCTATTATACCATAATGATACTATTATAAAAAAGGAAAAAGAGCTCCTTCGAGCTCTTTTGAGTCAGTTCTGCAACTTGAATTTTCAAATTAGTCTTTGCAAATAACCTTTGAACCTTCACCATCAATTACAATTCCCTGACGGTTGTTAATCGGGCATAGATTCAAATCCGAAAACTCAGTCATTATTTTCTCGGTAACTTTCTTAAATGGTGCTGTAAGATAATGCGGAAGAACATAGAAATCAATCAAATCAAGCCCTGCATCATCTTCTTGTGAGTAGTCCTCTGGCTTTTCATCCATTTGCTCGATATATTGGATGCTTGGAGCGCATATAATTGCGCCTGCCGACTCGCCGATCATCAATTTTCCATTTGCCAATTCCTTTTTCAGTAGCCCATCAGTTCCCGTTTTACGGAGCTGGTCCATAAGAAAGAAAGAATTTCCGCCGGTAAAATATATCACATCTGCTTCTTCAAAAACAGACTGTATCGTTGAATAAGCCTCCGTTGAAATATCAATTTCAGTTACGATTGCTCCCAACTTTTTGAATAATTTTCGAGCCGAGCCGACATAACCGGTGTAGCCTTCACGCAGTGAAGCTGTTGGAATAAATGCGACTTTCTTATTTTCAATTTCTTCCTTTATCAGACTTCCCACACTTGAAAAGTGCGAACATAAAAATAGCTTCATCAATATTCTCCTTTATAAATTTCGATTTGTCAAATTCAAATCCGCATTATATCTTAAAAATAACGGCATTATATATCACTTTCGCAACCATACAATGCCGTTACTTTTATTTTCTTCGATACACCAAACCAAACATATTCCTGTATACGATAATATCATATACAGAGTTCGACTTGTTCAGCTTTAGTGGACTAGACGGGAGTCGAACCCGTGTCCAAAAACCAATCCCCTGTCCTTCTACGAGCGTAGTTCATAATTTGACATTCCCTCTGCAATTCCGGTATGAACACCGTAACTGTTTCAGTAGCTTCATCATACGCCCACGGGTTCAAAGCTTTGCCCGTGTCGTTTCTCACATAGTCGAAGCCTGGGTCCTAAAGTGTGAGTGCTCTAGGTCAGACTGCTGCCATTAGGCAGCGTAAGCTAATTTATTATCGTTAGCGTTTAATTTTAAGTTTGGAATTTAACGCATCACCCTGCGGCTCGCTTCTCCAGCTTCATAATCCCTGTCGAAACCTTTACTAGCCCTTATATATTTATTCTATTATAACCTGCCTCCGCTATTCCTGCAAGAGGCAAAGATAGAACCACTGTTTGTATTGCCATTAACTGACAATTTTTATCCGCCTATTAACCAAGATTTCTTACTTTGAAATCCCGCTCTGCTTCACGGCGCATATCTTTCTTTGCAATATCATTCCGCTTATCATAAAGCTTCTTACCTTTTGCAAGCGCAATCTGGACTTTTACCAGACTTCCCTTGAAATATACTTCCACCGGAACAATGGTATAACCTTTTTCCTTAATCTTCTGCTCTAATTTACGAATCTCGTTTTTGTGCATCAGAAGCTTCTTCGGACGAAGCGGATCACGGTTAAAAATGTTTCCCTTTTCATATGGGCTGATATGCATACCATATATGATGACTTCCCCATGTTCAATGTGTATGAAAGACTCCTTGATACTGCATTTTCCCATACGGAGTGATTTTACTTCTGTTCCATGCAGGCTGATTCCTGCCTCATAAAGTTCTTCCAAGAAATAATCATGTCTTGCCTTCTTATTATTGGCAATCATCTTAATCGATTCTTTTCCCATTCTTCATTTCTCCTGTTCCTGTTGCCTCTGCCAATTCAAAATCGATGGTTCTTACAATCTCATCCACACCGATTACCCGGATATATACTTTCTGTCCCAGCTTATAATGGCGGTTTGTTACTTCGCCCACCAGTTCAAAAGTGTCTTCAAAATACTGATAGTAATCATCGGTAAGACTGGTTACATGCACAAGACCCTCTACCGTATTTGGCAGCTCGACATACATGCCATAAGATGCCACACCGGAAATAACGCCTTCATAAACTTCTCCAATATGCTCTGCCATATACTGTGCTTTTTTCAGTTTCTCCGTCTCGCGCTCTGCCTCATCTGCCCGGCGTTCTGTTTCGCTGGAATGCTTGGCTACTTCCGGCAGAATCGTTTCGTAATGTGTCATCCGCTTATGATTCATCCTGCCCCGCAAGGTTTCTTTGATAATGCGGTGTATCTGCAAATCCGGATAACGACGGATTGGTGAAGTAAAATGGCAATAACAGCTTGCTGCCAGTCCGAAATGTCCGGTGTTTTCTGTGGTATATTTTGCCTGTTTCATGGAACGGAGGGTCAGCCGGCTGATTAATGCTTCCTCCGGTGTTCCTTCGATTTTTCCTAACAGCTTCTGCAATTCCTTCGGGTGAATTTCCTCCTGGCTGATATGCAGTGTATATCCGAAATTTCCAATTAACGTTGCAAGTTTTCGGATTTTTTCTTCGTCCGGTGTCTCATGGGTACGATAGAGAAATGGTATCTCCTGCCAGAAAAATTCCTGCGCCACCGTCTCATTGGCAATCAGCATGAAATCTTCAATTAATTTTGTAGCTGTATTTCTGTCGTATGGCTTGATTTCCAATGGTCTTCCATTTTTATCCAAAAGGATTTTCGTTTCCGGGAAATCAAAATCAATCGAGCCGCGTTTCATACGATTCTTACGAAGCAGTGCTGCCAGCTCTCCCATTTTTTCAAACATCGGAACCTGTTCCCGATACTCTGCAATTGTTTCTTCGTTATGGTCTTCTAAAATTTCTTTTACTGCTGTATAAGTCATTCTGCGGTCAATTTTTACCACCGACTCTACAATTTTATGGTCAATGACTTTGCCCTTGGGGTTAATGGTCATGATGCAGCTCAATGCCAGCCGGTTCTCTCCTGCATTCAGGGAACAGATTCCATTGGACAATGCATGGGGCAGCATCGGAATTACGCGGTCAACGAGATATACACTGGTTCCGCGGTTCAGTGCCTCCACATCCAGTGCGCTGTGCTCCTGCACATAGTTGGACACATCTGCAATATGCACACCCAGAATATAATTTTCTCCATCCATGGTAAGGGATACCGCATCATCCAAATCTTTGGAGTCTTCTCCGTCGATTGTCACCATCTGCCAGTCCCGCAAATCTTCCCTGCCTGCCATATCAGCCTCACTGACTTCTTTGGCTACATTTTCCACCTGTTTCATAATCTTCGGTGCAAATTCTGTCGGCAGGTCAAAACCTCTTACAATGGATAAAATATCTGTTCCCGGGTCATTGATATGACCAAGTATTTCAACAATTTTTCCTTCCGGTTTCTTACCGTTTTTACCATAATCAGTGATCTCAACGACAACTTTGTGTCCATCTACTGCTCCTTTGGAGCGTTCGATTGGAATAAAAATATCCTGCGCCAGCTTCTGGTTATCCGGCACCACAAATCCGAAGTTCTTACTGCTCTGATAAGTTCCGACAATCTGATGCAGACCTCTGGATATAATTTTTATAATTCTGCCTTCCCGGCGTTTTCCGGTCTTCTGCGGATTTACTGCAACAGATACGGTGTCCATATGCATGGCTCCGTTGGTATTCTCCTCCGGGATATAGATATCTTCCTCTTCGCCCTCTACCGTCACAAAGCCAAATCCTCTGCTGTTTCCGGTATAAACACCGGTTAAGAATCTTCCGGAAGCCTTTACATATTTGCCCTTCTGGGTCAGCTCTACCTTGCCTTCTTCCAGCAAAGCATCCAAAACCGCATGCAGCTCTTCCCGCTGCTCTTTGGATACCTGCAGAATCATTGCAATCTCTTTGGCTTTCATCGGGACATATAAGTCATCACAGATAAACTCATATACAATTTTCTTTCTTTTTTCCAGTGCTTCTCTATCCATTCTTTTCTTTCCTATTTTTTCTTGCTGCTCACATAACTTCAAGAAACTGCTTTACACTTTTCTTGCGCCTGCGGCGGTCACTTGCGGCGGTCGCCTGCGGCATCTACCTTATACACCGCAGTGTGCATCCTCGCGGAGCTTTTTTACTTTACAGGAAAGCAATTCCTGTAAAGTAAAAAAAGCTGTCGTTCACACGACAGCTCTTTGGTTCTTAGAAACTTCCAATATTCAGTACGATGGAAATTAACAGGAATAAGATTACCAGTACTCTGGTTACCTTTACCAACATTCCTTCCATAGAACGACCTTTATTCTTGCCCCAATAAGTATCAGCTGCTCCGCTGATTGCTCCAAGTCCTGCAGACTTACCTTCCTGAAGAAGAATAATTACTGTCAATGCGATAGATATAATAATAAATACAACTGTTAAAACCGTTTTTAAAACTGCCACGAATGACACCTCCTGTGGATTTATAATACTCGTAACTTTGACAGTATATCATACACAAGGACAAATTACAACCACTTATTTCGCATTTGTATTGAAATTTTTGCTGAAATCTATTACGATTCTTCGATCCGAATCAGACGATTATATTTTGCCGTCCGCTCGCCACGGCACGGTGCTCCGGTTTTAATCAGGTCACTGCCAAGCCCTACTGACAAATCCGCTATAGTCGTATCCTCTGTCTCGCCGCTCCGGTGGGACATGATGGTCTCATAGCCATGTTCTTTTGCCATGCGGATGGCTTCCATAGTTTCTGAGAGAGTTCCAATCTGGTTTGGCTTAATCAGAATCGCATTACCGCATCCCATGGAAATTCCTTTATTCAGGCGCACCGGATTCGTGACAAATAAATCATCGCCTACCAGAATCACTTTATCTCCCACTTTTTCTGTCAGACGTTTCCAGCCATCCCAATCCTCTTCGTCCAGCGGGTCTTCAATGGAATAAATCGGAAAACGGCGAAGCATCTTTTCCCAGTGCACAATCAGTTCATCCGTGGTATAACGTTTGCCGGATTTTGGCAGATAATATTCTCCCGGTGCATTACCTTTCCATTCGCTGGCAGCCGCATCCAGAGAAATCATAAACTGTTTGCCTCTGCCACAGCTGTACCCTGCTTTGGTAATGGCTTCCATGATAAGCTGGATGGCTTCTTCCTCATTTGCAATGTTTGGGGCAAAACCGCCTTCATCTCCCACTGCCACAGACAACCCACGGTTCTTTAATAATTTTTTCAAATGATGATAGACTTCTGCACACCAGCGGATTCCTTCGGTAATGCTGTCAGCACCAATTGGAAGTATCATAAATTCCTGAACATCCAGATTGTTATCGGAATGTGCACCGCCATTTAAAATATTCATCATCGGCACCGGAATTGTTACTGCATTTACGCCGCCCACATAGCGGTAAAGCGGCATCTGCAATGCTTTTGCTGCTGCTTTGGCACAAGCTAAGGACACACTTAAGATTGCATTGGCACCAAGCTTTCCTTTATTTTCTGTTCCATCCAGTTCCAGCATCAGCGCATCTAAATTTTCCTGCCGCAATACGTTTCTGCCTATCAGTGCTTTTGCAATTCTTGTATTTACATTTTCTACCGCCTGCTGCACACCATTTCCACCATAACGCTCGCCGCCGTCTCTTAATTCAATGGCTTCAAATTCTCCGGTGCTGGCTCCGGAAGGTGCTGCCGCCCGGGCAGTCGACTTCTTTCCGGTTGTCTCCGTCTCCACAGTTACTTCTGTTTCTATTGTGGGATTTCCTCTGGAATCTAATATTTCTCTTGCATGAATTCGTGTAATCGTCATTTTTACAGCCATAAAAAAATCTCCTTTTGAAAATATTCTGAATTAATAGTTCAGTATCTCCAAAAGAAGATTTTTTATTCTTTCGAAATAATTCGATTATACGTTAATCTCGGCTGTCATACCAAGAATCTCTTTGTTGTCATCCAAAATCGGCTGTACCACATTCTTTAAGAAGGCATCTACCTGAATTGGTGCTCTTCCTACATATTTTGCAGGGTCCATATTCTGCTTCAACTCTTCTAAGGTTGTATGGAATGCAGGTTCTGCTGCAATCAGCTCAAGAAGGTTGTTCTCTTTACCCTCCTGTTTTACATTTTTGCCTGCTTCCATGGAAAGTACACGAATCTTCTCATGTAATTCCTGACGGTCACCACCAGCTTTTACAGCATCCATCATAATATTTTCGGTTGCCATAAATGGAAGCTCGCTCATCATATGTTTGTAAATAACTTTTTCATATACAACAAGTCCGTCTACTACATTTAAGCAAAGGTCTAAGATTCCGTCGATTGCAAGGAAGCCTTCCGGAATGGAAAGACGCTTGTTTGCAGAGTCATCAAGAGTTCTCTCAAACCACTGGGTTGCGGATGTAATTGCCGGGTTTAATGCATCAATCATGACATAGCGGGAAAGGGATGCAATACGTTCACTACGCATTGGATTTCTCTTATATGCCATTGCAGAGGAACCAATCTGGCTCTTCTCAAACGGTTCTTCCACTTCTTTCAGGTGCTGCAGAAGACGGATGTCATTGGACATCTTATGTGCACTTGCTGCGATGCCTGCTAAAATGTTGGCAACTCTGGTATCTACTTTTCTGGAATAAGTCTGTCCGGATACTGCATAGCACTCCTTGAAGCCCATTTTCTGTGCAATCATCGGATCAATTTTATCGATGGTTTCCTGATCTCCGTCAAAAAGCTCCTGAAAGCTTGCCTGTGTTCCTGTGGTTCCCTTGGAACCTAAAAGTTTCAGGCTGCCTAATACATAATCTAAGTCTTCCAAATCCATAATAAATTCCTGGCACCACAGTGTTGCACGTTTTCCAACGGTAGTTGGCTGTGCCGGCTGGAAATGGGTAAATGCCAGTGTCGGCTGATTCTTATATTTATCTGCAAATTTTGCCAGTTCTGCAATGACATTTACTAATTTCTTACGAACCAGTTTTAATGCCTCTGACATAATGATGATATCGGTATTATCTCCAACGTAGCAGGAGGTTGCTCCTAAATGGATGATTCCTTTTGCTTTCGGACACTGTACGCCGTAAGCATATACATGGGACATAACATCATGACGGACTTCTTTTTCTCTTGCCTTTGCCACATCATAGTTGATGTCATCCTTGTGTGCCTTTAATTCGTCAATCTGTTCCTGTGTAATATCAAGTCCAAGTTCTTTCTCGGTTTCTGCCAGCGCAATCCAAAGTCTTCTCCAGGTACGGAATTTCATATCCGGGGAAAAGATGTACTGCATTTCTTTGCTGGCATAACGCTCTGATAATGGGCTGTTATATCTATCGGTACTCATATGTGTGCTCCTTTTTATTTTTTATATTTATAATTGCAGACTCAGCTCCACTCAAAAGTTTCGCTCCACTCGGAAGCTTCGCTTCCTCGTTGTCCGTTGCACCTTCGTGCACCGTACAATCCTTACAACCATACCGGCTGGTTCATGCAAGCATGACAGCCGGTACGGTTATAAGGATTAGCCGCTGTGTCAGTCTGCTTATCGCTCATATTCGCCACGGATATCCTCTTTTGGCGGCTCCATCGGATATTTTCCGGTAAAGCATCCTTTACAGATTGGAAGTCCTCCTACCAGCTGCTCCAGACGCTCTATCTTTAAGTATCCCAAAGAATCTGCACCGATTATTTTCCGGATATCTTCGATGGTTCTGTTATAGGCAATCAACTGCTCCCTCTCCGGAATATCGGTTCCAAAATAACATGGCCATAAGAATGGAGGGGAACTGATTCTTACATGCACTTCTGTGGCACCGGCTTCTTTTAACATATTTACAATACGGTCAGATGTGGTTCCACGCACGATGGAATCGTCAATCATAATAACACGCTTGCCACGGACTGATTCTGCCAGTACATTTAATTTTACTCTTACGCTGGATTCTCTGCTACTCTGCTTTGGTTTGATGAAGGTTCGTCCCACATAACCATTTTTTACAAAAGCAGTTCCATATGGAATTCCGGACTGCAGGGCATAACCCTGAGCTGCTGCATTTCCGGACTCCGGTACTCCTACTACCAGGTCTGCATCTACCGGTGAATCCATTGCAAGGAAACGTCCTGCCTGGATACGGGATGCATAAACGCTGACCCCGTCAATATGGCTGTCCGGTCTCGCAAAATATATGTATTCAAAAATACAACGTGCTTCCTGTTCTTTTGGAAGACACATAGTCATATCAGACTGAATGCCGCCTTCCGGTGAAATTGTTACCACTTCTCCCGGCAATACGTCTCTGACATACTCCGCATCAATGGTCTCCAAGGCACAGGTCTCAGAAGTAATGATATAAGCATTGTCACGTTTTCCGATTACAAGGGGTTTGAAGCCATATGGGTCTCTTGCGCCAATCAGCTTACGAGGGCTGGCTACAACCAGAGCATAAGCTCCTTTTAACTTCTGGCAGGCTCTGCGTACTGCTTCCTCGGCTGTCTTGGAATTCAGACGCTCTCTTGCAATGTGGTAAGCAATTACCTCAGAATCAATGGTGGTCTGGAAAATTGCTCCGGTATATTCCAAATCTTTGCGAAGCTCCTTCGCATTGATGAGGTTTCCGTTGTGTGCCAATGCCAGCGTACCTTTTACATAATTCAATACCAGCGGCTGTGCATTCTCACGGGTGGAAGAACCTGCAGTGGAATAGCGGACATGACCGACTCCGATATCACCCTTCATTGCTTCTAACTGTTTTCCGGTAAATACTTCGTTTACCAGTCCCATATCTTTATAGGAAGTAACTTTTCCCTTCGGTCCGTTTGTCTCACTTACTGCAATACCACAGCTCTCCTGTCCTCTGTGCTGTAATGCAAACAGACCATAATAAATACTGGAAGCCACATCATTTCCGTCAAAATCATACATGCCGAAGACGCCACATTCTTCATGCAGTCCGTCCCATGGGCTTTCCTTTAATTCATTGTTATTCATAGGGTTCTCCTGACTATATTTTTAAGCAAATTTCTTACCGGTCAGTAATTCAAATGCTTCTTCGTATTTCTCAATTGTCTTCTCGATTACTTCATCCGGAAGGAGATAATCACTGTCTGGATTTGCTTTTAACCAGTCTCTTACAAACTGTTTGTCATAAGAAGGCTGTCCCTGTCCCGGTTTATATCCTTCTAATGGCCAGAAACGGGAGCTGTCCGGTGTCAGCATCTCATCACCTAAAACTACATTTCCATTCTCATCGAGACCAAATTCAAACTTGGTATCTGCAATGATGATTCCTTTGCTTAATGCGTATTCTGCACATTTCTTGTAAAGTGCGATGGTATATTCTTTAATCTTTTCTGCGTACTCAGCACCCTTGCCCGGGAATGCTTTCTCTAATACGTCAATACTCTGTTCAAAAGAAATATTCTCGTCATGGTCACCAATCTCAGCTTTGGTACTTGGTGTGTAAATCGGCTCAGGTAATTTATCGGATTCTACAAGTCCTTCCGGTAATTTGATTCCGCAGACGGTTCTGTTCTCTTTGTAGCTTCCCCAGCCACTTCCGGTAATATATCCACGAACAATACATTCGATTGGAATCATTTCCAGTTTCTTGCACATCATGCTGTTGCCATCATATTTCTCATTCTGGAAAAATTCCGGCATATCTTTTACATCAACGGAAAGCATATGGTTTGGCACGATATCCTTTGTAAAATCGAACCAGAATCTGGACATCTGTGTCAGAATTGCGCCCTTATTGGTAACCTTGTTCTTTAAAATATGGTCAAACGCTGAAATTCTGTCTGTTGCAACAATGATAAGGCTTTCTCCATTATCATATACTTCTCTTACTTTTCCTTCTTTAAATGGTTTAAATTCCTGCATACTGCTTTTGTCCTCCATTTTATGCTTTCGCAAATTTTTGTTGTGATAAAAAACACTACTGGAAAATTATAATACAGTGCCTTTTAGAAAGTCAATGAATTTGGGCGAAGTGCGCCTTTTGCCCCATATAGAAAAATGAGCGAAATTTATTAGTTTTTTTGTCTAATATTTTCTATTTATAAGTATTATTAATATATGTGCCGGAAAATACTTATCTATAGCAAAAGATTCTGTACCTTACACTTGAGATACAGAATCTTTTTATTTACGCGAGCAGCGAGATAAATTACATGCTTGCATGCAGATTTGCCAAGCACTGCGATAACTTGAGAAACTCGCAAAGCGTGTTTCTCGTAGTTAGTATTTCACCCTTACGGTCTTATTTTTTGATTAACAAAGATTTCCCTGTCATTTCTTTTGGCTGTTCCATTCCCATCAGCTCGATTAATGTAGGAGCGATATCTGCAAGACATCCACCCTCTCTTAAACCGTATGCAGGGTCTGCATTTACCAGAATGAATGGTACCGGATTGGTAGTATGTGCTGTAAATGGTTCGCCTGTTTCATAATCGATTAACTGCTCTGCATTTCCGTGGTCTGCGCAGATGAACATCTGTCCGTCAACCTCTTTTAATGCTGCAACAGCTTTGCCTACGCACTCATCAACTGCTTCTACTGCCTTGATTGCTGCAGCCTGAACTCCGGTATGTCCAACCATATCCGGGTTAGCAAAGTTGATTATGATTACATCATATTTTTCAGATTTGATGGCATCTACTAATTTATCACATACTTCGTATGCACTCATTTCCGGTTTCAAATCATAGGTTGCTACCTTTGGAGATTTTACCAGAATTCTTTCTTCGCCTTTGTTTGGCTCCTCTACACCGCCGTTAAAGAAGAAGGTTACATGAGCATATTTCTCAGTCTCAGCGATTCTTGCCTGAGTCTTGCCATTGTCTGCAAGGAACTGTCCAAATGTATTGGTAAGTTCTACCTTGTGGAATGCAACGGTTTTGTTTGGAATGGTTCCATCGTATTCTGTGAAACATACATAAGTTACGTTCTTTCTTGCGCCTCTGTCAAATCCGTCGAACTCATCTGCACAGAATGCTCTGGTAATCTCTCTTGCACGGTCAGGGCGGAAGTTAAAGAAGATAATGGTATCGTTATCCTGTACGGTTGCAGTTGGAGCACCATTTTTCATAATTACAGTCGGAACTACGAACTCGTCTGTTACATCTTTTGCATAAGATGCATCAATTGCTGCAACAGCGCTGTCTGCTGTCTCGCCAACACCTTCTGTAATTGCTTTATATGCTTTTTCTACACGATCCCAACGGTTGTCACGGTCCATTGCATAGTAACGTCCGTTGATGGTTGCGATTTCACCAACACCGATTTCTTTCATTTTTGCTTCCAGCTCTTCGATAAATCCTTTTCCGGAAGTAGGTGCGGTATCACGGCCGTCTAAGAAGCAGTGTACATATACTTTGTCTAAGCCTTCTTTTTTTGCCATTTCCAGAAGTCCGAATAAATGTGTAATGTGGCTGTGAACTCCACCATCGGATAACAATCCATATAAATGAAGTGCAGAACCGTTGTCTTTTACATTTTTCATGCCGGCAAGCAATGCTTCGTTTTTAAAGAAATCTCCATCTTCGATTTCTTTGGTAATTCTGGTTAATTCCTGGTATACAATTCTTCCTGCACCCATGTTCATATGTCCTACTTCGGAGTTACCCATCTGTCCATCCGGAAGTCCTACGGCAAGTCCGCTGGCATTTCCCTTTACCCATGGATAATCTTTCATCAGTGCATCAATGTTTGGCTTGTTTGCCTGGGCTACTGCATTACCCTCAGTTTTGTCATTCAGACCAAAACCATCTAAAATCATCAATACGGTTGGTTTTTTACTCATGTTTTTTCCTCTTTTCTTTAAAATCTTCTATTGAAACGGATTACTCCGTTGCTGTCACATAACCATCATCATCTATGGTAATTCCCACGGAAAGGGATTCCATAAAATCAAAAATACGTCTTTTCTCACTTTCATCTGTCACCAGTGAGGTCTTGTAATTCTTCTGTATACACGGCAGAAACCGGAAATCAATAGTTCCGTCATCCCGGATGATTACCTGGGATAAGCCGGTATCTAATGTTGACGCCGAAAACCAGAAATTGCCAAGGCTATAGATAATCGGCACGCCATCCATATATTCCATGCCCTGCAGGCAATGGGTATGTCCGCCGATAATGACATCCACACCGGCTTCCACAAACTGTTTTGCAAGAGCCACCTGGTCGGAACCAAAATAGTTATTTCCTTCTGTTCCCCAGTGTACAAAAGCAATCACATAATCACTGTTGTCTCTTGCTTCTTCTATTACTTTCAGGAACTTGTCCGGATTTAAGGTCTTTAACACTCCCGGTGTCGTCTCAGTTGCTTCCTTCGTATAATTTAAAGAGCGTTCAATCTGTGTAGCTGATACAATTGCTATTTTCTTTCCACTTGCCACAAAATATACCGGACGCATGGCATCCTTTAAATCTTTTCCTGCTCCTACATACGGAATTCCTGCCTCTTCCAGTGTATCTATGGTATCAATCAATGCGGCTTCGCCATAGTCATAGACATGATTATTGGCAAGACTGACAATATCTGTTCCAAATGTTTCTAACAAGTCGACACGCTTTGGATCTGCCCGGAAAGTATAATCCTTGCCAGCTAAAGGTTCCCCTCTTGTACTGTAGGTGAACTCATTGTTTATCATCATAATGTCTGCATTATTCATTTCCTGCAATAAATCTTTGGAAAAGCAGTCATTGATTCCATTTGGCTGTCCATCCATGTGTTCCGTTGTGCCCCAGCCTTCTGCAAAATTAATATCGCCGGTAAAATCCAGCACAATCTCATCCTCAGAGCTGCATGTTTTCCAGTAAACCTGCTGCAAATCCTCTTCATTCATGCCGGTGTCCTGACAATAAAGAAGCCACAGCACATGTATGGAATTTCCGGTCTCTTCGTACCAGACATTCACATTCTGGTCTTCCTGAGACTCCTGTGCAATATTTAATACTGCTTCTTTTCCGTAATTGGCATAAACCCAGTTTAAGAAACTTTCGTCAATCCGATAATCCCCGATAAATTCTTTGCTGCAGGAATCCAGCAGTGCTTCGTATGCATCATCCAAATCTTCTATCACCAGCTTCTTCGTCTCTGTAGAGACTTCTTCCGTTTCCGTCACTGCATATTCTATTTTCTCGCTGCTTTCCGGTTCTGCATTTACCTGCGCTTTCCTGTCACATCCACTGCAAACCATTCCAAACAACAATATTCCTATCCCTGCCATCTGCAAAGCTTTTCTTCTCAAATCAGTATCCTCGCTCAACTCCTCTTTCATCTCTTGTGTCCTGCTTTATTGCCGATAACATTATACACTATCTTTCTTTTTCTAACAATCCTTATTTTAGGCAAATAGCGTATTCTGTTATCGGATAAACTATCCGTGCGAATCATTCGTCGGCAAGACCACATAAGGGCAGAAAGGGGTACTGGGAATTTCCACTATACGCCTTTTCTTCCCGCAACCGGTGCATATTCACATCCATGCTCAAATGCACCTCGCAGACACATCCCTGTGCCTGCGTTGCTAACTTTATATAGGAAATTCCAAGTACCCCTAACAGCCCTTACAAGGCTTGCCGGCGAATGACCTGCACAGATAGTTTGCCGTATATCAGAATCACACTTCTTTTATATCAAACCTCATCATTTAACATTTCTTCTAAGGTATGCCAGCCTAATACGGCGCACTTTACTCTTGCCGGCATATGGGAAATATCCTTTAATGCCGAAGCTTCTTCCAGCTCGTCAATTTCTTCATCCGAAGCTTCTCCTTTTATCATTTTTAAGAATAATTCTCCTAAATGCAGCGCTTCCTCTTTCTTCTTTCCGACAATCATGCCCAGCATAATATCGGCAGATGCCTGGGAAATAGCACAGCCATCTCCTACAAATGCACCGTCTACGATTTCATCACCATCTAATTTTAATTTTAAAAAAATGTCATCCCCGCAGTTTGGATTCACGCCTTCCAACACCAGGTCGGCATCTGGAAGGTCATGCTTGAACTCCGGGTGAATATTGTGTTCGGTAAGAATTTCATTGTAAAAACTTCTACTCTCCATATCCCATTCTCCTTCTGACTCCTGCCACGCTTTTTACCAGTGCATCGACTTCTTCTTCTGTATTGTAAAACATCAGGCTTGCTCTTGTAGCGGAGCGGACGCCCAGATACTCTAACAGCGGCTGTGCACAATGATGACCTGCACGGACAGCCACACCGTCGGATTCCAATACCGCACTGACATCATGCGGATGCACGTCTTCAATAGTAAATGTCAGGATTCCGGTATGCTCTTCTGCCAGTTCAGAGCCCAGCACATGAACCTTTGGAATTGCTTTCAGTCCTTCCAAGGCTCTTTTCGTAAGTGTAAGTTCCCGCTCCTGCATGGTTTCAAAACCGATTTTGTTAATATAATCAATGGCGGCAGCCAGTCCCACTGCGCCTGCTGCATTGACGGTTCCTGCCTCAAACTTATGCGGAAGCTCTGCATATTTTGCACCGTCTCTTGTTACAGAATCTATCATTTCTCCGCCGGTAAGGAATGGTGGCATTGCCTTTAAAAGTTTTTTCTTTCCATATAAGACACCGATTCCCATCGGTCCCATTAACTTGTGACCGGAAAATGCCAGAAAATCCACATCCAGCTTCTGCACATCAATCGGCATATGTGGGGAGCTCTGGGCGGCATCCAGCACGACTACCGCATTGCTCTTTCTTGCTCTTCGCACAATTTCCTCTACCGGAGTCGGACGTCCCAGCACATTGGACACCTGTGTGATTGCCACCAGTCTTGTTTTATCAGAAAAAGCTTCGTCTAACTTTGCTTCGCTTAAACTACCGTCCTTTTCACATTCCAGATAAATAAGCTTTGCGCCGGTCTGTCCTGCCACCATCTGCCACGGCAGCATATTGCTGTGATGTTCCATAATGGAAACCACAATTTCGTCCTCCGGACAAAGATTATTTAAGCCATAGCTGTACGCTACTAAATTCAGGCCCTCTGTGGTATTTCTGGTAAATATAATTTCTGTCTCAGATGCAGCATGGATAAACTGCTGAACTGTTTTTCTCGCTGCCTCATAGGCATCGGTTGCTTCCAGGCTCAAAGGATAGAATCCACGCATCGGATTGGCATTATGTTTTTCATAAAATTCCTTTTCCGCTTCAATGACGCATGCCGGCTTCTGTGCGGTTGCTGCATTGTCAAGATAGATAACATCCCGGTCTTTAAAAAGAGGAAAATCCTTCTTAAAATTGTACATCCTAAATCACCTCTTCCAGCGCTTCCTTCGCAATTTTTTCTGCTGCTTCATCCTTCATCAAATCACAGATATGCTCCAATTTTGCACCTGTCACAATACGTTCTGCAGCTTCTTTATCAATACCTCTTGCTCCAAAATAGAACATGGTATCTTCATCTAATTCTCCAATGGTTGCTCCGTGATTTCCCTTTACGTCTTCCTGTGCACATAAAATCAGCGGAATGGTCTTATTTTCCACATCATCACCCAGCAGAAGTACGCTTTCCTCTTCCTGTCCTTCTGCGCCGGAGGAACCACGTTTAAAATCAATGGTTCCGCGGAAAACTTTATGTGCCTGTCCGCGAAGAGCTCCGTCAGAATTAATATAGCTCATGGTTTTCTCGCCAAAATGATTGGCTACCATATTATAGTCTAAAATCTGCTGTGCCTGGCCAAGATATCCGGTCTCTGTGGCAAACTTACTTTCTTTTCCATTCAAATCCATGCGGCATCCGGAATAGAGATTTCCTTTTCCAAGGAACAACTGGATATATTCCACCTTTGCTCCTTCGCCAATTAAATTGCCGCCTATATCACTTAATAAAGTCTCATGCTCCTGCGGCATCTGAACCTGAACTAATCTTACAGATGCACCGCTTTCGACTTTCATCTTGACACGGACTGCCAGAGATGCTTCTGCGGTACTGTCTTCCTCTTTTGTGGCATCCGGAGCCACACGGCTGTCCATCACAACAGTAAGTGTACTGTTTTCTTTTGCAACTATCTCTACACAGCCTGCCGTATGTGCATCTTTTTTGCCGGAAATGTGCAGTCTTACGGTTTTATCCTGTCCTGCATTATCTGCAAGAATCTGATATTTTGCAGTATTTTCTGTTGCAAAGATTGCATCTGCTTCTCTTCCGGCACCGGTTTCAATGTCCGAAAGCTGCTCTGTTTCAGTAGATACTGCATCTCCCTCTGCTGCAATCTCACAAGGTTCTATCTTATTGCTCCATTTTATTGGAGTTTCATTTACCTTCAGCCAGTTCCAGGTAGGAGAAGGCAATTCATTGATTTTCATACTTACATTTTGTTCCATGCTCTTTCCACATCCCTTCTGCTATCCTATGCTGCCCTTCATCTCAAGGCGAATCAAATTGTTCATTTCCAATGCGTACTCTAAAGGCAGTTCCTTGGAAACATTATCCGCAAATCCGCTGACGATGCAGGCTCTTGCGTCCTCTTCACTCATGCCTCTTGACATCAGATAGAAAATTGCTTCATCACTGATGCTTCCAATCTGGGCTTCATGTCCCACATTGGCATCCTTGGTACGGATGTCCATTGCCGGAATGGTATCGGAACGGGACTCAGAATCTAACATCAGAGACTGACAGGATACTGCTGACTTCGTGCCTTTCGCTTCCTTCGTTACCACAACGGAACTACGGAAAGTACTGATACCACCATCCTTGGAAATGGAACGGGTATTCATATAGGAGCTGGTGTCCGGTGCGCAGTGTACCACTTTGGCTCCGGTATCAAGGTTCTGTCCTTTTCCTGCAAAAGTTACACCGGTAAATTCCATGCGGGCACCCTTTCCTTTTAAGACACTCATCGGATACAGATAAGATACATGGGAACCGAAGGAACCGGATACCCATTCAATGGTTCCGCCCTCTTCTACCAGTGCCCGCTTGGTATTTAAGTTATACATATTCTTTGACCAGTTCTCGATGGTGGAATAACGAAGTTTTGCATTCTTGCCAACATACAATTCCACGCATCCTGCATGCAGATTGGCCACATTATATTTTGGTGCAGAACATCCTTCGATGAAATGAAGAGATGCTCCCTCATCTACGATAATCAATGTGTGTTCAAACTGTCCGGCACCTTTTGCATTCAGTCGGAAATAGGACTGCAGCGGAATCTCTACGTCCACACCCTTTGGCACATAAACGAAAGAACCGCCGGACCAGACTGCACCGTGCAATGCTGCAAATTTGTGGTCATTTGGTTTTACCAGCTTCATAAAGTGCTTCTGTATCATATCTGCATATTCACCATGCATTGCACTTTCCAAATCCGTATAAATAACGCCCTGTGCAGCAACTTCTTCTCTTACATTATGATAAACCAGTTCGGAATCATACTGTGCGCCAACACCTGCCAGTGACTTTCTCTCTGCCTGTGGAATTCCAAGACGTTCAAAGGTATCTTTAATGTCCTTTGGCACCTCAGACCATTTTCCCTTCATCTTTGTGTTTGGGCGGACATAGGTTACGATATGCTCCATATCCAGTCCTTCAATCGATGGTCCCCAGTCTGGCACTTCCATTTCATTGTAAATCTGTAAAGACTGTAAACGGAAATTCTGCATCCAGACGGGGTCATTTTTCTCTTTTGATATCTGCTCTACGATTTCAGGAGTAAGACCTTCTTTCAGCTTATAAGCATCCTTCTCATCATCCCGGATATCATATATGCTTCTGTCGATATCTTCTACATAGCTTTTCTCTTCCATTCCTTACACTCCTTACTCGTATTTTGCAAAACCATTCTCGTTTACTTCATCAATCAGGGATGCATCTGCGGTCTTAACAATGTGTCCCTCCACCATGATGTGTGTGAAATCTACGTGTAATGCCTCTAAAATCTTGGTGCTGTGTGTAATAATCAAAAGGCTTCCCTTACTGCTCTTCTGGTATTCTTCGATTCCCTTTGATACGGTTCTTACCGCATCTACATCCAGTCCGGAATCGGTTTCATCCAGAATCGCAAGCTCCGGCTTTAACATCAACATCTGTAAAATTTCAGCTTTCTTTTTTTCGCCGCCGGAAAATCCTACATTCAAATCACGTTCTGCATAAGACGGATCCATCTGTAAAAGTTCCATTTTCTCTGCCAGTTCTTTCTTAAAATCATAGAAACGGACTCTCTTTCCAGTCTTCTGTTCCAATGCACTACGGATAAAGGAACTTAAGGTAACGCCCGGTACTTCCAGTGGGTTCTGGAAAGATAAGAACATGCCGCTCTTTGCGCGTTCATTCACCGGCTCTCCGGTAATATTTTTTCCCTGGAAAAAGATTTCTCCGCTCTCTACCTGATAACGTGGATTACCAACCAGTGTATAACCCAGTGTAGATTTACCGGTTCCGTTTGGTCCCATCAGTACGTGTGTCTCATGTCTTCCTATTTCAAGATTTACGTCATGTAAAATATGTTTTTCTTCTACACTGACGTTCAGATTTTTAACCTCTAAAAGTAATTCTTTGCTCATTTTTCTTCCTCCTGCATCTATTGTTTCTTCTTCGCTGCTTTCTTCTCCGCTTCCTGCTTCGACTGCAGAACATCCGCCAGCGTCATTTCATCAAAATATTTATCTATCAAATCTGCCAGTCCCTTCCAGATTGGAAGTGTACAGCAGGAATCTGATTTTTCACATGGCTCCTGGTCTTCTCTTAAGCAGGATACCGGTGCTAGCGTTCCTTCTGTCAGCCGCAGGATATCACCAACCCTGTATTCTTCCGGTTTCCGCTTCAGACGATAACCGCCCTTCTTGCCGCTGACTCCTTCTATCATATGTCCCTTGGAAAGAATGGCCGAAATACTCTCTAAATATTTCTGGGAAATATTCAGTTTCTCGGCAATTCCTTTTAACGGAATATATTCTTCCGCATCATGCTCCGCCAGCTCGACCATAACCTTTAATGCATACCTTCCTTTAGTTGAAATCATGCTCTGCATTCCTCCTTTTCTGGTTCATTCGCATCATATACCCATTCGCCTACTATGTCAATGGGTGAATCAGTTTTCGTTTGTTCTTTTCGGGGAACAAAAAAACGCCACCAAATGCATTTCACCGGTAAATACTACCAATGTCATAATGCATTTCGTGACGTTTCTTCTTTCTTATGAAAATATTCTATTTTCCGAAAAGCTTATTTATTGTAATTTACAATTTTTCCGAAGTCAGCCTTTAAGGAAGCTCCTCCTACCAGACCACCATCGATATCAGCTTTTGCGAACAGCTCTGCTGCATTTCCTGCATTTACAGATCCGCCGTACTGGATACGGATAGACTCAGCTGTTGCTTCATCATATACTTCACGGATGCATGCACGGATTGCGCCACAAACTTCTTCTGCCTGATCAGAAGTAGCTGTTTCACCAGTTCCGATTGCCCAGATTGGCTCGTAAGCAATAACTGCTGTTGCAGCCTGCTCTGCTGTTACGTTCTGGAATGCAATCTTAATCTGCATACGGATCCAGTCAAGGTAGATACCCTGTTTTCTCTGTGTTAAAGTCTCTCCACAGCAGATGATTGGTGTAATACCATGTTCGAAAGCTTTTAATACTTTCTTATTTACAGTTTCATCTGTCTCTGCGAAGTACTCTCTTCTCTCAGAATGTCCTAATACAACGTATTTTACGCCAGCATCTGTAAGCATTGCCGGAGAGATTTCTCCTGTGTATGCTCCGCTCTCTTCAAAATACATGTTCTCTGCACCGATGCAGATGTTAGAACCTTTTGCTGCTTCCATTGCTGGAATAATATCAATTGCTGGTACGCAGAATACTACATCTACGTCTTCATTTGCTACTAATGGTTTTAATTCATTTACCAGAGCAACTGCCTCGCTAGGAGTTTTGTTCATTTTCCAGTTGCCGGCAATAATTTTCTTTCTTGCCATTTTAAAATGTCCTTCTTTCTTAAATATATAAGTGTTTGCCTGCATACAGGCATGTGCTTTAATTCCTTATTTATCGTTTGCTGCTGCAACGCCTGGAAGCTCTTTACCCTCTAAGAACTCTAAGGATGCTCCACCACCTGTTGAGATGTGGCTCATCTTGTCACCGAATCCAAGCTGGTTAACTGCTGCTGCAGAATCTCCACCACCGATGATGGTTGTTGCATCTGTATCAGCTAAAGCTTTTGCTACAGCGATAGTACCTGCTGCAAGAGTTGGGTTCTCGAATACACCCATAGGTCCGTTCCAAACAACAGTTTTAGCAGTCTTAACAGCATCTGCGAAAAGTGTCTGTGTCTTAGGTCCGATATCACAGCCTTCTCTGTCTGCCGGCATCTTGTCTGCATCATAAGTTTCTACTTCAACTGGAGCATCGATAGGATTTGGGAAATCTTTGATTGTTACAGCATCTACCGGAAGAAGAAGTTTCTTTCCAAGTTTCTCTGCCTTTGCCATCATTTCTTTACAATAATCAATCTTAGTATCATCTACTAAAGAGATTCCGATTTCATATCCTTTTGCTTTTAAGAATGTGTAAGCCATACCACCACCGATGATTAAGGTATCACATTTCTCAAGTAAGTTGTTGATTACATTTAATTTATCAGCAACTTTTGCACCACCAAGAATTGCAACGAATGGTCTTACCGGATTCTCTACTGCATTTCCAAGGAAGTCGATTTCTTTCTGCATTAAGTATCCAACTACTGCAGTGTCAACTAACTGTGCAACACCTACGTTAGAACAATGTGCTCTGTGAGCTGTTCCGAATGCATCATTTACAAATACATCACAGATAGAAGCAAGGTCTTTAGAGAAAGCTTCTCCGTTCTTTGTCTCTTCTGGTCTGAAACGTGTATTCTCAAGCAAGATAACATCGCCATCGTTCATAGCTGCTACTGCTGCTCTTACGTTCTCACCAACAACTTCAGGGTCAACAACGAATTTAACTTCCTGTCCTAATAACTCTGTAAGTCTTGCTGCTACTGGTGCAAGAGTTTTGGTCTGTTTATCTTCTTCTGTTTTTACTTTTCCTAAATGGGAGCAAAGGATAACCTTTCCACCATCAGCGATTAATTTCTTGATTGTAGGAAGTGCTGCAACCAGACGGTTCTCGTCTGTAATCTTTCCTTCTTTTAATGGTACGTTGAAATCACATCTGCAAAGAACGCGAAGTCCTTTTACATTAATATCATCTATAGATTTTTTATTTAATGACATATTAAGTAGTCTCCTTTAAATTTTATTTCTAATAGCAAGAAAGAGCCCGGTCCCAAAAGACCGGACCCTTTTCCTGAGTCTTATCTGCACTCTGGCAGCCTGTCGCTTAAAAAAGTAGTCTACCGTGCAGTGATTGTTCGTTAAACTACGGGAAACACGCTTTGCGGGTTTCTCTCGTAAATTATGCTAACTCGCTGAAGTATTTGATTGTACGAACCATCTGAGATGTGTAGCTGTTCTCGTTATCATACCAAGAAACAACCTGTACTTCGTACAGATCATCAGATACCTGGTTAACCATGGTCTGTGTTGCATCGAACAGAGAACCGAATCTCATTCCAACGATATCAGAAGATACGATTTCGTCTTCATTGTATCCGAAGGACTCGTTAGCTGCTGCTTTCATAGCTGCATTGATATCTTCTTTTGTAACGCCAGCTTTCTTAACAACTGCTGTTAAGATTGTTGTAGATCCTGTAGGGGTTGGAACACGCTGAGCAGATCCGATTAATTTTCCGTTCAGTTCTGGGATAACAAGTCCGATAGCTTTTGCTGCACCAGTGCTGTTTGGAACGATGTTAACTGCTGCTGCACGAGATCTTCTTAAATCACCTTTTCTCTGTGGTCCATCAAGAGTCATCTGATCACCTGTGTAAGCATGGATTGTTACCATGATACCAGACTGGATTGGAGCATATTTATTTAATGCATCAGCCATAGGTGCTAAGCAGTTTGTTGTACAAGAAGCTGCTGAAATGATTGTATCAGATGCTTTTAATGTCTCATGGTTTGTGTTGTATACGATTGTAGGAAGGTCATTACCTGCTGGAGCAGAAATAACAACTTTACGAGCACCTGCATTGATGTGTGCCTGTGCTTTCTCTTTGCTTGTATAGAAACCTGAACACTCTAATACAACGTCAACTTTTAATTCACCCCATGGGCAGTTGTTTGCATCTGGGAATGCATAGATTTTGATTTCTTTTCCACATACGATGATAGAATCATCTGTGCAAGATACTTCATCAGCATGCTCATATTTACCCTGAGAAGAATCATATTTTAACAAGTGTGCTAACATTTTAGGGCTTGTTAAATCGTTGATTGCTACTACTTCGTATCCTTCAGCACCAAACATCTGTCTGAATGCCAGACGACCAATACGGCCGAATCCATTAATTGCTACTCTTACTGCCATTATTAATTCCTCCTAGAAATTTAATATAAAATATCTTTATTTGGGATTGTACCCAATCTGGTATTATTCTAACCAATTTTTGTCGAAAGTTCAAGTAGTTCCCATCACTTTGTTAATTTTTTCACTATTTTTATTTCTTCTTTCTCATTTTCAAACAAATGTTACAATAGCTTTTCCATTTTTCATACTGTCTTTTGACAGATTGTCAAATTTCTATTATAGTATTCTGTGTATTATATACAAAGATTTTACTATACTCGTGAAAATGTAACATTTTTCTTAGTAGAAATGTGTAAACACCGGGTAAGGTTTGTGCAATATGTAGGCGAAAGGAATGGGAAAGCTTCTCCCCGAAAACACTGGAACAGTTATGATGTGAGAATCCGCAGCACTTCACGGGCAGTATTTTTCTTGAAATTAGGCTGTCTTTCCGGCTGCTTTGACCGGATACTGCTTTTGTCTGCCAGCAGCGGATACCACACTTTGTCTGAAGGGACTCTAAGAATTCCTAACAGACGCTGTTCACGGTATCCGCACGCCGGCAGACAAAATGCAGTATACTGTCAAACATTGGAAAGACTGCTTATTATAAAAGAAAGAAAAATACTGCAGGTTGAAGTGCCGGCTTCTTACATACAAACGTTCCGGTGCTTTTTGGAAGAAGCTTTCTCATCCAGTTCCCCACCTGCACAACCTTACCCGCCATACACCACCCACAGAAAGGAACACACTATGCTTTGGGACACACATATGCACACTGCTTTTTCTACCGACAGTGAGACCTCACCAGAATCCATGATTAAAGCCTCTATCGAACTGGGACTTGGCGGAATCTGCATTACCGACCATATGGATTATGATTATCCAAAAGAACATCCGGAGGATGAACCGGAATTTATCTTAGACACTCCGGTCTACTTCCCAACTATCCAGAAGCTGGGCCAGCAATACAAAGATAAAATAAAAGTGCTGACCGGCATTGAGCTTGGATTGCAGCCTCATCTTGCAGCGAAACATCAGGAACTGATAAGCCGATATGACTTTGATTTTGTCATCGGCTCTTCCCATGTAATCCACGGCAAAGACCCTTACTACTCCCGCTTTTTTGAAGGAAAAACCGAACAGCAGGCTTACCAGGAATATTTTGAATCTATCCTGGAAAATCTTGCGGTATTTGATAATTTTGATGTATATGGACATATCGATTATGTGGTACGCTACGGTCCAAACCGGAACCTTAAATATTCTTATCAGAAATATGCCGATGTCATTGATGCGATTTTAGAAAAGCTCATTGATATGGGAAAAGGAATTGAAATCAATACCGGTGGTTTCAAATATGGTCTGGGACATCCGAATCCAACAGAAGATATTATAAAACGTTATCACGAACTAGGCGGTGAAATCATTACCATCGGTGCCGATGCCCACAAACCGGAGCATGTTGCATTTGATTTTGCAAAAGTACCGGATATTTTAAAGGCCGCAGGCTTTCAGTATTTTACTGTATTCGAAAAGAGAAAACCGGCTTTTCTTCCGTTGTAAACTATGGGAATCACGCTTTACGAATTTCTCACCTTATTGCGGTGTTCATCAAATCTGTATGCAGGCACGCGATTTTTCCTGTGTATGCAAAAGTAACGGCGCGGTTCGTCAACTGCGGAAACAACATAAATACAGTAAAGGGCACTTATCATGTCTCCTAAGTTGACGAACCACGCCGCCTTTTTCTATCATAAGAAAATTGTTTTTACTTCAAATC
The DNA here is from genome assembly GCF_003462625.1 of Roseburia sp. OM03-7AC. Classification (NCBI taxonomy): domain Bacteria; kingdom Bacillati; phylum Bacillota; class Clostridia; order Lachnospirales; family Lachnospiraceae; genus Roseburia; species Roseburia sp. OM03-7AC. Next base: position 1,016,965 of record NZ_QTZJ01000001.1, read on the forward strand.
CTACCCCAGCAGATGCAGCCGTTCGAATGCATGATACAGTCCGTCTTCATCAATCTTATCTGTAACCATATCCGCATACTGTTTTACTGCCGGAATCGCATTTCCCATTGCCACACCTGTTCCTGCAAATTGCAGCATTTCCACATCATTTGGTCCATCTCCAAAAGCAATGGTATCTTCCCTGCCTATCTTTAACTCATCCATAAGCCGCTGCATTCCAGTTGCTTTGTTGACGCCCATCTTCGTCATTTCACCGGACATCTGACGGTCCTTGCCAAAGCTTGCTCCGGTTATCTTGATATAATTTCCGACTTCCTTCTGCATCACATCCACCGGAATATCGGCATCAAAATACATTCCACTTTCAAGAGCCGGCATCTGTTCCGGATGTTCAACAAGCGTCAATCCGTTTAGAGCACCGTCAATATCAAGTCCAAGCCGCATACAGCGTTCTCTCATTTTCTTTGCATTCTCTTCATCCACATAACGTCCGTTGATTCCCTGCAGCATAAAGCATGCACCGTGCTCCTTCAGCACCTCTACCATATCCTGCACCTTATCATTTGCCAGAACGCTATGGTAAATCACCTTATCATTTGCAGACACATAAGCACCTGCCGAAGCCACAATGGCATCAAATCCAAACTCTAAAAGCCATGGATACACATTCGTTACAGTTCTTCCGGTACATAACGAAATCAGATGTCCCCGCTTTCTGGCAATGCTTAATGCTTCCCTGGCAGATTCCGGCATATGCATGGTGAAATCCACCAGGGTTCCGTCTACATCCAAAAAAATCAGTTTACGGCTCATTATTCTGCGTCCCGAATCGCTTTTCGAACCGGAAGAACACAGCCAGGAGAAACAGATAATTCATCTACCCCCATCTCTAAGAAACGCTGGGTCAGAGTTGTATCTGCCCCAAGTTCTCCACATATTCCTGCCCAGATGCCTGCCTTGTGTGCATTTTCCACGGTCATCTGAATCAGCCGGAGCACTGCTTCATGATGCGGATTATAGAAGCTGTCAAGCTTTGCATTCTGACGGTCAATTGCCAGTGTATACTGGGTCAGGTCGTTGGTTCCGATACTGAAGAAATCAACCTCTTTTGCCAGTTCATCACTCATTACTGCTGCTGCAGGAGTTTCAATCATGATACCCTGCTCCACATTTCCAAAAGGAATCCCTTCCTTTGTAAGTTCTTCTTTCACTTCTTCTGAAATTGCTTTAATCTTACGCACTTCATCTACCGAAATAATCATCGGATACATAATTGCAATATTTCCGTAATTGCTTGCGCGGAATAAAGCACGGAGCTGGGTCTTAAAAATTTCCGGCCGGGTCAGGCAGATCCGGATGGCACGATATCCCATTGCCGGATTGTCTTCTTTGTCGAGGTTAAAGTAGTCCACCTGCTTATCGGCTCCGATATCCAGGGTACGGATAATAACCTTCTTTCCTGCCATGGTCTCTGCGACCTGCTTATAAGCTGCAAACTGTTCTTCTTCTGTTGGGAAGGTATCTTTTTCAAGATAAAGAAATTCACTACGGAAAAGTCCGATTCCACCGGCATCATTTTTAAGTACTGCCGCTAAGTCAGAGACATTTCCGATGTTGGCATAAAGATTGATTTTCTGACCACTCTTTGTCACATTTTCTTTTCCCTTTAAAGTCAGCAGTAATTCCTTCTGTTTTGCATCCTCTTCTGCTTTTTTCTTATATTCTGCCAAAGCTGCTTCATCCGGTTCAATGATAAGAGTTCCGGTATAGCCATCCACAATTGCCTGTTTTCCGTTCCACTCTTCCTTGATTTCCACACCAATCAGTGCCGGGATGCCCATAGTTCTTGCTAAAATTGCAGTATGTGAATTCGTAGAGCCCAGCTGTGTTACAAATGCCAGCAGCTTACTTTTATCCATCTGTACAGTTTCACTCGGAGCTAAATCCTTTGCTACGATAATAACCGGCTCATCTCCAAGGTCGCTTCCCATATCATTTCCACATAATACATTGATGACACGCTCAGAAATATCCTTCATATCAATGGAACGGGCTTTGAAATACTCGTCATCCATATTTGCAAATACTTCTGCAAAGTTATCTCCGGTAACACCTACCGCATACTCTGCATTTACGCTCTGGCTCTCAATAAGATTGTGAACAGAATCATTATAATCTCCATCCTCTAACATCATGGCATGCACATCAAAAATCTGTGCATTTACTTCACCCACTTCTTTTAATGCTTTCTTGTAAAGCGTGTGGAGCTGTTCAATTGCAGTCTGCTTTGCTGCTTCATAGCGGGCAATCTCTGCTGCCGGGTCTTCTATTCTCTTTCTCACCACCTGATTTTCAGCTTTTAAAAGGAATTTTACCTTTCCGATTGCAATACCGCTGAATACCTTTTTTCCATTAAACTTTTCCATAGTCCATACCTTCTTTCTTTTATAAGTTTTCTCCATTTGAAGCAATTACTTCTTTATACCAGTCGAAGGATTTTTTCTTTCTTCTTGCAAGAGTTCCGGTTCCATCATCATATTTTTCTACATAGATGAAGCCATATCTCTTTGCCATTTCTCCGGTGGATGCACTTACTAAATCAATGCAGCCCCATGGTGTATATCCCATCAGGTCAACGCCATCTTTTACCGCTTCTTTCATCTCTTTGATATGATCCCGCAGATAGTCGATACGGTAATCATCCTGAATGCTTCCATCTTCTTCTAATTTGTCATAAGCGCCAAGACCATTTTCTACTACCATAACCGGAATCTGATAACGGTCATAAATTTCATTTAAGGAATAACGTAATCCCTGTGGGTCAATCTGCCAGCCCCAGTCACTTGCCTTAAGATATGGATTCTTAAGACCGGCAATCAGGTTTCCATCCGTCTGCTCGCCATTTGGATCTTTTGATACACAACTGCTCATATAATAGCTGAGTGTATAGAAATCCACACAGCCTTCCCGCAGAATTTCTTCATCGCCCGGTTCCATTTTAACATGAATATTATTTTCTTCAAAATACCGCTCCATATACGCCGGATATTCTCCTCTTACCTGCACATCGGAACAGAACCAGTTCATAATCCGCATTTCCTTCTGTGTTGCTAATACATCCTCCGGATTGCAGGTAAATGGATACTTGGTCATAAAGACATTCATATCACCGATAAGATATTCCGGATATTTTTCATGTGCTAATTTTACTGCTTTTGCGCTGGCAACAAACTGATGATGCAATGCCTGGAAACGAACCTTCGGGTCATCCGGAATCTCTGTAATTTTTCCCTCATAGCCTTTTACAGTTCCAAGGGAAAGCAGGTTGCCAAGCGGTGTGGTTCCGCCATTGATTTCATTGAAGGTCAGCCAGTATTTTACTTTGCCCTGATATCTTTCGAAAATTGCCTTGCAGTAATTCAAGAAATAATCAATACATTCTCTGGCTTCCCAGCCATTGTATTTTTCAATCAGTGCATATGGCATTTCATAATGGGAAATGGTTACCAGCGGCTCAATGCCATATTTTAAACATTCATCAAATACTTTATCGTAGAATGCCAGTCCTGCTTCGTTTGGTTCATTCTCCATTCCGGTCGGGAAAATTCTTGTCCATGCAATGGATAAACGGAATACTTTAAATCCCATTTCTGCAAATAATGCAATATCCTCTTTGTAATGATGATAGAAATCAATTGCTTCGTGGCTCGGATAGAGATATTCCGGATGAATGGTTCTTGTTACCTTTTTCGGCTCGGTATGGGAACCATTCGTACACATATCAGAAACAGATGCTCCTTTTCCATCTACATCCCATGCTCCCTCAAACTGATTGGCTGCGGTTGCACCGCCCCAGAGAAAATCTTTACGAAATGTCTTCATTGCTTTTTCCTCCTGCTTCTTATTATTTTTATTTGTGAAAATTTATAATTTCTGTTTTTATATTTTTCTTTTCTCATTCTGCCCTGCAATAAGGCTTCTGATTTTGTTGGATAGAGCACGAGCCCTTTATCAGAGCCCGCACCCTTAGGTATAAAAAACTATGGAAAACTAATTTATAAAACGGTAATCAATGCGTCCAACGCTGCAACTTTCTTTGCATCTGTCGGAACTACATCTGCGTAATCTGCTGTGTTGCTGATGATAACCGGAGTCAGAACGGAATATCCTGCTCCTGTAATCTTTGCAATATCAAATTCCAATAAAAGGTCACCTTTCTTTACTTTGGCTCCCTGTGCTACCTTCGGTGTAAATCCTTCTCCATCTAATTTCACGGTATCCATGCCCACATGAATCAGGATTTCTGCTCCGCCATCGGATACTATTCCAATGGCATGACCGGTTGGGAAGAAGGTTACTACTTCGCCATCACATGGTGCATATAATTTGCCTTCGGACGGGAGAATAGCAACACCCTGACCTAATGCTCCGCTTGAAAATGCTTCATCTTCTACTTCTTCCAAGGCTTTTACTTCTCCGGTAAGAGGAGATGCAATTACCTGGTTTGCTGCGGTTTTTGTGCCTTTCTTTTCTATTTTTGCTTCATCATTCTGTGGAGCATCATCATGATAGGTAATGTAAGTTGCTACGAATGCAACTACCATAGCTACTGCCATACCGATTAATACCCAGATCAAACTGTAAACGCTCTTTGACTCACCATCGATGAATGCCGGAAGTCCGAAGAATCCAAGACCCCCCATCATATAAGTTTTAACTCCGGCAAATCCTATGATTCCACCACCGATAGCGGATGCAATACAGGAAATTACGAATGGTTTTTTCTTTGGAAGTGTAATACCATAAATACATGGCTCTGTTACACCAAAGAGTCCTGAGATAAACGCCGGTAATGCAATATTTCTAAGTTTCTTATCTTTTGTCTTTAATACAATTGCCAGTACAACCATGGACTGCGCAAAAGATGCTGCGAAATATGGAGAAAGGATGAAGTCATATCCTAAAGTTCCATAATTAATCATTGCCAGTGGAACAAGTCCCCAATGTAATCCGAAGATTACCAGTACCTGCCAGAATGCTCCGACTAAGATACCTGCTACAAGACCTCCTACAACCGGAAGGTTATAGATTGCTCCGAAAATAATACCGATAATGTTGCAAAGGAAAGTAGATACCGGTCCGATTACCAGATAGGTAAGTGGAACCATTACTGCCAAAGTTACAACCGGAACGATAAATGTTTTAATAACGTCCGGAATTACTTTCTTTAATCTCTTTTCCAGCCAGGCAGCACAAGCCACTGCAATAACAATTGGTACTACCGAAGAAGTATAACCACTGGATGGCATAATAACAGGAATTCCAAAAAAGGTTGTATAATAATTCATTTCAAAGGAAGTTCCTGCAAACAGGGAACCTATCAGTTCTCCTGAAGTCAGATTAACCAGTGCCGGATAGGTAAGTGATATACCAAGTGCCATTCCGATAAATTCATTCATCTTAAATTTCTTTGCTGCAGTATATCCTAAGATAATCGGCAGGAAATAGAAGAATCCGTCTCCAATGGAATACCAGAGCTGATATGCTCCGCTTGTGGTAACATCAATTCCTGACTGACTTGCGATAAAAGACCACAGCGCCAAAAGACCTTTGATAATACCTGCTGCACAAAGCACACCAAGGAATGGCTGGAATACACCGGAAATCAAATCAATGAGTCTTGCACCAAGCCCCATCTTCTCTCCGCCGTCTTCTGCATCCTCGGAAACAGCTCCGTTTCCGGCCAGATGTGCATGTTCACAAACCACATCATAGACATCCGGTACATGATTTCCGATTACTATCTGATACTGTCCGCCGGATTTCATTACTGTCACAATTCCTTCCGTTGCTTTTAACACTTCGGTGTTAGCCTTGGACTCGTCTTTTAATTTAAAACGAAGTCTGGTAACACAGTGCGCAAGGCTTATGATATTCTCCCTGCCGCCTACGTTCTGGATAATAATTCTTGCCAGTCCATCATACTTACTTGCCATAACAATCCCTCCATTTTTATTTTTTATAGCATGTTCATTTTTATCTAAAACACTCCTGTGTTTTATTCATTTTGTTAAAAACAACGAATGTGCCTTGGCACATTCTCGCGCCTGCGGCGGTCGCTTGCGACATCTACCTTATACGCCGCAGTGTGCATCCTCGCGGAGCGTTTTTTAATTTACAGGAAAGCAATTTCCTGTAAATTAAAAAAGCCCAAACAAATAAAACTCTTCCTATGAGTCTTATTCGTCTGGGTTTTGCCGTCTTAACGTAACAATCCCTTGCCGAAAGGGTATTTACTTATTCATACTGTGAATCACACGATGAATGTGTACTGCCAGATAGGAAATCTCTACATCCGAGACTTCATAATCAAGCTTCTTCTTCATGTAACTCTTTATCTTCTGTGCACATTCGTAGGAACGCGGGAAACGATCCGCAATCAACTGGTCAAATTCTTCATCATTACGTTCACTGTCTTCCCGACTGATTACCCGCTGTACAAAGAATCTTAAATGCGTTACAAAACGCTCATAGGACAGGCTCTTTTCATCCAATTCCACCTGAAAGGTATATCTGACTATATTGAGTATATCCTTTATCATTGCCGGCATGTTCCTGGACTGATTCATCTGACCGCCCATCTGTGCATTTACCAGATGCATCGCAATAAATCCAGCTTCATCCTCCGGCAGCTCCACGTCTAGTTCCTGTTTTACAATATCTAAGGCTTTCAATCCCACCTGAAATTCTGCATTGTAGAATTTCTTCATCTCCCAGGAAAGCTCATTCGCAACAACGATGCCCTGCTGCTTTCTCTCTATGGCGTATCCCAAGTGGTCTGTTAATGTCACATAAATATTTTTACTTAAATGATAACCTAATGTTTCTCTGGCATATGCGATAACCAGCTCGGCTGTCCGGATATATTCATACGGCATGTCCTTTACCACCTGCATGAACTGGCTGGTACTTTCGTCCGGAAGGGAGAATACTTTTTCTATCTTTGTCTCATCTATTTCTTCTCCGGCTTTCTTTCCGAAGCCTATGCCCTTTCCCATAACGATGATTTCTTTACCTTTATCGTCCTCGGAACTGATTACATTATTGTTAATTACTTTGATAATCTGCATTACGTTTCACCTGTTTATGATATAAAAAAAGCTGCATTACACTCTAAATAATCCGACCTAACAATTATCTTAAAGTGCAATCCAGTCTTGCCTATCTCTAGTAACAATCCGGTTTGCGTCCCTGCTTATTACATTACAAATGTACTATATTTTATCAGAAACGTCAAGTCCGGAATGTAAACTTCGTATATAATATATAATTTTATCATTTCATTTTTGTGCAAAATTCACTATTTTCCTATAATAATTCCACCGCCTGCGACAAATTCCCCATCATAAAATACCACCGCCTGACCCGGTGTCACAGCACGGACCGGTTCTTCAAAATGACAGCGGATCCTGCCCTCTCCGATATTTTCCACGGTACACATGGCTCCTGCATGTCCATAACGGATTTTACCTAAGAGACGTCTGCCATCAAAATCGGTAAGTCCCATATAATTGACATGGTCTGCAACCAGTGTATCCGTAAATACATCCTCTGGCGAACCTACCACTACTTCATTGGTTTCCGGTCTTATTTCTGTTACAAAAATCCGTTTGCCATATGGTATATTCAAGCCACGGCGCTGTCCTACGGTATAGTGGGTAATTCCTTTGTGCCGTCCGATAATTTCACCATCTTTTGTCACAAAGTTTCCCTCTCCCGGAACTGCATCTCCAACCTCACGGTCAATAAAACCTGCATAGTCATTATCCGGGATAAAGCAGATTTCCTGGCTGTCTCTCTTATGAGCCACCGGAAGTCCCACCTCTTCTGCAATTTTGCGGATTTCATCTTTATGATAAGCACCTACCGGCATCAATGTATGGGATAACTGCTCCTGTGTCAGGTTATATAATGCATAGGTCTGATCCTTGGCTGCTGTTACAGATTTTGCCACTGCGAAACGTCCGTTGTCACATTTTGCAATTCTTGCATAATGTCCGGTTGCAATATAATCTGCTCCGATGCTTAAGCTTCTGGCAAGAAGTGACTCCCATTTCACATAACGGTTACAGGCAATACATGGATTCGGCGTTCTTCCTGCCAAATATTCTGCCACAAAATAATCCATTACATACTGTTTAAATTCCTGCTTAAAGTTCATCACATAATATGGTATTTCCAACCGGTCAGCCACTCTTCTGGCATCATCCACGGCACTGAGGCCACAGCAGCCACCATTTTCCTGCTGCTGTGTCTCTTCCTCATCCTGCCAGATCTGCATGGTTACACCAATCACATCATAGCCCTGTTCCTTTAAAAGATATGCCGCAACGGAAGAATCCACTCCGCCGGACATTCCAACTACTACTTTTTCCTTCATATATTTAATCCTATCCTACAGGCAAATTTTTAGCTGCACTCACAGTTTACCCACACTGCCAGCATCCGTCAAGTGAATTTTACGGTTTCCTTCTGTCCCCTTAGGATTGTGACATTCTTTTTGATGCAGGCAGTCACATAATCAATCTGCTCTGCCGTAATTTTTTCATTTAAAGTAAGCCGCAATGCTCCCCTTGCAATTTCCGGCGGTACACCGATGGCTGTTAACACATGGGATGGCTCATGTTCTCCGGAAGAACACGCTGAACCTGCCGATGCACAGATTCCATCCATATCCAGCATAACCAAAAGATTCCCACCTTCTAACTCATCAAAACAAAAGTCCACATTATTCGGAAGGCGGTTGTTCCATTCCCCATTCAGCCTTACCTTCGGCACCTGCTTTAATACTGAATAAATCAAGTAATCCCGCATCCTTGTCTCGATTTCCATCCGCTCTTTTAAGCTTTCCATTGCCATGGCTGCCGCTTTTCCCATGCCTACAATTCCCGGCACATTCTCAGTTCCCGCCCGGACACCGCTTTCCTGGCCTCCTCCATGGATAAAAGGAGGTATCCTCTTTTTCTTTCGCACATATAAAAATCCGGTTCCCTTAGGTCCGTTGAATTTATGTGCGCTGGCACTCATCATATCAATATTCATTCTGTTGACCTCAATGGGAATATGTCCATATGCCTGTACGGCATCCGTATGAAAACAGATTCCATATCTCCTGGCAAGCATACCGATTCCTGCTATAGGTTCTATGGTACCAATCTCATTATTTGCCATCATAACAGAAATCAATATGGTATCCGGCCGGATTGCCCGCCGCACCTGCTCCAAGGAAACCGTTCCCTTGTCATCTACCGGAAGGTAAGTAATCTCATAACCATTCTGTTCCAGATATCCGCAGGTTCTTAAAATGGCATGATGCTCTATTTTCGTGGTAATGATATGCCGGCCACGCATAACCATACTTTCTGCGGTACATTTCAATGCCCAGTTATCAGATTCACTTCCTCCGGCTGTGAAATATATTTCCTCCGGCTGCGCCCCGATGCTCTGCGCAATGATCTGCCGGCTTTCTTCTATGGCATCATGACTTTTTTGCCCCAGATCATACAGGGCAGATGGGTTTCCATAACGGCGCTCATAAAAGGGCAGCATTGCTTCGATTACTTCCGGTGCTGTCAGTGTTGTTGCTGCATTATCAAGATAAATCATTTTCTTCATGCTTCTTTCCCTCTGAGAATAGTTCTTTCTGCCTCTGATTTATCATATACTTTTGACAAATCTGCTTTTTCATGGAGGCTCCAATTGAAACCGTTGAAATCCATTTCAAATCCACTGATTGCCGGTACTCTCCTGCTTACTGTGACCGGACTTTCCAGCAGAGTAATCGGTTTCTTCTATAGAATATTCCTCTCCCGCATAATTGGTGCAGAAGGTCTTGGAATTTATCAGCTTATTTTTCCGGTTTTTGCCCTCTGTATTGCCTTCAGTTCCTCAGGCATCCAGACCGCTGTCTCCCGCTTTGTTGCTGCAGCCGACCATAAAAATACCGGCATGAGTTACCTCTATGCCGGTCTGGTTCTTTCTGTGGGAATTGCACTCTCACTTACTGTTATTCTGATTTCTTATTCTGATTTTATTGCCATTCATATTTTAGATGAAGCCCGTTGTGCTCCACTCCTTGTTATTCTTTCCTACTGCCTGATTCCTGCCAGTGTCCATGCCTGTATCAATGGTTATTATTATGGGAAGAAGAAAACTCTGGTACCATCCGTAAGCCAGCTTATGGAGCAGGTTGTCCGGGTCTTAAGTGTCTATACACTTTATCTTATCTGCCTGGAAAAAAGTTATCCCATCACACCATCCATTGCTGTCTGGGGTGTTGTCTGCGGTGAACTGGCTTCTTCACTCTTTTCCGTAAGCTGCCTTCATTTCCAAAAGTGCAGCAGGCATATAAAAAGAATTTTTAAGGAGCTTTCCCTCTTTGCGCTGCCCCTTACCACCAATCACGTAGCATATCACTTATTTTCCAGTATTGAAGCCATTCTGATTCCCATCTGCTTAAAAAAATATGGCTACAGCAATCAGGATGCCTTGAGCGTCTTCGGCATTTTTACCGGAATGGCAATGCCAATGATTCTTTTTCCCAATGTCCTTGTAAATTCTGTCTCGGTGCTGCTGATGCCTGCTATTTCAGAAGCCTATGCAAGAAAGGATTTTCACTTAATCCGCCGTACTATTAAAAAAACGGTGTTTTATTGTCTGCTTCTTGGCTTTTCCTGTACCTTCGGTTTTCTTCTGACTGGGAAATGGATTGGACAATTCGTTTTCCAGAACACATTAGCCGGCAGTTTCATACTCATATTAAGCTGGATCTGCCCTTTCCTCTATCTGTCCACCACCCTTACTTCCGTTCTTCACGGTCTAGGGAAACCGGGGCGTGCGTTCTACATTAATATGAGCGGCTGCACTTTACGCATTTTCTTTATCTATGCACTGATTCCAACATATGGCATCCGCTGCTACCTCTATGGCATGCTTGCAGGCGAACTGCTGACTACTTTTTTATCCTTTCTTGCGCTCCTTCGGTTTGCCAGAAAAAAATCGCAAAAAAACAGTCTGCTTTAGTCTATTGATTTTAAGGATTCTGCCATGTTGATACGTTCTAATTTGCCTGTCATCATACAGTTTACAATCCATGCAAAGCCCATCGTCAGCAAAACACTAAAGAGATAACTTACTGCATTAATCTGTACATTAAAGGATACCATATCAATCTGTATCTCACCCATTACAAAACGATGGAACCATTTTCCTAAAATCAGTCCCAGTCCGCAGCCGATAGCAGTTAAGACCATATTCTCCCGAAACACATAAGATGCCGTTTCCTTTGGATAGAAGCCTAATACTTTAATGGTAGCTATCTCCCTCACCCGTTCCGTAATATTGATATTATTAAGATTATATAATACGATAAATGCCAGTGCTCCGGCACAGATAATAATGATAATGACAATATAATTCATACAGGACATCATCTGTGAAATCCGGCTTAACATATCGGAATTAACGGTTACTGCCGTCACACCATCTGCTTTCATCAGTGCCGCACTCACTTCATGAATATCTGACGCATCCGGCAGTCTCACATACACATTTTTAAATACCACATCCCCAATCTGTTTTTCATAGGATTCCGGTGCAATGTATACATAATTATAAATATGATTCTCACAGATTCCGGTGACTTTTAAGTGCATCTCATTGTTGTCACTGTCACGCAGCAGAATCGTATCGCCTTTTTTGACTGCATAGGTTTCTGCCACTTTCTTCGAAAGTACTGCTTCTCCTTCTTTTGGATAAGCAATCGGCTCCTGTTTCTTTGTATGCAGCGAAATAAAGTCTCCTACTTCATCCGGATTTTCCACTGCCACCATATGAATCGACTTAGTTCCTTTATCTGTCACCAGGTCAATGGTCTTTTCCATGGCATACATGCCTGCTGCATTTTCCTTTTCCAATACAGAATCTAAAGATTTAAGGTCAGCCTCTCCCGGCATCTTTCCATCTTTTAATGTAACTCCAATGTCGTAAAGCTGGATTTCTTCATACTGCTGGTCTGCCACTGCCACTACAGAATCTCTTACACCAAAGCCCATCACCAGCAATGCCGTACAGCCACTGATTCCGATTACCATCATAAAGAAACGCTTCTTATAGCGAACAATATTTCTTACGGATACCTTCTGCAAGAATTTAAGTCTCTTCCAGATAAATGGTACATGCTCTAAGAATACACGTTTTCCGGCTTTTGGTGCTTTCGGCCGCATCAAATCTGCCGCCACTTCTTTTAACTCTTTATGGCAGGACAGCCAGGTCGTCCCAACGGAGCAAAGTACTGCAACGGTAAGTGAAACCAGTGCCAGTGGCAGGTCAGACACATAATAAATCCCACCCATTTTATAGACAATTCCATAGGCGGTTATGATGACTAACGGAAAGAAATGGATTCCCAGCACATAGCCGATTAACGTTCCGCTGATGGCTGCAGAGCCGGAATAGAAAAGATATTTTCCCATTATCTTTCCTTCACTAAAACCCAGTGCCTTTAATACTCCAATCTGTGTCCGCTGTTCTTCTACCATACGATTCATGGTCGTCATGCAGATTAACGCTGCCACCAGAAAGAAGAATACCGGAAATACATTGGCAATTCCTTTTACTACACCGGAATCATTTTTCAGGCACACATAACCCACATTGGTATTCCGGTCCAGTACATAAGTCTCCGGTTTCTCGATTTCATCTATCTTACTCTGTGCATCTGCTATCTGGTCATCCGCATCCTGCATCTGCTCATCAAATTCACTCTGCTTCTCCTGATACTGCAGTAAGCCGTCTGCCAGCTCTGTTTCTGCAGCCTCAAGCTGATCTTCTTTTTCTTCTATCTGTTCTTTTGCTGCCACAAGCTGGTTCTCCCCATCCGTAAGCTCTGCCTTTGCAGCTGCCAGTGCATTTTTTCCATCTTCTATCTGCTGCTTTGCGGCTGCCAGCTGGCTTTCCGCAGAAGAAAGCTGACCTGCGGCTGCTTCTAATTCCGCATTCTTTGCATTTAATTCTGCTTCTGCACCGGCAACCTCCGTTAAACCGGCTTCAATCTGTGCCAGCATCTCTTCATAGCCCGGAGTATTTTCCGTCAACTGCGCTTTTGCAGCCTCAAGGCTGTTTCTCTGATCCGTCACCTGCTGCTTTGCTGCCAAATAAGCATTCAATCCCTGCTCATACTCTGCCTTTTTTGCTGCCAGTGCACTTTCCTGCCCGGAAATCTGCTGCGATGCGCTCTCTAATTCTGCCGCCTTAGAAGACAATGCATCCTTCCCGGACTGCAGCTCCGATGCTTTAGCAGAAAGCTCGGTCTTTGCAGAAGCAATCTGATTTTTTCCATCGGAGATCTCTGTTTCTCCATCCGTAAGCTGCTGCTTTGCCGATTCTAATTCCGCTTCCGCTTTTGCCCGCTTTTCCTCTAACTCTTCCTTCTTCTCATCCAGTTCGTCCTGTGCGTCTTTTACAATCTTTTCATAACGGATATCTGCCTGTTCCTTTGTATAGGCCTCCCAGTCTGCTTCCTTTGCGTCCATATAGGAATCATACTCATCGGAATAGATGTCATAATCTTCATCAAATTTAATATAGATTTCTGTGTCATAATCTACTGCAAATCCATCTTTTAATATATAGGCAAATCCGCTGATTCTGCCATTTCCAATGGATGTATTGCCACGTTCAAACTGGATATAGCACGGTGACTGTACCAGTCCGGTAATCGTATATTCTTTGTATGCAAATTTATCTAAATCATCTGTTGTATTATTTTCCGAAAGAACCAGCTTGCTTCCAATGGCATCTTCTGAAAAAAGTGCGGAATCTACCACACATTCATCAGCAGACTGCGGCATTTCTCCGGCAATCAGCTTCAGTTTATTGACCTTCTCTGTGATGGAATGCATCTTGATAACGCGCTCATTTTCTCCGGCATCCTTATAAAGAACCTCTGCCGATATGGCACCCTCTGCCGCCCGGACATCTTCTTTTTCTGCCAGTGCTTCTACATTTTCTTCTGTAAAGCCAAGTGTGGATACCAGACGATAATCATAGAATTGCAAATCCTTTAAATAGACATCCGCAGAATGCACCATGACCGACTGGGTAATCTTAAGGCCGGAAAAAAATGCAACACCCAGTGCAATAATGGCAAGGATAGCAAAATATCTTCCAAAGCTTTTCTTTATCTCACGAAATGTATTTCTCTTCATCATGGATTTCATATTTCAAACCCTTTCTTTTCCACATGGACTACCATTCAATCTCATCGACATCCACGATATGTTCATTTTTCTCTATCTTTTGAATGGTTCCGCTCTTTACGGTAATGACACGGTCTGCCATTGCAGTCAGTGCCTGATTATGTGTAATTACAATGACGGTTTTGCCCTGTTTTCTGCAGGTGTTCTGCAGCAGTTTTAAAACGGCTTTTCCGGTATTATAATCCAGTGCCCCTGTCGGTTCATCACAAAGCAGCACCTTCGGATTCTTTGCCAGTGCTCTCGCAATTGCCACTCTCTGCTGTTCTCCACCGGATAGCTGTGCCGGGAAATTGGCTTTCCGTTCACTTAAGCCCACCTCATCTAAAACTGTTGCTGCATCTAACGGTTCCTTGCAAATCTGTGCTGCAAGTTCAACATTTTCCAATGCTGTAAGATTCTGCACCAGATTATAAAACTGGAATACAAATCCCACATCATATCTCCGGTAACTGGTAAGCTGCCGCTTATTATATGCTGAGACTTCTTCTCCATCCAGATATACTTTTCCGGTGGTCAGATAATCCATTCCTCCCAATATATTTAATATTGTTGTCTTTCCCGCTCCGGACGCTCCTACGATAACGCAGAATTCTCCCTTTTCTATCTCAAAATTCACATCATGTAATGCTTCTATCGTAACTTCTCCGGTTTTATATACTTTACTTACATTCTGAAAGGATACAAATGCCATTTGATAGCTTCCTCCTTTTATTCTGGTTATTCAGGTGATTGTGCAAACGGGATAGCGAACTTTGTTCCAATTATATTACGCTGATACGCAGGGGATTATCTTCCGCTATGAAATGCCATGGTTCTAAAATACGTGTTTTCCTTGTTGTTATAAAAACCGTCTTTCCAATGTTTGTCAGAAGAGCTACACGGTTCGTCGAAATACAGATGCCTGATAAGGGCTGTTTAGGGACACTTGGAATTTCGTCTGGCAACAGGCAACGCTAGTGCACGGATGCACCAGCGAGGCACAACTGAACAAGGATGTGAATTTGTGCCGGTTGCCAGATGCGATTACATATAATATCGAAATTCCCAGTGTCCCTTGCAGGCATTATGTGGCATCTGCCTTCGACGGACAGTGCAGCTATTCCGCCAAAGCAACCGGAAAGACAGTTTACAAACAAGAAAAACACGCATTCTAAGAACGATTGGCATTTCATACCGAATAAAGATAATTCCTCTGTGCATCCCGTAATATTTTCAGACCAAAATCTATCTCCTTCATAACCACCTGTTACCTGCTTATTGTAATGGTAGCACAATCTTTCCTCTTTTTGAAATTAAATTTTTCTAAAGTCAGGAAGTACGCTTTCCAAATTACACCTACAAAACCTGCCACCAGCATTTTCTTATGAATGCCTGACAACGAAAAATCCACTTTCTTAGAATCACAGTCAGAATCTGCTATTCTAAAAAAGTGGATTATACATTCAAATATCCGAAAAATTTTTTCTTATAACAACGGAGCTATCACTGCATCAAACATACAATTTAAACTCTCTTCATATATCTCCTGATACGTACGGTGAAAAGTCTCAGTAATTGCCATTGCCTGCTTTGGTACTTCTTCGTAAAGTCCAAATGCCGCCTCATATACTTCCGGATTCTTATCGTAAAATGCTTCTGTCATGGCATTTTCAAATTCAAATCGTGCGCCCTTGGAAAGATGCTCTTTAAAATCCTCTTTCCGTACATTTTTCACATAATCATCCTGAAATATATTTAATCCTTCTGCCTTGACTAATTCCTCTAAGCCTTCTTTTACATCTTCGTAAGTCATGGTCTTGAAATTCTCTACAAAGAATTTGTCAAATGTCTCCTTATCCGGAAACTGCTTTGTTAAGCTCTCCATCTCTTTTTCCTCCTGTCTTATACCGCATGCAAAATCATGCGTTCCCGATATACCACTTCCATATGGTCTAATACTCTTCTCGCCCGCTGATACTGGTTATAATGTGTGCTGATAACGCAGACTTCCTTCGCCCCATTATAAGCAACTCTCTTATAAAATGGAACTCTCACCCAGTTCTGTGTAAACGGAATCTCATGGCTTACCAGTGTCCGCATCATCTGACTGCTGACTCTGGCATTGGTAGTTCTGCATAATTCCACATCCCGGTCAATATTTTTCCCCATGGTCTTCGGTTTGTTCTTCTTCATAATAATACCCTGTCTCCTTCTATTTGTCCATAATCTGAATCTCTACGGTCTTCCCCAGACAGCCTGCTACCTTCACCAGAAAATCCAGACTTGGATTATATCTTCCGCTCTCCAATCTGGAAATATTGGATTTCTTCGTGCCTGCCCGCTCTGCAAGCACTTCCTGGGTAATATGCTGTTCCTTGCGCACCGCCTTCAACTGACGCACCACATCCGAACGCGTCGACTGCTCCCTGCTCTTATTCTTCTCCATTTCTCACCTCAACAACTGTCTCTATGTTATCATATATGATAACTTATTGTCAACGAAAAAGAGCCTCAAAAGGCTCTTTTTGAACTATTCTTCTATCTGACGCAGCACCTTGCGGAACTGGAAATAGAACAGTACAGACGTAAAGCTTACCGCCAGCACATCCGCTACCGGCTCTGCCATATAAACTGCCATTGCCTGATTGCCGGTAAAAATGTGTGGCATAATATAAATAAGCGGCAGTAATAATACGAATTTACGCATGACCGCTACAATAATAGAAGATACTGCTTTTCCCAGTGATGTAAATGCCATCTGACACGCCATCTGGATTCCGAATATCATAATTGCCATAAGATAAATCCGGAGTGCATTTCCAGTATACGCAATCAGTGCCGCATCTGAGGTAAACATGGCTGCAAATGCTCTTGGAAATGCCATCACCAGTGCCCACAAAACAAAGGAAAATCCAACATCAATTTTCAATAATAAGAAATAGGCTTCTTTTACCCTGTCTGCTCTTTTGGCTCCATAATTATAGCTGATAATCGGCTGCGCTCCCTGACCCAATCCCTGTAACGGAAGTAGTGCAAACTGCATGACACTGGTTAATATGGTCATGGCTCCTACTGCCATATCTCCGCCATATCGTAATAACGAAGAATTAAAGCAGACTGAAATCACGCTCTCGCTTGCCTGCATAATAAACATTGCTGTTCCAAGTGCAATACTCGGCCAAATAATATTTGCCTGCAAAACCATATTTTTTCCTTTCAGGCGAAGATGCGTTTTCTTTCCGCATAAGAAAGCCAGCACCCAGATACAGGAACATGCCTGGGAAAGAACCGTTGCCAGCGCTGCTCCTTTTACACCCATTCCAAATCCAAAGATAAATACCGGATCCAGCACAATGTTAATCACTGCACCAATCAGTACCGACAGCATACTGGTTCTGGCAAATCCCTGCGCCGTAATAAATGCATTCATCCCCAGGGTCAACTGCACAAAAATCGTTCCTATAGCATAAATATTCATATAATCAGCAGCAAAAGAAATTGTATTTTCGCTGGCTCCAAATGCCAGAAGAAAGCCTCTGTTTCCAGCCAGCAGAAATGCAGTCAGTATCAGCGATACAATAATCTGGGTGCCAAAACAGTTCCCCAGCGTTTTTTCCGCCTTGTCCTTCTCTCCTTTTCCCATAAATATGGTTGCCCGTGGAGCACCGCCATTGCTAATCAGTGCTGCAAACGCAGATACTACCATAATAAGCGGCATGCATACACCAACTCCGGTCAGTGCCATTGCACCATCCCCCGGAATATGGCCGATGTACATACGGTCTACTATGTTATACATCATATTAATCAACTGGGCTGCAACGGTAGGCAATGCCAGTTTTAATAACAGCTTTCCTACCGGTTCTGTTTCTAAAAATGTTCTGTCATTGGTCTGTTCCATGTAATCCTCCTTACCTTCTACTCGCGTAACTACGGGAAACACGCTTAGCGAGTTTCTCGAGTTATCGCGGTGCTCGCCAAATCTGAACAGAAAAGAAGTTCGCCAAAGCGAGCTTGGCTCCTCCTTTTCTCCCAGATTTTTCTCGCTACTCGCGTAAAAAAAGAACCGACCAGTAGTCGATTCTTTTCCAAAATATTAATGCCGGCAGCGGGACTTGAACCCGCACGTGGTTGCCCACAACAGATTTTGAGTCTGCCTCGTCTGCCATTCCGACACGCCGGCATTTATTCGGTTCAGTCGAACCGAACAAAAGAAAGTTTATCATATTTTCTAATAGATTGCAAGTTTATTTTTCCGGGTCTTTCATATTTTTCAAAATATCAAAGCAGTCAAATGTTGCAAAATAATCCTTCGGTGTCTCTGCACGACGGATAAGCTGTACGGAACCATCTTCCTTCAAAAGTAACTCAGCGGATTTTAATTTACCATTGTAGTTATAACCCATGGAATAACCATGTGCTCCGGTATCATGAATTACCAGATAATCGCCCATGTCAATCTTCGGCAACATACGATCCACGGCAAATTTATCATTGTTCTCACAAAGAGAACCGGTTACATCATATTTGTGGTCGCATACGCTGTTGTCCTTGCCCAGCACGGTAATGTGATGATATGCTCCATACATTGCAGGACGCATCAGGTTTACTGCACAGGCATCCACACCAATGTATTCCTTGTGTGTATGTTTCTCATGAATTGCCTGCGTCACAAGGCATCCATAAGGTGCTAACATAAAACGGCCCATCTCAGTATAGATAGCTACATCACCCATACCTGCCGGAACTAAAATTTCATCATAAACCTTGTGTACGCCTTCGCCGATAACACGGATGTCGTTTGGTTCCTGGTCTGGTGTATAGTTCACACCAACTCCACCGGAAAGGTTGATAAAGCTGATATGGCAGCCTACTTCTTCTTTTAATTTAACAGCTACTTCAAAAAGCTGTTTTGCAAGCATCGGATAATACTCGTTGGTTACGGTATTACTTGCTAAGAATGCATGAATACCAAAATTCTTTGCACCTTTTTCTTTTAAAATCTTAAAGCCTTCAAATAACTGCTCTGTTGTAAATCCGTATTTTGCATCTCCCGGGTTATCCATGATACCGTTGCTCATTTTGAACACTCCGCCCGGATTATATCTGCAGCTGATGGTCTCCGGAATCTTACCGATTGTCTTCTCTAAGAAGTCGATATGGGTAAAGTCATCCAGGTTGATGATTGCGCCAATCTTGTCTGCAAATTTATATTCATATGCAGGGGTATCATTGGAAGAAAACATAATATGCTTTCCGTCAAATCCCTGGGAATCAGCTAACATCAGCTCTGTCTGGGATGCACAGTCGCAGCCGCAGTCATACTCTTTTAAAATATTTAAGATAAATGGGTTAGGGGTTGCCTTTACTGCAAAATACTCACGAAATCCCGGATTCCATGCAAATGCTTCTTTTACTGCCTTTGCATTTTCACGGATGCCTTTTTCATCATAAAGGTGAAACGGGGTTGGATATGTCTTTACAATTTCTTCAATCTGTTCTTTTGTCACAAATGGTTCTTTCTTCATAATAGTTAGTCTCCTTCTCGCCTGCAGGCTTCCCGCCGCAGACCTCTTGCCTCAGCTAAGTAGTATTCTAAAATTCCCATTGTGACTTGTCAACCCGTCATTATCATTTTTATATTGTATCTTAAGACTTTTTCTCAATTATGATTCATTTCCCACATGATGTGGAAATGTCAGCGTCACTTTAAAGAAATCCCCATCGATAAGCAGCCCGAACGTTCCATTCATAAGTTCTGTCAGGCTCCGTGCGATAGATAATCCAAGGCCGCTGCCTTCCGTATTTCTGGAGCTGTCTCCCCGGACAAAGCGTTCCTGCAGTTCCTCTCCCGTCATATGCAAAGGACTCTTTGAAATATTTCGAAATACGATGGCAACATTTCTCTCATCCTGCTCCAGGTCAAGATATACTCTGGTTCCCGGCTGTGCATATTTATAAATATTGCTCAGCAGATTATCAAAAACTCTCCACAGATGTCTTCCATCTGCCAGAACAACAAGCTCTTCCTGCGGATGATGAATCACCAGTTCCAGATTCTTTTGTTCCAGCCGTTCTTCATATTCGCCTGCTGCCTGTGTCAGCAATACCTCCGGTACACATTTCTCCCAGTTCACCTTCAGCACTCCGGATGAAGCTTTGGATGCCTCAATCAGATCTTCAATCAATTTCTTCAGGCGGGCAGACTGTCGTGTCAGCACTTCTAAGTATTCCTGCACCTTCGGATTTTCCACATCCTCTTTGGTCAGCAAATCCACATAATTAATAATAGAAGTAAGCGGTGTTTTAATGTCATGGGATACATTGGTAATCAGCTCTGTTTTAAAATGCTCGCTCTTCATCCGCTCATCCAGTGCTGTCTGCATTCCGCTTCCAATCTGATTCAGATGCTCTGCATAATTTTTAAATTCTCCACGCATATGGCTGGTGTCCATCTGATAATCATAGTCACCCTCTGCAATCTTCTCACCACCCTGCTTCAACTGATTGAGATTTGCCAGTATGATGCAGAATATCAGGAAAAGTGCTGCCTTTTCTACCAGAAATACCAGAAAAATCCACTCCCAGTTGTAACTGTCTTCCAGCATCAGAACACCGATAAATTCTATGAAAGTAATGCCCAGTGCAATCACTACACCTTTATAAATAAACGGCATATGCTTTTTAATATAAGACAATGCCTGTTTCAGCCATTTTACAAACCGGCATAACAGCGTGTTGCTCCACAGCGTCTTTGTCTTATGCCTTACTGAGCAGCTCATGAGAAATACTAAAAGCAGGGTTGCTGTCAATACTGCCAGTATCACAATGGCAGCAAAGGAGCCTATGTCCGTTCCGTAAAATCCCCATATGTTTCCAAAAAATCCTGCCACACAGGCTGCAACGATATAAAGCATCAGTCCATAGAGTTCCAGCGGAATCTTATCGATAAAACTTCTCTGTATTCTGCCCTCTTCATCCTTCTTTCCGGCAGTCCGTACCAGCGTAACCAGTAAAATAACTGCTCCAATTGTACTTACTGCAAGTACCGCAAAGATTGCATAGCGGGTCTTATATGCAAAATCAATATATTTCATTTTAAAATACAAATCATCATGATAAGTCAAATCCCCCAGCGGGAAGAATGCCACTGCATAAATATCACCTCTTGAAAGATTTGCATCCTGTTCTTCTACTTCCGTAAATATCTGCTCCGGACTGTTTAAAACATCTATGGAAATTCCCGGATAACAATAACTGTCATAATTTCCCACGATTGCCATGTATTCCGGAATGACGCTTGCCAGACTTCCGTTTTCTATGGTACAGATTCGTTCCACGGAAGTATCTACACTCTTTTTAAATACATAAAAATTAAAGTTCGTCTCATCAGCCAGGCTGTATGCACAAGACCGCGCATCCTCTATATCATAATTTACAAAGTCTGAAAAAATTTCTGCTGCCAGATAGGAACCAATCTGCTCCTGAAAGTCTGCCGCTGTTTCCTCCTGGCTGTTTCGATAGATCTGGCTGTCTATCATTTCCAGCGTAAATACTGCAGATAAAAATGCAATTGAAGTCAGTAAAATAAATGCAATGACTGCGCTTGCTCTTCTGATGCTTCTTTTTTTCTTTTTCATGGTGTGTTTCCTCTTTCCATCTTATAGCCCTGTCCCCACACCACTTTTAAATATCGTGGATTTGCAGGGTCATACTCTAATTTTTCCCGAAGATGGCGAATATGCACTGCCACTGTACTTTCTGAACCAAACGGCGCATCTTTCCATACTTTGCGATAGATATCCTTTGGAGAAAATACAACTCCGGGCTGTTCCATAAACAGTTTCAAAATATCATACTCTGTAGGGGTAAGACTCACCGCATCTCCGTCCAGCGTCACAACCTTGGCACTGTCATCTAATTCAATGCCACCGATGGCAAGATTCTTCTTTGTCATGTTTCCACCTCCCAGCTGCATATAACGGCGCAGCTGGGATTTTACTCTTGCCTGGACCTCCACCGGATTAAATGGCTTGGTAATATAATCATCTGCTCCCACCATAAGTCCTAAAACCTTATCGTTGTCTTCACTTTTTGCAGTCAGGAAAATCACAGGGACATTGCTGTTCTCACGAATCTTCACCATGGTCTGGATGCCGTCCATTTCCGGCATCATAATATCCATGAGCACAAGATGTATCTCTGTTTTCTGCATCATTTCAATTGCTTCCCGACCGTTATAAGCCTCGTAAATTCCATAGCCATCCGATGCAAGATAGATTTTTAACGCGGACACGATATCCGGTTCATCATCACATATCAATATGTTATACATTTTCTTTTCCCCTTTCCAAGTACACCATTATTGTATCGAATGAACCTTTAAGAACCAAGGCACCAAGTCTTTAAGATTTCTTTAACATCACGCAAATACTGTCTGTATTAACACCATATAAAGCACGGTTCCCACACCGATGCTCAGTAAATTATTTCTTTTCCACACATGTAAAACGATAACTACGAAAACTGCAATAAATTCCGGCAGACCAAATGGAAACTTCACTACATTTACTGCCTTTAAGCAATAAATAACAAGCATTCCCACAACTGCAGGCGGCAACACTTTTCCAAGATATTTTACGATTTCCGGGATTTCTTTTTTCCCACTGAATAATACAAACGGAATTGCCCTTGTTGTAAATACAACCAATCCGCAAACCACAATAATTAATAATGACCGTTCCACACTAATCGGCATTTTCCACTACCTCCTTTTCTTCCATCACCTTACGACCGGATAACAGAATTATCATAATACAAATCATGGATGGCAGAATGAAATTATCACTGCCAAAGATAAGCAGGCAGATAAGAGATGCTGCAATTCCGGTCAGCGCCGGCAAATGATTCCTGCTGGTCAGCCACTGCTCCACAAAAATTACGACAAACAATGCTGTCATAGCAAAATCAATACCCGTTGTGTCAAACGGAATCAGCGTTCCGGCAATGGCTCCGATGGCAGAACCAATAATCCAGTAAAGCTGGTCTAACAACGCAATGGAAAATAGGAATTTGTGCTCATCCACGCCCTCCGGCACTTTTGTAATAAAGAATAAGGAATAGGTCTCATCTGTCAGGGAAAAAATCATATATAATTTCTTTTTTCCCATATCACGGAATTTTTCTATTAAAGACAGTCCATAAAAGACATGCCGGATATTTACCATAAATTCTAAGAATATAATCTGCAGGAAACTGACTCCCGGTGCAAAGAAATTAACAGCCAGATACTGTCCGCTTCCGGCGTACACCAAGATACTCATCAGGATTGCCCAAAGAAAATTGTAGCCTTTTTCCTGATACATCACGCCAAATGCAATTCCTATAAAAAGATAACCTGTCAATACCGGTATCGTATACGGAAATGCTGCTTTCACTGCTTTGACATAGCCATTTTGTTTCATTCTGTAATCCTTCTTTCTAATTCGCCCTTTCTACATCAAACACAATAACTCTACAATATGAGACTTCAAAAAACAAGTTTTTTATGCTATACTAGAATAAATTGTAATTTTAATACACAGCCTGGAATTCGCATCTTAATGAGAAAGAAGAATTTCAGATTATGAAAGGAGTTCTATCCATGCAGATTGATCCGATTACCGCTGCGCTTGGAAGTACCGCTGCTTCCACAACCTCTGTAAACGGTGTAAATAATTTTGAATCCTATTTAAATAATGCAGGCAACAATTCCCTTGCATCTATCTTTCAAAAAGCCTCCGATACCTATGGTGTCTCTGTTTCTCTTCTGACCGCCATGGCAAAGCAGGAATCCAATTTTCAGGCAAATGCCACTTCCAAATCAGGAGCCATGGGCATCATGCAGCTAATGCCTTCCACTGCTTCTTATTTTGGCTGTACCGACCCTTATGACCCGGAACAGAATATTATGGCAGGTGCCAAATATATCAGCGAGCTTTTAAATAAATACAACGGAGATACCTCCCTTGCTCTTGCCGCCTACAATGCAGGCAGCGGCAACGTAGCAAAATACGGTGGAATTCCTCCATTTAAAGAAACCCAGAATTATGTAGCCAAGATCACCGGCTATATGCAGGAAGGTGTCACTCTTCCGGACGGAACATCCGTTGCTGCAAGTGCAAACAGCAATGCTGCCTACAATGCAGGCACTGTAGATAATTCCCTTTCTGTTGACCAGTGGGATTCCCTTGAGCAGAATGCCCTGCAGGATATTCTTGACCGCTTCTTTAATTATGATGACTATTTACGGTTTTTGAATATGTTTATGAAATTTATGTAAGATGACTGCAAAAATGCAACCCGGATATTTGTTGCTTCCTAAAAAGCATAGTTTTAGGGGCATTACAAATATCCGGGTTGTTTTTTTTTGCGGATTCCCGGAGGAGCCGGGAATTCTGGCTTTGCTGACTCTCGTCAGGGTAAAAGGCTGGCATTTCTGCGGTTTTTTACCCAATTCAAAGATTCTTACAGCTCCTTCATCATTTCCTGTACTAACTTTGCACAATGCTCTGCTGCTTTCTTTTCAAAAGTTGGATAATCCTCCTGTGCAGAGCCATCTGCTTTATCTGAAATTGCACGAATGACTACATATGGGATGTTATTTAAAGTTGCTGCCTGCGCGATGGAAGCTCCCTCCATTTCCGTGCAGTCCGGATGAAATTCTGCAATCAATGCATCCTTTATCTCTTTGCTGGAAATAAACTGGTCTCCACTTACTACGCGGCCTTCTGTTACATGAATATCCGGATTTACTTTTTTACATACCTCTACAGCAGTCTTACACAACTTTTCATCTGCCACAAAAGCAAGCTGCTCTAATCCCGGAATCTGTCCTTTTGCATAGCCTAATGGTGTCACATCCATGTCATGTTGAATAGCATCCTTAGATACTAAAATATCTCCGATATCTAATACAGAATTCAAAGAGCCTGCTACACCGGTATTGATAATATGTGTTACATCATATAAATCTGCAAGAATCTGCACGCACATTGCTGCATTTACTTTTCCTACACCGCACTGTACCACTACTACCGGCATTCCTTTTAAATTACCCTCATGAAATTCCATGCCGGCTTTCTTTGTAATCTGGTCTGTATCCATATTTTTCTTTAATGTTGCTACTTCTAATTCCATAGCACCGATAATTCCGATTTTACTCATGTTTTCTTTCCTCTTTCTGCTAATTTCCTACTTATGCATTACGCAATACATTTTTCATATCTGCTTTAAAGCAAATTTTCCAAGTATCCTCTACGCCGGATAATTCAGGTGTGCATCATCAATATGATAGAGCACATTATTTAAATAACGGTCTGCCAGATAGTTTGCCATACCAAGGTTCATATCAAGATAGTTGCCGCAGTCTTTTGGACTTGCGCCCGGTACCTCACCTTTAAAGTCACGGATGAATTCAAACATGCGAATCATCAGTGGCACGATATCTTTGGATGTATAGTCTCCCGCCAGCAATAAATAAAAGCCGGTCCGGCAGCCCATTGGTCCAAAATACACGGTCTTTCTGGCATACTCTGCGTCATTTCTTAAAAAGGTTGCACCAAGATGTTCTATGGTATGCACCTCTGCGGTATTCATAACCGGTTCATCATTTGGTGATGTCATTCTTAAATCAAAGGTTGTTACTGTACTGTCTCCTACTGCATCCTTTCTTGATACATAGACACCCGGCTGCAGTTTAATATGGTCAATTGTAAAGCTTGCGATTTTCTCCATATGCTTCTTCCTTCTTTCTCTTTTTTCAGAGTAAATTTATCATGCATTTTCTATTGTGTCAAATTTTCTAACAGTCCCCCCAGATTTCTCGCTACTCACCTGCAGAACCTGCCACCGGCAGCTTCTTACGGATGCGTTGCAGCGTAAAAAAGTAAGATGCATACCCAATACCCGCTGTACGCATCTTACTTTTTATCTCCACAATCCTTTATGCGGTAATATTTTTTCCGTTTTCCTGAATGCACTTTGCATACCAGTAATAGCTGTCTTTTGGGATTCGCTTAAAATCTCCGCTGCCATCATCATGTCTGTCCACATAAATAAGTCCGTAACGCTTCTTCATTTCGCCGGTTCCGGCACTGACAAGATCCATGGCTGACCAGATGGTATAGCCGAACAGGTCTACACCGTCCTCGATTGCCTCGCCCATTGCTGCGATATGGTCATTGAGATAGGAAATACGGTAATCATCGTGGATGCTTCCATCTGCATCGACTTCATCCGGTGCACCAAATCCATTTTCCACCACCATCATTGGAAGATGATAGCGGTCCCAAAGTTCATTTAATGTATAGCGCAGTCCCTTCGGATCTATCTGCCAGCCCCATTCACTAGCGGTCAGATACGGATTCTTGGCTCCCTCTAAAAGATTTCCATCGGTCTGCTCTGCTGCATCATCTATCGTGGCACAGTTTGTCATATAATAGCTGAAGGTATAGAAGTCCACACAGCCTGCTTTTAAAATTCCATCATCCTCCCGCTCCTTCTGAATCGTAATTTGATGTTCTTTAAAATAACGGTTCATATAGGACGGATAACTGCCGAACACGGCTACATCTCCGGCAAATTTATTTAATAGCCGGTCTTTGTGCTGGCACTCTAACATATCTTCCGGCCGGCAGGTCAGCGGATACTGCGTAATGTGTCCAATCATACAGCCCACTTTTATTTCCGGACTGATTTTCCTTGCTTCTATCACCGTTTTCGCTCCGGCAACAAACTGGTGATGTAATGCCTGGAATCTTACTTTTTCGTCTACGGTCATGGATTTAAGAGAAATGAATGCTTCCCCGCCGAGATATTTCCCATCAATCAGCCCCAGCGACTTATAAGCACCCATTGGCATTACGCCAAAGTTAATCTCGTTAAATAAAAGCCAGTAATGTACCTCTTCTTTAAAATAATTCATTACACAACAGGCATAACGAACAAAATCATCAATTACTTCCCGGTTTGCAAAACCGCCCTTTTCTTTTACCAGATACCACGGCATTTCAAAGTGGCTTAATGTCACCACCGGCTCTATGCCAAAGGATTTGCACAGAGTAAAAATATTCTTATAAAAGGAAAGTCCTTCCTGATTTGGCTCCTCTTCGCATCCGGTTGGAAAAATTCTTGCCCAACTGATACTCATGCGATAACATTTGCAGCCCATCTCCGCCAAAAGGCGGATATCTTCCTCATAATGATGATAATGGTCTACCGCATCATGGCTCGGATAGAATGCTCCTTCTTCCATGGTACTGCGAAACATCCGTGGTCTTCCGATTCCGCCACCTTTTATATAGTCCTGTATGGTAAGTCCTTTTCCTCCTTCTAAATATCCTCCTTCGCACTGGTTCGCAGCAGTGGCTACGCCCCATAAGAAATTTTCTTTAAATTCCACTTACACTCCCCCTATCGCTCTATTTTCCTTCCGAGGAATTCACCCAGCCGCTCATCAGAATATATGAGATTTACAGTCTGATAAAAATGCTGATAGCCGTCTCCTGCAAAAGAATGGAATGGTGCATCCTTTTTATAATTCTCCTGCAGTTCCCATTCGAAACAGTCTATCAAATCTGTCAGATAATTTTTCTGAATCGGAATAATGTCATGTGCCGGATAAATTTTATAATCCTCTGTTACTTTTAATGCCAGCTCCTTCAAGCTGTGAAGTGTACTCCGGAAGGGAGCCTGCACATCATTTCCCTGAAAATGCCAGATGTTGTGTGCAGATATCTGGTCTCCGGAAAAGAGCCATTTTTTCTCCTCTTCCAGAAGCATAATATGTCCATAGCTATGTCCCGGCGTATGTAATACCGTAAATTCAATATCTCCCAGCGAAATCTTGTCTCCATGACAGAGAAAATGAGGTTTCGTCTTATTGCTGATTCTCCACTCCGGGAACTCTTCCGGTATCAGTTCTTTTGTCCAGGGCATTTTATTTACCCTGTAATCCATTGCTTTTTTACGCATCTCTGTAGTGTCATTCCAAAGAAGCTTTCCCCAGTCCAGCGGATGTATCCACACTTCATCAAACCATTTGCTTCCAAGACCATGATCCGGATCACCGTGGCTTAACACCAGCATAACCGGCAAATCTGTAATTGTACGAACCAGTGGCATGATATTTTCATAGCCATATCCGATGTCAAAGAGCATTGCCTTATCACTTCCTATAACAAGATAACAATGCACACTCTCTGTCTCCGTAATCACATAAAGCTGATCCGATATTTTTTCCACTACATTCAGACTTTTTTCCATTAAGCTGCTTCCTCTCCATAAATGCTGTCATCAAATCCTAACACCCAGGTTGATACAAAGCTTACTACAATGGTAATTGCTGCTGCTGCAATTGCAAAATAGAAGTTACTCATCGTTCCATCCGGATTTAAGAAAATCGGCATTGTAAAGAAGGATGGAGCGCCGAAGCTGTATACTCTTACGCTGAAGATCGCACAGAAGATTGCGTTTACGATACATGCAATCCAGGTAGCAATCAAAGGTTTCTTCATTCGTACACAGATTCCATAAAGGGTAGGCTCTGTAACTCCTGCCAGGAATGCTGTAATTGCACAGGAAGATGCCAGTGTACGAAGGTTTTTATTTTTAGTTTTTAACATACAAGCTAATGCTACACCGAACTGTGAGAAGTTCATTCCGATAAATGCAACGAATAACATATTATCATATCCTGCTGTTGCAAACATGGACATTACAAGCGGAATCAATGCAAGATGCATTCCGGTTAATACTAAAAGTGGTGCAAGACAGCCAACAATTAATACAGAAGACCAAGGTGCTACGTTATTGATTGCGGTCAGTGCTTTGCATAAAAGGTCTCCACAATAGCTTCCGATTGGTCCGGTAATACATAACATAACTGGAATCATGATAATAACAGACAGTAACGGTTTAAATACAAATTTAACTGCTGCTGGAACAATTTTAACTACCAGCTTCTCTACATAGCTGAAGATCCAGATGGTTAAAATAATTGGAATTACGGTAGAGCTGTAATTTACTGTTTTCACCGGCAGTCCGAAAAGTGATACAAAGCTTCCCTGCTCCGTTAATCCAATCAATGTCGGACTAATCATAATTGCGCCAAGGAAAACACTGGTCATAATATCACAGCCGAATTTCTTGGCAGAAGTATATGCCAGTAATACCGGCAGGAAATATAATGCTGCATTTCCAACCATGCTGATGATGGTATAGGTTGTGCCTTCTGTACTCAGTCCGCACTTGGTTAAAATAATCAGTAATGCTGAAATCAATCCACTACACATAATCAGTGGAATTGCCGGTCCTAAAATGGCAGAAAGCACATTGAGAATTTTTGATACAATTCCATTTTTCTCCGGTGCTGCATCTGCTTTTTCAACCATCTTGCCATCACCGCTGTTTTCAATCTTATGCTTTGCTACAATTGCAGCATAAGCGGATGCTACATCATTTCCAATGATAACCTGAACACCGCCAACACTTTCTACTACGCCCATGACATCCGGCAGCTTCTTGATTCCTTCCAGGTCTGCCTTAGACATATCTGCAAGCTGAAAACGAAGTCTTGTAGCACAGTGAAACAGCTTGGTAATATTTTGTTCTCCTCCCAGCCGGGTAATAATTTCATCTCCCAGCTTCTCATAATTTTTTCCCATAAACATTCTCCTTTCATAAATGACCCGCATTTATTTTGTTAAGCTTATTATACCGTGCTTTTATGTTTCAGGAAATTTATACTTTTGCGTCACTAATAGCGAAATCCTCTGCCTAGCTCTGTCCACCTAACAGCTCTTTTACATAGTCAAAGAATTCTATCATATCCCCTTCTCCGCCATAATGTGCTGCAATAACTTCTGTAATCTGCTTACCGCCATAAGCAAATGGCTTTTTAAGATAAATACGATAAATCTTATTTCTTCCATCCTGCTCATGGTCAATCATAGAAAGACGATTGCTTCCGATGGTCTCCTTCGACACCTTCTGTTCCTGATATTCATAACCGATTCTTTTCTTTAAATCATCAAAGTCTGCCACTTCTTCTATCAGATACAGACTGTCCTTTGTGCCATATTTTTTCCGGAGCTTTTCTTCCGTTTCCTTCCAGTAGTTATTTTCAAGCTTATCAACATTTCTCCCCAGCCGCATAATCTGCTCATTGTCTGCAAAAAGGTCGAGATAAGTAAAGGAAGCATCCTTTAATACCAGCTCCTTTTCCGATGTAATCCGAAGCTGGTAATTCCGGCAATACCGTTCTTTTCTCTGTTCAAATAAATATTCCGGGATAACTGTTATCTCACTGATTCGCTCCCCTAAGAAGCCTTTTAATTTATTCTGTACATTATAAATGCTGCTGGCACTCTGGTCACTGATAAATAAAATATCCGGCTTTCTTCTGTTACGTTCAATGGCAGATGCAAAATAAAGCACCAGATAGCCCATTTCCGCATCCGGAATCTCTGTATTTAAAACAGGACTTAAACAGGTTCTTAAAAGATGCATTTCCAGCGGATACCGCTTTGCCATTTCTTTGGTATGATTACCGATATTATTACGTCCATTCTGAATCCGGAGTTCCATTCTTGACACATGGTCTGATAAAACCTCTAAAAGGTCCCGCTCCACCTGCAATTTAAGTCCGGTTTCCTCCTGCACCCGCTGGATAAATACTTCTAATTTCTGCAGCATATCCAGTTGAATGTCCGTCTCCTTACAGACCATATTCAATTCCTTTAACCGTGCCTCTACATTCTGCATTTCCATTTCCGGAAAATGATATCCGCAGACTTTCTCTATCTCTTCCACCAGCTCCATTGCCAGTCTGCCCGGACGGTTGATGCTGTCCTCTCCTTCTGTTACTGGA
Source organism: Roseburia sp. OM03-7AC (assembly GCF_003462625.1). Lineage (NCBI taxonomy): Bacteria > Bacillati > Bacillota > Clostridia > Lachnospirales > Lachnospiraceae > Roseburia > Roseburia sp. OM03-7AC. Next base: position 1,048,171 of record NZ_QTZJ01000001.1, read on the forward strand.
AATCCCATCTGGCTTCGCATCATGCAGACCGCAAGATAACGTGCAAAATCATGATAGGCTTCTCCCGATACGATAAACTGGTTTCTGGTAAATACTTCTGCCAGAACAGCCTGTAACTTTTTCTGATTTTCTGCAAACTGCTCCATCTCTTCTTCCGAAAACAACATATGATAATCCTGTCTGCTCTGCATGGTCTTCATGCACATGATTCTCTTTACATTCTCCGATGCCTGAATCTTAAGTCCATATTGTCCGGATACCAAAAGATCTGCCCCCGGCGTGCGGCTTATAATCCGCTTTACCTGCGGCAGGTCAGAAGTTACAGATGACCGGGAAAGGAATAATCGCTCAGAAATCGTTCCAATACTGGTATACTCCTTTTCAAACAGCAGCAAAGTAATAATCTGCTTGGAATGCACATAGTTCTCCTGTCCGCAACTTTTCTGTTCCTGCTCTAATGCAATCTTATTTTTCAAAAGATACCCCAGCCGGTTATTAGACTGTATCAGAGGCTCTCCTGACTGTTTCTCATTGATTGCCTTAATATCCATCTGCAGTGTCCTGCTGCTCACCCCGATATTTTCCCGCAGAAGGGAACCACTCATCCAGCCATCTGCACTTTTTAAGACCGCTATAATCTTTAACTGTCTGTCTGTATACATTTCATCCTATCTCCTGATTTTCTTCCATTCTTCTATCAGCCGCTCCAGACTCCATGCAGCATTGGCAGGACTGGTGGACGGCAGCTTGCAGATTTCTGCCTTATCCTTACAGGAACAGTATTTCATAAATAATTCGTAGGCTTTTGCGCCATTTAGGAAAACAGCCTCGATGGGAGCCTCCGTTAACAGCCGTTCAATATCATTTGCCACAACATTTGTTATGCTGCTGTCTGAAGATCCTGCTATGTCGCAGGATGCAATAACATCCCAGATAGCAATATGATTTTCGAGAAGAAATGCCTTCTTTTCTTCTATCGTCTCCGGGACCTCACAGCCGCATACTGCCGCCGTTACTTTCCAGAAGCGGTTTCTCGGATGGCCGTAGTAAAACCGGTTCTCTCTCGACTTGACCGACGGGAACGTGCCTAAGATTAATACTCTGGATTTTTTATCGTATACCGGGGCAAAAGTATGCATAACATGTTCTGTCTCCATCTTGTTTTCTCCTTTATAAAATGCTACACTAAAAAAGTTGAATTACCTTTACTATAAAATAGAATGACAAAATAATCAATTTTAAAGGACGATAATCATTATGTATATTCAATTAAATGGTCAGATTCTCTATTATGAAAAATATGGCGAAGGGCAGCCTTTCCTGCTAGTGCATGGAAATGGCGAAACCCACGAAATTTTTGATGTACTGATTCCGGAGCTTGCCGAACATTATACCGTTTATGCCATCGATTCCAGAGGTCACGGTCTTTCTGCTTCTCCAAAAGAACTTCATTACATGGATATGGCAGACGACATGGCAGCTTTTATTGATGCCTTAGAATTAAAGGCCCCTCTCTTTTATGGCTTCAGTGACGGCGGTATCGTCGGACTTCTCTTAGCTTCGAAATACCCGGATAAGCTCTCCAAGCTTATGATCAGCGGTGCAAACCTGACGCCAAAGGACATCAAAGGAAGAGACTACCGCCGCATCCGCAGGGAATGCAAAAAGAATCCGAATCCTTTTTCCACAATGATGCTCAATGAGCCAGATATCCAGCCGGTGGACTTACATAAAATCAAGATTCCAACCCTTGTCTTAGCCGGCGAAAAAGATTTAATCAAGAAAAAGGTTACAAAAAAGATTGCAGAAAATATTGAGCATGCCACTCTGGTTATTGTTCCGGGAGAAGGTCATGGAAGTTATATTGAACACAGTGATAAATTATATCCGCTTCTGTACTCTTTTTTAAACAAATAATCCATTGCAAACTCGAATTGCTGTGCTATAATAATTGCAGACTAAAATGAAAAAGGAGCTATTATGGAACATCTGATTATACCAAAAAATTATCAGTCTCAACTTAACCTGCATGATACACAGATTGCGATTAAAACAGTGAAAGATTTCTTCCAGAATCTGCTTTCCCTGCGTTTAAACCTTTCCCGTGTTTCAGCACCACTTTTCGTTGACCCTGATTCCGGATTAAATGATAACTTAAATGGTGTGGAGCGTCCGGTTACGTTCACCATCAAAGAACAGAATGAGCGTAAAGCAGAAGTTGTTCACTCTCTTGCTAAATGGAAACGTTATGCCTTAAAGCATTATGATTTCAAAGAGGGCGAAGGTCTTTACACCGATATGAATGCTATCCGCCGCGATGAAATCGCAGATAATATTCACTCTATCTTCGTAGACCAGTGGGACTGGGAAAAAGTCATTGCAAAGAAAGACCGCAGCATGGAAACTTTAAAAGATACTGTCCGTACTGTATACAAATGTCTTCGTAAAACAGAAAAATATATGGCTATCCAGTACGATTATATTGAAGAGATTCTTCCGCATGATATCTTCTTCATTACCACTCAGGAATTAGAGGATATGTTCCCTGAAAATACTCCAAAGGAGCGTGAATATTACATAACCAAGGCAAAGGGTGCTGTCTGCATCTTACAGATTGGTGATGTCTTAGAATCCGGCGAGCGTCATGACGGACGTGCCCCGGACTACGATGACTGGTCTTTAAATGCCGACATCTTAGTATACTATCCTGTCCTTGATATTGCACTGGAATTATCTTCCATGGGAATCCGTGTAGACAAGGCTGCACTGCTCTCACAGCTTGATAAAGCAGGCTGCCCGGAACGTGCTAAGCTTCCTTTCCAGAAAGCAATCATTGATGGCAAACTTCCATATACCATCGGTGGAGGAATCGGACAGTCCCGTATCTGTATGTTCTTCCTTCGTAAGGCCCATATCGGAGAAGTCCAGTCTTCTCTCTGGCCGGAAGACATGTGCAAGGCTGCAGCAGATGCAGGTATCCAGTTATTGTAAAACGAACTATGCGTAAATATTAAATCCCCGGTATCATATCTTTTTCGGATATGATACCGGGGATTTCTTATTTTGTAATTATATGCGTGCCCAACTCTACTCTGCACGGATTACATCATGCATATCATACATTCCGGCAGGTTTTCCCTTTAAGAACTTTGCTGCTTCTACAGCTCCTTTCCCAAAGATTGCCTTAGAATATGCCGTATGCTTAAATTCAATCACTTCATCAGTTCCTGCAAAGATTACTTCATGTTCACCAACAATGCTTCCTCCACGGACTGCCTGAATACCGATTTCTTTTGCATCTCTCTTCTTCCGCTCACTGCTCCTGTCTAATTTATAGGAATAGGTATTGTCCATAGCTTCGTTCATGGCATCTGCTAATGCAAGAGCAGTTCCACTCGGCGCATCCAGCTTCTGGTTATGATGTTTCTCTACGATTTCCACATCAAAGCCGGCAGGTGCAAGCTTCTTTATAGCAGTCTGCAATAAATCCATTAAGGTATTGATTCCAAGTGACATATTGGCAGATTTTAAAATTGCAGTCTCTTTGCTGGTCTCAGTAACTTTCGCCAGCTGGTCTTCGGATAAACCGGTGGTGCAAAGTACCAGCGGAAGCTTCTTCTCGCCACAGTAATTTAACAGTTCATCTACTGCCTTCGCATTGGAAAAATCAATCACAACATCTGCTGCAATCTGGCATTCCCGGATGGTCTTATATACCGGATAATCATTTTTCTTTTCATCATAGGTATCAATTCCGGCTACAATTTTCACATCTTCGTCCTGCGCAATCAGGCCGGTTATTACCTGACCCATTTTTCCATTACAGCCATGCATGATTACTTTTGTCATCTCTATCATCTCCAGTTTCTTATACTAATTTTAATCCATATGTACGCATTGCCTGAATCAGTCTCTCCTTATTGGCTGGCTCCATCTCGCAAAGCGGGGAACGAAGCGGTCCGACGTTCTTGCCCATAAGATTTAATGCTTCTTTTACCGGAATCGGGTTTACTTCACAGAATAATGCATCAATCAATGGAAGGGCTTCTCTCTGTAACTGATTTGCTGTTGCAAGGTCGCCTTTGAAGAAGCTTTCACACATATTATGCACTTTTGCCGGAGCAAGGTTTGCCCATACGGAAATTACTCCGATTCCGCCAATGGACATAAGTGGTACAACCAGTCCGTCTTCTCCGGAATATAAATCAAGCTTTCCATCGGTTAAGTACATGGTCTTAGATGCCTGTGCAAGGTTACCGGTTGCTTCTTTTAATCCAACAATATTTTCCTGGGTGCGGAATAATTCTGCAACTGTCTCCGGCAGAAGGTTACATCCGGTTCTTCCCGGTACATTATACATAATAATCGGAAGTCTTGTTTCCTGTGCAATCTTAGAATAATGTCCGATTAAACCTTTCTGTGTTGCCTTATTATAATATGGAGTTACGATAAGTGCTCCGTCTGCTCCTGCTTCTTCTGCTTCTTGGGTCAACTGGATTGCTGTCTCCGTTGAGTTAGAACCGGTTCCTGCTACTACTGGAACTCTGTGTTTTGCAAATTCTACTGCTGCACAGATTACTTTGTGATGTTCTTCCATGGATAAGGTAGAACTCTCTCCGGTTGTTCCTGCGATTACGATACAGTCTGTACCTTCAGAAATCTGTTCTTCAATTAATTCTGCTAATTTGTCATAGTTAACTTCTTCATTTGCTTTCATTGGGGTTACAATTGCAACTCCGGAACCTTTGTAAATAGACATGTTCTTTTTCCTCCACTTTATAAGTATCTTATTTATTGTATGAAGATATCGTTTGTTTTGCTTTTATTACCAGCATAACAAAGAATGTGCCTTGGCACATTCCCGCGCCTGCGGCGGTCGCTTGCGACATCTACCTTATACGCCGCAGTGCGCATCCTCGCGGAGCGTTTTTTTCTTTACAGGAAAGCAATTTCCTGTAAAGTAAAAAAACCGGCTCACAGGGAGCCGGTTGATATTCCACTTAAATTATTATGGATCATACCGATAGCGCCCCATCTTATTACAAGATGACAGTCATGAACTTCTTCAATCCATGCCCAAGATTATTCTTTGCAGGAAAAATAACCTTTCGGCGTGTTCCCCTTTCCTTATGTCTTCTTCTATGTCTGCCATATCCGACCAAGTACTCTTGTCTCACGCAACCTCTACCTTCATATATTAAATTTCTTACCTCAATATAGCACCGCTGCTACTATCTGTCAACGTCCTATGCAGACATTTTACATTTTCTTTCTTATTTTTCCGCAGTAATCTTATAAATCTCATCTGCATAACTGCGAATGGATTCTTCTAATACCCTTCCGGTCATAATAACCTCTGTTTCATCCATCTTTGCTTTTAAAACAGCTTCTAATTCTTCCGACGAAATTACTCCGGCATCTATAAGGCCCAGAACTTCATCCAGAATCAGTACATTGCATTCACCGGTAACCAGCACTTTCTTGGCAAAATTCAGTCCGTTTTTCATATTGAGTTTCTCTTCTGCCTGTCTTTCTTCCGGCAGTTCATCATAATTCTCTTCTGATTTTTCAAAACGGAATACCTTGATTTCCGGTTCTAACTGCTTCATATAAGCAATCTGATCATCTGTTTTTCCTTTTAAAAACTGGATAATAATTACACTCTTATTCTCTCCGGCTGCCCGCAACGCATTGCCCAGTGCAGCATTGGTCTTTCCACGACCTGCACCATAATAAATCTGTACGAAACCCTTTTCCATGACAAACCTCCATGCCAATTCTTACAGGGACTCTTAATCCCAGATTTACTTACGATACCACAATTTCCAATAAAAAGCAATGTCTGTATGTTTCATGCTTTCTCAATTATTCTTTATTTCTACTATTTTATTCCATATATTCAATTTTGCTCACGGATACTTCATAGGCGGTACGCTTCTCTACCTCATCCTCATTTAAGCGTTTGACATACTCCCTGCTCTGGATTCTGCCCCAGATCTGCACATGCACACCCACCTCAAATCTTGCGGCAAATCTTGCATTTCTTCCCCAGCAGATGCATGGGATATAATCAGATTTTCCATAGGAACGGTTTACCGCCACCAACAGGTCTGCAATTTCTCTTCCAAGAGGAGTCTTACGGTAAATCGGGTCTTTACAGATATAGCCATCAAGAAGAATCTGGTTGCTCTTCATCTCCTCCGTCTCTTCTTCAATAAACTCAATCTCCCGGACGAATACGGAGAGAACCAGCCGGTTCTTAAGTTCCTCATGTCTGTTATAGGAACGGAACTGTCCGGTCACATATACCTTCTGTCCTATGTAACTCTGTGAAGTGTCAATCAGACGCTCTGAAATCATCAATGGAATGTAGTCGGAAAAATTACTTAATCTGCTGACCGCTACCTCTACCATATAAAAGCCTTCCCCATACACTTCATGACTGTATTGGAAATCGGAAATAATCTCCCCTACAATGGATACCTGGTTGTTTTCTAAAATCTTATCTGCCATGAATCTTTCTCCTTTATTTAGTGTGTTTTCGAACGTTTTTACAGTACCATTCCAATGAGATGAAACTCATCAAAATCTGTCGATAACATTTTGGATATATTATGCATAAAGCCACTTTTCCATGCATATGCGCTGTGTCCTTGAACAAAGAATGTGCCTTGGCACATTCTCGCGCCTGCGGCGGTCGCTTGCGACATCTACCTTATACGCCGCAGTGTGCATCCTCGCGGAGCGTTTTTTTCTTTACAGGAAAGCAATTTCCTGTAAAGAAAGAAATACTTGCGTATTTTTCAATATGTGATAGAATAAAAACGCCGGTCATTTATGGACAGGCATTATATATAAGAAGAAACTGAATTTTATGCACTGATAGAAGGAAGGATTTTATATGAAAACAACAAGAGACGATATTAGAAACATAGCTATCATCGCCCACGTTGACCACGGTAAAACTACTCTGGTCGATGAGCTGTTGAAACAGAGTGGTGTATTCCGTGCCAATCAGGAAGTCCAGGAACGTGTCATGGATTCCAATGATATTGAGCGTGAACGTGGTATTACCATTCTTTCTAAGAATACTGCTGTATTCTACAAAGATGTAAAAATCAATATCATTGATACTCCTGGCCATGCCGACTTCGGTGGCGAGGTTGAGCGAGTTCTGAAAATGGTAAACGGTGTTATTCTTGTGGTAGATGCATTTGAAGGTGCTATGCCACAGACCAAATTCGTTCTTATGAAAGCACTGGAACTGAATCTGCCGGTTATTGTATGTATCAATAAAATTGACCGTCCAGAAGCAAGACCGGAAGAAGTTATTGATGAAGTATTAGAGCTTTTCATGGATTTAGACGCTTCTGACGAACAGTTAGACTGCCCATTCATCTTCGCTTCTGCAAGAGATGGATACGCCATGAGAAATTTAAATGATGAGCGCAAGGATATGACTCCTTTATTCGAAACCATTATCGACTACATTCCGGCACCTACCGGTGACCCGGATGCAAACACCCAGGTTCTTATCAGTACCATTGATTATAATGAATACGTTGGACGAATCGGTGTTGGTAAAGTAGACAACGGTGTCTTAAAGGTAAATCAGGATGCTATCGTAGTAAACCACCACGAGCCTGACAAACAGAAAAAAGTCAAAATCAGCAAATTATACGAATTTGATGGTCTTAATAAAGTAGAAGTAAAGGAAGCGAAAATCGGTTCTATCGTTGCTATTTCCGGTATTGCAGACATCCATATCGGTGATACCATCTGTGCAACAGACAACCCGGTTGCCATTCCTTTCCAGAAAATTTCCGAGCCTACTCTTTCCATGAATTTCATGGTCAACGACAGCCCGCTTGCAGGACAGGAAGGTAAATTCATTACTTCCCGTCACTTAAGAGACAGACTGTTCCGTGAGTTAAATACCGACGTCAGCCTTCGTGTAGAAGAAACCGACAGTGCAGACTGCTTCAAGGTTTCCGGACGTGGTGAGTTACATCTTTCCGTATTAATCGAAAATATGCGTCGTGAAGGTTATGAATTTGCAGTCAGCAAGGCTGAAGTTCTTTACCACACTGATGAAAACGGCAAGAAATTAGAGCCTATGGAATTAGCTTATGTTGACGTTCCGGATGAATTCACCGGTACTGTTATTGATAAATTAAGCCAGCGTAAAGGTGAGATGGTTGATATGCGTCCAATCAGCGGCGGCTATACCCGTATGGAATTTAACATTCCATCCCGTGGTCTTATCGGTTACCGTGGAGACTTCTTAACCGACACCAAAGGAAATGGTATCATCAATACCATTTTCAATGGCTATGCTCCATACAAGGGAGATATTGCTTATCGTAAACTTGGTTCCCTGATTGCTTTCGAATCCGGCGAATCCGTAACTTACGGTCTGTTCTCCGCTCAGGAGCGTGGTACTCTCTTCATCGGAGCCGGTGTAAAGGTTTACTCCGGTATGGTTATCGGTTCTTCCTCTAAACCGGAAGACATTGAATTAAACGTATGTAAGAAGAAACACTTAACCAATACACGTTCTTCTTCCGCAGACGAAGCGCTGACCCTTGTTCCACCAAAGATACTTTCCTTAGAGCAGGCATTAGACTTTATCGATGTTGACGAGCTCTTAGAGGTTACTCCGGAATCCTTACGTATCCGTAAACGTATTCTTGACCCGACCTTAAGAAAGAGAGCTAACTTCAAAAAATAAAAGTATCTCATGATATAGCATAAGAACTCCCCCGGATATTGAAATTTCTTCCAATATCCGGGGGAGTTTTCGATTACTATAAATGCCTAGTACGCACCATCTTTGTCATATTATTGCAGATATCCGTCCTTTATAATATCAGAAACCACACTGGTCGGAATCGTAAATTCTACAATTCCCATATAACCCGGTGCTACTTCATATTTATCAAAAACAATGGTCAGCTCTCCTTCTTTGTTGACATAGAAATTTACATCATTCTTAATTCCATCAAAGCTGTAGCCATCTACATCCTTGTCTAAGAAGTATTGCAGGTTACTGTCTTTTTCCATATTTTCCTTCATCTGCTTTTCTATTTCCTCTGAAATCCGGTCCAGATAATCGGAATCCTTCTGAAATAAATCATTTAATGTAATGGTATTTCCGGTTTTCTTATCTATATTATAGATTTTCGTATACTGGTTCGATCCTGCCATTACAATGGAAGTATCAATTCTTAAAGCAAACAGCCGGTCGTTATCTGTCACTACCTGATAAGACGAATTCACTGCCTCATTACCATTCTCACCATCTTCAATGGAAGCTACATCTGACTGATAAGACTTAATAATACCACCGGCATACTTTTTCACTTCCTGATTCAGCTCGTCCGTCTCATCCGATAATACTTCCCCATCCTGATTTGTCACTGCCACCTGGGGAATGTCTACATTTGCTTCCATATTCTTATCATCCTGTACATCAGAATATGTAGAAAAGTTCACTACCTTTACAATTGTGCCAAGTAATGGAACCTCTTCCATGGCATGGGCTATTGTCGGGCTTACATTTACCGAAATCACCAGTGCAACCATAGCTGCCGCTACCGTTGCTGCTCCTTTTAAAAAGCGGATACTGCCTTTCGTGGTATCCCTCTTTCCTTTTCTGATTCCGGCTTCCACCTGCGTTTTCAATGCTTCCGGGACTTCTATCTGCTCATATTCCTGCTTCATCCTGTCTATTTTCTCATGGTTCATGCTATTTCCTCCCTGGACATCTTTATCTTTAATTTCTTTAAGCTGCGATACAGGATTGATTTTACGGTGTTTGGATTTTCTTTCAGAAGATCTGCAATATCATCTATTTTCCATTCTTCAAAATATTTTAATATCACAATGGTTCTTTCCCGTTCTTCTAATTCTTCCAACGCTGCCAGCATATCCCAGTCTTTGTATACATCTTCTTTTGCTTCTTCCGGGATAAATACTCCACTTACGATACGCTTCTGTTTCTTGCACATATCCAGTGACGTATTTATAACAATCCGCCAGAGCCAGGTCTTAATATAGGTTTCTTCCTTCACCTGACCGGCATTTTTCATTGCCTTATATGCACTTTCCTGCACTACATCCATTGCGTCCTGTTCGTTCTTTACATAGGTAATTGCCAGCCGGTAAAGCTGTTCATAGGATGCAAGGATTTCCTGCTCCACCGCTTTTGCGATTCCTCTCTTCTTCATTCCTGTTTCCTCTTCTCTTTCCGAAAACCTGCATATGCAAAGAAAGCCTTTCAACCTTTGCTTTCTGTAAATTAGACGTTCCAGCCGGAAAAATAGTTTCATCTTTTTTATTATAACCCGCACAACTTACTGCCGGCAACTCCTTACCTGTGCTTTGCACCTAGAAAATGTTTCCTCTCTTTCATAAATCTCTCTTCTTTTTTGTACTTTTTATTCAGGGAAATGCATAGATTACTACAAAAAATGAATTGAGAATTGCTATGTGCGGTATTTCCGGTTTTTGTAATTTACATACTGATTTTTTAGAAAGGGAGCCTTATTATCGTAACATTCTATCTGATATGAGTGACGCACTTTATCACCGCGGGCCGGACTCCCATGGTATTTATTTAACCTCTCATACAGGGTTTTCCCACACCCGGCTTGCCATTATTGATCCTCATGGTGGACTTCAGCCTATGACCAGACATTATTGTGACGCAGACTTCACCATCGTCTATAATGGAGAACTTTATAATGCGAAAGAACTCCGTGAGGAACTGTTTTCCCATGGCATGACCTTTCGTACTCATTCCGATACAGAAGTCATTTTAAATGGATTTCTTTTTGAAGGACCGTCCTTTGTCCGGAAAATGAATGGTATTTTCGCTTTTGCCATTTATGATGAGGCTCATCAGCTTCTCTATCTCTTCCGGGATGCCTTTGGTGTAAAGCCGCTCTTTTACCGGCTTTTTCATGACACACTTATCTTTTCTTCCGAGCCGAAGGGAATTTTCTGTTATCCCGGCTGCATCCCTTCGGTAAATAAAACAGGACTCTCCGAAATCTTTGGTCTTGGTCCTGCCAGGAACCCCGGCAACGCAGTTTATGAGCATATGGCTGAATGTCTGCCGGGACATTACCTCACTTTCAGTGCTTCCGGACTGAAAGATTACTGTTACTTCCGATTAGAAAGCCATCCACATACAGACAGCTATGAAGAAACCGTTGTCCACACAAAAGAGCTGCTGTTACAGTCCATCCGCCGGCAGATGGTTTCCGATGTTCCTATCTGCACCTTTCTTTCCGGCGGGTTGGATTCCAGTCTTGTCTCTTCGGTCTGTGCGGAAGAATTAAGAAAAGAAGGGCAGACTCTTTCTACCTATTCCTTTGACTTTACAGATAATTCCCGTTACTTTAAGGCAAATGATTTTCAGCCCTCCGAAGACCGTCCCTTTGTGGATATTATGAAAAACTATCTTAAGAGTGAGCATCAATATCTGACCTGTGACAACCGCTCCCAGGCTGACTTACTTTTTGCTTCCATGAAAGCCCATGACCTTCCATGTATGGCTGACGTTGACTCATCCCTGCTCTTCTTCTGCCGGGAAGTCAGTAAGCAGCATAAGGTAGTCCTGACCGGCGAATGTGCCGATGAAGTTTTCGGCGGCTATCCGTGGTTTCACCGGAAGAATTTTCTTTCCTGCAACACGTTTCCATGGACACCGGATTTGTCTTTCCGCAAGTCCTTCTTAAAAGACGAAATTGCAGATGCACTGTCCTTAGATTCCTATGTGCAAAGTTCTTATGAAAATGCCATTGCAGAGGTCGATATTCTGCCATCGGACAATGATACGGAATGCAGCCGCCGGCGTATTTCCTATCTTAACATCCGCTACTTTATGCAGACTCTGCTAAACCGCATGGACCGCACCAGTATGTTCTCCGGTCTGGAAGCCCGCGTTCCTTTTGCAGATAAAAACCTGGTTTCCTATGTCTTTAATGTGCCATGGGAAATGAAAGCCAAAGATGGTCTTGTGAAAAACCTTTTGCGGCAGTGTGCGAAAGACTATCTTCCGGACACCATTACTTTCCGCAAGAAAAGTCCTTATCCTAAGACCTACCATCCTTACTATGAACAGCTCCTGCGTCAGCGTCTGAGTGCACTGCTGACCACCGGGGAAAGTCCCCTTCTTGCACTGATTGATAAAGAAAAGACTATGCAATTCTTAAATCAGGAAGGAGACTATGGCAAACCATGGTATGGCCAGCTTATGGCAGGTCCTCAGATGATTGCTTATCTCCTGCAGATTCATTACTGGCTCAGTGAATATAAGACTGACATTCATTTATAATCTACCGGCATTGGAGACAGTACCACCGGCTGCAGCTGTCTTCCTTTCATGGCTGCAGCTATGGTATCCTCTAACTGTCCAAAATCTGCCACCAGTGAATGGGGCTTCTTCTGATAATCATCCTGCCGGAAAGGTACAAAATAGATATGCTTCATATTCATCAGCAGTCCGATATTTCTAAGATTCATGGACAAAGCATCATTGGTAGAAATTGCCAGCACCAACGGCTTTTCATTTCTAAGATGCGCTTTGGCTGCCATAAGCACTGTGGTATCTACAATGCCCTGCTGCAGCTTTGCCATGGTATTTCCGGTACATGGTGCAATTGCCATCACATCAAAAAGTCCTGACGGACCGATGGTTTCTGCCTGCACGATACTTTGAATTCCCCTTTCTCCTGTAATCTCCTGCATTCTGTTTTGAAATACTTCCGCTGTCATAAATCTGGTATCCAAAGTTCCTGCATGTCTGGAGTATACCGGAATAACTTTTATTCCTTTTTGCACCAGTGCTTCTGTCGTCCGGAGTATCTTCCCAAAAGTACAGAAAGAGCCGGTAATTCCAAGTCCTAATGTAAGCTTATACTCTTCCATAATCTGCTGCTCCTCTTTCTATCATCCGTGCAAGAATGATTCCTGCACTTTCTGTCAGTATTCTTCCAGGAACGGCAGTAAGATGTTCCACATGAATACCTTTTTCTTCTAACTCCTCTGCCGGAAGTCCGCCACCAGTTGTAATATCCCATAGATATGTTTTCTCATCGCACCATTTTAAGACTGTGTCTATTGGACATGGTTTATCTGCCATATGAAAAATCCACTCAAAGTTCTGCTCCTCTGCATTCTCCTGCCACAAGCTACACCCCATTTTCATTGCCACCCGCTGGCAATCTTCCTTTATATCATAAACAGTTACTTCCGCTTCCAAAGATAAAAGCAGCTTTGCCATGGCTCTTCCACAATAACCAAAACCTGCCACCAGACAGTTTCTTCCTTTCACGCAGCACCTGCTCTTTGTCATTGCTTCTACAAGGCAGCCTTCTGCTGTCAGTCCGGCATTCTCATTTCTAAAGACTTCATCTTCCATATAATCAACCAGCCGTATCCGCCGCCCTGATGGTCTTCGTGTCAGAACCTCCGGGAAACAACCTCCATAAATAACACTTCTCTCCGCTGCATAGGATAATACCATTCCTATTTTTACCCTGCTTCCTCTGATTCTGCCATCCTCCTCCAGTGCCCGCAACGGTAATACAATAATCTGACTCTGCATCAGTCGCCGGATATTCTGCTCCGTTATTTCTATGATTCCAATTCCTGATTCCGTCAGACAACGTTTCAATGCCGGTGTTCTTTCATCTGCTCCAATGATTGCGATTTGCATTTCATCCCTCCTTGCCTTGCAATCGTCTGTTATTACTATATGCGGATGCTCCATTTTGTTACCGCTGTTACTGGATACAGGCTGCAAAAAAGCAGAACCAGCCTGCGCCGATTCTGCTTTTTTTATCCACTTTTTATCTACTATTTTTTAAACTGCTACAATAACACCGCCATTATTGGCATACATGGTGCTGACTCCTGCAGTATCTACAATTCTGATATCTTTAAATTTTGCCAGCTTTTCCAATTTTTCTTTTACCTGTTTTGCACGTTCCGGACAATTGCAATGTGCGATGGATAAAATCTTCTTTTCACACTCTTTCGTTCTCTTTACAATTTCATTAACCATATAGTCCAATGCCTTTGTCATTCCTCTTGCCTGTCCCAGCTGACAGATTGTACCCTCGGGCGTGGCCCCCATTACCGGCTTGATATTTAATGCCCCGGCAACCCAGGCTTTCAGGTTACTGAGTCTGCCGTTTTTACGCAGAGTCTCTAAAGTCTCTAATACAAAGAAGGTCTGCTGGTCTTTAATATATTTTTCCGTCTCAGCAACCACTTCTTCAAAGCTCTTTCCGGCTTCCTCTGATTCCTGTATCTTTTCTGCAATCAGAGTCTCTCCAATGGATGCAGAACAGGAATCAAATACATGAATCTGTTTTGCCCTATGTTCTTCTAAATAAAGCTTCTTTGCCAGCTCTGCACTGTTATAAGAACCGCTTAATTTACCGGAAAGTGTTACTACATATACATGCTCTGCTTCTCCTAAATATGCTTCCACATATCTCTGTGGAGATGGGCAGGATGACTTCGGGCTATGCCTGCTTTCCTTTACCCTGCGAATAAACTCCAGTTGATCAAAGGATTCATCATCCACCACATGGTATCCATCTACCTCAAGTTCTAACGGAACAGACTGGAATCTTCCATCTGCTTTCATATCATCAAATAACTCTCCACAGCTGTCTACTATGATTTTGTAGCTCATTTTCTATCCTCCTGATTGCGTAGTCATCTCTCTTATAGTATGTACGCAATGTTTAAAATTATATGTTATGTTTTTCTTTGTAATAACAAGTAGTTTTCATTACTACGTCATATTATCATAAATATTACGTTTTGAAAAGAGAATATTTAAAAATTTATAATATTTCACAAATATTTTATTTTTTCAGGAAAGTAAGTACCCGCATTGTCTCATTTTTCATATAAAATAAGGAACTATCCCCGGTATAATAATCCCCGATATGCCCTTCTTCAATGAAAAACTGCTGTGCCTGCCCATAAACTGCCTCATCCTCAAACTTCATCTGTACAGGGTGGCTGTCAAGCTCTGTAAATAATGCTCCGATGTCTTCCGGATACCAGTCCTTAAAATAACAATTTTCCTGCACAAAATAACTGTCATCCAGGCAATTGCATTCCGGCAATGAAAAATTCACATTGGGACTGTGGGTCTGAAATAACTCTTCTGTAGTTGCAGTAAAAAAGCAATAATCTACCACTTCAGCTACATCTCCGAAGTCATCCGGACTGTTGGAAGTTGGATTACCCCAGGTAGTATCCATATAATAATAGGCTCCATCCAGTTCGATGAGATTCCATGCATGTGGTTCTCCATTGGCAGTTCCTGTCACTATCGTACATGGAATATCTAATAAATCCATCAGATATTTTGTGGCACAGGCATAGCCCTGGCACACCGTTCTTCCCTCTAGAAATACACTGATGATATTCTGATTATTCTCTGCATTAAGGTCATAATTTACCGTACGCACCAGCGTATCAAATATAAACCGTGCTTTCTGGTAATCACTGTCCTCGGATGAAATGCCGCCAAGCAGCACATCGACCTTTTCATCAATTGCCGCCTGTGTCTCCTGTCTTGCAGCTTCATCCATCGTATACTTCGGTGCAAACTTAAGCCCGGTCAATACACCGGCCCTAGAATATTCCGTATAGGAATAGCCATCCACCCAGAAGAGTCCACCATAGTCTGCCATAATTGCTTCATACATTTTTGCCAGTACGTCTTTATCTAATGTAGCAACTGCCACCTCCTCCCGATGATTTAAAATAGCATCCAGCATCTCATCATAAACAAGCTGTTCTTCTTCCGTAAGCTGGCCATATACATATTTTTCCTCTGAAACCGACTCTACCGGAAGCAAGGTATTATCCGGTATCTGTCCATTGATATCTTCTACTACTTCATCTACCCATTCTTCAACGGATGATGTATTACAGCCGGTAAACAGAAATGCCATAAGTATTCCTGCAATACCGGTTAATAATCTTTGTTTTCTCATATCATTTCCTTTCGATCTGCTTCTTTTCATAGACATTCTACAATACTTTCTCTGTTTTTTCTATCCGGTTTGTGTTACACTTTAAAAATGAGGAGGATACTATGATTGCAATACAACTTTTACAGGTAAAGGATTTTATGAATAAATTACTTCGCACGGATTTATTTGACCACTTCTTATTATCAGAAGCTACCATCCGTGGAAAAGGTTCCTATGAAATCGACGGACATCTTGTACCGGATTTCTACAGTCCGGAAGAACTGGATGAACTGGAACTAACCGGTTTAAGCTGCCTGCCTTTTGGCATGCTGCGTGAAAACTGCTTCGCCCTGATCAAGGGAAAACATACCCCCTCCTATTTCCGCTTTATCTTTCAGCTTTCTCCAAAGAATCTTAAAAATACTCTGGAAGTAAGCAAAAGTGGTCTGACTACCCAGGATTTGAATGGAGTTTTCTTAAACATCAAATTTCAGGATGGTATTCTTTCCTGTACCAATGGTGTATCTTACCGCAGTTTTACCCTAGACCACACCTTCGACCAGGAATGGGATCTGCTGATACGAAAATTTTTTGCCGGGCATGATATCCCCTATACTGATATCAACTAATTTTCTTTACTTTTAAAATAAATTATGCTATTCTAAGCATAGCCATATGGCTAGATAATTTTTGTGGAGGTACTATAATGAACGGTACAGTTAAATGGTTTAATAACCAGAAGGGTTACGGATTCATCTCTGATGCAGAAGGTAATGATGTATTCGTACACTACTCAGGACTTAACATGGATGGTTACAAATCCTTAGAAGAAGGCGCAGCAGTAGAATTTGACGTAACAGAAGGCGCTAAAGGTCCTCAGGCAACTAACGTAACAGTAATTAAATAGTTGCAATAATCAAGGTTTTTCAATGTACCTTTCTCAGATATAGAATTTGATTTTTAATAATGATTTTTTATGTTGATTAAGATATAACGAACGAATTTGATTAAGAAAAATGGGATTGCTTCCTTCGGTATTATTACCGTTGGCTGCAATCCCGTTTTCTTACCTGTAAGCAAACAACATAGAAACTGCTGCTCCGATAAAAATAAAGAAATCGGAAATATTAAATACAATTCTTGAAAAGCGTTTCCACGGTGTATCAAAGCGGATATAATCCACCACATGCTTCTTATGAATTCTGTCCCAGAGATTGCTTAATCCGCCGCCAACCATCATACTCATACCGGTTTTCAGTCCTGTATTTCCTCTTCTTAATACAAACCCATATATGGCCATCAGTCCTGCCATGCATGCACTGTGTAACCCCAGCATAATTTTCGGTTTCTTCGCTAAAAGATTCAATGCGGCTCCATTGTTATAATATTTTTCAATTACAACCGGAAGCTTTGGAACTCTTTTTTCTTTTCCCAACGGCTCCTTCTTATCAACCCGCTGCTTGATTCCTTCATCCAGCCCGAAAATGGATACCACCAGTAATAAATATTTCATGGAAACTCCTCCTTCTTTTGTCCTGCCTGATTCCTTCTACCCTTTTCTTTCTCTCTTTCTATTCCGCCTGCTCTATAATTCTATGTCAGCAATCACATCCCGCAGTGCTTTTGCTGACGCATGAAGCCTTGCCCGCTCTTCTTCGTCTAATGACACCGGAAGAATCTGCTCCACGCCACCGGCATCCACCACTGCCGGCATGCTCAGCACGATATCAGAAATGCCATATTGCCCATGCATCAGACTGGACACCGGAAGCACCGAATGTTCATCCCTGACAATACATTCACAAATCCGCTTAATCGCCATTGCAATTCCATAATAGGTTGCCTGCTTACGCTCTATGATTTCATAAGCACTGTTCTTTACTTCTTCATATATACGCTTCGTATGACTTTCATATTCCTCATAGCCACGCAGCTTATAAATCTGTTCCAACGGAATACCGGATACGTTGGCAGAACTGAATACCGCCACCTCACTGTCTCCATGCTCTCCTACAATAAATGCATGCACACCACGATTGTCGATGCCAAGCTGTTTTCCCAGCATATTTTTTAACCGGGCAGTATCTAATACTGTTCCGGAACCGATTACCCGGTTTTCCGGAAAACCGGATAATTTCAATGCTGCCAGTGTCAGTATATCCACCGGATTTGATACGATGAGTAATATGCCACGACACCTTCTGCTGGCAATTTCCGGGATAATATTTTTGTAAATGGCTACATTTTTCTTTACCAGCTCAAGCCTTGTTTCTCCCGGTTTCTGGTTTGCTCCCGCCGTAATGATAATAATGTCGGCATCCACAATGTCATCATAACTGCCGGCATATATTTTCATCGGTGCGGCAAATGGCATTCCATGGCTGATATCCATGGCCTCTCCTTCCGCTCTTGCTTTATCCACATCAATTAGAACCAGTTCGGAAAAGAGCTTGCTCTGCATCAGTGTAAATGCAGTGGCAGAGCCGACAAACCCACATCCGATAATGGCTGCCTTTCGTAAATCAATTGCATGTTCCTGCTTCATCTTTACCCTCCTGCTTCGTGTTTTCTATATAGAATCCCACAGAAGCAGTTATTCTATGCAAACAAGAACCTCCTATGTCCGGCGCAACTGTTCGAAGGTCTGATAGAGATTTAAGGTTCCATATCCCCATTCCCGGTTCGGATAAACTCTGCTTTCTAACCGCACCGCACCGCGGATAAAATCATTTTTAATTTCTGCATTTGTAATATCAGTATTATAACCACGCTCTACTGCCCATTCCAGATACAGTGCTGCAGCTCCTGCAGTAATTGCCGCTGCAATGCTGGTACCACTTCTTGCCTCAAACCGGTTGCCCGGTGCCGGTCCAATCACATTGACACCCGGTGCTGCAAAATCCGGCTTTACCAGTCCCGATGCAGTGTATCCTCTGCTGGAATTCAGATAAATACTGTCATTTCCTGCATTGTATCCACCTACTGTCATCGGTGCAGCTGCATTTCCCGGCATGGTAATTGTCGTATCCGGATTAGAACGAATAAAAGAAATATCACCGGCAATCAGTCCGGTAATCGGAAGCCACATGTGATATCTTCCTTCTATACTGTAATCGCCATTTACCTCAATCGTCCAGATGCCTCTGGTGGGCCGGTCAAACCGGATATAAATAAGCTGATCTCCTGTGGCAGTGCCAACAATGTGGTAATCAATGATAACCTGTGTATTTTCAAATACAAAACGGTATACCTCTCTGCCATCCTGCTGCACCCGGACACCTGCCGTCCGCTCTCCCGTTGGCGATATAATCCGCACCGAATAAAGCTCCGGAGCCTTTGCCCACATTTCAATATGGAAACCCGCCACTGCATCTTCCACATCTACTTCTACCACATCACTCTGCTGCCCGAATGCAACTTCTCCGTAATAATGATGTCTGGCAGTAGCTTCATTCCCTGCTGCTACCACAACTGCCGTATTCCGCTTGAAGGAAACATAATTAAGATAATACGAAATCACACTGTTTCCACTGTGATCCCCGGAATTGCTTCCAAGCCCAAGATAAATCACCAGAGGGCGGCGATATCGTTCCGCCAGTCTGGTCAGATATGCCACCCCCGCCATAATATCATTTTCCTGATAAGCCTTTGCACCTTCCGAAATATAATAAAAACGCCTTAAATATTCCTTTGCCGGCTTCAGCTTTACCATGGCAATCTGTGCATAGGGTGCTACTCCGGCAAATTTCTCCGAAAGTTTTTCGCTTCCTGCCGCAAGACCTGCCATAAAGGTACCATGACCTTCTTCATCCCGGTGAGGTACTACCCGAAGAGGTGCATCTGTTAACAACGCCATATCGATCTGTTCTTTTGTATATTCCGTTCCATAGAGGAATCCCTCTGGTGTATCTTCACTTCGAATGCTCTGATCCCAGATTCTTAATATACGGCTGCTGCCATCGGAATTACGGAATACTTCATTCTGATAATCAATTCCGGTATCCACAAATCCAATCAGAACACCCTGCCCTCTCAAAGCAAGATTTGGCTGACTCTGTACCCTTATGATTCCGCCTGCCTGCAATGCCTCTTCGTCTAATGTGGTAAAACATTTTGGAATTGCCGAATAGGTATACTGGTCAATATCCAGCTTCGGCAAGCCTGCACTCTGCAAATAGACTACATTAAAATCTTTATCAATATTCTGGATACAGCCTCCCGGAAGATATTCATTTTCAAGGCTCAGATAGGAAACCAGAAGGTCGTAATATTCTTCCGAGTATGGTGCGTCTTTACAATCTTCCATATAAGCTCCGGCACTTATTTTCTTTTATTTTATTCGTTTACCGGTAATGCTGCCACTCCACGCATAGTGATAAGCGGACCGCCCTTTTTCTCAATATAATCTCTTGTAATCGTTACCTGGCCGATGTTTTCGTCCTTTGGAATCTCATACATGATATCTAACATAAATTCTTCGATAATAGAACGGAGTGCTCTTGCTCCGACCTTCTTCTCCTTTGCTTTCTCTGCAATTGCCCGCAGTGCATCCTCTTCAAATACCAGATTGACTTCGTCTAATGCCAGAAGCTTCTGATACTGCCTGATGATAGCATTTTTCGGCTCCTTTAGAATACGGACCAACATATCAACAGTAAGTGATTCCAGGGTAAAGAGAATCGGAAGTCTTCCGATAAATTCCGGTATCATTCCAAACTTCTTTACATCTTCTACCGTTACTTTCTGTAAGAGATTCTCATCATTATCATATTTATCCTTTAAATCTGCCTGGAATCCAATGGATGCCTGCTTATTGAGACGTTCTTTGATAATCTCTTCAATATCCGGGAAAGCTCCGCCACAGATAAAAAGAATATTCTTAGTGTTAACGGTAACCATCGGAACCATGGCATTCTTGCTGCTGGCTCCCACCGGCACTTCCACTTCTGCTCCTTCAAGAAGCTTTAACATTCCCTGCTGCACGGATTCTCCGCTGACATCACGCTGGTTGGTGTTCTTCTTCTTGGCAATTTTATCAATCTCATCAATGAAAATAATGCCATGCTCTGCCCGCTCTACATCATTATCTGCAGCTGCAAGCAATTTACTGACAACGCTTTCGATATCGTCTCCGATATAACCTGCCTCAGTTAAGGAAGTCGCATCTGTAATTGCCAGCGGCACATCCAGAAGTCTTGCCAGTGTCTTCACCAGATAAGTCTTACCACTTCCGGTCGGTCCAATCATTAACATATTGGATTTCTCGATTTCAATATCATCCATCGTATCGGTTGCCACACGTTTATAGTGATTGTAAACTGCCACAGACATTACCTTCTTGGCATATTCCTGTCCAACCACATATTCATCCAGGCTTGCTTTAATCTTATGTGGTGCCGGAATCTTCTTTATATCTAATTTTGGAGCTTCTGCTTTCTCCTCTTTGGTTTTCTTTTTCTTAATCTTCTGGCTCTGCGGCATAAAGCCCTGCAAATCTGAAAGATTAATCATGCTGATATTGGGCATCTGACCATTTGGTATAAAATCACCCATTGGAAATCCAGAGTTATTCATGCTGTCGAAGGTTCTCTGCATACAGTCTTTACAAATGCAGATATTATTCGGAATCTTTATCATCTTACCGGCAACACTTTCCGGTCTGCGGCAGATGTAACAGATTTCTTCGTATTCATCCTTCTTCTCATCTGTGGTCTCTTTCTTTGTCTCTTCTACAGTATCTATATTTTCAAGTTCTCTCTTGTCTTCATTCTCTGTCATATCTGATTCTCCTATTCTCTCAAATCTGTTTTAAGATTCTAAAACATTGCTTTTATTATAATTCAAGCCGGTTTTAATCTCAACCTTCGCAGCCATAATTTTATAAAATCTTCATATATGACAGAACCTGATATTTTTTACTATTTTTCAAAATTTGCAACCAATATTTGACAGTCTCCCTATTAAATGCTAAACTTTCAATGTAATTTATTAGATTTTTATAAACCAAGGAGGACATGAAAATGGGTGTCGCAGCATTAGTTTTAGGAATTATTTCCATCGTTGTTGACGTAGTTACAGTAGGTGTTTATGGCTGGATCGGAGCAATCTTAGGTCTTATCGGTACTATCTTAGGCGCTGTTGGACATAAGAATCAGGCTAAATGTGCTACAGGTGGTCTTGTATGCTCTATCATCGGATTAGTATTAGGCTTACTGCTTTACATCGCATGTGTTGCATGTGTTGCATCTGTTGCAAGCGCATTCTAATATTTGTTTTTTGAAAGGATACATGGAAAAAGATGGCACTTTATCTGAATATTCTGGGATTTCATATCCCATCTTATGGATTTATGATCACACTTGGAGTGATTACGGCAAATCTTTTTGCCCTGTATCCGCTCAGAAAATATAAGCTTAACTTCGATGATATGCTTATATTAGAAGCTTACACATTACTTGGCGCCTTCTTAGGCGCCAAGCTTTTGTATCTATTCATTTCTTACCGGGACATTGACTGGTCCCGTATGTTAGAACCCCAGTATTTTAATTACATTATGCAGAGTGGCTTTGTATTTTATGGCGGACTGATTGGAGGACTGCTTCTTTTTCTGCTGGCCGGAAAAATACATCATATTGACTGGAAGCCTTTTATCATTCACCTGATTTATCTGATTCCATGGATTCACGGTTTCGGACGTATCGGATGTTTTCTTGCCGGCTGCTGTTATGGAATTCCATATGATGGACCTTTTGCAGTACAGTTCCCGGAGCATTCCATTGCGCCATCTGATACTACGCTGTTTCCAGTTCAGCTGGTGGAAGCAATCTGTCTTCTGATTCTTGCTGTCGTACTTGCAATACTGGATTTAAAGAAATCTTATCCGCACACGATTGCCATATATTTTATTGTCTATGGTATTCTGCGGTTTCTGTTAGAATATGTCCGCTATGATGCCGTCCGCGGTCATCTCTTTGCCTTATCCACCTCCCAGTGGATCAGCATTGGATTTGTAGTTGGAACCATATGCTATCTTATCAGAACTTCTGTTTCCAGAAAAAAGGCATAAGTTTGGCTTCTCTTTATTGACAGACTACAGTAAAAACATAAAAATCCTGCAACATGACAGGTATTTCTGATACCTTCATACTGCAGGATTTTTTATACATATAAGGAAAAGCTTGCATGCATTCCCTGTTATTTATAACACTTCTTTATAACAGTTCTTTCAATATCTTATTTACCATTCCAGGATTTGCTTTGCCCTTCATGGCTTTCATGGTCTGACCTACCAAGAAACCGATTGCCTTTTCTTTCCCATTGCGGTAATCTTCTACCGACTGAGGATTTTCTTCAATGACTTTTGCAATAGTATCCCGTAATGCACCTTCGTCATTTACGGTCTTAAGTCCATTCTCTTCCACATATTTATCCGGATTAATATCCTTAGCAAAAATCTCTTCAAAAACTTCTTTTGCTACATTGCCATTGATGGTTCCGGCATCGGTAAGTTCGATTAATTTTGCCAGATTCTCCGGTGAAAATGCAATATCCTCCGGGTCTTTGTTCTGCTCCTTTAAGATACGCATGGTTTCGCCCATCAGCCAGTTGGATACTTTCTTTGGCTTATTACAGATTGCTGTGGTTGCTTCAAATACATCTGCCATCTTCTTTGCAGAAGTCAAAATATTAGCATCATATTCCGGAAGGCCGAATTCATCCTGATAACGCTGACGTTTTGCTTCTCTTAATTCCGGCTGGCTGTCTTTTATGCGTTGTAACCATTCATCACTGATGACGATTGGAACCAAATCCGGTTCCGGAAAATAACGGTAATCCTGTGCATCCTCTTTGGAACGCATGGCATAGGAATATCCCTGGTCATCATTCCAGCGTCTGGTCTCCTGAACCACCTTTTCGCCAGACTCAATCAAATCAATCTGTCTTGCTGTCTCTGCTTCAATGGCTCTTGCAATTGCTTTAAAGGAACCGATATTTTTCATCTCGGTACGGGTACCAAATTCTTTTGCTCCTACTTCACGGACAGATAAGTTGACATCTGCACGCATGGAGCCTTCCTGCATCTTACAGTCGGATGCACCAAGATACTGCACAATCATTCTCAATTTATCAAGATAAGCAATGACTTCCTCTGCAGAACGCATATCCGGCTCAGATACAATCTCAATCAGTGGCACACCGGAACGGTTATAGTCCACCAGGGAAACATCTTCCCAGTCATCATGGACTAATTTTCCCGCATCCTCTTCCATATGAATCTCGTGGATTCCAATGGTTTTCTTTCCTTCGGAAGTCTCAATCTCAATGCCGCCATCGTGGCAAATTGGAAGATAAAGCTGGGAAATCTGATAGTTCTGAGGATTGTCCGGGTAGAAATAGTTCTTCCGGTCAAATTTACAATACTGGTTGATTTCACAATTCATGGCAACACCTACTGCCATGGCATATTCTACCACCTGTTTATTTAAAACCGGAAGAGAGCCCGGCATACCGGTACAGACCGGACAGGTGTGTGTATTTGGTGCACTTCCGAATGCAGTAGAACAGCCACAGAAGATTTTGGTCCTGGTTGCCAGTTCCACATGGACTTCCAGTCCGATGACGGTTTCATACTGTTTATTCATAATCTTCTTTTCCTCCTATTCTGCTGCTAACGGGCTGTGCTGATATGGTCTTGTCTGTTCAAAGGCATATGCGGCACGGATGATATTCTTCTCCTTGAAGCAGTCTCCAATCAACTGCATGCCAATCGGAAGCCCCTTGCTGTCGATGCCGCATGGCAGGCTGATTCCCGGAAGTCCTGCCAAGTTCACCGATACGGTATAAATGTCGCCTAAATACATTTTTAACGGGTCGCTTAAGGACTCTCCCAACTTCGGAGCGGTGGTCGGTGCTGCCGGTCCTAAGATAACATCATATTTTGCAAATGCTTTATCAAATGCCTGCTTTATCAAAGCTTTCGTACGCAGTGCTTTCAGATAATAAGCATCATAATATCCGGAACTTAAGACAAAGGAACCTAACATGATACGACGTTTTACTTCTGCTCCGAAGCCTTCGGAACGGGATTTCTTATACATGTTGTGAAGTCCTTCGTAGTCTTTCGTACGATAGCCATATTTTACGCCATCAAAACGGGCAAGGTTAGAGCTTGCTTCTGCATCTGCAATTACATAGTAAGCAGGGATTGCATATTCTACCAGGCTCAAATCGAACTCTTCTACGATAGCACC
Source organism: Roseburia sp. OM03-7AC (assembly GCF_003462625.1). Taxonomy (NCBI): domain Bacteria; kingdom Bacillati; phylum Bacillota; class Clostridia; order Lachnospirales; family Lachnospiraceae; genus Roseburia; species Roseburia sp. OM03-7AC. The sequence goes on from NZ_QTZJ01000001.1 coordinate 1,073,435, forward strand.
TTTTTCTTCTAATTTCTTAGCGGCTGCTAAAATAGCATCCTTTACTTCTGCATCCAGTCCTTCTCCAAAATAATCTCTTGGAATACCGATTTTCATTCCTTTCACATCATCGACTAATGCACTGGTAAAATCGGTCTCTTCTCTCTGAATGGAAGTAGAATCCTTTTTATCATAGGAAGTAATTGCCTCTAAAATGGTTGCGCAGTCTGTCACATCTTTGGCTACCGGTCCAATCTGGTCTAAAGAAGAACCATATGCAATCAGTCCATAACGTGATACGGTTCCATATGTTGGTTTGATGCCGGTCACACCACAGAATGCACTTGGCTGACGGATAGAACCACCAGTGTCTGAACCCAATGCATAAAAGCATTCTTCTGCTGCAACTGCAGCACAGCTTCCACCGGAAGAACCTCCCGGTACATGTTCTGTATTCCATGGATTCTTCGTCTCGCCAAAAGCGGAAGTCTCTGTAGTACTTCCCATGGCAAACTCATCCATGTTGGTCTTTCCAAGAATTACTGCTCCGGCTTTTTCCAGATTTAATACTGCTTCTGCGGTATAAGTCGGAATAAAGTTATATAAAATTTTAGAACTGCAGGTGGTCAGCATTCCTTTTGTGCACATATTATCTTTGATTGCAACCGGAACTCCTGCCAGCGGTCCTGTCAATGTGCCGTCATCAATGAGCTTCTGCACTTCTGCCGCACGCTTCATTGCACCTTCTTCATCTACGGTAACAAAACTGTGTACCGCATCCTCTTTTGCTGCAATGGCATCTAAGGCGGCTCTTGTAGCTTCTTCTACTGATACTTCATGGGCTTTGATTTTTTTCCCAAGCTCTACTGCTGTCAGTGATAATAAATTCATCTTCTGCCGCCTCCTTTACTGATCTACGGTCTTTGGTACAACAAATGCCCGGTCTCTGCGCTCCGGCGCGTTGGCAAGGGTATCCTCGCCGCTGTCACCATTGGTTACTACATCTTCCCGGAATACATTATGCACCGGAAATACATGGGACATCGGTTCTACACCGGATGTATCCAGTTCGTTTAATTTATCAATATAATCTAACATGCTCTCCATGTCTTTTTTTGCTGCTTCCTTTTCCTCTTCGGAAAGTTCAAGCTTTGCAAGGATTCCAACGTATTCCATGGTTTCATCTGAAATCACATTTGCCATTGTTTTTCCTCCTTAATCACGTACTTTGATATGAACTTCTCTTAACTGCTGCTCTGTTACTTCGTTTGGTGCTCCACACATCAGATCCTGTGCATTTCCATTCATCGGATAAGCAATGACTTCACGGATATTATCCTCGTTACGCAGTAACATAATCATACGGTCAATTCCAGGTGCCATTCCTGCGTGTGGTGGTGCTCCAAACTGGAAGGCGTTGTATAATGCACCAAATTTATTTTTCAGTACTTCTTTATCATAACCTGCAATCTCAAAGGCTTTCTCCATAATCTGCATATCATGGTTACGGACTGCACCGGAAGAAAGTTCCACGCCGTTGCAGACGATATCGTACTGGTATGCTAAGATGTCCAGCGGATTCATGGTATTGAGTGCCTCTAAGCCGCCCTGTGGCATGGAGAATGGGTTATGGGTAAATCCGATTTTCTTGGTCTCCGGGTCACGCTCGAACATTGGGAAATCATTGACATAACAGAAACGGTATGCATCTTTCTCAATTAAATCCAGCTTCTCGCCTAATTCATTTCGAATCATGCCTGCATAATATGCGGCACGCTCTTCTTTATCTGCCATGAAGAAAATGGTATCTCCTACTTCAAGGCCTGCCAGATTTCTGAATTCTTCTTTCATGTCATCCGGGATAAATTTATCAATCGGTCCCTTATAGCTTCCATCTTCTAATACTTCCAGATATCCTAATCCACCCATACCGATTCCGGTTGCAAATTTCAAAAGTTTCTCATGGAAACCTTTGGACATCTCTGCATGTACACGGATGGCTCTTACCGTCTTTCCGATAAATGGCTTAAAGGTACATCTCTGGAAGAACTCTGTCACATCGATGATACGAAGTGGGTTCCGAAGGTCCGGTTTGTCACTTCCGAACTCTAACATTGCCTGCTTATAACTGATGATTGGATATGGTGCTTTCGTTACTTTGCTGCCTTCCGGTGCGAATTTCTCAAAGGTTGCAGAAAGTACTTCTTCACCAATCTTAAATACATCTTCCTGGGTTGCAAAGCTCATTTCAAAGTCAAGCTGATAGAACTCTCCCGGTGAACGGTCTGCTCTTGCATCCTCATCACGGAAACATGGTGCAACCTGAAAATATTTATCAAATCCGGATACCATCAGAAGCTGTTTGTACTGCTGTGGTGCCTGTGGCAATGCATAAAATTTTCCTTTGTATTTTCTGGATGGCACGATGTAATCTCTTGCGCCCTCCGGAGAAGATGCGCAAAGAATCGGAGTCTGAATCTCTAAGAATCCCATTTCTGTCATTTTCTCTCTTAAGAATGAAATTACCTTGGAACGGAAAATAATATTGTCTTTTACTTTCTGGTTTCTCAAATCCAGATAACGGTATTTCAACCGGACATCCTCGCGGACTTCCTTACTGGTCATTACTTCAAATGGAAGCTGTGTATAAACCTCTCCTAAAATATCTACGCTCTTTGCCTCTAATTCAATGGTTCCGGTCGGAATCTTTGGATTGTAGGTCTCTTCATCTCTTTTTTCAATCAGACCTTCTATGGAAACTGCCTGCTCCTTACGGATTCCCTCTAACAGTTTTCCATCCCGGATTACAATCTGCATTACTGCATACATATCTCTTAAATCAATAAAGGATACGCCGCCATGGTCCCGGATATTCTCTACCCAGCCTGCTACCCGAAGTGTCTTTCCAATGTCGTTTTCGCTTACCTGATTTAAGGTTACGTCTCTGTAAATGTTGCTCATCTTATCTACTCCTTTTCTGATATGATTGTCAGCCCGGAGTATAAAAATAACCCCGGAATACTGACTCGTATTCCGGGGCGAATAATCTTCTTATCCGCGGTACCACCCGCATTGGAAAATGAATGCTTCATCTTCCCTCTCTTCGTGCGTAACGTGCACTACGTACTGACCTACTGTAATTCAGCCAATCGGCTCCAGAGTGTTCCCTTTGCTTTCTCTTCCAAACAGCGCTCTCAGTCGGTGACGCTGTATTCCTGTCGGCCTCTAAAAGTAAGAGTCTCTTTCCCAGCTTTTGCAACTATATCTCCTAGTTGTTGACTATGATAGCACTGCTTTTTTTGTTTTGCAAGTATTTTTTACAAATCTGATGCTATTTTTTCACTATGTCCTTTATATTATCCAATTTTATTTTATATAATGAACATAATCTATTTTTCTCGGAGCGGCGTCTTTTGCCGGTTCTTTTGCATAGCCGATGACACAGTTTCCAATGCCTTCGTAATCTCCTTCAATGCCAAGTTCCTTTAAAATTGCTTTTCCCTCTTCCCGCTCAAAAGTTTCTTTTGCACGGTGAATCCAGCAGCTTCCAAGGCCTAAGGAATGTGCTGCCAGCATCAGATTGCCCATAACGAGGCTTCCATCATAAAGATAGGTGGGACGGCTCTTATCTGCTAACACCACCAGTACAACCGGTGCTCCATAAAACGGATCGCCGGTTGTTCCCATAATCTCAGCATTTACCTTGGAAAGTCTGTCCCTTACTTCCTTATTGGTAACTGCAAGTATAATCGGTGACTGCCTGCCCATTCCGGTAGCCGCATAAGTTCCGGCTTCCACTACTTCTGCAATCAGCTCTTCCGGCACCATATCTTCCTTATAACCTCTGATACTTCTTCTTGTCTCCATTGCTTTTATGATCTCGTTCATTCCTTACTGCTCCTTTCTGATGCTCCGGCGGAAAATTTCATCCGCCTCTTTTACTACTTCTATCTCTCCGGTCTCAATCATATGATTGATGCGGTTCATATACCAACTGTCACTGATTCCAAGGGGATATTTTAACAACAGATTTCCAATGAGTCTTGCCTGTATGATTTCGCCCTCCGGCAGTTCTCTTCGAATCAGGAAATCATAAAAATCCTCTTTTACGCCCACCAGACAGCCATTTATCAGAACCCGAAGAGGTGCATCCTCTTCTTTAAGTTCGTCCCATCTGGATGCAAATACTTTCTGCTCATGCTCTGAAAGTTCCCTTTCCAATGGGAGGAATCGATAAAACTGTCCGGCATCTACTTCTCCCCAGGAAGAATAACGTACCGTCGTATTTTCCTCTTCTCTTACAAAATCCGGCAGACGTACCACGGATATCGCACATTCATATTTCCGCAGCACACTGACTGCATGGCAGAGTCCGCACAGGGAATAAGGCTTGTTGCTGTACCAGATACGGAAAGATTCTCCCTGCTTTGCAAACTGCTCCATCCGCTGCAGCTCTTTTACATAGGTTTCCACTGCCTGCTCTAATTCTTCCCGCCCCTCTTTCTCATCCTCATTCCAATAGACACCATACTGCTCTAAGATTATCTTCTTCCGATATGTACCATCCAGCGGTTCCCTCAGGCTGCCAATGTCCAACATAAATGGCAGTATAATGACCTCCGCAGAAGTTCCGCCAACTGCTTCTCCTGCAAACATGTCTTCAAAGGTGGCTTTGTCCGGCTTTTCCCCAAGCCATGCGGTTGGTCCATCCTCATAATCTGGCTGCTGATAGTTCTTCGCAAGCTTCATGGCTACGCCTTCACTTTCGCCAAATAAGATTTCTATCATCTACACTTCTCCCTGCTCTATGAGATATTCTAAGAATGCTTCGCATCCGCGTGTTACATCCGCATAGGTTTTATCGAACCTGCCGCTGTACCATGGGTCAGATATTGTTGCCTGCTCTCCGGCAAAGGAAAGCAGCATGGATATTTTACCGCCACAATGCCCGGTTATCCGCTCGATTCCACGGATATTGCTTTCGTCCATCCCTATGAGGTAATCATAAATCTCATAATCGGATTTTGTCAACTGTCTCGCCCGCTTGTCCCGAAAATCGGTCTCCGGCGTATTCCCGATTCCATGCTTCTTAAGCTCCGCCTGCGCCGGCGGGTAAATCGGATTCCCGATGCCATTCCAGATTTCTTCGGTGCTGGTGGCAGCCGAGGCTATCTCGAAGCGGTCGGTGAGGCCTCGCCTGGCGACGAGGTCCTTTAGGATGAATTCTGCCATGGGGGAACGGCAGATGTTGCCTAAGCAGATGAAGAGAACTTTTATCATGGTTTTATTTACTCCTTGTTTTGTATTTTCCAATGTCCATTTTTATTACAATTTCCTTGGCACTAATTTCTAAATCATTATCCATACCGATATAGTCTCTATCCAGCAGCACATTTACCAATATCGGCCTGCATTCTGTATTATGGTATCCCCACTCACTTAATTATATATTTTGTTCCTCTGCCTTTTCCTTCAACTGTAACCACACCTTTTTCCCCCATAGCTTTCAATAACTGTGTTGTTTTGGATTTACCAAATGGAACATATGGGGCAATTTCACTTATTGGTTTCAACATGGTCTTACTTAAGAATTTGTAAATTACTTTTTCATCTTCGGTTAAATTAACATTTGTCTCAAATACCGGCAGCACAATTTTTATCGTATTTTCTGACACTTCAAAATCTGGTTTTATCAGACTATCTGCATACAATTGTTTTATTCGTGTAATTCCTGTTCCAAATATCTCTACAAATCCCAGTCTGTAAAATACATTTGCAAGATTTCTATTTCTTAAAACAGAAAGTTTACCTGATAAATATTCTTCTGTTGTTATTCCATCTGGCAATCCACCAGGAGATACTACTTCTATTCTATCATCAAACATAGAAACTCTGATGTGTGAATTAACATCCCATACCCTATGAATCAAAGCATTTGCAATTGCTTCTCTGAAAGCTGCCTCCGGTATTTTCTCTATCATCTTTCTGTCAGCGCCCTGTATTACTTCATATTGGTAATAATCTCTAAATACTGCAAGTGCTTTTTCATATACTTCTAAAACCGATATATGTTCAAATGTTACTCTTTTTTGAATAATACTGATATTCTCACCGAACCTAACAATATCAATTCCCGAAAAATGATTTTTATCTGCTAAAAGTCCTGCTGTATTATTAAAACCTTTTACATTGTCATACAGATTCAATGTCTTTAAAGTATCCTGATTGAAAGTTTCAATCTGAATATTTTCTTTCAACTTACGATGTAAAATTTCAAAAGATAGTTTCTGATCTTTACAAGGTAATTCTTCGAAACTAATATTTTTCCCAGCTAATACAAGCCTTGAAAATTCCAGTGTATCTACTTCTATCGTTGCAGTATCATTTCTTTTGTATGCTTTTGATTTATATAAATACGGCTTCTGAAGACCACTTTTTATAGTGAGTTTTATCGTCTGGTCATTATTCTGTATTTCAAGTGTATAGTTTGGTTGAGGTGATATACTGTCATTAATTTTATTTTCAATACTCAGGCAAGCCAGCTTTACATCCGGCACTCCTTTCACATTTCCATTATCATCAACACCAAAAAGAATTGTTCCACCATTATAATTTGCAAAGGCACTGACTGTTTTCAAAAAAGTATTCGTAATTGTTTCCTTGAATTCCAATATTCTTGTTTCACGCATAGTAATCAACTCCTTTCCAACCTTAATGATTACATTATATGCATAAATGTGCAAAAAATCAATCGCAAAAATTTACGATTGATTTTTTGATTGGTTTTGAGTATAGTATCTTTTTTGTCCAACTAAATTGTGGCAACTATTTTAACTATTCCGATTCGATCTTCCAAAGGTATAAATAAGGTGTAAATTATTGCTTAATCCACAGAAAAGCCAATAAAATCAAGTTTTTCATAGTATACATTAAATACTGCCGTGGCAGATGAAAAGTACTTTTATCAAGTCTCTATCTCCTTCCAAAATGCACTTTTCTGCTACCATTTGCAGCGTTTTGCGCAGTGTTAATTCTTCTTTATGTATCAGTCATTTCTGTACATAAAATGCAAATCTTAGCAAAATATTGCAAGATGTGTACAGCAATCGTAGTAAAAGGTGGGGGTACTACTTCTCTCTTACTGCAAATATACCATTCTTTGGGGTAAGTCAAGATACGCACCTATCTGCTTGGCTAATTTTTCTAGTTCCTTATAAATTGACTTTTTTATGGTATAATAATCCTCTCCAAATATTTTTTCTGTTAGACCAAACATTGCATCGCTAATGATCAAATTGCTCTCCTTTAACACTATTCCCAACTTGTAGTGTGCCATAGAATTTCTAAATCTATCTGATTTCCATTTCGAATTAATTTTTAAAGTGATGCCTAATTTTTGATTTATTTGTTCAATCACACTTATTAAAGAATAATATAAAAGATATCCAAATCTCAGCTTCGTAGGTATCTCATTGTTTATCCATTTTTCAATCCCATATAACAAGAAATTTATCTGGCACAAGATTGACATTAAAACAAACTTGTCACTATATACATTACCAACTGGTGATTTTATAAATCCTCCGTAATCTTGAACCCCAAACTGCAATTCATTATTTACCTGAAAATCAGTCGTTGCATGGAACAAATTAATATATCTACCACCAATTTCACTCATTACTTTTATATACTCACCATTATTCTCACTGTATGAAAAAAACGGTGAATAGCAATGGCACAGAATAGTATTCCCACAAATCACTCCATTTATAGTATCCATTCCATATATATCATATAGCTTAAGAACTTTGGCAATTGGCTTACAGACACTTCCAAAATAATCATCATTTTTACGATAAGCGTTTCCTAACGAAATATATATTTCGTTATAATCCTGCTGCCACATCTTAATGCTATTTCTGATTTGTTCATAAAAAATAGTTTGTGATTCATTAAATAATGGCATGCAGAATTTACATTTACTTGAATTTTTAATAGCCTTTAGCCAATCCTCTGCTCCATCTATAACAACACCCAAATACGGAAACATAGAAGGTATGTAATTAGATGCTTTCGGATTTATATTTTTTATAACCGTATAAATATATCGAAGATCTTGCTGAATCAAAAAAAATGCTGCCTTCTGTACAGGATTTAATTTCAAGCTATCCACACCAATTCGCTCCTTAAAACATGTTATTCTTCTTATGTTTCGGCGATTTATGTTTAATGATTTTTCAAATACATTTGTTCCTCAATATATTTCTCATATAATTCGATAATATAGGCACACGCCTCCGAAATATGATCTAATTTACGTTGTAAATCATTAACCGAAACTTCACGTCCCACCTCTTTTGGAGTTTTATTCCCATGTGCAATATAATTCCTATTATCAACCATTTCCTGAATGTTTCCTCCAATTTCTGCCCTAGGAAGAATTGCATTATGAATACCAAAAGATTTTGCGATACTCTCTAATTGTCTATATCGTAGATTTTTGCCATCAGTAGGTACTATTTCATTTGGAATAGAAACGATAGGATTCCGAGTTAATTTATCTGAAATATTCCACCTTTTTTCCCACTTATGTTCATTACCCACACCATATATACTGTCATATTCCGCGGAAAAAATGAGTGCATACAGCTCATATATACACTCATCAATTTTTACAGATTTAGCATTTAATTCCCCTATCGTTTTCTGAACGACAGTTCTAACTGTTTCTTCATAAATCCCATATATATACACGTAAAACAAACCCTTATTAATTGCTGAAAAATCATCGCTATCATTAATATTACTAAGCCATAATCTTAGTTCGCATATTTTACGAGTCAATTCCTCTTTTATTTCATTAAACACTTTTATCCCTCAAATTTTTTTCTACAGAACTCAATTCTACCTATTACTCTCGGTTTCGAATTTGTAGCTCCTGTAATATATTTTAATAATTCTTTATCTTTTAGCCATTCATCTATTCCTACAGTGTTTATTTTTCCATTATCCATATATGCTAATGCAGCTCCTACTGACACAGCCTCAAAAAGATTAAGTGGTGTATTTTTCCTTCCTTTACTTATACCATGAGGCAAGGCATCATTCAATATTTTGAATACCATTCTGAATAATTTATCATTTTCACTATAATTAAATCCTTTGTCAGCCTTTGACATATAATTATTTAAGAAGTCTTTTACACTATGCTCAAACGAATCCAAATCATACAAATATGCAAAAAATCTCAAAACAAGTTCTTCTCTCGTACCATCATTTTCTTGACTCTCAGATAAATGCACGCAATTCTTAAAATTAGAATCTTTGGATAACTCTTTTAAAAAATCATTAAACCCGCCTCGATAAACACAGCTACGAATTTCCTGAGGTGTAAGATTTACGCCTCCTTTATTCAATCGTTCAAACAAATCAAAGCGCACGTCTTTATCGCTTTTATCACTCAACGTAGTAACTTTAATACTAGTCAATTTAAACTTATTTTGTACACCTACCGGAAGATCAGCAAATCTCTTATCATTAAAATTAGCTAGTTTTGATAATCCTTTCAATTTTAAGGGCTCAGCTTTTTTAGCATTGACTTTCTCTCGTACATTATCATCTCCTGCAAAACAAATCATTGTACTAAGTCTCTGCACTCCATCAATCACTTCCCAAGTTCCATCCACATTTGTTGCCATAAAAAGACTTGGAACCGGAATTCCCAAAAAGAGAGATTCAACTAAACTTGACTGGCGTTCAACATCCCATCTAAACTGTCGCTGATATTCTGGTGCTATATTTATCAGTCCATCATTTACCATACTTAACAACTCTTTAACAGATAAGTCATAGGTATTAAAATCAACTTTCATTTTTTGCTCCATTAATTCTGAGTTTAAATCTATCATAAATATATTCTCCTTTAGCCGTAAAAATATACGTGAATACTTTTATGATAATTATAACATTATTCATTGATTTTTCATAGCATTTTAATCTCCATAGCATTTATGATTATTTCCACATTCACCTCCATCCTTATCAGGTAAATTCAAAAAAAGCTGAGCATCCAGCCCAGCTTAAATTTAACCATTCTTCTATATTGCTTTAAACATCTTCTGTGACACAGGCTTCTCTCCTTGCGTCCGTTCCAATTCTTTTCTGGCATTCTGCAAGTCCTCCAGCCGCTTCAAAGTCAGCAGGCTTGATGGAACCAAACTCTGCATTGTACTGATCCGGTGCCACATATCCTTCCTGGGTAACGATTGTCTTCTTATAAAACTTCACTGCACTGTTCCATATGGTATTGAGTTCTTCCTCTTCAAGTGGCGGATCACATCTCTGAGCATGAATCTCAAAGGCTTCTCTTGCCTTATCAGTAACCCCGTACTTCTTAAGAACCCTGCTGGCAAATCTGCTCATGGTGTTGTTGCGGCTACCCTCTAAAATCGGACCACTTGCAGAAGGTGTTTCTTCATTAGAAATCTCCACCACAATGTCTTCATCAATGGTTGTCCATCCTTCGTGCCATACCACTTCACCACTATCCGCACCGAAAATAAATCTCGCAGCATCCAGAGCATTACCGTCAAAAAATGGATATGCATTATGGATTGCCGCCTTCAATGCTGCATGCGCTGAGGAATCCGTAATCTCTTCAATTTCAGAGTAAACATGGTATTTAGGTCTTGCAGCCTTACCATTCTTAGCAACCATATGGTTTCTGCTTGGAGCCACTGCATATGAAATATCAGGAAGAAGTTCTTCCAGCTTCTCTGCCGTGATCCATTCATCCGGATTATCTGTATGGTCGTTATCAAGATCCATGACAACCACATTTGACTTAATGAAATTATCAATGCTGCGGTAATTTTTCTTATATTCCGCACACACATGATTCATCTTTACCGCTTCCTGTAGCTCCGATGCATTAGTAACCGCTACCTTATTGGGATAACTACAATTCTTTGCATCAGCAGTTACATTCGCTGTCTGTAAAATCAATTGCATGTCTTTCCTCCTGTTAAATTTTTCCACTTATTATTCCTGGTCTTTTCATCCCATGGGAATCACCCCCTTCGCCGTGTTCGGGGTTCTTATCAAGCTCCCTCTACTGGTCAAAGGAGATTCAGACCAATATTTTCCGAACTTTTTTCAAAAAACTTTGCAGTTATCCTGCACCGTCAGAATCGCTTCCTTATACAAAGAAAAAACCTCCTCATCGTGCGTGTGGATTTCCTTATTCATACAATTGCTTTACAGATAATCAACGGTTCCTCTGAATTCTTCATATATCGGTCTGAGTCTCTTTACCCAGTCATATAATGTACTATCAGCCTTACCCATAATTTTTGATGCGGTCTTCATATTGTATTCTTCGCCAAGAATATTGATAAGCTCCACATACTTAGTATATTTAGGATAGTGCTCAACAATATACTCTCCAAGATCCTTAAGAAGTCTCATGTAGATGTCCGCATCTGAGTATTTTTTTGACTCAGGCTCAAATGCATCAACATTACCGTCTCCATCTTCCACATCAAAAGTAGAAAAGTTTATCTTACCGTTCACTGGACGGAATAAACGGTTGTATCCATATGGACACTCTTCACATTTAACCGCTATAGTCTTCTTCTGACCAGGGGCTCCGGTATAATCAGGATTCTTCACTCTTAATGGGCAGCGCATGCTCTTACCATTGCTGCCGCAAATCTCACAACGATTCTCCATTCTGTACTGGACCTCCTGTCTCCATTCTTCCTGCTTCCAATCAGAATAAAACTGTGCGCCCTCTTCGGTAGAGATATCAACTGCAAACTTAAGTGCAGGTACCCACGCACCTTCTACACGCATTCTGCTGATTTCAATACCTGCTCTCTCTTCTTCTGGAGCTGCTTTAAACTGCTTGATGCTTTCCCCTGTAGTCTCTACATACAGATACTTCTTACCTTCTTCAACATTTACTCTGGTTTCCATTTTTTGTCCTTTCTGCTGTGTGCTTTCACGCCACAAGCGAGGACAAGAGCCGACCAGAGCTGCTGATAATGCCGTAACAAAAATGGACACACGACAATAAAGCGGGAATAGTCTCTGATTACGAACCTCCACCCACTTTGGGTGTTGTATCGAAAACCAGTATTCTTATCCTCGCCTTGTAGTCGCGCGCCCACAGGCTTTGAAATAAATTATTGTTTTTGACGGATTATAGGTTCCGCCGAACCTTTATCTATGAGAACTGCCGTAGCAGATATCTCCTACTTTCCTAGGCCTTCAAAAGCTTACTTTTTCCGGCTCAACAGAGATTTTTGTTGTCTCCATTGTACTTTTTGTGCTATAACATATTCAAAAGGAGCTTACTCATATCTTTTGTGTATGCTTTATGTATTGGAGGAATATGTTATGGCTACCAATTATCACGATATTCTCATTGAGAATATTGAAACACTTATGAGAGAACGAAATATAAGCCAGGCTGACATAATCCGTGGTACCGGAATCCCTCAGCCACAAATGAGCAAAGCTCTTAATAGAACTAAAGGCAACCGCTTCACTTTCGAGCAAACAATAGCTATCGCTGATTTCTTTGATGTATCCGTAGACTATCTTGTAGGTCGTAAGCTCGATCAGCCTTCTACTGAACAACTTTCCAACAAAGAAATCTGTAAGATACTCATGCAGCTTATTGAAAGTGGTGTTATCAATTACACCGACCAGACCATCAAAGAAGACAAATACCTGGAAGTGAACTATCCGACAAACGACTACCCATATGAATACAAGAAAGAAAACAGTACTTACCATATGTTCTACTTCTCAGAGTTCATAAACCCCGACATCACCGGCCTTTGCGAAGAACAGCTCGACGAACTCAACTGGGATTTTTCAACTGGCGGTAATGGCAACGAAAAGTCAGCTGAAATCAATGCCTTCCTCAACTATTTCTTCAAGCTTTACGATGTCTACAAACGAAACGACCTTCCTCGTGAAATCTTCGACCAGGCTATCTCTGACCGTCTGGATAAACTGAAGAAATAAAAAAAGCCGGAGCCCAGACTCCAGCATTAGTTATAGATATAGTTATCCAATAACTCTTACTGAAGTCTTGACTCCGGCGGTTGGTATCTCGGTATATCGGATCCGATTGCTCGGTAGTTCAAACCATGTTAACTTGCTCTCTTTTCAAAAAAATCCATTATTTGTTTCTCCATTTCGGATGTTTCCACACAGATACACCCTTTTATATTTTGAGTATAATATCTATAAATATTCCCATGTTCATCAGCCTCTACATCAAAAATTCTTTTAGGTTTTGGGAAATCGCTATTATATATAGGAATTCTCCAAGTCATTACTCATCACCTCCACTATTAAACACTTCCATTAAATCTATGCAAATGCTATCTATGAAGTTCTGCATGTAATGAACTGATGGCTGTGAAATAATAGTCAATTCTATCCTTTCACGTTCTGCAGCTGTACATTCCAAAGTTTTCCCAGCTGTTCTTAATCCGTCTACTGCAGGCTCATTATACAAAAATACATAGAAGAGCTTTTTATCATCATCATCTTGTGTAAATAACGCTTCGTTATATTCATTCAGATATAACAAATCCTCAGGCAACCCGCTTAGTGTATCAGACCACTTATAATGAGCAGATGTATAACCTCTTTTGGGTGTATCTGTTAATGACGGTATTCTCCATTCATTACCATATTTTTTTGCCGTTCGTATTTTACCTCTTCTTATCCATTGACGAACAGTTACAACTTCTACACCATGAAGAGAAGCGAACTCATCCACCGTCAACAGACTCGTTGGCACAGATAATATTGTAAAAACTTGATCAAGTTCTTCAAGCGATGGATCCTCTGGATATCCCTCATACAATATATAATGAACTAATTGTAAATCAGCTCCACTATAATTAACTCCCCAATCGTAACACCAACCATTCTCTAATTGTTCCATTAATGTTGAAGATAGTATTTTGTCCTTCAAATTTTCTAATAAGTTTTTCAATGTTGCATAATATGCGTAAGAATGATTTGGATCTGTCTCAGCATGTAACAGAATCTTTTCTAATGTACTGTCAATATCCTCTATCAAATCGCTCTTATTCATTGAGTGGTGTTTTCTAAAAAAATCATAATCTATCATACGCGACCTCCATATGTATTGCCCTCCTTCCATTGTATTGTATCAATACATTTTTGTATTGTCAAGCATTTTGTATTGTAACAATACATTTAATAATTAAAAACCTGACAAAGCATAGGGATATCCTCTCTATACTTCGTCAGGCTTTGGTCGCTATAATTTCTTATGCGCCGATTCGCTCAGTACGAATCTTCTTTTTGTGGAAGCGGACTGCAATCACACCTTTACAGATAGGACACTTGATTTTAATAATGCCCTCAACTGCTTCCGGATCTGCATCAAACAACCTTTTATTTTTACAACATGGACAAGCCACATGCACTTCCTGCATTCATTTTTCGCCTCCTGATAAGAAGGCCAGCTAAAAGGGATGTCAAACTGACCGTTGATAATGTCAATCATTCCTTTGCACTGCTCCGTGACTTGGTACCTAAGTTAGCGATGAAATAAATATAGTAAACATATGTTCGATTATCAATGTTTTTCGTCGAAACTAATTCAATGTTCCTATATCGTCAACTTGAATATAATTTAATACAGCTGGATCCGAGTCAAAACTTCTGTTATAGTGCATTTCCAGGCTAAACTCACATTTTCCAACTGCTTCCTTAAGCGCCTCAATATTCTCAACACCAAAGAGTTCCATCTTTTTTTTACAATATCGTTTGGACTTCATCTTTCCCCATTCTAATATTGTATTCTGGGCATATACATAAAAGGGTGGGAACCAATAATCTCCTCTCCACCCTTTTGTCTCTTCTGGAAGATTCAAACCATTACATACTTGATAAAGAAAAAGATCTGCTTCAGCGATAGCATTCTTTGTATTTATAGGATTAGGGTGTCAAAAGGTTTATAACCTTTGATATAAATTTGTACCTTGAAAACTTAACACGATATACAAAAACATTGGATTCTCTGGTAAAATATAGATAAGATTTTGTGAGGTGATCCACCGGATGTTTAACGATTATCCACATTTTCTGTTTTTCATTTGCCCATTTGTAGTATTACCGTAGTTCTCAAATGCATTAACAACCAAACTATGCCCACGGGGTACTGTTGCTTTAACATTTATATACTTCACAAATCACCTTCCTAATATCTTTTATATTTCCATTTAATTCATAATAGGATGAACTCATTTCCCGGATAATATCAGATTTATTATAACCAACCAAAAGCATTTTTACTATTCTTCTTTTTTTCGCATCATCTATTTTGCACAAAATATTTTCAATCATAATTTTACTAATTATTTTTCTTTCAAAATCAATGTATATATTACTAATCTCATCAAACGTTTTTTCAAAATATAATATATATTCTTCTATAGTATTATAACTGCAAATACCTGCTTTAGGATTTCTCTTTAACCGTTTTTTATCTCTAAAATAATTACTATAATAGCTATCTAATGTTTTCCATATAATAGTTTTTATACTATACTTTTTCAACTCATTATCCCTATAATATTTTTCAATTCCCCTTATATATGGTATATGCAAATTACTTCTCCACTCTGAATCCTTTAATCCTCTTCTTTTCATATAGACTGACAACAAATAATAATTATCTTCTGCAGCCACACATTCTTCGCCTGTCATTTTATTTAATTGTTCTTCCATGTTTCTACCTTCTAAATCACCACTCCATTACAATGATCTATCTCATGCTGAATTATCTGCGCTGTCCAGCCGGAATATTTTCCATGCTGCCGCTTAAAATTCTGGCCAAGATAATTCACCTCTATCTCCTGGTATCTGGTACAGGGACGAACTCCTTCTAATGACAGACATCCTTCCTTTGTCTGATACGCCCCAGACTTTTTTGTAATTACCGGATTAATCATTATAAACTGGAATGGTCCCGCTGCCACTACGATAATGTTCTTTTTCACGCCAATCATATTTGCTGCCATACCAACGCAATGTTCCAGATTAGCTCTTAGTGTATCTAATAAATCTATGGCAACCTGCTTATCTGCTTCTGTTGCATCCACTGATTTCTGTGCAAGAAATAACGGATCTTTTACTATTTTCTTTACCATGTCAGTATTCCTTTGCTATATCTTCATTTATTCCATACATAGACTTAAATTGTTCCAGGTCTGCCGGATTTTTTATCAGCATAACTTCTTCTATCATGCCGGTATGTATATCTTTAAAGCCAGCAACCTGCTCTCCATTGCAAATGCTCGCTTTAATTACAGGCTTTTTATTTTCCTTATCATAGGACTGTGTTATTATTTTCTTTTTAAAAAGTGCCATCCTGACGACCACCATCCTTTGACTGTACCACTAGCACAAGTTTCTCAAATGACTGTGCGAAACGCTCATCATCTTCATTTGTCCGCTTCCTTGTTCCCTTAATATGATTCTTAGAAGAACTTCGTCTTGCTTTCTTATTAAGATGTCTTTCCATCAGCATTCGGTCAATATTTTCATCCGTGTACCACTTGCCGGATTGATGCATCGCATATGCACCCTTGCCAAGTGCCATTGCAGCAACGCCATAATCCTGAGACACTACAATATCTCCCTTATGACAAATACTAATCAGCTTATAATCTACTGCATCAGCTCCGGCTCCCACCACAATCACTTCACTGTAATCAGAATATAATACATGATTTGTATCACACAGTAATGTAACTGGAATATGATATTTTTCTGCAATTGTCTCAACAACGTCAACTACCGGACAGGCATCCGCATCTACAAATATCTGCATTATTACCTCTCCATTTCTTTCTGTATCCACGTCATAATTACATCCACACGGTAATCCTGCTGCACTTCACGCAATTCTCTGCCTGGCTGCATCTTGTGCCATTTCCGAATGCACTCCCTGCAGCATGTAGCAGTTGCGTGCTGTGCTATAAATACAGGATGTCCCTTGGTCGGAGTCTGTTTCCCATCATTTGGAATTACCGCCGGAGCTTCTCTTTTGGCAATAAAGTCTTTAGCATGTTGCCGGATAGTATCCATTCCCTTTTCATTTACATAATCGATATCTTTCTGTTTCAGATGAAAACTGCTGCGGAACTTGGAATTACCCAGTCGCTCGAACAGCTGCTTATACCATTCGTCTTTCGTCATTAGAATTTCACTACTTCCGGCTCATGGGTAAATGATGAGAAGGTGGCTGTTGCATTCTTAAAATAGAATACCTCTGTATTACCATCATCTGCAGAATACATCTTCTGTAATGAAGGATATGCATCCAGCATGGACTGTCTTGCTTCCCTGCGGTCATCTTCTACAAGTTCACCTGCTACACGAAGCCACTCACCATTCTTAAAAGCACATATTTCAACCTTTGGATTGGTGTGAATCTGCTTTGAAACATCCTTAATCTTACCTGTCTGAATATAAAGCTTTCCCTCAAAAATGTGAGCTGTTCCGAAAGGTCTGACTCTCGGCTGGTCTCCCTCAACTGTTGCCAGATAATATGTTTCTGCTTCTTTTAAAAATTTTTCTACTCGTTCCATTGATTCATCCTCCTTTGATTATGCCCTCATTATCAGCTTTTTCATATAATTTATCGTACATCAAAATATTTGATTTTTCAATGTGAAAACAGTTCTGTCAATGCTGCCTCCCATTCCTACTCTCCCAGCATCTCCAGAAGTTTCTCCACCCTGCTCTTCTCATCCAGTCTCTTCAGCATCCCCATGTCATGGTTCTTAATATAGCATACTACATCATAAAAATTGGTCGAAGGTAATTTCTGCTTATGATATCCCTCCATACATTTTGTATGTACTTTTAATGCATTGTTTTTTCTCGCTTTATAATTTTCATGATGCAATTTTACTACTTTGTCATCCCGAATATAAATTAGCCATCTGCTGAATGTGGTGCGGATAAATACAGCATCTACAGATATATGATATTCCACCCGAAATTTATCGCATATCAGACTCATGTTTTCTGTCGTCAATGGCAATTGCCTCAGATAACTGGCTGTTTCATGCAATTTTCTACCCGATTGCGGCCCCCAGCCAAGCCGGCTCCAGCTGTCTGTGCAGCCACATACTTTACAGACTTCATTTCCATTGAAAACAGCTGTTTTTCCGCAAATCTGCCACTTTATCTTTGACATATTCTGAACATAACGGCAATTTTCTGTATGCAATTTATGTGTTTTCGGATTCCTATAACAGAATTCCTTTTCTGTCTGTTTTTCATATTCTTTATAGCAGCTGCAAAACAACAGATACATATAATTTGCATCATGTTTGGAATAATGCAGATAATTCTTTTTATATTCTATTCCCGCCTGCCTTAAAGCTCTTTCAAATCCTATCTGATTTCTGCCATCACCTGTAGCTGTTCATCTGTTGCCACAATGCCAATCTGTACCGGCTCTCTATCCTCTATCCCCTTTGTTCCGGGCGTCTGATTCCACTCCATGTCTACAAATAAATATTCAAATGTTTCTGCCATTTTCTTATCTGTCACTCGATCACCAGTCCTCATCCCACTCGTCCATTGCATCATCTACGCCTTCTGCATAATCGTCATCTGTATCGTACCTGTCTGAATCGTAGTCTCCGTCCATATAAATGTCATCATATCCATCATCATATGAATCATAATAGTAATGTTTTGTTGTACTGCTGCCAGAATTTCCACTATTCGTATATTTTGTAGTCTGTTCTGTTTTCTCCGTATTACTGCCTGTTGCTCCACTGTCAGATGGTTTACTATATGAATCTTTACTGTCTGACGAAGTGCTGTCTGATGGCGTGCTATGATAAGATGATGATGGTTTGTGAATATAGCAATAGTCACTTCCAGATGCACGCTTATTGTCACATCCGGCTTTGATACATTTTGGTTCACTGGTCTTACCCAGTGTTCCTATTAGAAAAAGTACAAGAACAAATACAAGAACTACCAATACACTTTGTCCAAAAGAATTTTTTCTCATCTTACACGGTCTCCTCTTTGCATTTGATTCATTAATAACTATCCCTTTTATAAGTCCATTAACACGGTCTTATTATTATTTTTTCCACTTTTCCCATAAAGAAAAAAGGTGAGGTGACCCCTCAAAGTTAGACTTTTACGAGGCGACTTCGGTCGTCTCGTTTTTCTTTATGCAGCTAAAAGATGGAGCCTGTATTGAACAGGACTCATCCATCCCAACTTTTCTTTTATTCGTTTCTCGTTGTAGTATTTTATAAAACGTTCTATCTCTGATTTTAATTCCTCGTAGCTGTAATAAACAACACCGTAGTAAATTTCTTGTTTGAGCAGTCCAAAGAAATTTTCCATTACGGAATTGTCCAGACAGTTTCCTTTTCTGGACATGCTTTGAAATATCCGTTCTTCTTTTAGTCTATGGGAATATGCCTTCATCTGGTAAGCCCATCCCTGATCTGAGTGAAAAGTTCTTCTGTATGGGCAGTCCGCAGTAGTTTCAATTGCTTTATCTAAAGCATCCATTACGTTTTTGGCAGAAGGTCTCTGATCTATCCCGTAGCTAAGTATTTCACCATTACACATATCCATAAACGGATCGAGATAAAGCTTATGCATAGTCACATGCCCTTTCTCATCAATTTCATAATACTTGAACTCACTGGTATCTGTAGTGATTTTCTGATGAGGTATATGTGTATCAAAACGTCTGCGAATCCTATTCGGTGCAACGGTGCCAATCTTACCTCTATAAGAACTATACTTCCTGCTTTTACGAGTATAGGACATCACCTGTAATCCGAGCTTTTGAACAATACGTTGAACTTTCTTTTTATTTATGGAATATCCTTGATTACGAAGTTCTCCGAGAATCCTACGATATCCATAATCCTTATGTTCTTTACGAATTTCGAGTATCTTTTCCTCAATTTCCTGATCCGGATTTTTTCTATCAAAACGCTTTTGCCAATACATATATGTGGTTTTTGGCATTCCAGTATATGAGAGAAGGTCTTTTAATTTGAACTGTCTTCGGAGGCTGCTGATGATTCTTGCCGTTCTCTCATTTTTGCTTTGTCCTCTAAACGCAGTCTCCTCAGTTCTTTTAAAAACGCATTCTCGATTCTTAATTTAAGAAGTTCTTCTTCTAGTTCTTTTACATGCTCTGCACTTGTATCAACAGAAGATTCTTCAACGAGTTTGTTTTGTGTATTGTCATCAGATGTGTTTAATGTTTTCTTTCGTCCTTTTTTACGTGGTCTCAGCGCATCAGGACCCGCCACTCGAAAGCGATTACCCCAATTGACAATCATTGACGGATTAGTAATTCCTTCTTGTAGAGCCAAATCTTGATACGAGATTTCACTTGATAAATATAACTCTACAACAGAAAGCTTCTTTTTGAAAGAGTAGTTCTCTTTTTTTCGAGAACGTTTTAATCCTTCATCTCCGAATTCTTTATACGCAGCAAGCCATTTCCTGAGCTGAGAATTTGATCCAAGCCCATACTTTGTAGAAAGATACTGTGTGCCACCTTCTCCATTTATGTATTCTAGAACTACTTTTTTCTTGAATTCAAAAGAATATTTAGCCATAAAAATACCGACCTCCAATCGTTAGATTTTTAGGTCTAACTTTTTGGGGTCGATACAGATCATCTGAAAAGCCTGTACATATTATATTCCTAATCCTGCTTATCCTCTTCCATAACTTTTTCCTCCTTAACTTCTTCCTCCATAACTTCTTCCTCCAAAATCTCTTTCTCCAACAGCTCATCCTCCGGAGCATCTTTTCTTAACTTCTCCCGGAACTGCTCTTTCTTGGCTGCCACAGCGTCCTTGAGGGCAAGCTTCTTCTCTTCGCGGTTCTCTAAGGCTTCCTGCTTCTTTGCGTCACGTAGTTTTTGCTGTTCTTCGCGCTGCGCGGCTTTCTTAAGCTCTTTTTCCTGGCGCTGCTCTTCTTTGATGCGAAGCTTCTCGGCTTTATCCTGCTCCTTCTGCTGCAGGCGGTTCTGGCGAAGTTCGTCTTTCGCCTGCTGCTTCTGGCTCTTCTTGACCTGCTTTTTGGCGGAACGCTCGATAGAACGGATCATGCTCTTGGCATCACCGACTCTGCGGCGGGCACTGCGGTATGGATCGTAGAGGAAATAGGATGCTGTGGTAAGTGCCAGCAGCACCAGTCCTACGATAAGGCAGATTGGAAGCAGGAAATCGTAGAAGCCGTACTTTAATTCATAGCCGATAAAGAGAACCAGCATCACCGGGAAAACTACTGCTGAGAAAATATCACAGATGAGTCTCCAGAGAAAGAAGCACTGCTTCTGGTGTACAAAAATGGCAGCCTGCACGCCGGTAAAGAACATCAGCATCAGACAGATTTGTGATGTGATTCCATGTAAAAAGCCTACAAAGACGCACAATGCCAGTGAAAGGAAAAACATGGCAAGGGCGTAGCCTCTGCGGTATGCATATTTATATTCCCGCATTCCCTCTCGCTTATCTGCACTCAGGTCATGGATTTCATATATCCGGTCATTGACCCGCTCCTTCATATCCTCCCGGTATTTGCGGCCTTCTCTGGCATGTGCCATATTTTCGTCCATGTCTTCGTCCAGTTCCTGCAACATTTTCTGTTCCATAAAAATCTGCTGCAGCAACTCATCTTCCCGCTCTCTGCGCTTTGTGATTTCATCCTGAATCCAGCTTGCCTTCTGCATCTGGAGACTCTCTTTCATCCATTGTTCCTTTTCCATATTTTCACCCATAGCTGCCTTCTCCGTTTCATACGCTTCCATTCTGTTCTATTTCTAATCAATCAAATCATTCTGAAATCTCGACAAATGCTCATAAGGAAGAATCAGTCTTCCCCGGTATAAGCCGCAGCCGTCATTCATCAGGCTGTTGCTTACTGCTGTAAACATGTCGACATCCACACCGGAAAGCTCCAGTTCCTGCAAACGCCTGCACCGTTCATAAGCTTCATCAAAATAAATGCATTCTCCCTCCGGGATGGTATCCCGGCGTGCTCTGGATGCTTCCTGCTTTTTCTCATAATTAATATGATTGGCGGAACCGATTTCTGCAATGTCATCCATCTGCTTTGTGCGAAGCTGCATTTCCACATAACATCTCGCACTGTTATCATAAAAAGTAATATGTAAGGATTTGTAATCGTCCTCCTTTTCGCTGGTGATATAATCCCTGTAATATGGTTTTACAGCATCATCCAAAAGCGGGGAACTGCTTCTTAAGACACCGCCTGTCGGCTCTGCCGTAAATCCACGCTCCTCTAAAAACTGTGGCAGCACATTTGCAATCTGATAAAGGTGCTTTAATTCCTCTTCTTCGCGGTTCTCATGATTTTTCAAATGACACCGTGGCATGGAAATCACAATCCGATATGCAATCAGATCACGGAAGCAGTTCAGCTTTTCCTTTAATTCTGCAATGTCCGGATAGCTTTTATGCTTTTTATAATAATCATAAATATACTCTACAATATAGCCGTTGAATTTGCCCTCCGCACGAATCAGTGACTTAATTCTTCCTTTAAAAGTAAAGGAAAGATAAGGATATTCCATTGCCATATATTTGTAGAACTCACGGATTTTCTGGGACTGCGCTGTCAGGAAATCATTGTGCTCTAACAGCTCCATAATCTGAATCAGGAAATTGCAGTGCACCAGATCCACTTCATTTTTTGATACTTTTGCGGATGCCCGGAGGTCCTGCGTATACTTTTTCAATATCCGGAACACCGTTGCTCCGGAGTATAAGTAATCATTTAATGTAACCATTTTTCCTCGCTAAAATATCTTTTTATTTCAAATACTCTGCCAGTTCATATACCCTGTTTCTTGTTAATTCTGCCGCCTTATCATTTTCCAATAATGGCTGCAGGCTTCCGCCCTCGGCATCTTTGCCGGCTTCCTCTACTGCACTGTCTTTTGTCTTAATCCAGTCACGCTCTTCCTGGGTAAGAGTCGTCATAGTGTCCTCATCCAAAGTCTCTTTTAAACGGCTCCAGATAGAATTCAGCTCATTATCCCACAACTGATACAACTGCAGAGACAGGGTATTCATTTCCTGCTGTGCCAGTTCTCCACTGGAAAGGTCTTCCTGCATGGCTGCTGCTTTCTCCTCGATTTTCTGCAATTCACTCTCTATGGATACATCGGAAGTTGTGGTTTTATCATTTACCGTAACCTTATCTCCACTCGGTCCTAAAAAGGTATCAAAGGTCAGCACATTAAAAATTGCATAGAATGGAAGCGTCGTATCATCATCGGTAAGACCAAGGGATGCCCAGTCCAGGAATCTTTCCGGCAATTCATCTAACGGTGCACCCGGCAGATAAATATATAAATCATAAACCTCTTCCAACCCAGCCGGTCCCGTGTAAATATATTTCACGCCGCCTTTAATTTCCGTGTCGCCTTCTGTTTCCTTCGTTGCAATATTCTCCAACTGCATCTCATAGGTATAATCATTTATCTTTTCCGGCTGGGTGAATTTTCCATAGAAATCACAATAGTAAAGGGTTCCATTTGGATATCCATCCCCGCTATCTCCCGCATCTGCATCATGATAATTTCCCACAAAAGAGCCATCCTCGGATAAAATCAATGTAGAATCCCATGCGCCGGCTCCGCTGGTAAACATAAAACTTTCTCCTGCAAGCTGTGCAAAAATGTCATCTTCATCCACATTTTCCGTTTCTGTCTCCTCTGTCACCTCTTCTGAGTTTTCCGTTTCTTCCGTCTCAGTCACTGCCTCTGTTTCTGTGGTCTTTTTCTCCGGCTCCACGACTCTTCTTCCACAAGCCGCAAACGTTGACATTCCCAACGCTGCACTTAATATCATTGCTAAAAACTTTTTCCCTTTCATAAACGAATCCTCCTGATGTTCCTTTTCATTTCTCGCCCCTTTTTTATCTTTCTATGATTCTAAATCAAAGACATCCTGGTTTCTTCCCCGCTCCTTTGCAGCATAGAGCTTCTCATCCGCTAAGCGGTATAATACCGTAACAGCAATCCCTTCTGTATAATGCTGTACTCCACTGCTGAAAGAACATTCGATATTCTTTTCATGCTTTGTAAATTCTTTATATTCCCATCTTATATGCTCTAGCATTTTACCGATTTCATCCGTGTTCATCCCCTTTAAAACCAGCATAAATTCTTCTCCGCCAAAGCGTACTGCAATCCCTTTATTCTTTACATGCTTTGTTAAAAGTCTTGCAAATTCCACCAGAATAATATCTCCAAATCCATGTCCGTATGTGTCATTCACATGTTTAAAGAAGTCAAGGTCAATCAGTACCGCATCAAATTCTTCCTTCTCATCCAGAATAAGGTCTCCCAGATACTGATTTAAATAACGACGATTATAGATTCCGGTCAGTGCATCTTTATCTGCGGCATCTTTCAACTGTTCATTCAACTTCTTTACTTCTTCTTCCTGTCTCTGTCTCTGCATCTGAAGCAGGATAGAAATTAAAAAGACACAAAGTAAAACGATAAGCAGGGAACAAAGTGTGCTCTGCAGCACGACTTCTTTTGACAGTTTTTCACTTTCCAGCGGTCTCATATAGGCTAAAATAACTGCTGCCACATCTGCTACAATTACCACGCCGGCAAACCGGATTGCATTTCCGGTTGGAATAAAAATCGCAATTGCTACCATCGCAAGTACCATGTATACAATCGTTCCCGTCTGATATATATAATACAGTGCCGGAAATTCCACAAGGCTTAATACTGCTATCATCAAATAAGACGCATAACGTATCTGTCCTTTTTTAATTCCAATGAAACTTCCTGCGACCATAAGTAACATACAGATTCCGCAGAAAATCGTTGTTCCGCTCCATCCGAAAATCAATGCATTTCCAATAAATCCTGCCAGATTTCCGATACAGCTTCCCATTGCCAGCACATAAAACTGTCTGCGGCTCACATCAATCGAAGTATCAAATAAAAAATTCATCTTCCCTCTCCCATTTTATGAAAATAAGTTTTTCAATTCATCCAGTGTATTTACACATATCGTAAGTTTCTTTTTTAATTCATCATCCGGCTGTGTCTGGTCCGGAACCATTGCCACCTGACAGCCTGCCTGACAAGCACTCATAACCCCATTGGGCGAATCCTCCACCGCAAGGCATTCTTCCGGAGCAAGTCCAAGTTGTGCACATGCAAAAGTATAGATATCCGGTGCCGGCTTTCCATGTTCTACCATAGCTGCACTGATAATTTCATCAAAGTACGGATACAGTCCTATCTGCTTTAAATATCTTGTGGTACGCTCCATATCGGTTGCCGTTGCAACTGCCCGCCGGATTTTCTTTTCTTTTAAGAAATTCAATAACTCAACAGCTCCTCTTTTTATCTCAATACCGTTCTTTGCAAGATATTCCTCCATCAATTCCTTCCGGTAAGCCCGGATAGCCGGATAGTCAAGATTCTCATCTGCAAACATTTCCTTTAAATGCGCCGGTGCAAAGGGTTGTCCTAAGGAACGCATGGACAATGCCTGCTCATCACTCATTTCATAGCCAAAATGCGCCATTGCCTTAGGCCAGCAGATTCTGTAGTATTTCTCTGTATCAATTAACGTTCCATCCATGTCAAATAAAACTGCTTTTATCATATTACATTTTCTTCCTGCCTTTTTCATTGACTAATTTGCCATACCCACTACCACAGTTACCGAAAAAAGATTTTCTTCCTGTTTCAGGAAAACATCCCCGTTCATTTTATGCATCAGCTTTCTGCATATATAAAGCCCCAGTCCGCTTCCTTCCTGGCTTCCTGCATTGGAGCCACGATAGAAGCTGTCAAAAAGATGCGGAAGTTCTTCTGCCGGAAGAACTTCTCCTGTATTTTCCACGGTAATCAGCACACAGTCTTCTTCTTTTGAAATTGATATACCAATTTTTTTGCCACTACCATATTTTATAGCATTTTCTATGATATTCTGCAATACTTCCAGCAAACGTTCTGTATCTGCTTTCACCAGAAAATTCTGATACTCCCCCATGTTAAACCCTATATGAAGCTGTAAAAGTTTATCTTTATAGTATACTGTATCTCGACGGACTTTTCCGATGGCATGCCTTCTTCCGTAAGTTCTTCTGCCAGGCAATCTAATTCTTTTGCCAAATCAGCCCGGGTCTTTCCCGCCATATTCTCCATTGCCTGTGATACATCTGATATGTAGATATCACTTTCTTTTCCAAATGTCGTAATCAGATTCTTACTTTTCATGGTATCTGTTGTAATAACCACTCCCAGCATAAAAACGGAACAGAGGAAAAAGGACAATATAATCGTAAGGAACCGTCTTGGACTGCTTAAAATATCATTGACTGCCAGATACCAGGTACTGTTAAAACGGCTTTTTCCCAGCCGGTAAATGGATTTCTTTTTAAAGCGTTCTCCGGACTGACCGTTTCGAATAGCATCCACCGGTGTCAGCTTCTTTACTTTTCCGGTACACCGGTATGCAAACCAGATGGTAACTGCAATAACGATAAGTGCTCCAATGAAATTTGCTGTAATGGCATGACTGTTTCCCAACATCATATTTTCTGTCACGGACTGCAACAGCATATTGCCAAATGGAATACTTGCCAGGAATCCAATTGCGGCTCCAACAACAGCCAGCATCAGATATTTTACAAGATAAAGGCTTCGTATCTTAAAGTCCGTAATTCCGATGGCTTTCATGACACCGATTTCCCGGTATTCCTCTGTCACCGTAAAAGTAATCGTAAATTTCAACACTGCAAAGGATACTATCATCAGGCATACACTTAAAACCAGCACCACAAATGCCACAATCATATCCATGACATAACACAATTTAAAAATGTCCCGTCCCCGGTTAAATAGGATGTTGGATGCATTGCTTAATAAAGAGGCTATTTCCGATGGATTGTCTGTGTCAATATAAATGATCTCGCCACGGTATTCTGCAAGACTTTCATCCGATGCAAATTTCTGATAATCCGCTTCATTTAAAATAAATCTTTTATTTCCCATAAATTCAGAACCCAGCAGCGCATCTTTTGCTTTTCCGGCAATCGTAAGCTCCACACTGTTTTTGCCATGGGTAATCGTAAGTTTATCTCCCTCTTTTAAATCATTTGCATCTAAGAAATTTCCTGTGACATAGACCTCACCCTCAGGCACTTTTGTAAGCTCCTTATTATCCTTTGTGAAAAAATGTATCTCACTTTCGGAAATGGATTCTATGATCATTGGCTTGTTTGCCATATCAAGTTCTTTTCCCTCTGCCTTGATATTCCCCTTGGTTGCATACATAATATGATCCATGCGGTAGTCTTTTACATACTGACAGGTATCCAAAAGCTCCGGCACACCGCCATCCCCCTGCTGGGTCAGTACTACATAATCTCCAATGTCTGCCTGATTAAGATAATAATCGGTTCCATTTACTACCGTCAGTACATTGTTCAGCCCGCTTGCCACAAACATGGCAGCTAAAATAATAAACAGCAAAATTACAATATTAATTGTTTTCTTTCGCTTTAAGTCTTTGCGTAAGATATCCCAAAACATCTTCTGCTCCTTTCTATCCTCTTAGTATACCTCAACTACGCGAAACGCGCTTTGCGATTTTCTCGCTACTTGTAACAAAGAATGTACCTTGGCACATTCTCGCGCCTGCGGCGGTCGCTTGCGACATCTACCTTATACGCCGCAGTGTGCATCCTCGCGGAGCGTTTTTTACTTTGCAGGCAATTTCCTGTAAAGCAAAAAAAGAACCGGCAAAGTTTTATTTCCTTTGCTGGTTCTACTATAACGAATCAATTATTAAAGAATCCTTAAATCTGAAAATTCTTATTTCATGCTTTCTTTTAAAATAAATGCCATCAGCAGTGCATCCGGTCCGATATGGGTTCCGATTGCCATTCCAACTTCATGAAGACTGCTTTCTGTCAGGGAAAAAGCTTCCATGGTTTCTTTCCGGAATTCCTCTCCCATTTCCGGGTTATTGCTGTGAGCAAATTCTACCGGCATGCAGCTATCCACTTCTCCTTTTTTCAAAAATGCCTGCATTCCGCTTTTGGCTGCCTTTATGCCGCGGGCTTTGGAATATCCTTCAATCTCTCCATTCCGGAGCAGCAGTACCGGCTTGATTCCCATTACATTTCCCACTGCTGCAACTACCGGAGAAATACGTCCGCCCTTTTTCAAATATAATAATGTAGACGGAACACCGGTAAGATAAGTCCTGTGCTTTACTTCTTCTAAGATTCCTGCAATCTCTTCTGCACCTTTGCCTTCCTCTCTTAACTTCACTGCATACTCCACCAGAAGCCGCAAGGATAAGGATGCCTGCAGGGAATCCACGATATATATCTTTTCATATCCGCACATTTCCTTCGCCAGCACTGCCCCATTATAAGTTCCCGAAAGCTTCGAGGAAATAAGTATCACCAGCACTTCTTCGCCTGCTTCTTCTGCCGCTTCATACTTTTCTAAAAATGCTGCCGGTGATGGCTGGCTGGATACCGGAAGTTGTTCCTCGCTGCGCAGTTTCTCATAAAATGCTTTGAAATTCTCTTCTGTATTCCGGTCAAATATAACATCTTCAAAGTTTGCCGAAATCGGCACCAGATCCACGCCCATTGCCTTTGCTTCGATTTCTAATATATCAGATCCTGTATCTGTAATTATCTTCATTTTCGTCTCCATCTCTTGACTGTTGTCTGTATCTATGCCACACTATATGTGAGATAATTTATATCACATTGTTGTAGCTACATAAGTAGCATTGTAGCATAGTTTTCCCTTTTTTCAACGGTTTGATGTGAGACATTTTATATCATTTTGTATCATGATACGGATGTGGTGCCGGCAGGTGGGACAGAATATGATATTCGTTTCTTACGATTTGCATTTGATATGTGCATTGGTTCATTACGCAAAGAGCGTTATTTTTCTTAGCACTGTATTTTTCTTGCTGTCAGGCTGTCCTTTCCGTTGCTTTGACCGGATGCCGGCTCTGTCCGTCTGATGCGGATACCACATTCCGTCTGAAAGAGACGCTAAGAATTCCGTTAAAGTTTCCGTATCTTCCGGCAACCGGCACATATTCGCATCCATGCTTAAGATGTGCCTCGCTGGCACATCCCTGTGCCAGCGTTGCCGGTTGCTGCCGGAATTCTAAGCGGCTCTAACAGACTGCATATATCGTATCCGCATTCAGGCGAACAAAGTCCGGCATACTGTCAAACATTGGAAAGACAGGCTTTATCGGCAAAAGAAAAATGCAGTGCAAGAAAAACCGCTCTTTGACGTTAGAAGCAATGTATGTATCAAATACAAATCGTAATAACAAATATAAAGCGACTGTCCCACCCACCGGCACACATCCATAGCACATACGAACAGGAGTATTCAAATGAAAGAAACAGACAAACGATACGAAGCGAACCGCCAGGTAAAATTAAAGATTGCCCGTGCCCTGACCAAACTCATGGACACCAAAGCATTTTCCGATATATCCGTAACCGATATTATTACCACTGCCGGAGTAGCAAGAGCTTCCTATTACCGGAATTTTCATTCCAAGGAAGAAGTGTTGATTAAAATTACGGACGATATTATGGAAGAATACCGGAAGAGGGCAGAAAAGCTTGAAAATGACTTTTTCAGCTATGAGGCAATTTTACTGATTTTTCGGTATTTTAAGACTTACAAGAAATTTATTTTAAGTGTATATAAGGCAGGTCTTGCATACATTTACTTAGACCTTTTTGATCAGGAATTAGAAAATCATATGGGTGACATGCCTTATAATGATATTCACCGGTATAAAGTCTACTTCTATTCCGGTGCGCTCTATAATGTTTTCTTAAAATGGCTGCAAAACGGAATGAAGGAACATCCTTCCGCTATGGCTTCCATGGTGACGGAAATGTTAGAACAGGGAGCCTATCCGCTAGCTTAGCTGCCAGCGGACATGGCTTCCTTCTTCATCTTTTGTAATAAGAAGCTGGTCTTCCATTTCCTGCTTTAATTCTGTTACATGGGAAATGATTCCAATAAGCTTTGAGCCGCCTGCCATCTCTTTTAATACCCGGACTGCCTGCTCTCTTGCATGCTCATCCAGGGAACCAAATCCTTCATCAATAAACATCATATCAAGATGTATGGCAGCAGAATTTTCCTGAATCTCATCTGCCATGCCTAATGCCATGGATAACGCCGCCATAAAGGACTCTCCTCCGGAAAGCGTACGGACTTCCCGCTCTTTTCCGGTCACATTGGAATATACCATAAGGTCAAGTCCCTTGTTCTTTCCGATTGCAGCCTTCTTCTCATCAAACATTCTGAGTTCAAACTGTCCTGCTGACATTTCTTCAAAACGGCGGTTTGCTGCATAAAGAATCCGCTCCAGATAATAGCGTTGCACAAAGGTCTCCAAATCCATACGGCTGCCGGACACATTTCCGGAAATGACAGTATAAAGCCGTGTTATGCGGTTGTGCTGCTCTAATACCTGCTGCCGCCCGCTCCATATTTCTTCTACCGCTCCTAAGATTTCCGTATCCTTCTGATTGGAAATCTCCCACTCATTAACTGCCCTGCCTGCAAGCTTACTCTGCTCCTCTGCTGCCTTAAGTTCCTCTGAAAGCTTCTCTACGTCCGGTTTTTCTTTCTCTCCTACAGTTTCTTTCGCTGTCTCATAGCGGCTCTGATACATCGTCTTCTGATTCTGATAATCTTCCCTTTTCTGCCGCATCTCTTCCATGGCATCCATCGAATACTGCTCCACCAGAGTCTGCCATTCCAGTTTGGAAATATCTTTTTCTTCTATATATAAATCATATTTTTGCTGCTTGGCTTCTGCTTCCTTTTTCCGTTCCGGAAGTTCTCTTTCACAACGGACAATGCCTGTCTGTGTACCGGTTTTCTCTTCCTCTAAACGGCTCTTTTCTTTATCAGCCTTTGCATATGCACTTTCTGCAGAAGCCTTCTTCTGCTGTGCTTCTGCCAAGACTTCATCCGCTTCTTTTTCAGATGTATAGTCAAGGGTGCGGTTCCGCTCTGTGTAAGCTGCCTGACAACGGTCAAACTGCTCTTTTGCCAATAGCTTCTTTTCTGTTGCTTCTGTCTCTTCTTTTTGAAGTGCAATCTTTTTTGCTTCTGCCTCTTCTAATTTATCAGACAATTCCTTCTTCTTTTTTATCTCCTGAGAAAGTGTTTCTTCTTCTTTTGCAAGCTTTTTCTTTTGCGCGACAAGCCACGGTTCTATTTCATTATCGGCTGCCGGGTTTGCTTCCTTTCCAAAGGCTTCTATTTTATTCCGGCACTTTTCCTGTTTTTCTGCCAACTCTTTCTCCCGGTTCTCTCTTCTTACGTGGCATGCACCGGCTTCTGTAGATGCCGCTTCCTGCTTCTGCTGTAACTTTGCAACCGTTTCTTCTAAAGCTTCTAACATTTCCCTGCTTAATTCTTCCTGCATCTCTACCGCAATGCATGGCTTTGGATGTTCCATGGAACCGCAGACCGGGCATGGCTCTCCCTCTTTTAATTCCTTTGCTAAAATACCTGCCTGCGCATCGAAAAACCGCTTACGATATGTTTCGTATTCCTGCTGCTTTGCCTGATACTGTCCGGATGCTTCCCGATAAATCTCTTTTGCATGTTCCTCCTGTTTCTTTTCTTTACCAAGAAGCTGCTTTGATTCTGTAATCTCTGCTACGGCATCTTCAATTTCTGCAAGAGCATCTTTCTTTCCGGTAATCTGTAACTTCCTTACTTCAATTTCTTCGAAGGCTTCTGCTTCTTTCTTCCACTGCACGATATTCTGCTCTAAGACAGTGCTTTTTTCTTTTGTCTCTTTTTCCGTCTCTTCCGCCTGCTGCAAAGCATCTTTACTCTGCTCTACTTCCTGTGCGGCTTTTCTTATTTCTTTCAATGCCGCTTTCGTGCGATTTACTTTTTCTTCTATAATACTGTAATTCTTCTGCTGTGTTTCCTTTTCCGCCTCTGCTAAGTTTCTTTCCTTTTCTGCCTCTTTTAAAGCTTTCTTTATCTCCGGCAGCTTTTCTTCTAATTTCTGTTGTTCTGCCTTTAAATTCTCCAGCCTCTTTACCGCTTCTTCATACTGCTGATAGAGCTGCTTTGCATCATAGGCAAGCTTTATCATCTGCTCTAACCGGGCAGTCTCTTTTATCTCCTCTTCCGCTTCAAAAAGGCGTGCTAACTCCCGCTGTGCTTCTTCCATCTGGGTAAAGGATTTTTGCAGATTTTCCGCTTCCTGCAACGCACTCCTGCAATGCTCCCGCAGTTTTTCCGCTTCCTTTGCTTCCTTCTTTTTCTGCTTTCCCTCTTCCTTAAGATACTGGCACAATTGCTGCATCAATTCTAAAAAGCGTTCCATCTCCGGTGCTTTTGCATCCGCCTGCTGCATCTTCTTTTTCAATGCCAACAGGGCTTCGGCTTCTTCAAAGGCTTCCGGTATGTCCGCATTCTCAGCTTTGGCATGAAACTTCGTACGGATTGTGGCAATCTCTGCATCTAATTTTCTTTTCCGGTCTCCTAATTCATTGGCAATCTTTTCATATTTTTCTGTGTGGAATAATTTTCGGAAAATCACTTTTTTCTCATCGGATTTTGCCCGG
This sequence comes from Roseburia sp. OM03-7AC, assembly GCF_003462625.1. NCBI lineage: Bacteria > Bacillati > Bacillota > Clostridia > Lachnospirales > Lachnospiraceae > Roseburia > Roseburia sp. OM03-7AC. The sequence goes on from NZ_QTZJ01000001.1 coordinate 1,106,165, forward strand.
AGCAGTTCCATAAATTCTCCCTGGGCAATCATTGCCACCTGCATAAACTGCCCCTTGGTCAGCCCGACAATATCAATGATTTTCTGATTCGTTTCCTTTTGCGAATAAACCTTTTCATCCGGCATGATTAAGGTAACGGATTCGCTTTCTTCTTTTTCACCGCTTCCCCGCTTCAATGGGCGGACATGTCTTGGCACACGGCGCACTGTATAGACGCCGCTTTCTTCTGTTCCTTCACAGAATTTCAATTCCACATAAGGCTCTGTGCCTGCGATGGCAAACTGACTCTGCAGCTCTGTTCCACTTTTTTTATTAGCTGTGGAACTGGCTTCTCCATATAACGCAAAGGCTATGGCATCAAAAATAGTGGACTTGCCGGAACCGGTATCTCCGGTAATCAGGAATAAATTCTGGGATGGTTTTCGAAAATCAATTTTCGTCCGGTCTCCATAGGACCCAAATGCCTGCATTTCCAAGGTTAATGGTCTCATAACTCACTCTCCTCCTCTACTTTATTGATGACTTCCTTAAGAATTTCTCTCTCTTCCTCGTTCATCTCTCCGATAAACTCACAGCATAGCGAAAAGGCATCAAGCTCTGCCTCATGCCGGAATTTTTCCATTTCATAATTGGCTTTGTGCAGCGTTTCTCTTCGGATTTCCAGCAAATTGGGAAATGCATGACGCAGCCGGTCCTGCATGTCAAAGACATTGACATCCACCTTATCGGTAAGAATCACAGTTACAAAATTATCGGATGGCTGCTTTAATACTTCTTCTAATTCCCCTTCCACAATACGCACCTGACGCAGTGGTTTTAACGGAATTACTCTGGTGGCAAGCTTTCCCTTTTCTTTCAGTTCCACCATAATAATGCCCTTTTTCTGTCCCGCTTCACTGACAGAGCAGGCAAGAGGTGTTCCACAGTAACGATAACACTCTTTTCCCACGGTCATAGGCTTATGAATATGTCCCAATGCCGCATAGTCAAACCGCTCCAACACATCCGCAGACACTTCATCAATATTTCCCACGGTGCGGATTTCGGAATCCATCCGCTCAACATCCTCCGCCGCTTTTCCTGCCGGCAGATAGAACTGGTGGCTCACCAGCACATTCCGCTCTGCTTCATTTACATTTTCTCTTTCCAGAAGTTTATGCAAAGTTGCATCATACGAAAGATTGTTATCATTTTCATCCGTTCCCACAATCTGCTTTACCATAGACGGCTTCACAAATGGCAGAAGATAAAAATTCACTTTTCCATACTTATCCGTCAATGTCACTTTCTCAATGTATTCCTCTTTCGTCTCAGGCGGCTTTCCTATCATATATAAATGCTGTCTTGATAAAATGCTTCGAAAACAGTTCACTCTTGGTGCGCTGTCATGGTTTCCGCTAACCATCATAATGACAGCCTCCGGCACCATCTCCGTCAGTTCATTGATAAAATGATCGAATACCTCTACTGCCTCTGCCGCCGGCACTGCTTTATCATAAATATCTCCTGCAATCAAAATGGCATCCGGTTTTTCTTCTCTGGCCCGCTCTACAATCTGATGCAGGATATATTCCTGGTCTTCCCTTAAATCATGATTCATTAATTTCAATCCGATGTGAAGGTCGGATAAGTGAAATATCTTCATAGCCCATGTGCTCCTTTTCTATACAAGATTATCCTGCAAAGTGAGATTATATTTTTCCCTTACTTTGTATTATAGCTTGTCTGTGGTTCTGCCGCAACGGACTTCTACCGAATTATATGGCAGCATTTTTAAGCAGGAGGCTAATTCTTTAGGGGGAAAATCTTTCAACTTCCTTCACTTTATAAAAATTTCGCAGTTTTTTTATTGATTTTATGACTTATTTATGTATAATAATTATGATGACGTAACTAGGATTTATAGTTTCTCAGTCAAGATATCATAAAAACCTGCTTTTTGCGGGCGATTATCATATTACTATATTTAAAGGAAAGAGGTAAAAACAAAATGGCAGAAATCAATTTAAGCAAGTATGGCATTACTGGAACAACAGAAATTGTCTACAACCCATCCTACGAAACATTATTCGCAGAAGAGACCAAGCCAGAACTGGAAGGCTATGAAAAAGGTCAGGAAAGTGAACTTGGCGCAGTCAATGTTATGACTGGTATCTATACAGGTCGTTCCCCTAAAGACAAATTCATCGTTATGGACGAGAACTCCAAAGACACTGTATGGTGGACATCTGATGAATACAAGAACGACAACCATCCAGCATCTGAGGAAGCATGGAGTGCTGTAAAAGACATCGCTATCAAAGAACTTTCTAACAAAAAACTTTATGTAGTAGATGCTTTCTGTGGTGCTAACAAAGATACCCGTATGGCTATCCGTTTCATCGTAGAAGTAGCTTGGCAGGCACATTTCGTAACAAATATGTTCATCCAGCCTACTGAAGAAGAATTAAAGAACTTTGAGCCGGACTTCATCGTTTACAATGCTTCTAAAGCAAAAGTTGAAAACTACAAAGAATTAGGATTAAACTCTGAGACAGCAGTAATGTTCAACATTACAAGCCGTGAGCAGGTTATCGTTAATACATGGTACGGCGGAGAAATGAAAAAAGGTATGTTCTCTATGATGAACTACTATCTGCCATTAAAGGGCATCGCTTCCATGCACTGCTCTGCTAACACAGATATGAACGGTGAAAACACCGCTATCTTCTTCGGACTTTCCGGAACAGGTAAGACAACCCTTTCTACCGACCCTAAGCGTCTCTTAATCGGTGATGACGAGCATGGTTGGGATGATAACGGCGTATTCAACTTCGAAGGTGGATGCTACGCTAAGGTTATCGACCTTGATAAAGAATCTGAGCCGGATATCTACAATGCGATCAGACGTGACGCTCTTCTTGAGAACGTAACATTAGATGCTGACGGAAAAATCGATTTTGCTGATAAGAGCGTAACAGAAAACACCCGTGTATCTTACCCAATCAACCACATTGAGAACATTGTCCGCCCGATTTCTTCTGCTCCAGCAGCTAAGAATGTCATCTTCCTTTCCGCAGATGCATTCGGAGTACTGCCTCCAGTATCTATCTTAACTCCAGAGCAGACTCAGTACTACTTCCTGTCTGGATTTACAGCAAAACTTGCTGGTACAGAGCGTGGAATCACAGAGCCTACACCTACTTTCTCAGCATGTTTCGGACAGGCTTTCTTAGAGCTGCATCCTACAAAATACGCTGCAGAGCTTGTTAAGAAAATGGAAAAGAGCGGAGCTAAGGCTTACCTCGTAAATACAGGATGGAACGGAACCGGAAAACGTATCTCCATCAAAGATACTCGTGGTATCATCGATGCTATCTTAAGCGGAGCTATCTTAACCGCTCCTACAAAACAGATTCCATTCTTCAACTTTGAAGTTCCTACAGAGCTTCCAGGCGTTGATTCAGGCATCTTAGATCCTCGTGATACTTACGCAGATGCTTCTGAATGGGAGACAAAAGCATTAGATCTTGCTGACAGATTCATCAAGAACTTTGCTAAATACGAAGGAAATGAAGCTGGTAAAGCTCTTGTTTCTGCAGGTCCTCAGAAATAATTTTCCTGATAAGGAAATCAATAGAAACGGAAAACCGGATGTGATTCCACATCCGGTTTTCTTTATCTGTTTCTTATTTTGCTGCCAGATCCTTTACTACTTCACCTGCGATAATCAGTCCAGCGACAGATGGCACAAATGCCACACTGCCCGGAATATCACGCCGCTCCGTACATTTATGGGCTGCTCCCGGCGGACAGATACAGTTGGTTCTACAGCTGATTGCCATATCTTCAACTGGTCTGGTTGGCTGCTCTTCGGAATAAACCACCTTAAGCTTCTTTACGCCACGTTTCTTTAACTCACGGCGCATTACTTTTGCCAGCGGGCATACCTTTGTCTTATAAATATCTGCCACACGGAACTGACTGGCATCTAACTTATTTCCGGCTCCCATACTGCTGATAATCGGCACATTCATCTCCTGTGCCTTCATAACCAGTGAAATCTTCGCTGTTACCGTATCTACTGCATCTACGATATAATCATACTCTTCAAAAGGAAATTCATCCGCATTTTCCGGCAGGAAAAAGCATTTATGCACTTCTACCCTGGCATCTGGATTAATCTCTAAAATACGGTCTTTCATGACGTCTGTTTTATATTTTCCAACGGTCTTTCTGGTTGCAATAATCTGACGGTTGAGATTCGTCAGGCATACCTTGTCATCATCAATCAGATCAAAAGCTCCAACTCCGCTTCTTACCAGTGCTTCGCAGACATATCCACCTACTCCGCCAATTCCAAATACTGCAACCTTTGCATTCTTTAATTTTTCCATTGCTTCTTTTCCAAGCAATAGTTCGGTTCTTGAAAACTGTGTCAGCATCTTCTATCTCCTCTTCTTTGACTACGCTACATTTTACCGCGTCCTTATGTTCTTTGCAACAGAAAAATGCTGCACTCCCATTTCTGAAAGTACAGCATTTTTATTTTTCATTTCATGACTTTTCTATTTCCGATATATCCCTTTTCACTTATTTCATACGGCGTCCTGCATTTAATCTGCCATATGCTCCCGCAGCCACTCCTGCCGCAGCAATCAGTACAAGAAAATATAGGAATATCTGATTGTCGTCTCCGGTTTTAACCTGTGTGCTGCTATCAGACGTTGTTGCTGCCGGTGTCTGTAGCGAAGATGCGCCTGGCAATGTTGTAACAACATTACTTCCGGCGGTTAATGTCGTTCCATTATTATTTTCATTTGGCGTGCTTCCACCTGGTGTATTTTCCAGATTATTTCCGCCGCCCGGGTTTGACGGGTTTAAGCTGTCGGAAGAAGGAAGTCCTTTTTCTACTACAATCTGTGTTGCAGAAGACACATAATAATTGCGTGTTTCCTGATAACGTACCAGATAAGTTCCGTCGGCAAGTCCGGTCAATTCATTTTCTGTAATTGCGGTATAGGTAGTTCCATCAATACTGTATTCCATTTCCGCATTCACACCACGAATCTTTCCATCATTTTTGCCATCAATGGTTTCTGCTACTGCGGTAAGTCCTGTTGGTGCTCCACGATGTGCTTTGGTAATGCTGAAGTATTTTGTTACACTGTCTAAAAAGCGGGAACCACTGATAATTGCTGCAGCTGTATCACCCACTTCAATATTATCAACATAAGTAACCGTAAAATCCCTTCCTTCAGTTAATGTCATTCCATCATACGTTACGGTTACAGCCGGCTCTTTTCCTGTGCCATCATAGACAAAGGCAGCCGGGCTTAAAGTAATGTCCGCTTCTGCCAGCTTCTTATTACGAAGCACCAGATTTTGGGCACGATTTCCGGATTCATCCAGTACTGTAATATCAGTATCAACAAAAACTGAATATCCGAAAGGAATTAATTTACCTAATGCCTGTTCCATTGCTGGTACATTTTTATATTTTGCCAGACCACTTATCATGTTTTCTACTGTAATTACAGAATCGTCATCCGGTGCTATTGTAATCATTTCTACAAAGAATGAGCAAGGGGATGCCTGTGAACCTACATGAAGTCTACTGCTCTTTAATTCCAGGCCACCATTTGCAGTCCAACTTATCTCATGGATATCCGCTTCCACATTTTCTAATGTACATTTATCAGAAAGACTAGTATTTGCATCATTGAGCATTCTCAGGTTAAGCTTTCCATTGGAAACGCTTAAGTGATTCATGATATTGAATGCATCTAATGTTAAACTCTTCCCATTTAAATCAAGATTTACAGCCTTATATACAGAGGATAAATCAATTGTTTCACTGCTGTTCTTATAATCAACTAATAATTTTACAGTATTGTCTGCATTGGCATTATGGAATGCATCGGACAGGCTGTTATAATTTGTTACATTTCCGCTGGCATCTACAATAGCAGCCACCGGCTCCTGGTCATCACAAACAACACATTTTCCATTGATACGCTTTGGATGCGTACATCCGCTGGCAGTATATACGGTTCCATCTACGATGGCTCCTTTCTTTGTGCCGTCTACAAGCTGGATTACACCTGTTGCAGGAATCCCGTTCACCATGGAAGTTAATGCTGTTCCTTCCGTATTTCTCTTTAACGTAACCGTTCCACCTGCATTCAGGCTGACTGCATTCAAAGTTGAAATCACATATGTGCTGCTTTCCTGTTCTATTGTAATATTCCCATCGGTACTCTCAATACTTCCACCGGCTCCGCCCCAGGTAAGTGATGAATCTGTTGTTCCATTCTGTTTCAGTGTTACATCATTCTTTGCCTTTATATCAAGTTCTGCCATAAACATCGGTACCGGTGCATTAGTTGAAATGCTTACTGCTCCTGCCAATGCCTGAATCGTCAGCTTACCATCTTGCATGACAGGGTTTGCAGTCTGTTCTATTGTAACATCCCCATTGGTTGAAGTTAAGCTCACCTGTGGATTACTCTTGCTTGTTATTCCCTTCGCTGATTTTAAAGAAATATCTCCTGCAGCTTCAATCGTAAGATTACTGTCAGTCAACACCCCTGTGCTGGTATTTTCCAGTTCCACCTTTCCACCGGTATTTTTCAGGGTAACATTTTCTGCATGGAAAATTGGATAATAATCAGATGCAGAACTTAATGCAAGGTCTCCTTCTGTCTGTGTCAGGTTCAGTGTGGATACTCCACTGTCAATCATACCACATGGTGCGGTTATCGTAACTTTCTTTCCACTTAAATCAACCACTCCACTGCTCAAAGCAATTGGCTCTGAAGACGTTGATGCAGTTTCCAGTGTAATATCACCGGTTGTATCTATCTCAAATCTGCTGCCACCGTTTATTACATTACTATTACTTGTCACCTTAAAATTTCCGGTAAAATCCTTTGTGACAACGGCAGCACCGGTTCCGGCTAACAGAAATGCAGGAGAAGTTCCTTCTACAGTAAAATTTCCTGCTCCGGAAATTGTTAAGTTTCCGCCTGTTACTGTCACCGGATTCGGTCCGGAAGTAGCAATCTCCATATCATTATATACAGTCATGGTTGCCGTATCTTTATCAAAATAAATATAACCACCACTTTCCGGTTCTTCCCCTACTTTATCGACGCCACGAATCGTTGCAGATGGTCCCGGTGTAGAAGGAGGATCCACCGCCTTCACATACCAGCCCGTCTCTAATGTTGTAATTCCTATTTGAACGGATGCCGGCGTATCCTCTGCCTTTACCAATAGTCCGGCAGCATCTCCCATAAATAAGCCTGTCATCATAGCCAATGCCATCAAAAATGCCAGACATCGTTTTTTTCGTTTTTTTCCCATATTTCCTCTCCTTTTTTATTCTATTTCTTTTGTTCACACAGTTTCTATCTTAAGAAAACGCTTAAAATTTTGCAACCAATTCTTCCAAATTGTGATTTTATCTTCCTGATTGTCGATAAAAAATGATTTTTATTTTCTTTCAATATGTTATACTTGTTTCGTATCCGGTGTTTTTTACTTTTTATATACAGGAGAATAATTATGCTGATTTACTTATGCGAAGATTCTGAAAGCGATGCCTTACGGCTGAAACATCATCTGAATACATATGCCACGAAACATCATTGTAATATGGAGATTCTACTTTTTTCTTCGGGCGAAGAGATGATTCAATATTATAAGGAAGAAAAGCGTTATCCGGTTCTGCTGTTTTTAGATATCTATATGAATAACCAGGATGGTGTGGAAACAGCACGTATCCTTCGTTCACTGGGCTATGAAGGTGGCATTATTTTCACCACTTCTTCTACGGAACATGCCATGGCAAGCTATGAGGTAAATGCTCTTTACTATCTGCAAAAGCCTTACTCACACACAGATTTTCTCAATGCCATGAGCCGCTGCGATACGCTTTTAGAGGAATCCAATGAAGTATTTACCTTTTCTGTCCGTAGGAAGGAATATTCTCTTCCTTACTCAGATATTCTCTTTTTTGAAACCGGGCAGCACAATGTCCTGCTGCACGCTATATCAGAGACTTTTACGATTCCCGGAAACCTGACACAGCTTACCGAGGACTTTGCCTCTGTTGCCTGTTTTCTTCCGGTTGGCCGCAGCTATCTGGTAAACCTAAACCATGTCACTGGAATTCTGCAGCACGACCTTATTATGGAAGACCACTCCATTGTGCAGATTCCTTTTCGTAAACGTGACGAGGTAAGCAAGGCCGTTAATAGCTGGTTTGCAAAGCTTGAGAAAGAGCCAACTCCTCCCGGCTTATCCTAAGGCCAGATATTTCCCATGTTTCCAATGTACTCCTATTGCGAAAATGTTACAGACTTGTTACAATTCATTTGTACTTAGCTAAGACATATTCAGAAAAATAAGGAGGACGAAACTATGTGTTTTAATTTCAATAGCTGTTCCGAGTTATTTAACACAATCTGCAAATTATTCAGACTCGGATGTTAATATGTTTTATGCGATTTGCATAACCTGAAAAAAGCTGCCGGTGGGCAGCTTTTTTCTGGGTAAAGATATTGTCTTTTTGATTGACAGTTTCTTTCTTATATGTTAGTTTTCTACTAGAACCATTATTGGTTCTTTTTCTTTACATATTATGTGCATATCATTTTAAGTAGTTCTTTTAATCTTCTTATTTCAGATTATTCCATGCATTTTTATTATCTTTTTTGTTTTAGTTTATTCCACTCTTGACACACGTATTAACACGTATTAATATAATATTGATCAAAGGAGAATTGCGTATATGCCAATGACTTCCAGAGAAATGGTAAACTACCTTAAGAAACATGGTTTTATCATAACCAGCCAAAGCGGTTCTCACATAAAATTATTTCATCCTATCACGAATAGAACCGTCATTGTTCCTTATCATAACAAAGACTTGAAGAAAGGATTAGAACAGGCAATTTTAAAAGAAGCCGGTCTACGATAATCCAATTTCTATCGAAAGGAGGTTCTTATGAACAAATTATTTTATCCTTCCATTTTTCATATTGCAGAAGAAGGTGGATTTTGGGTTACTTTTCCAGATTTACCGGAATGTATGACCCAGGGAGATGATATGCAAAATGCTTATGAAATGGCTGTTGATGCCTTAGGTCTTGCCCTGATAAGCCGTAAGCAGGAACATCAGGAGATTCCGGTTCCTTCCCAGCCAAAAGATATTAACGTTTCAAAAAATGAATACTGCATTATCATCGAATTCGATATGCTTGCTTATCAAAAACGCAATAACTCAAAAGCAGTAAAAAAGACCCTTACCATTCCGGAATGGTTAAATGAAGAGGCTATCTCACTCAATATTAATTTTTCGCAGGTACTGCAGGACGCCCTTATCCAAAAAATTAGAGCTAAGCTGTAACCCTTAAGCAGTTTTATCCGCTAGGTCACTTTTTGAAGTGAAAGATTTAACCTTTTTGTATTTATTGACATTTATCATTCTATTTTTCTATTCTGTGTTATCTGCAATGCTTTTGCCAGTATCTGCTCCTCCGCTTCGCTCGGATTGTTCCGATACATTTCCTCTGGAATATCCAGTGAAAACCGACCTAATTCCCTGATTTCCTCGTCCGTCTTCAGCATATTGCATATTCCCCATATTGTAGTCGAAGCTATCCCACATGTGTCTAACCAAATTATTAAATCTTTCTCTACTTTTGTAATTTCCTTTGAACCTGCCACTGGCAGCTTCTTACGGATGCCTGCAACCAAAAAGGCTGTAACCCTTGATTTATCAAGGATTACAGCCTTTTTTCCTGTTAAGCTGGCAACGGGAATCGGACCCGTGACCTCCGCACTACCAATGCGACGCTCTACCGACTGAGCCATGCCAGCAATTCTGTCGGAACTAATCCCGACTTGTAATACTATACTATAGAGAGCTATGATTGTCAATACTTTTCTACAGCATAATGTCAGATTTTTCTTTGCTATGCTCAATCTTCATATTTAACTTCCGGAACGGAATTGCAATTACAAGTCCAATCAGAAGTGAGATTATAATATAGATGCCTAAGATGCCAATGCATTTCCAATAAGTCATTCCATACATACCACCGATAGTCTCCCGGAGTGCATCCATTCCATAAGGGAATGGGAAGAAACGGTAAATCCGCTGATAGATTGCCGGCAGTACTTCGATTGGGAAGGAACCGCCTGCTCCTGCTACCTGGATAACCATAATGACTACCGCCAAAGCCTCTCCGACATTTTCAAAGGCTACCGTTAATGCGTACATAAATAAGGTAAATACAAAGCTGCAGCATGCGCAGGCAAGCCAGAATAAGAACGGGTTATGGCATTGTATCTTAATATAAAATAAATCTCCCAGTGCAGTAATCAATGCCTGCACCTGTCCAATCAGGAAGAATGTAATATATCTTCCAAAGAATTTCTGGTAAGGTTTTGCATCCGGTATTTTCTCATCCGGAAGTACCTTTACATGAATGATTGCCACCAGAATCAACGCACCTACCCACAATGCCAGTACTGTATAGAACGGTGACATTGCCGAACCATAATTGGAAATCGGATAAATCTCTTTCGTCTCCATATTGACCGGAGAAGATAAGAAATCTCCTAACAAAGTCGGGTCGGTCTCTAAGATTTTCATCAAAGCCTGATACTGGTCACTGATTTCCAGAGCACTGAGACTTGTAATCACACTGTCAAGTCCGGTCTTCATTTCCTGTGCTGCTGCCAGTGAATCACTTAAGCTTTCATTTCCCTTATCGAGGGTTTCACTATAAGCATCCAATACTTCCGATACTTCATCAAAATCTCCATCGACACCATTTAAAATTGCCTGTGTCTGATTCAGTGACCCCTGCATGGACTGAATGGTTGTCTCCAGCTGACCTTTTACCGAATAGTCAAACGTATCTTTTAAAGCTTTTATTTTGGTCTTACAGGAAGTTATTTCGGTAGATATTTCAGTGTTTAAAGTATCCTTTGCAGTATTTAAATCTGTGACATTATTCTGGACACTGTTTAAATCTGCTTCAATTTTATCTAACTGTGCTTCGATTTCTGCAATCTGACCGGAAACACTTTCATCATCCTTCCAGTCTGCCACACTGTTTTCAAATAACTGACGGATCAGCGGCATCATATTAATTGCGCTCTGCAGTCCGCCGGAAGATAAATCACCATAGTTATCCAACTGATCTAAGGCATTCTGTATCAGCGTATTGATGTTGTCAAGGCTGTCGGCTGCTGTATTAAGATTTGCTGAAATAACCTCAGCCAAAGCACTGGCATTAAGGCTGCCGGAATTCAATGCTCCCTGCATGGTATTTACCGTATTCGAACCATCATCTACCATCGTATTCAGATTCGGCAGCATAACCTGTGTCGTATCAATCAGGCTGGATGCCGAATTGGTAATGCTGACAAAAGAATTCAGCAATGCAATATAGCCGTCCAAATCTCCGCTTAAATCATTAAGCTGTGTCAGGAAAAGATTCATCATAGAGCCGGAATCCATTCCATTTTCTACCATGACATCATTTACCTTTAACATGACTTCTGCCAGAGTGCTGACAAAGGTTGCATTAACCTGTTCCTGCACTGCCGTTTTTGCCTTGGATGTAATCTTTGGTGCAATGGCATTTTTCTTCTCATTTTCATAATAAATAATCTGCGGATTCTGTACTTCTCCGTTAAGGAAGCTTATCATTTTCTCGGAGAAATCCTCCGGAATAATCAGTGCCGCATAATATTCACTGCTGTATACACCGTCGGTTGCTTCATCCATGGTATCAGTAAACTGCCAGCCCATAGTCTGATTGGCTTTCAGGGCATCAATGACGCTGTCTCCGATATTTAAAGACAGACCTCCCATGTCAATTCCCTCATCTGCGGAATATACTGCTATCTTAAGATTTGATGTAGATTCCGGTCCATACGGGTCCCAGTTGGACAATATATTAAACCATGCGTACAGTGACGGAATAATAGAAAGACCTATTACAATAACCACTGCTACCACATTTGTGCTGACTCTCTTAAAATCCCGGTAAAAGATTCTAAAAATATTTTTCATGTGTTATCCCTCTGCTACTCCTTTGTGCTATCCGTTAAAAGTTCCTGCTCTGCCGTCTGAAGTACGGTACGAATCCGTTCTTCTACCTGGGCAATTCCATCGCCAATCAGTGCATCTCTCTCCTGTTGCTCCCGGTTAGAAATCTCATTTAATTTTTCCTGTAATTTATAGTCCGAATATTCTACGAAAATTAAATATCCTGCCAGAATAAACAGCGATACAATCCACAGAATCAAAAATACAATTTTTGAGCTTTCTGTCCAGAATAACAATGCCAGGAAAATCAGTGGAATAATGATAAGGCACCGCAATCCGATGCGGATACGTTTCTGGTTCTTCTTATGAATCTCCTGCTCATAGCCTAAAAGCATGTCATAAAGCTTTTCATAATCTTCTTTCTTTTCCATCTGCTCTTCACCTGCTCTCTTACATCATCTTCGTATCTTTCATTCGCTTTTCTACGAAATGATTGATACCCATAAATGGTATGCGAATCATCAGTCCGATTAACAATGCCGCTGCTGCGAAAATCAGAAGCTCTGCCAGATTCTTCTCATAGGTTCCGCCATACATGCCGCCAATGGTTTCACGCATGGCATTAATGGCATATGGGAATGGGAAGAAAATATATACCCGCCGGTAAAATTCCGGCAATATCTCAATCGGATATGTTCCACCGGAACCTGCAATCTGGATAACGACCATTACAACCACCAGTGCTTTTCCGATATCTCCAAAGGAAAGTGTCAGTGCATAAATTAACAGCGTAAAGGTAAAGCTCGTCAGCGACGCCGCAAACCAGAACAATACCGGATTCTTCACCTGGCAATGCAGCAGATAAATATTACCCAGCACAATAATCAATGCCTGTATCTGTCCCATCACAAAGAAAATGAGATATCTTCCAAGGAAAAGCTGATAACGCTTCGGATTCGTCAAATCCTTTTCGGATGCCTTTACCTTAATCAGTGCCACCAGTACAATACCGCCTACCCAGAGTGCCAGTGTTGTATAAAATGGTGCAACCGCAGAACCATAATTTTTAATCTCATAAACCTGCTTTGTCTCCACTTTTACCGGCTGTGCAAAGAATTTACCATAGGATTCCGGATCGCCGCCCAAAAGTTCCATGATAATCTGCATCTGTTCATCTTCCGATGCTTCATTCAGCTTGCTGATTGCCTCTTCTATCTTTGTATCACAGGTCTTCAGCAATGTCTGAATCTGTGTAAAGCTTTCATCTGTAGCATCTACCATATCTAAGGTTCCATCGAAAATGGTTTCCATGTCACCTAATGTATTATTCAGATTATTCAAAAGATTGGTTACATTGACCAGTATCTGGGATGCCGTATCCAATATTCCGGATACTCCAGGCACCAGATTATTGGTGTATACATTCTTCATATTTTCAATGGTCTTGCTGCAGGTAGACAATGCTGTATTCATTCCGCCTGTCACAGTATCTACCGCATCTTTTACTGCATCTGATGCATTGTCCGGCATCAGTGTCTCTAAAAGCTTCTGCATTTCTTCTGCATCCTGCTTCAACGCATCAATCTGTGACATCACATCATCCATATCCGTTTTCTGCTCGTCCGTAAAGCTCTCATCTGTCTTGAGTCCACTGATTGCTCCATAAAGCGACTGCAACTGGTCATTTAAAGTCTTAATATCATCCGTTGTTGTCTCAATACTTTCAGTTGTCTTCTTGGCAGAATCTCCCAGTCCGGCATTGGTAATATCCGTTGAAATCTTATTCAAAGAATTCTCAATATCCGTTAAGGTTGTCTCCACATTCTTGGAAAAATCTGAAAGTGTAGTATCCGTACTGTCTAATTGTGTCTTTGTTCCATTTAGGGAATTTACAGCTGAATCAATTTTATCTTCCACCTTTGACACACTGGAATTGGCTTCATCAATCCCTGCGCTCAGTTCTTCATTTCCGGACAGGAAGCTGTCTATCATGGCATCATAGTCCTTTAAATTCTGGCTGAGCTGCTCTAATTTCTGGCGGAATCCATCCACACCGCCATCTTCACTTATTTTCTCAGAAAGATTATCCATCTGGGCAAACATGGCACTTGCCGCTGTCTCAAGAAATGTCTCATTGATACTGGACTTTAATGTGCTCACTGCAGTATCGGTAATTTTCGTTGCAATGGCATTTTTCTTCTCATTCTCATAATATGTAATGGTCGGATTCTCCAGTCCTTCAGAAAAGATGCTGAACATGCTCTCGGAAAAGCGGTCACCAATAACTACTGCCGCATAATATTTTCCACTTTCTACTCCACTGATTGCTTCATCAGAGCTGTCTACAAACTGCCAGCCTATGGATTTATTCTCCTTCAACTGCTCAATCACCTGAACACCCATGTTGACGGTTGTGCCATCCTCTAATTTCATTCCTTCATCTTCAGATGCCACTGCAATATAGATATTTCCGGTGTTGGCATAAGGATCCTCGTTGGAATAAATATTAAACCATGCATACAAAGATGGAATAAAACACAATCCAATTGCAATGACCAGTGCGAAAAAATTCCTGCAAAGTCCTCTTACGTCCTTACGAAAAATGTGAATGATATTTTTCATGCTGTTACTTCCCTTTCAACTTCTTCTTTAAACGCTGCAACGCATTATCCACAGCCTTCGGCTCTTTTCCCATAGCTTCTGCAATCTGCTCATAGCGAAAGCCCTGCAGATAATACGACAACACTTCCTGTTCCATTTTGCTTAAAGTTTCATTTACTTTCCGCTTGAAATCTTCCCGGTCTTCCTGACTGATAAATAAATTCTCCGGATTCGCCTCATCTATAGTCTCTAACACATCCGCCAGATTCCTGCCTTCCGAATCCTCACTATCTGCATAAAGTGGTACATACGAATTGAGCGGTGCATGCTTTTTCCGATTGGAAGCCTCCACCGCTGTATACATCTGCCTTGCAATACAAAGGTCTGCAAAATGAAAAAAGCTGCTGTCTTTATCCGGCTGATAATCCCGGACAGCTTTAAACAGACCAATCATTCCCTCCTGAATCAAATCGTCCGTCTCACCACCAATGAGATAAAGTGCTTTTGCTTTTTTCTTAACCAGACTCTTGTATTTGTCCATCAGATAATCTGTAATTTCTTTTTCACCACTACGAAGTGCTGCAATTAATTCCTCATCACTCATATTCTGATAAGATTGCATCTCTCTCTCCTGTTAACTTAATCTCTGTCTTACAATTTCATAAGCTAAAACACCTGTTGCTACCGATGCATTTAAGGAGTCAATATCTCCCTTCATTGGAATCGATGCCACAAAGTCACAGTTTTCTTTTACTAATTTGCTGACACCTTCTCCTTCATTTCCGATAACCAGTCCGATAGAACCTTTTAAATCCAGATCATACATGGTTGTGCCACCCATATCTGCACAGACAAACCACATGCCCTGCTCCTTTAGTTCCCGGATGGTATTGGTAAGATTGGTTACCTTTGCTACCGGTGTATAATAAATGGCTCCTGCAGAAGCCTTTGCTACGGTAGCGGTCAGTCCCACTGCACGGCGCTTTGGAATAATGACGCCATGGGCACCTGCCAGATTGGCAGTACGGATAATTGCACCCAAATTGTGCGGATCTTCAATATTATCCAGCAAAATGACAAATGGTGCTTCATTTTTCTTTCTGGCATTTTCTAAAATATCTTCTACCGTTGCATAGGAAAATGCTGCTGCCATGGCAATGACACCCTGATGCTTCTTCGTCTCTGACAACTGCTCTAAACGCTCTTTTGCCACAAACTGTACCAGCGTATCATGTTTTTTCGCTTCTCTTAAAATGGTCTGAATGGGACCGTCTTTACAGCCATCTAATACAAACAGCTTGTCTATGGTTTTCCCGGAACGAAATGCTTCTAAAACTGCATTTCTTCCTTCTATCTTCGTGCTTTCCGCCTGTGTGTTTTCCATCTGCATTTCTTCCATTCTACTTTCCTCCTGCCAGATCATTCTTTCCGGTCTTCACATTATAGTGTCTGATTGCTTCTTTCGCCAATTCCAAAATCCGCTCAAACTGATCCGTCAGATATAAATAGCCCATCAATGCTTCAAAGCCGGTGGCACGGCGATAATCTGACATAGTTGCGTTTTTTGCCATGGTCGGAGACTTGGCATTTCTGCCTCTGCGGTAAATTTCCGTTTCGTCTTCCGTAAGCATTGGAGTCAGTGTCTCCATCATCGTTGCCTGTGCATGTGCTTTCACCAGATGGCTGGTGGTCTGATGCAGACGGGATGCCTTGGTATTGCCTTTTCCAACTACAATGCTTCTTATGACAAGGTCATAAATGCCATCTCCTATGTAGGCAAGTGCCAAAGGGGAGTAGGTTGCTACATCCACCTTTGGCAGGTCAAAATATTCTTTGATATGGGAATCTATGCCTTTTTCCATTTTACACCCTCTCTGGTATCCTCTAAGACAATTCCTTTTTCCAAAAGTTCATTACGAATTGCGTCTGCTTTGGCAAAATCTTTTTCTTTCTTTGCAGCCTTACGCTCTTCGATTTTTTCTAATACATATGCTTCTAAATCTGCATCGATTTCATCGGCAGGATTTGCTGCTTCTCCCGCTGCTAAATCAAGAGATAATACATAATCAAAATCTTTTACCAGTGCAAGCTTGGTTGCATCGGTCATATCGGCTTTCAATACTTCATATACTACAGTCAGTGCCATGGAAGTATTTAAATCATCCTCTAATGCCTGCAGGAATTTCTCTTTGTATGCATCAAATTTATCCTGCTCTACTTCTGTAGACGCATCCAGTTTTGCAATGGTCTTACGAAGCTTTACATAGGAATTTTCCATATTATCCATTACTTCATAAGAGAATTCCAATGGCTTTCTGTAATGGGACTGCAGACAGAACATACGATATACCAGCGGCAGATAACCTTTTTCTTCCAATAAGGAAACGGTCAGGAAATCTCCCTTGGATTTACTCATTTTTCCTGATTTATCATTCAGATGATGCACATGGAACCAGTAATTACACCATTTGTGTCCCAGATATGCTTCACTCTGTGCAATCTCATTGGTATGATGTGGGAAAATATTATCCACACCGCCGCAGTGAATATCCATATATTCACCTAAATGCTTCATGCTGATGCAGGAGCACTCGATATGCCAGCCCGGATAACCAACGCCCCATGGACTATCCCATTTCAGTTCCTGGTTATCGAATTTGGACTTGGTAAACCACAATACAAAATCACTCTTGTTGCGCTTATTTTCATCCTCAGATACGTCATCACGGACACCTACCATCAGCTCTTTTTCGCTCTGGCTGGAGAATACATAATAATCATCTAATTTTGATGTATCAAAATATACATTTTCTCCGGCAATATATGCATAGCCTTTCTCTAAAAGTACCTCTATCATATGAATAAATTCCGGGATACAATTGGTTGCCGGCTCTACCACATCCGGACGTTTGATATTTAATTTGGAGCAATCGGAAAAGAATGCATCGGTATAATACTTTGCAATCTCCATAACGGTCTTGTGCTCACGCTTTGCGCCCTTTAACATTTTATCCTCACCGGTATCTGCATCACTGGAAAGATGTCCTACGTCTGTTATGTTCATGACACGCTTTACATCATAACCTGCATAGCGAAGTGTTTTCTCTAATACATCTTCCATAATATAGCTGCGCAGATTTCCGATATGTGCAAAATGATATACGGTTGGTCCGCAGGTATACATTTTCACTTTGCCATCTTCGTTTGGCACAAAAGTCTCTATTTTTCTTGTAAGGGTATTAAAAATCTTTACGTTGTTCTCCATGTTATCCTCCATCGTTCCTGGAATTACTTATTTAATTCTTCTCTACTTCCTGCTTCAATGCTTTTATCTCTTTTTCCATATCAATGATACGGTTGCATAATTCTGAATTTTCCCGCTGCAATACATTGATGTCTTCCTGTACCGGGTCCGGCAGATTGCACTGATCCATATCGCTGCGCGGAATTTTTACATTGTTACGTTTTACAATTCGTCCCGGAACACCAACTACGGTACAATTTGGCGGCACCTCTTCAATTACCACACTTCCGGCGCCGATTTTCGAATTCTCTCCTACGGTAAAGGAACCGATGATTTTTGCTCCGGCACTTACCATTACATTATCCTCTAAGGTCGGATGACGTTTTCCGGTTTCCTTACCGGTTCCGCCCAAAGTTACACCCTGATATAAGGTTACATTATCTCCGATAATTGATGTCTCTCCGATGATAACGCCGGTACCATGGTCGATAAAGAATCCTTTTCCAATTACTGCGCCCGGATGTATCTCAATTCCGGTTTTTCTTGCTGCTTTCTGCGAAATATATCTTGCCCGGAAGAAATGTCCCTTCAGGTAATGCTTATGTGCACGCCTATAACTAAGCATAACACGAAATGACGGATAAAGCAAAACCTCCATTGGAGATTTTAATGCCGGATCACGCTCCTTGATAATCTCAAATTCCTCTTTTAATTCTTTTATAAAACCCATGATTACAGCCTCCTGTTCACTGTATAGATTCTTTCCTTTATGCATGCAAGCCTGCAATTTTTCTCGCGGAGCGATTTTTTACTTTACAGAAAAGCAATTTCCTATAAAGTAAAAAATCGTCTCTATATAAATATAGAGACGAAGTTATTCCGCGGTTCCACTCTAAGTAAAGCATTGCTGCTTTCCCTCAATACACGTAACGTGTGCTATTCGTTCCTGGCTACTTGCTTTCACCGGGACTGCTTCCGGATGCACTTCATATACTTTGGAATCAAGACTGCTTTCAGCCGATGACCGTCTCTCTCTTTTATTCACGCATGTATACTACTCTTTCCGTTCACTGCATTTATCAATTCATTTCTGAATCATTTTTAAATTCTTTTTACGCTACTAGTTTATGCACGAATTGCCATTTTGTCAATAGAAAAGTTATTTTCCGCATCCCGGGCAGCCTGCACAATTTCGTTCACTGCCTCCCACTGCTATGCTGTTTTCATAGATACTTGAGATAGCACAGATTGCCTGGGAGCTGATTCCATCTTCGCTTCCGGTAAAGCCAAGCCCTTCCTCTGTGGTTGCCTTTACATTTACCTGACTGACGTCTATCTTCAATGCCTGTGCAATATTTTCTTCCATCTTCTCAATGTGTGGACGCATCTTTGGCTTCTGGGCAATAATCGTAGCATCGATATTATCAATGACATAATTCTCTTTCTCTAAAAGCTGTCCCACTTCTTCCAATAATTTTATACTGGAAATCCCCTCATATGCCGGGTCTGTATCCGGAAAATGCTTTCCGATATCTCCTAAAGCCGCTGCCCCCAGCAACGCATCCATGATGGCATGTAACAATACATCTGCATCCGAATGTCCCAGCAAGCCAAGACTGTGCGGTATCTCCACTCCGCCTATGATTAATTTTCTTCCTTCTACTAATTTATGAACATCATATCCCATTCCTACTCGCATGTGATTACCTGCTTTCTTTTTTTCTTTTCAACTTTTCGGCTCTCTGCTTCCGCCCTATCTCAGTCCAGCTCCGCAGTGCATGCGGGAAGCTGCCATGCATCTTCCCGCTCTCGGGCTTTCGCCCTATCTTGGTCCAGTTCCGCAGTGCACGCAGGAAGCTGCTTCGCATCTTCCCGCTCTCGGGCTTTCGCCCTATCTCGGTCCAGCTCCGCAGTGCACGTGGGAAGCTACTTCGCACCTTCCCGCTCTCGGGCTTTCGCCCTATCAAAAACAAGGAAAATCCAGTTTTGTCTGCAAGCAGCCAATCTGGATTTTTCTTGTTTTTTGGCACTGCTCAATGCTTACGGACATTATACCACACTGGAGGTATTTTCTGATAGCTGTTTATAGATTTCTTTTTTCATATTATTTTCTGTTTTGCATCATACTATAGTTTCAGGAGGTATTTTTATGAATTCTAAAAAACTTTTTATCTGGGGTTTCCTCTTTGTGTCTGTGATTGGATCCCTATTACATTTCGTCTATGAATGGTCCGGTAACAATTCCATCGTACGGCTTTTTGCACCATGGAATGAATCCACCTGGGAGCACATGAAGCTCCTTTTCTTTCCAATGCTGGTTCTTGTGCTTTTTCTCTTTTTCAAACTGCCGGAACAAAGTCCGATTCCAGTAGCACTCTCCATTGGGACGCTGGTTGGGTTGGCATTGATTCCAATTCTCTTCTACACATACACCGGTGTGCTGGGCTTCTCTGTCATGGCGATTGATATTGCAATTTTCTACATCAGTGTTCTGGGTGTCTTTCTTACCGGATGGTTTCTGAAAGATAACCGCAAACTTGCCAACCGCAGTGGACTGCTACTTACCTGCCTTGTAATTCTTGCAATTCTGTTTTTTATCTTTAGTTACTATCCGCCTGAGATTGGACTTTTTCAGGAGCCATAAGCTATTTTTAAATAGGAAAACAGGCCGGTAAGGGATTTACAAGAAATTCTCACCTGCAGTTCTTTCCTGATGCCAGATTTTTTCTTGCTACTCGCAAAAAAAGAATCCTGCATCTGCAAGATTCTTTTTCAGTAGCGGAAGGGAGATTTGAACTCTCGACACCACGGGTATGAACCGTGTGCTCTAGCCAACTGAGCTATTCCGCCATATTCAATTATTTGTTTTGGAATGGGACCTACAGGGCTCGAACCTGTGACCCTCTGCTTGTAAGGCAGATGCTCTCCCAGCTGAGCTAAGATCCCATATTCCTGCGGGTTACTCATCTGCAACCCGCTTTGCTAGTATACTATATAGGAATAGTGAAGTCAAGCACTTTTTCAAAAATATTTTTGAAATATTTAAAATTTTTGAAAATATTTCAAGATTCAAAATTACTCCAATAATTCTGTCAAGCTGCCGGATACCTGCCTTATGAAATACCTTTGCAAATCATACATCTCTCCTTCTCCCTACTCCTTCGCAATAAACAAGACGCCCAGTGTTCCCGGTCCACAGTGGCTGGATACTACACCACCCGCTCTGGTCTCTAAAATTTCATGAAAGACATGCAGGTCATTGAGATAAGCCCGTACCTTATCTACGATTTCCGGGGCACTGCCGGAATGAGTGATAAATACGCGTTCCGGGCGAGCATTCTTAAGTGCTTCTTCCATATCCTTTACATAAGAAAGTACAACCTTTTCCATATTGCCACGGTATTTCTTTCCCGGTCCCATTTTACCATCTTCCACACTGATGCGGGGATGAAGTTTTAACGCACCTCCTGCTAATGCAGCAAGTCCGCTGCATCTGCCACCACGATAAAGATAGGTTAAGGTGTCTACCACAAAGCTTGCCCGAACCAGAGGCTTTAATTCTTCCATGCGTGCAGCAATCTCTGCTGCACCCTTTCCCTGCTGTGCCATTTCGGCTGCTTCTATGACAAGAAGTCCGATACCGGTAGAAAGGTTTGCAGAATCAATTACTGTAACCAGATTTTCTGCCTCCAGTTCTTCCGCTGCAAGACGCATCACATTCATGGAAGAAGACATCCCGGATGCAATGGCAAAACAGATAACCTCCTGACCTTTTTCTACATAAGGCTTTAACAATTCTACTGCCTGCTCTGCAGATGGTGCTGAAGTCTTTGGAGTGGTCTTGTGTTCATCCGACCAGTCAAAAATCTCCTGCGGAGTAATATTTACTCCATCCAGATATTCTTCGTCACCTAATAAAATGTGAAGCGGAAGAATGGTAATATCATAACGTTTTACCAGTTCTTCAGATAAATCACAGGTACTATCTGAAATTATCTTTACCATATCAAAAACCTCCCAAAATAAAAATTTACATTTCTTCCAGCAGACGCTCTACCAGTTTTACACAATCAGCTGCATCCGGGGAATAGCCATCTGCACCGATTTCATCTGCAAAGCTCTGTGTAATTGCTGCGCCACCGACGATAATCTTGCTATTGCAGCCGCGCTCTTTTGCCAGTTCTACCACATCCTTCATACGCATCATGGTAGTGGTCATCAGGGCAGAAAGTCCGATAATCTGGGCATTTTCTTTTAACGCTGTATCCACAATAATATCCGCTGCCACATCCTTGCCAAGGTCTAAGACACGATAACCATAGTTACGGAGCATCAGTGCTACCAGATTCTTACCGATATCGTGTATGTCACCTTCTACGGTTGCAATAATAATGGTTGCCTTTGGCTCTGCGTCCTTATCTTTGGAAAGCATTGGCTCCAAGTATTCAATGGCATGCTGCATGGTCTGCGCACTGGAAATCAGCTGCGGCAGGAAATAAATCTGCTTGTCAAAAAGGACACCTACTTCATTAATGGCAGGAATCAACTGTCCATTAATAATCGCTCCCGGTTCTTCTCCTGCTGCCAAAGCTTTATCTACTTCTTTTAAAATATTGCCCTTATTTCCCTTTAATACACAGTCAAATACCGGATTTGCCGGCTCTAAAGTGCCTGCCGAAGCTGCGTTATCGGTTGCCGGAGCTTCCTTCTGTGCCCGCTGGTTCATCCGATTGATATAGCGGATATCGGAACCTTCTTTATGTAAAAGCATATCCGAAGCCACTGCCGCATTCATTAATAAATCCTGGGATGGATTTGCAATTGCCATCGTAAGTCCTTTTGCAATTGCCATGGTAAGAAATGCACTGTTTACATAAATACGTTCTGGCAGACCGAAGGAAATATTGGAAAGTCCACAGGCTGTGGCAAGGCTCAATTCATCCTTACAATACTGGATGGTATCAAAACATTCCAATGCTGCCAGCGGATTGGCACCTACCGTTGCTACCAGTCCGTCCACGATAATATCTTCTTTATGAAGACCGATTTTTAAGGCTGCATCTAAAATGGTACGGACAATCTGCCGCTTCTCTTCTGCGTCTTTTGGAAGTCCCTCGTCAGAAAGCGGAAGCAAAATAAACATTGCTCCATATTTCTTTGCAATCGGAAGCAATTTTTCGAATTTCTCTTTTTCTAAGGAAATAGAGTTAATCAAAGCTCGTCCCGGATAAATACGAAGTGCTGCTTCAATAATATCCACATGGGATGAATCGATACAAAGCGGACAATCCACTGTATAAGTAACCTCATGAATGGTATTTAACATCATCTGTTTCTCATCAATTCCATTCATACCCATATTGACATCCAGAATGGCTGCACCATTTTCTTCCTGTGCCCGTGCCATATCACGAACCATATTAAGGCTGCCTTCCCGAAGCTCTGCCTGCAATTTCTTCTTTCCGGTCGGATTAATCCGCTCACCAATTACCATAAATGGTCCGTTCAAATCAATTTCTACCGTCTTACGCTCGGAAGTAAGCACTCTTCGTCTTGGTGCTTCCACATGATGGATTCCCATTGGTTTTACTTTATCTGCCAATGCTTTGATATGTGCCGGGGTCGTTCCACAGCATCCACCAATAATCGAAACGCCTTCTTCGACTAATTTTGCACCAACTTCCGCAAATTCTTCCGGTGTGGTCTTGTATACCGTTACACCATCCTCTAATTCCGGTAATCCGGCATTTGGCTTTGCCAAAACAGGAACATAGGCATATTCTACAGTCTGGCGAATCGGCTCTAACATTTCCTCTGGTCCTGTGGAGCAGTTCATTCCAACTGCATCTGCACCCAGGCTCTGCAACGTAACTACCGCAGTTACCGGATCTGTTCCATACAAGCTTCTGCCATCCTCGTTATAAGTCATACTTGCCATAATCGGCAAATCACAGGTTTCACGGATTGCCAGCACAGCGGCTCTTGTTTCCTGCAGACTCATCATGGTCTCAATGATAAATAAGTCTGCTCCCGCATCTGCCACAACTTTGACCTGTTCTTTATAAATATCTACCAGTTCTTCAAACTGCAATTCACCCATCGGATAAAGCTGCTGACCGGTCATGGTAATATCACCGGCTACCAGCGCTTTTCCGCCTGCTGCCTCTTTGGAAATGGCAACTAATTGCTGGTTCATCTCTACCAGCTTATCTGCCAGTCCATATTCTTCTAATTTAATGCGGTTTGCAGTAAAGGTCGGTGCCAAAAGAATCTGTGTTCCAGCCTCCACATAAGCCCGCTGCAAATCTATCATGGTCTGTGGATGCTCTAAAATCCACTGCTCCGGGCAGACTCCTACCGGCATTCCTGCATTCTGAAGATTGCTTCCGGTTGCACCATCTAAGATAACCGGTCCATTTTTTACTAATTCTTTAAATTCCTCTCTTGTCATCTGCGTTCTTCCTCCTGTCGGATTGCCTCAATAATTCTCGCAATTAAGCCCGTCCGGTTAAATGGTGTCATAAAATAAAATCCGTCTGCAATATCATATAATTTTGCTGCGATTTCAACAGATAATTCAATTGCCACTTCTTCTGCCTCTTCTCTTGTCATATCTTCCCGATACCGGTTTACAATTTCATCGGAAACATGGATGCCCGGCATCTCATTTTTCACAAACATTGCATTCTTATAGCTTACCAGCGGCATAATACCGCACATGATTTTGGTGTCAATGTGTTCTTTGATATAAGTCAGTCTTTCCACATCTTCCTCGGTATATACCGGCTGTGTCAGGAAATAACCGCATCCTGCTTCCGCTTTACGCTTCATCCGTTCAATAATCGCATCCGGATTGGCGCCATGATAATTCAGTGCACCACCATAATAAACCGGCTCCTGTGCAAAAACTTCTAAATTCATTTCCTTAACATACTGCATCAGTTTGATGGAATTGAAATCAAAAACAGAAGTCACTCTTTCGCGGTCTGCCCTTGAAACCGGGTCTCCGGTCACAATCAGGAAATGGCGGACATCATTCATATGCATGCCTAAAAGACCTGCCCGCAACGCAATCACATTGCGGTCACGGCAGCTGATATGTGGCATTACTGCCACACCGGTCTTCTGCTGGATTTTCACTGCCAGCTGTCCGGCATCCATTCTCGCCCGCGCCATTGGGGAATCGGAAAGGGTAATCAGATCCACATTACATTTTCTTAAATCTTCTGCTCCTTTCATAACCTTGGATGCATCCTCGGAAAATGGCGGGTCCAATTCTACAATATAAGCCTTCTCCCCACGGGAAAGCTTCTCTTCAAAAATAGATGGAGTTCTTGTAACCTCCTGCGTTACTACATTTTCAATTTTCTTTGCTGCCTTCGGCACATCCTGTAACTCGCCAGAAAGCAAAGCAATATATTCCGGTGTGGTTCCACAGCAGCCACCTAAAATATCGGTGCCAAGGGCTGCAATATCCTTCATTTTTTCTGCATAATAAGATGCATTATTGGAATAAATTGTCTTTCCCCGCAAAGTATATGGGTACCCTGCATTTGGAAGTGCTGATACGAATTTGTCACTGGAGAACTTCAGGTTCTTCATAAACTGATACATGTGGGTACTGTCCAGTTCACAGTTAAATCCATAGGCATCCACATTTTCCATCTCGGAAGCTTCTACTGCCACACGTTGCATGGAGAGACCTGAGCGGGTGTATCCACTTTTGTCAAACGCAAACTGCACCAGAATAAATGCGTCTGATTTTTCTTTGATATATGCCGTCACCGGCTCAATATAGGTAAAGTCACTCTGTGTCTCAAATACAAAACAGTCTGCGCCACAAGAAAGGAAGGTGTCACAAATTTCTTTGTACTCCTGTAACACATTGTCATAGTCCTGATGGTCAAGATCATAAATCGGTCCTAAATCTGCTCCGATAAATACCGGAATCTCTTTTCCATTTTCTGCCTGAAATGCGGTTACTGCTTCCTTTGCAATCTCATAGCCCGCCCGGACTGTCTCTTTTACTTCCTGCATATCTGCAAGAAACATGGTATTTGCTGCAAATGTATTGGTACGGATCAGCCTTGCTCCCGCACGCAGATATTCTAAATGAATCTCCTTAATCTGCTCCGGATTCTTGAGATTCTCCTTTTCTGCAATCACGGTATCTTCGCTGTATTTTTCCTCATAATAAGTGCCCATGGCACCATCGGTTATCAGTCTTTGTTCTTTGATATATTCTTTTATATTCATAGTATGCTCCAGTTTATCTTACATTTGAATTCCTACTAATTATATATGTAAGCTCCTTTTCCTGCAACTTAAAAATATAAATTTAATCCGGTGAGTTGCTTTTTTCATTTTCTGTGCTACACTGTTATTCATTGACAATGATATTTTCAAATACAAAGGAGTACACTTGATGAATTCAGTAAAGCTAATTGCCTTAGACATCGATGGCACCCTCTATAATAAAGACGGTGTCATTACCTCTTATAATAAAGAAATGATTCGAAAAGCCGTAGAAAACGGGATTACCGTTATTATCTCCACCGGCCGGCCTTATATCGGTCTTCCTGTGGATGAAATGAAGGAGCTTGGCATCCAATATGCCATTACTGCCAACGGTTCTGCGGTATACCGCGTCCCGGAAAAGGAACTGCTCTTAGATGAAAGCATGGATACCGATTTAAGTGTCCGGCTGTTACGCAAGCTCTATACGCAGTCTCTTCATATCGATGCCTTTATCAATGGTGACGGCTATACCCAGTTTTCCACCAGCGAGCTTACCAACCTATTAGATATTCCGGATTCCTTAAAAAAATATATCCAGACCACCCGGAAGACGATTACTGACTTAGCTGCTTATATCGAAGAACATAAACTTTGTGTTTCAAAACTGACTTTAAACTTTGCACCGGATGCAGATGGAAGCTATACCACAAGAGAAAAAACAAAAGAAATCTTAGACACCTTCCCGGAAGTCACTTATGTGTCCGGCGGTTTTCATAACTTAGAAGTTACCAGATGCGGCATTGCCAAATCCAAAGGACTTAAATTCCTCTGTGATTACCTCCACATTTCCATGGAAGATACCATGGCGGTAGGTGACAGCGAAAATGATCTCGATATCGTCAAAGCTGCCGGCATTGGCGTTGCCATGGGAAATGCGCAACAGCTCTTAAAAGATTCGGCTGATTTCATTTCCCTTTCTAATGAAGAAGATGGTGTTGCATACGCAATCGAGCGGTTCTGCTTTTAACAGAACCGCTCGTTGTATACGCTAGAACTTTGTACATACTTTATATTTATGTCGTAAAGTATTCATCGTATAGTCGTTATAATCTATTTTCTTATCCTTCTGAAGTCTTCCTAATACAATACCTGGATCACGATTTATTTTATTTGCAAATTTCTTAATAGCCTGTAAATCAAATTCACCCTGTCTTATAAATTCCTGATAATACCCTTTCGGAATCAGACTATCTTCTGCGAAACGATTCGCCGCTTCCTCCTGCTCACCACAATTTTTAATGTTTCATGTACTTACCATCTTCTACTAAAAAAAGACCTTGCAGAAAGGATTTCTCCTATCTACAAGGTCTTGCTCTTCTTTATTCCTATTTTTTATTTGAAGTATGCTACTCCACTTTCGAACAGCTTCATATCCTGCTCGCCGTAAATGTTGACTGCAACAGACTCTCCACGACGCTCTGCATGTGCCATCTTACCAAGGACACGTCCGTCCGGACTGGTGATACCTTCGATTGCCATGTAAGAACCGTTTACGTTCCACTCTTCATCCATGGTTGGAACACCGGCTTCGTTTACATACTGGGTTGCCACCTGACCATTCTCAAAGAGCTTGTCTAACCACTCCTTCGGAGCAACGAAACGTCCTTCTCCATGAGATGCCGGGTTACAGTATACGCCGCCAAGCTCAGCCTGTGCTAACCATGGGGACTTGTTGGTCACTACCTTGGTATATACCATCTTGGAAATATGACGTCCGATGGTATTGTAGGTCAGAGTCGGTGAATCCGGTCTCTGGTGTGTAATCTTGCCGTAAGGAACCAGACCTAATTTAATCAGTGCCTGGAATCCGTTACAGATACCAAGTGCAAGACCGTCACGCTCATTTAAAAGCTTGTTTACAGCTTCTTTCATCTTCTCATTACGGAATGCTGTTGCAAAGAATTTTGCTGAGCCTTCCGGTTCATCTCCTGCGGAGAATCCACCAGGGAACATGATAATCTGTGCTTCATCAATTGCTTTTACAAATACATCAACAGAATCACGGATGTCTTCTGCATTTAAGTTCTTAAATACCTTTACGGTTACATCTGCACCTGCATTTTCAAATGCTTTCGCACTGTCGTACTCGCAGTTGGTTCCCGGGAATACCGGAATAAATACATGTGGGCGGGCAACTTTGTGCTTGCAGACATAAATGTCTTTTGTATCGTAAAGTCCGCTCTTCACTTCTTCTGTTCCGGTGGTTGCTCTGGTTGGGAATACTTTCTCTAAAGTCTGTCCCCATGCTTCGATTGCTTCATCCATGGAAATGCTCATATCACCATAGATAAAGTTCTTGCTGTCATTTACTGCACCCACAACAGCTCCGTTCGCTGCAAGGCCTGCTGCTGCAAGGATTTCCTGTGCTTTTACAACTTTATTTTCCGGAACTTCTGCTACGATATTTCCAAAGCCCGATGCAAATAATGTTTCTTTTGTTACATCTACATTTACAGTAACGCCAAGTTTATTACCAAATGCCATCTTGCTGACTGCTGCTGCAAGACCTTTTCCGTCTAATGCATAAGCTGCTACGATAACGCCTGTCTCAGTCATCTCATGAATTGCATCATAAAGCTTCATAACCTGTGCGTAATCCGGCATATCATAAGCATCTTTTTCGATGGTAAATAACATCAGCTTATCATTTTCTTTCTTAAGCTCCGGTGTGATAACATCTTTTTCTTTTGCTACATCAACTGCAAAGGATACCAGTGTTGGCGGTACATCAATTTCATTGAAGGAACCGGACATGGAGTCCTTTCCACCGATGGATGGAAGTCCGAAACCAATCTGCGCATTATAAGCACCAAGCAGTGCTGCAAATGGCTGGCTCCAACGACTTGGCTCCTCCGACATTCTGCGGAAGTATTCCTGGAATGTGAAACGAATCTTGTGGAAATCACCACCGGCTGTTACGATACGGGAAACAGACTCTAATACTGCATAAGCTGCTCCATGGTATGGGCTCCATGAAGATAAATATGGATCAAATCCGTAACTCATCATGGTTACTGTATCGCATTTTCCATTCATAACCGGAAGTTTTGCAACCATACTCTGTGTCTCGGTCAACTGATATTTTCCACCATATGGCATGTATACACTGCCTGCTCCGATAGAACCATCAAACATTTCTACGAGACCCTTCTGGGAACATACGTTAAGGTCTTTTAATTCATTTAACCATGCAGCTTTCATATCGCCTGCTGCAACTGCTTCTTCTACAGCCTTTGTGCCGATTTTATTTAAATAATTCTCTTCTTTTACCGGAAGCTCTACCTTTACATCAGTCTCCTGATGTGCTCCGTTGGTGTCTAAGAATGCTCTGGAAAGATTTACAATTTCTTTTCCTCTCCAGGATAATACTAATCTTGGCTCTTCGGTTACAACGGCAACTTTCACAGCCTCTAAGTTTTCTTCTTTTGCATAATCTAAGAACTGCTGTGCATCTTCCGGTGCAACAACAACTGCCATACGCTCCTGAGACTCGGAAATAGCAAGTTCTGTTCCGTCCAGTCCAGCATATTTCTTAGGTACTTTATCCAAATCAACCTGTAATCCGTCTGCAAGCTCTCCGATTGCTACGGACACTCCACCGGCACCAAAGTCATTACATTTCTTAATAATGTGGGCAACTTCTTCTCTGCGGAAAAGTCTCTGAATCTTACGTTCGGTAGGTGGGTTACCTTTCTGAACCTCTGCTCCACAGGTATCAATGGATTCTGTATTGTGTGCTTTAGAGGAACCGGTTGCTCCACCGCAGCCATCACGTCCGGTACGTCCGCCTAAGAGGATAATAATATCTCCCGGATCAGAAGTCAGTCTCTGAACGGCACGACGAGGTGCTGCTCCCATAACGGCTCCGATTTCCATTCTCTTAGCAACATAATCCGGATGATATACTTCTTTGACATATCCAGTAGCAAGTCCAATCTGGTTACCATAGGAACTGTATCCCTGTGCTGCGCCGCGAACCAGTTTCTTCTGAGGAAGCTTTCCTTCCATGGTATCTTTTACAGATACGGTAGGGTCAGCAGCTCCGGTTACACGCATTGCCTGATATACATAGGTACGTCCTGACAACGGGTCACGGATTGCTCCACCAAGACAGGTTGCAGCTCCACCAAACGGCTCGATTTCGGTTGGGTGGTTGTGGGTCTCATTTTTAAAGTTTACAAGCCATTCTTCTGTCTTGCCATCTACTTCAACAGGCACTACGATAGAGCAGGCATTAATCTCATCGGACTCTTCCTGATCCTGTAATTTTCCTTCTTTTTTCAGACGCTTCATTGCCATTAATGCAATGTCCATTAAGCAGACAAATTTGTCATCTCTACCCTCATACATTTTCTTATGTGTATCAAGATAATCCTCATATGTCTTTTCCATTGGCTCTTTGTAAAAACCATCTTCAAATGCAACATTTTTCAGTTCGGTAGAAAATGTGGTATGACGGCAATGGTCTGACCAGTAGGTATCCAGCACACGAATCTCGGTCATGGATGGGTCTCTATCTTCTTCTCCATGGAAATAGTTCTGAATATGTAAGAAATCCTTGAATGTCATAGCCAGTCCAAGGGAATCATAGAGTGCTTTTAATTCCTGCTCCGGCATATCCTTAAATCCAGTCATAATCTTAACATCTGCAGGCTCCGGGAACTCTGTTACCAAAGTCTCAGGCTTCTCCATGCCGGTCTCTCTGGAATCTACCGGGTTGATGCAGTGATGCTTGATTGCCTCTAACTGCTCAGCGTTGATATCTCCGTAAATAACATACGTTGTTGCGGTACGGATAACCGGCTCTTCATCCTCTTTTAAAAGCTTCACACACTGCTCTGCAGAATCTGCTCTCTGGTCGAACTGTCCCGGAAGGAATTCAACGGAAAATACTTTTCCATCCCCCATTTCAAAATTCTCTTCATAGACATCATCTACCGGCGGCTCTGAAAATACAGTCTGAACTGCTCTTTTATATACATCATCGGAAATGTTTTCAATATCATAACGAATCAGGACACGTACCTTATCTACTGCGCTGATTCCAAGATAACTCTTAATCTCTGCATGTAACTCTTTGGCGCGTACTGCGTAAGCGTCTTTTTTCTCTACATACACTCTTCTTACCTTACTCATCTTCTACCTCCTGAATGTTTACTTTCTTATGCTCATTATAGCACGGCATTATGAATAAGAACAATTAATATATTTAATTTTATTTATAAGAGTTACTAATGTTGACACAGTTATAAGCGTCACTTATAATAAAGGAAAATATGTAAGATATGCATTCTGATATGATAAAGGAGCCATTATGGATATTAATTACGAATTATATAAAGTATTCTACCACGTTGCTACTTCCTTAAGCTTCTCGGAAGCCAGCAAGCAGCTTTACATTTCCCAGTCTGCAGTAAGCCAGTCCATCAAGACCTTAGAAAAGAAATTAGAGCAGCCGCTTTTTATCCGGAGCACCAAGAAAGTCCAGCTTACTCCGGCAGGACAGGTTCTGTTAAAACACATTGAACCTGCCATGAATCTCATCGCCCGCGGGGAAAACCAGCTCTTAGAGTCCAATACTCTTGGATTGGGTCAGCTTCATATTGCTGCCAGCGATACTATCTGCCGCTATTTTTTAGTACCTTATTTAAAAGAATTTCATAAAAAATTTCCCAGCGTTCCCATCAAGGTTACCAATGCAACCTCTCTTGGCTGCGTTGACCTCTTAGAGCAGGGAAAAGTCGATATTGCCGTTACCAACTGCCCGAATGTACGATTAAATCAATCCTACATCCGCAAAATGGTACTGGATTTTACGGATGTATTTATTGCGAATCCATCCTACTTTAATTTAAAACAACAGGAATTAAGTTTCCGGGATTTAACAAAATATCCTCTGCTGATGCTCGATAACAAGAGTACCACCAGCGAATTCATGCACAATCTCTTCCTCTCCCATCAGTTGGAGCTGATTCCGGAAATTGAACTGAGCAGTAATGACCTTCTGATTGACCTTGCCCGCATCGGTCTTGGCATTGCCTGCATTCCGGACTACTGTTTAAAACATGAATCCAAAGATTTGTTTATCTTAAAAACCTTAGAACCTCTTCCGCGAAGACAGCTTGCCGTCTCCGTCAATCCGAATCTTCCGATTCTTACTTCTACGGAAGAATTCTTAAACCTGCTGCCGACATTATAAATGCATTTCCTCCCAGAAGGTTGTCAGCTTTTCTTCCAGATTGGAAAGTTGGCACACACTCCGCTGTTCCCACTCTCTTGGGAACAGCCGCTGATAATCATTCTGCAGAAAGCGTTCATCCAAAAGCTCGATAATTCCCACGTCTTCTGCAGTCCGGATAACACGTCCCGCTGCCTGAAGTACCTTATTCATTCCCGGATACCGATAGGCATAGTCGAATCCCATGCCCTCTTTCTTATCATAATACTCTTTTAAAATTTCCCGCTCATTGCTAATCTGCGGCAGACCGGTTCCTACGATAATTGCGCCAATCAACTGCTCCCTCTTTAAGTCAATTCCTTCTCCAAAGATGCCGCCCATAACACAAAATGCCACCAGGGACTCTTCTTTTTCCTCCTGAAATGCTTCTAAGAAAGCTTCTCTTTCCTCTTCCCGCATGCCGGATTCCTGACAGATGCAGGTAATTGTTTCATCCATCCGCAGTTCAAATGCCTCATGCACTTTTTTCAGGAAAAGATAGGATGGGAAAAACACCATATAATTGCCCTTTTTCTTCTTTATTGTACGATAAATATAATCTGCAATCCTTCCGTATTCTTCCGGTGTTCTTCTGGTATATTTACTGCTGACATCATTTCCGATTAACAAAAGTCTCTTATCCTGAGAAAATGTTGTCCTGGCATAAACCGCATAATTATCCGTTTTATTCGTCAAAAGCTCCTTATAATACTGAACCGGCAGCAGCGTTGCCGAGAAGAAAATCGTAGCATTTCCCTTATCCAGACACTCCTGCAGATTAAAGGACGGATCCACGCAAAAAAGCTTTATGACAAATCTGCCCTCTTCATCATGCTGCCCGTAAATTACATAATGCTCATCCACACGCTCATAGATATTCAAGAAATTGCGCAATTCAAAATAGAAATCAAGAACCACATCCCGCCCCGGGAACTCCGGATTCTTCTGCATATATTCTTCGATTTTTGCTGCAAGACGCATACAGGAGAAAATGAGATTCGGAATGCTTTCGTAAATCTGATAGGTTTCGCATTCTCTCTTATATTCTAACATCAGCTTATTGCATTTGCTCAGTTCCTTCTCAATGGCAGAGCTTCTTGGCTTCATAATTTTCCGCGCCGCAAGAATATCCTCTTTGACAAGGGCGGCACTATACATCTCCCGTCCACGTTCCACAAGATTGTGTGCCTCATCCACCAGAAAGATATAATCACCCTTGATGCCATCTGCGAAAAAACGCTTTAGATACACATTCGGGTCAAAGACATAATTATAATCACAGATAATATTATCCGCCCAGGTTGCCGTGTCCAGACACATTTCAAACGGGCAGACCTGATATTCTTTTGCATGTGCCTGCAAAACTTCTCTTGTCATATTATTTTCTTTCTGTAATAAATCGTAAACCGCATCATTTACCCGGTCAAAATGCCCCTTTGCATAAGGGCAGCTTACGGGATTACAGTCCACTTCCTCACAAGGGCATAATTTTTCTTTCGCTGTAATCTGCACACTTTTTGCCCGATAACCCTTTTCACATAAAATGCCAAGGGTCTCTTTTGCCACATTTGCGGTAACAGTCTTGGCAGTTAAGTAAAAAATCTTATCACCTAATCCTTCTCCCACCGCTTTGATTGCCGGATATAATGTAGAAATGGTCTTGCCTACTCCGGTGGGTGCCTGAATAAACAGATTCTTTTTTCTGGCTATCGTACGGTAAACCCCGGCAGCCAACTCCTTCTGTCCCTCCCGGTACGGAAACGGAAATGCCAGTTCCTTAATGGATGCCTGCCGTTTCTTCCGCCACTCATACTGAAAATCCGCCCATTTCTTATATTTTAAAATCAAATCTGAAAACCATTCCTGCAGCTGCTGCATACTATATTCATAAGAAAAATATTTTAAATCTCCGGTATCGAGATTTCCATATGTCATCTGAACATTGATTTTCTGTAAATCATTCTGGATTCCATATATGTACGCATAGCACTTTGCCTGTGCCAGATGTACCTTTACGGGTTTTTCCAATAAGTCAAGGCTTAAATATACGCCTTTTATCTCATCAATGGTAACTGTTTCTTCTATTATAATGCCGTCTGCCCGTCCCCAGATTCCAAGCTCATAATTTTCTTCCTCAATGATAATATTTAAAGGAACCTCGGCATGGTAAGTGCTTCCCATCTTCTTTTGAATCTTCCGATGGAGTCTGCTGCCCGCCTGCATGGCTTCCATCGTATCAAGACTGGCTCTGCGGTTATCAATGTCTCCGGAACGCAAGATAAACTCCACCAGATTTCGTACCGATATTCTTATCTGCTCACGTTCCATTCCGCTGTCACCCCTTTTCATCCCATCTTATACTTATTTCTATTTATGCTATTCACTATTTTTTCTATTTATCAATTTTTGAAAAATCTCATTTTTCTAGCAGACTTTAAAGGAATTGAAACGTACTCTCATTTCATAATAACAAAAAAATACCAGATAGAAAAGACAATATCCAAATTGTCCGCTACCCGGTATTTCTTCTTACCTTATGAACCTGTATTTTCTGGCTGCCAGAAAACCTGTGCCATCATTTAAGCAGTTGCATACTTGCTTAATACATTCTCAAAGTTCATATCATGTCCGCCATACTTAACAGTAAGCTCTCGATTCAGATCTAGACTTAATACTCCAAGAAAAGACTTTGCGTCAATTATTACTCTATTGTATGAAATATCAATGTCAAAATCACATTTTCCTGCCTCACGTACAAAGTCTCTAACCTCTTCTGTGCCAGCTAATTTGATTTTCTTTTCATTCATTTTTTTCACCATCCTCAAAAAAATAAACTGATTTACTTTTGATTCTTGAGCATTATGACACCATTTCTTTTTTTTGTCAATTTTCGCTTACCATCTTAGTATATGAATTTTATGAGCATTTTACACAATAAATTTTTCTGTTTTTCTCCATTTTGGTCTTACCAAAATTAGTTTGCCTGTCACATTTTGTCGTTTTTTATGGTACTTTAGTCACATTTACAAGTTTTTTTTTACTCAGTCAATATTTTTTATCGTTTTTCACAAATTTTTGTGTCAAAAAATAAGGTAATAAGCCTCGCATTCCTTCAAAAGTCTTCAAAAAAGCTCCAAATTCCATCATTATTCCTAAACTTCTTTCCACACATAACATTTACATAATACTTACTATTGCACTTTTTTCCGTACATTCAGCGGTTTTCCATATAAGTGGACATTTTGTGTATTATAACGTGATTGTATCACTCATTATATTACGTCTTTCGAAGATATCCAGATCTGCTTTTTCTTGAAATATACTATCTCTATAATAATAAGAAGAACGGACACTCCGATTACTGCCAGATAACCATATTTCCATTGAAATTCCGGCATTCCCGGAAAATTCATTCCATACCAGCCTGTAATTAGTGTCAATGGCAAAAAGAGAGTTGTTACAATGGTCAGAATACTCATAATCCGGTTCTGGTGAATATCAATCTGCGTCTGATACATTTCACGGATTTGCTGTAAATACTCGCGGATTGTCTCTACGTAATTATGCAGCCGTTCCACACGATTCATATAGCGTTCCCAGCCCTGTTCCTCTTCTACTAAAGACTCCCGGTTCATATACATCTGCATGAAATCTCCCATATTCATCAACTGTTCATAATATGCCCGGCTCTCTGAAAGCTGCTTCCGATAACGCATAATTACTTCATTAAAATGCTCCGGTATCCTCTTAATTACAACATCCTCTACCTTCTCCAAATTTTCCTCTATCTTTTGCAGATAAAGAATATCATTGTCAATTAATGCATTACAAATAAAGAGCAACACCATATGAAGTGTGCAGCCATCAAACATATCATTTTTGACCTTTGCCAATATTTCCTGTAATTCCTCATCTTCTTCTATTAAAAATAGTTTATTTTCAAAGAGATAAAAGCCAAAGGAAAACTCTTTTTCCTTTTTACTTCCCTGTTTTGGTACATGTATAATCCCCTGTACACATTCATGAAATGCCTCTACTTTGCTATAGCGGATAAAACGCATGCTGCTAATCAGATTCTTTCGATGCGGATAATTTCCTTCTAATTGCTGAAATTCTTCCATATTTAATAGTATTATCTGCGGTTCTGATTCCTTTTCTATATTTTTCCCATTATCCCTTGCTAAAGAAAGTTCTCCTGATGCCGCATGCAACCAATACCTGTTCATTTCTCTTACAGCTCCCTTCCTCACAATCCTGTTTTCATTCATCACATATTTTCTTCTATGTCAGCAGACTACCCTTTATAAAACTTCTCTTTCATTACTTTCTCTTAGATTTTAACACTCTTTGTCTATTTTATACCACTTTTCTTTTTTATACAAAATTTACTGCTAATAGCTGTTTGTGAATTCATGCTAAGTCTGCCAGTAGCTTCTTACGAATACCTGGCACAACTACGAGAAACACGCTTTGCGAGTTTCTCGCTACTCGCATAACAAAGAATGTGCCTTGGCACATTCTCACGCCTGCGGCGGTCGCTTGCGACATCTACCTTATACGCCGCAGTGTGCATCCTCGCAGGGCGTTTTTTACTTTACAGGAAAGCAATTTCCTGTAAAGTAAAAAAAAGAAAGTATAAAATATACTTTCTATTTAAGAACAGGGGTGGAAGGAATCGAACCCTCCTCTGGAGTTTTGGAGACTCTTATTCTACCGATGAACTACACCCCTATATGCTAAAATGACGTACAAGTACGTCACAATAGGTTTGTTTTGTAACATACCTTCAAAACTTCATACAGGAATCCGAAAACTTTATTTCTAAGATGGTCATCTCAAATGCTTCGCATTTTCGATGTCATTTGCAGGCAAATGTTCGTCCGGCTTAAGAGCTGTTTCCGCAGATAAATCTGCTCCACATCTCTTCATCCGTCCTACCATCTTACTGCTTTTTGGTCAAGCCCTCGACCGATTAGTAACAGTCAGCTCCACACGTTACCGTGCTTCCACCTCTGCCCTATCTACCTGATACTCTTTCAGGGGTCTTACTGTCTTATAGACAGGGACATCTCATCTTGGGGGGGGCTTCACGCTTAGATGCCTTCAGCGTTTATCCCTTCCGGACTTGGCTACCCAGCTATGGATTTGGTATCCAGCTGATGCACCAGTGGTCCGTCCAGCCCGGTCCTCTCGTACTAAGGCCAGCTCCCCTCAGATATCCTACGCCCGCGCCGGATAGGGACCGAACTGTCTCACGACGTTCTGAACCCAGCTCGCGTACCGCTTTAATGGGCGAACAGCCCAACCCTTGGGACCTGCTACAGCCCCAGGATGCGATGAGCCGACATCGAGGTGCCAAACCACTCCGTCGATGTGAACTCTTGGGAGTGATAAGCCTGTTATCCCCAGGGTAGCTTTTATCCGTTGAGCGATGGCAATCCCACTTTATGCCACCGGATCACTAAGTCCTACTTTCGTACCTGCTCCACCCGTCGGTGTCGCAGTCAAGCTCCCTTCTGCCTTTGCACTCTTTAAATGGTTTCCGACCATTCTGAGGGAACCTTTGAGCGCCTCCGATACCCTTTCGGAGGCGACCGCCCCAGTCAAACTCCCCGCCTGGCATTGTCCCACCGCTGGTTCACAGCGGCTGGTTAGAAACCCAATACTGCAAGGGTGGTATCCCAACAGCGACTCTGTTAAGACTGGCGTCCTAACTTCTTCGTCTCCCACCTATCCTGTACATGCAGTACCGAATCCCAGTACCAAACTGGAGTAAAGCTCCATGGGGTCTTTCCGTCCTGGCGCGGGTAACCAGCATCTTCACTGGTACTTCAATTTCACCGGATGTATTGTCGAGACAGTGCTCAAATCATTACGCCTTTCGTGCGGGTCGGAACTTACCCGACAAGGAATTTCGCTACCTTAGGACCGTTATAGTTACGGCCGCCGTTTACTGGGGCTTAAATTCAAAGCTTCGCTTGCGCTAACCTCTCCTCTTAACCTTCCAGCACCGGGCAGGCGTCAGCCCATATACTTCACCTTTCGGTTTTGCATAGACCTGTGTTTTTGCTAAACAGTTGCTTGAGCCTATTCTCTGCGGCCTGATTTCTCAGGCACCCCTTCTCCCGAAGTTACGGGGTCATTTTGCCGAGTTCCTTAACAATACTTCTTCCGTCGGCCTTAGGATTCTCTCCTCATCCACCTGTGTCGGTTTACGGTACGGGCACATATGGCACAATAGCGGCTTTTCTCGGCAGCCGGTCCGCATGCTTCGCTACTTTGGTTCGCTCCACATCACAGCAAGGACTTTCGTGTGCGGATTTGCCAAC